>CALGIJ010000001.1 GCA_937915545.1 uncultured Desulfobacterales bacterium
CATCGCCATCGGCAAAGGCAACGAGGCGAGCATGGGTTCGGTGAGCGTGGAATAAGATTGCCGGCGGCACTCCGGGGGAAGCTAGCCTCTGACGACGGCTTCCCCCTCGCCCTCAGCTGGGGCGAAACCAACATCTCGGACATCCTCGAAATAAAAAACGTCAGCGGCGGAACGACCCCAGGCGCGGGTTTTCCATCGCTGACGTTCTATTTTTGGCCCTTTGCGAGGGGCCCGTGGACTGAGTCACCTTCCTTACACAGCTTTCTGGTCACCAACTCCTGCGCATATCAGGCAAAAATGCCGAATCAATCGGCCACAGGCACGAATGTATACCACGATTTCATATAATAGGCGGCAAACAGCAAGCAGACCAAGAGCGACAGAACAGCACCAGGGACAATGACTCGGATCGGTGGCGAGAGGTCCTTGCTGCCAACAAAGATGATATATCCGGAGATCAGCGTAATGATCGGCGGCAAAAGGCTGGACACGATGTCGGAGCGGCTCGCCCCCATGAACATGCCGATGGTGGAGCCGAACGCCGCAAACACCGCAAAGAGCATCAGGCAGAAGAAGAAGGACGTTTCAGGCCAGCGTTTATGCATCAGGGCAAGACAGCATACCACCAGTGCCGCAAAAAGGAATACGGGCAAGAGAATCTTCAGAGCGTATGCTGCGGCAGAAAAATTCGCTGTAAGATCTTCCATATCGGCTCCTGCTAAAAGCGGATGCCATCTTTTTTCTTCTTAGCGATCTGCTCGACGACCAGTTTGATTTCCGACTTGTACTTCCCCAGGCACCCATAATATACCGCCATATACTTGCCCTTCTCGCGAGTCTTGCCGAGTTCGGCGACGAGGTAGGCGTGGCGCTGGTCGTAGACTGCCCGCGTAATCGTCCCCCGCATATACTCCAGTTCCAGTTGGCTGGCTGAATCTGTCAATTGATCGATATAGGCGATCACCGAGCGGTTGTAGCCCTCGAGAATTTCCTCGCGGAACAACTCCAACTGGGCCTTGTACCTCATCAATCCGTGCAGGATATCGCTCGTCGATTCCATGTATTCAGGGAACTGCTCAATTGGCGGCTTCTCGACAAACGAGGGAAGACTGGAACCGCTTTCGGGTGTCAGCCAATGAGAACTGTCGGCTATGGCACTGGCTTCGCAGACAAAAACGAGCGATGCAACGATGACCATGGAGGCGAGGTTCCTGATGAGGCCTGGCTGTTCCGTTCGCATCTCGGCGTTCCCTTGGTTAGTATTGCTGGCGGGTGAAGGTTCCTTACTTGACGCCGACACGCGACGTCCCCCGGAAGCTAAATATCATAGGGCCGAGCAGGGCACAATCCGTACAAATCCCGGCAATTATCTGCGGTATTCTACAGGTGAGCCTCTCCGGCAAAGAGTGCTGGGGAAGACAATAACGGTGGTTTCAGGAAGACCTTGGCCGAGTGGAGCAAATCCGCGTTCACGGCTAACTAGCCGAAATCCATAACCGACCTAGCGGGTTTTTGCTAAAACACATCAGCACAGCCATGAACAGGCTGCCGGAAGATAAAAAAAAGCCTTGGAGCGCGAAGAGCAATGCGCACCAAGGCATGTAGCGACATTGGAGCCAGCAATCGGGATCGAACCGATGGCCTGCGCTTTACGAGAGCGCCGCTCTACCGACTGAGCTATGCTGGCGTTGTAGAGGCATGCCGAGCGAGAACCCGGCGGGGAAAAATATCAGAAGGCGTATATATCAGGTAATCGTCCAAAGTTCAACCATTATGACCGACGCAGGATCCAGCCGTTAGCACGGAACCGTTCACCGACCCGTCCCCGGAATAACGCCTGGGAAAACACCGCTTCCTTTTGACTCGCCGATCATTTTCGGCCATAATAGCCCTAACGTCGACAGCAAATCAGCAATAACGGTCCTTTCAATCCACGAACCTTGATTTCATACCTGACCTGTGACCTTTTGAGGATGGTTTCCCTTTCCCAAAATATTCCGCCCACCAGATTCTTCAACTCCAGGCAAGGGCCCCGGCTAGACTCCCTCCTTGGGCGCTCCCTGTTGACGATGTCGCGGTTTCTTGCTCTTTTCGTCTTGCTCGCCGGCCCTGGATACGCCAACACTACCCCCTCGCTGTATCAAGAGTCCCATACCATAGGCGAAAAGACCTACTTCCAGCTTCCCCCCGACGAGAGCTTCTCGCAGAAAGGCCTTGCCTCCTGGTATGGCCCCTCCTTCCACGGCCGCCTTACCTCCAATGGCGAACGGTACGACATGCACTCGCTGACCGCAGCCCACAAGACCCTGCCCATGGACACCGTGCTGCTGGTCAAAAACCTCGAAAACGACAGAAAGACCGTGGTACGCGTCAACGACCGGGGGCCGTACTGCGGCGGGCGCATCATCGACCTGAGCTACAAGGCGGCGCGGGCCCTCGGTCTCTACGGCAAAGGAACCGCCAAGGTTCAGATCGTCGCCATGGCGGAAGGGGAAGAAGAAAACGACGGCGGGCAGATTCGCCTTTTCAGGCAGAATCTCGACCAGGGCGAGTTCTATGTGCAGATCGGCTCTTTCGCCAGGCAGAATAACGCGCTGCGCCTGCAGAAACGTTTCGCCGAAGCGGGCCATACCGCCACCATCAGGGAGACCGCCGCGGCAAATACCCTGCTCTACCGCGTTCAGGTCTATGTCGGCAAAACTATGCAGGCGGCACGAAGCGCCGAAAGAGCCCTCCTCGAAAGCGGTTACAAGGGCGCTTTCGTCATCGCCCGCTGAGCCGCGCCACTTCACCCAGCAACTGGGCCAGACGCTGCGGATCTTTGACCCCCGGTCGCGCCTCCACCCCGGAGTTGATGTCGATGGCATAGGGGCCGACCTCGTCGATCGCCCGGACGACATTTTCCGGTGTCAACCCGCCGGCGAGAAAAAGCGGCCTGGCAAGCTTGAGCTCCCTGACCCGCGACCAGTCGAAGATCTGCCCGGTACCCCCCGGCGCCCCCTTGACATAGGTATCGAGCAAAAAGGCGTCGACGCTTTCCTCATAAGCGGCGAAATCCTCTGGCGTACTGCCCTCCCCGACACGAAAGGCCTTGATCACCCGGCAATAGGGCAAAGCCGCTCTCACCTCGCGGCAGAACTGCGGGCTCTCCCCGCCGTGCAGCTGCACCATCGACAGCCCACATGCGGCGCAGGCCTCAATCTCATCCAGGGGAGCATTGACGAAGACCCCGACCCGGTCAACCAGCGGTGGCAACTGGGCGATGATCTCGCCGGCGGCTGCGGGTTCGATGAAGCGCGGGCTGCGCCGATAAAAGATGAACCCGAGGGCATCGACGCCGAGGCGCACCGCCTCTCTGGCGTCCTCTCCACGGGTGGTGCCACACATCTTCACCCTGGTCCTGCGCCAGGCTGAATTCTGCATGTTCATCATCCTTACCCGCGCAGGGTGCGCAGCAGGTCGCTGTCGCTGCCGGCGCGCATCAGCGTCTCGCCGATCAGCGCGGCAGCGATGCCTTCCCGGCGCAGGCGGGCGAACTCCGCCGCGCTCTGCAAACCCGACTCGCTGACCACGGGAATGGTTGCCGGAATCAGCTGCTTGAGGCGGAAGGTGGTCTCGACATCAACGATGAAGGTCGCCAGGTTGCGGTTGTTGATCCCGATAAGGCGGCTGTCGGCGCGCAGGGCGCGCTCGGTCTCCTCCTCGTCGTGGACCTCGACGAGCACGTCCATGCCCAATTCCTCGGCCATCTGCCGCAGATCGCGCAGCTGCGATGTGTCGAGGATGGCGGCAATGAGCAGGATGGCGTCGACGCCATGGAGGCTGGCCTCGCGGATCTGCAACTCGTCGATGATGAAGTCCTTGCGCAGCACCGGCAGCGGCACCGCCTGCCGCACCTCCATGAGGTAGCGCAGCGAGCCCTGGAAGAAATCGACGTCGGTGAGCACCGAAATGGCCTGCGCCCCCTGCCGCTGGTAGTTGGCAGCGATCGCCACCGGGTGGAAGTCGGCGCAGATCACCCCTTTCGAGGGTGAAGCCTTCTTGACCTCGGCGATGACCGCTACGCCGTCGTACTGCAGCAGACAGTCATGAAACCCGCGCGGCGCGGGGATAGCGCTCTCGCCCCAGCCCTCGGGAAGAACGATGCCGCGGCGGCGCAGCAGGGCGACCTCTTCGCGTTTTCTCTCGACAATGGTCTGCAGGATCATGGTTTCCCTCAACCTCGACTGCGGCAGAACTGCACCAGGCCGTCGAGCTTCTCCAGTGCCGCGCCGCTGACAATCAGCCTGCCGGCCAGGTGAACACCGCTGGCGATGTCCGCGCACAATCCAGCGGCATGCAGCGCCGCGCCACTGTTGAGCAGCACCATGTCGAGGCGCGGCCCCGGCTGGCCGGCCAGCACCTGCCGCACCTGCTCGGCGGACTCGGCCGGGGTGGCGCCGCCACGGATGTCGGCCAGCGTGGCCCGTTGCAGACCGACATCCTCGGGTTCGATGGTGTAACAGGTCACCTGGCCATCATGGCCATCGGCGATATGGCTGGTGCCGGTAATGGTCAGCTCGTCGAGATTGCCCTCCCCCCACACCACCAGGGTACGCTTGATACCCAGCCGCACCAGCACCTCGGCGAGAATGGTGGTCAGCTGCCGCGAGAACACCCCGGTGAGCTGGACGTTAGCCCCGGCGGGGTTGGTCATCGGCCCGAGGACGTTGAAGATCGAGCGGATGCCGATCTCGCGGCGCGGGCCGATGGCGTATTTCATCGCCCCATGCAGCATCGGCGCAAAGAGAAAGCCGATACCGACGCTGCGCACGCACTCCGCCACCAGGGCTGGCGCCATGCCAAGGTTGACGCCCAGTGCCTCGAGGACGTCGGCGCTGCCGCAATGCGAGGACACCGCACGGTTGCCATGCTTGGCCACCGGGATTCCGGCGGCGGCGACGACGAAAGCCGAAGTGGTGGAGACGTTGAAGGTGCCGGCACCGTCGCCGCCGGTGCCGACTATGTCCATCAGCACCTGGCCGCCGGCGGTATCGACGCCGGTGTCGACGAAGGTCGCCTTGTCGCGCATGACGCGCACCGCCCCGACGATCTCATCCACCGACTCGCCCTTCATGCGCAGAGCGGTGATAAAGGCGCCGATCTGGGCATCGGTGGCCATGCCTTCCATGATTTGGTTCATCACCGCCACCATCTCGTACTCGCCGAGATTGGTGCCGGCCACCACCGTACCGATCGCCTCTTTGATAGTCATCGTCTTCTCCTCCGTGGAGATATCGCCACTTCAGCCCTTTTCAGCGGCCGAGCATGCGCGGGTAATCGGGGGACATGAAATTGGCCAGCAGGGTGACCCCGGCCGGAGTCATGATCGACTCAGGGTGAAACTGCACCCCTTCCACCGCCAGCTCGCGATGGCGCAGGCCCATCAGCTCGCCCTGGTCGCTGCGGCAGGTCACCACCAGCGAGGAGGGCAGGTCGCTCTCCTGAACCAGCAGGGAGTGGTAGCGCATGCCTTCGAAAGGGTTGGGCAGGCCGCTGAAGACACCGCTGCCATCGTGGGTCATCGGGCTGGTCTTTCCGTGCATGATCCGCCCCGCCCGCACCACCGTCCCGCCGAAGGCCTCGCCGATGGCCTGATGGCCGAGGCACACCCCGAGCAGAGGAATCTTGCCGGCGAAGTGGCGGATGGCGGCAATGGAGATACCGGCTTCCCTTGGGGTGCAGGGCCCGGGGGAGATAAGCAGCCGCCGCGGCGCCAGGGCCTCGATCTCGGCGAGGGTGATCTTGTCGTTGCGAAAGACGCGGATATCGTGCTGGATGCCGGCGGCGAGGCCGTTGGCGGCCACCGTCTGCACGATGTTATAGGTGAACGAGTCGTAATTGTCGATGATCAGCAGCATCTCAGAACCCCTTTTCTACCAGTTCCACGGCACGGCGCAGGGCCAGGGACTTGTTGATGGTTTCCTCGTACTCGCCCTCCGGCCGGGAGTCGGCGACGATACCCGCCCCCGCCTGAATCCACAACCTGCCTCCATGGAGGACGAAGGTGCGGATGGTGATGCAGAAGTCCATGTTGCCGGAGAAGCCGAAGTAGCCGACGGAACCGGCGTAGGCGCCGCGGCGATGCGGCTCGAGCTCGTCAATGATCTGCATCGCCCGGATCTTGGGGGCGCCACTGACCGTGCCGGCGGGGAAGCAGGCGGCGAGCACGTCGAACTGGTCGCGGCCTTCGTCGAGCTCGCCGTGAACGCCGGAGACGAGATGCATGACATGGCTGTAGCGCTCCACCACCAGCAGGTCGCGCACCTGCACCTTGCCGCCCCGGGCCACCCGGCCGACGTCGTTGCGCCCGAGGTCGACGAGCATGAGGTGCTCGGCCCGCTCCTTGGGATCGGCGAGCAGTTCCCGCTCAAGGGCGAGATCCTCTTCTAGGCTGGCACCACGCGGCCGTGTGCCGGCGATGGGGCGCAGTTCGATATCGTTACCGTCCTTGCGCACGAGGATTTCCGGGGAGGAACCGATCTGGACCACCTCTCCCAGGCGCAGATAGAAGAGATAAGGGCTGGGGTTGATATGGCGCAGGGCACGGTAGAGGACCAGCGGCGACACATTGGTCGGCGCGGAAAAGCGCTGCGACAGCACCACCTGGATGATATCGCCGGCAAGGATGTACTCCCGCGCCCGCTCCACCATGGCCATGAACTGGGACTTGTCCATGTTCGGCTCGAAGCGATGCGGCGGCGCGCCACGGTCGCTCTCGGCAAAGAACGACGGCGGCACCGGGGTCCTGATGGCAGCAACCACCTCGGCCAACAGCCGAACAGCTTCGCCGTAGAGCTCATGGCCGTCGCGGCCGTCGTTATAAACCCAGCAGACCACGGTTACCAGCTGTTTCAGGCTGTCGTGAACCAGCACCACCTTGGGCACCATGAAAGAGCAATCGGGCAGATCCATCGGCGGCTTGTCGCTGGGCAGTTCCTCCATGAAGCGCACCATGTCATAGCCGAGATAGCCCACCGCCCCGCCGCAAAAACGCGGCAGGCCGGGGAAATCGGCGGCACGGAGCTCGCTGAGCAGCTTCTTCAGGGCGGCAAGGGGATTGTCGCGCCAGCGCTGTTCGGCCAGGTTGCCGTCGGCGCGATTGACCTGCACCTCGTCCCCACGGGAGCGGAAAGTAAGGATCGGTTCGTAGCCGATGAAGGAGAATCGCCCCCACTTCTCCCCGCCTTCGACGCTCTCGAAGAGGAAGGCATGGTCTCTGCCTTCGGCCACTTTGGCGAAAAGGGTCAGGGGGGTGTCGAGGTCGGCGACGAGTTGCGTCGCCACCGGCACCAGGGAGTGGAGGGAGAGGTCGGCGAGAAATTGCCGCTCGTCCGGGGTGATAGATGTGGTATTCATTGGTCCTGCCAGGGTTGGCCCGCTTCCGGCGGGGCTGGGGGGTGAGAAAAACTGGCGCAACTGTACCAAGCACAGCGCCATTTTGTCCAGCACAGGGAACCGTTGCACAAAAAAAAGGGCCATGAAATCCTCGGATTTCATGGCCCTTTTGCACTTCACTCACCCCGTCGCCGGGGAAACACCCCTATCAGGAGGGGGTGTTCATGGCATTGACACGCTTGGTCAGACGGGAGATCTTCCGCGAGGCGGTCCGCTTGTGAATCGTGCCCTTGCTGGCGGTCTTGGCAACCACCGAAATCGCCTTGCGCAGGGCCTCCTGAGCCGCTTCGCCGGAGCCGGAAGCGATGGCCTCGTCGAGGCGACCGATGACGGTCTTGACCTTGCTCTTGTTCATTCTGTTGCGCAGACGCTGCGCCTGGGCCTGACGACTTCTCTTTTCAGCGGATTTATGATTAGCCACGTAGATTCTCCTCCCGAGAATATATCATTACTGGAAAAACCTGTACGGTCGAGTTGGTGGCCGCGACCGGGGCAAGCGGAAAGCGGCACGGAACATTTCTCCACGAAAGAACGAGATATATACTGTAACGACAGAAAGAAGTCAACAAATATCATCTGAAACCGACGTATGCCCACCTGAACGGCGTGAAAATTTGACACCGGCCGCAGCCATCGGCTAAGCTCTAGAATCGAGAACAGGAAACGGCCGGCGGCCCTTGGGCCTTATCCCCTGCCCGCCGCGGTCACCGGCACTCCACAGCCCCAGGAACAGCAGATGGGTTTCCCCAAGATCCTCTTTCGCATCGTCGAAAACCGCAGTTGCCCGCTCTACCAGTACGGCGACGTCTTCGAACTCTCCGGCATCGCCGTACCCCTGTCAAGCGAGAACGAAAACAGCTTCATCACTACCACGATCGTCAAGTTCCCCTTGGAGCGAAAGGTCTGCAAGATCCTCGACGGCGACCTCGGCAAGATCGTCATCCAGTACGAACGCGCCGACAAGATCCCGGTGTGCATGATCAGCTGCAGCGGCTGCACCGGTTCGGTCAAGCTCGAGCACAGCAAGGACGAGCACCTCATCAAGAACGGCGGCGGCACGCTCAGCGAAGAGCTGGGCTCGATGATGCACCTGCTGAGCAGCTTCTCCTTCTTCAAGAACATCGATGAGAAGCACCTCGAGACGGTCATCAGCTACTTCAAGATCAACAAGTACAAGCCCGGCGACATCGTCATCAGGAAGGGCGACCCGGGCGGGCGCTTTTTCATCATCGTCTCCGGCAGCGTCAACGTCCTCAACGACGCCGGCATCGTCATCTCGACCCTTGACCGCGGCGAGGTCTTCGGCGAGATGAGCCTGATCTGCAACGACTGCGTCAACGCCACCATCCAGGTCAAGGAAGCCAGTACCATCCTCCATATCAACCAGCCGAACTTCCAGAAGATCCTCGATATCTACCCGGCCATCCAGCTCTACTTCTCGCGGCTCATGGCGGAGCGGCTGATCAAGTCGAACCGCATCCGTGCCGAAGACCTCAGCTCGGGGATGGTCGGCAACCTCGCCGAGATCCCCGCCGAGGCGCTCTTCCAGACCCTCAACATGAACAGCAAGACCGGCATCCTCACCATCACCGACTTGAGCCGCGGCACCGCCCGCTTCTCCTTCCGTCAGGGGGCGCTGATCAAGGCCAAGTACGGCGAGCATGTCGGCGACCTCGCCTTCTACCAGATCCTCAAGGAGAAGTCGGGACGCTTCCGCTTCACCCCCGGCATCGCCCCGGAGGATTTCTCCACCCCGGAGATCGGCTTCTTCATGAAACTGCTCATGGAAGGCATGCGGCGCATGGACGAAGGCAAGAGCCAGAAGAGCAACTAAGGCTGCTCCCCCAACCTCCTTTTATGCCTTACAGCAGTTTGCCAAGGTAGTTGAAGGTCGGCAGCTTGCCATAGCGGCCGCTGTTGGCGAGGCGCTCGCGCAGTTCCTCGAGGGTGCGTGCCGAAGGGCTCATGCCGGTGATGTCGACCACCATGTAGTCGAGGCCGAAGTCACGCAACTCCTCCTGGTAGGGGAGCAGGGAGAAGGGCTTGTCGGCGACGACGATGCTGCCGCCGTCGACCTTCTTGAGCTGATAGAGCTCGTTTTTCGGGCTGCGGATCTGCCGCTGGAAGTGGAAGTGCGCCGGGGCGAGACGCGAGGTGAACAAGGCCGGGCTGCCGAAGACGGTCAACCCCACCGCCAGCCGGCGTCGTCGCCCCTCCTCATCGGGCGCCGCCTCGCCGGCGACCCCGGCGAGCAGGGCGGCGAGGGCCTGGCGATCGAGCTCGATGGAGGCCTGCGCCCCAACCAGGCCGAGACCGGCGGCCATGGCCATGGCCTCGCGGTTGGCGAAGTTGCAGGTGTAATCGGCATAGAGCTGCGCCTTTTCCCCGGCGAACAAGGTCGCCTGGCTGAGATGGCCGAGTTGGAAGAGGCGAAAACCGGAGCGCAGCAGCACGGCGATCTGCCGGCGATAGCGCGCCAGTTCGCCCTCGCCGATGAGCGGTGGCAGGGCCCAGACCACCGAGCGCACGTTACGCCCCAGGCCGGCCCTGATGGCCGCCACCTGGCCGAGGAGGACCCGCGACAGGGGCAGCACATAGCGGTCGGGGGTAAAGCTGCGGTCGAGGATGATCTTCAGCGAGTCGGTCTTCAGCCACGTCTGCAGCGCCGGCCGCCGCCGCTCGCCGCCACCTTTGCGCCCCTGCCCGGCGACGGGCACATCCGGCCCGCTCTCTTGCCGCGGCGCATAACTGGCCAGCAAGGCACCCAGCGACCGGGCGATGCGACGGCGTATCGCCACCAGTTCGGCGGCGGCCTCGCTGGTTCCCGCCAGGCTCGGCGAGGGGCCACTCTCGCCACCATCGACCTTGTAGACCTCGACATGGATGTCGCGGCCCATGACAAAACCCGGAGGCAGGGCCAGGGAGACCTTGTCGCCCTCCTCGGCACGCTCGGCGAGACCTGCACCGACAAAGATGCTCCTGACGCGGAAGGCGACCCTCTCCCCCGAGGGCTCGCGGTGCAGCCGCAGCCGGTCGCCGACGCACAGACCGCTCTTCAGCACCAGGCGGCAGACCTGCTCGCCGCCGCCCTGCCTGACCGTCGAAAAGCGCCCGAGATGCACGCCGAGATTGCCGGAGTGGTAAGGGGTGATGGCCTCCGCCGGCTGCGGCGAGAGAAAGTAGCCGCTGCCGGTGCGGCGGCTCATGGCCCGCTCGATCCTGGTGCGAGCCGCGGCCATCGCCTCGTGCCGGCCTGCGACGGGGGCGTCGAGCACCAGGCGGTAGGCGCCGACCACCTGTTCGACATAGGTGGCCGAGCGCTGCCGCCCTTCTATCTTGAGGGAGGTAATGCCGGTGTCGAGCAGCTCGCCAAGGACCTCGAGCGCGCTGAGGTCGTTCATCGAGAAGAGGTAGCGGCTGGCACCTTCCCGTTCGGCGCGGCCACGGCTGACCTCGCCATAGCCGCGGCGGCAGGGCTGCACGCAGCGCCCGCGCAGACCGCTCTTGCCGCCGAGGTAGGACGAGAACAGGCACAGTCCGGAATAGGAAAAGCACATCGCCCCGTGGATAAAGACCTCAAGCTCGGTGTCGCCACGGCGCTGGGCGATAGCGGCGATCTCCTTCAAGGTAAGCTCCCGCGCCAGCACCACGCGCCGGCAACCGAGGGCCGCCAAGGCACTGACCGCCTCGTGGTTATGGGCGAACATCAGGGTCGAGGCGTGAAGAGGCAGCTCGGGGAAGTGGCGTCTGGCGAGACGCAGCAGGCCGAGGTCCTGGACGATCAGCCCATCGGGACGCAGCTCGCGCAGGAGGGCGAGCAGCTCCAGCAGCTGCGGCAGCTCTTCTTCCAGCACCAGGCTGTTGGCGGCGACGAAGAGCTTCTTGCCGAGCCGATGGCAGTGGCCGATCATCGCCGCGATCTCTTCGAGGCGCAGATCGCGGGAAAGGTTGCGGGCATTGAAGGCGGGAGCCCCGACATAGATGGCGTCGGCACCACCGTTCAGGGCGGCGAGAAAGGTCTCGACGCTGCCCGCCGGGGCAAGGAGTTCCACTTGGGCCATCAGCTCTCCAGCACCACCTCGCCGGCACTCCCCTGCGGGTCGAGGAGCACGCGGATGCGCTCGTCGGGGAGGATGCCCACCGCCAGGCCGACGAAGTCCGGCTGGATGGGCAGCTCGCGGCCGCCACGATCCACCAGGGCGGCAAGCTGGATGGTGCGCGGCCGTCCATAGTCGATGATCGCGTCCATGGCGGCGCGGATGGTGCGGCCGGTGAAGATGACGTCGTCGACCAGCACCAGGTTGGTGTCGTCGACGACGAAGGGGATGTCGGTCGTCTTGACTACCGGGTTCTGGCTGCGCAGGCTCCAGTCGTCGCGGTAAAGGTTGATATCCAGCGAGCCGAAGGCCGGCGGGGCGCCGAGCCGCGCTGTCAGCTTCTCGTGGATGCGCCGCGCCACGTAGACCCCGCAGGTATGGATGCCGACCAGGGCCAGGGAGCCGCCGTCATGGTTCCGCTCGAGGATCTGCAGGGCAATGCGCTGAATGGCGAGGTCGATATCGGCGGCGCTCATCACCAGACGTCTGTTCATCGTTCACCTCCCACCCGTTTCCAGAAATAGTCGATACCCAGCCTGTCGACGCGGTTGATCGCCTCGGGAAAGGCCTGGCACTCGACGGCGAAGACCTTGGCGGCGATGGTGTCGATATCGTCGTCATAGCCGAGTTCGACGCACTGCTGCAAAATGATCGGCCCGTTGTCGTAAAGGCCGTCGGCGAAGTGCACGGTGCAACCGCTGACCGTGCAGCCCCGCTTCTTGACCGCCTCGTGGACATGGTGGCCGTAATATCCCGGCCCGCAGAAGCTGGGAATGAGGGCGGGGTGGATGTTGATCACCGCCCGTGCCAGGGCCGGCGGCGGCACGTAGAGCTTGAGGTAGCCGGCGAGGCAAACGATGTCGACGTCGTAGCCGGCCAGGGTCTGGTTGATGGAGCGGTCATCACGACAGTGGAAAGCGGGATAGCCGTACCGTTCCGCCTTGGCCAGGCCCAGGGCGCTGCCGACATTGCTGATCACCACGTCGATTCGTGCTGCCAGGCTGCCGCCCTCGATACGCTGATGGAAATTGTCGAGGGTGCGGCCACTGCCCGACAGCAACACGGCCATTTTCAGCATTTCTTCTTCTCCGCGAACAAGGGGTTGGCGGCAGTATCGACACTCTCCAGCCAGGCCGAGATGGCGCTGTCGTAGCGGGCGGTGAGTGCGTAGACCTTCTTCATCAGGTAAAAGCGGGTGGCCAGGGTGGTATTGCCGCTGGCGGCGATCTCGAAGAGTACCCGCGGGTAGTCGGCCGGGTCGACGATGACGGTGACGTCGTGGAAGTTCTTGGCGGCGGCGCGCAGCATGGTCGGCCCGCCGATATCGATATTTTCGATGGCCGTCTCGAGGGTGCAGGCCGGGTCGGCCACCGTCTTCTCGAAGGCGTAGAGGTTGACGGCGATGAGGTCGATGGGCACGATATCATGCGCCCGGCACTGCTCGCGGTGCGAGGCGTTGCCGCGCTGGAAGAGAATGCCGCCGTGCACCCTGGGGTGCAGGGTCTTGACCCGGCCGTCGAGCATCTCGGGGAAGCCGGTGAAGGTCGAGACGTCAACCACTGCCAGCCCGGCGTCGCGGAGCTTGGCGGCGGTGCCGCCGGTGGAGAGGATCTCGACTCCGAGCTTCGCCAGTTCCCTGGCGAAACCTTCGATGCCAGCCTTGTCGGTCAAGCTGATCAGCGCCCGCGCCATCTTTTCCATAATCACACTCGCATCCTGGGGTTGGTGGCCGGGGAAGAGCCCCGTGCCATCAGTTCTTTCCGGTAAAATCCCTGATCTTGCGGCGATCCCGCTTGCCAGGGCGGCGATCGGGGGCGGAAAAGCCGCCGTCCGCCAGTTTCTTCATTTCGCGCTGCCGCTGGCGCTGGGCGATGCTCTCCGCCGACTCCTCGTAGAGCAGCCGCGCCTCCGCTGCCGGGCGGCGCAGCTCGCCCAGGGCCAGCACCTGCACATCGAACTGGTAGGGGCCGATGGTGATAAGCAGGCGGTCACCGACGCGCAGCGGATGAGCCGGCTTGCTGCGATTGCCGTTGAGGTGCACCCTGCCGCCGGAGACCGCCTCGGTGGCCATGGAGCGGGTCTTGAAAAAGCGGGCAGCCCACAGCCACTTGTCGAGCCTGACCGTTTCCAGGGGATGTTGCATGTGCCGCTCCTTGCCCTCAAGTCGCCTCGTGGCGCCATAAAAAGAAGGGGAAGAATACACCGCTTTGCACGCGAACGCATGGAATTTTCGCCCACCCCGCCACCTGAGCGGCAGCGCCCGGCAGGAAGAGCCCTTCATCTGCGGACAGCAGCAGCCGGCCACGGTCGTCCCGCCCATCGGTAGCCCCAGGACAGCCAGCCGGGACTCAACCACCGTGAGGACTTGTCTTCTTGCGACGCCGCAACAGGCCGTCGATCTCCACCCCGCGCAGGGGTGGCTCGGTGACCACCTTGAGGCGGTTGCCGGGATTGGCCTGGGCGACCGCCCCGCCTTCGTCGCCAGACATGGCGGCCAGCATCACCCGCTGTACGACAAGGCCGCGCTCCATATACTCGATCTCTTCACCGAGGCCTACCTGATTGCGAAACTCGACAGTCACCTCCCCTCTCCCGACCTCCACCACCACTGCCACCGGCTCAAAGCTCTGCCCCTGGCGCGGCCGGTGATAGATCATCTCGCCTGCGCCGGGCTTAGCGTCGAAAAAATTGTGCGACAGGCCGCGAGTGCCGATGCGGGCGATTTCTTCTCCAAACTCGTCGGGGAGGGCGATGGCCGCCGGATCCTGCCAGGCCGCGGCGGGCAAGGCGGCGAGATAATCGAGCGCGGCGCGATAGACGCGCACCACTCCGCCGACATAGAAGAGAGACTTCATGCGACCCTCGATCTTCAGGGCGTCGATCCCCAGGGCGACCAGCTGCGGTAGCCGATCGAGCAGACAGAGGTCCTTGGAGTTGAAGATATAGGTGCCGCGGCTGTCCTCCTCCACCGGGAAATACTCTCCGGGGCGAGTCTCCTCGAGCAGCTGGTAGCGGTAGCGGCAGGGATGGGCGCAATGGCCGCGGTTGGCATCGCGACCTGTCATGTAGCTCGACAGCAGGCAGCGCCCGGAATAGGAGATGCACAAGGCGCCGTGGACGAAGACCTCGAGCTCCGCCGAAGTACCTGCCCGCAGCAGGCGCAGTTCTTCCAGGGACAGCTCCCGCGCCGGGTTGATGCGGCTCACCCCCTGCCCCGCCCAGAAGCGGGCGGCACGGCTGTTGGTGACATTGGCCTGGGTGGAGAGGTGCAGGGTGAGTTCGGGCACGGTGTCATGGGCCAGGGCGAGCACGCCGGGGTCGGCGACGATCAGCCCGTCGACGCCCAAATCGCGCAGCCCCAGCAGGTAGGGCGGAAGGAGCTCGATATCGTCGTGATGGGCGAAGATATTGACGGTGACGTAGACCTTGACTCCGGCCGCCCTGGCGAAGTCGATCGCCCGGGCCATCTCCTCCTCGGTGAAATTGCCCGCCTTCTCGCGCAGGCCGAAGCGCTTGCCGCTGAGGTAGACGGCGTCGGCGCCGTAGTGGATGGCGGTGACCAGCTTGGCATAGGTCCCGGCGGGGGCGAGGAGTTCGGGGATGTGCGGCGGCAAAGCCTTGCCGCTTTCATTGTCGTCCATGGTATTGTATGGTAAGGGGGCACGTGCGCGGCGGCGTCCCTGCCGCAACCAACATCGCAGCCCGCCAGCGGCGGGACCGGGTCCGGCGATCAGCCGGGTTTCGGCCGCCCATTTTTCAACCCCCTACATAGAGCAAGCGACTCGGGATTGCAACAGCGAGAGTGAAAGAGTCATCCATCGGCATAGCGATGAGCGGCGGCGTCGACTCCACCGCCTGCGCCCTGCTCCTTTCCCACAGGCACCACGTCGAAGGTTTTTTCATGCGCCTGCCGCATCGCCGCGCCGCAGAGCAGGAGGAACGGGTGCGCCGCCTCGCCCAGCGCCTCGACATCACGCTGCATGTCGTCGACCTTTCCGAGCATTTTGAGGAATTCGTTCTTTCCCCCTTTACTGACGAATATTTTTCTGGTCGCACTCCCAACCCCTGCATGATCTGCAACCCGACCATCAAGTTTGGCCTGCTGCAGGAAAGGGTGCTGGCGCAAGGCCTTGCCGCCATGGCCACCGGCCACTACGCGCGCCTCGTTCTCGACGGCCCGCGGCCGCGCCTTTTTCGTGGCCTCGACCGGGGCAAAGACCAGAGCTATTTCCTCTCCCGCCTCGGCGCCGAGCAGCTGGCGGGGACCCTCTTTCCCCTCGGCGGTCAGGACAAGGAACAGACCTACCACCTGGTGGAACAACACGGCTTCGCCGACTTTCGCGGCCTGGAAAGCCAGGACGTCTGCTTTCTCGACCCCGGCGAGCTCGGCGATTTCCTCGCCAGGCGATATGGCGCGGACCCGGCGGACGGGCCGATCGTCGACACTTCCGGGAGGGTGCTCGGCCGCCATCGCGGCCTCTTCCGCCATACCATCGGCCAGCGCCGTGGCCTGGGCCTCGCCGCCCCCCACCCCCTCTATGTCATCGCCCTGCACCATGAGACCAATACCGTGGTGGTCGGCGAGGAAGGCGAGCTGTACAGCGACCTGGTCCGGGTGCGCGACTGGCACTGGCTCGCCGGAACGCCACCCCAGGACGGGCGCCCGCTGACGGTCTGCATCCGCTCGACCCACAGAGGCGCCGCGGCCCGGCTGCAGCCTGCCGACGCAGGGTACGACATCCGCTTTGGCGAGCCGCAGCGCGCCATCACCCCCGGCCAGTACGCGGTCGTCTATGATGGCGACGAGTTGCTCGGCTCGGCGGTCATCGTCGGGGCCTCGCCGCAGCCATGAAAACGGTGGTCATCAGCACCCTCGGCTGCAAGGTCAACCAGTTCGAGTCGGCGGCCTTCAAGGACGGCTTCGAAGGGCACGGCTTCGTCGTCTCCACGGGCGACGACGCCGACATCGTCGTCGTCAACACCTGCGCCGTCACCGCCTCGGCGGGGGCACAGTCGCGGCGTCTCGTCCTCCGCCTGTTGCGCCGCCACCCGCGCGCCACCCTCGTCGTCTGCGGCTGCTATGCCGAACTGGAGGGACGACGCCTGTTGCAGGATGAACGCCTCGCCGGGCGCCGCCTGCTGGTGGTCGGCAACGCCGTCAAAGACCGGCTGGTGCCCCTGGCCCTTGACGGCGAAGAAAGGCAAGCCCTGCACCTCGGCGACATCCGCGCCGCCAGGACCATCTGCCGCCTGCCGCTGAAGCACTTCGGCGAGCGCTGCCGCGCCTACCTGCGCGTCCAGGACGGCTGCGAGAGCTTCTGCAGCTACTGCATCGTCCCCTATACCCGCGGCCCGAACCGCAGCCTGCCGCCGCAGGAGGCCCTACAGCAGGCCCGCCTCTTCGCCGCCAGCGGGCACCGCGAGATCGTCCTCACCGGCATCCACCTCGGCAACTACGGCAAGGACTTGCAGCCTGCAGAGAGCCTTGGCGGGCTGCTCTCCCTGCTCAGCCACGCCCTGCCCGAGGTCGGCTTTCGCCTCAGCTCCCTCGAACCGATGGAGATCGACACATCTCTGCTGCGCCTCGTCGCCGGGCGCGACAACATCCGCCCGCATCTGCACATCCCCCTGCAGAGCGGCAGCGAGTCTATTCTCGAACGCATGAACCGCCGCTACAGCACCGCCCAATTCGCCGCAACCATCGACTCCTGTCTGGAGGCGGTGCCCGACATGGCCATCGGCGTCGACGTGCTGGTCGGCTTCCCCGGCGAAACGGAAGGACACTTCGAGGAGTGCCGGGATTTTCTCGCCGCCCTGCCCTGCACCTACCTCCACGTCTTTCCCTACTCGATGCGGCCCGGCACCAGGGCGGCCGGCTTTCCCGACCAGGTGCCCGCCGCCGAGAAGGCGCGCCGTGTCGCCGTACTGCTGACCTTGGGCGAAGAGAAGAAACGCCTCTTCGCGCGCCGCTTTATTGGCACCACCCGCAAGGTGCTGGTCGAGGGCGGCGACGGCCACGGCAACCTGCACGGCTTCACCGATAATTATATCCTCGTGCACTTCCCCGGGGAGGCTCGCCATATTGGCGAGATCCTCCCAGTACGGCTGTGCGGCGAAGGCAACGACCACGTTCTAGGGGAGATCGAGCAGCAATGAAGATCGAGATCATCGCCATCGGCAACGAGCTCACCTCGGGGAGAATCCTCAACACCACCAGCAGCTTCGCCGCCCGCAACCTCTTCGAGGCGGGCTACGAGATCTACGGCATGAACACCATCGGCGACGCTCCCAATCTCATCGGCGAAGCCCTCAAGCAGGCCCTGGGCAGGGCCGACGCGGTGCTGGTCACCGGCGGGCTCGGCACCACCGACGACGACCTCACCAACGAAGCGGTATCCAAGGCCCTCAACCGGCCGACCATGCCCAACTACGAGATCCTCGCCAACATCCGCAGCCACCTCGACGAAATCACCGACACCCCGGTGAGCCAGCTGGAAAAGCTCGCCTGGTTGCCCTCGGGGGCGGAAGCCCTCAGCCCGCAGTCGCGCATGGCCGGCTACCTGCTGGTGCACGACGACAAGCCGATCTTCTTCCTGCCCGGCATTCCCAGCCAGATGCGGCGGCTCCTCGTCGAGCAGGTGCTGCCCAAGCTGTCCGCCTGGCAGAAGGACCATCGACTGACCACCTATCAGCGCGTCTTCCGCATCTTCAACCTGCCGGAGACCGAGGTCAACCGCCGCATCAATACCCTCGACCTCAGCCTCGACGCCCATATCGGCTATTATCCGGTTTTTCCCGAAGTCCACCTCAGCCTCACCGTGCGCGACAAGGAGACCAACAACGCCGAGCGGCTCTTCAAGTCCTCCTGCCATGCCATCACCACCGTGCTTGGCGACGCCATCTACGGCCATGACGGCGACAACATGGCCATGGTCACCGGCCGCCTCCTCGGCGACCGCAACCTGCGCCTGGCGGTGGCCGAATCCTGCACCGGCGGCCTCATCTCGGCCAAGGTTACCGACACCCCGGGCAGCTCGCAATACTTCCTCGGCGGCGTTGTCGCCTATGCTAACGAGATGAAGAGCGGCTTCCTCGAGGTGCCGCCGGACTTGCTTGCCGCCCACGGCGCGGTCAGCCGCGAAGTCGCCGAGGCCATGGCCAGGGGGGTGAAAAAGCTCAGCGATGCCGATATCGGCCTGGCCGTCACCGGCATCGCCGGGCCAGGGGGCGGCAGCGACGACAAGCCGGTGGGCACGGTCTACATCGCCATCGCCACCGCCGAGGAACAGTGGGGCACCAAGTTCCTCTTCCGTGGCGACCGCCAGCAGGTGCGCGAACTCACCGCCTTGAGCGGCCTCGACCTGGTGCGCAAGTACCTGCTGCAACAGGCGGGGATGTGAGCCTCGCCGCTCTTTTGCCCTATGAGGCGTTGACGTATACGATTTCTGGCCACGGCATGGTAGAGTGACCGCGCCACGCAAACGAATTATCCAGGCAACCACCTTCACCTTTGGAGAACATCATGGCAGTAGCACCGAGCAAGGAAAAAACCAGCAGCGTCGACAACGCCATCAACCAGATCCAGCGTCAGTTCGGCAAGGGCTCGATCATGCGTCTCGGCAGCAAGGAAACCGAGAACGTGCCGGTCATTCCCACCGGGGCGCTGAGCCTCGACATCGCCCTCGGCGTCGGCGGCCTGCCCAAGGGCCGCATCACCGAGGTCTACGGCCCGGAATCCTCCGGCAAGACGACCCTCGCCCTGCAGGTCGTCGCCATGGCGCAGAAACAGGGCGGCACCGCCGCCTTCATCGACGCCGAGCATGCCCTCGACACCAGCTACGCCGAGCGTCTGGGGGTCGATATCGACAACCTGCTCATTTCCCAGCCCGACTACGGCGAACAGGCCCTGGAAATCGCCGAGATCCTCATCCGCTCCAACGGCATCGACGTCATCGTCATCGACTCGGTGGCGGCGCTGGTGCCGAAGGCGGAGATCGACGGCAACGTCGGCGACGCCCACGTCGGCCTGCAGGCGCGCCTCATGTCCCAGGCGATGCGCAAGTTCACCGGCGTGCTCAACCGCAGCAACACCGTGCTCATCTTCATCAACCAGATCCGCATGAAGATCGGCGTGATGTTCGGCAACCCCGAGACCACCACTGGCGGCAACGCCCTCAAATTCTACTCCTCGCTGCGCCTCGACATCCGCAAGATCGGGCAGATCAAGGAGGGCAACGACATCATCGGCAACCGCACCAAGGTCAAGGTGGTCAAGAACAAGGTGGCGCCGCCCTTCAAGGAGGCGGAGTTCGACATCATCTACGGCGAGGGCATTTCGAGGATCGGCGACCTGCTCGACCTGGCCACCAACCTCGAGATCGTCGAAAAGAGCGGCTCGTGGTACTCCTACAAGGAGGAGCGTATCGGCCAGGGACGTGAAAATTCCAAACGCTTCCTCACTGACAACAAGGAGATGGCGGCGGAGATCGAGAGCAAGGTGCGCCTCGCCTACGGCTTGCCGCCAGCCGGGGAGCAGGCGGCCGTCGAGCCGCCGGCGGCCGAGGCCTGAGCCCAGACCGCCCCCTAACCCCTATCGCGGCGGGGGCCCTTGCCACGCCCCCGCCATCACCTCTGCCGTGAATACCGTGACCCCGAAAAAATCCAACACCTACGACGTCATCATCGTCGGCGGCGGCCCCGCCGGCCTCTTTGCCGCCTATTACCTCTGCGAGCACTCGAACCTCAAGGTGCTGCTCATCGAAAAGGGCAAGGCCTCGCTCAAGCGCAAATGCCCGATCAAGGATGGCGGCTGCATCAAGTGCCGGCCCTGCAATATTCTCTGCGGCATCGGCGGTGCCGGGCTCTTTTCCGACGGCAAGCTCAACTTCATCCATAAACTTGGCAAGACCGACCTCACCCAGTTTCTCGACGTCTCCGCCGCCATGGCGCTGATCGACGAGACCGAGACCATCTTCAACCGTTTCGGCATGGACGGCAAGGTCTTCCCCACCGACATGGACAAGGCGCACACCATCCGCAAGGAGGCGCGCAAGCAGGGCATCGACCTGCTGATCATCAAGCAGAAGCACCTCGGCAGCGACAATCTCCCCAACCATATTGCCAAAATGGCGGACTATATCGCCGACCGCGGGGTAGCCTTCCACCACTCCGAGGAGGTGCGCGAGCTCCTCGTCGAGCGGGGCGCGGTACAGGGGGTGCGCACCAGCCGCGCCGACTACTTCGCCCCGCAGGTGATTCTCGCCCCCGGCCGCGTCGGCGCGGAGTGGATGGCCGCCATCGCCCGCCAGCACGAAATCGAGGTGTCGCAACGCGGCATCGAGGTGGGGGTGCGCGTCGAGGTCCATAACGAGATCATGCAGGACCTCTGCTCGGTCATCTACGACCCCACTTTCTTCGTGCGCACCTCGAAATACGACGACCAGACGCGGACCTTCTGTACCAACCTCGGCGGCTACGTGGCGCTCGAGAACTACCAGAACTTCGTCTGCGTCAACGGCCACGCCTATATGGACAAGAAGTCCAGCAACACCAACTTCGCCTTCCTCTCCAAGGTGGTGCTCACCGACCCGGTGGAGGACAACCAGGCCTATGGCGAGTCCATCGGCAAGCTGGCGACGCTGATCGGCGGCGGCAAGCCCATTCTGCAGCGCTACGGCGACCTCAAGCGCGGCCGCCGCTCCACCTGGAACCGCGTCCAGAACAGCTATATCGAGCCGACCTTAAAGAGCGTCACCTGCGGCGACATCGCCATGGCCCTGCCGGAGCGTATCCTCACCAACCTCATCGACGGTCTCGATCAGCTCAATCAGGTCATCCCCGGGGTGGCCAATGACGAGACGTTGCTCTACGCCCCGGAGATCAAATTCTTCGCCACTCAGGTGACCACCGACAGCAACCTCGAGACTTCGCTGCGCGGGCTGTTCGTTGCCGGCGACGGGCCCGGAGTGGCCGGCAATATCGTCTCGGCAACTGCCACGGCCCTGTTGCCGGCCAAGGCGATCATCGCCCGCGCGACACCGGGGGCCGGTAATCGTTGAGTTTTTCCTTGACCCTCGGGAAGTGCAGTGTATTCTTGCCTCTTGGAGAGAATTTTTCTCAACAATTGATCAACCCCAACCTCAGCAAAAGGAGCGAATCATGCAGAAATGGGAATGTCCGTGCGGCTATATCTATGACCCGGCAGAAGGCGACCCCGATCACGGCGTAGCGGCGGGAACGGCCTGGGAAGACGTGCCGGAGAACTGGGTCTGCCCCTTGTGCGGCGCCGAGAAGGAAGCGTTCTGGAAAGCCGAGTAAGCGATCGGACGCAAAATCACGCAAGAAAGCGGCGGAGGTGGCCTGCTGGGCCACCTCCGCCGACTTGTTCCACCTGCACACCGGATCGGCGGGCCCGGCACAACGGCCCGCTCGTCAAGGGGGGAGAGGCTCACACCTCTCCCCCCTTCTCTCTTTACGCCTTGAGTTCCCCATAGACCTGGGGATGAAAACCAACGTAGTACGTCTTGCCGATCAACAAGGTCGGCGCGCGCAGTTTGCCGGAGGGGCCGATGACCTTGGCCAGCAACTCGTCGCGGCTGAGTTCCTGAGGGGCGAGGCGGAGCACTTTCTTGCCTGCCGCCACCACCACCAGGTCGGCCGCGGCCAGCAGCCGCCAGGCCTCCTCGGCGTCGATGGCCTTCTTTCTGGCGTCGATCTCCTCTTTGATGAGCCACTGCCCGGCGCTCAACGCAGCCCGTGCGTTGCTGCAGGACACTCAGTTCTTGCGCAGATACGCCCAGTCGATTTGCATGCTTTCCTCCATTGTCGAGTTTGCTGTCCCCGGCTGCGGCAAGGCGGCCACCCGTCCCACCGCCACTACTCCCATATGCAACAGTAAAAAGAGATTGAGAACCATGAAGAGACTGCGATACCTTCCCTCCCGCGTTCTGGCGGCCAGTGTCAGCAGGACCAGCGGCAGCAGCACGGCATTGGCCACTATGGCGACGCGACAGGCCGGTGGCATGGCCAGGGGAAGGACGGCGAACATCATCATCAGGCAGGCCAGGGCCCCCACCCAGGGCAGAAGAAGGCGACGCAGGCCGGCGGCTGAGAGAATCGTCAGCAGTGTCGGCAGTGGGCCGCGGCGGTAATCCTCGCGATTGTCGAGGAGAATGAGGTGAACATGAGGGACCTGCCAGAGAAGCAGCAGGGCAATGAGCAGCACGGCGGCAAAAGCCAGAGGTTCTCCGCCGCCGGCGAGCCAGCCGATATAGGGCGGCAGGGCGCCAGCGAGCAGTCCGGGGACGATGGCCAGCGACGTCGTTCTTTTCAAGGGGGTGTAGACCCCGTTATAGAGCAAAACCGCCGTGGCAGTGAGCAGTGTCGCCGACTGGCTCTCCCCGCTAAAGAGCAGCCCCAGAGCAAGGAGCAAGAGGAAGCCGGCCTGCACGCCGGCGAAAAGGGCGCCGACCTCGCCCCGCGGCAAGGGCCGCTCCCGGGTGCGGCGCATGGCGCCATCAAGTTCTTTTTCCTGAAGGGAATTGAGACTTGCCGCGCCGCAGGCGGCGAGTAAGACGCCGATGACGCTGGCTATCGCCGCCCTGTCGGGCGCACCGCCGGCGACCATGGCGCCAAACAGCGCCGACAGGCCGACAAGTAGGCAGAGCGGCAGCTTGGCCAGCCGCAGCGAAGCGAGCACCACTCCTGTCAGTCGCCGTCCCCGGCCAGCCATGCCTCGAACTCCTCCTGCGGGACGATACGCAGCTTGGCGACCATTGCCGAATGATTGACCCCGCAGTATTCGGTGCACTGGATGTCATACTCGCCGACCTTATCGGCGTAGAACCAGGCATAGGTGGGCAAGCCCTTGACGGCATCGACCTTGATGCGGAAGGCGGCGATGAACAGGCTGTGCAGCACGTCCACCGAGCTGACGTTGAGCTTGACCGCTTTGCCCACCGGCACCACCAGTTCGTTCTCACTCTCCTTGTCGTTATCGTAGATGAACAGCCAGGAGAACATCTGCGCCTCGACAGCGACGTTCATGGCGTCGGCGGGCACCGCCCGCAGACCGAGGTAGGAATGCCAGCCGACATAAAACATCGACAGGGCGATAAGGGTGGGAATGATCGTCCAGATGATCTCCAGTTTGTAGTTATCACGGATGTCGGCGGCCACCGGATGCCTGCTGCGCCGGTAACGCACCACGAAATAGACCATGACGGCGGTGATGCAAAAGAGCAGCACCACCGAGATGCCCAGGATATACCAGAATGCCAGATCCACTCCCTGTACCGGGGTCATAGTGTTCTCCGCCAGTTATCTGAAGGCCACGTCCCAGAAGGTGAAGCCGATCATGATGATGAGAAAGGTCACGGTGCCGATGAACGAGAAGACGATGATCGGCCCCTCGTACTTGAGGTGCATGAAAAACAGCAGCACCAGGGTCACCTTGAGACAGGCGACCCCCAGAGCCACGGGCACATTGAAAAAGCCCAGATTGACATAGGAGACGGCGACGGTGACCACGGTGAGCAGCAACAGCACGACGAGAACGGCGGCCAGCGCTTTATAGCTCATGGGGGGATGGAAAGATTCGTGCTCCACTCTTCTTCTCCGCGTTAAAGAATCATCGCCCTAGAGGACGAGGTAAAACAGGGGAAAGACGAAGATCCAGATGAGATCGACGAGATGCCAGTAGAGCCCGGCGTTGTCGAGCATCGCATAGCGGCTGGTGCTGACCCGGCCGCTGCGGATAAAAAACAGGCTCACCGTCAGCAGGATCATGCCGATGATGACGTGCAGGCCATGCAGGCCGGTGATGACATAGTAGAGGCCGAAAAAGATGTTCAGCCCCGGCTCCCCGTTGACCAGGGTCTCGGAGTTGGGATAGATGCCGTGGCCAATCTTCGTCCCCCACTCGAAGTACTTGTTGACGAGAAAAACCACCCCGCACAGCAGGGAGAAGAGCAGTAACTGCTGCGCCCGCTTGCCATTGTCCTGCCTGATGGCGGTGATCGAGGCGGCGACGGTGAAACTCGACACCAGCAGCACGATGGTGTTGAGGGCGCCGATGATGCGGTTGAGTTCCTTGCCGCCAGCGACAAAAGACTGTGGGTGCTCGAAAAAATAGGCGGCATAGAGGACGAACAGCCCCCCGAAAAGGATGATCTCCGAGTAGAGAAACAGCCACATGCCGATTTTGATGCCTACCTGGTCACTTTCGCGGTGCATGGCATCCCCCTAGGAGCGCTGACTGACCGAGTTGTCGCCAACCTGGCGAAAATCGTAGGGAAAGTCCATGATCTCCGGCCTGTCGACGAAGTTGTGCACCGGCGGCGGCGAAGGCACCCGCCACTCCAGGGTGGTCGCCCCCCAGGGGTCGGCAGGGGCGGGGACGCGGTGGCGCAGGCTGGCCAGGAGGTTGACGAACATCATCACCAGACCGATGCACAGCAGGTAGCCGCCGAACCCGGCGAGGAAGTTGCCGGTCTCGTACTGGGGCAGGTAGTCGTAGTAGCGACGCGGCATGCCCTGCAGACCGAGAATCAGCATCGGCACATAATGAAAGAGAAAACCGACTGCCGTCAGCACCGCCCCGATGTAGGCGGAGCGGAAGGGGTACATGACGCCGAACATCTTCGGCCACCAGTAGTGCAAGGCGGCAAGGAAGGCGAAGCCGGTGCCGCCGAACATGACGAAGTGGAAGTGGGCGACGACGAAGTGCGTGTCGTGCACGTGGATGTCGGTGCCCACCGCCCCGAGCACCAGCCCGGTCAAGCCGCCGACGCTGAACAGATAGATGAAGATCAGCGAAAGCAGGAGCGGCGGGGTCATCTCGATGGAGCCTTTGTACATTGTCGCCACCCAGGAAAAGACCTTGACCGCCGAGGGGATGGCGACGAGGAAGGTGAGCAGCGAGAAGACGAACACCGAGACATCGCTCATGCCGCTGGTGTACATGTGGTGCGCCCACACCAGCGAGCCGGCGATGGCGATGCCCATCGACGACCAGACGATGGCCTTGTAGCCGAAGATCGACTTGCGCGAAAAGACCGGGATGATCTCCGAAACCACCCCCATGCCGGGGAGGATCATGATATACACCGCCGGGTGAGAGTACATCCAGAAGAGATGCTGGTAGAGGATGGGGTCGCCGCCCCTGGTCGGGTCGAAGAGGCCGATGGAGAGCAGGCGTTCCATGACCACCAGCACGAAGGTAATGGAGATGACCGGGGTGGCGAGGATCTGCACCCAGGCGGTGGCGTAGAGCGACCAGGTGAAGAGCGGGATCTGCATCAGCCCCATGCGCTTGTCGCGCATGCGGTGGAAGGTGGTGACGAAGTTGAGCCCGGTGAGCATCGACGACATGCCGAGGATGAAAGCGGCGGAGACGGTGAGGCCGACGTTGGAACTATTCTGTACGCTGAAGGGCACGTAGAAGGTCCAGCCGGTGTCGGGGAAGCCGTCGCCGGTGAACAGGGCCACCAGGGCGAAGATGCCGCCAAACATGAACAGGTACCAGCTGAAGAGGTTGAGCCGGGGGAAGAAGACGTCGTCCGTGCCCAGCTGGATGGGCAGGAAGAAATTGCCGAAGATGGCCGGAATGGCTGGAATGACGAAGAGGAAGATCATGATCACCCCATGCAGGGTGAACAAGGAGTTGTACATCCCCGGGCCCATGATGGTGCGCCCCTGGCTCATCAGCTCGGTGCGGATGAGCAGGCCGATGACCATGGCGACGACGAACCAGAAAAGGACCACATAGAGGTACATCAGGCCGAGGCGCTTGTGGTCATGGGTCAGTAACCAGGCCTTGATGCCGGTCAGGCCGGGCGGTGACGATTGCGTAAAAAAGGATGGGGTCGCGGTCATGGAGATATCCCGTCAAGACTGTTCATTGCCATTGGCAGCCGCCCGTGCCGGCCGCCCTCTGCGTCTATAGTAGAGAAAAACCGCCCCGAGCGCCACGGTGAAAACCGCCAGGACGATGATTTTCACCATTTCGAATATCGACGTGCCACCGCCATGGGGGTCGTAGTTGAAACAAAAGCCGAGCAGGCGCTTGACCGACATCATCGGCGTGCCTTCGGCGGCCGCGGCCAGGGCCAGATCGATGTCGCCGGCGAGAAAGCTGCCGTAGACATAGCGAATGATCTTGCCATCCCCGGCCAGAACGATGAGCGCCGCCGGGTGGATGAAGGTCTCGTCGTCGACCTTCTCGAAACGAAAGCCGACCCCGTCGGTGGCTCTTTTGATGGACCCGGCATCGCCGGTGAGAAATTGCCACTCCTTCTCCGGCCAGCCCTCGGGGAGGATTTTGACATAATTGTTCTTGGCGGCGGCGGCGTCCTTGGGGCCCTCCACGTCGTTGAAGCTCAGGGCGATAACCTGGTAGTCGATCCCCGGCAGGGCGCGCAGGCCGCCCAAGGCCACGGCGAGGTTGGCGAGGTTTTTGCTGCAGATGTTGGGGCAATAGAAGTAGATGGGCAGAAACAGCGTCGGGCGGTCGATGAGCTCGTCGAGTCGCACCCGGCGCCCTTCCTCGTCGACGAACTCCGTGTCCAGCGGCAGATACTCGCCGATCTTCTCCACCACCCAGGAGGAGGCATCGTCCTGACCGGAACCCTGCAGGAGCCCTTTGGTGGCCTCGAGCAGACCCCCGCCGCGGTCTTCGCCAGCGGCGGGGGCAATGCTCAGGACAAGCACCAGCGCCAGCGCCGCGAAGAGGGCGGTCTGGCGCGGAAAAGTGCTCACGGGCACGTCCTACTTGGCCTTCTGTGAGGCTCCTGTGGCCAGGTTGACCTTCAGGGCCGTGCGGAAATTATGCTTGGTCTTGAAACTGTCGCGACCGCCACCATAGGCCAGCAGGACAACGTTTTCACCACCGCCGTCGATGGCCCCATCTTGTTTGTCGGCCGATTTGAGCGGCATGGTGAATTCGATGGTGGTCACCCCGCCACTCTCACTGCCACCCACCAGGGTGACGTCATTGCTGCCGCCCCTGCTCTCGTCTGCGACATGGGATGTCTCGGAGTCGCCGAACTCGTCGGTGATGGTCGCTTTACCGTCCTTGACATAGCCGAGGACAAAGTTGGCGTCCTTCATCTCCTTACTGGGGTTGAAGCCCACTCCCACCCAGCCCTCGGTCTGGGCGCTGATCTTCACCGCCAGGTTGGCCCCGTCGACCTTCCAGGCGAAGGTCATTTTCTGTTCCTTGATCTCGTGATCGTACTGCGCCGCCACGACCGCGTTCGCCGTCAACAGCATCATCCCCATGCCCGCCAGGGCACCGCACCATGCTTTTGCTCGCATATCATCTCCTTGTTCGTTGATTACCGGTGAAGCTGCGGCCAGCATATCATATCCTGGACACTCAGCATACCCGGCGATTTTCAGTGCAACCTCTTTCAGCTGGGAAAATGTAGCACAGACTGGCACTCATGGAAAGCGGCTAGCTCCCTTTTCTACTGTTACGATATGCTAATGAGAATTTTTTCCATCTGGCTCAGGAAAAGATTTGCGACGCCAGTCAAAGGTGCTTATTCTATTGGCCGTTGACAAACAGCGGCCGTGCCCCGGCCGTCCAGCAGCGGCCCCGCGGCCCCTGTGGCGGCGATGCGGCGGCAAACCCCACAACACCATCGAGGAGGAAAACGAATGGCAAAGAAACTGGGAGTCTACAAGTGTAACGTGTGCGGCAACATCGTCGAAGTTCTCACCGCTGGCGGCGCCGACATGATGTGCTGCGGACAACCGATGACCCTGCAGACCGAGAACACCACCGATGCCGCCGTGGAGAAGCATGTCCCCGCTCTGGAGCGCAAGGATGGCGGCTGGCAGGTAACTGTCGGCAGTGTCGAGCACCCGATGACCGATGCCCACTTCATCGAGTGGATCGAGCTCTCCTTCGGCAACGCCGTTTACCGGCAGTTCCTCAATCCCGGCGAGAAACCGACCGCCTTCTTCCCGGTAGCCGGCGATGCGGTCAGCGCCCGCGCCTACTGCAACCTGCACGGCTTGTGGAAGAAGTAGCCTCCCCGCTTCAGCCGCCGGGCGCCACTGGCGTCCGGCGGAATTCTCCGCTCCCCCATCCTCACCTCATCACCCCGCCCCTCACCTGCAAGGAACCGTGGACACAGAGGGTATACGCTACCCCTCGCTGTCTCTACGGCAGGCTTCTTGACAAGCCGCCGCGACAAACGTAGTTTCTGACGAAGGAAAGTACGGTTTTCCTCCCACTCCAGGGAATCGCCACCGACAAGGGGGTGCACGATGGCAGGAAGAAAGTTTCGCAAGGAAGCAGACAGCATGGGCGAGGTGGAAATCCCCCTCGAGGCCCTCTACGGCCCGCAGACGCAACGCGCCATCAATAATTTCAGATTCACCGCAAAGCCGCTGCCCTGGACTTTCATTGAAACCCTGCTCGAGATCAAGTCCGCCGCCGCCACCGCCAACCGGCGCCTCGGTCTGCTTGACGCCGAAAAGGCGACAGCTATCGAGGAAGCGGTGGCCTATCTCCTCGCCAACATGGCGGTTGCACACTTCCCCCTCACTGCCTATCAGACCGGCTCGGGCACCAGCACCAACATGAATGTCAACGAGGTCATTGTCAGCATGGCGCGCGGCAAAGGCGTGAGCCTCTCCGCCAACGACCATGTCAACCTCGGCCAGAGCAGCAACGACGTCATCCCCAGTGCCATCTCCCTCACCGCCGCCAAAATGGTCAAGAATCGGCTGAGGTCTAGCATCCCCCCCCTCGCCGACGGCATCCGCGAGTTCGCCTCCCATCATCACGCGGTGATCAAGACCGGCCGCACCCACCTCATGGACGCCCTGCCCATCCGCCTGGAAGCGGAAATGGAGGCCTGGGCGGCCCAGCTCGACGAAAGCATGCAGCGCCTCGAGGGCTGCCTGCCTCGTCTCGCCCGCCTGCCCCTCGGCGGCACAGCGGTGGGTTCGGGCGTCAATTGCCACCCCGATTTTTCCACACTGGTGTTGGGTCTACTCTCGGCGAGCACCGGCATCCCCTGCAGCATCGCCCCGTCCCGCTATAAGAACATCGCCTCCCTCGACACGATTGTGGAACTCTCCGGGCATCTTAAGGCAGGGGCCATGGCGATCAACAAGATCGCTGAAGACCTGCGCTGGATGAACTCCGGGCCATTCTCCGGTCTGGCCGAGATACGCCTGCCCGCCCTGCAGCCAGGCTCGTCGATCATGCCGGCCAAGGTCAACCCAGTGATCCCCGAGGCGGTGCGTATGGCCTGCGCGCAGATCGTCGGCAACGACGCCACCCTCACCCTGGCCGGCATGGGCGGTAATTTTCAGCTCAACACCATGCTGCCCCTTGCCACGCAGAAGATCGTCGAATCCATCGAGCTCCTTGCCGACAGCGCGGTCGCCCTTCACGAAAAGGCGATCCGGGGCATGGTGATCAACGAGGAGGCTTGCCGCAAGGCGCTGTCCCGTAACCCGATCATCGCCACCGCCCTCAACCCGCGCCTCGGCTACCTGCGCGTCGCGGAAATCGTCACAAAGGCCCAGGATGAAGACCGCCCCATCCTTGAGGTGGCGGCGGAGCTCACTGATATCAGCCGCGAAGAGCTGGAACGTCTTCTCGACCCGACCCGCCTCGCCGACGGAGGCTGAAAGAGGGTTTCAGTGCGGCGCCCGGCGCCGGCCGAGGCGTCTGTAGGCCAGCCCGGCCAGCTGCTGCAGGTACTGCCACACCACGCGCCGGGTCATCTTCGACTCGCCATAGTCGCGGTCGCGGAACTCGATGGGCACCTCCAGCACCCGCAGGCGTCGGTGGTACTCGGCAAGTACCGCCAGGGCGATCTTAAAACCGGGCACTGGCCCGGGCAGCGAGAGCAGCATCTCGCGGCGGAGGGCGAAGAAGCCGGCCAGAGGGTCCTTGACATCGCAGAAGAAGAGGGCGGGCAGGGTGGCCAGGCGGGAGGAGAGCTTGCGCGCCAGAGGCCAGTCGGGCATCGATCCGCCGGCCACATACCTGCTGCCCAGCACCATGTCGCAGCGCCCGTGGAGCAGCGGCTCGAGCAGTTCAGGGATCTTTTCCGGCGGGTGGCTGAGGTCGGCATCCATCACCACCACCCATGGCGCCTCGCTGGCTGCCGCCCCGGCGAGCACCGCCCCGGCGAGCCCGGTGTTGATATCGCGGCAGAGCAGCCGCACCGGCCCGCGCTCCCGCCAGGAGAGCACCTTGTCGCAGGTGCGGTCGGCCGAGGCGGAGTCGACGAAGAGCACGTCGCAGAAGAGGGGGCACCCAGCCAGCACCGGCAGCAGCCGCTGCAGCAGGAGATCGACGTTCCCTTCCTCGTTGAGGGTCGGCACGATGACTGTCACCGCTGCCCTGCCCTCCCCCCGCTGGCTGTCCCCCGTCAAGGGCTGGTCCGCATCCGCCATATCCCGCTCACCCCGCCATGCGTTTGAGGGACAGCTCGTGCAGGGGGAGGATCACCGCCCCCATGCCCTTGATCTTCTGGATCGAGTCCCAGGCGGTTATGGCATCGAGGTGCACGCCGGGGCAGACTGCCGGCCCATGGGCGGGGAAGTTTTCGGCGTTGCAGCAGAAACCGGTGATCACCGCCGGTCCCTCGCCGGTTTCGACGCGGACCGAGAGGCCACCGGGGCTATGGCCGGGGGAATGGATCACGGAAATGCCGGGGGCGATCTCCGCACCATCGGCAACGGTGACGAAGTCGATCCCTTCGATGAAATATGCGTCGTAGCGGTGGTCGATGGGATGGGGGTGCTGGCAGAAGCTGATCTCGCTGTCATGAGCATAGAACCTGGCGCGATGGAAGAGGCCGTTGTTGCCGCAGTGGTCGTCATGAAGGTGGGTGAGGATGACCGTGTCGATATCGTCGACGGTAAGGCTCTCGCCCGCCAGGCAGTCGACGATGGAGCGCGGCACCATGCCAGTCTCCTCGAAGAAGCCGCTGGGCACGATGAGTTCATTCTCATCGAGTCCGGTGTCGACGAGGATGTTGCGCCCGCCGCCCTGCACCAGAAAGGCCCAGATCGGCAACCAGATACGTTTGCCGTACCCTTTCTGGTAAGTCATGATCCCCTGATCGGGGTTGCGTACCCCGGTCAACAGCGGGGTGATCGAATAGGTCTGCATACCATCTCCCATCGCGCCTGGCCCGACGCCGCCGTCGTGGCGACACCTGCCCTTCTTCCCTTGGTATCAAAGAAAAATCGACAAATCAAGAGCTGGCCGGAGTAAACCCTCCTCTGGCTCTTGGAGACGTTTTTCGTTTTTCCGTGAAACCGAGATTATTTTCGTATTTTTCCGAAATTACCAGAACGATATTCTTGACCAGATCTGATTCAGAGAATATATTCATGCCCTCAGGAGGAACAAGGGAATGTTGGACAGCATCAGCATGGAGATCCTCAAGATTCTCCAGGAAAAGGCGCGGATCCCCAATATCGAGGTATCCCGCCAGGTGGGTCTCGCCCCCTCGGCGGTGCTCGAGCGCATCCGCAAGATGGAGAAGCAGGGGATTATCGACGGCTACGAGGTACGTCTCAACCCGCAGCGCTTCCGCTTCGCCCAGGTGGCCTTCGTCCACGTGCGCACGACGGCGGCGGCCCGGGAGGCGGTCGGCCATGCCCTCAGCCTGATGGGCGAGGTGCAGGAGATCCACTTCGTCGCCGGCGACGACTGTTACCTCATCAAGGTTCGCACCGCCGACACCCTGTCCTTGCACACCTTCCTCGGCGAGCGCCTCGCCACTATTCCCGGCGTGCTCTCCACCTCCACCGAAACCGTACTGGCGACGATCAAGGAAACCAGCCGCATCCCCCTTCCGGAACACTTCAAGGACTGACTACCATGCCGATGCCCGAGACCTTCAAACAGCGACTCTTTCCCCTCCTGCCCTCCATCGCCGCCCACTACGGGACGCCCTTTCATATCTATGACGAGCAGGGCATCCGCGACACCGGCCGGCGTCTCAAGGAGGCCTTTGCCGGCGTGGCCCGCTTCCGCGAATACTATGCGGTCAAGGCCCTGCCCAACCCCCGCGTCCTGGCGCTCATGGCCGACATGGGTTTTGGCTTCGACTGCAGTTCCATCGCCGAGCTGCGCCTCAGCCGCCGCATCGGAGCGCGCGGCGAGGATATCATGTTCACCTCCAACAACACCAGCGCCGAGGACTTCCGCGAGGCGGCCGCCGAAGGCGGTTCGATCCTCAACCTCGACGACATCAGCCTCCTCCCCAAAGTGCCGGAAATGCCGTCGCTGATCTGTTTCCGCTACAACCCCGGGGAACGGCGCAGCGGCAACGAGATCATCGGCAACCCGGTGGAGTCGAAGTACGGGGTCAGCCACGAGCAGCTGCTTCCCGCCTTCCGCCAGGCTAAGGAGATGGGCGCCAGCCGCTTCGGCCTGCATACCATGCTCGCCTCCAACGAGCTCAACTACCGCTATATGGTGCAGACCGCCGCCATGCTCCTCGAGCTGGTGGAGGAGATCTCCGCCGAGTTGGGCATCACCTTCGAGTTCGTCAATATCGGTGGCGGCCTCGGCATCCCCTACCGGCCCGACGCCCCTGACCTCGACGTGCACACCATGGGCCGGGAAATCGCCGATCTCTTCCAGGCCTTCGCAACCCGCCATGGCTATCAGCCAGCCCTCTATATGGAAAGCGGCCGCTTCATGACCGGTCCCCACGGCGCCCTGGTGACCACCGCCATCAACCGCAAGGAAATCTATCGCACCTACGTCGGGGTCGACGCCTCGATGAGCTCGCTGATGCGCCCCGGCATGTACGGCGCCTACCATCATATCGACGTGGTCGACAAGGACGGCGAGCCAGCGGAGGTGGTCGACGTGGTCGGCTCGCTGTGCGAGAACAACGACAAGTTCGCCATTCAACGCCCCCTGCCAAGGATCGTCGACGGCGACCTGCTGGTCATCCACGACACCGGCGCCCACGGCATCGCCATGGGCTTCAACTACAACGGCAACCTGCGCCCCAAGGAACTGCTCTTGCGCTGCGACGGCACGACCGAGCTGATCCGCCGCGCCGAGACGGTGGACGACTACTTCGCCACCCTCTCCTTTGCCGCCGACGTCTTTCACCCCTAGGAGGCAGGTCGGGTGATGAGCGTCGATATCGACCGTTTCCTCCTCCTCGTTGCCGAGGCGGTACGCCATACCTCCACCCCGGTGGTCGACCTCATCGCCGTACAGACCGAGGACCCCTACAAGGTCCTGGTGGCCACCATCCTCTCGGCACGCACCAAGGACGAGACCACCGCCGCCGCCTCGGCCCGCCTCTTTGCCCGGGCCCCGGACATCGACGGGTTGGCGCGGCTGGGAGTTGAGGAGATCGCCCGGCTCATCTTTCCGGTGGGCTTCTACCGCACCAAGGCCGAGCACCTGCATCGTCTGCCGGCAGCCCTGAAGGCCTTTGGCGGCAAGGTGCCGGAAGAGATCGAGCAGTTGGTCACCCTGCCCGGCGTCGGCCGCAAGACCGCCAACCTGGTGCGCAGCGTCGCCTTTAAAAAACCGGCCATCTGCGTTGACACCCACGTGCACCGCATTACCAATATCTGGCGCTACGTGGACACCGCCAACCCGCTGCAGACCGAGATGGCCCTGCGCGCCACCCTCCCCGAGCGCCACTGGATCCCTATCAACTCCCTGCTGGTGGCCTTTGGGCAGAGCATCTGCCGGCCGGTGTCGCCACACTGCGACCGCTGCCCCTTGCAGGGGCTCTGTCCGCAACACGGGGTGCGCCCCCGCAAACCTCCTGGAGGAAAAATGGCCCAGTCATCCCTCTTGAAATGCATCTCCTGGAACGTCAACGGCATCCGTGCCGTGGAAAAGAAGGGCTTCGTCGAGCAATTGCTCTCCTTCGACGCCGACATCGTCGCCCTCCAGGAGACCAAGGCCCAGGTCGAGCAGCTCTCCCCCGAGCTGAAAGATATTCCCGGCTATACTTCCTACTGGCATAGCGCTGTGCGTAAAGGCTACTCCGGAGTGGCCATCTACAGCCGCGTCACGCCGCTGGCGGTGCGCTACGGCCTCGGCGAGGACGAGTTCGACTGCGAGGGCAGGGTCCTCACCGTCGAACTCGAGCAGTATTTCGTGGTCAACATCTACTTCCCCAACAGCGGCGACGAACTCAAGCGCCTCGACTTCAAGCTGCGCTTCAACGCCAGCCTGCTCCGCTACGCCGAGACGCTGCGCAAGCAGAAGCCGGTGGTGCTCTGCGGCGATTTCAACGTTGCCCATAAGGAGATCGACCTCGCCAACCCCAAGGCCAATGTCAAGAACGCCGGTTTCACCCCCGAAGAACGTTCCTCCATGGACGGCTTCGTCGCCGCCGGCTATGTCGACACCTTCCGTATCTTCAACCAGGAACCGGGCCAGTACACCTGGTGGAGCTACCGTTTCAACGCCCGCGCCAAGAATATCGGGTGGCGTATCGATTATTTCTGTGTCAGCGAGGAGCTGCGGCAGCAGGTGCACAGCGCCGCCATTCTTGCCGAGGTTGCCGGTTCGGACCACTGCCCGGTGAGCATCGAGCTGGCCGTGGAGAAATAAGCGGGGAGGAAGACCCGCGAACAAGCGACTGCCGGCAGGGCGTGGAAGAAGATGACGCTGCAGAAGTTACGGCTGGCTTAAGGATTGTCGCGAGATTCGGGCAGCAACGTGCCCGGTGGTGAGTCGAATGAATGGCAGCCAGCTGTAACCTGTGTTGCCTTACAATGGGCCAAGGAGCAGCTCGGGACAAACCGCTTCGATATGGGCCAGGATCTTGCGTGTTCCGGCGGGAAAGGCGTAGCGATGCAGCTCCCCGCGCGGCACCCAGCGGCAGGCGGAGCCCTTTTCCCCGCACCTCAGCCCCTCGTCGCCGGCCACCAGGCACAGCAGGGCGGTCAGCTGCACCTGGTGATGGGTATAGTGGTGCACCACGGTGACGATCTGCCGCGCGACGCGCACCGCCAGCCCGGTCTGCCGGGCAACGATGGGCGGCAAGGCTTCGGCCGCCTCGGACTCGCCGCACTCCCCGCCGGGGAACTCCCACATCGAACCCCACAGCTCATCGGCCGGCCGCTGGCAAAGAACCAGCCCGCCATGACCGACAATCACCGCCGCCACCCGCTGCAGCCGCACCAGCTGTTTTTTCGCTTTCACCAGCGGACGCTGCGCCACCGTCCCCGCCCTGGCGGCGCGGCACAGGTCGGAGAGCGGGCAGCCAGCGCAACGTGGTTGGCGCGGCAGGCAGATCATGCCGCCGAAGTCCATCAGCGCCTGATTGTAGAGCCGCGCCCGCCCGGGAGGAAGCAGCCTCGCCGCCAGTTCCTCCACCTGCCGGTGCCCCTGCCCGGCGCCGACCGGACGATCGATGTCGAAGAGGCGCGCGTAGAGGCGCAGCACGTTGGCATCGACCGCCGCCACATCCTCGTTACCGGCGATGCTGGCAATGGCCGCCGCCGTGTAGGGGCCGATGCCGGGCAGCCTGCGCAGCGTCTCGTAGGAACAGGGCACAAGGCCATGATGATCGCGGGCGATGCACTGCGCGGCCCGGTGCAGGTTGCGGGCCCGGGCATAATAGCCCAGCCCTTCCCAGGCCTTGAGGATTTCTTCCAGGGGGGCTGATGCCACCGCCTCGACGGTGGGGAAGCGCTCCAACCAGCGATGGAAATAGGCTACGCCACGCGCCATCTGCGTCTGCTGCAGCATGACCTCCGAGAGCCAGACATGGTAGGGATCATAGGTCGCCCGCCAGGGCAGAGGGCGGCCATGGCCGGCAAACCACTGCAGCAGCCTCGGCACCAGCAGCTCGCCGCTGTCTTCGCCGGAATTCCCGCCCATGTGCGCTTAGAGGCCGATACCGAGAAAACGGCCGAGAGCGACCAGGCCCATGCCGACAATTACAGTGAGAAAGAGGCTGCCGCTCTTCCAGGCCACCGGAAAGGCGACCAGGGCGGCCCAGAAGAAGAGGTTGTCGAAGCCGAGCTCGATACGCCCCCCCTTGACGAGCAGCGAGGGGGCGAGCATCGCCGCCAGCACCGCCGGCGGCACGAGGCGCAGCCAGGCAACGAGCAGCGGCTGCAGGTTACGGCCACTGAGAAAGAGCGGCGGCAGCAGTCGTGGCACATAGGTGACCACCGCCATACCGAGAATCGTCCAGAAGATCAGCTCTTGGTCCATTGTTCGTAGAAAAGGCCGAGGCTGGCGCCGATAACCGTGGCGACGATGACATGGAACTGCTGCCAGCCGGCAAGGTTGAGCAGGGTGGCCACGCCCGCCGAGAGGATGGCGGTGACCACCCGCGCGCGATTCTCGCACTGGCCGACGAGCAGGGCGATGAACATCGCCGCCAGGGCATAATCGAGGCCTAAGGGGCCGATATCACCGATCAGCCCCGAGGCGAGGATGCCCAGCAGAGTGCCCAGGACCCACGAGGCCTGAGCGGTCATATTGAGGGCCAGGGCCTCCGGGCGGCACTGCCCGAGCCGAGCCGCCGCCGAACTGTGCAGGGCGAAGGTCTCGTCGGTGAGCTGGAAGGAGAACCAGGCCAGGTGGCGCTTCTTCCAGCCGGAGAGGTAGGGGGCCAGGGAGGCCGCCATGAGCAGATGGCGCAGGTTGACGACGAAGGTGGTGAGAATCGCCGCCGCCGGCCCGCTGCCCGAGGCGAACAGGCCGATGGCGATGAACTGCGACGAGCCGGCGAAGACAATCAGCGACATGAGCAGGGTGTTGGCCTCGGAGATGCCGCTCTTGCCGGCCAGCACCCCGTAGGCGAAGCCGATGGGCACATAGCCGAGAACGATGGGCAGAGCCCGCCGCACCCCCCCGCCGATCGCGGCCAGGGTCTGACGACGACCGGTTTCCATGGGCTGCGCTTACATCCGCCGGTAGATGGCCAGGCAACGCTCGCGGGTCATCTGCTGCTGCCAGTCCTTGCCGAGACAGTTCTCCCACAGCGGCACCAGGTTGAGGGCGGTGGTGACCATGAGCTGCATGGCCTCGTCGCTGAGGCCGGCGGTGAGGTTGCGCGGCAGGGAGATGTCATGGCGCGCCATCATGCGGCGAAACTCGGCCACCCCCTCGGGGTAGATGTCCTCGAGGTAGTCGAAGGCGATGCAGCAGCCGATGCCGTGGTGCACGCCGAGCACGTAGGAGAGCCCGTACGACAGGGCATGGCAGGCACCAACCTGGGAATAGGCGATGGACATGCCGCCGAAGTAGGAGGCCATCATCAGCTTGTCGTCGCTGTCGGGGTGATCGTCGAGGAAGACCTGGCGGCACAGCTCGAGGGATTTCTCGCCATAGGCCTTGCTGAACTCGTTGATATAGGTGCCGTTGAGCGACTCGATATCGTGGATATAGCAGTCCATGCCGGTATAGAACCACTGGTCTTTCGGCACCCCGGCGAGCAGCAGCGGATCTAGGACGATCTGATGGAAGAGGGTGTGATCGGAGTTGATGCCCAGCTTCTTCACCGGCCCGGTAAGGATGGCGGTACGCGAAATCTCGGCGCCGGTGCCGGCCAGGGTCGGCACGGCAACATGGTAGACCGAAGGGTTCTTGATGAGATCCCAGCCCTGGTAGTCGGCTGAGGAACCGGGGTTGGTGAGCAGCAGGGAGATGGCCTTGGCGATATCCATGGCGCTGCCGCCGCCGATGCCAACGATGCCCGCCGGCTGCTGCCCGTTATAGGCGCGGATCTTTGCCACCAGCTGATCGATATAGCTCGTCTTGGGCTCGTCGTCGACGTTGACCGGCAGCAGCATATCGCCAGGCTGCAGAGGCAGACGGCCTTCCAATGGCCTGCCGACAAAGACGTCGTCGAGGACGAAGACCATGTAGGAATCCGGCCCGGTGCGGTGCTCGGCGAGGATATCGCCCAACTGATTGAAGGACCCGCGTCCGAACATGATCTTCGGAACAATGCTGAAATTTCTATACATATCGTTACCGTAAAGGGAATAGTTACCGTGGGCGCCACCGCCTGTCGGGGCGCCATCGCATCCCGTTCCCGTAACAAAAATTCCTGTAAAACTCAAGGGAGATTTCCGCCCCGGCAAGGCCTCGGCCCTGTCTTTTCTCCTCGCCTTCCGCTCCCGAGCGAGTAAAATCGCACCAAGACAGCGAGGCTGCAGCAACCGCCGCCTCCCACTTCGACAACCCACCTCTGACGAGAACGGCAATGACGGTCATCAGCGAAGACAGCGTCTTCACATCCCTGCAGCAGCACGGCCCCCTGGCGGTGGAGGAGGAAATCGACCTGGCCTCCCCCTTTTCCCGCAAAACCCGCATCTGGGTACGCAACCTCTGCCGCCAGCGCATCAACTGCACCAAGTATCGCGCCCTGCGCAGCCAGGTGTTCGAGTTTCTCGGCATCGGCGACTTTTCACAGCTGGGCTCTCTGCTCGATGACCCTCGCCTCCAGGAGGAGCGCAGCCACCGCGCCTGCGCCCTGCTCGGCAATATGTTCGGCCTCGAGGGCACGCCACGCGAGATCGAGGCGCGGGTCTACGAGTACGCCCGCACCGCCGATGCCGTGGTCAACTCACTGAGCGGCAAGATGCTCAAACCTTACGCCTCGTCCATCGCCACCACCAACGAAATCGAGGTGGCCAACGACCCGGTGACGCTGCTGCTCATCATGTTCAACAACCGCTACCACAAGAAGGCCCGCTTCGAGGCGCGGCGCAAGCTGGTGCTGATGAACCTCGCCGGCAGCATCGACCAGCGCGAGCGCGAAACCGAAATCGAGCAGAAATTCTCTAACTTCCTGCACTTTCTCAACGACTATGTGTGGAGCAAGACGCTCAAGATCGGCGAGCACGACATCGTCTACCTCCATTCACGCCACGATCCCGGCGACTTCCACTGCACCGCCCTCGACATCCTCACTCCGCAGGAGGCGCGCGAGCTGACCCCCGGGGAGGAGGGCAAGCTGACCCTGCTCAAGCGCCGCCGCTTCTCGGTGGGCAGCCGCGACATCCCCATTTACGTCTCCATCCGCAAGAAGCCACCGGAGGCCAAGGTTCTCAAGCTCCTGCGCAAAAACGAGAAGAACCCGGCGGTGGCGGTCGATGACGAGCTCGGCCTGATGGCGGTGCTCGACTCGGTGGCCGACATCAAGACCTTCCAGAACCATCTGACGCGCAGCGCCGCCAAGGCCGACAGCTTCATGGTGCTCGAAGACATCTCCGACACCCTCACCGGCACGAGTCCCTACAAGGCCACCGCCGTCGGCTCCAGCCCGAAGACGGAGATGCTCAAGTTCTTCGCCCGGCTGGGGGGCATGCGGGTGGAGTTCATCATCCACACCAACCGCTCCTGGCTCAACTACATGTACCAAAAGGATGTCGCCCACGACGAGTACGAGATCAAGCGCATCTTCGATTCAGGGGTGATGGAACTGCTCTTCCCCCGCGATATCTTCCGCCTCGACCACGACCTCATTCGCGACGACATGATCCGCCGCTGCCGGATGCGTATCGAGGAGGAGGCAAGGCTCAGGGCCTAGCGGCTGGACGAGGCCGCTCGCCATGGCCAAGCGACCTCGCCCTGCTCCATTGACGCTCCGCGCCTGGCGGAACGAACCGTGACGAAGAATGTTGCGAATGCTGCGGGGATTTGCCACCGGTCAAGGCCGGGGGCAAGCTTTCAGCCTTTCGCCAGTGGGGCGAGGTAGTGGCGGTAGGCGTCGGCGAGGCCCTCGCGGAAGCTGAGGCGCGGCCGCCAGCCGAGGCTTGCCAGACGGCTGGTGTCGAGCAGCTTGCGCGGCGTGCCATCGGGCTGCTCCGGGTTGTAGACGGTCTCGCCGGCGAAGCCGACCAGGGCGGCAATCTCCGCCGCCGCCTCGCGGATGGTGAGGTCGCTGCCGGTGCCGACATTGACGAAGGAGGGGTGGGGAGGCAGGAACTCCTCCTGGGCCAGCGTCATGACATGGACCGAGGCCGCGGCCATGTCGTCGACATGGAGGAACTCGCGCCGTGGCGAGCCGCTGCCCCAGAGGAGCACTCTGGGTGGCCGGGAGCTGTCCAGCGATCCGCTCTCCGCAAGGTAGCCGATGGCCTGGGCGACGTCAGCGGGAATGGGGCCATACACCCTCTCGTCGGCCTGGATGGCGGCGACATCGCCCTTCACGGCCAGGGTGGCGAGGTGATACTTGCGGATCATCGCCGGGATGACATGGCTGTTCTCGAGGTGGTAGTTATCCCCCGGCCCGTAGAGGTTGGTGGGCATCAGCGAGCGGTAGCGCGTGCCATATTGCCGGTTGTAGGCCTCGCACAGCTTGATGCCGGCGATCTTGGCCACCGCGTAGGGCTCGTTGGTGGGCTCGAGGACGCCGGTGAGCAGCTGCCCTTCGTCCATGGGCTGCGTGGCGAACTTGGGATAGATACAGGAACTGCCGAGAAAGAGCAGGTCCCTGACCCCGGCGCGGTAGGCGGCATCGATGACGTTGACTTCGATCTGCAGGTTGACGGCGATGAACTCGGCCGGATAGCTGTTGTTGGCGTGGATGCCGCCTACTTTGGCAGCGGCCAGCACCACACGGTCGATGGCTTCCGCTGCGAAGAACCGACCTACCGCCTGCTGGTCGGTGAGGTCGAGCTCACTATGGCTCCGCGTCACCAGGTTACTGCAGCCGATGGCCTGCAGGTGGCGGACGATGGCCGCGCCGACCATGCCGCGATGACCGGCGACATAGATACGCTCGCGAGGATTGAGCGGACGACAGAGATCGGCATCGGCCATGGCAGCACCCCTACTCGTGATGGTTGAGCACCTGGAAGCCTTCGTTGCGGCACAGTTCGTCCCGCCTGGCCTCCTCGAGATCGGCGCGCATCATCTCGGCGACCAGATCGGCAAACGAGGTGCTCGGCACCCAGCCGAGTTTCTCCCGCGCCTTGGTCGGGTCGCCAAGCAGGGTTTCCACCTCGGTGGGGCGGAAATAGCGGGGGTCGACACGCACCACGGTATCGCCAACCTTCATGCCGCCCTCTGCCGCCCCCGGCGGGACGACGGCGACGACACCGACCTCCTCGAGGTCCTTGCCGCGCCACTCCAGGCGCACGCCCAGTTCGGCAGCCGCGGCATTGACGAAATCGCGCACCGAGTGCTGCACGCCGGTGGCGATGACGAAGTCTTCCGGCTTCTCCTGCTGCAACATCAGCCACTGCATCTCCACATAGTCGCGGGCATGGCCCCAGTCGCGTTTTGCGTCGAGGTTGCCGAGGTAGAGGCAGTCCTGCAGGCCAAGCAGGATGCGCGCCAGCGCCCGGGTGATCTTGCGGGTGACGAAGGTCTCGCCGCGCAGGGGCGACTCGTGGTTGAAGAGGATGCCGTTACAGGCGAAAATATTATAGGCCTCGCGGTAGTTGACGACGATCCAGTAGGCGTAGAGCTTGGCCACCGCATAGGGCGAGCGCGGGTAGAAAGGAGTCTTCTCGGTCTGCGGAATCTCCTGTACCAGGCCGTAGAGCTCCGAGGTGGAGGCCTGATAGAACCTGGTCTTCTCGGTAAGGCCAAGGATGCGGATGGCCTCGAGCACGCGCAGGGTGCCGAGGGCGTCCGAGTTGGCCGTGTATTCCGGCTCTTCGAAAGACACCGCCACATGGGACTGGGCGGCGAGATTGTAGATCTCGTCGGGGCGGACCTTGCCGATGATATGGATGAGGCTCGAGCTGTCGGTGAGATCGCCGTGATGGAGGATGAAGCGGCGGTTGCCGACGTGGGGGTCCTGGTAGAGGTGGTCGATGCGATCGGTATTGAAGAGCGAGGCACGGCGCTTGATGCCGTGCACCTCGTAGCCCTTTTTCAGGAGCAACTCGGCGAGGTAGGCGCCGTCCTGGCCGGTAATGCCGGTGATGAGAGCTTTTTTCATTGCCATGTTCCCTTTGTTTGTCGTTGCCGTCATGTATCGGGCAACCTCAGTGCTCAGCCGTCGAGGCGGCAGGAGCGGCCGCGACCGATACCGTAGTAGGCCAGCCCCAGGGCCTCGACCCGTGCCGGGTCGTAGAGGTTGCGGCCATCGAAGATCACCTTGTCGCGCAGTTCGCGCGCCAGCCCCTTGAAATCAGGGACGCGGAAGCTCTTCCACTCGGTGACGATGGCCAGGGCGTCGGCCCCGTGCAGGGCCGCCTCCTTGGTGCCCATGAGGGTGAGGTCGTCACGGCTGCCGTAGATGCGCTGCGCCTCCTCCATGGCCTCCGGGTCGAAGGCCTGCACCCGCGCCCCGGCCCGCCACAGGGACTCGAGGAGCACGCGACTCGAGGCCTCGCGCATGTCGTCGGTATTGGGCTTGAACGACAGGCCCCACACGGCGAAGACCTTGCCCGCCACGCCGTCGCGGTAGAAGGAAGAGATATGCTGGAAGAGCTTCTCCTTCTGCCGCTTGTTGACCCGTTCCACCGCCTGGAGGATCTCCGCCTGGTAGCCGATTTCCCGCGCCGAGCGCTCCAGCGCCTGGACATCCTTGGGGAAGCAGGAGCCGCCATAGCCACAGCCGGGATAGATGAACTGGTAGCCGATGCGCGAATCCGAGCCGATGCCGCGCCGTACCTGTTCGATATCGACGCCAAGGCGCTCGGCGAGGTTGGACATCTCGTTCATGAAGGAGATCTTGGTGGCCAGCAGGCAGTTGGCGGCATACTTGGTGAACTCGGCGCTGCGCACGTCCATGACCATGATCTTGTCATGGTTGCGGGAGAACGGCTCGTAGAGCTCGCGCATCACCTCCTCGACCTGCTCGCTCTCGGTGCCGATGATGATCCGCTCCGGCCGCATGCAGTCCTCGAGGGCCGAGCCTTCCTTTAGAAATTCGGGATTGGAGACGACATGAAAGGGAATGTCGATCTGACGCTCGGCGAGGATGGCGGCCATGTGCTTGCGCACTTTGTCGGCGGTGCCCACCGGCACGGTGGACTTGTCGACGACGATCTTGCCATCGCGCATGGTTCGGGCGATGGTCCCGGCTACCGCCAGGACATACTGCAGGTCGGCGCTACCGTCCTCGTCGGGGGGCGTACCGACAGCGATGAACAGCACCTCGGCATGGTCGACCCCGCTGGCGGCGTCGGTGGTGAAGAAGAGGCGCTCTTTCTTGTAATTCTCGCGCACCAGCTCGGTCAGCCCCGGCTCGAAGATGGGAATGACCCCATTCTTAAGGCCCTCGATCTTCTTTTCGTCGACATCGACACAGCAGACACTGTGGCCGACATCGGCCAGTACCGCCGCCTGCACCAGGCCGACATAGCCCACGCCAAATACCGTTACATTCATCCCTTTCCTCAGTGTTAGAAATTGTCTCTGTACATCTCGCGGGGGGCTGACGACAATGCCAACCTCCCCGCCAGGCAATCAACAGGACCGGCGACAGAAAAACGCCCCTGTCGCCACTACCCCGCTCCAACCGTCCACGGCGATTGAAAGAACGGTGGAAATACTGTAGGAATGGCCTAGAGCCCTGCCGCTGCCGGCCGGCCGCCCTTTCCCTCTCTCTCAAGGTATGCCTGTGCGCCTCAACTCCTTCGTCGTCCGCTGCCTGCATGACACGCTGACCGGCCTACGCGACGGCCTGTCACTCTTCTCCGGCCCGAGTCGGGCCGCCGTCATCTTCTCCCTGGAAGAGGAAGAAGAGCTGTACATCTTCGACCCGCAGAACCTGCTGCGCGGCCACGAAGTGAAACTGAAGGCCTTTTACGGGGAGCGGCGGGAGTGGTGCCGCCCCTTCGATGGCGAGGCCTTCCGCTCCGTCTACAATTATATCGAGCCCCAGGACAACCTGCGCCTCGACGGCCTGCTGTGCATGGGCGGCAGTTCCGCCCCGGTCTTTTACCAGATGTGGTTCACCGAGCACCACCCCCACTTCTGCTCGGTACTGCCGACCTTGTGCTGGCTGGAGCATGTCGTGCTGCGCTTCTCCCACGACATTGCCAAGGACAGCACCCTCTATACCGGCATTTCCGGAAATTTTCTACGGGAATACGCCACCCACGCCATTCACGACTGCATCCTCGACAAGGCCGGGGCGGCCCTCGGCCCCGATTTCCACTTCCATATCTACCCCATCCTCGAAACCGTCCTCGGCGTGTCCAAGACCAATGAGGAGCAGGTCAGGCCGCAGGGGCTGCTGACCTTCATCGAGCCGCGCTTCCTCGACGACATCCCGTGGATAGCCAAATTCAAGAGCGGCGAGCAGCCTCTTCTGGAAAATTACAAGCACGTGCGCAAGCTGCTGCAGGCGGTTGAATACTCACAGCGCACCCTGATTGCCGACGGCAAATACCTCATCGGCATCGCCGACGGGGCACTGGACCATTTTCATATCACCGCCGACTATCGCGGCAAGCTCGGCTTCCTTTCCGTCGACAGCGAAACTCTGTGCAGCTTCCATGACGGCCGCTACAGCTCCGACACCCATCGCGCCAAGCTCTTCGAACTCGAAGAGGCCCTGCTCGATTTCGAGTTGGGCATCGAGGTCGGCACCGCCATGTTCGCCATCGTCACCTCCCTGGTGCATTTCGCCCAGGAGCATAAGTATGGCTGCTCGTTCGTCATCGACCTGGCACCAGTACCAACGACCACCTCCGGGCAGATGCTCAGCCCGCCCATCGACCTGCGTGAGCCACGCGAGCTGGCCCTGGCGGCCGGCCTGGCCAAGGTCGATGGCGCCTTGCACCTGCGCGCCGACCTGCACCTGCACGCCTTTGCCTGTCTGCTCGACGGTCACCGGGTCGAAAACGAGGACCGCTCCCGCGGAGCGAGGTACAATTCGGCCCTGCGCTTCACCGCCCAGCACCGCGACACCCTGGTGGTGGTGGTGTCCGCCGACCGTCCGGTGTCGACCTTCCGCCACGGCCGGGAAATCACCAACCGCTTCGGCGCTCAGCTGGGTACGCAGTGCGATCTCTACCCTCTCACCCTGGCGGAATGGCTGACCGGGGCCGAGTAGCGAGAAGGGCCTAAGCCTCCCTGACCCACTCCGGTATGCGATTGAGGATGTAGTTCTGCACCGCCAGCTTGCGCTCGCCGGCCTCGACCGTGCCAACGGCCGCCATGACCTCGTCGAAGTCGAACCAGCACAGCTCTTTGTCATCGACGCTGTAGACCATCAGGACCCGCTTCTCGGGGTTGTCGACATCCTCTTCCTCCTGGATGGCCCCTACCAGAGTAATCGCCTCGTCATAACTGATATATTTGATCTCGTCTTCGCTCATCTCGCTCCTCCGTGCCATGTGCACCGGCCCCTTGCCGGGGCAAAACGCAAAAAGGCGAGCAGGAACACTCTCCCCTCGCCTTTCACAGCCTGCTGTCGAACCGGATCAGGCAGCCTTTACTACCGCTCCCGACCTGATGCACCTGGTGCACACCCTGGTTTTCTTGGTGGTGCCACCGCCAGCGGCCATATGTACCGTCTTGAGATTGGGCAACCAGCGCCGTTTGGTCTTGTTGTGGGCATGGGAGACATTGTTGCCGGTCACCGGCCCCTTGCCGCAGATTTCGCATACTTTAGCCATGTTGATCTCCTTCTATGGCATCCCTGCCACAATACGGGCTACGGGATGGCTGAATGGTTTATCGGCAAAAACATCACAAGAATTTGGTTTAATACCCCCTTTTCCATAGATTGGCAAGAATTTTCCATCATGCCAGAGCAGTGAACACCGCTCCCCGATATCCTGCCGAAACCTCCGGCATCGCCGCCGTTCACACCGCGAAGCCGCCATCGATCCACAGCCCCTCCTCCGCCGAATCTCGCCTCTCTTCCCCCTGCACCTATGGTTATCCCAGGCCGGCCGGGCCCGCGACCAGCAACAACAGCCTGGAGAATGCCGCCAATTGTAGAAAAAAGTGGTACAGCCAGGGAAAACATGTTTATCAATACTCTGCTCTGTCCATGGGCGGTGGCCCGCCGCCACTGCCGACCGACACTTTCCAACCCCTTCCCGCCCTTTGCGTTCATGAAGCTCGTGCAACAGATGTGGACCTTTTTCGCCTCGGTACAGCTGGCCATCTTCAGCCTGTGCTGCATCGCCCTCACCTCCATCATCGGTACCGTGGTGCCCCAGGGCGAGACCCACGCCGAGTACGTTGCGCGCTTTGGCGAGAAAACCGCCACCTTTTTCCATATCCTCGATATTCCGAGGATGTACTCTTCCTGGTGGTTTTACGGTCTGCTCACTGTGCTGGCAATCAACCTCGTCGTCTGCAGCATCGACCGCTTCCCGACGGCTTGGCGGCTGATACGCGCCGACAGCCTCGATATCAGCCCGGCGCGCCTCGCCGCCATGGCCAACGTGCGACGCTTTGTCATCAAGGCCCCGCTGGCCGCCGCCATAGACTGGCAGCAGTTCCTTCGCCCCCTGGGCAGGGCGCAGCAGGCCAGCAACGCTCATGGCAGCCTCTTTCTCGTTGATCGTGGCCGCTACAGCCGGCTCGGCGTCTATCTCGTGCATCTCTCCATCCTGGTGATTTTCATCGGCGCCGGCATCGGCCAGCTCTTCGGCTTCAAGGGCAGCGTCATGCTGCCTGAACAAAAGGAAACCGACCAGGTCTTCGCCGCTGCCGACTCGGCCCCGATTCCCCTCGGTTTCACCGTGCGCTGCCAGTCATTCACCATCGCCTACTACGACAGTGGCATGGTCAAAGAGTACCGCAGCCACCTGACCATCGTCGAAGAAGGTCGCGAGGTCCTCTCCAAAGATATCGTCGTCAACAGCCCCCTGCAGTACAAGGGGATCACCTTCTATCAGTCGAGTTACAAGCCGCACCCAGAATTCATCGTCGACATCACCCCGGCGGGCAGTGCCCCGAAGCTCTTCACCCTGCCTTTCCAGGAGGAGAGGGTGTGGGAGGAGCGCGGCCTGCGCTTTGGCGTCATCAACGCCGAAGGCTCCGGCCAGCGTGCCGTGCGCGCCAAGCTGTGGTTCAAGGCTGGGGATGGCGAGGCAGTGACCCGCTGGCTCGCCGACAACGAGAGCGTCACCGTCAGCGCCGATGGCAAGGACTACGCCATCCGTGTCAAACAGCTCTACTCCACCGGGCTGCAGGTTGCCAGAGATCCTGGGGTATGGATCGTTTATGGAGGCTGCCTGCTGCTCGTTTTCGGGCTCTATGTCGCCTTCTTCCTCGCCCACCGCCGCTTCTGGCTGTCGCTTGGCAGAGAGGACAACGGCTGCGTCGCCATCATCCTTGCCGGCGCCACCAATAAAAACAAGCTCGCCTTCGCCAGAACCTTCGAGCAACTGGCGGAAGACCTGCAGCGGCGGACAGAGAGCGAAGGCTGACCGCTCACCCTTGAACGATGACTGTCGCAACGCCCCACATCACCTCGGAGCAAAGCCATGGATAGCGCACAGCTGCTCGGCATAACCACCTTCACCTACCTCTTTTCTTCGCTGCTCTACGTCTTCCTGCTGGTGTTCAAGACCCAGCGGCTGGCACGCGTCGCCACCGGCTTTACTGCCGTTGCCCTGGCGGTGCAGACCATCGGCCTCATTCTGCGCTGGGTTGAGTCCTATCAGATGGGCATTGGCCGCGCCCCGCTGACCAACATGTACGAATCGCTGGTCTTCTTCGCCTGGAGCATCATCGTCCTCTACCTCTATGTCGAACGGAAATTCGCCACCAGGGCCATCGGCCCCTTCGCCGTTCCCCTGGCCTTTTTGGCCATGGCCTACGCCTCTTTCGCCGGCAGCATCGACAAGAGCATCTCACCCCTGGTGCCCGCCCTGCAATCGAACTGGCTGGTCGCCCACGTGGTCACCTGCTTCATCGGCTATGCCGCCTTCGCCATCGCCGCCGCTCTCGGTCTCATGTACCTCTTCAAAACCCGTGACCAAGCGAAGACGGCGGCCCGGACAACACTTCTACCCCCGCTGCCAACCCTCGACGACCTCATCCATAAGACAATGATTTTCGGCTTCATCTGGCTGAGCGTCGGCATCATCACCGGCGCCATCTGGGCCAACTCCGCCTGGGGCACCTACTGGAGTTGGGACCCCAAGGAGACATGGTCGCTCATCACTTGGTTCTTCTATGCCATCACTTTGCACGCCCGCTACACCAGAGGCTGGAACGGCAACCGCCTGGCAGTGCTCGCCCTGTGCGGCTTCGCCTCGGTGCTCTTCACCTATCTCGGAGTCAACCTGCTCCTCTCGGGCCTGCACAGCTATGGCGCCAGTTGAGTCGCTCTCTATGAGCATTGACATATTTCGTCGAAGTATTGATTAATTACCTCGTCTGGCAGGTTTGACAAAGAAGCGAGGGGACGGTATATACTTTTTCTATCGACTTGGGGCCGGCGCCTTGCCGCATTCCACACCATCAACCGCATAAAGGAGAACGCACGATGAAAAAACTCATTGCCTGCAGTCTGTTATCTCTCTGTATGGTGTTTGCTTCGGTGTCCCCAACCCTTGCCGCCGCCGATCCCGGCCCGGCCGAGATGATGGTTGGCGAGGGCGGCAAAAAGCCGGCCAAGTTTCCCCATAAAGCCCATCAGGCCTTAAGCACCTGCGGCGAATGCCACCATGGCATCGACGCCGCGGGAAAACAACTTGCTTACAGCGACGGCCAGGAGATCAAAAAATGCGCCTCCTGCCATAACGAGAAAGTGCTGGCCGGCAAGGCCAAAGGTCCCCACAAGCTCGACACCATGAAGGGCGCCGGCCATGGCAACTGTCAGGAGTGTCACAAGGCGAAGAAAAACGACGAGGCCTACAAGGCCAAGAAGATCGACAAATGCGATACGTGTCACGCCAAGGAATAGCCCTTGGTTGAAACGGTGGCTGTGACTGCCAAAAACACGGTTGCGAGGTCGAGAAGCCCGGCTGGCGGGTCATTCGGGGAAGATGACGAAAAGATAGAGAGGTTGAAACGACGGGGGGCCAGCCGCTGATGCGGATGGCCCCCCGTTTTTTTAGACTGCGACGACCCCGCTCAACCTTCCTGGAGCAGCGAGATATCGCCTATTTCGAGGATGAGGTTGCCCAGGGCGGTGAGCAGATTGAGACGGTTCTGGCGCACCGCCAGATCTTCATCCATGACCATCACCCCGTCGAAGAAGGCATCGACCGGCTCCTTCATGCGCAGCATGATCTGCAGGGCGGCCTCGTACTCTTTTCTCCTCAGATGTGCCTGCATTTCTTTTTCAACCTCGAGGAAGAGTTCGTACAGGGCTTTTTCGGCGGCATGGGCGAAGAGCTGGCTGTCGACAGTGACAAGGCGATTGTCCTTGACGATATTTTTCACCCGTTTGTACGAGGCGGCCAGGACTGTAAAAGCAGCTTCGCGGCGGAAACGGAGGATGGCGTTGATCCGCGACAGGCAGTCATTGACATCGTCGAAGGCCACCGCGGTGGCCGCCTCCACCGCGTCCGCAGCCATGCCGCGACTGACGCAGTCGTTGACGAAGCGCCCCCTGATGAAGGACATCACCGCCGCCACCGTCTCGGCTCCCCCGGCGACTTTATCGCCATAGAGGGCCAGGGCCTTGTGCACCATCTCCTGCAGCGACAGGGTATACCCTTTTCCGGCGATGATATTGAGAATGGCCAGGGAGATGCGCCGCAGGCCAAAGGGGTCGACGGTGCCGCTGGGCACCTGGCCGATACCGAAACAACCGGCCAGGGTGTCGAAGCGGTCGGCCAGGGCGAGAATCGCCCCGAGATCTCCGGCAGGGATGTCCGCCCCGGCACGACGCGGCATGTAGTGCTCGACGATGGCTGTGGCCACGCTGTCCTTTTCCCCGTCATGGAGGGCATAGGCCCCGCCCATGATACCCTGCAGGGTGGGAAACTCGCCTACCATGTCGGTGAGCAGGTCGGCCTTGCAGAGCAGGGCGGCCCGGCAGCCGTCTTCCGCCAGGTCCGGGTCGATTTTGTCGGCCAGGGCCTTGACCAGCTTGACGAGGCGATCCTTTTTTTCCGCCATCGTCCCCAGTTTGGCCTGGAAAATAATGCCGCCGAGGCCGTCGACGCGAGCCGCGAGGGACGTTTCGCGATCACTTGCAAAGAAGAACAGGGCGTCTTCGAGACGCGCCCGCAGCACCCGCTGATGGCCCTTGCGGGTTACCGCCGGGTCGTTGACCCTGGTGTTGTTGACGGCGACGAAGCCGGGCAGCAGCCGACCCTGGTCGTCAACCACGGGAAAATACTTCTGGTGCTCACGCATCGAGGTGATGAGCACCTCATCGGGAAGCTGCAGGAATTTTTCGTCGAAGGTACCGCATACGGCAAACGGCATCTCCACCAGGTTGTTGACCGTATCCACCAGGCCTTCGTCGATGGCGACGCGGCCCCCGGCGAGACGGTCAACTCCGGCCACCGCCTGCTCGATGGCCGACACCACCTGTTGCCGCCGCCGGGCGGTATCGACGACCACAAAGCGCTGACGCAGCTGCTCCTCGTAGAGAGCGATGGACTCGACGGCGAAGCGTTGCGGCGCCAGGAAACGGTGGCCGCCGCTGATCCTGCCCGAAACGATGCCCTCGTGTTCAAAGGGAACCACCTCGTCGCCGAACATCGCCACCAGCCACTGGATGGGTCGGGCGAAGGGATGGTGGTTGCTGCCCCAGCGCATCGACTTGGCGAAAGGAATGTCGAGCAAGAGGCCATGCAGCAGCTCGGGGAGCAAGGTGATGGTCGCCACCCCGGCCTGACGGCGGCGCAGCATGAGGTACTCGCCCTTGGGCGTGTCGACCACCTGCAGTTCCTCCACGGCCGCGCCTTTCGACCTGGCGAAGCCCTCGGCGGCGCGGGTGAACCGTCCCTGGTCGTCGAGACCAGCTTTTTTCGAGGGTCCAAGGAGTTCCTCACTGGTATCTTCCTGCATTTCCGCCAGCCCCTCAACGGTGAGGGTGAGACGGCGCGGTGTGCCCATCGCCCTGGTGGCGCCGCAGGCGATATGCAACTCGGCCGCCTTGTCGACAAACCGTTTTTGCAGAAAGCTCAAGGCCGGTTCGAGAAAACCGGCCGGGATCTCCTCCATTCCAATTTCAAAAAGTAGGTCTCGCATGGTGATTTCACACTCGAAGGGTTATGGGTGGCGACGGTATGGTCGAGACTTCAGCAGGATTCCATGGCGGCGAATGTCGAGCACTCGTCGCCGAAATTATGGATGCAGATGGAGAACCACTTAACTGCCTCGATCTTGTCTAGCAGCGCGCCGACACGGCGCGTCAGTGCCTCCACCGACATCACCCGGCGCTCCTTTTCGGCAAGGCTGCGCAGCTCCGCGTCCACCGCCTCCTCGATGAGCAGGATGATGTCTTCGATCCAGTAAAACTGGCGAAAACGCAGGCTGACTATCGCTTTTCCCCAGCGCCCCAGGGAGCCTGGCAGGCGGTGTGGCGTCTTCTCGGTGAGGGGCAGGCTGATCGGCACCTCGACGCTCAGCTTGAGGTCGTCGCTGTCCTCCAGCGAGCCGTGCATCTGGCAGCGATAGCGGGCGAGATGTCCGCCTTCGCCATTCCTCGCCTTGAAAAGGAAATAGGGAAAATCGATCTCCAGGTGCGAGGCCTCGGCGTCGAGGCGCTGCTTCATCTTGCCGAGGATCTTGTTGAAGCTCTTGATGTCCACCTCGCCGTGAAACTCGTTGAGTATCTCGACGAAGCGGCTCATGTGGGTGCCTTTGAAGCGATGCGGCAGGTTGACGTACATATTCACCGTGGCCACGGTATGCTGCCGTTTCTGCGCCTTGTCGCGCACGGTGATGGGATAGGAGAGGGTCTTGACGCCAACCTTCTGGATGTTGATCCTTCGGCTGTCACGCTGGCTCTGGATGTCTTTCATGGGAGAACGCTCCTCGATACGGCTGCCGCCAGATTCTCGCTAGAGTTTGAGCAGGCGCCGTACCGTGGCCTTGAGTTCGTCGAGATTGCCGGACTTGACCACATAGTCGTCCGAGGCCCAGGTGCCGAGGTCGCGCTTGAACTCCTGGTAGGCGCTGCAGAGGATCACCGGCACCTCGGCATTGAGCATCTTCATCTGCCGCAGCACCTCGACGCCGTTGATCCCCGGCATCTGGATATCGAGGATGACCAGATCGGGCTGATCGCCACGAAAGAGGTCGAGACCGCTCTGCCCATCGGCGGCGACCACCACCTGATAGCCATCACTCTCGAACTCCTCGCGGTAGATCATGCGGATCGCTTCCTCGTCGTCGATGAGCAGGAGTTTCTTCACGATTTCCTCCTTTTAGGGTGCCTCGAGGGCTTGACGGAGAAAATGGGCGGCCTCTTCCGGCGGCAGCGGGTTGATATAAAACCCCGACCCCCACTCGAAGCCGGCGATGGAGGTGAGCTTGGGGACGATCTCGAAGTGCCAGTGGTAATATTCCAGGCCGCCGGAACGCAAGGGGTCGGTATGCAGGACGTAGTTGTAGGGTACGTCGGGGATGCAGCGCGTCAGGCGCTGCAGGGCGTCGGAGAAGATTGCCGCCAGGCTGTTGAGGTCGCGTTCGTTCTGGCAGTAAAAGGACGAGCCGTGGCGCTTGGGGAGGATCCACATCTCGAAGGGGGTACGTGGCGCAAAGGGCATGATGCAGATGAAGCCGTCATTTTCGCACACTACCCGCTCCTTGATCTGCATTTCCTGACGGATGATGTCGCAGAAGATGCAGCGTTCCTTGTACTTGAAGTGGGACAGGGCTCCATCAAGCTCGGAGACGATCATCCGCGGCAGGATGGGCAGGGCGATGAGCTGCGAGTGGGAATGCTCTAAAGACGCGCCGGCGGCACGGCCATGGTTTTTGAAGACCATGACGTAGCGAAAACGCTGATCCTTCTCGAGGTCGATGATCCGTTCCTTGTAGGCCGTGAAGACCCTGGCCATCTCCTCGATGGTGAAGTCGGCGAAGTTGTGCTCGTGTCTGGGGGTCTCGATGATCACCTCATGGGCGCCGATGCCGTTCATGCGATCGTAGAGACCCAGCCCCTCCTTGCCCAGTTCACCCTCGATGATCAACGCCGGATACTTGTTGGGTACCACGCGCAGCTGCCAGCCGCTGCCGTTGGGCTGGCGGCTTCCTTCGCTGAAGGCCAGCACCTCGGCAGGGGTGAAGGATTCATGCCCCGGACACAGGGGGCAGAAGCCGCCGATGCTGCTGTTGACCTCCACGGGGAAGTCAGTGGGCCGTTTCTTCCTCTCTTTGGAGATGATGATCCATCTCCCGAGAACGGGATCCTTGCGCAGTTCCGGCATGGGGGTCTATTGCCCCACGGACTTTTCCCGGGTTTCCTGAAGGGTCTTGCAGTCGATGCACAGGGTGGTCACCGGCCGCGCCTCCAGCCGCTTGATGCCGATCTCCTCGCCGCAATCCTCGCAGATACCGTAGGTGCCTTCGTCGATACGGCCTATGGCTTCATCGATCTTCACCAGCAGCCGCCGCTCGCGGTCGCGAATGCGCAGTTCAAAGCTCCGTCCCGACTCCAGGGTCGCCCGGTCGTTGGGGTCGGGGACATTGGTGGTCTGATCGGTCATTTCCGTCATGGTCTTGCCGGCTTCGGCCATAATCTCCTGCTTCTTCTGCTGCAGCTGCCGCCGGAACATTTCCAATTGTTCTTTATCCATGGCCAACCTCCTTCATCTCCTTCTCGATCACACGGCCCCTCACGGAGTCGTTTCCTCCCGAACATACATGCCGCTCTTGCCCCCGCTCTTTTTGAGGAGACGAACGTCGCCGATGACCATACTCTTGTCGACGGCCTTGCACATGTCGTAAATTGTCAGGGCGGCGACGGAAACGGCAGTGAGCGCCTCCATCTCCACCCCGGTCTTGCCACAGATGCCGACGGTGGCAAAGATATCGACGGCGTTTTCCTCCTCACGCAGGGCGAAGCCGACATCGACCTTGGTGATCAGCAGGGGGTGGGTCAGGGGAATGAGCTGATCGACCTTCTTGGCGGCCATGATCCCCGCCACCCGCGCTATGCCCAGGACATCGCCCTTGGCCATGGAGCCGCTTCTGACGAGCTCGAAAGCAGTGCGTGACATGGTCACCGTACCTGCCGCGGTTGCCTCTCGCGTCGTCTCTACCTTGCCGCCGACATCGACCATGCGCGCATTGCCGGCATTGTCGAAATGAGTCAGTACCGCATCGTTGTCAGCCGTCATGGCGTCCCCTCCGCTCACTTGCCGAGAACCTCGTTGAAGAGGCGCTTGAAGAAGCCCTCCTCCTCCTTGTGCTGGCCATGCTTCGCGCACAGCGTATCGAACTCACGCAGCACCTTCTTCTGTTCCTCGCAGAGATTGGTCGGGGTCAGTACCTGCAACTCGACGATCATATCGCCCCGGCCCCGTCCGCGCAGGCTCGGCACCCCTTCGTTGCGCAGAGTGAACAACTGCCCGGACTGACTGCCGGCGGGGATGTCGAGGTCCTTCTTGCCGTGCACGGTGGGGATCTCCACCGTCGCCCCCAGGGCCGCCTTGGCCATGGACACCGGATAGCGGCAGTAGATGGTGTCGCCTTCGCGCTTGAAGAACTCGTGCTCACGGACATGGACAACCACGTAGAGGTCACCCGACTGCCCACCCCGCCGTCCGCCCTCGCCCTCGCCACGCAGCCGCATGCGCGCCCCGGTATCGACGCCGGCAGGGATTTTCAAGGCCACCTTCTTGGTCTTTTCCACCAGCCCGCTGCCATGGCAGTCGTTGCAGGGATGGCTGACGATGGCCCCTTCGCCGTGGCACTGCGGGCAGGTCGAGCTCATCTGGAAGAAGCCCTGGGAGCGCACCACCTGGCCGCGGCCGTTGCAGGTCGGGCAGGTCTTCTTCTGGTAACCGGGGCGGCTGCCGCTGCCCTCGCAGGTCCAGCAGGTGTCGCGCCGTGTCAGCTGGACCTCTTTGGAAACCCCGTGCACCGCCTCCATGAAGGTGATTTCCACGTCGTAACGCAGATCGTTGCCAGGGATCGGCCCGTCGCGGCGCATGGTCGACCGCCCGGAGCCAAAGCCGAAGAGGTCCCCGAAGATGTCGCCAAAGCTGGAGAAGATGTCCTCAGCGCTGCCGGGTCCGCGGTAGCCGCTGTTCTTCAGGCCGTCATGGCCATAGGTGTCATAGATCTTACGCTTGTTCTCGTCGCTCAATACCTCGTAGGCCTCGGTGCACGACTTGAACTTGTCCTCGGCCTCCTTGTCGCCCGGGTTGCGGTCGGGGTGGTATTTCATCGCCAGCTTGCGGTAGGCCTTCTTGATCTCTGCGGCCGTGGCGGTTCTCTCGACGGAGAGGATATCGTAATAATCGTTGCTCATGGTTTTTCGACAGTGCCTGCGGAATTACGAGAGGTCGGAAACAGCCTCGGTTTCCTGCTGGTCATCTTTCTTCGCCTGCTCGGAGCGGTCTGGCAGCGAGTTGACATTGTCGAACGTCACGCTGCCCGAGGCAATTTCGCGCAGGGTCATGACAATCTCCTTATTCTTTCCCTCGACGAGAAACGGTTCGCCCTGCCGATGCTGCTTCACCCTCTGTACGGTGAGGTGGATCAGTTTGAACCGGTTCTGCTTGCCGACTTTTTCCAGACAATCTTCACAGGTAATTCTTGCCATCAAGCCCCTCTTTTTAAGTCTCAGTCGTTGATCTGGAGGTGCGCCCCACGGGAAACGCACACTCCTCAGTTTTTCTCGAATGGGTTGCGCAGCAGCAAGGTCTCTTCCCTGTCCGGGCCCACCGAAACGATATCGCTCTTGACGCCGACAAGCTCCTCGACCCGACGCACATAGTCCCTGGCGGCGGAAGGCAGCTCATCGAAACTGCGTATTTTTTCTATGCTTTCATGCCAGCCTTCGAGGCTCTCGTAGACCGGCACTGCAGCTGCGGCACGGCTCGCCGCGGCGGGCATCTCGCTCAGGCTCTCGCCCCCCAGCTGATAGGAAGTGGCAATCTTCACCGTCTTCTGGCCGCTCAAGACATCAAGCTTGGTAATGGCCAGACCGGTGAGGCCGTTGAGACGCACCGCATCGCCAACAACCACCGCGTCGAGCCAGCCGCAACGCCTGCGGCGACCAGTGGTGGCCCCGAACTCCGCCCCCTTCTCCTGCAGCTGATCGCCAGTCTCGTCGAAGAGCTCGGACGGGAAGGGCCCGGCGCCAACGCGGGTTGTGTAGGCCTTCATGATCCCCACCACGCTATCGATATGCGCCGGCCCGAACCCACTACCGGCACAGGCATTGCCGGCAATGGTGTTGGAAGAGGTGACATAGGGGTAGGTGCCGTGATCGATATCGAGGTGCGTCCCCTGGGCTCCCTCAAAGAGTATATTTTTATTATCTTTTCTCGCCTTGTCCAGCTCCACCGAGACATTTCCCAGATAGGGCAGCAATTTTTCCGCGAACTCCATGAAGCTGCGGTAGACGGTGTCGAAATCGATGGCCGGGCAGCCGTAGCGCTGTACGAGGAGGAAGTTCTTCTCGTCGAGGGCAGCGGCCAGCTTGTCACGGAACAGCTGCTCGTCGCCGAGGTCGCCGGCGGCGATGCCGACCCTGCCGACCTTGTCGACGTAGCAGGGGCCAATACCGCGCCCGGTGGTGCCGATCTTTCTGCCGGAATCCAGCGCCGCCTCCCTGGCCTGGTCGAGGGCGGCGTGATAGGGCATGATGAGATGGGCCCGCTCACTGATCATCAACCGCCCCGGAGTGACGGTAAGCCCCTGCTGGCGCAGCTTTTCCATTTCCCCGAGCAGAACACCCGGATCGATGATCACGCCGTTGCCGATCATGCATTTTTTGTCGGTGTAGAGGATGCCCGAGGGGATGATATGGAAGACGAATTTACGGCCTTCCACCACCAGGGTATGGCCGGCGTTGTTGCCTCCTTGAAACCGCACCACATAGTCTGCGTAACGAGTCAACAAATCGACGATTTTGCCTTTCCCCTCATCGCCCCACTGAGTCCCGACGACAACGACACTGGACATCCGCCTTCTCCACACAAAATTTGGTAAACGAGGTCGCGACCCGCCCTATTGCCGCGGCAAATCGCAACAAATACGCGCAAGACAAAGGAATCAACTATAGTAAACAGTTTCACCCATGTCAATCATTATTAACAAGAGCAAGGATCGCCATCTTCAGACAAAACGATATGATTAGAGGAAGTTAGGAGATTTTTCAGTCGACGGCCAGTTCCATGGGGTGGCGTCGACCATTGACACGGCGTGTGCAATACCGTAAATTGACACCCTTATCTCTCCCCACGACATGCGGAGAGAGCCGGGTTGCACGGAGTGGATCCGGCCACCGTCTTCAGCCTGCCCTCCTCCGGCCGAAAAGAGATTCGGCCGGCAACAGCACCCTCTTCGAAAACCCCTGCGAGGCACCCTTCATGTTTGGCATCGGTCTGCCGGAAATGCTGCTCATCATGGCCCTGGCCCTGATCGTCATCGGACCGGACAAACTTCCCGACCTGGCCAGGTCCATGGCCAAGGGGCTGCTCGACCTCAAGAAAACAGCCGAGAGCCTCAAGTCCTCCCTGGCCGAAGAGAGCAAAATACTGCAAGAAATCCGCCCCGATCTCGAAGAGGCGGCCAAATCCCTTAAAAACGACCTCCTCGATCCCCAGGAGAAGCCGGGCGACAGCGTCGCCTCCCCCGCCGATCCCGCCGCCATGGCGGCAGCCGCCTACGAAGAACTGCTCAAGGAAACGGCCGGCCGCGGAACGCAGCAGCAGGCCGCAAACGACGAGGCACTTACACAAGACCAAGAGGAGGCAGGCCCCGCTTCCACCGAGATGCCGGCCGCGCAAGGCCGCGACACCAGGGGCACCCCACCCGAGAGCGGGCCGCAGCAATGAGCGGTTACAACCTGCAGACGTCAATCCCCCTCCTCGAGAGGAGTCTCGCCCTCTTCCGTCCCCACCACCTCGAGCTGCGCCGGCGGGTGATCAAGGTGTTGCTGACAGTACTGCTGGCCAGCGTCGTCGCCTACCTGTTCATCGAGAAGATCGCCGCCTTCTGCATCGCGCCGCTCTTCGCCGCCAGCCCGCTGGTTTACCGCCTGGTCTATACCAACCTGCCCGAGGCCTTCGTCGCCTACCTCAAGCTGGCTTTTCTCGTCGGGGTCATCGGCGCCATGCCGGTGGCAATCTACCAGCTGTGGATGTTCGTCGCTCCCGGCCTGAAAAAATCGGAGAAGCGGCTGGCGCTGGTCGTGGTGTTCTGGGCGATGCTGCTCTTTAGCGGGGGGGCGGTGTTCGCCTTCTTCGTCGTCCTGCCGAAGATGCTCGTCTACTTCATGAGCTACGCCAGCGACCACCTCGAACCCCTGCCCAAGCTCGGCCTCTACCTGACCTTCGTCGCCCGCACCATCCTCACCTTCGGCATCGCCTTCCAGATCCCCTTCCTCATGGTGATGTCCGGCAAGGCGGGCTTCATCACCGCCGCCACCTTCAGAAAGCGGCGCACGCCATTCTACGTGGCAATCGTCGTGCTGTCCTTCCTGCTCACCGCCGGCGACCCCGTCGCCACCGTGCTCCTCGCTATCCCGCTCTTCCTGCTTTACGAGGCAGGCATCTTCCTCACCGGGTTTTTCTCCGGCAAGAAGAACTCCGCAGCCTAAACCTCAGCCGCCTCCGCCCTGCCAGCCTATCTCGCGCTTGAGCAGACAGCAGGAGATGCGATAGCGCGGTCGGCCATGCTCATCGTACTCCAGAGTGTCGGGCTGGAGGAGCTTGTTCATGACACAGCCTTCAGGGATATCCAGGGCGAAGAAGCGGTCTTCGGTGAGGCCGTCATTGTGCAGGAGCCGCCCATCCTCGATACGCAAGGCATTGACGGGATAGTCTTCGCACAAGGGGCAACGATAGACGCGACCGTTGGGGAAGACGAAGTAGTTCTCCGCCACGTTGCCGGCGCATTCGAAGGTTTCGCCCTGCTCGAGGAACACCTGGGGATAGATGACGTGCACCCCGGCCGCCGCAGCCTGTGCGGCCACCTCTGGCACAATCTCCAGCCAGCGGCTGCGGCTGACGCGGCTGGTCTCCTCGCCATCGCCCTTGGCCGAGTTGCCGCGCAGGCCAAGCACCTGGATGAACCAGCGACGCACCCCGAGCTGTTGCAGCAGGGGCACCATGCGCGGCAGGGCGTCGAGGTTCTTCTCGCTTACCGTATAGATGATGCTGACATTGAAGCCCGCTGCGATCGCCCTGGCGATGCCCCTGGTGCACACCTCGAAGACGCCTTCGCCGCGGATGGGGTCGTTGGTCTGCGCGTCTGGCCCGTCAAGGCTGAAGCTGAGATAGTCGAGGTCTTGGGGCGAAACTCGGGAGAGGAAGTCGTGGAAGAGGTAGCCGTTGGTATCGACGGTCACGCTGTACCCCAATGCTTTGGCCTTTCTCACCGCAAAGGGCAGATCGGGGTGCAGAGTCGGCTCACCGCCAAGGAGGATGAGGTTGGAGCGCCGCCCTGGGTCGGCGAAGAGATTCAGCCAGGTTTCGAGTTGCAGGCGATCGACCATCTCCGTGCCATGCTGGCCCCTGTTGATGTAGCAGTGGCGGCAGGAGAGGTTGCAGGCGGTGAGAATATGGAGAAAGACGTTGCGCTCGCCGGGCTTGAAGCCGACGGTTCGGGAAGAGAGATTCATGGGGTGTGGCTCCGCGCGGTCGTTGCCGCCGGCCCGCCTTCCCCCTCCCCCTGGGCCAGGGTATAGCGGGCCAGGAAAGTGTCGGAGAGGTAATGGCAACTCGGCGACGAAAAAAAACGTTTAAAGAGGGCCAGGCTGGGCTCGCGCAGTATCCCGCCGACCACCAGCGGGCGGAGGTCCCGGTAGAGGGGCGGCAACTTCTCCAGGGGAAGACTGGTGCCGCCGCCCATGGCATCCTCGTAGGCATAGACGAAACGTCGCACCCCGTTGACGAGGAGGGTGGCATAGCACATCAGGCAGGGTTCCATGGTGGCGTAGACGGTAACCTCCCCCATGGCCCCAGAAAAGCCGCCGGCGAGAAGGCGCCGCAGGGCGACCATCTCGGCATGGTCGAGTTCATTGATGACTCCGCTGGTGTTGCTGCGCTGCCCGCTGGCCACCACCTTGCCTGCGCCGACGATGACACAGCCCACGGGAAATTCTCCGGCTTCCAGCGCCGCCTCGGCCTCCGCCAGGGCCAGCTTCATAAATGTGCGATGATCTTCGTCCTCACTCCGCCCAGACACGCCCCGGCCCTCCACTTCACAAGGTTTTGCCGAAGCGCAGGGCGGCGGCGAGCAGCGCCGCGCCGCTATGTTCCTCGACATAATCGAGCCCTCTGACGATAAAGGGCACATAGATCAGTCTGGTTTCGTGCCGGGCGATACGCAGCTCGGCGAGCAGTGGCAGACTGGTTTTCTTGCTCACCGTGGTGTGGGCCAGCACCGTCTTCACCGCCTGCACCGCTTCCCGCGCCGGCAGATTGACCCCATAGGCCTCGTCGACGAAGCCTTCCTCTGCTGCAGGGAGGCGCCACTGCCCGAGGGTGAGTTGCGCCGCCAGTTGCAGAAAAGACCTGGGGTTGAGCTTGAAGGCGGGCACCCATAAGCAAAGAGGCAGGCTGTCGAAGGCCGGCCGCACCGCGATGGGCTGGTTGGTGAAGCGCAGGTAATCACCAAAGCCGGTCAAGCGCACCCCTTCGGTGGCGATGGTCACCCGCCAGAACGGCAGATGCAGCGCGTCGCGGATGGTTGTCGGCACCATCGTCGAGGAGACGGGAACGAAGCGCCCCCCTTCCTCCTGCCACTCGCTGCGGCAGCCGCGGCAGCGCAGGACCAGCGTGTCGCGCTCCCCGTCCATGCCGCCGCTGCACCGCGGGCAGTGGCTGGAAATGAAGCGTGGCTCCCAGGCAGGATCGGCGGCCACGGAGTGATGGCGGGAGAAAAGCTCACCGCTGCCCAGGGGCCGCGCCACGACACCGTCAAAGACCGTATCGCCATGGAGGTAACAAGGCTGGTAGATGCGGCTCAGGGTTTCACCGATAAAGGCGCGATGGAAGAGCGAGCGCCGCTCGCGCCGGCGCAATAGGCCAGCGACGGCCACAGCCTGGTTGAAGGCCTCCTCGCGGGGCACCGATTGACGGAGATAACTTCCGGGACGGGAGGCAATCAGCGGCAACAGCCGCATCGCCTGGGGCCTCAGACCAAGGGAGGGGGGCAGGTCGTTTTCCTCGATGCCGAGGCGGGTGGTGTCGACGATGCGGTGATGCACCCCCTCTCCGCCGACCTCGTAGACGGTGCCCTTGAAACGCAGATAGGGGATATGGACCACCGCCGCCGGGTCGACCCCTGCCGGCAGCCTGCCCGGCAGCAGATAGCGCGGGGCGCTGCCCGCTACGCGATAGTTGTAGACATCGCAGTAGGGGCAGCGAACCAGCCGGTCGTCCTCGGCAAGCGAAATCTCGGCGCCGCAGGACGGACAGCTCTGGGCGATGACCAGATCCATCCGCTCACGCCAGTTTCACGCCGCACTCGTTGCAGAACAAGGCGTTGGGCAGGTTCTCGGCACGACACTGCGGGCAGACCAGCGGCGCCGCCTTCTCGTCGGCAGGCCGGCCGCACTGCGAACAGAACTTCGCCTTGGGGGTGAGGTTCTTGCCACAGTTGGCGCAGACCATCAGCCGCACCACCTGATGGCCGCAGTAGGGGCAGAAACGCGCATCGGCGCCGATGTCATGGTGGCACTCGGGGCAGGTTGCGGATGACTGGGCAGGGTGCGCGGAAGAGTTGCCGGCGGAACCTTGCAGATGCCCGGCAAAGACCTGAGGCAGGAGCATGCCCAGGCCGAGACCGATGCCGGCGCCGGCCTCGCCCTGGGCACTGGCCGCCTTCTCCATGGCCATGGCCGTCTTCAGTTTGAGCAAACGGTCGAGATCGCCAATGGCCGCGAGACGGCTGCGGTCGTCGATGGCGCTCTGCACCTCCTCCGGGGGGGTAATCGAGGTGATGTAGAGATGGCTGAGCAGCAGACCGAAAGCCGCGAAATCCTCAACCAGGCGCAGCCGCAGTTCTTCCGACAGCTCCTCGAAACGGCCGGGGAGATCGAAAATCGAGTCGAGAGTGCGGCCGAGATAGTCGTTGAAGCGGGAGACGATGACCTTCTTGAGATACCCGGCGATGCCCTCGGTATCGAGCTTGCCCATGGTCCCCACCAGGGTGTTGACGAAGAGCACCGGCTGCACCACCTGAATGGTGTAGATGCCATTGGCGCGCAGCCGCACCAGGCCCAGTTCCTTGTCGCGGAAGGCCACCGGATTGGCCGTCCCCCACTTGAGGTCGGGGAAGAACTTGAGGTTGACCATGTACACTTCGGCGCGTAGCGGGCTGTCGAGGCGCCAGGGTATGGAGAGAATCTTGGTCAAGAGAGGTAGGTTGGCGGTCTTCAGGGTGTGCCGCCCGGGGCCGAAACAGTCGCAGGCCTTGCCCTTGTAGAAGAGCACCGCCGCCTGGCTGTCGCGAACCGTCAGCTGCGCTCCGAACTTGATCTCGCCCGAGCCCTCTTCGGGAAGGCGATGCACCAGTTCCTGGCCGCTTTCGTCAAACCATTCGATATTTTCGAGAAAGATTCCCCCGTCGAAACGATTCATGTCTTCTCCTCGCGTCCAAGGCTTGCGCCATGAATGAAAACATTTATAGTAGACCGCAGCCATAATAGCACACGCCACGGCAAAGCAGGAGAAAATCGCGTATGGATTTCAAAGATCTTTGGGATATCGAAAGCGCCATGAAGGTGCTCACCCATCCGACTGTGGACAGCCAACTCTGGGCCGAGGCGGTCAAGTGGCTCATCCTTCACGGCCCGCCCGAGGTTCGTCGCATGCTGCTGCAGGCCTCGAGCCAGGCAACCGACAGCGCCTATCCCCAGCTGCGTCCAAGCCATTTCACCAACGATGGCCATCCGCTCTATGATATCGCCGATCTCGCCAAGGCCATGGGGGTAACGGTGGAAGAGGTGCTGGCAGGCTTGCAACAGGAAAAGGACGAGTTCGAAGAGTTGTTCCTCTCCAGCGAAGGGGACGATACCACCGTTCACTGAGCGGGCATTGCACCCGCCCAGCGATTTTTCTACGAGGCGGCACAGTGGCGCGGCCAAAGTCGCCAAGGCCCAGACGATGCGGGGCTATAGCTCGTAGAGCTTCTCGTCGTGGACGGGCCGCCTGGAATCGCGCAGGGTCTTCTTCTTGAGCATTTCGAAGCTGATATTGTCCTCGTTGAAAAGATCCCCCATCTCTTTTTCCACCTGCTCGGGGTCCTCCCCCGACTCCATGCGCGACAGGGCTTCCTCCATGGAATCCCCGAAGTTGATGCCGGTCTGCGAGGTGAACTTGCGCATCAGCGAAGCCATCTGCTTGGGGTCGTTTTCGTTGATATGCTCGGCCTCGCGCATCAGCGACTCGAAGGCCCGCTCCATCCTGCTCTCGTCGAGACCGGCGAATTGATCGTCGCTTTCCTCCTTGGCCTTGCCGATGGTGGCAAAGGTGGAGATGCGTTTTTCCAGTTCCTTGCGGCCGCAACGCGGGCAATCCGGCCGTTTCTCGGTATTGATGCGCGACGAGAAGAAATTGAAGATGACGTTGCAACTCTGACAGTAAAACTCGTAAATCGGCATAACCTTTCCCTCACCCTTCCTGTGATCGTCCCCGGGCGATGTCCACGCTTTCCCTCCGGCAGAGGATACGATCGACGATTGAATCATCGAGATCGGCAACGATGCGCGTCTTGCCGATCTCCGTGGGCAGCACGAAGTGCACCCGGCCACCCACCGTTTTTTTGTCGGCGAGAAGATAAGATTTCATGCGCCGGCAATCAAGATCCCCGGGGATTTCCACTGGCAGACCATAATCGACGAGCAGCCGGTAGATATCTTCGACAGTCTGCTCGTCGAGCAGGCCGGCGAGCCTGGCGGCCCGGGCCGCGGCAACCATGCCGATCGACACCGAGAAGCCATGGTTAATGATGTATTCCGAAGCCGCCTCGACGGCATGGCCGATGGTATGCCCATAGTTGAGGATACGGCGCAGTCCACCTTCCCGCTCGTCGAGAGCCACCACTTCCGCCTTGATACGACAGCAGGTGGTCACAACTTCAGTCATCACGTCAGCCTTGAGAGAGAGAACTTCCTCGCGCCTCGTCGCCAGGTAAGAGAAGAAGCCGGCGTCGCGGATGATGGCGTATTTGATGACTTCCGCCAGCCCGCCGAGGAGTTCTTGAGGTGGCAAGGTCGAGAGCAGGGAGATGTCGATAAACACCGCCGCCGGCTGATAGAAGGTGCCGACGAGATTCTTCCCTTCGGGGATGTCGACTCCGGTCTTGCCACCGACGGAACTGTCAACCTGGGCCAGCAGGGAGGTGGGTACCTGGACGAACGGAATGCCGCGTTTGTAGGTTGAAGCGAGAAAGCCGGTGATATCCCCGCTCACCCCTCCACCCAGAGCGATGAGCGCGTCATGGCGATCTATTCCCCGACTGGCCAGCCTTCCGGCGAGTGCCCCGACTGTCTGCAGGTTCTTGCTCGCCTCGCCATGGGGGAAGGAAAAGAGTTCGGCAGTGAGGCCGGCCGCGGCAAGGTTTGCCATTAACCTTTGCCCATAGAGGGCAGCGACATTGTCGTCCGCCACCACGGCATAGCGTTGCCCAGCGGGAGTTTGGGCAAGAGAGTTGCCGACCTTATCAAGACATCCAGGTTCGATGTGAAGAGGATAGCTGCGTTCGCCCAGATCGATAGTCAAAGTCGCCATGGCATCCGTCCGTTGTAGAAAAAAAAAGGAGATGCCGCCTAAACCGGCGACATCTCCCTGGTACTGTCAGGTGAAGCGAAAATTACATGGCAGCGCCGGAGGCAGCACCCTGCATTTTCACCTCTACCTTCTCGGTCAGACCCTCATAGTACTTGCGCAGTACGACGAGAACCTCGTCACGACCGAAGTGATCGACAACCGCGGCACCCTCGGAGAGGGCTTTACGCAGTTTGGTGCCGGAGAGGATGACGCGGTCTTCCTTGCCATGGTTACAGGTGCGGAGAGAAGCCATACCGTCGCACTTATGGCAGTAGAAGGTCCAGTCGATCTTCATCGGCTTGCACTGCAGGTCTTTGCCGGCATCGCCGGTTTTCGGGATGCGATCGAAGATGGTCTGGGCTTCGAACAGGCCGTAGAAGTCACCAACGCCGGCATGGTCACGACCGATGAGCATGTTGTTGACGCCGTAGTTCTGACGGAAGGTGGCGTGGAGGAGGCCTTCACGCGGACCGGCATAGCGCATATCCAGCGGATAGCCGGCGGAGATGACATGCTGCTTGACGAAGTAGTTCTCGATGAGAACGTCGATGGCATGAACGCGAACCGGAGCCGGGATGTCGCCGGGCTTGAGGTTGCCGATGAGCGAGTGGATGAGCACGCCGTCGCATACCTCGATGGCGATCTTGGCGAGGAACTCATGGGAGCGATGCATCGGGTTGCGCAGCTGCAGGGCAGCGACGTTGGCCCAGCCACGCTCTTCGAACATGGCGCGAACCTGCGCCGGGGTCTTGTAGACTTCGGGATACTCGACAGGATACTCACCCTGGGAGAGAACCTTCACCGGGCCGGCGAGGTTGAACTCTTTCTGAGCGAGAACCATGATGACGCCAGGATGATCCTTGGGAGCGATTTCCCAGAACTTGTCGTCGGCGGACTCGACGCCTTCGCCTTTGAATACTTTCTCGCATTCCCAGCGCTTGTCGGCTTCGGTCATCTCATACTTCTCGGTGACCTTCATGGTGGCGAACACCTCGCCTTTGCGAACGAGAGCGATCTCCTGACCAACGGCGATGGCGGCGGCGTCAGCAGCGGCCACGTCCAGGGTGATCGGTACCGGCCAGAAGGTGCCATCGGCCATCTGGAAGTTCTCGCACACGCCTTTCCAGTCGGCTTTGGTCATGAAGCCAGACAGCGGGGAGAACCCGCCGATGCCCATCATGATGAGGTCGCCCTTGGCGCGGGCGGAGATTTCGATCTGCTTCAAGCCAGCGGCTTTCTTCAGTTCGGCTTCACGAGCGGCGCCTTCGAGCAAGGCACAAACCAGACCTTTTCCACCATGGGGTGCAACCAGTTTCGACATAGTCTTCCTCTTTTGTTAAAGGTTTATGATAAAACTTCAAACCGCCCCGAACTGGAGCGGCCCACTGAACGGCAATTCATAATAGTGGGCCCAATTATATGAACACTTAATAAAATGTCAAGTGAAAACCAAGGTTGGGTTTGGTTGTGGAGCTCCACTTTTCCTTGGCAACAAAAATGTCCAGAGGATTGTAAAAGAATTTAATATTCCCACCGTTTGCTCTAGTGTCTACGGAGAATTTCATATTTAACATACCTATTTTACATGGAATTTATTTCCATAAGAATGCGGCAAGAATTTTGCAACGTAGCTATAACCTCAATATTCAAAGGAAGGGGCATTCTATGCATCATCGATCAAAACCCGCTTCAGAGCAGGGCTTCACACTCATCGAAGTAGTTGTCGTAGTCGTCATCATTGCCGTGCTCGCAGCTATTGCCTTGCCCACCCTGATCGACTTCCTCCCCAATTTCCGTCTGCGCAGCGCATCCAGAGACCTTTATTCTGCAATCCTTCAAACCAAGGCAGAAGCGATCCAACGAAGTCAGAATGTCACGCTGCTCCTCGATTCCCCTGCGGATACCTATACTATTTTTATAGATGATGGCGGTGGCACCCCCGCCAACGCCAACAACCGCATAATTGACGCACAGGAAACAGTCATATCGTCAACCACTCCATTCCCAACAGGAGTCATTTTTGGCCCGGCAGATCTCAACAACGATGGCGATTTCATCGACGCGGGAGAAATCGCCGATGCCGATGGTATTTCCTTTGTCAACAACGTCATCGTGTTCTCGGCCAGGGGTCTGCCGGTTGGCATCGGTACTGTGGGCCTCCGAGCACTGGCTTCCGATGGCAGTGTCGTGCGACAGCGCTCAATAACCGTTTCTTCCGGCGGACGTATCAGAACCCAATGAGCTCAAACGTTTCGATGAGATTATGACTACATCATTTCTAAACCGGCCCATTCTTTCTTCAGGCACTTCCGGCTTTACTCTCGTAGAGTTAATGATCGCCGTATTTATCTCGGGGCTGGTCATTGCCTCAATTTTCACTATCTATCTGGCGCAGACCAGGCAGTACACGGAACTTGATGATGTTTCCGAAATTCAGCAGGATTTGCGGGGAGCCCTCGTTATTCTCCCGCTTGAAATCCGCCAGGCAGGATGTGACCCTACGGAAAGCGGCCTGCCCAAGGTATTGGATGCCACGTCTACCAATTTTCATTTCACGCTGGATATCGCAGGAAACCCGGTTAACCCAAATAGTGCCGATGGAGACGTTAACGATACCAATGAGAATATTGCCTTTGGCTATGGTGCGGGTGTCGATATAAACAGCAACGGTATTGTCGACAACGGAGGTGCAGATTGGGGTGGCACTGCTTCTTTAGGGCGCCAAACGGGAGGGGCTGGCGGATACCAGCCAATTGCCGACAATATCGAGGCTCTTGAATTCAATTATATACTCGATGATGGAACCTCATCACTCTCTCCGTCCAACACCAGCAAAATCCGAACAGTACAGGTATCCGTTCTCGCCAGGGCACCATTTCCCGCTGAAGACTTCGTCAACAACTCAACGTATACAACCGCCTCCGGAGTGGTGTGGGATCCACCTAACGACAACTTCAGGAGACGCCTCGTCATAACCAACATCAACTGCAGAAACCTCGGCTACTGACATGAAGAGACAAAACACCAGAAACGAATCTGGCTCTACATTGATAGAAGCATTGATTGCTATCGTTATTCTTACGATCGGAATTTTTGCAGCGATAGGAATGCACGTTACAGCCCTTAACGCAAGTTCATCCTCCTATCACCGGACAAACGCCAATAACGTGGCCATATCACTGCTTGAGACACTGAAAAATCTTGACTTTGACGACCCTATCTTGAATGAAACCACACCCAGTCCGGGCGTTCTTGTCAATGACGGGAATGACATAGTCTTTACTACGGTGGCTTTCCCTGAAATGGCGACAATCATCAATGAAAAAGCAAGCGCCCCACCCGGGACAGTCACTGACAACTCGAATTTTTCATTTGTTCTCTCCTGGGATGTCCAAGACAGGAAGTTGCCGACCTCAGGCGAGTCGATAAGCAAGACCATCAGGGTATATATGACTTGGAATACCTTGATGGGTCAAAATAGACTGCAAATGACAACAGTGAAATACAACAATGTAAGTTTAGAGATCTAGGCAAGGATTACTTATGCTCTACTTATTACGCAAGCAACTTAGGCCTATCAGGGCAGAATCAGGGTTTGTTCTTGTTCTCTCGATGGTAATTTTGCTCCTCCTGACCTTGTTCGGCTTGTGGGCTCTGAGAACCTCTGATCTTGAAATCAAGGTCGCCTCCAGTTCACAGCAAATTGAAAATCAGTTTAATATCGCAGAGGGCAGCGCAAACACCGAAGCTGGAAATGTTGGTTTTTTCCTTAAAAAATTTTACGAGATATCAAACCCCAATTCATTAAACCAGCTTCTCACCCCTGATACAGATGCGCTATTTGATCCCGGCAACGACACAACGAATACTCTTGCATCCATTTCAGCAAGCGACCAAACGACTTGGCCTTGGGATAACTTGCTGGCAGATTATACAGCTCCACCGAACTCAAACGACATCTATGATTATCGTTATCTCGTAACATACCTCTATCCGGATACCCCGCCCATGGGATACGACGCAACCAGTTTTTCCGGATACAAATTTAGAATTCAAGGTGAGGCCAACGTCGCTCCTGCTTTCGTAGAATTGGGTGGCACTAAGGTTGGTCCAAAATAATTGTCTTCTTTCTCTTAATACAACATTCCTTTAATCCCTGAGGCTCATCGAGATAACTGATAAGGAGAACCGTCATGATGCCGAATATTTCAAACAATAGAATACTGCAGTGCGCTTCAATACTGCTTCTTAGCTTTTTATTTTGTCTCTCTCGTCCTGCCTCGGCCAAGGACACTGACATTTACTCCATTAATGCCAAGCAAAATGCCTATGTCCTCATGGACAGTTCTGGATCGATGAATTTTGGGGTCTATCAGCATACCATCGATTATGGCGCGATGTTCGACTATCTTTTCACCCTTAAGGATTCTCCCGCGGGCGATTATCAGGACTATATTTATGACACTGTAAATAACAGCAATTATTTCTATAAAAATCATCTTCCCGGAAAAAAAATCTATCTCGTCAAGGGAAAAATTGGCGCGACAATTGCCCAGGTCGACGGAAAGGATGTTGCATTTTCAGGTGATGCGGCTGACCCTGACTATCTCTGGTATATGAATGACCTCATCGATACCCACACGTTAATCGACAATGATGGCAACCTGGCCCATGACGGTAGTGCCTATGCCCGGCGAATCACTGTCGACACTGACGGGTATATCTTGTTTGATAACAAGAGATTACCCTTGAGTCTCGACATCAAGTCACATGATTTCAAAACTCTTTATGACGGCACGGTAGTCGACAACGGCTTCAACGGGCTTCTCAACGCACCCGGCTATTATTTCAGCGGGTATAAATCCATATCCCCTCTGACACAAGTCGCCAATAACGACCAATACGTCTATTTCTTCATCACCGGCAACTGGATGAACATGCAGGCCATGTACAATCTTCACTATAAAGAGAATCCACCTGGTGCGGCTACCACCGGAGATGCGGCCTGGGTTTACGAAACGTTTCCGCTGGAGGCCGATTCATGGTCGCAGATGGCGTATTCCTTGGACTATCCAGCCGGAACAGGCACCTATAAAAACGGCGAAACCGAAATTGACTCACAGCAGACAATAGTGGCGGCTGGAGCCAAGAAAATTCAGGTCCGCTTCTCCTCGTTTGACGTCGAAGGTGATGGAAAAACTAACACATTTAAATACGACTATGTCAAACTCTACGATCAGAGCGGTAACCTGATCGCAACATACGACAATGACAATAAACCAACCTCGGTAAATGGTGGCTGGTCCCCAGCCATTCCTGGAAACAAGGCCATTCTAAAACTTTACTCAGACGGCTCTGTTGTTGGCACAGGGTATACAATAGATGCCATTCGTACCGTATATGAGGAAGGCGACTCCTACCTCATGCAGAGCCGCATGGATGTGGCTAAGGATGCGATGATTTACGTCGTCGACGAGTTCCGTGGCAAGATGAACTGGGGATTTGCCGAGTTCAATAAAGGCGATGGAGCGAACGTCAGGGTGCCACTCAACCCTACCGATAACGACGATGCCCAGCGAGCGTCCATCATTTCCCAAATTACTAACGTTACTGCTTCTGGAGGAACTCCCTTGATGGAGGCGCTGCAGGATGTCTGGGAAGAGGGCTATTTCAAAAAGAACAATGTTCTCAACAAACTACTGTGCAGGAAAAACTATATCATTTCGATGACAGACGGTTTCCCCTCCGTCGATGACGATAATTCGAGAATAGCTGACGTTCCCGCTTTCGGTGACTTCGACAACGATAAGTGGACGCAGGATCCCTACCAAGGTCTGGGCAACAAGCTCGACTATTATGACGACGTTGCCCATTGGCTATATACCCATAGCTGGATGGACAAGAGCGTCGTGACCGACCCGGCTAACTCCTATGTTAACGTCATCACTCATCATATCGCCTTCGGGGCCAAACATCCCTTACTTGAGGATGCTGCAGGGGAATCCGGCGGAGAATACATTGTCGCCTATAATAAGGAACAGCTTATTGCCGCGTTTTACTCGTTAGCTCTTATGATGTCCGATGCGATTTCATTTACCGCCCCCGTCGTCTCGGTCGATGCCGTAAACAAGATTCAGAGTGGCGACGATCTCTATATGGGCCTCTTCTTGCCTCAGGATAATACCTACTGGGCAGGCAACGTTAAAAAATTCAAGATTGGCGACGGCAGTGCACTTCGGCCGGAGCTTTTCAAAATATACGATGCGCAGAACAAACTCGCCATAAACACCAAAGGCGAATTTCTCGACAACACATCTACCTTCTGGGGCGATGATACCGACGCCAATGATACCGACAACTATGGCGCAGCTGACATCAAGGAGGATGGAGCTGGCGAAGTACTTCTTGAGCGCATGCAGAAAAACTTTACCGACAAGACCTACTGGGAGCGCCCAATTTATACGTACAAAGGCGGAGCCCTTGTCAAGTTCGACAGATCCAACATCACCGCTGCCGACCTCGGTGTGGCCGACGACGTAACCCGTGATAAACTGATTAACTTTGTCCATGGATACACCTTTGACGCCAATGCCACGGACGGTTCCCCTACTGCGGTTCGCGAATGGGTGCTTGGCGCCATTATCCATTCTAGGCCGGTCGTCGTCGATTATTTCGACCAAACGAACATCAAGCTTCCGCTCCTCAAACGATATATTACCGTTGGCGCCAACGATGGCATGCTTCATGTTTTTGACGACGAGACCGGCAAGGAAGTGCTGGCCTTTATTCCTAGCGATATTCTTCCAAAACTGCAGCAAGTTCAGGCCAACAATATGTACGAGACCGTTGACGGCCTGATTACCTTATACAGATCATCTGTTTCAGGTAACGCCAAAAACCCCAAGTACTTGATCTTTGGCGAACGTCGAGGTGGTAAATATTATTGGAATCTCGACGTTTCCGATATCGATCCACTGAAGTGGACCATTGCCTGGAACTACTCAAACTCGGAAATCGTCCAATCCTGGTCCGAGGTCAAAATCGCCAGCATCCCAGTCAACATTTCAGCCGAAGGGAAAAAGACCTTTAAAGATGTGGCGATTTTTACTGGAGGCTACGACCCGGAGGAAGATTTCTTCCCCGAACCCTTCACCGACCAGGATTCCAACGGGAGTCCATATACCACCAGCGGCAATATTGACAACACCGAGTGGTCAAAGAACACCGCATCGCAGGATGTCTACGACGATGACAAATATAACGCATACAACCCATCCATCAATGAATACGGACGAGGGCTTTTTATTGTCGACATCGATAACCCCACTAACATCATCACCACAAAATTGGAATCCGGTGTCTATAAACCAGTCCTTCCGTTCTCGATCACCTATGACCCTACGGCAGTGACAACGGGGAATATACGGAAGTCGCCGGACTTGAAGTTTTCTTTCCCTGCCACTCCCAGTGTGGTGACTGGTACAGACAAATATTACTATGAAGAAAGCGGCAAGACGCTTATGGGCATTAAGGACAACGTGCTCCTTGCCATCTACTTTATCGATATTTACACCAATCTCTTTAAAGCCGGCTACTCCTTCGACATCAAAAACACCAGCACAACTGGCACGTCATGGGCAGTGACAGACACTGACTGGGATGTAAGCAAGTTGTTCAGTTCCAATCCAGGAAGCGAAGTGGGCAGCGGAAAAATTATGCCCATCGAGACAACCACGCCAGACCAGGGCAGAAAGGCATTTTATCCGCCCGCAGTCTCCTGGGGAGGCTCCAAAGGGTATTTCCAAGCCGGTAACTACTTCTTCCCCGATGTCACCTTCGACACCGAAGATCGAATGGCATCTCTGTTCTTTGGTACGGGAGATCGAGAGAACCCCAAATACACCTTTATTCGTAATAGATTCTACAGCCTTTACGACGATCACTCCGTAACTGCAGAAAAAATGCTCACTGCCACGACGTTTGAAGACGTTCCGGTGGCGTCAACACCTTACATGGAAAATGATCTTCTCAACTTGACCTGCGACGAGCTTGGCAAGGATTCCAAGATTATTTCCTGCTATAACGGCACAACATATGGTCCATGCACCGTTGCGACTGCCGACACAGACATGAAGACCAATCTGCGGAAGTTGCTCACCGACGACGCTGTTTATGGCACCACGCCCGCGCTGGAGTATGGCTCGGCTCATGAAAACGATGCCAAAGGCTGGTATATCGTTCTTGCCGACCAAGGAGAGATCTGCTCGCACATGAAGTATGCTTCAACGCTATCCACCAGCACCAATAACAGTCGAGACAGCCACTACGGAGAACAGGTCCTCAGCCAGCCGGTCCTTTACTATGGATCCCTCTACTTCACCAGCTACCAGGCCTGCACCAGTGATCCCTGCAATCCGCAGGGCAATGGCTTCTCTTATGCCTTAAACTACACCGATGGCACCGCCACCTACGATCTCAACGACCCTGACAGTGATCAGTATGACATCACCGATCGCTACAAAAAATTCACTGGCATTTCAGGCATTCCATCAGGATTCGCAATCATAACCAGTGGAGGAAAAGCTGCAGCCATGGCGAGTGTTGGTGGCTCTGTCGTCGGTCCCAGCGATGGAGACGAGCACGATAAAACTGAAATAAAGTCTCCGGGATTGGGCCTGGAACTCTTCTACTGGCGAGACACCAACAGCCAGGCTCCGTGATGTTGCAGAAGTATTATAATAACGCCAACACCAATGATTTTATCGTATAAGGAGCACCATATGATTTTCTACAAAGCTCACCACGCTTGGATAGTAGCTCTCTCTCTTCTTGCTTCCAGCGCCCTTCCCCTTTCTTCGGCGAACTCAGCGCTGGTGACGGAGACGGAGATTGTCTCAGGGAAGATTGTCGCCAAACTTGATAACAACTCCATCAAACTCGACAACCAGGAAGTATATCACCCATCCAGAACAGACCTGAGTGTTGACCTCAAGACTGGCGAGTCAATTACCCTCGAGTTTGCCACGGACCCAAATGGAGAGAAAAGGTTCTTTAAATTTGCACCAGGCCAGAACTCGCTTAGCACCCCCAAGAATCCGCGAAAAGAACTCACCCAACAGGACACCGGCCCAAAGTGATGTACGGTCTCCCCAGGGAAGGGCAATGGCTTGCAGCATCACTACTGCAACGTAAAGATTGTCACCCTGGAGCGCTCTATGCGGGTTTGAACTGGCATATGTCCTGGAGAGTGGGGCGAGCATAGGCCACCTCTTGGTCCAGACACATCTTCTGAGCAACAAAAAATGTCACAACCGTCTCCGGTTGTGACATTTTTTGTCTCCCATCTAATCATTGCCTCGCCGCATCATTGCCTTTCAAAAAAAATCTGTAATCAATCCAAGCTTTCTGAACTTTTCTCTCGACTACAGCGCCATGGCATACTATATGCTTACTTATAGATGTTCACGAAGGTGCCTCATCATACGCAGGTAACGCAACATCAAGAACAACCAGGTCAACTCAGGAGGAAAACATGCTTAGAGCAATCAACCGGCAACTCAAGCGCAGAAACAACCAAAAGGGCTTCACGCTGATCGAGCTTATGATCGTCGTAGCCATCATCGGCATCCTCGCCGCCATCGCCATCCCGCAGTTCGCTGCTTATAGGGTGAGGGCTCAAAATAAGGCTGCTCAGAGTGATGTCAGAAATTTAGCTACAGAACTTTCAGCATTTCATGCAGATTATCAGCAATATCCCAACTGATATAAATTCACACTTTGCGCAATTCATTTGTTATAGATGGAGGAATTCATGAAAAAAATTCTTTGTGCCTTAACCGTGATATCCCTTAGTATCTTTTCATTTTCTATCGATAGAGCTGATGCGGTGAGTTTAAATACTGACGGAGCGCAAGTCACAATTACTGCTGGTGTTACTGGAGCATCAGATATTGTTTTCACCCCCTCTACAAATGTATACATTCGAGGAACTTCAGTGGCAACCTCATGGGCAGCTGCAGCATGGCATGAGCAAGCATTAGGGAAAGATACAGGACAGGCTTATGGTATGGCTGCAAATTCTTCAAGAATAGCATGGCAAAACCTGAAAACTGTGACGGCGGCTCTGACTTTTACTGGCACCAACGCAAGTGCCTTTACAAGTCCGTGGAACACAAATTAGATATCAAAATATTTCCTCAAAACGACACTGTCTGATCTACATCAAACGGTGTCGTTTTTTTTATTTATATGATTCTTTTCAACCATATCACTAAATATTATAGATCAAGCTATTTCCAGTTTAACAAATTCCTAGCTGTCAACGACATTTCATTTGAAGTCTTCAGAAATGAAGTATTTGGGATAATTGGCCTTAATGGTGCAGGAAAGTCTACCCTTATAAAAATACTACTAGGATTAATCCGTCAGGACAGCGGTGTAATCTCTCTAAGCGGGTCTCCTTCTGGATCGCCAAGCAATCTTGCGAAAGTTGGATATTTACCAGAACACCCAAGCCTTTACCCAAATCTCACCCTCACCGAGCACCTCTTGTTCGCTTGCCGAATAGCTAGACTTGAAAATAAAGAAACAAAACAACGTATTGAATCAACCCTTCACACAGTGGGCCTTGAAAAGGTTGGCAATGACCCGATCAAACGTTTTTCCAAGGGAATGACCCAACGAGCAGCTTTGGCTTATGCAATTATTCTCGAACCGGAAATTCTTATCCTTGATGAACCGATGTCAGGCCTCGACCCATTAGGGAGGCAGCTTGTTATCAAAGTCATCCAAGAGCACCATGATAATGGGTCAACAATTCTCTTTTGCTCACATATCCTCACCGATGTGGAACGACTTTGTGATCGTATTGGCATCATGCATAAGGGTGAATTGTGTACCATAGTCCGTACTCCTCTGGCCTCCGAGAACAGCCAAGACATTGTTGGTCCTAAGTACAATCAAACGCCACTGGAAATCCTTTTTCATAAGAAAATAAATACTTAAAAGCAGATGCAGACAATTTGGCCATTAGCATATATCACCTTTACGGAGGGGGTACGACAACGTTTTTTCTATGGCGTATGTGTTTTTTCCATATTTCTAATCTTCTTCGGAGTTTCTATTTGTGGATTGTTTCTACGCGACACTTTGAAAATTTTGCTTGATATCTGTCTAGCAGCTATCAATTTAGGTGGTTTGCTCGTTCCCTTTTTCCTTAGCATCAATTTGTTCGCTGGTGATATTGAGAAAAGAACCGTGTATACTGTTTTATCGCGAAGCATATCTAGAAATCGATATATTCTTGGAAAATTCATAGGTTCAGCTCTCATCACCGCTGTTATTATGGCCCTGTTAACGCTGGCTACGTTACTGGCCATTGCGATAGCTTTCCTGATTTACCCCTCACACATATTCGAAAAATTCAGCATCCTCCCTATCCTGCTCTCGACTGCTATGGCCTATCTTGGCATACAGGTCTTCAACAGCACGGTTTTCCTTTGGTGTAGTATTACCACCAGTTCCTTTCTCGCCACTCTGCTAACCATCAGCACCTATATTATCGGCCATAGCGTCGAGGACGTAGTCCGTCTTATCAGCTTGAAAATCAAAGGGGTGGAAATTGCGCTCTCCACCGAGCTTACCGCCAAACTGGCGCTCTATGTTTTCCCGAATCTGGCTGCCTTTGATGTCAAGCAGCGAGCGGCCCATTTCCTCATGATCCCCCCGCAAGAGTCCGTTTTTCTAGTGGTTTATGGTCTGGCATATACTGCTCTTACGCTCTTCCTGGCCGCCTATTGTTTCCGCCGGCGCGACCTTACATGAACAGAGCCCGCCCTCTACTCATCCTCACGCTGTTGGTTACTATCTGTATCTATTGCTGCATAACGCTCTACGATATACACAGCGAACGCAAAGCTGATGCCATAAGTTACCTCGCCTCGCTTCCCGAGCCCTTGGCAAAAGCCTCCACCCTTGAGTTTTCAGGTGTAGCATCTGACTACCTGATGCTAAAAGCCCTCACCTACCTCGGCCAACTGCTCATCGACAATGAAACGGCCAGTCCGGCTGACTGGGAGGCGATTTATCGCACACTGAAACAATGCATCAACCTCGACCCCCGCTTTCTCGACCCCTATGTTCTCGCCCAGATGACGCTGCCCAGTGATGCCGGCATGGTCAAGGAAACCAACGAACTCCTTGAAAAGGGTGCGGAGGTGCTTACCAACGATTACCGGCTGCATTTTTTTCTCTGGCATAATTACGTCACCTATCTCAATGATCAGGTCAGCGCGGCAAAGCATCTCGAGAAGGCAGCCCGCATACCGGGTGCTCCCAGCTATTTTGCCACACTTGCCGCACGCACCAACCTCTATGCCGGCAATATCTATGCCGCGGTAGTCTATCTGGAGGAGACGCTTAGAGAAACACAAGACCCATCGATGCGGAACTTCTTATCGTTACGCCTCGAGGCGTTGAAAAGAATTGGCTTTCTCGAAATGAAAATTCAGGAATTCCGAAAACGGTACAATAAAAGCCCGGAAAAGCTCGAAGATCTTATCGATGGGGGAATAATCAGCAGAATCCCTGCAGACCCCTATGGTGGTGAGTTTTACCTCCTGGAGAACGGACGTGTCTATACCACATCCAAGCTGGTTCTTCCTAAAAAACCGAGCAAGTAAAGGATTGTCCTCTCAACATTATTGTCAGTCTGATGAGAGATTATTGTCCTCTACACTCTCGCCATTCCGGCATCAGCTATTGCCCGCTCTCGTTCACTGCTTATTGGCTTCTTCGCTCTTCGTCTCGCTTTCCCGCAATTGTTCCGTCGCCAGCTTGAAGTTATTCGCTGCAACCTGAAGTGACGGAACAATCCGTAACGCCTGCTCAAAGTGTTTTTGGGCTTCGCGTAACCTGCCCTGGCTTGCCAGAACCAACCCTTTGTTATTATAGGCCATAGCGACAGTCTGCCCCAAGACAAGGAACTCATCATATTTCTTCTCGGCAGCATCCAACTGGCCATCTCGGAAGAGTATATTGGCATAGTCATATTTGACTTCAGGGGGATAGGTCATCAGCCTGTCTGCCTCCTCATAGTGACCGACGGCTTCATGCCACTTGCCTTGCGCATTCAGCAGGAGGCCAAGGTGGTAATGGGCCGACGCCTCTGACCTCTTATGTGTGAGAATTTTTCGATATGCAGCCATGGCCTCCTCGCCTCGCCCAAGACGCATCAGGGCCTCGCCGATATCGAGGAGAACTTCCATGTCTTTGCTCGCGCCCACAGCAGCTTTTCGCAAGTACGGCAAGGCCTTGGAGGGCTTACCATCACGTAACAGAGTGTTGCCGAGTTGCTTGTTGAGTATTGCATCATCGGGCTCCTTGGGCAGAGCGAGGCGGAACTGCTCGGCCGCCTCCACATACAAGCCACGCTCTCTCAACATACCTCCAAGCCCTGCCCGCGCCGAGACATAATCAGGTTTAAGCTGCACAGCCCTCCGATAGTGTTCCTCAGCTTCCATCCTTCTGCCCTGCCTCTCATAGACCGAGGCCAGATTATGATGAGGAATGGGCGCCTTATCGTCAAGGTGGATTGCCTTTCGCAAATACTCTTCGGCTTTGGCTAACTCATTGTCCAGTGCATAGGCACGACCAAGATTGGAGTACGTCCTGGCCTTCCCAGGCGCCTTCTCAACGGCATCCGACCAGAGAGCGACTGATGATTGCCAAGCCGAATTACGTTCATAGGTCCAATAAGTAAAGAGGCTGACAACCAGACCGCCAAGGCTGGCCACCACCTGAATGCTCTTGCCGAAGCGGCAGGCGAGCGCAACAACGACGAGAATGAGAAAGGCAGAAGGCAAATAGGTCCGATGCTCAAAAACCATCTCCAGGCAGATCACCGAAGATTCGATGGCCAGGTTGCCAAAGAACCAGAGAATACAAAAAGAAATCAGCCGTTCCCGGCGCAGCAAAACCATTGCCAGGGCCAGCAAGGAGACGATACCCGCCAGCGACGTCAGAGTCGTTACCGGAGAGAGCAGCGACGTGGAGAGCGGGAAGTCATAGTCCAGCGTCAAACGATCGGGGTGGGGATAAAAGATCAGTGAAATATAATGAACAACTACCCGGAACTGGGTCAACACCCGTTCAATGGTCGTAAAGTCACGCCCACTGCAGTTGTTGCCGAAAATTCTCTCGAGAAAGTTCCCTCCGGTATAGAGGGTGGTGATAACCGCGAAGGCGAGCAACGCGCCAAAGACCCAGGACAGTTTATTTTTCAGCCACTGCCAGCTGGCATCCTGGTGAAAATACCATTCATAGAGGACGAGGAATAAGGGCAAGGTCGCCGCAATTTCCTTTGAGCCAACAGCCAGCAGACCGGCAACAACACAGCCGGCATGCCAGCGCCAAGCGGCCCATGGCGAGGCGTCATCTCCAGATGCAGTCAGCTGATGGGCGCGTCCACGCGCAAAGCAGAGCATCGCCAGGAGAAAGAACATCGCCGACATGCTGTTCATTCTCTGCACGATATAGGTTACCGACTGGGTGGCGAGTGGGTGGACAAGCCAGATGAGGGCCGAGAGAAGGGCTATCAACGTGCCGTTTTTGTATTGCGCCCGGTTAACCGGCAGACCTAGCGTATGGCGAACAAGATAGAAGAGAAAAATTCCTGCAAGAATATGGACCATCAGGTTGACGAGATGGTAGCCCTGCACCCTGTGCCCACCCAAATAGTAGTTCAGGGCAAAACTGAAATTGCTTACCGGTCTGGTCCGGATAAGACTTTTGGTAAAGACCTGTTCAAGTTCCCCAGGCGTGAACGCTTCCAGCTTCAGCCCGATATTGTCTTTGATATTGCTCTCATCATCGAAATGAAACGGAACATCGAAGCTGTTGAGATAAGCAATGCACCCCACAATGATCAGCAAGGCGATGGCGACCCAATCTTTTATGGGTGTTCTCAGCGAACCACCCACCGTAAGCCCCCTCACCCCCGATCCCCCTTGCGGATCACCTCGCAGAGCTCGTCTGCGATAGCACGTATCTCCTCCTCATCCTGGCCTTCCACCATAACCCTGATGACCGGTTCGGTACCCGAGGGGCGAACGAGGATACGGCCATTGCCGCCGAGCTTGGCTTCGAGCCCGGCCAACGTCTCGGTAAACTGCGGGATGGTCTCCACCGGCATCTTGCGCGACATGCGCACGTTCTTCAGCGTCTGCGGGAAGGACTCCATCACCGTGGCCAGCTCGGAGAGCGGCTTTTTGCGCTTTTTCATGATCGCCAGCAGCTGCAGGGCGGCAAGGGTGCCGTCGCCGGTGGTGATATGGTCGAGGAAGACCAGGTGACCTGACTGCTCGCCACCAAAGGAATACCCCTTTTTGCGCATGCACTCGACTACATAGCGGTCGCCGACTGCCGTGCGCACCATAGCGCCGCCCATGCGCTGCAGGGCCACCTCGAGGCCCATATTGGACATCACCGTGGCCACCAGGGTCTTTTTCTTTAGGCGACGCTGGTGCAGCAGCTCTTCGGCGCAGATGGCCATGATATGGTCGCCATCGACGATCCTGCCTTTCTCGTCGCAGACGATCAGCCGGTCGCCGTCGCCATCGAGGGCCAGGCCGATATCGGCGCCCACCTCGGTGACCCGCCGGGCCATGACCTCGGGGTGGAGGGCCCCGCAGTTCTCATTGATATTGCGTCCATCCGGTTCGACGCCGAGCCTGGTCACCTTCGCACCCAGCTCCTGGAAGACATGGGGCGAGACGCCATAGGTGGCGCCGTGGGCGCAATCGAGGACGATATGAAAGCCATCGAGGGTATATTGCCTGGGGAATGTATTCTTGAGAAAGACGATATAGCGCCCCTTGGCGTCCTCGATGCGCGTCGCCTTGCCGACTTCTTCGGCCACCGGCCGCAGAGCCGCCATCTTCTGGGAGAAGATCAGGTCCTCGATATCCAACTCCACCTCGTCGGGGAGCTTGAAGCCATCGCTGGAAAAGATCTTGATGCCATTGTCCTGGAAGGGGTTATGCGAGGCGGAGATGACCACCCCGGCATCGGCGCGCATCGAGGTGGTGATAAAGGCGATGCCCGGCGTCGGCAAAGGGCCGACCAGGAGCACGTCGACTCCCATGGAGCAGATACCTGCGGCCAGGGCGTTCTCCAGCATATAGCAGGACTGCCGCGTATCCTTGCCGATGACGATGCGATGCCGCTTGGCCTTGTTCTTGACGACAAAGGCGATGGCCCGCCCTACCTGCATGGCGATCTCAATGGTCATCGGGTAGACGTTGGCCACCCCGCGAATGCCGTCGGTTCCGAAAAGCTTCCTCATAGCAGTTTACGTTTTTCCTTGTTCCGTTTGATTTCTACGGGTTGCCCCGGCTCACCACTCCCCGTGGCGGTGGTTTTCAGGTCCTTTTCGCCGCCCTTCTCTTCATCGCCGTTCCTGCGGATCGACTGCGCCAGCTCGGCCACCGTCGCTTCCTTTTCAGCACCGGCGAGATGCACGGTCGGCGGCATGATGGAGACGATCTCCAACGGCTGTTCGAGCGCCCCGCCCACCACCACCTTCACCGCCAATTCGCTGTCCCCGGGCCTCCCTTCGGCCACCGCGTTCAGCACCGCCTTGACATCGACCCGCTTCTCGATCAGCGTCTTGGGGACATTGGCGACCACCTTGACATGATCGGGAACGAGGCTTCCCGCCTGCCCTCCGCCAGCCATGGTCACCGGGATATTGTCGAAGTCGACCTGCACCGTCTCCACCCCCACCACCAGTTCGGCAGTCACCGAGGTCTCGCCGATCAGTTCGACGATGGCCGGCTCCAGTTCCAGCGGCACCTGCAGCTGCATCGATTTCTTGACCCCGTCGAGGTTGATGCTGCGCGTCATGAAATGATCGACCTGGGACAGCGTCGTATAGGGCCCGGCGACACTGATCTTCTCCGGATCTAGGCGCAGGCTCTTGAGATGGTAGCCGGGGCTGACCCGCCCGCTGGTGCGCGCCTGCACCGGGAACTGCTTCTGCACCAGCTTGTCCAGCGAGAGGATGATCGACGAGGGCTGCACGCGCTGCACGGTGATGCCGCGCGGCACCGGTATATGCTTGGGATCGTTCTCGATAACCATGGTGCCAGGGCTGGCCGCGGCAAGGTCCACCTGCCGCGTCACCGAGCGCTCGGCCATTTCGAGGATCAGCGAGCGCGGCCCGCTGACAGTCACCTCGATCTCCTTCTTGAACTGGTTGGAGACCACCAGGTCGCGGGGCAGGTTGATGATGTCGATGGGCACCATGACATTCTTGTCGATCTTGTCTTCGCCACCGACGAAGTACCACAGCAGCACCGCCGCCAGCAGCGACACCACCTTCTGCAGCCAGTCGCGGGAGAGCAGCCTGGCCAGCTGTTTATTCCTGATCATCCTGGCAAAGGGGTTCTTCATCGCCGCCCCCACCAGGATTTAAGCGGAGAGGAGGGGCCGTTGTCGGCCATGAAGATGGCGCGCAGGCTCTTGGTGAGACTGATCTCGTCCTCGATGGTGGTCAGGGCGCCATGGCGCACCAGAGAAATCTCCTGGGTCTCCTCGGAAACGACCATGACCACCGCGTCGGTCTCCTCGGTGAGGCCGATGGCGGCGCGGTGCCTGGTGCCATAGCGCTTGTTGATATAGGGGTTCTGGGTCAGCGGCAGAATGCAGCCGGCATGCTGCACGCGTCCCTTGCTGATGATCACCGCCCCGTCGTGCAGCGGCGAAACCGGCATGAAGATGGAGATAAGCAGTTCTCTCGAGAGGCGCGCGTCGAGGTTGAAGCCGGACTCGATGAAATCGCCGAGGCCGGTTTCCCGCTCGATGACGATCAAGGCCCCGATGCGCCGCTTGGCAAGGTAGAAGAGGGTGCGGATGATCTCTTCCAGTTCCTTATCGGCGACGTCGGTATGCTTGAGAAAGGGCGATTTCCCGACCCGCGTCAGGGCATTGCGGATATCCTGCTGAAAGACGATGATGACGATGAGCAGAATGGAGCTGAGGAAGGTCTGCATGACCCACTTGAGGGCGGCGAGGTCGAGGGCGGTGGCCAGGAAATAGACCATGGTGAGAATGCCCAGCCCCACCACCATCTGCAAGGACCTGGTGCCCCTGATGATGGAAATGAGCTGATGGATGACGAAAGCGACCACCAGGATGTCGACCGCATCCTGCCAGCGCAGATAACTCAAAGAATCGAACATGGGGGTTCCGATTAAGAAGCCTGAAAGCAAAGGGGCGCCCACTCTCCCGACACCTGCTGCCTGTGGTTGTCGGGTGGCCCATCACCGCTTCGCAGATCCAGCAACTATAGCACAGCGATTTTCGATGTGAACAGTGTTTTTCTTGAAATTTTGCAGTATAGTTGCGCCATCTCGTCCGACGGGGCGCAAGCATTGCCACGCCCGGCGACATTTCGGTGATTTACAGAATCGGCGCCATGCGCTAAAGAGAGCCGATTTTCGCGCCAGCCTATCGGCGTGCATCTGCATCGCAGAATACCCGACGAGGACGCTCCACTCAGCCCTGTCATTCGTTTATCACTTCTACTCTCGCGATCCCCATGCCTGATCGTTTCGGAAAGATCTCCATCAACAACCCACCTGTTGTGCCACCTGACGCCCCGGAAGCCATCGCCGTGCCTGCCGCAGCGCCCGAACCCGCGGTGGAGAAGGAAGAACTGCCGATCAAGACCGTCCCGCGGAGCAAGGGCAGTGCCGGGAAAAAGCGCCCCCAGGGTAAAAAGCGGCCGACCTGGCTGCTGTGGCCTGCCGTCCTGGCCCTCCTCGTCGCCCTCTACGGCCTCCTCGGCTTTTTCGCCCTGCCCTCCTATCTGTCCCGTTCCCTGGCGGAAGGGATCAAGAACGCCACCGGCTACACCCTTCAGCCGGGAGCACTTTCCTTCAACCCCTTCACTTTCCATTTCAACGTCTCCGAGGCGCGACTCAGCGCCAGCGACGGCAAGCCCCTCGCCGTTCTCGGCCACCTCGAGGCAGATCTCGCCCCGGTCTCCTTGCTGCGCCTCGACCTGGTATGCAACACGGTGACCCTCTCCGCGCTGAGCCTCTACGTCACCCGGGAACAGAACGGGTCGTACAACATCGCGCGGCTCTTCCAGGATAAAAACCGGGCCGGCTCCACGGAGATCCTCGATTTCTCGGATCTGCCCTTCTTCTTCTCGCTCAACAACATCGTCGTCAAGGACGCCAAGATCCTCTTCAACGACATGCCCACCGGCAAGACCCACACCGTCGAAAAGCTCCACATGGAACTGCCGAGCTTCTCCAATATCCCCTTCGAGAGCAGCGAATACCTGCAGCCGCGCTTCTCGGCGGTGATCAACGGCAGCCCGGTGGAACTTGCCGGCAACGCCTTTCTCGGCAGCTCCGGCGATAAAGCCACCACGCTTTCCGCCAACCTGCACGGCGTCGAGCTTCCCCTCTACGCCGCCTACCTGCCTAGCCCCCTGCCGCTGGTCTTCACCGGCGGCACCATCGACGGCAAGGTCGACTTCATCTTCGACCCCACCAGCAGCGAAGAGGACAAGCTGGCCGTGGACTTTGACCTGCAGATCAGCGCCGTCGAGGTCAACACCAGCGAGGAATCGCTGTTTCTCACCGCCCCCCGGACGGTCGTCTCCGGGAGGCTGCGGCCGATAGCGAGGACAGTGGATTTCAAGGCTATCACCGCCCAGACGCCAGCGGCCCATACCTTCGGTAAAACCTTTGCCGCCTCTCTCCTCCCCCTGTTCGCAGGCGAGAGGAAAAACGACAAGGCCAGTCCTCACCATGCCATCACCTCCCCTGCCTCCTCGCCCCTGGCAGTGACCATCGACACCCTCCGTGTCGTGGATGGCGCTTTCCACCTCTGGGCAGAGAAAGGTGCCGGCAAACCGACGGCAACATGGCAAACCATCGATGTCGATATCTCCGGCTACTCCTCTGCGGCTAACCGGGGAGATGGAGAAGAGGGCACGTTTTCGCTCAGCGGCGCCGCCGGCGATGGCTCCTCGACCTTCAGCTGGCAGGGCAAGCTGGCATCCTCGGCCAGCCAGACTGGCGAGTTCAATCTCGGCAATTACGAACTCCACCCGCTCCTCGCCGCACTTGGCGCCGATGCCAGCCTCGAGGTATCGGGGCGCGCCGATTTCAGAGGCAGGCTGACCGTCACCCTGCCCGAGAAGGCCGGCGCCAGCCTCGCCTTCAAGGTCGCCGACGGCGATCTCAGCGCCCGCGAAGTCAAGTTGTTCGATGGCAAAAACGTCGTCTTCCACGCGCCGTCCCTGCACTGCACCTCCCTGGGAACCGCCTTGCAGACCATCAACTTCGGCAGAATATCCGTCAGCGACGGCGACATCAACCTCCGTCTCGGCGATATTCCACCAGTGTTCAAGGCCTTCAGCGGGGGCCGCTACCTCCTCCAGGAACTCGACTACAAAGGTCGGCTGACCCTGCACAAAGACGGCAGAGGCAAAAAACCGTCAGTCTACGATGACCTGGCCATCACCGCCAAAAACCTCGACACCCTGGAAAAAGCCAAGGAAAACCTCAATATTTCCTTCAAAAGCCCCTCGGGCGGCACCGTCGAAGGACAGGGAGACCTGCGTCTCGCCCCCTTCCTGGCCACCCTCGAGGCCCGTTTCGCCGCCCTCGCCGCCGAAGACATCCTGCCGCTGCTTGGCCGCAGCCCGCTGGTCTCCGCGGTATACGGCACCCTCTCCGGCCAGGGCACCTTCGTCTTCCCAAGAATCGCCTTCAGCGGCGATATCAGCGTTGCCGAGGGCTCCGCCCCGGTGCCCGGGACAACACCGCTGTCCTGGAAGAACCTCAGCCTGCAAGGCCTCGACTATAGCAGCGAACCTCCCCGCCTGAGCCTCGCCACCGCGAAGTTCGAGCAACCGCAGTTCACCTGGCAGCTGGGCAAGCACGAGCAGGGCCCCCTGGCGCAGATCGCCACGCTGTGGCGCGAACTTCTCCCACAGCCTTCCGGCGAGCGGCGGGAGGGCGAAGATCTCCAGGCGATCAATCTGCAGAACATCAGCTGCAGCGACGGCGCCATCATCGTCCACGACCAGCGGCTCAAACCGAAATGGCAGGGAGAGGTCACGGGATTTTCCGGCTCGATCGCCGCCATCGACTCCAGCAAAAAGGATGAAGGCGGCAAATATTCCTTCGCCGGCAGCCTCGACGGCGCCCCCTTTACCGTCGAAGGTTCGCTCCTCGTCTTTGTCGACGACGGGCGGGGCGACTACAGCCTCAACCTCGACCGCTACCCCCTGGCCAATCTGCAAACGCAGCTGGCCAAGCTCGCTGAGATCGACAGCAAGAGCGGCCAGATCACTCTCGGCCTCGCAGGCCAGCTCAAGGATGGTGTCTTCCATGAGAGCGGCTCGCTGGCCGTCGCCGGGGTCAAGGCGAAGTCGGCGAAAACCGATGCCGCCCTGGCGCTGGCCCTGTTGACTGGCCCAGAGGATACGTTCACCCTGGATTTTGATCTCTCAAGCGACGATACCCTGGGCAAGGACGCCCTCGTCGACGAACTCGTTGGACTTTTCCAGACCAAGGTCGTAAAAGCCGCCGTCTCCCCCCTGCTGCTTGCCAGCGGCGAGTATTCCGACCTCATCGGCAACGAATTCATCGCCTTTGAGCCCGGTCTGGCGGTGATCAGCGAAAGCGGCAAGGCCATTCTCGAACGGTATGTCGAGTTGCTGCGCACCCACCCCCTGCTGGCGATGGAACTCTCCGGCGGAGTCGATCGCAACAGCGATACCCCCGGGCTCAAGGAGCAGCTCCTTGCCCGTGAGCGGCAGCGGGTGGAGGAAGAAAACCAGCGACGCTATCAAGAATGGTTGAAAGAGAAGGAACTCTTCGAGCAGAAGGTGGCCGAGCAGCTCAAGAAACAGGCCCCCAAGGCCAAGGGGGCGGAAACGCCTCCGGCAGTGCTCAAGGACTATATCCCGGTGCAGCCCAAGCCGGTCGCTGTCGACAACGCCCTGTTGCTCGAACTGGCCAGAAAGAGGGTGGAACTGCTGCAGCGACTGCTTGTCGAAGAGCTGGGCATCGCCAGCGCCCGCGTGGTGGTCGAGCCGCTCAAGAAGGTCCCGGCCGGGCAGCCGGATGGCCAGGAGGCGCCTCTGGTCAGGATCGCCCTGAGCCCAACCAGGTGACAAGCGGGGCAATGCGTATCGTCAGCCGAGCCTGCGGCGGGCTTTTTCCTGCCAGATGATCTCCGACCTCCTCTCCGATCCGCGGCTGCAGGGCGCAGTGGCCCTGCTCGCCGCGCTCTCCCTGGCGACCTTCGTCATCAGTCTGCTGCTCATCCCCCTGGTGGTGGCCCACCTGCCAGGTGATTGCTTCCTCCGCCTGCACAGCGGCACAGGGACGAGAAAGCGCCAGGGTCTCGTCCTCCTCGTGCTGCTGGTCATCCGCAACCTCTTCGGGGCGCTGCTCGTCGCCGCCGGGGTGGTCATGCTCTTTCTCCCCGGACAGGGCCTGCTGACCATCCTCCTTGGTATCCTTCTCCTCTCCATCCCCGGAAAACGGCGGCTGGTCCTCGCGCTCACCGCCTCCCCGCGAAGCCGGCACGGCCTCGACTGGCTGCGCCGCAAGACTGGCCGACCACCCTTTCTCTGGCCGGACGATAGCTGCGGCCGAGAGGTCTAGCAAAGGTTCAAGACCGCGGACTGAAAGGCCGGTAGAGAGGGTCGCCGACGAGGACCATCTGCCACGAGATGAACGGCAGGGAGAGCAGATACGCCTCGCCGAGAGTGAATTCCCCCTCCAGCAGCAGTCCAAAGAAAAGCTCCGGCAAGGGGAAGCCCTGCACGTAGGGCTCATAAACCGGCCCGATAGTGGCGGCGATTCCCTTCTCCAGCATCTTCAGGCACCACACCGAGCTCTGGCGATTGCGCAGGGTGTCGCATTCGGAACTGGCGATATGGTACCCGATACTGCCCTTGTTCCACGAGAAGGCATCGACATATCTTCCCAGGGAGTACCAGCCGGCATAGAGGGCGGTATCGGGGCAGGAGCCCGGAGCAAAAAGTGCACCGCCCTCATCTACAATGGTGGAGAGTCGGGAAGCGGCGGCATCGGCGGCACGGTGCAGGGAGAGGTCGTAGCGCGCATAGCCGCCGAGTCCCTTGCTCTCCGGCGGCCGGCGCCAGCGGGCATCGAAATATGCCTTGCCCTGCAGACCGTTTCTTTCCGCCTCCAGGCTGTCATCGATGATCCTGCGCGCGGTGGCGGCATCCGGCCCGTCGAGCCGACTCACCAGCACCACCTCATCCTTGGAGAGCAGCCCCTTCTGCCCCTGATAGCCGAGGAAGTACGGGTTGGCGAGCCATCCCTGCAAAGGGTACCCGCTCTTTTTGGCGAGAAAGAGCTCCGAGTCCACCGCGGCTCGCTGGTCATGGCGCAGCAGGGCGGCGATCTTCTCACGCAGTTCCGCCGCCCGGCTGGCTGCGGTTGCATCAGCACCCTCCTTGCCGGCCCGGGCCAGAGACTCCTGCTCGCGGCGATAGCCTTTGAGCAGATCGCTCTCTTCCCAGGTCGGAGCCGGGGCCTCGACCTTGAGCGGCACCCCGTACACCAGCACCACCGCCGCCAAACGCTTTCCCCCCGGATCGGCAAGCTTTGCCGCCACCTCCTTTTTCAGCACATAGTCGAACTCCTCCCTGGACATGGTTTCCTGCAGGGAGAGGGAGAGCACGAGCAGATTGTCTTCGGGGATGCCCCGCCCGGCGAGGTAGTGCAGTGCCACCTCGACACTGCCGGCCATGCGCTTGTTGGCAACCACCAGGACCTCCTCAGGATCGAGGGCAAAGGCGGAGCGGGGCGCCAGCAGGAGCAAGGCTGCGGCAACGGTCAGTAGAAGAGGATGCCACGGGGATCTCATCTCGAGTTCTTCCGGAAAAGGAGGAGAAAGTTCAGAAAAGGGGATTTTTTCGCAAATCTGGAATTTTCAGTGCAATTTTTCTGAAGACATTATAATAGTGCACAATTGCTCGCTGGGGAAAGGTTTTTCCGTCTGTCGATCACGGAGCTCGGGCTGCGATGACGGCAAATGCTATGCCGGAAAACGTAAGGAAAGCAAATCTTCAGCATATTTTTGCGAAACGGCCGACCATGAATGCAGGACAGGGATCGATGATCGAAACGGAACACGATATCGAACGTGTGGTCCGCAACCAGAAGAACCTGGTCGACACCATTCCGGAAATGGTGCTGCTGGTCATGGGCTGCCACTGGGTGGAGTACATGAACCCCAGCGCAGTGAGTTTCTTCGGCGATCTCTGCCGCAAGAGCCTCGCAGGAGACTCCACGCGACAGGCCAGTGCCGACGCCCTGCTGAAAATCGTCGCCAATGTCCTCACCGACAAGCACCTCGGCAAGACCCTGGAAACCACCTTCCACGGCCACCACCTCGAGTACACCCTGGCCCCGTTCAACGGCTATCGTGGAGACACGCTCTACTGGTTCTTCATTCGCGACCTCACCGACTACAAACGTCAGCTGGAGGAATTGTCCCGTTTTCACAACAGCATCGAGACCATCCTCTCCCACAAGATCAGCGAGCTCAAGGAGAGCGAGCGCACCCGTCAGAAGCTCGCCAGCGAACTCAATTCCCTCAAGGAGCACCTCAAGGAACAGCCGGCAGAAGGCAAGATGGTCGGCTCCAGCCGGGCCCTGAGCGAGCTGCGCGACATGGTCTTCCAGGTGGCCAAGTCCGACGCCACCATCCTCATTACCGGGGAATCGGGAACCGGCAAGGAACTGGTCGCCAACCTCATCCGCGAGAGCAGTAACCGCAGCAACAAGCCGTTCCTCAAGATCAACTGCAACACCATCAACGACAGCCTCCTCGAGAGCGATCTCTTCGGCCACGAGAAGGGAGCCTTCACCGGCGCCGACAGCAAGCGCAAAGGCAAGTTCGAGGTGGTCGACGGCGGCACCATCTTCCTCGACGAAATCGGCGACATCAGTCCACGCATGCAGGCGGCCCTGCTGCGCGTCCTGCAAGACGGAGACATAATTCGGGTTGGCGGAAATACTCCGGTCAAAGTGGACGTCCGCGTCATCGCCGCCACCAACCTCGACCTCGCCTCGATGGTGCAGAAGGGCACCTTCCGTCTCGATCTCTACTATCGCCTCAATATCATCAACATCTCTATTCCACCCTTACGCGAGCGTAAGGAAGATATCGTCGACCTCACCACCCACTTCATCCGTAAGTATAGGCAAGCATTCAAGAAAGACATTAATTTCCTCCCCCAGTCGATACTCGACCGTCTTCTCCAGCACGACTGGCCCGGCAACGTCCGCGAACTGGAGAACGTCATCCAGCGGGCGGTGCTGATGGCCAAGAACAATATCATCACCGAAAACGAGCTGTTCTTCGATAATCAGCCTGGGGGCAAGGACAACGGACAGCACAAGAACTACCTGCAGTACCTTGAAGGACGCGGCCTCAAGGACTTGGTGGCCGACTTCGAAAAGGATATTATCCTTTATACGCTGGAGCAAAATCACGGCAACGTGCCGGAGGCCGTGAAACAGCTGGATATCGGCAAAACTGCGCTCTATGATAAGATGAAGCGCTATAGTATCTCGCCGAAATCCCTTAAATGAATTTGTTTTTTCGGCATTACAATTGCATGCCAATAAAAAAGACAACAGCTGAATATTACCCTGGTTTTTGTCCACTACGGCAAAGAATATGGCCAGCTCACTGAGCACCTCACGACGGCATTGCCCTTTCTGGTCGGAAACCAAGAAGGAATGCCGCCTCTGTCAAGGCGGGTTGTTCATCCCTCTGGATGATCATATCGAGGCATACTGCATCACCACGGCGTACCCGCAGTGCCTGCAATACAGTTTTTATCAGGAGCAGCAACCGGCAGCAAGCGAGTTTCAGCTCGAACAGGAACGAAACCGCCGCCGCTTTCCCCGTGTTGAGGCCAGCTATAAAATTACCCTGGTACGCATGGTCACCAGCGGCACCGTAGCCTCCCACCTTTCCACTTTTGCGGAAACACTTGACCTGAGTTGCGGAGGAATGCGCCTCGCCACCAGCAAACCTCTCAGTGACGAGGCGTTGGTCACCTTCTCCTTCGACCCCACGTTCCCCCTGGAACTGCAGGAGTCGAGCGGACAGGTGATGTGGTGCAACAAGGAGATCGACCACCCTGGCTATCAGGCCGGCATCGCCTTTCAGGACGAGCAGGCAAGAGAAGCGATGGCCAACTACCTCGATCTGCGTCTGCGCGGTCGCTGATCGAAAGCCGGCTTGACCCGTCCCCGGGACCTTGCCATCCCTGCCACGCCTCCATCAGGAACGCCGGCATCGCAGCAGCACGTTTGAACGTCCCCAAACCGTTGTCTCTTTCCGGTCGCACACGCCCCCATCCACACTCCCCGAACCTCCATCGCCGCAGCCCAATGTTCGGCCGACCTCTCCGCCACCTTGACCGTTTCCTTTCTTGGCACCTCCTTGCTCTCCGCATAGTCCGTTGCCGGGGCCATTGATCCGCCCACGGCCTTCCCTTGGTTCTGCTATGCGCCTTGTGTATCGGTGCTCGGCCCATTGCGAACGGCCCGCGCCGCCAATACGATAACCGCCAGCACCGGGATGCCCACCAGGGCGGTGAGGAGGAAGAACCGTTCGTAGCCAAGGTGGGTGACCATCGTTCCCGAGTAGCCCCCCACCACTTTGGGCAGGAGCGTCATCAACGAGCTGAAGACAGCGTACTGTACCGCCGTAAAAGAGATATTGGTGAGGCTCGACAAAAAGGCGACAAAGGCGGTGGCGGCGATACCGGCGCTGAGGTTATCGGCACCGATGACCAGGGTAAGCAGGGTGATGCTGGCATCGCCACCGGCGAGGAGCATGAAGAGCAGATTGGTCGCCGCGGAGAGGAAGGCCCCGAGGAAGAGAATTTTGTCGATGCCGAAACGCAGGGTCAGCAGTCCGCCGAGAAAACCCCCGGCCAGGGTCATGCCCAGGCCGAAGGATTTGGTGATACCGGCGATGGCACTCTTGCTGAAGCCCATATCGAGATAGAAGACATTTGAGACTACGCCGAGGATGATATCCGACAGGCGATAGCAGCCGATGAGCAGCAACAGCAACAATGCGGTGCGCAGACCGTAACGGCTGAAAAAATCCTGCAGTGGTTCATAATACGCGGCCAGGGCCATCTTCCGGTCGGCCAGGCCCAGCCTGGTGGCGGCCGCCACCACCACCACACCAACGGCGAGCGCGGCAGCAAACCGTCCGGCTTCGAAGAAAAACGCCCCGGCATTGCCGCTATCTCCCGCCAGCGCGGGAAAATATTTGCCCGCCTCAGCGATCCCGGCCCCGGCATAGAAGAAGGTCAGCGCGAAACCGGCCATAGCGAGGAGAAGCACCGCCAGGAGACGACCGTAGGCCCCAGCGGGGTGATGAGCGGCCCGCCCCTGGCCCCGTTCCGGCTCGGCGACCGCGAGGGTAGTCACCACCCCGATGACCATCAGGGCCGCCATGACCATATAGGTAGTGCGCCAGGCCGCATAAGAATATCCGTCTCCCGCGCCAAGCATATCGGCGAGAAAGAGCGACCCGGCCCCGGCCACCAGCATACCGAGACGATAGCCGGCGATATACATGGAGGAAAGCAGGGCCTGAACCTCCTCGGCGGCGCACTCGATGCGATAGGCGTCGATGACCACATCCTGGCTGGCCGAGGAGAAGCCGAGCAGCACCGCGGCCAGCGCCATCAGGGTAAGCTGGCCCTGCTCCCCGGCAGGGTTGACTGCGGCCATGGCGAGGATCGCCACGATAACGGCGGCCTGGGTGAGCAGGAGCCAGGAACGGCGCCGCCCCATCCTCGCCGTCAGCCATGGCAGGGGCATCAGATCGATGAGCGGCGCCCACAGGAACTTGAAAGAGTAGCCGAGGGCTGCCCAGCTGAAGAAGGTCACCGCGGCACGATCGACGCCGGCCTCGCGGAGCCAAACTGAAAGGGTCGAGAATATGAGCAGGATCGGTATCCCCGCGGCAAAACCAAGAAAAAGCATGGCCACCGCCTGGGGCATGAGCCAGGCCCCGAGGGTCTCCCGCCAGGACTTCCCGGCCTTTGCCACGCGACGCATTGTTGTCTTTCCCTCTTGTCGAGATTATGATACTCTACACTACTGTAACGGCACTCCCGACAGCCCGACGAGGCTGTCAGGCAGCATTCGCGGCAGGGTCGAGCCCCCGCGTCACGGAAGAGTTTCTGCAGGAGCGGCGCAGAAAACTGTTCCCCAGGTACTAATCCAAGAATATCGAACTGTCCACAGCAGTTGCGAAAAAATGACCATACGACTCTATAACACCCTGTCCGGCAAGAAGGAAGTGCTGCAGCCCATCGAAGAGGGCCACGTCAAGCTCTATGTGTGCGGCATCACCTCCTACGATTACTGCCATATCGGCCACGCCCGCTCGGCCCTGGCCTTCGATATGATTGTCCGCTATCTTCGCTACCGTGGCTACAAGGTGACCTTCGTCAGGAATTTCACCGATATCGACGACAAGATCATCGCCCGCGCCGAAGAGCAGAAGACTTCATCCGAAGAACTGGCCGGCAGGTTCATCAACGAGTTCTACACCGACATGAACGCCCTGGGTATCGTCCACCCCGATATCGAACCCAAGGCCACCGAACATATCGCCGAGATGATCGACCTCATCGGCCAGCTCATCGCCCAGGGCAAGGCCTATCCGGCGGGAGGAGATGTCTACTACGTGGTCGACAGCTTTCCCCAGTACGGCAAGCTTTCCAAACGCAATATCGAGGAGATGCAGGCCGGAGCGCGTATCTCGGTCAACGAACAGAAGCACCACCCCATGGACTTCGTGCTGTGGAAAGGTTCCAAGCCCGGCGAACCCACCTGGGACAGCCCCTGGGGGCCGGGGAGGCCGGGATGGCATATCGAATGCTCGGCGATGAGTCGCAAGTACCTCGGCGAGACCTTCGATATCCACGGCGGCGGCCAGGATCTCATCTTCCCCCACCACGAGAACGAGATCGCCCAGAGCGAGGGCGCCAACCACAAGCCCCTGGCGAACTACTGGATCCACCACGGCTTCGTCACCATCCGTGACGAGAAAATGTCGAAATCACTGGGCAACTTCCTGACCATCCGCGATATCCTCGGCCACTATCATCCAGAGGTGCTGCGCTTCTTCATCTTCTCCACCCATTACCGCAACCCGCTCGATTTCTCCGAATCGGCGATGCAGGACGCCACCGCCGGCCTCGAACGGCTCTACGAGTGTGTGGCCGCCATCGACTCCCTGACCCTGGCGGAAGCACGCGATGACCAGGCGGCGGTCATCACCGTTGAGGAACGGACCCAGCTCGCCGCCGTCGAAGGCCGCTTCCAGCAGGCCATGGACAACGATTTCAATACCGCCCAGGCCCAGGGCGTCTTTTTCGAGGCGGTCAAGCAGCTCAACCGCCTGCGTCGCAAGCTCGGGCCAACTCCTTGCCGCGCCGACGTTCTCCTCCTTCAGGACAGCGTCGCCACTCTCAAGGGGCTGGCCTCGATCATGGGTCTGCTGCAAGTGGACGCGAGGAGTTATCTCGCCGAGAAAAAAGCCCGGCTGGCTGCCCAGTGCGATATCGACGTGGCCACCATCGAGGGGCTTATCGCCGAACGATACCGCTGCCGCCAGAATAAAGACTGGGCGAGGGGCGACGCCATCAGGGATCAGCTTCTCGCCAAAAACATCGAGTTGATGGATGGGCCGGACGGCACCACCTGGTCGGTGAAGAGCGGTACGTAGGGCTCGAGGGCTCGACGACCTGAACCTGCCGGCGAGCGCCGGCAGCCTCTGCAGACACCCGCCAGCCCCGGACCAGCCAGCACCCCGGTCCCCTCCTTTCACCAGCCACACCCAGGAGGTGCACCATGAGACATCCGGCGGTCGCCGACCGTTTCTATCCTGGTTCTTCACGGACCCTCAGCCAGGCGATGCAGGAACTCCTCCCGCAAAGCTCACTTGCCACGCGGCAGCCCGCCCTGGCGGTAGCCGTGCCCCATGCCGGGTACGTCTACTCGGGCGGCCTCGCGGGGGAGACCCTCGCCAGGGTGATCATCCCCGAGACGGTGCTGCTCATCGGCCCCAACCATCGCGGCCAGGGCAGCGCGGTGGCCCTCTCCGGCGACAGCTGGATGATGCCCTTCGGCCCGGTGCCCTGCAACGAGGAACTGTGCCGTGACCTCACCGCCCGTTCGCGCCACTTCCGTGTCGACGAATCGGCGCACCGCTACGAGCACTCCATCGAAGTGCAGCTGCCCTTTTTACAGATGCTGCAGAAGCGTCTGCGCATCGTGCCGCTGGTCTTGTCGCAGATCTCCTACCCCCTGTGCGAGGAACTGGCCACGGCCATCGCACAGGCCATCGAGGCCCACGACGGCGAAGTGCTCATCGTCGCCTCCACCGACATGAACCACTACGATTCCCGCGAAAACACCGAGAAGAAAGACCGCATGGCCCTGCGCTGCATCGAATTGTTCAACCCCTACGAGCTCTACCATACGGTACGCGACAACCGCATCTCGATGTGCGGCGTCATCGGGGTAGTCATCGCCATGCTCGCCGCCAAGAAACTGGGAGGCGGCACGGCCACCCTGGTGGGCTATACCGACTCCGGTCATATCTCCGGCGACACCGCCCAGGTGGTCGGTTACGCCGGGGTGATCATCAACTGAAATTGGCTTGACAGTTACCGGGAAATCCTTTATACACTCGCCACACTCGCTGTAACACTGGGGGGTGGTTTAATGGTAAAACGGCGGACTCTGACTCCGCTTATCGGGGTTCGAATCCCTGCCCCCCAGCCAGGATAGCAAAGGGCTTACGAGAAATCGTAGGCCCTTTTTGTTTTTCAGCTGTTTCTCAATTTCCGTTCATAATCGAGTTCCATAGAATAGGGAAACGCTGCATAGGGGTAAATTTTGAGCTGAAACGGGGCTGGAACATATTTTTCTATGGCCCTGCGGAATATTGCCTCAGAGGCTGAGGTTTCGGCGACCCCTTTACGCAACTGCACTTCTATCATCCCCTCGGCCGCCTGCGCTGCTACGGCTGCAACGCGAAAGCATCCGGTGGTCAAGGCGGCAGCCTCGAAATCCTCGTACATTCCGTGTTTGACAGCTTGAGGAGTGATGCCAATCGCGCCCCTCGGCATAAGGTTCGTCTTTCTTCCTCCAATCGCTACCAACGGCAGCTTGAGCTCCGGACAAAGCTGGCCATACCCACAATCCCTAAGGATTGTTTGAATCTCCTCATAGGAATAGATGCGAGCGACATCTCCGACGTTGTAGCGCAGAAGCGGGATCAGCAATGATTCACTCAGCATCGAAATAACCAGTTCCGGCATGCCATCACCGCGATTGATAACCTCAAGGAAGGTGCGATGCGGATAATAATGAAAGAGCGTTGGCTGAACGTCACACCCCTCGCCATAGAGGGCATAGCGCAATCGCGTGTCTCGCAACACCGCTCGTTGGATACGGATAGAATCCCGTGATTCATGAAAGAGATTCAAATCGAGCTCGGCAACACCCATTGTCCCGCCAATCAGGCCTCGATCCATTGTCTCCCAGTCGGTGCCGAGGATATCTCCGAGATAGCTGCGATAGGTCTCGGGCATCCAGTCGCCCCCGGTAATAAGGTGAATATTTTTATCCTTCCAGGCTATGCCCTGGGCAATCCCCTCTTCGAAGTAAATTTTTAAAAAATGAGGGTCGCCTATGATGACCACCTGGTCGAATTCTTGATAAAACTTTTTGTAAATCGCCAATGCCATGTCCCAGCGCACGCTCGTGTCGGCAGTCGGTAGAGATGTCGGCACCCTGACCCCCATTGACAACCCGTTAATGAACAGGGTGTTCTTGGTTGCCGTTGCGAACATATAGTCGAGCGCTGCATCGATGCCCTGTACGGTCTCGCCATAGTTTTCTTCGGAGGTGACGCCAAAGGAATACACCCCCGAAAAACCGGAACTTGACATGACGCTTCTGATACGCCCCCAGTTGCCATCAAGACAGAGCTCTTTTATAGAGAACCGAGGAAATATTGACTCTTTATTGATGATAGGAACACAATCCTTGAATGCTGCGATGGAATCAACTCGATCAGATACGCACCCGGCTTCTTCGAGTATTTTCTTATACGCGGGTACTCTTGCCGCGGCACGTTTAAACGCCTTCAGCAACATTTCCTCGCCAGCTGCGACAATATCCCCTGGAGATACCACCTTCAACATATCAAGCATCTCTCTCTCCTTTCTTGTTCATGTATTGGCAAAGATCTCACCGCCGCCAAACATCAAGCGTCCCACCCTTTTCATAGCAACGAAGGAAACTGAACACGGATTACATGGGCAATATAATTCAATCCTCGCCACAGATAAAATCATAGAGTTTTGGGTTGCTTGCTTTCAGCTCATTTTCCATATATTCAATCGAGGCTCCATAAATCTTTACTTTACCGTAATAATCGATTTCCTCGGCCGAAATACGCTCCATCCGAAACCCATAACGCCCCAGCATCCTGAGGAGACAGTCTTCAAAAGTCGCTATCCAATGGGTAATCCCCAACTCATGTTTGCTTGCCTGATACATGCTTTTCAGTAGCTGGAGAATGATCTGAGGATATTCACGGCGAGGATCGCGCTGTTCGGTATATCCTTCGATACCAAGCAATCCATCGATGGCCCGCTTGCGGTACAACTTGGAGATGCACAGCCGGGAAATCTCGGCAGTGCTTTTTAAAGGAAATTTGAGGCGATCGAGCTCATTGATGAGGTTGCCGAAATAGGCGGCCGTCGGGAAGAAAAGCTGTTCGGACCACATGGCAAGGCGTACTGTGCCGACCATTTCGTGGTTATTGCCGGCGTTAGTGGCGAGAAAATGTTCGGAAACGGCATCGAACTCATCCATCTCCTGTTGAGATGGATAGTTTTCAGGATCGAGAAAGTGCGCTTCGTGGCAATAGACATGGTAGCGCAGGTTGAAGAGCTTTTTATACTCCTCCTCTTGCTGACCCTTCTTCAGGCGCTGAACATGCAATTTCAGCGATCCCGGAAAAACAAATTTCCCGGGCTGGGCTGCCCTGTCGGAGTGAGCCGCCCTTTCGGGTGGGATCACTCTCTCGGGCTGGGCAGCACACTCGGCAGATTTTTTCCCGCAGACTCGCCCTGATTCCAGCTGCTGTGCCATGTTTCTCTCCAGATTTTCTTTTCCCTTCCCCCTTCTGTTGCATGCTCAGCTTTCAAGTGTCTGCCGAAATGGTGCTTCAGGCAGAAAACCTGGCAAGAGGTGCGACAGTCCCTTGTCCGGATACCTCCCATGTCTGTGGCGCAGCCAGTTCCCTCATGGGCCTTTACCTGCCACCACACAAAACCCCTCGATGGTTATGATGTGATGTCAACGTCTTGAACAAACCTTGAGCAAAAAACCGAAAAATTCTCAGAATAGCGTATCCTGTCTTGGCGGGAAATTCCGCCGGAAATACCAACAAGCCAGCGCACCTCACAATAGGCTCCCTTGCCTACACAATATCCCACTGTTCACTGCAGTTATTCTTGGTAACACTCCCTTGAAACAATTGTCCACTATATGCCTCTTTTACTTATGAGGCATCCAACTTATTGTGTCCACACTTTTTCCTTACAACCGGTTTTCTCTGAACAATCAGCAGATCTCCTTGTATAAAATCAAACAGTTACGTTGAAAGATGATCAACCAACACCAATTTCAGAAAACAACGTCGTAAACAAACGTCCTCTGTTCCTTATTCTTTACCCCAGGCATCGTCGCTACCGGCAAGCCTTGTTGCGTTTCAGGCAATCATAACCAGTGTTCTTCCCGCAACTCCCGGTGAAAGGCTGAATCAATTGCCGCCCTTGCCAATCGCCAGAGACAGAATGACCACAGACCATCGCCTTTCGTATCAAGGCCAGTCAGTATCATCAGCTGCGACTGATTTGGCGAGAAGTACGGCCACCTGCTCAGCCAGCGCCCTGAAACCATTCCCTCCTCGGAAGAACGTTTTGCCTGCCCTAGAGTAAATTGCTTGACGCCTTGTCACTCTTGGCCGTATCGTTTTTCCCTCCTGCGACCCGGTGACCGTCGAAGTCATGGGAACAGAAGGCGTCATCGCCCTGCGCTCGTTACCAAAGTGCGACGAGGGGAGTTTATCCATCGTCAACAATGAAAATAGTATTGCACATATCTTCGGGAGGATGAAATGGTCAGTATCGTAGTGAAAATTACCGTCAAGGAGAACGCTGTCGCCGTCGTCAGAGAACAGATGATGAATCTCGTCGCGGAGACCGTCAAAGAAGACGGCTGCGTAGAGTACCGTCTGCACCAGGACAATGACAATTCGGCGGTATTTTTCTTCTACGAGACCTGGTCGAACCAGGAAGCTTTGCAGCAGCACCTCGAGTCCGCCCACATCCGTACTTATAGAACCGCCACCAGCGGGTTGATCACCGACTACTCCCTGCACAAACTGACCCGGCTGGTATAAGACTCCGCACATACTGCCCGCCGGAAACCGGGCTGTTGTCCTGTCAAAAACCAGAGAGGTGAGCAACCATGCCGATGAACCTGGCCCAAGAGTATCTCTACTTCTTCATGGTGGCACTGCTCTATGGCTCACCCCTCATCGCATTCGCCATGTGGAGAGGGTTACGTAGAAAACGTCTCGTACCAGTCATCAAGACGCTTTGCTGGATAGTGCCCCTCGCCCCCCTGGCTTTGATGCTGCTCTTCCGCAGTAGCATCCTGGTTGGGATGTTCGGCATGGAACGGGAAAAAGCGGCCATTAACAGGTATCTTGGCGACTCCGAACGCACCGCGGTCGTCCCTGGGGAATATGTCGGCTCGGTAAAAAAAGGCGGACTCGATTACCGGCGCTATCAGTTCCCATCGCTCGACGGCCACAGTGGCAAATTCCTGGAGATCCTCGTCCCTCCTGAGGGCATCCATGCCCAAGCCTATATCCGCACCACCAACAAGGTGGCGAAAGGAGAGCAACAGGCGCGCATGCTGGTCTGGCCCTTACGGATCGGCACCAATCCGGCGGTGGCAACAGACCTGTTCTTCAGGGAAAATTTTCCTGAAATAGCCCCGCAAGATTTTGGTCCCCACACCTTGGTGGTAGGCTTGCGCCCCAGGCAGTCGATCATCGTTCATCCTCCCGTGAGCGAAGGCAAGTGGCTGTGGCGCGACGCGACGCTTGATCTCGACTGACCGGGAGAGGTTCAGCGCCAAGCACAGCGTCAACCTTGCTCTCTCAGGAGGTTCGCGGCCCTGGCAAAGAGTTATCGAAGTCCTTGTCAAGATTTTGCCGTGGCGCTATGATGGTCGCTTTCACGCCCTAGCCAACAGCCTTCGACCGCACCTTCAGACGAACACCCGCAAAACGCCAGGAGACTCGCAATGAAAACCAGCCACCAACCCACCACCCTCGTCCTCTTTTTCGCTCTTCTATCCCTGCTTGCCACCACGACCGTGGCCGCCATGACGCTGCCGGAAAAGCTCGCCCCGGTGCCGGTCTATTCCGGAGCGAAAATCGTCCAGGTAATGGAGATGGGCACCAGCGCCATGGCCATGCTCGAAGCAAAGACCACCCCCCAGGCGCTGCTGGAGTTCTATAAGAAGGAGATGGAAGGCAAAGGATGGAAGACCGCCTTCCAGGCCCAGCAGGAGGACAGCGCCGTCATCCATTTCACCAAGGGCAAGGACGCGGTACAGATCACCGCCGGTAACGGCGATGAGGGCATGACCTCCTACCAGATGGTCTTCGTAGCCCAATAGCGTTCCCCGACAGACCGCCAGCCATTCTGCCGCCACGATGATCGGCCGCCCGCCACCCCTGTCGTCTGGTGGGTGGCGGACACGCCCGACTCTGGCTGCGCCGCAGTCACGCATCCTCGCCTGGCGCGATCAAGAACGCCTGCGCCCTTTCCAGCCCGGCAGCGGTCGGCGCACCAGCCAGTTGCATCAGATCGGCGGGGCGATGGTGACGACGATACGCATGTCGGTGGTGGCGCGGACGCCATGGGGTTCGCGGATCTGCGAGACGAGGATCTGCCCGGTTTTCGCCGGGATCTCTGTATTGCCTTCTCCGAGGAAGACGCCTTCGCCCTCGATGACATGGATGGAGAGTTCCCCGTCGAGGTCATGGGAATGCACCGGAAAGGTCACCCCGGCGCGCAGGTTGAAGTTGATGATCTTGAAGTATTCCGAGTCCTCCACCAGAAAGAAGCGCTTCATGGCGCCTTCGGTGAATTCCCTGGTGGCATTGAGATCGAGTACTTTCATCGAGGTACCTCCGTGGTGATTGATGGCCGCAAGATACGGGAGAGAGCGGGAAGGGGCGGCGGGCGTTCTGCCTGCCCGTTTCCCTTTCCCTCACCATAAGGCCTTTTCATCGGGCTGCCCTTGACTTCGATCAACTGCCGAGCGAATTCTTCGCCAAACCCAGCAAAAATCGACCCGCCACGCCACTCCCGCCACGGCCGGCAGGGGTGGCTTGGTCACCCATAAATCCCTGGAAAAAAATTCTCGATTGCCGTATTACTGCTGCTGCGGCGGAAATGGCTTGACGGTTATTGCCGGCCGCACCCACGCCTCCGCCGCGTATCATGACGAATTGGCCTTCTTCATGCGTCGGAGGCGTCCTTGCTTCATATCCCCGGAGTTGCCATGCGAGAGAACGACAAGACCACATCGCCGCCGTCGGCGCCGGCGGTCAGCGACGAGGTCATCCTCAAGATGGCCAAGGAGATCACCGTCAAGTTCATCGAAGTGGGGCGCATCGCCCCGGCCGGTTTTGCCTCATCCTTCGCCGAGATCTACCGCGCCATCGAGCGCACCGTGCGGGGCGGCAAGCCATGAGCCTTCTTGACCAAAGCCTCAACCGCCCCGGGGATCGTATCGAACACATCCACCTCATGGGCATCTGCGGCACCGGCATGGCCGCCCTGGCCGGCATGCTGCAGCAGGCCGGCTACCGGGTGACCGGCAGCGACAGCCAGGTCTACCCGCCGATGTCGGACTTCCTCGCCTCGCTGCACATCCCGGTGGCCAGCGGCTACCAGGCCGCCAACCTCGAACCCGCCCCGGACCTGGTGGTCGTCGGCAACGTCATCACCCGTCACAACCCCGAAGCCATGGCCCTGGCCGAGCTGCGCCTACCCTATCTCTCCTTCCCGCAGGCCCTGGCCCATTTCTTCATCGCCGACCGCACCTCCATCATCGTCAGCGGCACCCACGGTAAGACCACCACCTGTTCCATTCTCGCCTCCGCCCTGCACCAGGCGGGGACGGACCCGTCGTTCATGATCGGCGGCATCGTGCGCCGCTTCAACAGCAATTTCCGCCTCGGCAGCGGCCCCTGCTTCGTCGCCGAAGGCGATGAGTACGACACCGCCTTCTTTGACAAAGAATCGAAATTCCTCCACTATCGGCCGAAGATCGCCATCATCACCTCGCTGGAGTTCGACCATGCCGATATCTTCGCCGACCTCGAGGCGATCAAGAGGATGTTCCGCAAGTTCGTCGCCCTGCTGCCTGCCGATGGACTGATCGTCGCCAACGGCGACGACGCCAACGTCCTCGAAGTGGTGGCCGCGGCCCCCTGCCCGGTGCAGCTCTACGGCACCACCGCAGGCCTCTCCTGGACCCTCGGCGAGGTGACCGCGACGGCTGGCGGCAGCCGTTTTGCCATCATCAAGGACGGGTTCCTCTGGGAGACCATGGAGGTGAGCCTCTCCGGGCGCCATAACTGTCTCAACAGCCTCGCCGTCACCGCCGTATTGCACCACCTCGGTCTTGACAGGGCCGTTATCGGCCAGGGGCTGCAGGGGTTTGCCGGCGTCAAGCGGCGTCAGGAAGTGCGCGGTATCGAAGGGGATGTGGTAGTGATCGACGATTTCGCCCACCACCCGACGGCGGTGCGCGAAACCCTTGCCGGGCTGAAGACGGCATACCCGGGGCGCAGGCTGGTCGTGGTGTTCGAACCACGCACCAACTCGTCGCGGCGGGCGGTGTTTCAGCGCGACTACGTCACCGCCTTCGACGAGGCCGATCTCGTGCTGCTGCGCGAGCCGCTGCCGCTGGCCGCCCTGCCCCTCGAGGAGCGCTTTTCCTCGGCCCGGCTGGCCGCCGACCTGAGAACCGAGCGGAATCTCCCCGCCGAGGCTCTGGCCGACACCGACGCCATTCTCGCCCGCCTCAACGTCCTGCTGCGACCGGGCGACGTGGTGGCCATCCTCTCCAACGGCGGCTTCGACAATATCCACCCGCGCCTGCTCGAGGAGCTGCGGAGCCGCGGCTGAGGGCGAGAGAAATACAACAAAGTAAAGAGGACTTGCAGCAGAGAAAGGGGCTAGAGCAGCTGTGAGAGGCTCCCGCGCAGCTCGTCGACCAGCCTGCGAAATTCGGCCATGCTGCCACCGCCGTTACGACCCTTTTCCTCGATGGTCAGGGCGATACGGGCGCAGTCGCTCATGCCGAGGTTGAGAAAGGCCCCCTTGATGGTATGGCCGACCTTGCCGATGGCCTTTGCATCCTCGCTCTGCAGGGCCTGTTCGAGGTTCGCCATATGCTTGCCGAGGGTGGCGATGAAACTGGGCATCATCGAGTCGATCTGCTCCAGCGGCAGATTGAACTGCGCGGCAAGGTGGTTACGGATGTCCTGAACCTGGGAGTGGGGTATCACAGCCTTGTGCCGTTGGTGAAGGGAAGGTTTCCTTGAACAAGAGTTGCCTGTTGTCGCTTGAACCCCTGTGTTTTTACACAAATGCCGAGGAAACTCAAGCGAGAAATCCCCGCCCTGGCCCCGTGCATCGCAGGAGAAGGAGATGCCCCTGAACGTCGATCCCCTCGTCGCCCGCGTCGGCTCTTTCCTGCGACGTGTCCCTGCCCTGGGTCCGCGGAGCGCCGTGCTCGTCGCCGTCTCCGGCGGCAGCGACTCCCTGGCGCTGCTCCACCTGCTGGCAACCGTCGACCTTCCCTTGCGCCTCACCGCCGCCTATATCGACCATACGCTGCGCCCCGTTGAAACCCCCGGCGAACATGCCCATATCAGCCTCACCTGCCAGCGCCTCGGCATCCCCTTCGTTTCCGCCTCGGTAGACGTTCCCCTGCTGGTCGCCACGGAAGGCCGCTCCCCCGAAGAAGCCGCCCGCCACCTCCGCTATAAGGAACTTGAGCGTCTTCGTAGCGAATGTGGCGCCGCTTTTATCGCCCTCGGCCATACCGCCGACGACCAGGTAGAGGAGTTCTTTCTCCGCCTCCTGCGCGGCGCCGGCCGCCAGGGCTTCTGCGGCATGGCCAGGCAGCGGGGCCGCCTGCTCAGGCCGCTGCTTACCGAGCGCAAGGCATCCCTCATCGACTACCTGCAGAAAAACGGCCTGAGCTGGTGCGTCGATTCCTCGAACGCGGAGCATCACTACCTGCGCAACCGCGTCCGCCTCGACCTCCTCCCCCTGTTGGAGTCCCGGTTCTCCCCCGCCATTCGCGACACCGTGCTGCGCACCATGGCAATCTTCAGCGAGGAAGAGGAACTGCTGGCCAGCCTCGGCGAGCAGGCCTGGCAGGAATGCCTGTGTCCAGCGGAAGCGGTCAGGCCACCGGCATGGCAGGCTCCGGGCCTGGTGCTCGATATCGCAAGTTGCCGCCGTCAGCATGTGGCGCTTCTGCGCCGGGTGGTGGAAAAGTGCCTGTGGAGCCTTGGCGGCAGGCCAAGCTACGCGCGCATCGCCGTAGTGATCGACTTCATCAAAAGCGATGCACAGGGCGGCGAACTCCACCTTGGCGGCGGGCTGCGGGCGCGGAGGGCGCGCGGAGAGCTTCACCTTTTCTGCCTGCCCGTAGCCGGTCCGGGCAGGATTGCAAAGGTCAGTCGCCAAATCGAGCAGACCATCACCGGCCCCGGCAGCCACAGCGTCGCCGAGGTTTGCCGGGAACTGCGTCTCGCTATCACACCAGCGCAGGGGCAGCAGCCGACCGGCTCCCTGCAGGTCGACGCCGACAAGGTAACCTTCCCCCTGCTCCTGCGTTCGCCCCAGTCTGGGGAGCGCTTCCGCCCCTGCCATGGCGCCGGCAGCAAGAAAGTCAATCGCTACCTCAACGAGCGCGGCATCCCTGCCGCCGAGCGCCACTCCTGGCCCCTGCTCTGCGACGGGGAAGGCATCATCGCCCTGGTCGGTCTTGATATCGACCAGTCGCGGCGCGTCAGCGCCGCGACAACTCAGGTTTTGGAAATCGAGTGGCGCCCCTTGCCTGGCAGCGACGACCGAGAATGCGACACGGCTGCGGCGCAGGCCTCACCACAGCGCTGAGAAGAGAGGGGGCAGCCTCAGGCTTTGCGACGCAGAATGCGCTTGTCGCCGATGCGCATGGTCAGCTTCACCCGGTCGAGGTATTCGAGGATGGGGATGGAGAATTTGCGCGTCAGCCCGGTGAGGTCCTTGAAGGCCGGGGCGTCGATCTCGCCGTGCTCCTCCATATGCTTGAGCACCGAGGCGATGAGCGGCTCGATGATCTCGCGGGTGTAGTAGAGCGACTCGCTGATCTTGAACAGCCGCCCGTCGCGCAGCAGCAGGTCGAGCACCTCCTTGACCAGCTGCGGCGGGTATTGGGCGAACTGCTCCATGGTCTCCTTGATGGTCGGGGTGGACAGCCCGCGCGAGCGGTACCACTCGCTCAATTCATGGCGCAGCTGCTCCTCGTCGGCCTTGAGGGCGACACTGTGACCGGCGAGGCGCACCACCGACTCCTCCTGCACCACAGCCCCTTTACGAATCAGCTCGTTGACGCAGTATTGGAAGACCTTGGCGTCGACCCTGCGCCCCAGGCCGGTGCGCAGCTCCTCCTTGGCCATGCCCTGCTGCAAGGGGTTGAGGCGATGGTAGGCGGTAAGGCTTGCCAGCAGCATCTCCTTCATGCGCTCGGCGATCTCCACCGCCACATAGCGCTGCGAGGCGGAATCGACCACCACCATCTTCTTGGTGGAGATGGGGTCGTTGAGGGCTTTTTTAAGGTGCTTGCCGAAGAGGCCGAGGCGGATGGCGAGATCGTCGGCGGTCAGGCCCTGCTCGCCGCTCTCGCGGAGCAGGAAGAGGGTCTTCTCCTCCACCGTGCCGTCCTTGAGCACCGAGAGGATCTGCCGGTTATAGAGGCGGTCCGTCTCGCTGAGCCGCTTGCGTTTGCGCGGGGCGACGTTGCCGACGACCATGCCGCCGCCGATGGTCGCCACCGGCGAATAGCTGCGCACCACGTAACGGTCGCCGGACCACACCGAGGCGGTCTCCTCGAGCAGCAGCTGCACCGGGGCCTCCTCACCGGGCTGCAGTTCGTCGCGGTCGAGCAGGGAGATGCGCCCGAGGATCTCGGCGGTGCCGAGGTGGACGCGCACCCGGGTACGGTGCTTGAGCGGCTTGCCGTTCGCGGCAAGATAGAGGAAATGGCAGTCGAGCACGTAGTTGGCCTGCAGGCTGCCCGGCGGGGCCAGCACCATGCCCCTGGCGATGTCGTTATGATCGACTCCCTGGAGGTTGATGGCGGTGCGGTGCCCGGCCTCGACCTCCTGCACAGAGTGGGAGTGCACCTGGATGCCGCGCACCTTGCTGACCAGCTCGGTGGGGTAGATGCGCAGATCCTCGCCGACGGCAACGCGGCCGGAGATGGAGGTGCCGGTGACCACCGCCCCGAAGCCCTTCATGGCGAAGACGCGGTCCACCGAGAGGCGGAAAGGGCCGAAGACCTCGCGGAAGTCGTGCCGGGAGACGATGTCGTCGAGGGTCTTGCGCACCTCTTCGATGCCCTCGCCGGATACCGACGACACCGGCAGGATCGGCGCCCCTTCGAGGAAGCTGCCGGCACAGAAGTCGCCGATCTCCTCGCAGACCATCTCCAGCCACTCCGGCTCGACGAGATCCTTCTTGGTGACCACCACCACCCCCTGCTTGACCCCCATGAGGCGGCAAATCTCGAAGTGCTCGATGGTCTGCGGCATTATGCCCTCGTCGGCGGCGACGATAAAGGCCACCAGGTCGATCCCCGAAACCCCGGAGACCATCGTCTTGACGAACTTTTCGTGGCCGGGCACGTCAACGATGCCGACACGATGGCCGCAGGGCAGGTCGAGGTGGGCAAAGCCGAGCTCGATGGTGATGCCACGCTCCTTCTCCTCCTTGAGGCGGTCGGTCTCGAAGCCGGTCAAAGCCCGGATGAAGCTGGTCTTGCCGTGATCCACGTGGCCGGCGGTACCGAGAACAATCTCACGCATGTCGTCTTATCGAGTCAGAGGAGGGTTGGGGAGGCTGGTGCTGGTTTCACAGGGTCAGAAATAGGGGTTGCCTTCTTTCTCGCGACCGATGGTCGAGCGGCTGCCGCCATAGCCGTGGCCGGGCCAGACCACTGTCTCTTCCGGCAGGACGAAGAGCCGGTTGGCGATCGAGGCGAAGAGCTGCTCGGCGGAGCCCCCGGGGAAATCGGTGCGCCCGACGCCGCCGACGAAGAGGGTGTCGCCGGTGATGAGATCGGGGGCGCAGTAGAGGCACATCCCGCCAGGGGTGTGGCCGGGGGTGTGAATGACCTTCAGTTGCACCTCGCCGACGGTGATGATGTCGCCGTCCTCGACCTCCTCGTCGACTGGCGGCGAGGGTTCCATGCCGAGCATGGCGAAGTACTCGCCAACCTCCGGCCGGCCGAAAAAGCGTGAGTCCTCGCGGTGCATGATGATCCGCGCCCCGGTGGCCTCCTTGATGCGGCGGTTGCCGCAGACATGGTCGGGGTGGCCGTGGGTGGCGATGATCGCATCGACTGTCAGATTGCGGGCGGCGATTTCCTTGAGGATCTTGTTCTCGTCGCCGCCGGGGTCGATCACCGCCGCCTTGCCGGTGCGCTCGCAGGCGACGATATAGCAGCACACGCCCATCGACCCGACGATCATCTGTTTCAGTATCATGGCTTTCGCTCTCTGGTTGTGCTTGATGTGAGGCGCCGTCGATCCCTCGCGGCACCTCGGCGGGCGGCGTACTGCTCTGCCACCCGCCGAAGGGGAGGTTCACCTTTCCCCGGCTGCTCTCTCGGCCGGATCAGGAGGCGCAACCGCCGCTGCCGCAGGAACAGCCGCCGCTCGGGGCCACATTGAGGCCCATCGGCGGTGCCATCACCGGCGGCAGGCGCCGCACGATGGAGGCGATGACCTTGGCGAAGGCCTGTCCGGCGGGGCTGTCGACCTCGGTGGTGAGATAGGGCGCGCCCTCGTCACCGGCCATGACCACCTTGGGATCCATGGGGATCTTGCCGAGGAAGGGCAGGTCGAGCTCCCGTGCCAGGGCCTCGCCTCCGCCAGTGCTGAAGATGTCGACGGTCTCGTTGCAGTGCGGGCAGACAAAGCCGGACATGTTCTCGATCACTCCGGCGATCTCCACTTTAACCGTCTTGCAGAAGTTGATCGACTTGCGCACGTCGGCCAGGGCCACCTTCTGCGGGGTGGTGACCACCACCGCTTTGACGTGGGGGATGGTCTGGGCCACAGACAGCGGCTCGTCGCCGGTGCCGGGGGGGGCGTCGATGATCAGGTAGTCGAGCTCGCCCCAGTCCATGTCGGAGACGAACTGACGGATGGCCTGGATCTTCAGCGGTCCACGCCAGATGATGGCCTCGTCGCGGTCGCGCATCATATATTCCAGGGAGACCACTTTGAGGTTGTCGTTGTATTTGAGCGGCGGCACCAGGCCATCGGGGCTGTCCGGGGGCTGGATGGTGCCCTTGAGGTTGAGCATGCGCACCACGTCGGGACCGTGGATGTCGACATCCATGAGGCCGACCTGATAGCCCTTCTCGGCCAGCCCCAGGGCGAGATTGACGGAGACGGTAGATTTACCCACGCCACCCTTGCCGCTCATAACGAGAATTTTATTCTTGATCTTACCCAGCGAACGGGAAATCGCCAGCTCCGCCTGGGCGGCGGCAGCTTGCTGAGCTTCCTTGGTGGGGGTTCCACAGGATCCACTGCATGATCCGGCCATTGTCTGTCCTCCTGTCTTTATCGAAATAGCCACCGACAGCCAAAATCTGCCGCCGGCGACCGCTGCTCTGTGCGGCGAAAATGCCACGGACTACAGTAATGCCGCCGTACCGAATTGCAATGCCTTTCGTACTGGCGCCGCCTGCCGCAGCTGCCGAGTTTTTGTTGCTTTCTCGGGCAACTCTCCGTATGATGCGTGTTTCCGTAAACAGCAATCGCAGGCCCCGTCGGTCATGCCCCTATCGAGCCCCACCACCTTCTCCGGGAAGACACCATGCTGGGATGGTTCAAGAAAAAATTCAGGAAGCAGGACGACAGCACCATTGAGCAGACGCCAGCGAGTGAAGAGCTGAGCAGAGATACCCCCTTTTCCGCTGCCGGGCAACCCGAAATCGGTGAGGCGACCCTGCCACCTGAGCAAGTCGAGGCTGTCGGCGAAGAATCCCGCACCTCAGTTCCTCCCGCCACGGCGCCGGAGTTCTGCGAAGAGCGGACTGCCGGCCAACCCACCGCCAGCGCAGCAACTCCTCCCGATGCGCAGGTGGCAGAAGGCCACGCCAAGGACGGTGAGGCTGGGCTGAAGGTCCTCGACGAGCCCCAGGCGGTGGCGCTGCGCGAGAAAAAGAAGAAATCGCTCTTCGCCCGCCTGGCCGAAAAGCTCGGCAAGACCCGTGAGACGCTCACCTACCAGATCGACGCTCTCTTCCTCGGCAAGAAGGAGATCGACGCGGCACTCATCGACGACCTCGAGGAGGTGCTCATCACCGCCGACCTCGGCGTCGAGACCACCATGGAGCTGCTCGAGTACATCCGCCGCCGCGTGAGCCGCAAGGAGCTCGACAACCCGGCTGCCCTCAAGGAGGCGCTGAAGGAGAAGATCAAGTCCTTCATCCTCGAAAACGACAAGGACCCCTGTCTGGTGATGCCCGACCAGGGCCCCTTCGTCATCATGGTCATCGGCGTCAACGGCGTCGGCAAGACTACCACCATCGGCAAAATTGCCCACAAGTTTCAGCAGGCCGGCAGCTCGGTGTTGCTCGTCGCCGCCGACACCTTCCGCGCCGCGGCGGTGGCACAGCTGCAGATCTGGGGGCAGCGCAACAATGTCCCGGTGGTGGCGCACAAGGAGAAGGCCGACCCATCCTCGGTGGTCTTCGACGGGCTCAACATTGCCGTAGCGAAGAAGCACGACGTCGTCCTCGTCGACACCGCCGGTCGCCTCCATACCAACAGCAACCTCATGGAGGAGCTCAAGAAGATCAAGCGGGTCATGGAGAAGAAGCTGCCCGGCGCGCCCCACGAGGTGCTGCTGGTGGTCGACGCCACCACCGGCCAGAACGGCATCTCCCAGGCCAAGCTGTTCAACGAGGGGGTCGGGGTCACCGGCATCGCCCTGACCAAGCTCGACGGCACCTCCAAGGGTGGCATCGTCATCAATATCTGCCGCAGCCTGAAAATCCCCATCCGCTTCATCGGCATCGGCGAGCAACTCGAAGACCTGCGCGACTTCAATGCCGACGACTTCGTCGCCGCCCTCTTCCATTCCAGGGAGGAGCACGGCCGCTAGCCGACGATGAATCCCTTGCCCAGGCCCGACAGTCACCACGCGAGCCCTAACCACCCCCGCACCTTTTACGCCCGCCACCTGCCGCAAGGCCAGACGGCAAGGGAGGGCGCCATACAGCCATGAACTACCAACGCCAGCAACCTCCGGGCTGCGGCGGATGCCTGCTCATCCTCCTGCTGCTCGTCTTCGTCACCGGCGGCGCCCCGGCGCTGATCACCTTCCTCGGCACCCTCATCTACACTGGGCTTGCCGGAATCCTGCTCTTTATCGCCCTTTTCTGGGGCTTCAGCTACTGGGTGCAGCAAAGGGTTTCCACCTACGAGCAGTCGCAGACGGAAACCCACAACCGTTTCGTCACCCTGCTGGTGCGCATCCTCGTCTTCATCGCCAAGCTCGACGGCAAGGTCAGCCGCGAGGAAGTGCAGACCATCCACCGCTTCTTCCAGTACTCGCTGCGCTACAACCAGACGCAGATGCTCTGGGTCAAGGAGCTCATCAAGGAAGCCAACGGCATGCCGCTCGCTCTCGAGCCGTTGCTGCAGGAGTTCAAGGCCTCCTTCGCCTTCGAGCCGCGCCTCATCCTCGTCGAGCTCATCTATCAGATGCTCTTCACCAAGGCCGAGGTCCCGGCCCAGGAGCTGGATATCGCCCGGCGCATCGCCGCCTATCTCGACATCCCCGCCTATACGCAGCAGACCATGGAGGCCAAATACCGCCACCGCAACCGTCAAGGCGGCGAGACGGCGGCCAACGGCGCAGACCACTACTACGCCATACTCGGCTTGCCCAAAGGGGCTGACATGGAGGAGATCAAGAAGGCTTACCGCAAGCTGAGCATGCAGTACCACCCCGACAAGGTGCGACATCTCGGCGAGGAGTTCCGCCTCGTCGCCGAAGAGAAGATGAAAGAGATCAACCAGGCCTACGACTTCTTCAAGAAGCAGGCGGCTGACAGCTGAGGGGATGGTTCGCGCTGACGAGCCGCCATGGCCGCGGCGGCCTCGCTTTCACGACGCCGGGCCAAAGCGGAGCGCGCCGGTGGTGCAGGTCTGCACGCAGGCCGGTTCAAGGCCGGCGGCGACACGGCTCTGACAGGAATCGCATTTGGCCATGAGGCCGTCCCCGGCAAAGCTCGGCGCTGCGCAGGGGCAGACGGCGGCGCAAGCCTGGCAGCCAAGACAGAGGTCGCGCCGTACGTCGACGATGCCCGTCTCCTCGTGGCGAAAGATGGCCTGCGAAGGGCAGACCTCGAGACACGGGGCATCGGCACAGTTCAAACAGGCCAGCGACGAATAGCTCACCCCCGGCGCAAAGGGGCCATCCTCCCTCCCCCGCACCACGCGATACGCTGGCAGATGTGCCGCGATATCGTGCTCGTCACGGCAGGCGACAACGCAGGCCAGACACCCCGAACAACGTTTCTCGTCAAAGAAAAAGGTCAATCGCATCGACTCACCTCAGCCGGGCAGGGGCGGCGCCTTGGCGATAGCGCAGCGCAGCGATTTGCAGGCCGGAAAGCCGGAGATGGGGTCGAGGCGGTCCGGGTGTAGCAGCCGGTTGACCTCGATCTCCGGCCAGCCATGGTAGATGCAGGCCATATCGCCAGGCACGACACCGGTCAGCTGCGCCCGCACCCGCACCTCGCCGCGCTTCGTGCGCAGCAGCACCTCCTCGCCATCGCCGATGCCGCGCGCGGCCGCCGTCTGCGGGTTGAGCGACACCGTGGGCAGCGGGTGGAGCTGGCGATTCCACGGGTTACGGAAGGTGCGCGAGTGCATGTACATCGGCAGCCGCACCCCGGTGACGAGGAACAGCGGGAAATCCGCCGCCTCCATGTCTTGATCTCCGCCAGGCGCGGCGGCAACGGGCAGCGGCGCAAAACCCATCTCGCCGAGAACGGTGGAGACGAACTCCATTTTCCCGGTGGGGGTGGCAAAGCCGTTTTGGCGATATTTATAGTGGCCGGAAGCGGTTATCCCCGGCCGCCCGCCCAGCGACAGGCCCGAGGGGTGCCGTTTGAGCTCGGTGACGGTGAGGCCGCTCGGCTGGAGGATGTACTCGAGGCAGGCCTCATAGCCTGCACCAAGCAAGGTGTCGTCAGGGGCGATGCGCCTGGCCAGTTCGATGATGATGTCGCTGTCCGCCCTGGCCAGACCCAGCGGGGCGATGGCCGGCTCGGTGAGGATGACATGGTCGCAGCTGTAGAAGCGCAGCTCGCTGCGCTCAAGCGAACTGCAGGCGGGCAGGACGATGTCGGCGCGACGGGCGGTGGGTGTCAGGAAGAGGTCGACATCGACAAAGAAATCGAGCTTCTCCAGGGCGCGTTCGAAGACGTCGTTGCCCGGCCACATGCGGTGGTTGCAGCCAAAGGCAAGCATGGCGTGCAGGGGGTAGGGCTTGCCTGAGAGGATCTGCTTCGGCAGGTGCATGGCCTGGGCCTCGCCGACAAAGCGGCACCACACCGGGAAGACATCGGCGCCGACGCGGGGCGGTAGCTCGGCGAGGGGGCGGGGAAAGGTGAACTCCCGCTGCCGGGTAACGGCGCTGCAACCGACATGGAGCCAGGTCTCGGGGACCACGTGGTTGCCGCCAGGGGCGTCGAAGTTGCCGGTCAGCCCGCTCAGGCAGAGGATGGCACGGTGGTTCTGCACCCCGTCCAGGTGGTGGACGGTGGAGGAGGCACTGGTCATGATGGCGGCGGGGCCGCTGGTGGCAAGCAGCCGCGCGGCGCGGACGACATCCGCGGCGGGCACCCCGCTCAGCCGCTCCGTTTCCTGCGGCGTAAAGCGGGAAATGAGGGCGCGGTATTCGTCAAAGCCGTAAGTGTGGCGCTCGATGAACTCGCGGTCATGAAGACCCTCGTCGACGATCACCCGGGCCAGGCCCAGGGCCAGGACGCCATCGCTGCCCGGATGCGGGGCCAGGCGCAAGGTGGCATAGCGGCTGAGATGGGTGACCAGCGGGTTGACCTCGATAATATTCACCCCCCGCTCGGCCGCTTCGATCAGTGGCCGCGCCGCGGGCGTCGCCGAAAAGAACGGGTTGCGCCCCCATACCAGCAGGCTGCGGCAGTTGGCGATGTCCGGCGCCCCCCAGGCGCCGTAGGTGAGCTTGGCCGCAATCACCGTGGCGAAATGGCAAGTGCTCGACTCGGTGGCGAAATTCGGCGAGCCGAAGCTGATCGCCAGGCGCTGCGCGAAGGGGCGCAGCCACTTGCTGTAGCCGACGGCGAAGACCACCGCCTCCGCCCCGTGTTTTTTCTTGATGGCCAGCAAGCGCTCGGCAATTTCCCCATAAGCCTCTTCCCAGGAAATTTCGACGAACTCGCCGCGCCGGCCCACCCGCCGCAGCGGCGTCTGCAATCGCTCGGCATTGTAGACGTACTGGCGGGTAGCATTGCCCTTGGCGCACAAGGTGCCGCGGTTGTGAGGGAACTCCTTCATGCCCTCCACCTTGAGCACCCTGCCGTCCTGCACATAGACGTTCATGCCGCAGCTCGTCGAGGCCCCCTCGCAGATGGCGCAGAGGGTCTTTTTTACTTCGACGCCGCTGCCCGGCAGGTAGATGTCTTTTCGGCCGGCCATGTCCTTGTTACAGGCCGTGCTCGCGGCAGATTTCCAGGATGGTGCCGATGTGCTTCTCCATGGCCTGGCGGGCGCTGTCGGGATTGCGCGCGACAATAGCCTGGAAGATGGCGTCGTGCTGGCCGTCGATGAGTTCGTCAATGCGCAGCGACTCCAGCACCTTGGTATAGGAGTAGGACATGGCGTAGGTCTGTACCTCGTAGAAGCTCTTCATGAGGTGGATCTGCACCACGTTCTTGCTGGCATAGGCGATGTTCATATGGAAGCTGATATCCGTATTGATGCGGATCTCGTGCTCGATGCGCTCCCGCTTCATCCGCTCGATACCCCTCCTGATGAGGCGGATATCCTCGTCGGTGGCGCGCTGTGCGGCCAACTCGGCACTCTTGCCCTCCAGGGCCATGCGGATCTCCTGGATATCGGCGATGGTGTAGGTCTCGCCGTTGAGGGCCTGGAGCAGGGGCCGCTTCTCGACGATTTTCTCCTGATCGAGGACGAAGACCCCGACACCGCGGCGGCTCTCCACCAGCCCCTGGTCGATGAGCCGCTGTATGGCGGTGCGCACCGTCGGCCGCCCGACCTCGAAGAGGGCGGCGAGGTCGCGCTCGGACATCAGACGCTCTCCGGGGCCGACCTCGCCGCGATAGAGCATGTCGCGCAGCTGTTCGAACACCTGATCGGCAATATTACGATGTTTTACCGGCTTGATCATAGTTCCTCACTGTAGCGGACAGGCCCCTCGGCCGCAATGGTTTAGGAGAGATGCGACCGTGGCCAGCCATCTCCGGTACCTTCCGGGTAGAGACTTGACGTCAGGCCGTCTTCCCCATTCAATTGTGGTCTTACCACGTTTCCTCATAAAGGGCAATGAGTCAATTATTAAGCTGTGCAACTCACCCGACACAAGAAGGAGTAACGGTAAAAAAAGAAGTTGCGAAAGATATTCTTTCATGTAATCTTTACTGCGGATTGGCCAGATGTGTGAACCACAACCTTTCTCAAGGGGAACAGCATGGAAGGCACAGAGCCCAAACAGGGCACCAGGGCGCCCTATTTGCACAGCCTCGCCGCCCCCCTGCCGCTGACCTTTCCACCCGGCTGGCAACTCTCCACCCTGGCCGACTTCCCCGCGAGCGACGAGCACGTCGATGCCGCCCTGCTCGCCCGGGAGGCGCTTAAACGCCCTCATGACTGCCCCCCGCTCGACAAGCTGCTGCGGCCGTCGCACACCGTGTGCATCCTCATCGAGGATCTGACGCGCACCTCCCCCAAGCACATCATTCTCGGCGAGGTCCTCAGCATCCTGTCCGGGCTCGGTATGCCCGACGAGCATATCACCATCCTCATCGCCCTCGGCACCCATCGCCCGCTGACCGACCGCGAGCTGCGCCAGACCTTCGGCGAGGCTACCGTCGAGCGCTACCGCTTCGTCAACCACGACTGCCACGGGGAGGACCTGGTGCCCATCGCCACCCTGCCCGGCGGCACCCCGGTGCTCATCAACGGGCTGGCGTACAGGGCCGACTTCCGCCTCGGTATCGGCTCCATCTTCCCCCACCCCCTCAATGGCTTCGGCGGTGGCGGCAAGATCCTCTTCCCCGGCATCGCCGATGCCCGCTCCATCTTCGAGCACCACCTGCGCCATGCCTTCCGCGACCGTTCGGCGCTGGGCAGCCTCGACGGCAACGACTTCCGCGACGAGATCGAGCGCCTGGCCAGCGCCGGACGTCTCGACTTCATCGTCAACAGCGTCCTCGACAACGGCGACCGCCTGCGCCATGTGGTGGCCGGCACTCCTGCCGCCGCCCACCTCGCCGGCACCACGCTGTGCCGGCAGCTCACCTCCCGCCTGTTCTACGGCAAGGCCGAGGTGACAGTGATCTCCGCTTTCCCTTACGATCAGGGCCCGCAGATCATGAAACCGCTGGCACCGGCCTCGATGATCACCGCCAAGGGAGGTACCATCATCCTCTACGCCGATTGCCGCAGCCCCCTGCCGGAGACCTATCTCGACGCCTGCGTGCGCTTTCGCTCCGAGCATGGTGGGGCCCTGCGCCAGGCAGTCTTCGCCAGCTTCGCCGCCGGGCGGCCGATCCTCGCCGACGCACCGCCGGAGCTCAACATGTCGATGGCGCAAACCATGCTCGCCCTGAACGACTTCACCGTGATTCTCGTCTGCCCGGGCATGCCGGCGACGGATATCGGCCGCCTTGGCTTTCTGCCGGCGGCCTCTATGGGGGAGGCGATAGACCTGGCCGCCGCCAGGCACCCGACGGCGACAGTCAACGTCGTTCCCGCCGGGGGTGTCATCCTGCCGGTGCTGACATGCCAATGACGAGCACAATGCCGTGGCAGATCGCCGCCTGCCTTCTTCAGCATGGCGGCCACCAGGAGTGTCGATACGGTCTTCAGCCTCTCGCTTTCGAGAGGTGGAGATTTACCCAAACCCCGGCCAGCGCCGGGCCAACCCCTTCTATGGAGGAAGAGGAATGAAGAAGATTGCTTCCGTCATCGCCACCTGTTGCATCCTCTTGGGCGTCGCCGGTCCCGCGGCCGCCAAGATGAACCTCAAGTACGGCTTCATCGCCCCGCCGACCCACCCCGAGGTCAAGGCCGGCGAGGCATTTGCCGCCTACGTCAAGGACAAGACCAAGGGAGAAATCACCATCGACCTCTTCCCCCTCGGGCAGCTGGGCAGCGAACGCTCCATGGTCGAGCAGGTGCAGAGCGGCACCCTCGACATGATGGACTGCACCACGGCGGTGCTCTCCAACTTCGTTCCCCAGGTGGCCCTGTTCGACCTGCCCTTCCTGTGGCCGTCCCGTGAAGTTGCTTATTCAGTCCTGGCCGACGCCGAGTTCTTCAAGATGTACGGCGACATCTTCCCCGACAAGGGCATGATGTTTCTCGGCTACGGGGAAAACGAGATGCGCGATCTCACCAACACCAAGCGCGAAGTGCGCAAGCCCGAAGACGTCAAAGGGCTGAAGATCAGGGTCATCGAGTCCCCGGTGTTCCTCGAGACCTGGCGGGCCCTCGGCGCCAGCCCGGTGCCGATGCCCTTCCCCGAGGTCTATAACGCCCTGCAGCAGGGGGTCATCGACGCCCAGGAGAACCCCATCCTCACCTCGGCGCTGATGAAGTTCACCGAGGTCTGCCCCTACGCCACCATCACCAACTACTCGCTCACCGAGACCATCCGCCTGATGAACATCGACCTGTGGAAGAGCCTGACCCCGGAGCAGCAGCAGATCTTCCGCGAGGCCTCGGAGATGATGATAAAAATGAATCGTGAAGGCGGCATGAAGATGCTGGCCGAGATCACCGCCAAGCTCGAAGCCGAGGGCAAGGTGAAAATCACCCGCTTGTCCAAGGAGGAGCGCGACGCCTTTTATCAGGCGGTCAAGCCGGTGCACGCCAAGTTCGAGAAAGAAGTCGGCAACATTCCCAACAAGCCCGAGTACGGGCGCTTTGCCGGCATGAGCTACCTGCAGATGATGCAGGAGAAGATCAAGCAATATAGCAAGTAGAGATGAAATGGGCGGGAAACATCCTCCTGAGAAGAGGGATGTTTCCCGCCCCCCGGAAGCGAGGCAGCCTCTCGCCCGGCGCCCCATGACTTCGCCCACCCTTCCAGCCCCGAGGTCGAGCATGAACAATCTTATCGCCCGTCTCAACAAGATCGAAGAGACCTTCATCGGCTACACCCTGCTGCTGATCGCCCTGATCACCAGCGTCCAGGTGGTTTCCCGTTATGCCTTCGGCATCTCCTTCGACTGGGTCGAGGAAGGCTCGCGTTACATCACCGTCCTCATCACCTTTGTCGGGGCCGGCATGTGCATCCGCAGCGGTTCGCATTTCGCCATGGATGCCCTGGTCAACGCCCTGCCGGCGCGCGGCAGGTTCCTCTGCCAGGCGCTGGCCATGTTCATCTCCGCGCTGACCCTGGGGGTGGTCGGCTGGTACGGCTGGATCCAGGTGGGCAAGCTGGCCAAGTTCGGCGCCACCACCCCGGTGCTGCACCTGCCGATGTACGTGCCCTATCTGCCCATCGCCATCTTCGCCTGCCTGATGACCGTTCGCTTTTTCCTCCAGGGCTGCCTGCGCCTGCGCGACCTCTTCTTCGGAACGACCCCCAGCGGCAGAAAAGGAGGTCACCTATGCTAGCCTTCATGGCGGTACTCTTCGTCGCCCTGCTGCTCATCTCCACCCCGGTGGCCATCGTCATGCTCGGCGTGACCACCGCCACCGTGCACTTCTTCCTGCCGGTCCCCCTGCAGGCCCTGGTGCAGCAGTTGTTCAACGGCATGGACAACTTCATCCTCCTCGCCATCCCCTTTTTCATCCTCTCCGGCAACATCATGGCCAGAGGGTCGATCTCGAAGAAGCTGGTCGAGGTGATGCAGCTCATGGTCGGGCACCTGCCGGGAGGCATGGCCATTGCCGCCATCCTCGCCTGCATCTTCTTCGCCGCCATCTCCGGCTCGAGCCCGGCGACAGTGATTGCCATCGGCTCGATCATGATTCCCGCCCTCATCCGACACGGCTACGACGAGCGCTTCAGCGTCGGCCTGCTCACCTCCACCGGCTCCCTGGGAATCCTCATCCCGCCATCCATCCCCATGGTGCTCTATGCGCTGGTGATGAACGTCTCGGTGGGCAAGCTGTTCATGGCCGGCATCGTCCCCGGGCTGCTCATCGGCGCCATTCTCATCGCCTACTCGTTCATCCTCGCCAGGCGCCATGGCTGGAAAACCACCGTGGTCTATGCCAAGGGGGAACGCTGGCGCCTCTTGCGCAGCGCCTCCTGGGGTATCGCCATGCCGGTGATCATCCTCGGCGGCATCTACTTCGGCATCTTCACCCCCACCGAGGCCTCGGCCATCGCCGTCATCTACGCCCTCTTCGTCGAGTTCTTCATCTATAAAGACATGGATATGAAGAAGCTCAACGAGGTGCTCAAGGAGTCGGTGGTTCTCTCCTCGGTGCTGCTCTTCATCATCGCCTGCGCCATGACCTTCATCTGGCTGCTGACCAGGGAGAAGCTGCCCGCCCTGGCGGCCGAGTTCATCGTCAGCCATATTGAAAACAAATACCTCTTCCTGCTGGTCATCAACATTTTCTTCATCCTTGTCGGCTGCTTCATGGACATCGTCTCGGCGGTGGTGGTCATCTCGCCGATCCTCTTCATCGCCCTGCAGCAGTACGACATCGACCTCGTCCACTTCGGCATCATGATGATCGTCAACATCGAGCTCGGCTTTCTCACCTTTCCCTTCGGTCTCAATCTCTTCGTCGCCATGGGCATCACCGGCAAGTCGCTGACCGAGATCGGCCGGGCGGTGCTGCCCTTTATGGGGCTGATCCTGCTGGGATTGATGATGATCACCTATATCCCCGACATTTCCCTCTGGCTGACCCGCATCCTCTAACTCTATCTCCGCCGACACCGCCATGAGCCATACCGACTCCACCGCCACCGACACCCCGCTGGCCTCCCTGCAACGCGAACTGCGCCAGGCCGTCAGCGGCGAGATCCGTTTTGACGACCTCAGCCGCCAGCTCTACAGCACCGACGCCTCGGACTTCCGCAAGGAGCCCCTCGGCGTGGTAGTTCCGCGCACGGTGGCCGATGTCCAGGCGGCGATGACCGTCGCCGCCCGCCACGGCGTCGCGATCATCCCTCGCGGCGGCGGCTCGAGCGTTTCCGGACAGACGGTGGGCACCGGGCTGGTGCTCGACCTCTCCAAGTACCTCAACCGCATCGTCGAGCTCAACGTCGCCGAAGGTTGGGTCGAGGTGGAGACCGGGGTGGTGCTCGACGTCCTCAACCGGCACCTCGCCCCGCACGGCCTGATGGTCGGCCCCGACCCCTCATCCAGTGCCGTCGCCACCATGGGCGGCATGGCCGGCAACAACTCCACCGGCTCGCACTCCTTTCTCTACGGTATGACCGCCGACCACGTCACCGCCCTCGAGGTGGTACTCGCCGATGGCAGCCTGGCCCGTTTCGACGACAAGAGCGCCGAGGAAGTGAAGCGCCTGGCGGGGGCGCAGACCCTGCTCGGCGGCCTCTATCGCCGCATCCCGGCGCTTGTCGCCGAATACGGCGCAGACATCGCCATGGGCTTCCCGCGCACCTGGCGCAACGTCGCCGGCTATGGCCTCGACCGCATCAAGAAGCGCCTCGACGACGGCCTGCCCTTCAATCTCTCCCCACTGGTGGTGGGCAGCGAGGGCACCCTGGCGACCATCACCCGCGTGCGCCTGGGCCTGGTGGAGCGGCCGCGCGTGGTGCGCCTCGCCATCCCCCACTTCAAGGACCTCGACACCGCCTTGCGCTCGGTGCCGCTCATCCTCCAGCAGGGGGTGGCGGCGGTGGAGCTGATGACCGCGCCCACCCTGCGCCTCGCCGCCGATCACCCGATCATCGGCGACCGGCTGCGCCGATTCGTACACGGCCTGCCCGGAGCCATCCTCATCGTCGAGTTTTCCGGCAACGATGGGCAAGTCCTCGCCGAGCGAGCCGCCGCCGTGGAGAAGCTGCTGCAGGGCGGGGATCTCTCGTCACGCTTCAGCCACTGCGTCACCGCCGAGGAGATCGGCAACGTCTGGCATATCCGCAAGTCGATCTTCGGCCTCATCATGAGCAAGCCGGGGGACGACAAGCGCGTCTGGGTCATCGACGACGCCAGCGTGCCGGTGGAGGAGATGAACGGCTACACCCAGGACGTCATCGCCGCCGGGAGGAAGTTCGGCATGGAGATCAACTTCGATGCCCACGCCTCCGCCGGCTGCCTGCACATGGGCCTCGACATCAACCTGCGCACCCCGCAGGGGCTGAAGACCATGGAGCTGCTCTGCCGCGAGATCATGACCATCGCCATCGCCCACGGCGGCTCGACCACCGGCGAGCATGGCGAAGGCCTGGCGCGGAGCTGGTTCAACGAGCAGCTCTATGGCGAGCGGCTGCACCGGGCCTTCATCGAGGTCAAGCGCTGCTTCGACCCGGGCAACCTGCTCAACCCCGGCAAAGTGGTGGGAGAGGTCATCGCCCCCTGGGATACCGCCTGGCTCAAGTACGCTCCCGGCTACACGACTCCCCTGGCGCCACAAAAGACTCATCTCGACTTCTCCCACTACGGTGGCTTCGCTGGACTGGTGGAGATGTGCAACGGCCAGGGCATCTGCCGTTCGCAGGTCTCGGGAGCCATGTGCCCCTCCTACCGCGTCACCCGCGACGAGAAGGACACCACCCGCGGCCGCGCCAATATCCTCCGCGCCGCCATCACCGGCCTGCTCGGCCCCGACGGCCTGACCTCCCCCAAGGTCTACGAGGCTCTCGACCTCTGCCTGGCCTGCAAGGCCTGCCGCCAGGAATGCTCCACCCGCGTCGATATGGCCAAGCTCAAGTACGAGTTTCTCGCCATCTACCAGGAGAAGCACGGCGTGCCCCTGCGCAGCCGGGTGGTGGGTTTGATGGGCGTGTCGTCGAAGCTGGCCTCGGCGGTGCCCCAGCTGGCCAACGCCCTCTATAGCAGCCCCCTGTTCAAACGACTGCTCGAGGTAAGCCTCGGCTTCGACCGGCGCCGCGAACTGCCGCTGCTCGCCAAACAAAGCTTCCAGCACTGGTTCGCCACCGCCTCCGCAACCGGCCCCGCGCCACGGGGCCAGGTGCTGCTCTGGGATGACTGCTACCTCAGCTACCACCGCCCCGAGCTTGGGCAGGCGGCGGTGGCGGTGCTGCAGGCCATGGGCTACGAGGTCATCTGCGAGAAGGAGCGCCAGTGCTGCGGCCGGCCGATGATCTCCAAGGGTCTGCTCGCCGAGGCGAAAAAGAACGCCCGCCACAACGTCGCCCTGCTCGTCGCCCACGCCCGGCGCGGCACGCCCATCGTCGGCGTCGAGCCAAGCTGCATCGCCTGTTTCCGTGACGAATACCCTGATCTTCTGCGCAGCGAGGAGGCGCGGCTGGTGGCCGACAACAGCTTCTTCTTCGAGGAGTTCGTCACCCGCCCGGAGAACCGTGCCGCCCTGGCCGAGAAACTCGACGGCGGCGCAGCGGGGGCAAAGATCCTCGTGCACAGCCACTGCTACCAGAAGTCCATGGGCACCAGCGGCCTGGTGCTCGACATGCTCGGCCTCATCCCCAACAGCATCGTCGAGGAAATCCCCAGCGGCTGCTGCGGCATGGCCGGGGCCTTTGGTCACGAAAAGGAACACTACGAGATCTCGATGGCCATCGGCGAGCAGGTGCTCTTTCCGGCAGTACGTGCCGCCGCCCCGCAAACGTCCATCATCGCCGCCGGCACCTCGTGCCGCGAGCAGATCAAGGACGGCACCGGGCGCCAGGCATTGCACCCTATAGAAAGGCTGGCGGCCTGCCTGCGCAGATGATCGGCAGGAAAAGACCAACGGAGGGGGAAAGAAGGCGGGAAACGACTCAGTAACTGGAGCGTTCCATGGCCTGCAGCCACTGTTTCTCAAGCTTCTGCATGGTCTCGGTGACCCTCATGCCATGGTCCCGGGCCAAGGCCGCCGCCCGCTCCCCATCTCGCCGTCGCAGGGCCGCGAAGATTTCGGGATGGTCACGATCGTCATGGACGCGGAAGTCGGCGGGTTTGATGGTCATGGCGAAGACTTCCATGAAATCGAAGATGATCTGCATGAAGCGGGCATAGATGGAATTTCCCGAGGCCTTGGCCACCAGGCGGTGAAAATCCGAGTGATAGGTTATGCGCTGCCTTTTGTCCGTGGTCTCGTTGGCCGCTCGCACCACCAGTTCCATGGCAGCCAGGTCCTCCTCGCTGGCCTTGTATGCGGCTTGACGGAAAACTTCGGGCTCGAGAAGCGAGCGGGCCTCGGTGATATCGGCCATCGACAGTCTGCCGGTGCGCAGGAGATCTTCGAGGTTGTCGCGGATGGAAATATTGCCGAGATCGGTGACATAGGTCCCGCCACGACTGCCGCGACGAACATCGAGAAAACCCTGGATCTGCAGGGCCCGCAGGGCCTCGCGTAGCACCGGGCGACTGACCCCGAGGAGCAGCGACAATTCCTTTTCGCTGGGTAGCGACTGTCCGGAGACAAAATCCCCGCGGAAGATGGCATCCTTGATCGAACGCATGGCCTCCACATAGAGATTCTGCGGTCTGCCGACATGTTTTATTGGTTGCACCATGACACTCCTCACGTTTGCCGCTTCTGGTCGAATCGCCATCATAAAACTGTTGACACACCATACCAAATCCGCTACAGATTTGTCAAACACCATACGTCATACCTTTGACCTATATATCGAGCAACGAGATGTCGCGAGGAGATACTCAGCGAGGAACCTGCCATCACCCCACACCGCCAACGGGAGACCGTGGCCAAAGGAGTCCCCATGAAACGCAACAAGATCGCCGAACTTTGCCACCTTGAAGCAGGGAAAGCCGAAGTGCTGCAGGGCAATATCGCCTTTGCCGTGGGCTGCGTCCGAGCCGGCATCCATGCCGCCGACGGCTATCCGGGAACGCCCAGCACCGAGGTCATCGACCGCGGCCTCTCCCAGGTGCAGGACCTGATCACCGTCGGCTGGTCGGTGAACGAGGCTGTAGCAGTCGGCGTCGGCCTCGGCCACACCCTGGCCGGACGCGATGCGGTGGTGACCATGAAGATTCCCGGCCTCTTCCAGGCCGGCGACCTCTTCACCAGCGCCTCCTTCTTCACCGAGCCGCGCGGCGCCCTCATCTACTTCATCGCCAGCGACTTCACGCCAAGCTCCACCCAGCACCTCGTTGATCCGCGCTACCTCTTCAAGAGCTGCTTCGTGCCGGTTTTCGAGCCGAGCAGCCACCAGGAGATGCTCGAGGCCGCCGCCATCGCCGTCGACATCGGCCGCCGCTACGCCACTCCGGTGGTCATCCTCGCCTCGGGAGCCCTCTGCCACAGCGAGGGCCTGGTGCGCATGAACCCCCTGCAGAAGCGCGAACCGGCAGAGATGGACGGCGACCTGCGCCGCTTCAACTCCCTGCCCGGTATCGCCCGCAAGAACTACGACCAGGTGCAGCAGGTGCGCATGGCCGGGCTCGAGGAGATGGTCGAGCGGTCGCCCTATAACCGCTGGATCAAGGGCGCCGGCAAGACCGGCATCATCACCAGCGGCGCCAACACCGTCTATGCCCGCGAAGTCCGCGAAGCCTTCGGCCTCGACGTCGACATCCTCTCGCTGGGTTTCACCAACCCCCTGCCCAGGGAGCTCATCCGCAGCTTCCGCGAGGGCATCGCTGGAGACATCGTGGTCATCGACGACGGCTACCGCTTTCTCCAGGAAGAGCTGGCCATCCTTGGCATCGCCACCTCCGGCAAGACGGCGTTCAACACCTGTACCGAGTACAGCCCTGCCCTGGTCGCCGACCGTCTCGGCCTCGCCACCGCTCAGCAGCCTGCCGCCACCCCCCTGCCCGCCCCGGTCAATCGCCCGCCGATGATCTGCCCCGGCTGCCCCTACCGCCTCTTCGCCGAGACCCTGTCGACCATGAAGCGGCGCGGGCGGCTGGCCGCCATCTTCGGCGATATCGGCTGCAACGCCCTGCTCTACTTCCTCGGTGCCATGGACACCGGCGTCGCCATGGGAGCCAGCGAGGCCAAGCGGGCCGGCTACGTCTTGTCGCGGCCGGAGATGGCCGACAAGGTGATCAGCGTCCTCGGCGACAGTACCGAATGCCACAGCGGCATGGACGCCACCCGCAACACCGTCTTCCGCCACGTGCCGGGGGTCAAGGTGGTGCTCGACAACTACTGGACGGCGATGACCGGCGGCCAGCCGGCGCCGACCTCGCCGGTCAACCTCGCCGGAGACGCCAACACCTTCGACCTCGTCGCTGCCCTGGCAGCCACCGGCACGCCGACGGTGGCGGTCAACGCCTATGACCGCATCGAGCTGCAGAAAGCCCTGCGCCAGGCCTTCAAGGAGGCTGCCGGCGGGGCTTTCACTACCCTGGTGGTGCGCGGCGGCTGCCTCAAGAAGCTGCCGCCGGCAAAACTCCATGTGCGGCTGAAAATTGATGAGGAAAAGTGCGACAAGTGCTATGCCTGCATGATCTGCCCGGGTATCGAAGTCGGCCCGGAGGGCTTCCCGCGCTTCACCAACCTCTGCTCCGGCTGCGGCGGCCAGGGCTTCTCGTGCATGCAGATGTGCCCCTTCAAGGCGATGGTGCCGCTGACCGCCGAGGATAGCCCGGCCCGCCAGGCCAGCCAGCTGGCATCGCCACCGGCCCTGGCCGAGGCGACGGTCGCCCGCGACAGGCTGCCGGCCCGTCTTGGCCTGGCCATCCGTGGCGTCGGCGGCCAGGGCAACCTCTTCTTCGGCCGCGTCCTCACCCAGGTGGCCTTCCTCGCCGGCTACGGCGAGGACAATATCGTCAAAGGCGAGACCCACGGCATGGCGCAGATGGGCGGACCGGTAATCAGCACCTTCGCCTGCGGCCGGGTGCACAGCCCGGTGCTGCTGCCACGGGAGGCCGACTGCCTCATCGTCATGGAGGTCAGTGAGCTGCTGCGGCCCGGCTTCCTCGACATGCTGCGCCCTGGTGGCACCATCCTCGTGGCGCGCACGGTCATGGTCCCGCAAGGCATGAAGGCTGAGGACTACCCCTCCCTCGAGGCCATCCGCCCGCATCTCGCACCCTGGCGAGTGGTGGAGGTCGACGTGCTCGCCGCCGCCGTCGAGCTTGGCGACGCCAGCGGACGCAGCGCCAACGTGGTGATGATGGGCGGACTGAGCACCATCGAGCCCTTTGCCGCCATCCCCGAGGGAATCTGGCTCAAGGCCCTGCAGGAAGTGACCCCGCCGCCGGCCTGGCCCGGCAACTACCGGGCCTTCCTGGCCGGCCGCGACCTCTGCCGGCAATAATCAGCAAAGGACAGACACATGAACCGCCAACCGCAATCTGGTCCGGCCGCACGCCGGCAAGGGTCATCGCGCATCTTCCAGTGCCTCTTCCACCCAGGCAGCATCGCCGTCGTCGGCGCCAGCGGCGATCCGCTGAAGCCCGGCGGCCGGGTGTTCAAGAGCATCCTCGACCATGGCTACCAGGGCGAGCTGTGGCCGATCAACCCCAAAGCGGCGCAGATCCTCTCCGTCCCCGCTTTTCCCTCGGTGGCTGCGCTACCTGGGGTGCCCGACCTGGCGATCATCGCCATCCCCTCGCGCATGGTGCTGGCGGCGGTAACCGAACTGGCCGAGCGCGGCGTCGGCGCCACCATCGTCCTCACCTCCGGCTTCGGCGAAAAAGACGAAGCCGGCAAGGCCGTGGAGCAGGAGATGCGCCGTATCGCCGACCAGGCCGGCATGGCCCTGGTCGGCCCCAACTGCTCGGGCTTTCTCACCACCTCCTACAAGGGCAAGTTCGCCGGCATCGTCCCGCAGCTTCCGGGAGGGGCGGTCGACTTCATCAGCGGCTCCGGGGCCACCGTGGATTATGTCATGGAAGCCGCCGTCGGCCGCGGCCTGTCCTTCGGCACGGTCCTCAACCTCGGCAACTCGGTGCAACTGGGTGTGGAGGACCTCCTTGCCCTCTACGACGACAACTACAGCGAAGGCTCGGCACGCATCCTCCTGCTCTATATGGAGGCGGTCAAGAAGCCAAAGCTCCTGTTGCGTCACGCACGCAGCCTGAGGGCCAAGGGCTGCATGCTGGCGGCCATCAAGTCAGGCACCACCGCCGCCGGGTCGCGGGCCGCGGCCAGCCATACCGGCGCCATGGCGACCAGCGACACCGCCGTCGCCGCGCTGTTTGACAAGGCGGGGATCATCCGCGTCGACGGGCGCGGCGACCTCATCGATGTCGCCTGCGTACTGAGGGCGGCAGGAGGGCGAGCGGCAGGCAGGCGCATGGCCATCGTCACCGATGCCGGTGGCCCGGGTGTGATGCTCGCCGACGAGCTGGCCCGCCACGGCATCGAACTGGCCCAGCTCTGCGAAGAAACGCGGCACGAGCTGGCGCAGATTCTGCCGCCGGAGAGCTCGCTCAATAACCCCATCGACGCCCTGCCCTCGCGCACCGCCGAGCAGATCGGTGCCATCCTGGACACCCTCGGCCGTCTCGAAGGAAAGTGTCTTGACGGGGTGGCGGTTTTGACCGGCGACTCCGGCCTCTCCGATAACGGAGCCATTTACCAGGCCATCGCCAGGGCCATGGACGATTGCCCGGTGCCGGTCTACCCGGTGCTCAGCTCGCTGGCCTCGTGCCGCGGCAAGATCGATGTCTTCACCTCGCACGGCAAGGTCTTTTTTCCCGACGAAGTCGCATTGGGGAGGGCCCTGGGACGGGTGGCACAGCTGGCTGCCCTTCCAGAAGTCGCGACTTCCCACCACCCGCCCTTCTACGATCTCCCCCTGCTTGGCGAACTCCTGCGCGACAGGGAGGGCATCCTGTCCCCGGTGGCGGTGCGCCAGGTGCTGCAGGCGGCAGGTTTCCCCCTGCCCCAAGAGCGCACCGTGTCCGAGCCGGGCGAGTTACACGAGGCCTGCCGTTCCCTTGGCTTCCCCCTGGCGATGAAGGTCATCGGCCCGCTGCACAAGACCGATGTCGGCGGCGTGCGCCTCGGCATCAACGACGAGGAGGCTGCTTCTCAGGCCTTGCAGGAGATGCTTTCCATTCCTGGCGCCACGGGGGTGCTGCTGCAGCCGATGGTTGAAGGCCTCGAGGTGATTCTCGGGGTGAGCCGCGAAGGCGACTTCGGCCACCTGCTGATGTTTGGGCTCGGCGGCATCCACACCGAGGTGCTCAAGGACGTGCGCTTCGCGCTGGCCCCGGTGGACGAACACGAAGCTCGACGCATGATAAACGGCATCCGCGGCCGCCTGCTGCTCGATGGGGTACGCGGTCAAGCCGGCATGAGCGTTGACGGCCTGATCGACCTGCTGGTGCGCCTCGGCCGCCTGGTCAGCGACTTCCCGCAGATCGCCGAGATCGATCTCAACCCCGTCAAAGGCTGCGGCGAACGATTACTGGCCGTCGACGCCCGCATAATCCTCGCCCTCCGTTAGCACTCCCCTCCCCTCCGCGGCCGGCGCAATGCCGGCCACCTTCCTGCTGCCGACGTTGCAGATGAAGTCTGCCCGCGTAACAGACCTTGGCATCCCGAGGCTTCCGTAAGGAGTCGCCCCGCCCTCGCATGGCCATTTCAATTATCGACATATTATCAACACGATAAATGTCTGATAGGTCGCCAAGGCTACATTTTGCAAAGGAGTCTTAAGCGGTTCTGTTGGATTGAGATCTGCCCTGGCGTCGTTGATCACTGCCAGAGGATTTTCACTGACATAAAGGCAAAACGACGAAGAATACTCAAAAACTGGCTTGGCTATCAGCCCTTGGACGGAAGATGTTCGCTCTTGTTGTTGATATGCCCGACAAGGAGCCATACTCCATCGCTATCGCTTATATACAAATAATTGACGCGAAGGCTTTACAATGTCAGGCGTTTTGATTTTATTATAAATTTTTATTTAATTTCCAAAGACATAGGTGTATACTGTGAAACATTTATATGGTGCTATATAAGTATTTTACCTAGCATCATATGGAAGTTATGTGTCTCGCTTCTTCTTGCATATGCAAGCCGAATCTTCTAACGCAGTGCTTAACCTAATAAATTTCGGCAACAAGATTGATGAAGAGGAGATTACTCCACCATCAAGAAAGCGAGAAACAAGTCCAAGACGTCGCAGCCTGAGTCGTTGGAGTTGACAGCTTTTTGAGATCACACCGTTTCTGGCGAGCACCTCTTGGAGCCACACAAAGGGAAACTCTAACTCGTTACTTTACCAGGAGAGTCATTATGAAACAAAATTTACTCGCAGGTTGGCTCGTTGGAGTCGTTTTCCTGGCGCAGACCGCCACATCTTCAGCTGCAATAGTGCCTTTCGATATTGAACAAACCTTTTCCCAGGGCGGCGTGGGCGATCTGGGCAGCGGGTATGGCCTTGCAATCAACCTTGGAGACGCCATCACGCTTACTGTCGATCCGGGCTACTCCGGTAATTACTTCGATTTTATGTTTCCCGGCACCGGCACTTTTTCAACGATCGATGTCTCTATTGGCGATTACTATTTTCTCGATTCCTATGCCGTGGGAGAAACCATTGGCTCTGCCAACTTTGGTGACCACGTAAGCACTGCAGGTGATTGGGACACGATCCTGGTCGCTGGAAAAACTGCTGGAGTATGGGGAAACTCACATAGCGGCTATCTCGGCTTCAGAACCGACGCCGGCATGTACGGGTATATCAGCTATTCCTTCACTTGGTCAGAAACTTCTCCATCATCAACCATAGTGCTCTATGATGGTGCGTACAATGACATCGCAGGAGAGGCTATCGTGGCGGGAGATTCTAGAGCCCCAGTACCTGAGCCAGCCACCTTGCTCCTCTTCGGCACAGGTTTAGCAGGTCTCGCAGCGGTGCGCAGGAGAAAAAAGCCTGCCGAGTAATCCTGTCATGAAACTACACAATAACGAAGGCAGAATCACTCCTGTGATTCTGCCTTCGTTGTAATGGTTGCCATGCATGACCAAAGGACAATCTCAACCGGCTCCCTCTCCGCGCAAATCTCGCTCTCCCCCGCTACAAACACAAGCTCGCCCTGCGCTGCATACTCCGTACGCCCGTCGCAAGATGGGATAGGCCATACTCAAACGTCTTGGCTACCATATGACCACGAGAACAAACAGTCTCGATGCACTGCCCACCTTTCAGAGTCAGCAAGAGACCTTCGACCTGGACATCACCGATCAGACCATGCCGGGCATGACCGGTCTTGATCTTGCCCGATGCATTCTGCACATACGGCCCGACATGCCACGCATTCTCTATACCGAATACAGCAGCTTGGTCACTGACGAGAAGGCCAAGGCCGCCTGAGTGAAGGGAATCGCCATAAAATTCCTGGCCAAGAAGGGACTCGTTCAGCATACCAATGAAGCCCCACGTCTGCGCTCAGGGAGCCGCTTTCCACCTCCGCCATTCCTTGCTTGACAAAGCGGGGGCAAATAAGGTGTATTCGACAAAATCAAACGACTCCCCCAGACCGTCCACACGGGCAGAGCGTGGGTCAAACCGCGACGGATCTTGCCCGGGGCGGGCCGCCCACCGACAGCGCAGTGAAAGGAGAACACCCATGGCCATATCGGAAAAGATGGTGCATTTTGCCACCTCGTCATCGTGGATCCGCAAGATGTTCGAAAAAGGCGCCAGCATGAAGGCGACCTACGGCGCCGACAATGTCTGCGACTTCAGCCTCGGCAACCCCGACGTCCCGCCGCCGGAACGCTTCACCGAGGTGTTGCGCGAACTGGTCGCTGATACCCGACCCGGGGTGCACGGCTATATGCCCAATGGCGGCTATCCCTGGGTGCGTGACGCCATCGCCGCCCGGCTTTCCATGGAACAGCAGGTCGCCATCAGCGGCGGCGACATGCTCATGACCTGCGGTGCCGCCGGCGGCCTCAACATCACCCTCAAGTCGCTGCTCAACCCCGGCGAAGAGGTTATTCTGCTCTCGCCCTATTTCGTCGATTACCGCAACTATATCGACAACCATAACGGTGTCAGCGTCATCGCCCCCACCGCCGAGGACTTTTCTCTCGACCTACCCGCTATCGAGGCGGCAATCACCGCCAAGACCAAGGCCATCCTCATCAACTCACCCAACAACCCCACCGGTCAGATCTACTCTGCCGACAGCCTGTGGGCCCTCGGCGAACTGCTCACCCTGGCCGGGGACCGCCTCGACACCACCATCTACCTCATTGCCGACGAGCCCTACCGCAAGATCGTCTATGACGGCCACGAGGTGCCGAGTATCTTCGCCGCCTACCGCAACAGCATCGTCGTGTCCTCCTACTCCAAAGACCTGTCGCTGCCCGGCGAGCGCATCGGCTATGTGGCGGTACACCCGGAGATCGAAGAAAAGGGGGCGCTGCTCAACGCCCTGACCCTGGCCAACCGCATCCTCGGCTTTATTAACGCCCCGGCGCTGATGCAGCGCGCCGTCGCCGAACTGCAGGACGCCAGCGTCGACACCACCATCTATGCCCGCCGCAAGGAGCTGATCTGCCGCATCCTCAGCGAAGCCGGCTATAGCTTCACCGATCCCAAGGGCGCCTTCTACGTCTACCCCAAATCACCCATCGCCAGCGACGTCGACTTCGTCGCCCACCTGCTGGAGGAGAAGATTCTTACCGTCCCCGGGGTCGGCTTCGGTACCCCCGGCTACTTCCGCATCGCCTTCTGCGTTGGCGAGGATGTCATCGCCCGCTCAGCCGAGGGTTTCAAGCGGGCCATGGCCAGGGCCAGAGGCTAGAGGATCTCGCTCGCTTAGGACCAAATCCAGCCCGAGTAAAAAAGCGCGGGTGCCGTCCTCTCGACACTCCCGCGCTTTTTCTCCACCACAGCTCTCCCTCCTTTTCTCCCCACCCCGCCTGTCTTCACCCACCCCGTTCCTGCAAGAGGCCCGCAGTCCGCTCCTGTTGCATATCTGCCCCCTTCCCCGCCCGCCGAGAAACGCTTCACGCCTCGCGCAACCTCCATCGCGCAACGCATTTCAGCCTCACATTCATCTCTCCCAGCAGGCCCCCTCTTCACCAGGAATCACCAGTGCAAACAAGAGCGATGCAGGTGAGCCATGCGGCCAACAGTATCGACTTCTCCAATAGGTGCCCGAAAGGAATCGGATCTGTGTATTTGACTTAGGCAGCACTCTCCGTAATGATAGCTCGCGTCGATCTCTCGCCGGCATCGCCTGAAACAGCCATCTTCTTCCCTCACGGAGACCCGGGCATGAAAAGAAACAAACGCATCGTCGTGCTCTGCCACTGCCTGCTCAATGTCAACGCCAAGATCTCTGGCCTCGCCCATTACGGTGGCATCTTGCCGCATGTCGTCGACATGTGCCTGGCGTCAGGGGCGGGCATCATGCAGCTGCCCTGCCCGGAGACAACCTACCTCGGCGTAAAACGCTGGGGAATGACCAGGAACCAGTACGACACCCCCTTCTATCGCCGCCACTGCCGCGACCTTCTCTCGCCCATCGTCGCGCAGCTGTGCGAATACCTCGACAATGGCTACACCATCGACAAGATCATCGGGGTCGACGGCAGCCCCAGCTGCGGCGTCCGACACACCTGCGAAGGCTATTGCGGCGGGATGATCGATTCGCGGTCCACCCAGCCTTTCCAGGAGGTCGCCGGCAAAGGGGTTTTTCTCGACGAATTGGTCAAGATGCTGGCGGAACAGGGCATAAGCCTGCCCCTCGATGCCATTGCCGAGAACGACCCGCTATGACGACCCTGCCGAATGATTCTCGTGAAATGGGCGCCCCTGTCCAGGACCTCAGCTGCGAGCAACTGGCGGCAACCGCTGGGGCGCTGTTGACTTTGCAACGACGCATTGCCGGCATCAAGTTCCTGTACAGCGACGAGGACTATGAACAGGCGGCGGCCGCGCCGGTTCGGGCCAAGGTGGCCTACTGCGTAGTGGTCAAGGCGGCGATGATGGGCAGAAGCCTCAAGTTGGCGGCAAGTCGTTGCGGCTGCAACGGGGCCAGCAGGGCACTGGGCTTTACCCCGCCCCCCGCAGATTTTTTCTCTGGGCGCCTCTACGAAGGCTTCGGGCTCTATCATGATCTGGCAACCTGCAGGCAGGTGGCGGGCGGAATGACCTCCTGCAGCAGATTCTGTCGCGGCATCCTCGCCAAGCCCCTCGACACCTTCACTGAAGACAGCCCCGATGTGGTCATCGTCGTCACCGAGGCGAGGAACGCCATGCGGCTCGTGCAAGGCTACACCTATCACCATGGTTCCCAGCCGGTGTTGAAAATGGCCGGCAACCAGGCACTGTGCAGCGAATGCACCGCCCACCCACTGGAACTCGATCAGCTCAATCTCTCCATGCTCTGCTCGGGAACGAGATATCTGGCACGTTGGAAAGATCACGAACTGGCCATAGGCCTCCCATTCCAGAGGTTTGCCAGGACGGTGGACGGATTGCTCAAAACCGCCGATGCGGTGGAACTCGATGCAGCCAAGCGTTCGATCGCTGACGCGCTGCTCCGCCAAGGTCTCCCTGCTCCGGATTTTCGTTTCGGCCATACCTACTACACGGCCCTCGAACAACAAAAGGCCAGATCAGCTGGACAGCATCGATGAAAGACTCCTCTCAGCACCCTTCGCCAGATGCGTCAAACGCACCAGCCAAGTTCGTCGTCACCGGCCTGCGCCACGCCTTTGTCGCCGAGGGGGGCTCGTCGGTTTCGGTGCTGGCCGACATCTCCTTCTCGGTGCGCCCCTTCGAGTTCGTGGCGGTGGTCGGCCCCAGCGGCTGCGGCAAGAGCACCTTGCTCAACATCATGTCCGGCCTGCTCTCCCCCCAGGCGGGTTCGGTCACCCTCGACGGGCGCAAGCTGCAGGGCATCACCCCGCGCATCGGCTACATTTCCCAATCCGACAGCCTCCTCCCCTGGCGAACCGCCCTGGCCAACGTCGAGCTTGGTATGGAACTGCGCGGGGTGCCAAAAGCGGAGCGGCGCGAGCGAGCGATGGAGCTTGTCAGGCAGGCCGATCTGCTGGGCTTCGAGAACGCCTATCCATACCAGCTCTCCGGAGGCATGCGCAAGCGCGTCGATATCATCAAAATCCTCGCCATGGATCCGGAGATCATCTTCATGGATGAGCCGTTTGCCTCCCTCGACATCTTCACCAGGGAAATGATGCAGGCCTATATCCTCTCCTTATGGCAGGCTACGCAGAGAACGGTACTCTTCATCACCCACGATCTCACCGAGGCGATTACCTTGTCGGACCGAATACTTATCCTCACCCGGCGCCCCGCCCTGGTCAAAGCCGAACACCTGGTCTCCCTGCCCCGGCCGAGGACTCCCGCTGAACTGCGCTTCGACCCCACCTTTATCAACCTGCATAAACGCATTTGGATCGACCTGCAGGATGAAGTAGAGGAACGCCAGCACTCATGAAACACTTCGCCTTTGGCACTCCCGGCACCTCCATGCAGAACGTTATCCGCATCGCCCTGTTCCTCGCGCTCATGGCAATATGGGAATTGCTGGCAGCCAGCGGTGTCGTCAATCCTTTCTACAGCAGCCAGCCCAGCCAGATCCTCCGCGACCTGCCGCAGTTCTACAGCGAGGGAGATCTGCTCAAACACACCGCCATCACCCTCGCCGAGGCCTTGTGGGGATTGGCGCTTGGGACAGTTTTCGGCATTGTGGTCGCCTTCTTTCTTGGCCTCTTCGACACCCTCGGCAAGATCATCGAGCCATTCATCACCGCGGTATACGGTATCCCCAAGCTGGCCCTGGCCCCCATCTTCGTGCTGTGGTTTGGCCTGGGCCTGGAATCGAAGATCATCATGGCCAGTCTGCTGGTCTTTTTCCTCGTCTTTTTTTCTACCTACGGAGGGATAAAGAGCGTCGACCGCAACATTCTCACTGCGGTCAGGCTGATGGGCGCTTCGCAAGGTCAGATCGTCCGCAAGGTCATCCTCCCTTCCTCCGTGCCATGGATTCTCGCCGGTGTCCGCGGCGGTCTGGGGGCGTCGCTGATCGGCGCCATCGTCGGGGAATATATGGGGGCCAGCGCCGGGCTGGGATGGGTCATCTCCTCCGCCACCTCCTTCTTCAAGGTCGACCGGGTGATGTCCTGCATTTTCATTCTGTTTATCGTCGGCATAGTCTTCAACATGATTCTCAAATATATCGAACGATTGCTGCTCAAGTGGCGACCACCGCTGGACTACAGCGGCACCTTGTAACGACAAAACCGGATGGACCGGTGAACGATGTCTGCACCCATTCACATTACTGGAGGAATTTCACCATGAGGAAGACGATGAACTGGCTCGGTCTGGCCACCTTGATGCTGGCAGCGCTCTGCCAACAGGCCATTGCCGCCGAGAAAGGCTCGCCAGGCGGGCTGACCCCGCTGACCGTGGCCGAGCTGCGCAGCGAATTCTGGCTGCCCGCGTATCTTGCTGAAACTCTGGGCTATTACAAGGAGGAAGGGCTGAAGGTGACCTTCGTCACCACCAAGGATGGCCCGGTAGCCTTCCAGGGCATGCACGCCGGCAGTGCCGACCTCACCATGCTCAGCACCGAGCCGGTGCTCAGGGCACAGGCGAAAGGTCTGGAGTCGTTGATCATCATGGCTCTTTTGACCAACAAGCCCTACATGTTCGTCGGCGCCCCAGGTATCACCTCGGTCAAGCAGCTGAAAGGTAAAACCATTTTTGCCGGCGCCCCGGGTTCGGCGCCGCACTCCTTCGCCCTGTCGATCCTCGCCAAGGAAGGCATGAAGGACACCGACGTCAACTGGGCGCAGATGGATTATGGGGCCTCTCTCGCAGCCTTGGAGAAAGGCCATGTCGACGGCTGCTATATGCGCTCCACCGCCAAGAAGGAGATCGCCGCCATCGGCGCCAACGTCCTCGTCGACGTCTCCGACCCGCAGCAGCACAAGCAAGTCTACGGCACGCCCCGCTACGAATCGACCATCGTCACCGGGACCAAGAAATTTGTCCGAGAGAACCCGGAAACCATCCAGAAGTTCGCCAACGCGGTTATCAGGGCAATGATCTGGCTTGACCGGAACAGTGACGAGGCGGCGGCGGAAAAGGCCCTGCCGATGTTTCCGGCAGGAAATATGGCCGCCCACGCCATCGGCTTTCTGCGGCCTTCTCTCTCCGTCGATGGTCTCATCAGCCCGGAAGGCCATGCCACCATCGTTTCCTTCTGCCGCGCCGAGAAGATCATCGATCGGGACATCCCCTTCGATGAGATCAACGACATGTCCTTCGTGAAACAAGCCTACGAGAAGTACAAATAAGGCTCAGCCGGCATGGACTGAACGGAGATTCCCTCTCTCGTCGATGCCCAAAGCGATGACGGCTCGCCGCTGCTCGTTCTCTTCTGTACGAGTGGCGGCGAGCCCGCTCAGTCTTTCTTGCGCTGCTCGCTCTTGTCCTTGAAGATCAGTTTGATTGGCACCTTATCGAGGCCGAGGCCCTCGCGGAAGCGGTTGACCAGATAGCGCTCGTAGGAGAAGTGCACCCCCTTGCAGCTGTTGGTCATGACCACGAACTTGGGTGGTCTGGTGCCGATCTGCGAGGTGTAGTAGAATTTGAGCCGCTTGTTCTTGTAAATCGGCGGCGGGTGGGTATCGACCGCCTCCTGCAGCAGGCGATTGAGGGCTGCTGTGGGAAAGGTTGCCGTATACTGGCGATAGACCGAGCCGATGGTCGGGAAGAGCCGCTTGATGCCATAACCGGTACGGGCCGAGACGTTCAGCACCGGGGCGAAGCCAACGAAGGGCAGCAGTCGTCCCACCTCCTGCATGACCTCCTCCTGGCGCTTGCGGTCATGCTCGATCAAGTCCCACTTGTTGACCAGGACGATGAGGCCGCGCCCCTCTTCGAGCACATAGCCGACCACCTTGGTGTCCTGCTCGGTGATTCCTTCCTCGGCATCAATGAGGATGGCGGCGACGTCGCAGCGGCTCATCGCCGCCAGCGATTTGAGAATACTGAACTTCTCCAGCTTCTCGGTGGTCTTGCCGCGGCGCCTGATGCCGGCGGTATCGATAAACAGGTAGCTGTACTTGCCGGCGGTGACCAGGGTGTCCACCGAGTCGCGGGTGGTGCCGGAAATCTCCGAGACCACCATGCGCTCCTCGCCAAGAATCGTGTTGATGATCGAGGATTTGCCGACATTGGGCCGCCCGAAGAAGGCGACCTTGATCGTCCCCTCGGGCAACGCCACACCGGTGCCATCGTCGGCGGGGATGACTTGGCAGAGGCCTTCCATCATCTCGGTGAAGCCATAGGCGTGCTCCGCCGACAGCGGCCATAGCTTCTCCACGCCGAGCTCGTAGAAAGGCGGCAGCAGTTCCTCCTCCTTGCTCAGGCCGTCTACCTTGTTGACGAGATGAAGCACCGTCTTGCGCGAGCGGCGCAGGATCTCCACCACCTCCAGATCGCTCGGGGTCAGACCCTGCTTGCCGTCCATGAGGAAGAGGACGATATCGGCCTCCTCGATAGCCGCCATGGCCTGCTCACGGATATGCTTGACGAGGAGATCTTCCGGGTTGTCGTCGATGCCACCGGTGTCGACGAGGATGAAGCTCTTCTCCTCCCAGCGCACCCGCTCATAGTGGCGATCGCGGGTGACACCCGGCGTGGGGTCGACGATGGCCTTGCGCGACTTGGTGATGCGGTTGAACAGGGTAGACTTGCCGACATTGGGGCGACCGATGAGGGCAACGATGGGTACTGCGGGGGACGACGACATGAATTTCACCTCATAGACAGATACTGGCCGGGCCTTGCGGCCTCAACCGACGACATGTTCGACAGTGGCCAGCCCCTGCCGCGCCATGAAGCGCAGCAGGGGGAAATCGGCACCGGCACCATGCGCCAGCCGCTCTTGCAGCGAGGCCAGGGCCGGATAAAGATATGCGGAAAAGAACTGCTTGCCGCGCACCTTCCATAAAAATGCGAAGGCGCCGACTATCTGCAGATTCCGTTGCAAAGCCAGCCAGGGATAGCTGGCAGCGGCCAGGGCCCCGCTCCCGCACTGACGGCTCTCCACCAGGCGGCAGTAGGTGGCGAGCAGGTCTTCCTGCAGCTCCTGGGCCAGCCCGGCATAAGGATCGAGGAGCAGGGAGGCGACATCGTACCCGAGGGGGCCGAAACGGCCAGCCTGGAAATCGATGAAGCGCACCCTCCCCCCCTGCACCATGATGTTGCGGCTCTGGAAGTCGCGGTGCAAAAAGGCATCGCACGGAGCATGGCCGGCACGCTCGGCAAGGAGGGTGAACTCCTCGTCGATGCCGGCCGGGGCCTCGCGCCCGAGCAGGTCCTGCCAGAAGGCCCGCAGAAAGTAGCCCGATTCACGCTGCAGCATGAGCTCGCGGTCATAGCGCGGGCTGTCCCAGCACCAGCCGGCGTCAAAGCCCAGCGCGCCGCTGAACTGCATGTCGACGAGGCCGGCCAGGACAAGCCCATACCAATGGCGCAGTTCATCCTCACCGCGGCCGCTGACCGCCTCCTGCAGGCGTACATCGCCAAGATCCTCACAGCACAGGGTGCCACTCTCCTCGTCCCAGCCGTAGAACTCGGGCACCGCCACGCCGCGCCGGCGCAGGTGGCTGCCGATCCGCCAGGAGGCGCGTGCCTCGGCCAGATCGGCGGCGCTGGCTGCCGCTGGGGCAATGATAATCACACCCTCCCCCGTGGGAAGGGGCAGGCGCCAGAAGCGGCGTGTCGAGCCATCGCTCTGCAGCCGCTGGCACCTCGCAAGGCCTGTGCCAGCATCCCGCCCGGCGGCGGCCAGCAGGTCCAGGGCGCGGCGAAGGATGTCGCGATCATCGAAGACCGCAGCCGCCAGGTTGCTCATGCTCCCCCTCCCGCGGCCGGGGTGAGAATGCCATCCCGTACCACGCTGCCCGCGGCCACCTCGGCCCCGTCCCAGACTATCGCGCCGTCGATGAGCGCGCCCCTGCCGATCTTCGCCGCCCCGATAGAGGCCCAGCCACGCAGTTGCACGCCCTCACCCAGGCGGGCCCGGCCATCGACGATAAAGGGGCCGGGCTCTTCACCCAGCTCGGGCCAGCGCGGGATGGTCCCCGTAGCCAGGCCGCGGTTGAGCGCCAGGTAGTCTTCGGGAGTGCCCATATCGGTCCAGAAAGAGCCGTCACAGCGGCTGACGGCAATGGCCTCGGGCTCGTCGGCGAGCAGCCCCTGGTAGTGGTCGACGATGGAGGAAAAGGTCTGGTCGGGCAAAGGGCTGAGGATCTCCGGGTTGAGGACATGGATGCCGGTGAAGGCGAGGCCGTCGGCAAGCACGCGGCCGGCGAACTGGACCACCCGTCCCTCCGCCACCCGCACCGTGTTGAAGCGGGGGTAATGGTGCATGGCCAGGGTCACCTTGCTGCCGCCAAGGACATGCTGGCGGTAGAGCTTCTCCACCTCGACGTCGTGGTAGATATCGCCGTTGACCACCAGCAGCGGCTCGTCGCGCAGCCGCGGCAGGGCATGGCGCAGGCCGCCGCCTGTGCCGAGGATGGTGGCCTCTTCCTGCACGGTCACCCCGGCGAGGCCATCGAGCGCCTCGACGATCTGCTCGCGTAGGTGGTGGCAGTTGACGACAATATGGTCAAAGCCGAGCCCGGCCAGGCGCCTGATGATGGCCAGCAGCAGCGGCCTGTTGAGCACCGGGAAGAGCGGTTTCGGTCGCACCAGCGTATGGGGCAGGAGCCGCGTGCCGAACCCGGCGGCGAGAATCATCGCTTGCATGGGACTGTCCTCAGGCTGTTGCCGGCTGGCCTGTGCCGCCCTGCCAGGCGCTACTCGTAGCTGAGCGTGCCGTCGGCCTCCTCACTGACGCCGACGACGACGATACCGGCGCGGTTGGCCGCCTCGATGACCCTTTCGCGGTCAAAGAGCAGGGACTGGCCGGCCTCCACCGCCAGGACCGCCCCCTTGACGCTGCGCAGGGTCTCGATGGTGGTCACCCCGGTGGCCGGGAGGTCGAAGCGGAAGTCCTGCCCCGGCTTCTTGACCTTGACCACCACCGCCTTTTCTCTGGCCAGGCTGCCGCCGCGGAGGATGGTGGCGTCGGTGCCTTCGATGGCCTCCACCGCCAGCACCGTGCCGTCGCGGACAACCACGCACTGCCCGATATCGAGCCGGCCGATAGCCCTGGCGTTGTGCCAGCCAAAGGCGATATCCTGGCGCTGCGCCGCATTGGGCTTCTTCCTGGTCAGCACCCCACGGGGAAAGAGGAGGTGGCGCAGATAGACGGTAGATTCGAGCACGGCGACCCCCTCTTCCTCGAGAGCCCCGGCAAAGGCGCGGAGGATGGCGTCATCCTGCCGGCGGTCGATCTTGTTCCACAGCGACAGCGCCTTGAAGTCGGGGAGCACGTCGCGGAAGATCCTCGTCTTGGCGATGGTGCCGAGAAACACCGCCTCTTTCGCCCCCTCGCGGTGGAGAAAGGCGATGATCCTGCCGAGCTGGCCGAGCTTGACCCAGGTGACGGCATCGGCCTCCGCCAAGGCCTCGCGGTCGCTCTCGCCCTGATGGGCGACCACCACCACCCGCCGCCCCTCATCGTGGGCCGCCTTGATGAACAGCCTCGGGAACTGGCCGCCGCCAGCGATGATGGCGATGGTCTCAGAATCCTGGGGCACTGCCGTGTCCATCAATCCTCGTCGGTCTGCTTGACCACGCCGCGCTTCGACTCGAGGAAGAAGCGCACCAGGGTCTGCACCTCGGGGCAATCGGGGTAGTCGACCCGGGCCACCTCGATAGCGTCTTTCATCAGGAGGTGCGGCGAACGGAAGATGATGCGGAAGGCCTCGTCGAGATTTTTGATGGTCTCGCGGCTGAAGCCGTTGCGCTTCAGGCCGACCTTGTTGATCCCCGAGATGCGCGTACGGTTGCGCGTCCCGGCGATGATCACGAAAGGAGGCACGTCGAGGCTGATCCCCGAGACTCCGCCGATATAGCTGAAGGTGCCGATGCGGCAGAACTGATGCACCGCCACCAGGCCGCCGATGGAGGCGCGGTCGCCCACCTCGACATGTCCGGCCAGGGTGGCGACGTTGGCCATGATGACGTTGTTGCCGATGACACAGTCATGGGCAACATGGGTATAGGCCATGAGCAGGTTGTTGTTGCCGATCACCGTCTTGCTGTGGCCATGGGGGGTGCCGCGGTGGATCGAGGCGAACTCGCGGATCTGGTTGTCGTTGCCGATGATCAGCTCGGTGGGCTCGCCCTTGTAGCTGAGATCCTGGGGGTCGCCGCCGACCACTGAGAACGAACCGAGGAGGTTGCGCTCGCCGATGGTTGTCGGCCCGGAGACCACGGCATGGGCCTTGACCCGGCTGTCGGCGCCGATGCGCACATGGGGACCGATGACCGCGTAGGGCTCGACGATAACGGAAGGGTGGAGTTCCGCCTGGGGATCCACCACGGCTGTGGGGTGTATGGGCATGGGTCTTGTCTCTCTTTGAAAAAATGTGTGGCAGGCGGGGCCTTGGTATGGCGGGAAGGTGCTTCCTTACCTGCTCGCGCCCCTCTCTGCAAGGTTTTTCATGGAAAATTCAGGAAAAGGAGGCCATCAGCTCGGCCTCGGCCACCAGCTGCCCGTCGACGGTGGCGGTCGCCGCCATAACCATGATCGAGCGTTTTTCCTTGAGCAGCTTGAGGGTGAAGAACAGCTGATCTCCAGGGGTCACCGGCTTGCGGAACCGCGCCTTGTCGATTCCGGCGAAAAAGAGCAGCTTGCTGCCGATGGCCTTGGGGTTGCTGTAATAGGCCATGATGCCGCCCACCTGGGCCATGCCCTCGAGGATGAGCACCCCGGGCATCACCGGCCGCCCCGGGAAGTGTCCCTGAAAGAAGGGCTCGTTGATGGTGACGTTCTTGAGGCCGACGATCTCCTTGCCGAGTTCGAGCGAGACGATGCGGTCGACCATGACGAAGGGGTAGCGGTGCGGCAGAAGCCGCAGGATCTCCACGATATCTATCTTCTCCGGAATGTCGATCTTCTCCATGCCACTCTCCTCCCTCATTCGTTATCGGCCTCGGTTCCGTGCTGCTCTGCCACGGCCTTGCCGAGTTTTCGTAATTGACTGTTCAGTTCCGGCAGCTTGGCGTAGACGGCGCTGCACTTGGCCCATTGCCGCACCGGGATGGCGGGGGAGCCGCCGATGACCGCCCCCGCCTCCTGATCGTTATGCACCCCACCCTGAGCGGCAACCATCACCCGGTCGCCGAGGCGGAGATGACCGGCGAGACCGACCTGGCCGCCGAGAACGACGTTGCGCCCGAGGACGCAGGACCCGGCGATGCCCACCTGGGCGACGATAAGGCTGTTCTCGCCGACGACGACATTATGGCCGATCTGCACCAGGTTGTCGATCTTCGCCCCGGACTTGATCCAGGTTTCGCCGAAGGTGGCCCGGTCGATGCAACAATTGGCGCCGATCTCGACGTCGTCGTCGATACGCACCCGCCCCACCTGGGGCCGTTTGACGTGCTCGCCCTTTCTATTGGTGGCATAGCCGTAGCCGTCGCTGCCGATCACCGCCCCCGGATTGATAATGACGCGATTGCCAATGATGGTGCCTCTGCAGATGGTGACATTGACGTTGATGGTGCAATCGTCGCCGACCACCACGTCATCTTCGATGACAACGCCGGCGGCGACGGTCACCCGCTCACCGAGGCGCACGCCCTCGCCAATGACCGCCAAGGGACCGATGCTGATGGCGCTGCCGAGATGGCAGCTCTCGCTGACCACGGCGCGGGGGTGGACACCGCTGGCCTTGAAGGGGGTGGCGAGGAAGTGGTTATGGACGATCGCCGCCGCCAGGTAGGGGTCGGCCACCTCGATGAGCGGCAGGCGGGCCGGCCCGGCGACGCCTCGCGGCACGATGGCCGCGCCGGCGCCGGTGGCGGCGAGCAGATGCGCTTCCTTGGCCTTGGCGAGAAAGGTAATCTCTTCCGGGCCGGCATTGTCAAGGGCGGCGAGGCCGGAGAAGCGGATGCTGCCGTCGCCGACCACCACTCCATCGACCATGGCGGCCAGGGTTTGCAGGGTTTCAAATTTTTCCATTGGATGTGATCAGTGGTAGAGGAAATATGTGCGCCGCACTCCGTCGAAGCCAGCCAGTCCCGCCTCCCACTCCCTCTCGAGTTCGGTGAGGTCGCGGCCCTCGGCCAGCTGCCGACGCAGTGCCGAGTCGCCAAGAATGAGGTCGAGCGGCAATCGCTGGTACTCGTATTCGTAGGGCGGGTTCTTGTAGCGGAACTCCTCGGGGTAGAGGAGTTGCAAGGTCTGCAGGAGGCAGAGGCTGGTTCGGTAGGGCAGAAAAGCGCGCGGGTCGGTGACGTGGAGCTGGAAGCCGCGGCATGGCGCCCCGGCCCACTTTCCCGAGGTCGGCTGGAAGACGATGGGACGCAGCAGGCAGCCGGGCAGATCCCTGTCGGCGAGGCGCTCGAGCACCGCCTGGTGCTCGATGAAGGGCGCGCCGAAGAACTCGAAGGGCTGCGTGGTGCCGCGTCCCTCGGAAATATTGGTGCCCTCCCAGATGACCTGGCCGGGGTACACCATGGCGGTCTCCGGGGTCGGCATGTTGGGCGAGGGTGCCACCCAGGGCAGGCCGGTGTCGCGGAAGAGCATCTCCCGCCGCCATCCGCGCATCGCCATCACCATGACCTCCGCCCCCAGGGAGAATTCCTTGTTGATCAGCAGGGCAAGTTCGCCAAAGGTCAAGCCGTGGCGCATCGGCAGGGGGAAGAGGCCGACGAAGGAGCTGCAGTCGGGTCGCAGCAGGTTGCCCTCGATGGCCAATCCGCCGATGGGGTTGGGGCGGTCGAGCACGATGACCTCCTTGCCACATTCGGCGGCCGCTTCCAGACAATGCGCCATGGTGTAGAGGAAGGTATAGACACGGGTGCCGACGTCGACGAGGTCGACGAGGAGCACGTCGATCTTCTCCATCATCTCCCTGGTCGGTTTGCGCTGTTCCCCGTAGAGGCTGTACACCGGCAGCCCGGTGAGCGGGTCGACGCAGTGGTCGGACTCGATCATATTGTCCTGCTTTTCCGAAAAAAAGCCATGCTGCGGCGAGAACAGGCAGCACAGCTGCCGGCCGTAGCGCCGCTGCAGCAACTGGGCGCCGTGACGCAGCAGGTGGTCGGTGGAGGCCTGGTTGCAGAGATAACCAAGCCGCTTACCGGTGACCTGTGGCGGCGGGCTGTCGAGAAAGAGTTCCAGACCGATATGCAGCATGACGTTCCCGAAGAGGTGGAGGAAGAAAACCAGAGGAGCAAGATCGCTATTTTACTGGCCTCGAGGAGAAAAGTCAAAAGGAGATGGCCATTGGTGCTGGTCAGGGATGTGCAGCGGCGGCATTGCGAGCGGCATACGCTGCTTCTCGCACCGCCCGTTCTCGGCTGCCGGGGAGGGGGTTACACGTTGCAATCTCAGCAAAGATTTTGCCGAACGTTCGCACCCCCGCTGTGAGCTCCCCTTGACGAAAAGAGGAACGGGCCCGAAGCAGTGGCGATAAAGAGGGCACCAGCGAAAACACTGCGGCCGCGCACGGAACCGCAGCATGCGGTTCCGCCGCGGCCGCAGCAGATGTATTATGAATCACCTCAGCGGGCGGGGAAGCGCCCGAAGTGAACGAATTCACCGACTTCGCGGCGTTTCGGGGCAGGCGGGTCCTGATCCGGGTAGCCGAGGGCAATCAGCGCCACCAGTTCGACTCCCTCGGGGACGCCCAGCAGTTCCTCCGCCGCCTTATGATCGAAGGAACCGATGATCACCGAACCGAGACCAAGCTCCCAGGCCTTGAGGCACAGGGTCTGGCTGATGATGCCAAGGTCGTAGAGGAACCAGTGCTGATACCTGGTGACCTGCACCCCCTTGTAGTAGCCGGATTTCTGCGGGCTGCCGCAGACGGCGAGCAGTACCGGGGCCGACTCGGTGCACTTGCCCGCCGGATTCTTGGCGGAGAGCATGCCGGCCAGCTTGCGCTTGTCTTCACCGTCCTCGACCACCACCAGCTCCCAGCACTGCAGGTTGCCCCAGGATGGCGAGTAACGTGCCGTCTCGAAGAGGTCGGCGAGCACTTCCGCGGCTACCGGCCGGTCCTGAAAACGGCGTACACTGCGCCGTTTCTTGAAAAGTTCATCCATGTCATCCTCCAATTCCGGTTGCTGCCGGGTTCATGACAATTCGCCGAGGATCTCCCGGGCGATGATCAGCCGCTGAATCTCGCTGGTGCCTTCGTAGATCGAGGTGACGCGCACGTCACGGGCATAGCGTTCGATGGGGAAATCGCGGGTATAGCCGTAGCCGCCGAACATCTGCATCGCCTCGTAGCAGGCCCTGTTGGCCGCCTCGGTGGCGAAGAGCTTGGCCATGGAGGCGGCCTTGGCGAAGGGTCGCCCCTGCTCCTTGCGGAAGGCGGCGTGCATGAGCAGCAGGCGCGCCGCCTCGAGCTCGGTATAGGTGTCGGCGATCTTCCACTGGATACCCTGGAATTCGCTGATCTTGCGTCCGAACTGGGCCCGCTCGCGGGCGTAGCGGGTGGCCTTGTCGATGGCCGCCAGGCCTACCCCCAAAGCCAGCGAGCCGATACCGATGCGCCCCCCGGCAAGCTCGGCCACGGCACCACGGAAGCCGTCGTTTTCCTTGCCCATCAGGGCCGAGGCGGGGATGCGGCAGTCCTGGAAGAGGATCTCGTTGGTGGGCGAGGCATGCTGGCCCATCTTCTCTTCCTTCTTGCCAACCACCAGACCCTTGGTGCCACCTTCCACCAGGAAGAGGCTGATGCCCTTGCCCTTGGGGGCCTTGGGGTCGGTCACCGCCCAGACCACGAAGACGCCGGCGAAGACCCCACTGGTGATGAAGATCTTCGAGCCGTTGAGCACCCAGTGGTCGCCGTCGCGCACCGCGGTGGTCGTCATGCCTGCAGGGTCCGAACCGGCCCCCGGCTCGGTAAGGGCGAAGGCCCCGGCAGGATACTCACCGCTGCAGATGGCGCTGATATACTTCTGCTTCTGCTCCTCGCTGGCCAGGGCCTGGATGACCTCGGCCACCATATTGTTCACCGAGACGGTGACTGCGGTGGAGGCACAGGCACGGGCAATCTCGGTGATCGCCAGGCTGAAGGCGATGGGCCCGGCTTCGGAGCCACCGTAGGCCTCGCGGATATTGAGCCCCATGAAGCCGAGCTCGGCGAGCTTGTTGAGGTTGGCGAGGAAGATGGCCCCGTCGCCCCCCCTATCGAGCTCGGCGGCCGCCGCTTCCAATTCGGCGGTGGCAAAATCCCTGGCAGTCTCCTGAATCAGCTTCTGTTCCTCGCTGAGATCGAAATTCATGGCCCTCTCCCTGGCGCTGGGGTGGTTATTTATCCTGGAAATTGGGGGCGCGTTTCTCGAGGAAGGCGCTCATCCCCTCTTTCTGGTCGAGACTCGAGAAACACTGCGCAAAGAGATCGGCCTCGTAGGTGCAGGCCCGGGCGAGGTCCATCTCCATGCCGTTGTTGATCGCTTCCTTGCACAGACGCACCGCCCCCGGTCCGCGGGTGGCGATCCTCGTCGCCAGGGCACGGCACTCGGGCAGGAGTTGCTCGGGGGCGTAGACGCGGTTGACCAGGCCGATGCGGCAGGCCTCGGCAGCGTCGATGATATTGCCGGAGAAGATGAGCTCATTGGCAATGCCCTTGCCGACCAGGCGCGGCAGACGCTGCGTCCCGCCAAAGCCGGGGATGATGCCGAGATTGACCTCGGGCTGGCCGAACTTGGCATTCTGCGAGGCCATGCGCATGTCGCAGGAGATGGCCAGCTCGCAGCCGCCGCCGAGGGCGAAGCCGTTGATGGCGGCGATCACCGGTTTGGGAAAGTTCTCGATGGTGCGCATCACCTCATGGCCGAGCTTGCCGAAGGCCTTGCCGGCGCTGGGTGCGAGGTTCTGCATATAGGCGATGTCGGCCCCGGCGACGAAGGCCTTCTCCCCGGCGCCGGTGACGATCACCACGCGCACCTCGCTGTCTTCCTGCAGGGCGACGAAGCAGGCGCGCATCTCGATCAGGGTTTCGTAGTTGAGGGCGTTGAGGGCCTTGGGCCGGTTGATGGTGACCACCGCCACCATGTCTTCTTTGGCAAGCAACAGGTTGTTGAAATCCATCGTTCCTCCGCGTGTGCTCATGGGGATAACAAGAAGACGCCGGGCAGCCGGCCAACAACCGGCTCCTGGACGGTTTTGCTACTCTTTCAGGGTGAACCGCCAGGCGCAGTACCACTCGGCGGGATGCTCGTCCGGCGGGCAGCCGAGACACTGGGTGCAGATACGCGAGTCGATGGTGCGGGCAAAGTAGGTGTACTCCACCAGCCCCCCCGACTTGCAGGGATAGTCGGCCAGGCCCTTGCGCTTGCGAGCGTCCTGGACACGGCAGCGGTTCATGTAGAGCACTACCGCATCTCCTTCTTCGACCACCGACTGCTCGTTGATGCTCTCGTAGATACGAAAGCCGAGGGCCTTTTTCAACCCAGCCAGGCCGGGTTGCGCCGAAAGTCCGAGAAATCGCTTGACCAGGTGAGCCTCCACCGGGGAGAACTGCCCCCAGCAGGAGTCGTTGCAGCGCTTGGCCTCATCCATGCCGCCCGATTTCTCCACCGCCTGAAACCAGATGCCGTCGTTGGCCAGCCAGTTCTTGGCGAGGCGATCCTTGAGGGCGACAAGCTTCTCCGTATCCATATCGAGCAGCGGCGCCGGCACGCCATCCTTGACGGCGAAGCCGAAGAGATCGCCAAGGTGGCGCAGCTGCAGGCCGAGGCTCTTCCCGCCAACCTCGGCGAGCAGTTCCAGGGCACGCTCCATGCCCATCTGGTGCTTGACCTCGGCGAACCACAGCCCGTGATGGAGAATGAGACGGTGGAAGACATCGACGACAAATCGTGCGGTTTCCTGGTGGTCAAGTTCGCTGGCCTTGCTCACTTCTTCGCTCATGATACCTCCTCCGGTCGGTTAGTCGCGTTGCGACGTTTCGCAGAGGACGTTGATGCCGTCCGGATAGACGGTCAGCGTCTCCAGGCCCCGGTCGGTGACCACATGGGTGTTCTCCACGCCCACCACACCAAGGCCGGGGAAGATCATTTTCGGTTCCAGGGCGATGACCATGCCGGTGCGCAAAGGCAGCTTCTGGCCTTTGGCGATGAACGGGAACTCGTCAAGTTCGAGGCCGATACCATGGCCGGTGAAGCGGATACGCCGCTCCCCCACGCCCATGAAGTTGTCACCGAAGCCTGCCTCCTCGGCCATGGCTACCATGCGCTCGTAGATGTCGCCGCTGATTGCCCCCGGTACAGCCATGGTGCACACTTCCTCCTGGATACGCAGCGCTGCCTCATGGGCTCGCTGCAGGAGCGGGTCGATGGGACCGAGGGAGAAGATGCGCGTATGGTCGGCGAGATAGCCATCAAGGGCGAAGACATAGTCGACGACGATCGCCTCACCCGTACCGATGAGCCGCCGGCCCGCGCCCTGGCCGATGGCGCCGCTCACCCCGACACCACCGGTGGGCGAGGCGAGGTAGCTGGGCACGGCGGCCTCGGCGCCGGAGAGGAGGTGGCCGTAGAAGAGTTCGCCGCCCCACATACGCATGCGCACGACGCCCTGGTGACCGAGGCTGCGCGCGTAGGCCTCGAGTTCCCCGGCCAGGGCCACTTCGGTCTTACCGGCGGCGAGCAGTGCCGGAACCCGCCCCGCGACCTGGTCGGCACCCTGTGCCGCCAGTCGCATGCATTGCAACTCGAAGGGCGACTTGACGGCACGTATCAGGCGGATCTCGGTGGAGAAATCGACGATGGCAGCCCCGGCGAAGATCTTGCCGTACTGCAGATAGAGGTTGGCGGGAAGAACGTCGAGTTCCAGGCCGAGCACCTTCGGCATGGCATAGCCGTACTCGGCCAGCACCCGGGGGATCTCCTTGACACCGACGACGGAAACGATCTCCTCCAGGGCCGACTCCTGCCGCGCCCGCTGCACATCCTTGAAGACCAGCAGCAGCGGCGCCCCTGCCTGCGGCACATAGAGCCAGCCCTGCTGCGAGGTTCCGGAAAAATAATAGAGGTCGGTTTTCTGGGCGATGAGGGCGCCGTCGACGCCCTGCCGGGCCAAGGCCTGGCGCAGGGCGTCAATGCGGCCGGCAAGTTCCCGTGACGGGACGTTGCAGGCAAGGGCTGTCATCCGTTCCTCCCTGGGGCCGCTCGTACGACGCCCCGCTGATCTAATAGGTATAGAACCCCCGGCCGGTCTTTCTTCCCAGCCACCCCGCCTCGACATACTTGCGCAGTAGCGGGCAGGGCCGGTACTTGGAGTCTTTGAAGCCGTTATAGAGGGTCTCCATGATCGCCAGGCAGGTGTCGAGGCCGATGAGATCAGCCAAGGCCAGCGGCCCCATGGGATGGTTCATGCCGAGTTTCATCACCGTGTCGATATCCTCGGGCTTGCCCACCCCCTGGTAGAGGCAGAAGATGGCCTCGTTGATCATCGGCAGAAGAATCCTGTTGGCGATGAAACCGGGGAAGTCATTGGCCTCGGCGGGGGTTTTCGAGAACTTGCGGCACAGCTCCCAGGTGATATCGAAGGTCTCCTGGCTGGTGGCCAGTGCGCGGATGACCTCAACCAACTTCATCACCGGCACCGGGTTCATGAAGTGCATGCCGATGACCTTGTCGGGACGCTTGGTCTGGGCGGCGATGCGGCCGATGGGGATGGACGAGGTGTTGGTGGCGAGGATGGTCGCCGGCGGGCAGATGGCGTCGAGATCCTGGAAGATCTTGAACTTGAGGTCCTCGCGCTCTACCGCCGCCTCGACGACGAAGTCGGCCTTCGCCATGTCGGCGAGGCTGGTGGTGGTGGTGATGCGACCGAGAATGGCGTCGCGTTCGGCGGCGGTGATCTTCTCCTTCTCGACGCTGCGCGCCAGGTTTTTGGCAATGCCGTTATAACCACGGGTGGTGAAGTCCTCCTTGATGTCGCTCATCACCACCTGCAAGCCACTGCTGGCGGCGACCTGGGCGATACCCGCGCCCATCTGTCCCGCTCCGATTACGCCGAATGTTTCGATAGCCATGTCCGTGTCCTTGTGCGCTGTTATCGTTTGACAACCATTGCCACCGCCTCCCCGCCGCCAAGGCAGAGGGAGACGAGCCCACGTTTTGCGTCCCTCCGCCTCATTTCATAGAGGATGGTGGTCAAGAGCCGGGCGCCGCTGGCACCGATGGGATGCCCGATGGCAACCGCGCCGCCGTTGACGTTGACCTTGGCCGCATCGAGCCCGAGAACCCGATTGATGCCCACGGAAGTTCCGCTGAAGGCTTCATTTATCTCGAAGAGATCGATGTCGGCAAGGGAAATCCCTTCTTTTTCCAAAACTTTCGGGATGGCCAGGATCGGTGCCATGAGGACGTGGCGCAGTTCGATACCCGCCGAGGCCTGGGCCCCGACTTCGGCCATGATCGGGCAACCAAGACGTTCAGCGGTCTCGCGGCTCATCATCACCACCGCCGCCGCGCCATCGCTGATGATCGAGGCGTTGCCGGCGGTGCCGACGCCATCCTTCTTAAAGGCGGGGCGCATCTTGACGAGGCTCTCGTAGCTGGTCGCCACAGGGCACTCGTCGACGGAGAAGAGCTTGATCTCGCCACCCTTCTGCGGCAGGGGCACGGCCATGATCTCGTCGGCGAGACGCCCGGCGGCTATGGCCTCCAAGGCGCGGCGGTAGGATTCGGCGGCATAGCGGTCCTGGTCTTCGCGACTGACCTGCCAATGCTCGCTGCACAGCTCGTTGGACATCCCCATATGGAAGTCGTTGACCACATCCCAGAGGCCGTCGTGGAGCATATGATCCTCGATACGCCCGGGACCCATGCGATGCCCCCAGCGCGCCTTGTCGAGGTAGTAGGGGGCGTTGCTCATGCTCTCCATGCCGCCGGCAACCACCACCTCGGCGTCGCCGCACTGGATTGCCTGGGCGGCAAGCATCGCCGCCTTGAGGGCGGAACCGCAGACCTTGTTGACGGTGATGGCCTCGACCGCCTGGGGCAGCTCCGCCTTGATGGCAGCCTGCTTGGCAGGGTTCTGCCCATAGCTGCAGGGTAATACCATGCCCATGATACACTCGTTGACCAGGGCGGCATCGATGCCGGCCCGCCGCACCGCCTCCTTGATGACCATACCGCCGAGGTCGGTGGCGCCGATCTTGCTCAAGCTGCCCCCGAAACTGCCGAAAGGTGTCCGCACCGCACTGACGATGACCGCTGTTTTCATGAGTATGCCCCAAGGTTTTGGCGGCACGGGGATCTCACTGGCGAGAGGTGCCGGAGATCATCGCCTGGCCGCGACAGTACTTTCTGCTGCGTGTCGTTGCTGCCGAGCCTCTAAGGAAAATTCCGACCAAGCGCTCGGTCGCTTTTTCGCTCATCCTTAACTATCCCCCCCCTCTTGTCAATCATTTTTTGCACTCAACACATAGACCGAGGCCAGGCAGAATCCCGCCCCAAGTTCTGCCCAGACTCCATCGTGTCCAGTACACAACGAGGGCACGGAGTCGATCATTCATGCGATATTCCAGGCATCTCACTGTTTATTAGACGATACTAATTTTTCATTGACAGGACCGCGCCAGCAAGGTAAATAGCCTTAGTTTGCCGTGGCTAACTCATTTTGAACCTTCTGATCTTGTTTGAACGTCTTCCGCTTTTACAGCTCTCTATTCAACTGTTTTGAAACACTCTGCTGGCGAGAGGAACATTAACGCTATGCGCACCCATAACGCCCCGTTGCCGCCCCTGGCGGCCAAGCCCTTCCCTCTGTCCATGGCCGCAGTGGGGGAATCCATCGTCATCGCCGAGATTCGCGGTGGGCATTGCCTTCTCGAGCGGCTGCTGGCCATGGGCCTCGGTTTTGCCGACGAGATGCAGGTACTGCAGCGACATGACCATGGCGGCATCGTCGTCGCCAAGAACGGAACCCGCTATGCCTTAGGTGGCGGCATGGCCCATAAAATCTACGTAGTGAGGAACTGAGAACATGGAGAAAACACTGGCCGACCTTCAAGTCGGCAACCAGGCCACGGTTGTCGGCTATAACAAGAGCAACATCGCCTACCGCCGCAAGCTGCTGGCCATGGGGCTGACCAAGGGCACCGACTTCACCGTCAATCGCGTCGCCCCCCTCGGCGACCCCATCGAAATCGCCGTGCGCGGCTTTCATCTCAGCCTGCGCCGGGACGAGGCGACCGCCCTGCTGGTAAAGGAGGTAGAGCAATGAGCACGTTGACCATCGGCATCGTCGGCAACCCCAACTGTGGCAAAACTACCCTCTTCAACCTCCTCACCGGTTCACGGCAGCATGTCGGCAACTGGCCCGGGGTGACCGTCGACCGCAAGAGCGGTACCTGCAAATACGGCGAGCATCGCATCGAAGTCATCGACACCCCCGGCATCTACTCGCTCTCGGCAACCTCCACCGACGAACGCGTCACCAGGGATTTCCTCCTCTCGGGGGAGGCGCGGCTGATTGTCAACATCGTCGATGCCTCCAACCTCGAGCGTAACCTCTACCTGACCAGCCAGCTCCTCGAGATGCAGGTCCCCCTGGTGGTAGCGCTCAATATGACCGACCTTGCCGCGAAAAAAGGCATCGCCATCGACATCTCAACGCTGGCCAGCAAACTCGGCGTACCGGTGGTGCCACTGGTGGCTGCCGACGGCATCGGCTGCGACGACCTCAAGAAGGTGGTCGTCGCCGAGGCGGGGCAACTCCATAAGCCGGCCCCGCGGCAGCTCTACCCTTCCGAGGTCGTCGCGGCAGTCGACGCCCTCCTGCCGCTGGTCACCCCGAAAGCGGAGAACAGCGGCATGGTGCCGGCCTGGCTCGCGGCGCGGCTGCTCGAGGACGACGAGCAGGTCAGCACCCTGGTCGATGAGCAGGCACGGGAAATGGCCCGAACCCTGCGGCAGCGTATCGAAGACTCTCTTGGCGAGGAGGCCGATATCGCCATCGCCTCGGCCCATTACCATGGCATCAATACCCTCGTCAAAGAAACGGTACGGCGCAGCGGCACGGTCAGCGACAGCGTCTCCGACCGAATCGATCGCTATGCCCTGCATCGCCTGCTCGGCATCCCCATCTTTCTCATCGCCATGTACCTCACCTTCATGCTGACCATCAACGTCGGCGGGGCCTTCATCGATTTCTTCGATATCTTCGCCGGGGCGCTGTTCGTCGACGGCTTTGCCGACTTGCTTGGCCTGATCGGCAGCCCGCAGTGGCTGACCACCATCCTCGCCAACGGTATCGGCGGCGGTATCCAGACCATGGCCACCTTCATTCCGCCCATCGGCTTCATGTTTCTCTGCCTGTCTTTCCTCGAGGACTCGGGCTACATGGCCAGGGCGGCCTTCGTCATGGACCGCTTCATGCGCTTCATCGGGCTGCCCGGAAAATCCTTCATCCCCATGCTGGTCGGCTTCGGCTGCAACGTGCCGGCGATTATGGCCACCCGCACGCTGGACAACGAACGCGACCGTACCCTGACCATCGCCATGAACCCCTTCATGTCCTGCGGGGCGCGGCTGCCGGTCTATGCCCTCTTCGCCGCCGCCTTCTTCCCCACTGGCGGGCAGAACCTGGTCTTCCTCCTTTACCTCATCGGCATCGGCTTCGCGGTGATCACCGGCCTGGTGCTGAAAAACACCCTGCTGCGCGGGGAAATCAGCCCCTTCGTCATGGAACTGCCTCCCTACCACCTGCCGAGCTGGAAGAGCGTCGTGCTGCGCGCCTACGAACGCCTCAAGACCTTCATGTTCCGCGCCGGCAAGGTGCTCATCCCGGTCATCGCCGTGCTCGCCTTCCTCAACTCCTACGGCAGCGACGGCACCTTCGGCAATGAAGACTCGGAGAACTCGGTGCTCGCCTCGATGAGCAAGACCATCACCCCGGTTCTCCGCCCCATCGGCATCAGCGACGAGAACTGGCCGGCTACTGTCGGCATCTTTACCGGCATCTTCGCCAAGGAAGCGGTGGTCGGCACCATCGACTCCCTTTATTCGGCGATGGACGCGGCCGCCGCCGGAGAACCCGAGGAGGAGGAGTCGTTCTCCCTCTTCGGCAAAATCAGCGAGGCCTTCGCCTCCATCCCGGCCGGCCTCTCTGGCGTCGCCGACAGCCTCTTCGACCCCCTGGGCATCGGCATCGGCGATTTCAGCGACCGCGAAGAAGCCGCAAAAGAGATGGAAGTCAACAGCGCTACGCTGGGCTCCATGGTGACCCTCTTCGGCAGCCAGGCAGCAGCCTTTGCCTACCTGCTCTTCGTCCTCCTGTATTTCCCGTGCAGCGCCGCCATCGCCGCAGTCTATCGCGAAACAAACCTCGGCTGGACAGTGTTCATCGGCTTCTGGACAACCCTGATGGCCTATCTCGCCGCCACCCTCTTCTACCAGGTGGCGACCTTCGCCGATCATCCGGCGCAGAGCCTCGCCTGGGTTATCAGCGACCTGGCCATCTTCGCCGCGGTGGTCATGGGTATGCGCCTCTACGCCGACCGGCGGGCCGTCACCCTTGCCATGCCCAGCCCTGGCCGCGCCTGACAAAAAGGAGAACTGCCGTGGACCCGATCGCCATAAAACGTTACCTGCAGGAGCGTCGCGTCGCCACCCTGCACGACATCGCCGTGCACTTCCGCAGCGACCCGGAGACGGTGCGGCCAATGCTCGCCCTGTGGGTCGACAAGGGCAAGGTCAAGAAGATCGCCGGCAATAAAGGCTGCGCCGCCGGCTGCTGCAGCTGCGATCCGGCGACCATCGAGAGCTATCTGTGGCTCGCGGATAACTTTTCCCGGCCTCACAATATCGCCTGAGCGATACCCTCAGGCAACGTCAACCATCAACCGTAGTAGACAAGGAGAACAGACATGGCATTTCGCAAGGCGACCGCTCTCGCGGCGCTCGGCATCCTCAGTCTCGGCGCCACCGAGCAGGCCATCGCCGAAGACAAGGAGGGCGCTGCCCTCGAGCAGATCAAGGAACGGATCACCTTCAACGGCACCATCGAGGTCGACGCCCTGTGGAGCGAGGACTTCGCCGGTGAGTCGACCTCGGACATCGCCCTGACCACCGCCACCCTCGGTGTCGAAGGCAAGCTCGCCCCCTGGGCGGTTGCCACCCTGGCCCTCGACTGGGACGACGAAGAGGACAAGGTCACTGTCGACGAGGGCTACATCACCCTTGGCAAAACCGACGATATGCCGGCCTATCTCTCGGCCGGCCGCCTCTACCTGCCCTTTGGCAATTTCACCACCAATATGCTCCAGGACCCCTTCACCCTTACCCTCGGCGAGATCCAGGCCTCGGCAGCGGTCAGCGGCGTCTCCCTCAAAGGCTTCACTGCCGCCCTCTTCGCCTATAATGGCATGAACGAGGTCGGCGACAGCGACGATATCAAAGGCTTCGGCGGCATGGCCGGCTACGAGTTCGAGGGTGACGGACTGGCCTTCACCGGCGGCGTGGCCATGGTCAGCAATATCGCCGACTCCAGCGGTATCGACGACACCTTCGACGAGGCAGGCCTCGACGAGATCGAAGAGCAGGTTCCCGGTCTCGCCCTCTATGCCGGCGCGACCTTTGGCCCGGTGAGCGTTTTCGCAGAGTACGTCGGCGCCGTGGACAGCTTCGCCGAAAGGGAACTGAGCTTTGCCGACGCCGGTGCCCAGCCGGCGGCCATCAATATCGAGGCGGCCTACACCATGGAACTGATGAGCCACGAGACGATTTTCGCCGCCGGCTACCAATGGTCCGACGAGGCCGTCGCCCTCGGCCTGCCCGAGCAGCGCGTACTCGCTTCGGCGGGAATTGCCCTCGTCGAGGGGCTGCGGGTCATCGGTGAGTACTACCACGACTGGGACTACAGCGTCGAGGACGGTGGCAGCGACGAGAGCGCCGACGGTCTTACTCTGCGACTGGCCTACGAGTTCTAGGCCTTACTCCCAGGCATTTCCTCCTCGGGTAAATCTCTTCCGACCCGCCCGGGGAAAGGCACGCACCAACGAAACCGGGAAAAGACACTTCCCGGCTTCGTTTGGCCGCAAAGGTCAGTTGTTTCTCACTCGATCAGAGGCTTTTGACATGACAAGACACGACGCGAACAATAGACGCAAGAAGATCTGGGAGATCGACCATGGGTATCTTTGCGCGACGATCGGTGCCTGCCTCAACCGTGCCGAGATGCGCAAACTTGCCCGGGAGCCGGAATTCAAGAACATCACCCAGCAGGACGACCATGGCCTTCATGTCTTCTTCATCGAAGTGGCTAAGAACAGCGACAGCATGGGCAAAGCGCTGCAACGCTTTCTCGACAGGAAATATCGTCAGGCGACAAGGAACTACTTCCTCTCCGAGGACAGCGAAGCAATTGCCGCCCTGTGGAAAAAAGATCTCGTCGAAGGAAACATCGACAGAGCCTGGTACGCGGTCGCCACCCACCCTGCGCTGAGCTTCGAACAGGCCAGCGCATACTATGCCCAGTTGCATATGATCTCCCATGACCTTATCGCCAATTTTGCCCGCAATCGCGGCAATTTTTTACGACAGAACGTGCAGATAATCGCTCTCCAAGAGCAGCTGGCCGCCCAGAAACAGCTGCGCAAGGAGGACAAGAAACGTTTTCGCGACCTCCAGCAGGAATTGAGCAGGGCGGAGACCCTGACGAAGAAGCTGCAGCGCGGCAATGACCGGCTGCGCGAAGAGCTCGATTCACTCCGCCAGGGGGAAACATCCCGGCAACAGGCGATGGCAGGCGATCTGCGGCAAGCCCTGCTCCTCGAACTGGATTCGCTGCGCGACGAACTGCAGCTGGCCAGCGCCCGCTATGATGAACTGCAGGAGCAGCACCTCGCCCTGCTGCAGCATCATGAAGAGCAGCACCAGGAACTCGTCGGCTTCGAGAGCCTGCTGCGCGACCGCTTCTCCGCCATCGACCCCTGCCGTGACTGCAGCGAGCAGGACACCAGCGACTGCCCCGGCCGCAACCTCTGCGGCCGGACGGTGCTCTATGTCGGCGGCCTGCACAGGATGATTCCCCACTACAAGCAGCTGGTCGAAACCCTTGGCGGGCGTTTTCTCCACCACGACGGCGGCAAAGAAGAGTCCCGCAACCTGCTTCCCAAAATGCTCGCCACCGCCGACGCGGTGCTTTGCCCCATCGACTGCGTCAGCCACGACGCCTGCCTGAGCGTCAAGAAGATCTGCAAGAGGTACCAGAAACCCTTCGTCATGATGCGCAGCGCCAGCCTGTCGTCGCTGGCCAAGGGCCTGACCGACATCGTCCAGTAGCCACAACCAAGAACATTGAGAAAATTGAGCGGATTCCTATGAACGACATCGCCCCCATCGCCACCCGTCACCGCAACGGCAACCTCCACGTCGACCTGCACGGCCTATTCGACCCGGCTCTTGCCGATCGCCTGACCAGAAGCATTGCCGAGGAGTACAACGGCCGCGGCAACATCTTCATCCATACCGACGGGCTGACCACCGTCCACCCCGAGGCCAGGGAGGCCTTCGGCCTCTTGCTGAACCATCACCGCCTGCCTATGGACAGGCTCTATCTCACCGGACAACTTGGCTTCACCGTCGGTCCCGACAGGGTCAAGGTCATCGCCAGCGTCCGCAAGGAGAAAAAATGCTGCGGCCGTTGTCGTGACTGCAAGTGCCACGATAAACCGGCCCACTCGCTCGCCCCTTCGCAGTCATCCACCGTTTCCGCTGTCACCATCTCACCAGCCAGGAGAATCCCCTAGCCGACATCCTTATCGTCAGGAACTGCGGACAGTGCCAGACATTCGTCTGCCAGTATGGAGACGGCCGGAAGAGTATTCCTCTGGTCCCTGCCGGACGGGGGAATAAAGGTCGGCAACAGAATTCTCGGGAGAGTGGCAGCCTGCCCTGCGACGACCAGGTCACTCTTTGGCCCTGAGCAGACGGGTGGAACCCAGCCGAAAGCCTGGCGATGAAAGCACCAAAGACCGCTTTTCCCTGTTCGCCCTGTAGCAAACATGGTAGGATCGCCACAATCATCGTTCCCAGCCGCCACCCCCTGCCATGGTATATCACCCCAGTTCCCGGAAGAGACGGTTTCCGGTCGTCTTCGTCCCACTCGGCTTGATGCTGCTGGCCCTGCTCTCCTTCGGCTGTGCCAGGGACGCCGGCTACAGCCCCGGCGGCCGGGTGCTGACGAAGACCATGGAGACCACCGCCTACTGCGGCTGCGACATCTGCTGCAACTGGGAGAGGGGCAGCGGCCAGTGGCTTTACCTCGATTTCTGGAACCGCTACGTGGCCAGCGGGCCGCGCCAGGGCAGGCCCTATGACGGCCTCACCGCCTCGGGGACCGTGCCCTACGAACCACAGGAAGGGTTCTTTTCCTGGGACAGCGTCGAGCGGCCGTGGATGATCCCCCTGCGGCTGGTCCTTTTTCCCTGGTATTTCCTCCCCGAGGACGGTACCATCGCCGCCGATACCAGGCATTACCCCTTCGGCACGCGCATGTACGTCCCCGGCTATGGCTGGGGGGTGGTGCGCGACCGCGGCCGCAACATCAAGGGCGCGGCGCGCATCGACCTCTATTTCCACTCCCATGACGACGCCCTGCGCTGGGGGCGCCGCAAGCTGCCGGTTCATATCCAGCGGAGCCGCTAGGTCGCAACCACCCTGCCATGGCCACACTCTGCCACACCCTGCTGCGCGTCTTCCTGCCCTTTGCCGCCGGCTATTTCCTCTCCTACCTGTTCCGCGTCGTCAACGCCGTCATCGCCCCGGACCTCATTGCCGATATCGGCGTCGGCCCCTCGGCTCTCGGCATGCTCACTGCCAGCTACTTCATCGCCTTCGCCTCCTTCCAGCTGCCCCTCGGGGTGCTGCTCGACCGCTACGGGCCGCGTCGCGTCGAGGCGGTGCTGCTGGTCATCGCCGCCGTCGGCGCGGTGTGCTTCTCGCTGGCCGACGGCCTCTTTGGCCTGGTGCTCGGCCGGGCCCTCATCGGCCTCGGCGTCTCGGCCTGCCTGATGGCCTCGTTCAAAGCCTACTCGCTGTTTTTTGCCAAGGAGAAGTGGCCGCTGATCAACGGCCTGCAGATGGCTGCGGGAGGCCTCGGCGCCCTGGCCGCGACCTCGCCGGTGGAGGCGCTGCTCGCCTTCACCGATTGGCGCGGGGTCTTCCTTGGCCTGGGGGGTCTGACCCTCCTCGCCGCCGCCCTGGTCTATTTCGTCGTGCCCGAGCAGGAGCGATCCGGCCCCAAAGGGGAGAGCATCGCCAACCAGCTGCGCGGCATCCGTGAGATCTTCACCAGCCCGGTCTTCTGGCGCACCGCCCCCCTGGCCACTGCCTCCCAGGCGGCCTTCATGTCCATCCACGGCCTGTGGGCCGGCCCATGGCTAACCCATGTCGGCCGCCTGCAGCGCGGCGAGGTGGCCGAGGTACTGTTCTGGCTGGCGGCGGCCATGGTCGCCGGCTATATCCTCTTCGGCAAGCTCGCCGAGCGGCTGGGGCGACGGCCGGGGGGCGAGGCGGCCACCGCTATCGGCGGCATGTGCGTCTCCATGACCATCCAGACCCTGCTCCTCGTCGCGCCGAGCGACTACAGTCTGCCCCTGTGGCTGGCCTTCGGCTTCTTCGGCACCTCCGGGGTGATCTGCTACTCGGTGCTCGCCAAGGCCTTCCCCCTGCATCTCAGCGGCCGGGTAACCACCGCCCTCAACCTGCTGGTCTTCGTCGCCGCCTTTGTCGGCCAGTGGGCCATCGGGGCGATCATCGCCCTGGTCGTTGCCCCCGGCCAGCCGCCGACGCCACAGAGCTTCGCCGTCGGCTTCGGCGTGCTCATCTTCCTGCAGCTGCTGACTCTTTGCTATTATTTTCTCGCCAACCCCGGCCGCCATGCTCTGTCGGCCGTCGACAAAGCCACCTAATGACCATGACTCAAATCCCGACAACGACCATCATCGGCGGCGGCCTGGCCGGCTGCGAGGCCGCCTGGCAGCTCATCTGCCGTGGCTGCCCGGTGCGGCTCTACGACATGAAACCGCAGCGCTACAGCCCGGCCCACCACTCGCCCGACCTGGCCGAGCTGGTGTGCAGCAACTCCCTGCGCGCCAACGACCCGACCTCGGCGGTCGGCCTGCTCAAGGAAGAGATGCGGCGCTGCAACTCCCTCATCCTGACCCAGGCGGAAGCCAATGCGGTGCCCGCCGGCAAGGCGCTGGCGGTGGACCGCCTCCGTTTCGCCAGCGCCATCACCGCCACCCTGGCCAGCCATCCCCTGGTGGAGATCGTGCGAGAAGAGGTCTCCGAGCTGCCCCCGCCTTCTCGAGAGGCGACGATCATCGCCACCGGCCCGCTGACCTCCGACCCCCTCGCCGAAGCCCTCGGCCGCCTCACCGGCCGCGACCGCCTCGCCTTCTACGACGCCATCGCCCCCATCGTCTATGGCGACTCCCTCGACATGAGCATCGTCTATAGCAAGTCGCGCTATGACGACGGCCCCGGCGACTACCTCAACTGCCCGATGGACCGCGACGCATACCGGCGCTTCATCGACGAGCTGTCGCGGGCGCGCTACATGCCGCTTAAGGACTTCGAGGAACCCAAGTATTTCGAGGGCTGCCTGCCCATCGAGGTGCTCTGCGCCCGCGGCGAGGACACCCTGCGCTTCGGGCCGATGAAGCCGGTGGGCCTGGCCGACCCGCGCACCGGGCGCGACCCGTACGCGGTGGTGCAGCTGCGCCGCGAGAATCTCGAAGGCAGCACCTATAATATGGTGGGCTTTCAGACCAAGCTCGCCTACCCCGAGCAAACCCGCATCTTCCGCCTCATCCCCGGCATGGAACAGGCCGAGTTCGCCCGTCTGGGCTCCATCCACCGCAACACCTTCGTGCTTTCGCCTCTGCTCCTCCTGCCCACCCTGCAACTCCGCCAGCGGCCCGACCTCTTTCTCGCCGGGCAGCTCTCCGGCGTCGAGGGCTATGTCGAATCGGCCGCCATGGGACTGCTCGCCGGCATCAACGCCGCGCGCTTCGCCACCGGCCGCCCGCTGGCCGTGCCTCCGGAGGAGACCGCCTATGGCGCGCTGATACGCCATCTCACCCTCAGCGACCCCGAGCGCTTCCAGCCCTCCAACGTCAACTTCGGCCTCTTCCCAGCCTGGGAAGGCAAGGGCCGCAAACGGGAACGGGGCGTGGAACGGTCGCGCCGCGCCCTGGCGGCACTGGAGACGTGGCAGAGGGAGGAAGGCATTTAAAAAAGGAAGCAGGCGAAGCGGCGGCCCGGTCGATCAGCAGGCGGGCCAAGAAGCCTGAAATCGTTACACTTCAGGCAAGAGAGGCAGGGCCTCTTCGAAAAATCCCCAGCAGGGGAAGTTGCGGCGGTAGAGGGCGACCCGGCCGGGACTGTGCTCGCGGCTGGCCACCAGCCAGAGGACCGCGTCCGGGGCATCCCCCTGCCCGGCTCGCCCCTTAGCCTCGGGATAGAGCACCATGGCGTTGTCGGCGCTGTACTCGATATCCCCCGAACCCTTGAACACCCCGAGATGAGGCTCCTCGCGATAGGAGCCGCCGTCATCGCGGGAGAGCTCGGAGATGACCAGGAAGGAGACCTGCAGGTCGTCACGCATCGACTCCAGCTGACGCAGCCAGGCGTCGATGCCGGTGCGCCGCTCGCTGAAGTTGTTGAAGGGCAGCTTGTGCAGGCTGTCGATGACCACCACGGTATAGGTGCTGCGCGTCTCGTGGCGGATGAAGTCGATGTGGCGGCGCATCAGCTCCGGGGTGACGCGGCGGTCGTTGATAACCCGCCAATAGAAGAGCATCTTCTCCAGGGCCTTATGGGCCGCCTGCAGGCGCCTTGCCTCCTCCCCGAGCTGGCCTTCGCTGCGGATGGCCTCCGTCGACAGCCCGGCCAGCCGGCACAGGGTGCGGCTGTAGAGCTTCTGCCGGCCGTTCTCGAAGTCGTAGTAGAGCACCGGGATACCGCTTCCCGCCATGGTCGAGGCGATCTGCACGATAAAGGTCGACTTGCCGATCTTCGGCGCCCCACCGATGACGTTGATGCCATGCACCCCGCCCATGGCACGGTCGAAGAGGGGAAAGCCGGAAAGCAGCCCCTGATATTCGACGCCCCGCTCCTGATGCAGGGTATCGAGAAAGTGCCGGTATTCGCGGCGCGGCGTGGCAAACGGGGAGAAGGCGCGGGAGAGGCGCACCATCTCGGCGACCTTGCCGGCAAAGCCGCGGCCAGTGTCCCGGGCGAGGCGAAAGAGGCTGTGGTGGCGCGGGGTGCCCGGCGGCCAGGGCAGGATGCGCGCCTTGTAGCCGACCCGCGCGGCGAGGTTGCGGGCGGCGCTGTCCGACTCGTGGCTATTGGCGACGGCGATGAACAGGGTCTTGATCCTGGCGAACAGCGAAGCGTCGAGTTTCTCCAGGCCGCTGTAGTGGGCCACGGCAACCCCGGGAAAGCCGAGCTGACGCAGGGCGAGAAGGTTGTCTTCGCCCTCGCAGAGAAAGAGCGCGCCGTTGTCGCAGTGTCTGAGGTCGGCGACGTTGTAGAGGGTGAAGGGCTCGACGGCGAAGTCGGCGTTGCCGTGCCAGAAGAAGTCTTCGAGTCGTTCGGGGTGGACGCAGCGGGCGGCATAGCAGTTGCCGTCGTCCTGGTAGTAGGGGTAGACGAGATAGCGGCCGTTGAAGCCGATAGCCATCTCGCGCAGTACCGCCGGGCCGATCTCGGCCTCCTGGAAGCGGAGGCGGAGGGCTTCGGTGAGGCGGCCGGTATAGGCGAGGACCTCCTCACCGAGGTTCTCCACCGGGAATTCCGGCTGGAGCGCCGGCTGCTCCGGCTCGGCCGGGCAACCCGGCACCTCCTCGAGATCGAGTGACGACAGGCGAGCGAACCACAGCGGGAAGCCGCCGGGGACACAGCGATTGGAGCAGCGGAAATAGCCGTGGAAGAAGCTCTGCGGCGAGAGCACCACCGACAGGCGGCCGGGCTGGTAGCCGCGCTCGAGGCAGAAGGGGCAGGCGGCAACAAAACCGTTCTGCACCTCCTCACCGAGATGGCGCACATAAAAGGCGAGGACCGGATCCACCGCCCCGCTCATCGCCACCTCAGCTCCCGACTATGGCCGCGGAGCCCCCGGCGGGGTCGGATCACGTCGCCCACCCCTGGGCCCCGACGGCTTTCTGGATGTCGCGCAGCCTCGCCCCTTCGAGCGGCTGGTCGAACCGGACATGCACCGAGTAGTCGCTCTCCACCAGGTGGACGCCGCGCACGGCGAGCACATCGCCGCTGAGCGAGACGAACTCGCCTGGTTTTTCCCCCACCGGCATCCGCACCTGCACCTTGCGACCGAGAAGAAGGCGGATGTTCTCTTTCCTCGAGATACGCTGCTGGAAACACATGCCACCCAGGGAGATATCGCACAGCTCCACCATGGCGTTGATGCCGAGGCTCTGCCCGCGATCGTCGAGCATGGTGGTGGCCACCCGCCCTCTGATCGGCAGCCGTTCCTGGGCACGCCGATCCCAGCCGCCATCGCGGACGAGATCCTCGACCCGCTCGAAGTCGGCGCAGAATTCGCGCAGTTTGCCTTCCAGACCGGGAAACTGCTCGTTCCATTCGCCCAGGCGGTCGAGCTTCAAGGTGGAGATGTCGGCGGTGCCCACCGCGGCCACCGACAAGGTCCACACCGAGGCGTTGAAGAAACTGCCGGCGCCGAAGATCTCCCCCGGTCCGAGGGTTTTTACCAGCACCTCGTTGCCGCGCTCGTCGAAATAGAGTTTGACCCGACCGCGGTTGATGAAAAACAGCGAGGTCTGCATCGCCCCCTGGCCGACGATGACCTCGCCGTCGCGGAAGTGCTTGTGTTTCTGGGCGTGGTAGAGGGCGGCGAACTCGTCCGAGGTGAGGCGCTCGTAGAGCTTGGCCCAGATCTCCAGGTGGCCCTGGTCGATGGCCGCCAGCTTCTCGCGGTCGATGATCTCCGCCACCTCGATAATCTCCTTGAAGGCGGTGGGATCGATCTCGATCAGCCACTCGCGCAGGCTCTCCGCCTGCACGAAGTTGCGGGCCCGGGCGGTCTTCTCCACCAGGCGCAGCAGCTGCTGCCTGGCACCCTCGCGGTCACCCTGGGCAAGCAGGGCGCGTACCGTCTGCTCCTGGGCGAGGCCGGTGATAACGCGCTGCTCCTTGCCGAGGTTCTGCATCCGGGCCGCCTGCTTCATGGCGCTCTTGCGCAGCTGGCCGGCATGGAGGTGCTTGCGGCGCTGCTCCTGGAGATCGCTGTCGAGATTCTCCAAAGTCTTGGCGGCGGCGCTCCACACCTGCTCGGGTAATTTTTTGAAGCCGCGCTGACCCTGATTTTCGAGAAAGGTCTCGACGCCTTTATAGGCTGCCGAGGTGCCGCTGCGGCCAAGGGTCTCGAGCAGCTGAAGGACGATTTCGCCGCGGTATTTTTCGCTGAACTGCTGATTGTCAAGAAGCAGCTCGCAGAGCCGGGTCGCCACTTCCTGATCGCAGAGCCCGCTCAGAGCCTCGATAATCTGCAGCTTGATGAGCTCGGAGGAGTCGGTCAGGGCCTCGAGGAAGAGCTTTTTGCGTCTCTTGCCACCGATCTTGTAGAGACATACGAAGGCCTCGCGCTGCACGCGGAAATCCTCGTGGCGGAGATACGGCAGGGCCTGGTCGGCGTCCTCCTCGCGGCCGGCCTCGCCGAGCAGCTTGAGCAGGTTGCGCTTGCCGTACCAGGGCATGTGCTCCCCGAGACGCTCGAGGATGATCGGGGTGAGGAAGGCGACATGGTCGATGAGCAGATCGATGATGCGCATCCGGTCGTCCATGTCCTCAGTGTTGATGAGGGACTCGACGAGAAAGCGCAGGGCCACCGGCCCCTGCTGCGCCAGGCGCCGCCCAACCTCCTCGTCGAGGGGCGAGGCAAGGCATTCGGCGAGCAACTCGGGCAGTTTGGCGCGCTGAATGCCCTTGTCCTGGACTGTGCCGACCACCGCCTGGAGCAGCGGTGAGCGACCGACCTTGCCGCTGCGCACCCCGTGGAAGAGGGCGAGGATGGCGTCGCCGCGCGCGTTCTCGCTGCGATCCCAGCTCGCCTGCATCAGTTGATGGAGAAAGTTCACCACCTTGAGGGCGGACTCCTCGCTGAGAACGGCACGCTTGAGGAGATCGGCCAAGAGGGGCAGGAAGGTGTCGATGGCCTGCCGCCGGTCGGCGGCGAGCAGCATTTCGCCGAGACGCACCAGGACGAGGTAGGGGCTCTCCCCGGCCTCGTTGCCGGGCAGGTAGTCGAGAAAGCGCGCCAGCAGGGTTTCCGCTTCCTTGGGGGCGGGGGGCGCGGCGGCGAAGCGGGCGCTGATGGCCTCGGGCAGGGCCTGCAGCAGTTCTTCGCTGCGCAGTACCTCGAGGCGCCCCTGCAGGAGGAAGTTGAGACCGGTTTCGATACGCCGTGCGCGACGACTCGCCTCGCCTTCGTGGATGATGGCCTTGGCGCGCTCGCTGCTCAGGTACTGCTTGCCCTTGGTGGTGCTCATCAGCCGCTTGAAGGCGCCGCCGAGATGGGCCATGCGCGGCGAGGCATCCCCGCTGGCGAGACGCTCGCGGGCTATCTGTTCGCGGAAGAGCACATAGATGCGTCCAAGACTGTCGTTGCTCAGCGCGGCGACCAGGGCGTCGTAGAGTTGCTCGCCAAATCCCGGCGTGAAGTGTTGCGAAAGCAGCACCGAGAGCGCCGGTTCGCGAAGATAATCGACGAGGACCCGCGCCAGGCCGTTGACGATGGCCCGAGTGTCGCCCTCGCCAAGACGCGCGGCAACGCCCTCGAGCAAGGTGGGGAAATGCGGCGAGGCGGCATTGACCCCTTTTTTGAGGATATCCTGGAGGACATGGCCGATGGCAGCGGCGAGCAGATCGACGCCGCTCTCGGTTGCGGCCAGCTCTTTTCTCAGCTCCGCCTCCACCGCCGGGCGCTGATCACGCCCGAAGAGGCCGGCGAGCAGCTCCGGCTTGGCCTTGACGAGTTTGCGCTTCTTGACCTCGCCCTCTGTATCGCCGCCCTTCTGAGGCCCTTCGTCACCGCTTTTTTCGGGGAAAAAGTCACTCAGGCCGAGGCCGGTGATGTAGGCGAGGCCGCCGCCTGCTTTTTTCGCCTTTTCCTGTGGAGTGTTGAAGACGAGCAAAATCTGCCCGAAAGCGAAGCGGTCCATCTCCGCACCGAGCAGCATCTGCGGCAGGCCGAGCAGACGCAGCTGCCGGTAGACGACGAGGTTTGGAAAGGCGTCGAGGGTTTCCTGGTCGAGGGGTTCGTCGCCAAGCCAAGGCCGGTCGTCTTTCAGGGAAAAGCGCAGCGGACCCTGGTCGCGCAAGAGCACCTTGAGTCCCTTGTAGCCCCTTTCCACGGCCGTCCCGACCTGGGGTGCGTCCGGCGGATAGAGACGGCTGGTCACTATGGCGTTATTCAATAGTTTCAGTGCTTCAACGCGTTTCTGCCGCTGCACGATCTGACCCATGGGCACCACCGCTCACTACCTTTTTCGGCTGACCTGCTCCCCCCGAACTCGCCCCACTACCCCAGAAAAAACGCCGTCTTCAGCCCACTTTTTGAAAAAACATCGAGCTATTTGATAAATACAGGAATTGACTATACATGTCAACCTCCGTCGCTATCTTTGCCCGCCACCCCCCCGGCAAGGCGAATTACCCCCTGTGCCAGCAAGGTCTCCAGCAGTTCCCAGAGGGGCAGTCCGACAACATTGGACGAGGAGCCGGCGATGGTCCGTACCAGCACCGCCCCACGACCCTGAATCCCGTAAGCACCCGCTTTATCGAGACATTCGTCGGTGGCAGCGTAGGCCCGCGCCGTAGCTTCGTCAAAGGGGGCGAATTGCACCCTGGTGACCACCGAGCGCACCACTTCCACCAGCGGCATGCGCCGGCAGACGCAGAAGGCGGTCTCGACGAGGTGCTCGCGGCCGGAGAGTTCGAGAAGCATGGCCACCGCCTCCTCGAAGTGACGCGGCTTGCCGAAGATGCGCTCCCCCAGGGAGACCACGGTGTCACCGCTGACCACCCATGTCTGCGGGTGCTTGGCGGAAATCGCGCGCGCCTTGTCGAGGGCCATGCGGCAGACGAACTGCGAGGGACTTTCCCCCGCCTGCGGCTCCTCGACGATGCTCGCCGCCTCCACCCGGAAGCTAAGGCCGAGATCGTCGAGGAAGCGCCGCCGCCGCGGCGAGGCCGAGGCAAGAATCAACTCATCGATATTGCAATACATTAGCTTGCGTCGTGCGCCGCGGCGCACCTGCCGCCGCTTTTGAGGTAATTGGCTTTGCCGTCAGCCGTTTCGACAAGGACGGCGAGGGCAGGCTGCGATTGCGCCTGGAGAGCGTCTTCATCAATCAAAGTTTGCAAAAATTACACCACTTTGTCGAGTCCTTTTCCGGGGCCCTCATACTTGCGTTTGCGGCCAGTAAGTTTGCAAATCGGCTGAAACCCTTACTGGCC
>CALGIJ010000002.1 GCA_937915545.1 uncultured Desulfobacterales bacterium
CAAATAACCACATGCCATGGTCTTCTTCTTTTTGCAGAACATTCTGCACTCTACCCTTTTAATCGAGAGTCGCGAGTAGGTCACCAGCTTTATCTATTTGCTGAGGTGTATATCGAAGACGAAAAATCCAAGCTGTTCTATAGTAGCTTAAGACATACAGTAGGAAAAACCGGAAATTTCTCAGCACCATACAATAAAATAATGTTTGTCTAGCATGTTTGAGGAACAACCCGTGAATTGCCTGGTGGAATCATTAAAGGAGCCGACTAAAATAAAGTATAAATGAAAGGTGCTGTTGACTGCCCGACGACAACAAGCAGCGCAATCATCAAAAACATTAACAAAACCGGGAACATCCACCACTTTTTATGCTGCAGCGAGAATGCCAATATTTCTTTCACAAGATTCCATAGGTGTTTAAAAAAGAGTCTCATTTGTGCTAACCACCTTACACTTTTTAGTCCAAAACAAAGTCCTTGCGCCAGTCGCCCGTTTCGATCCACACTGGCTGGTCCTTCTTGCATAAGATATACGATTCCAAAATCAGGAAATCCATTTCAGTACGCATAAAACAGCGATAAGCATCTTCAGGAGTGCAGACGATGGGTTCACCACGAACGTTGAAAGATGTATTAATTATAATTCCATACCCTGTCAGATCCTCCATGGCCTTGATAATATCATAATAAGCGGGGTTAGTTTCCCTGTTTACCGTTTGTATCCTGGCCGAATTGTCCACATGCGTAATTGCTGGGATATCTGAACGGCTCTGGTTAATCTTTTCGTGCATTTTCAGATCGGTTTGATCATTGGTCCGAATAAGTCTATGCTTTTGCACTCCTGCAACGAGAAGCATATAAGGGGAAGGTCGGTCTAGCTCGAAATAATCAACAGCACGCTCTTCCAAGCAGGAGGGCGCAAAGGGTCGGAAGGATTCCCTGTATTTTATCTTTTTATTCATGGTGGATTGCATGCTTGAGGATCGTGCATCCCCAATGATGGATCGATTTCCCAGAGCGCGCGGCCCAAATTCCATGCGCCCCTGGAATAGCCCCAGAACTTTTTCTTTAGCAATCAATTCTGCAATGCGCCTAGATCGCAGCGCTGGATCCGGCATGAATTCAGCGGGATACCCATGCATTTGTAAAAACTGCTGAATTTCCTGTTCAGAGAACGACGGCCCGCAATAAGACCCTTGCATGGCGTCCCTGCCATTGTGAACTTTGCGTTCACCGTCCCTTACCATGTGCCATATAGCCAAGGCTGCGCCCAAGGCACCTCCCGCGTCACCAGCCGCAGGCTGAACCCATATGTCCTCAAACGGACCTTCGCGCAGAAGCCGTCCATTGGCAACGCAGTTTAGGGCAACGCCTCCTGCCAAGCAGGCATATTTGCAGCCTGTGAGATTGTGGGCATATCGAGCCTGCCGAAGCACCACCTCCTCAGTGACTGCCTGAATGGAACTAGCCAGGTTCATTTCCCGTTTGGTAATTTCCTTTTCAGCTGTACGCGGTGGCCCACTAAAAAGAGTATCAAACCGGCTATTTGTCATAGTTAAGCTATCGAGGAACCCAAAATACTCAAGATTCAGCCTAAAAGAACCGTCTTGCTTCAGATCCAAGAGGTTCTCGAGGATCAAATCACGGTAAACAGGCTCACCATAGGGGGCCAATCCCATCAGTTTGTATTCCCCAGAGTTCACCTTGAAACCAGTATAATAAGTAAAAGCTGAGTACAATAGGCCAAGGGAATGCGGAAAACGCATCTCTTTAAGAATCCGAAGTTTGCTCCCACTGCCATGGCCAATAGTACTTGTCCCCCATTCGCCTACTCCATCTAAAGTAAGAACAGTTGCTTCTTCAAAGGGTGATGGGAAAAAAGCGCTGGCTGCATGGGACACATGATGCTCGGGAAAATACAACTTTCCTTGATAGTCACAGCCCAACCGCTTAAGTGAAGCTTCAATCCGCATGGGAATCCAAAGCTTATGCCGAAGCCATAGAGGCATAGCCATCACAAATGATCGTAATCCTGTTGGAGCGACATTGAAATAGGTCTCTAAAATACGGGAAAACTTGGAGATTGGTTTTTCGTAAAAGGCAACACAATCCAGTTTACAGCCTTTTTTTTCAGCCTCTGCCAAGCAATATTTGACCGCATTGACAGGAAAGCTGGGATCGTGCTTTTTTCGAGTGAAGCGTTCTTCTTGTGCCGCCGCGATGATTTCTCCATCGAGGATCAAAGCTGCCGCTGAGTCGTGGTAAAATGCGCTGATGCCAAGAATTGTATTCATTTAGTACTGTTTCGTGAAATGTGTTGTGTTATCTAATTCTGCCCTATCAACCCAATATGTTACTGCATCAGGGAGCCATTTTTTATTCATAGGATCACGACCGAGGATTGTAATAACGATTCTTCCCGGTAAAAAAACAGTGTAGTACATAGGAACGAGTAGAATGTAGGTTATTGTCGTCCCAATGAAATGACCCAACCAAGTCCCAAACCGGTCTAACCCCCTGACGATACTCGGAGCAAACAGTGATCCGAAAAGCAGCAGAAGGGCAAAAAACCAAATCACAAAGGCAAGCAATTTGTGACCCAGAAAGAAATAAGCTATTACCCCGCTAACAGTCATGATGATGATTTGAACTTGAGCGCGATAGACACGACTTGCTTTTTTCATCGGCTGACAATCGTTCACAAGTATTTTACTCGTCATATTAGTCACTCTCTTTTTGAAATCACTGAGCTCATTATTGTAGATAGGCGATTGGCCACTAACCGATTTCCCGTTGAAAGCATATGTCCTTGATCAATATATATCGGGCTTGCAACTCCTTCGAATATGTCGGTAACGACGAAGAAATCGGAAGATCCTTGCAAAGCACCCTCAATCAGACGATAAAGCTCTGGGGTTCTATGTTTCAATGAATCTGGCAGGTTTGCGAGAATATTGTGTTCTTCTGGAGAGAGGGGGGTTTTAAAGTAGATCATAGGTTGAAGTACGAATACTGCTTTAAACCCAAACTCCTTCGCCAGAGATCTTACTACTCGAATGTTCGCGACGTAGTTACTAACACACAGAGAATCAGTCTCCTGAATTGATTGGGGTAAGTCAGCATCGATCTTGAATTTAGAATCATACCCTTCCTTAACAACAGACCGGCTACGATCGAAAATTCTGAATACCACCCCACGGATAGTCCCTTGAAACAACGGGAATGAATCAAGTAATTTGTAAATCTCAAATTGCCGAAGAGCCTTCTCACAATATTCTGCAGAAATATAGGGATTCAACAGGTCAATAGCTGGCCGCATGTAGTCATGGATAGCTTGCCCCCTAATAGCAAATTCCGTGTCATTATAACCATCGTAAAAAACAACATAATCTGGACGTTGACCAGCCCGGAGAAGTTTTATAAGTTTTGAGACTTCTTCGCTTGAACGGAAACTACCTACACCATAATTTTCCACCTGAATTGAATTGCCTTTCTCATTCAAAATTGCAGCCAAATGTGAAGCAATAGTGGTTGAGTCCGACATTTCAGGATTATTCGGGTCGTTTAAACCCAATGTTGTAGAACCGCCGAACATAAAAAGACGCTGACCTTCCTTGGGATTCGTCGGTGTAACACGCCTGGTAGTAACACTATAAACTGGTTCGATGTTCACAAACTTTGATGCTATAGGTGTAGAGGTAAACATTTCATGATAACTGAAAGATAGCCTTAGCCGATTAATCGAGTGCATATCACTGCGTACCAACCTTAGAACACCTTCGAAAACCAAAAAGAATATCGTCAACAATAAAATGTTAAAACAAACTATTTCAAAAGCTCTCCTCAATCTGGCGAACGATGAATTATCATTCATGGATGATTTAGACATATATACTTTAATTTTAATTAGATACGGCTATCTAGCTAATTATTTGCGCCTGCAAAATTAACATAAAAAACCACGGCTGTCTCATAAATTACTCAACAATAACTGCCAAAGCACTATTGCTTCTGAGCTATCCTGAGGTGAACCTATTTCTTCGACCACTGATCTCCAGTTTTTGGTTCTGCTCGTAATTCCATTTCACACCCACCACTCCCCCCACTTGGAGGGAGAGGCGGCGCCCTTACGCCGCCGGATCCATTCGTTTTGCAAACACCTCTTCGGGTCTTGCTCAAGACAATGAACGATGCGGTCTATCTGCAATATATCTCAATATAAATTTACTAATTCCTCTCTAAATCTCCACTGGGATCGAATAATATTTCAGGTAGATATCCCTATATTTGATCGTCCGCCTGAAACGTTCGATAATCACATTGTCGAGCCAGCATCCTGGACCGTACATACTTTTACATATACCGGAAGTGGCAGCCCTGATCAGTATTGATAATTTCCGGGTGTCCACAACGTATAAACGCCTGATGCAGATACTTCAGACAAAAGCCTATATCCAAAGGTATTAGATATTTCCCAATCGATGACCTTGCGGGGCGCGAGTCAATTATGGCTAAGAGATATATGAATCCTCCCCGCATTGGTATATAGGTAATGTCCGCCACCCATACCAGGATCGGTCTGGTTATCTCTATGTCCTTCATCAAGTAAGGATAAGTTCCTGATGTCCGCCAGGGATAGTCTTTCTTTTGTGAGAAAATATTGCCTCTATTCCAACCTCCCACATCAATCGACCAATCCGGTTACGGGCCGCCTGTTTTCCTGTCCTTTTTTTCCACATAATCAGCCATGCGCCGTTTCCCCCCGAAGGGACCTCTATACGTAGGCGGTCAGATTGTCGCCATGATATTCAGATCTTCCTCTGTCTCACCAACAAGTTCATAGTAAGTAACCGACCGAGGAATTATAAAAAGCCGACATTGGCACCTAATGCTGGATTGAAATCCTTTTTCAATGAATTGTGCCCTTCCACCGGTATTCCAAAGTGTTTGAACTATATTTTCTTAGAAACTCGACCTCCATCGTTAACTGGCCCACTGTCCTGTGGAGGTGCTCAGACTCTCGGCTGGTATCTTTCTATTTTTTGGCATACATTTGTTTTAATATGTTGTTGAGGTTTTCCAACATCTCCTTCTTCCAGATGCACACCAGCATTGTATTGATTTCAAACTCCGCGGCGATCTCGCTGATCGTCTTGATTCCTCTAATCGCCTCCAACGCTACCCGGGCTTTGAAATCAGGCGTGTGCTACCGTCTTTGATTTTTCATCGTTCTTCCTTTGGTTCGTGGCGATACCATGTCGAAGGAACTAATTCGCACTTTTATAACTTATGGGGTGGTTTTAATCATCGGACCCCAATGTAAATTTACGCTATCGATTACGTAGCTGAATTTTCGTTATCGCGTTGTTGGAAAGTTTAGATGTATATTGCTCATATCTGGCAAAATCTAATCTGGAAAAGCAATTAGTTGTCGAGATGACTTGCACCGAATATTGTACTGAGACATCCCAGGCTTTTCAGTATCCAGCATAACAGCCTATTATCACGACATATCCTATGATGGACAAATTCATTCTGCCTTAGAATCCTCTCTTTCAAATATCTGATTACCACCAATCCTCAGCCAACCGTAATTCGCGCTCTGGAACAGGTGTTGTATGTGCTGCATGATACATCAGAGATTTCAGTAAAAGCCCGAGTTTAAAACGGCGGTTAAAGCGAAAGCAGAACTCTCCGAGGTAGCGAGGCAGGTGTCTGTGATCCATGCCGTGATAAGTTTCAATGAGAGCGTTTTTGATGTTGCCGATGATTGTGTTCAACCAATCGAAAAATGTGAAATCGGGTGAGTCATACCGCCCGGTAGTCTTAACTGAGAAATGAAACTGACCGATTTCACTCAAACTTCTGAAACAAGCCAGCCCATCGGAAACGACCAGCGATTTGGCACTGAGGTGTTTTTTGCCCCATTTCATCATTTCTTCGGCGGTGAAACCACCTACCCGGCTAAAGCGAATGAAAAGGGGATGACCTTGGCTGTTCCGTTGAAGTGCGGCAATAAAAGGTGTTTTCCCTTCTGCACCACGACCGCGCTTACCTCCAGGTCTTTTGCCGCCCCAATAAACGTCATCGATTTGCACAAAGTTTTTCAACGGACTTTTATCATCGGCTTTCTTCATAACCATCTGAATCTTATGCTTGAGGCGCATGGCGGCATTGGCCGAAACACCAAGGAAACGCCGAAGGTTCAAAGAGGAGATGCCCTCTTTGGATTGACTCACTAAAAAGATGGCAAGAAACAATGTAGTTAAGGGAAGTTTTGTTGACGAAAAAATTGTCCCAGCGAAAAGAGAAGCCTGGTGGCGACATTTTCTGCACTGGTAAAGAGGTCGACATCGCAGTTGGATATATTTGTCGTGATCACACTTGGGGCAGCGGAACCCCTTTGGCCATTTCAGTCTGAAAAGGGCTGAGGTACACTTTTCCTCGGTACTGTAATTTTCATGAAACTTTGCCAAACTAACTCCTCTTTGAAAATGTATATCGCTTCGTTTAGCCATGTCATATCTCCTTGGTTGAGTTCAGTGGAAGTATGACATACAGGGTGGATCACATAGTGAGCCCCCCTGAAAATACTCTCCTCGGCTGAGGATTAGTGGTAATCAGGTTCAAATATGAGATTCTCATATTAGCAGCGATTCGACCATTCAATATTGAAAAATAATTAGATGGCGAGAAAAATTTACACAAACCATAAAAAAAACGATTGTATTTAGATATGTAACAATAGCCATACAAAATCCTTTTTTACCTAATGTAAGCTCAAAACGTAACATAAATTACAGCTCAAAGACTTTTTTTGATTCCTTTTCATGAAAAAGATGAAACTTGACCCTCATTAAAAGGCTCTTCAAATTCGGAATGATAGTTTTAGAAAATGGGACAGCATGCTTCATATTCCATTTCTTTGAGAATTTAATTTGGTTGCTGATATTAATATCTCTACATGGAATTTTACTACCAGACCTTGTCGCACCCCACTCAATCTTTGATAGTATATCTCCATATGCAACATAATTCTTGAAACCACTTTTCACACATCTCAAAGAGAGATCATTATCATCCCAAAAAAGTGGATAAAACTTCTCATCAAAACATCCTACATCCTTTAATACTTCACGAGAGAGACAAAGCGGGCCTCTATTAATAAAAGTTCGATTCTCATATTTCCCTGGACTCAGAACAGCATTTTTTGATTTGGATGTTGACCAAGGAGCAGAAATAAAATTATAATATTGATTAGCAATCTCCATTTCATAACCATCTTTAAATCCAATTAAACCAACTTTTAAATTACTATTAAAAATTTCTAAAGCAGTAGACAAGATGGAGTCGACATCTTTAAGCACTACGTCATCTTGAACTAATATACAATATGGGGTCTCACTCATTTTTAATAAAAAATTGTTTGCTCTAACTTCAAAAAAATCATAGCTAGCATTTACAAAAGCTCTAACATTTTTAACGAGATGGTGGTGCCTCTTGAACTCTTCAAGAGAATTATCGCTGCAATTGTCGAAAAAAAACAAAACCTGGCAATCATTTAACGGTGACAATGATCTCAGAATACTCTCAATCAAATAGCCCTTATTATAGATAGTATAAGCAATAGAGAATGAAAATTCGCTCGAACGCTTTAATTCCATTTTTATGCAACCCTTTTCAAAGACCCACGTTTTCCAATTATACCCAGAAAGATGCTTTTAGATATGAGTAGGAACATTTCAAAATTCCCAATTTTTGATCTTATTTTCTGTAATATTTGCAAACAGTCAAACATTGATAGTTCAAGCTTATTTCGTTTCAAAAATTTATTTCTGAATTTGAAAAAAGGACCTACTAATCCAAGATTCACCATCCACATCCACTGTTTCCCCTCTTTAGGTAAATAGCTTAGATATTCTATATAAGCTACCGAATTGCTAATGCTGCTGATTTCACGACAATTATCTACTATATCTCCACGAACATAGAAAGCATTTCCCGTATAGCACACCAAACGATAATCATTTTTAATTGCCCATTTGGAGAACACCCCAAAAGGCTGACCGACATTATTTTTTGCTATATCAATATTAATAGCATCATCGCTTTCAGGATCGTGACCAGCGTTAACTTCCACACATACCACTCTCGGTCGCATATCCATATCTTCCAGTATTTGGTAATCTAGCCCATCAATGTCAATACTCAAAAAATCTATATGTTCAAATTTATATTCTATGCATATCGTTTGTAAACGATTAACGCCCACATCAACAAAGCGATTAACGCATACAACCTTTCTGTTTCCCTCATATGTCTTTTCTAAATCATTAAACCGCTCCCTATCGCCTTCTATCATTAGGGCTTTCCAACCATCAAGAATCAATCGGCGACAATTTGAGAGATGATTCCCATCCCAAGCTCCAAACTCACAACATGTTTGATTCTCAAATTTGATTCTTCTAAACAATTCTTCAATGATGCCATCTTCACCATTTTGACTAAAGATGTTTTTTTTAAATGCTAGCAATCCATCCACAAGTTTAATGTTTTTCATAGTAGCTTGAAGATATCTCTCTAAAATAGTTTAGCCTTCATAATACTTAGAAAATGCAGTGCTCGCTTTACCAATCCTGATACGGTTCGATTATCTATCCATCTTCTATCGAATAAATTTTTTAGTTGATTATCATATAGTCCAATCAGAGGATAGAGTTCGTCTTTAACGAATATACAATTTCCAGTATGCGCCACAAGCTGATAACCTTTTCTTCTAGCCAGCTCTACCAAAGCGGCTGCGCTCGCCCCTTGCCCACTATTCGGTTCTCCAACGAAGTTAACGTTTACATCAAAAGAAGAGTTCGCTTCAATAATGACGATCGCTGGAGAATAATTGGTTAATGCTTTCCATATAAAATAATCGTTGCCATCAACATCTATCGACAATAGTTCGAAGCGCTTCGGGATAGGAGTAGATTCTAACAATCTATCTAAAGTATTGGGATCCTCTGCCGCATAACCAACAAATGCGCACACGACGTATACGTCCTTATCGCCATGATACTGATCCTTTAAAGATCGGAACCGAACTGGATCACCCTCAACAAGAACCGCGGACCATTGCTTCTCAGTGATTAATGCTCTTGTGTTTGATAAATGCTTACCGTCCCAAGCTCCGAATTCAACACACCAACCTTTTTTTAAGTCCAGTGTTGAGCATAGATAGTCAACAATCCCATCTTCACCTTCTTGTGAATAAACATTATTTCGCAAATGATTTAGATTTTTCAAAGACAGTTCCCCTATTGGTAAATAAATTAAAATTTTCTACTTGAGTGGATTGTTATATGAAATGATATTTGCTTCTAGAATCTTATCGTCGTATAATTTTTTGCTTAAAAAGTCTTATTGCCTGTGAGAACAATGAGAGTTCCGCTCTCATATGTACATGTTTCTTTTTCAAACAAATAATTTTTTTCTCAAATGGCAGTGACATATCTTCAGGATAGCAGTATGAAGGAGATAACTCAATAGAAGGGGGATTATCTGCATAATAACGATTAAGATGACTTTCATCATGCCATTTAGCTATCACCCCCCTTTCAAGATCGTCATCAATGCTATCTGCAATAACTGTCGCGAGAGACAAAAAATCTTTTGACACCCCACCCAAGAAGCCACCTGCATAGTAACGCTTACCCTTTCCAATTGAAATATATGCCCTCGACTCAGGGCGTCCTTCATATCCCACCAACATTTCGCGTGGCTTATCGTAGAATAGCGGATGAATTGTTCCAACAGTCGTTCCCAGGATCTCCTTTCCAACCTCACCAACGAGACGCATATCAGCATCGCAGTAGTAAAGGTAATCCATTTTTTCAAGATACTGACGGTGTTCAATAAAAATGCGATACCTTAACAAGGTCATCATCGGCCAAGGAAGATGCTTAATAGAAAATTGAATAGCGCCTTGGGTAGCTGAACTAGATTGGTTCGTAAAGACAAACGGTTGAATATTATATCCAGGAACAACAAGAAAGTATTTTTTTACGGATTGCAATAAGGGATCAACATAATCATAGTATCTATTAGTCGCGATAATCAATATGCCAACGTTTATCATTTTCATTACTAATAATCTAAAATTGAATCTTGAGGGAAGAAGCTTTCATTGGGCCAATACTGAAACATACGTAAATATTACAATATTGCAGGCAATATTCTTTCCTCGCCTGTCTTACCGCAATAACATATATTATTCACTCAATCAAATAAGATTATATTTGTTCGATGAATTGTACACTAAATCTTTTCTGCAATCATTGTACAATAAGGTGCTAATTCAGCAGTTCCCTCAGGAACTATGTTAACCATCCAACTTTTTTGCAAGCGTGCTATAAAATTTAATGCAGTATTTTGTCGATGAGTTCTCTCCTGGTTTCCTGCCCAGAACAGGAACCGGCCCGTGTAACCAGCATGTTTAATACGAAATCCTCGTTTCTCAATCAGCATTGCCCATCGTTTTGGTTTCATTGAATCGAGGTTATGGCCAGCAAGGTTTTTATCGTCAAGCCAATTATGAAGCCTCCTTTGGATTGACCCTCGAAAATTCGGTACAGTAACTACAAGAATTCCTCTAGAACAGACAAGATCAGCATGCTTTTCAAGCACAACTTCCCAATCAACGAAATGCTCAATAAATCCTATCGAAAAAACCAAATCAAACAATTCCTTCGTTTTATAAGACTGAAAATCTTCCCTCAAAAAACTCCCTGTAATGCACCCCTGTTCACGCAGCCACAAAGGAAGCTTATCATTCACACCTGGTGTGAGATCTATACCGTTCACTTCGTAACCCAAATGCCCCATAACCGCAGAATACCTGCCTGGATAGCACCCAACTTCAAGGCATCGCTTGGAACCCTTCGGCGATACAGGAGGTACCACACTTTCGAGCCATTGTCTTAAAAGATCGTCCTTTTTAACTACTTGGAGAGGATATGCAAGATTTTGTTCATCCCAACTGGATTGACGGATTAAGGCATTTGTCATCATTTAGTATATCCTTGCAATGATACGTAAAAACAATTATTTTTCGAAAACAAAAGTTAGTTTCCACAATTCGATTCTTGATAAAGCGTCGATCATAGCCACCTTTTAGCCTATCAACGATAATAAAAAGTTTATATAACAGAGGCGAAATTTTATTTTTTAGGGGTAAGTTGATCGCCGGACACAAATCCAGCAGGCAAGCCTGATACAGCAGTCATTTTGGTTCAAGACCAGCGGAAATATGTTCGGCATCCAACGACCTTCTTAATTAATAAATTGAAGAGGTGAATCGAGATGGTCTCGAATATATTCCATCATTTTAATGCAACATAGAGGTTACAAAAATAATCCTGAAAAAGACTGTAAGATGAGTCTTAATTTGCTGACAAATAATTCTGCCTAAGCAATTGTTACGAATAATTGAAAACCTTCAGTCTTTATAACGCTGGCACAATGCCCACTCGTCGAGTCAGAGTCGAACCTCTTTTACCTTCCTCATGTGAGATTTATTCATCGATCAATTGAAGTATGGATGATCCAAGGTAAATCTACAAGTACCGACCCTAGTTGAGTTGCATGAGCCATACGGTAACTTGGCAATCCTGTAGAGTTAACTACGAAAAAAATGACTTCTTTTTGATATTGAAGGCAAACTAAATTCTGTTGTTGAATGCCTACAGCAACAGAGTAGTTTCCCGGCGCCAAAAAAAGCTTTGGCAGTTTAACTTTAGCCGTATAATTTCCGATATCAAAAGTCTGAAGACCTTTTTCGACACTCGCCGAAGTGCTTTGAAAAAGCATATGCCCATGCCTATCATAGACATAGAAATAGATCTCAATTCGTTCTAGTTTTTGAGCGACAGTGAAGCAAAGCTTTACAATAATTTCTTCATCACAGTCAAAGGTTTCTTTTGGTTTTCCGTTGGAATCCAGCAGGGCTACTTCGGTGTGTTTAGCAGGGGCATTCGACTCTGGTACTAAGGCAAATCCTTGTTGTGATTTTCTCTCACCAAGACGATAGTGCTCAATTACCTCCTCTGTTGCCCCCATTACCTCAACTTTTCCCTTATCCAACAGAATAGATTTGCTGCACAATGTATCAATAGCTGCCATATTGTGGCTAACGAACAACACCGTTCGACCGGCTTTGGCAACTTTTTCCATCTTGCCTAGACATTTTTCCTGAAACTCCATATCACCAACGGCCAAAACTTCATCAATAACAAGAATCTCCGGTTCCAGATGTGCGGCAACTGCAAACGCCAGACGTACATACATGCCACTCGAATATCTCTTAACTGGGGTATCTATATGATTTTCAACACCAGAAAAATCTATTATTTCCTCCAGTTTTGAACTTATCTCCCTCTTGGACATGCCCAGAATGGCACCATTCATAAAAATATTTTCTCTCCCGGTCAACTCAGCGTGAAATCCAGTTCCAACCTCGAGTAGACTCGCAATACGTCCTTTAATCTTAATTGACCCTTTTGAGGGAGCAGTAACTCGGGAAAGAATTTTCAGAAGCGTTGATTTCCCTGCCCCATTACGACCAATAATTCCTAGGATCTCCCCCCGTTCAACCTGAAGATTAATGTCACGAAGAGCCCAGAAATGATCGCCCTCTGTCTGTTTCTCCTGACTCTGTTGCATTGAGGAAATTCTTCTGTTGGGATCATCTTTTCCTCGTAATTTTGCCCACCAAGACTGCAGATCATGAGTCAAGGTCCCATGCCCGATAACACCAAGGCGATACTCTTTCCAGAGGTTTTCTATTTTAATGACGTCCATTGATACTCAAAGTGAGATCTAAAAAAAGCGGGTAAATATACGACTTCCAAGAGCAATGGTAGGGCAGTAGCTCTTACGACTTAGACCGTATCCATAAAAGTTTTTTCTATACGGCTAAATAGAACTACTCCAATGAACAACAAAACCAACGTAACACCCCAGCTAATGCCAACGTGGCTTAGTCTCAGTGCACTGGCGCCAAAGAATGCGTATCGAAAACTTTCAACAATTGCGACCATCGGATTAAGTACATAATATGGCATCAACCAATCAGGGATTTGGCTCAGTGGATACACAATAGGAGTTCCATACATCCAGAGCTGGATGAGAAACCCTAGTGCAAACTTCAAATCTTTGTATTTAGTCGTCAAAGAAGACAAGAGGATGCCGAGTCCAAAGCTGAGCAGTGCCATTTGCAACAACATTATTGGTAGCCCAAATATCCAATAATTAGGCGTTACCGAGGAACCTTTCCATATAAAATATACATAAAAGCCTACAAAAAGAGTGAATTGGATAAAAAACTGGAGAAAATTCACGATCACTGTTGCAATTGGTACCGTCAAGCGCGGAAAATACACTTTGCCGAATATAGACGCATTTGTATTAAATGTTCCCGCAGTGGTGTTCAAACTTGCTGAAAAGTAGCCCCACAAAACGTTTCCAGCCATGTAGAAAAGAAAAGGAGGTAAACCATCAGTTGAAATCTTTGCAACTCTACCGAAAATTATCGTGAAAACGATTGTCGCGAATAACGGTTGAATAATAAACCACAGTGGACCTAAAATAGTTTGCTTGTAGTAGGTCACAAAATCTCTTTTCACAAACATTCCGATGAGATCGCGATAATGCCACAGTTCTTTTAGATTGATTTCAAACCAACCTGTTTTCGGCTTGATCACCATGTCCCACTGCTGATTGGTGTCCGCCACCTGATTGATACCCATCATTTCCCCCTCAACCCAGCGAGCAAACTTACCAGAGGATTCCCTAAAATACGCTCAAGCCCATTTTGAAGCTTTTTGGCTCTGACGATTCTTTGCTTTAAAAACACCATGTCATCTTTTGCTTGAGAGTTTTCTGAAATCTCACCTATAAGCTCAAGGCTATCGTCGAGTTCATCGCCGAAAAGCTGAATTTTTTGGCGGACGAGTGATAGCAGACCTTGCTGAAGAGCTTTACCTATATTTTCCGCACTCTTATAATAGTTTCGCTTATCGCCACTTTTCCACACTTTCCTTGCCAATCCAAGTTGCTCAAGCTGGCGAACCGCAATGCTCACCGAGGCCTTGCTCAAGCCGAGATCAACGGCAATACCATCAAGCGACGACTCATCTGCTCTGAGATAGAGGTAGATGAGGATCTGCCCGACAATCCTTCCCGTTCCTAAATCTTGGGAGGTTCTACCACCGATCTCAATAAGACGCATTGTGGCTTCTTGGAGCTTTCTTCGGTCTTCCATGATTTTTGATCTTTTACAATTTTCTAAAAAATACAAATTTTTTTTACCTGGCACAACACATTAATTAAGACTGCTCGTTAATTTAGTTCTCGGTCAGAAATTGACACAGATGGGAGAAGGAAAATCAACAGATCATCATTTTCAAATCCTACAGTAAGTCGTTTATCAGCTCGTAAATCGATGACAAACTGAGGCGGATAGACACCCAAATTGGTGATTAGTTCATCAACTTGGGCTATCAGATGCTTTTTTATAACTATAGCACCGACGTTATACTGGCGGAGCAGCTCCAGTCGCTTTTCATTATCTCCTCGCCAGAATTCTCGTAGTTTAAAGCCTAAATACCATTCATGCGGAACCGGGAACAAACGATAGTTCCCTTCAGGATACATAAACACGGTTCGGGGATTGGGTGGGTTAAGCCGCAAATATTCAATTCCCCCCATAAGACCAGAGGACACAGCTCGTAAATTGTAGGTTTTGTTAAGGACATACCCCCCCTGCAATATTGCAAGAACCGATGCTATTGTAATCAAGATCTTCGGATGGGGCAAACGAACGACTCGCTCGACTAAGGGGAGGATAATAAATGGAAGACTAGGAAGGAAAAAACGCGCATCAGGCGCCGTTCTTGTCAAATACCCAGTAAGCAAAAGGAAAGATAATCCCATTGATAGCAAACATAGATCGTCGTCATCACTGCTGCGTGCTCTGCAACGCTTCCTTCCTACCAAAACACCAACCATCCCGGCTATTAGCAACAGCCAAAGCAAAAGCCCACCGTAGATAAGATAGTTTTCTTTCAAGCGGAGATCACCGGGATGATTGGCGATGATGGTAGGAGCGGTTTCAGGCGATGGTGTAATCGTGTATTGAGTGGCTGCAGCGGTGCTTCTCTCGATAATCCTTGGCACCGGTTCAATATCCACCTTGGGGGACAAGGCTAGAACACGGTTTTTGATTATCGTAAGCGCTATCTCCAATTTCTCCTGGGGATAGAAGGCGGCCTGAGCATAAACGTTTATCGCCTTTCCCAAAACCCAAGTACTGCCCAGTACCACCATCGCGGAAAACGACAGAGCCAAAAAACCGTTTTTCCACGACCCTCTCTTTATCGTCCAACAAAAGAGCAGGAGGAAAAACGCAGGGAAAAAGAGCACCGCAGTAACCTTAAAACCTACCGCCAGGGCCATGAAGCAAGAAGCCCACAGCCAGCGCCGCTTGTTGAGTAGCAGGAAGGCCGTGAGCACCTGGGCAGTCATCGGCACATCCTGGTAAAAGGCCACCGAGAAAAGCAGGCAGAGGGGCAAGGAGGCCAGGGTAAGCACATAGAGCAGAGCAGCCCGAGACTCCACTCCGCCCCGGCTTCGCGCAAGAATGTAGGCGACGGTCAGCAGCTGCAGAAGGAAAAAGGCCTGATAGAGTTGTACTCCGTAAAAAGATCCACCGGTGATCAAATACGCCAAAGCGCCGAGATAATGCCAGCCAAAGGAGTGAGGGTAGCGTCTGGTTTCAACACCCCCATAGGCCATGGGAATATCGGCATAAAAATTTGGTTGCGAGATATCCTGCGCCTGCTTGACCAACATATAATAGTGGGTGACCTCATCGCCGATCATCGCCTGGGGTGTGGAAAACCCGACGGCTACTACAGCAATGAAGGCGGCGATGATCACCAAGGGCGCGCCCACCCTGGTACCTCGCAACTGGTGCAACACTTCCCTCTTGCTCAACCGAGTGCGAAATTCCCAGAGGGTGGCAAGAATGAGGACGCAGAGCAAGGCCGCAAGAAAGGTGAGTATCAACTTGGGCAAAGAGCCCAGCCAGCGATGGGCAAAATCAACGAGGAAGTTTATGAAGCTCATGGCTCAATGTCCCCCTTGCCGGAGGCATGACGCAGCACTGCCATGGTTTGCGCGGCGCCCCGCCGCCAGGTGAACTTGCCTGCCCAGGAGCGGGCGGCAGGCAGATCTGGTACGGGGCCATCAAAGGTGTGGGTGAGAATGGCGAGCATTTTCGAGCTGAGGCCTTGTACATCCAGAGTTTCCACATAAAACGCATGCTCGCCCGCCACCTCCGGGAGCGAGGCGCGTTTGCTCGTCAGCACCGGTGTACCAGCCATCATTGCCTCGAGCACCGGCAAGCCAAAACCTTCATATGCGGAGGGAAGAACAAACAAGGCAGCCCGTTGATAGAGGAGTTTCAACAAGGGGAAACTCACCCCGTCCTTGCAACGGACAAGCCTCTCCGGGACGACCCCACTGCTCACAGCAACCTGCACCCTCTCCTCGCCGCGCCTCTCCTTGCCGACAAGCACCAGGGTGTGAGGGATCTCTTCGGCAATTTTCGCAAAAGCCTCAACTAATAGGTCGACGTTTTTATGGGGATAAGAATGGGCAACACAAAGAATATAGGGAGGTTCGAGGGGGACGAGTTGCGAAAATTCAGCCAGCGTCTGGGAATCGGTAACCGGAATGGCGAAGGAAGCATCGACGCCTTCAGGAATTGCGACCACCTTGGCTTCCTGGGCAAAGCCGAACCTGACAATCTCCTCTTTGGAAAAATTCGATACCGCGATGATCCTTGTGCTTCGCCGACAGGCAATGCGTACTAGAACGTCCAGGGTGGTTTTTTCCAGCCAACTCATATCTTCCGGGTGGCTTTTGTACTGCAAGTCATGGATGGTGACAACCTGAGGGCAGCCGGCCCAGCAAGGGGCGGTATAGCCCGGAGACCAGAGTACATCGGGAGCCTTACGCCATACCACCAGCGGCAGCCAGAATTGTTCGGCGAGAATGCGCAACGGCCGGTTGGCCGAATTAAAGGCAAGCCGATAAAAGCGTACATGGGGCTGATCGGCAAAGATGCGGCGGAGTTGCCGATCATTGCTAAGGCTGGTAAAGAACAGAAAGCGGTGCTGCGGCCAGCCGGCCACCATTTCCTTGAGTGTTTCGACCAGATAGGTCTCGGTACCGCCGATATCCCCAGGGACATGGAAAAGTGTATTGACGCCGATTTTCACCGCCCGTCTCCCCTCTTCTCTTGCCATCCGCGAAGCGTTTCCATTCCCCAATAGGCGCCGACGATGCCCCAACGCACGCCATGATGGACAAGCACCTGCGGAGCCCAGGCACCCAATTCGGCAATCACCGCATCGAGTTCTTCCTTGAACTGGGTTTTATAGCTCTGCCCGCTGATTGATTGCTGGTGCCAGCGAAAGGCAGCCAAAGGGCCGCCCGGAACCACGGCTCCGTTTCCAGCGTGCCACAGCCTGAGCATGAAATCGTAGTCCCAGGCGGCGACAAAATCCTCTCGCAGACGGCCTGCCTGCCGCAAGGCCGCACGGCTGAAAAAGAGTGCCGGCTGCGAGACATAGTTGATGCACTGGAAGGTAAAACGGCATGACAGAGGAAAGAACAGCTCCTTGAAAGCGGTGATCCACTGGCGTATCTCGCGGCCATTTTCGTCGATAATCGGGCAGCGGCCAAAACAGAGGGCAAGCCTCGGCTGAGTGGCAAAGACTTCCGCAACCCGCCTCAAAGCCCCAGGAAAATAAAGATCGTCAGCATTGAGCCAGGCAATGACCTCGCCCGTTGCCAGCGCCAAGCCCTTGTTGATAGCGTTGGCCGGGCCGCTGTCCTTTTCGATGACCAGGTGGTCGATCCGCGATCTGTACCGATCAATGATAGCATGGGACTCGTCGCTGCTCATACCGTCGATGACAATCAACTCGACCTCCACCCCATCCTCTCGCTGCCGGATTATGCTGATCAGAGTCTCCTCGAGGTATCTGGCTCCGTTATAGTTAGGGGTTATAATGGAAAACCTCATCCCTCCACCTCCAGCCCGCGAGTTTGCACTGCCCGCAGCATATCGAGAGCGAGGAGCGGCAGGAGTACATAGCCGCCAAGAACGACAAAATAGTAGTATCGCCAATTCATGACATCGATAAGCAGCAGGGCCAGCACCTGAACGAGAAGAAACGAAGCGAATATGCCACTGAGCGGCAGTTTTTTCGCGCACATCACTGCAGCCGGCAGCAACACGAGAACATGTACTGGGTTCCAGGAAAGGTACACCCACGGCGCCTGGCAGGACAGATGATAAACGGCCATGGCCGCCTCGTTCAAGCGCGGCAGTAGGCGCTCCGCCGACAGATACCCAAACACATCGCTCCACCCGGCATGGATAATAAAATCATAGGCCGTCCGGTCTCCGAGGAAATAGTGCCATAGATCCCATGAGGTTTTCTTCTGGTTGATATCGAGCATCCCCCAGTAGTTCTCCCAGACCAGCACCGCCATATCGGCGAAGGAGCGCTGCCAGAGGGAGTTGAGAAAAAACGCCCCCTGGGAAAAGAGATAATCTCCGCCGGGCACTCCGATACCGGAGGCAAAAGTCAGGAGGAACAGGGCGACAATAGCCCCGCCCATGCAAAAGGCAATCACAACCAGACGTCGCGGCACCAGACCGAGAACAATGGCATAGATCGGCACGACCGCCACATAAATCAGTCCATTATGGCGGGTAAAGGCCAGAGCCAAAAGCGACAGCACGAGCGCAAGAATTCCCTCCCAGGTCGAGTGCAGCTTTCCTTCGCGCTTTTGCAGATGCAATTCGACCAGGGTAAAGCCCCAAAACACGATAAGCAGGGCGAAAGGTACATCCTTCCACAGCGTCACATTGTAGAGGCCGACGGGAATGGAGGTGGCGGCCATCCCTGCGAACACTGCGGTCAGCCACAAGGGCAGGCCACGTCGGTGGAGTCGATAGAGGAAATAGGCCATGGCCCCGGAAAGCGCGACAATGTGAGCAAGGGGGACAACCGCCACGTTATTCCACAACCCCACCAGATAGCGATAGAAGATCACATTCAACAGGGGGTGGTCATTGAGGTAGACTCCGGGCAGGAGTGCCGCCCTCCAGATTTTCATGGAATCGACCGACATCACCCCCGGCCAGAAGGCCATCAGCCAAAGGGAAAACATCCCGGCAATGCCCCCCCAGAGGAGCCAGAACACAAGGCGATGGCGGGCCAGCAGGCCGCCGCTCTTCTGGCTGGAACGAAAAACACGCCAGCAACCGCTCATCACCCAAACAGTCAGTGCAGCAAAAACTATCTGCAAGGTCAAATGCGCCCAGCTATGGAAGAATCGCATTTGAATCTTGCTCACCCCACGAAACCCCATTTGAGCGAGTCCCGTCGATTCACCGGCATAGAGCGGATGGGAACCTCTGTCATCTAGCACACGTATACTCTCAACCGCTAAAGGCAGGGTGGGATGACCATTCGTCACCAACAACGTCTTGATTTTATAGCGGGGAAGTTCCATGCGCACGGTAAAGCCGCCATCGGGGCGAACCACCCAGTATCTGTACGTCCTGCTCAACCCAACAACTGGCGTGTACAGATCATGGCTGATTGTGCGGCCATTGACTTCCAACTCGACCACCCCCGATTGATTGTCGCTATCGAGCTTGATGGCGATCGACTCCTCAGCTTTAACCGTAACAGCTATCTCCTGTCCACGCGCATAGAGGCGTACCGCCCGGCGCTGCTCGATTCTTTCGCCGCCGGTGGCAAAGCTGAACAGGTCCATATCCTTACCATCTACGGCAATGCTGCTGCAGATTATATCGGCACTGAGGGAGGCACCATGGCGCTGCCCGGTAGAACGGATCACCATCGTGTGCAAGCCAGTTTCGGCAGGCGCGGAAGTATCGAGGAGAAATCGCCGCTTTTCGTAATCATTGAAGCCAGCACCGTTATCCCAGCTAACCTCAACAATACCTCGCCCTTGCGGGGCAAAACCTTTCACCATCAGTTGAGCCGGCGCATACCAGCGAGTACTGGCAAACCATGCCATAAACAAGAGGAATGCCAGCGCCAGTCCGACGAGAGATTGTCTGCGCAGAAGAAGCTTAGCCAAGATTACTCCTACTTAAAACCTCGGCAATTTCCCCTGCCACACCTTGTAGGAAACCTTTCATCGCCGACTTAAGCGTCGAAACCGCCCCATAAGGTTATCTCCCCACGCAGAAGAAGGTTGTTGTTTTTGATTTTCCAACCACTCTGCCACACCCATTTCCTGCAACACCAACTCGAGAGCATACTCCTTTCTCACCTCAATAAGTTTCAACCAAGGCAGAAAAAGCTGCGGGTCGTTGCCGTAGGCTTCTATCACCCAATAGTCTTTTTCCCTGGCCAGCCACTTGCCGCTACCAGCGAGAAAGAGTTCGTCAAAATTTCTTGGGGTAAACACGGCGAGTTCATTGGAACTTTCAACACCGAGAATGCGCAGTCCAAAGAGGCGAACCATGCCAATTCTCACGCTGGGGTCGACGCGCAGTTGGCCATCTGTGCTCGTCACCCGAAATGGCACCCTCACCACCGTCTTTTCACCGCAGGGATAATGGCGCCAGGGTGAACTGTTGCCATCAGGTGCAGTGACCGGCCCGTAAATCTCTACGAAGTTATCATAGACGCCGGGAAAAGTGGTGTCACTCCGCTCTCGCGCCGCGAACCGTTCCAGTTCCCTAACTTGCAACTGCAATCCCTGGTGGGCAAGAAAGGTGTCGCTCAATCTACGCAAATAGGTAGAGCTAACCGGCTGTCCGGCGACGATATTCTGCAAAGCTTCGGCAAATCCGGCTGTAGCCGTTGTCCAATCGGGCCAGGAGGCAGCGCTGGCGATTGCCCCGCGGCATAGCTGATCGAGCAGCTGTGGCTCTTCCCCAAGTCGACGCAAGTTCTCGACCACCCCCTGTTCGTCATCCTTTTCGACTACCAGGCCGTTCTCGCCATGACGCAGGTACTCGTCGTGGCCGGTTACCGCGTAGACAATAGCCGTTCCCCCGCAATGGAACATCTCCAGCGGCGGTCCGAACATCCCCTCGACATAACTGAGCTTGACCAAAACATCGCAGGAGCGGTAGACCGGCGGGGTCTCACTGAGCGGCAGGCGAGAAAACACCCTGTCAACACCCGGATAACCCGTCAGCGGCGACGAGGTCAGCAGCCAGACCTCGGCGACCCCAGCCTGGCGACACAGTTCGATGGTCCTCGGGACGTTTTTATGGAAAACATCCACCGGCCCCTCGACCAGCACCCGCAGCTTTCCTGGCTGGCGAGGGGCGATGACTTCATTGCCCTGGTAAAGGGCTTTGTCAATACCATTGCGGACCAGATAAGGCTGATGATTATACTCGGTGGTCAGATACTCCTTGATCCAGGTGGCCTCGGTAATGATTGGAATGGCAAAGAAATAGCCATTGTCGCAGCGATTGGCACCGAGCGAGTGGTCGCGGGTGTCGAGGTTGCGGGGGTCGTCCGGGGCGAAAAATTTCGATTCGATGGACTGCACGAAATAGGCAACATGTGTGGCCCGTATCTGGGCAAGCAGATAGGGGCTTTCCCACCAGGTGGCAATGGTGACATCGAAGACCTCTCCTTCGATTTCCGCCAGGGTTCGCCAGCGCAGCCCAGCCCCTTCCTGGTGCCAGTTGTAGCGCACCGGGTCAACGCGCTCGTCGGTGGCAATGGTCACCGAATGTCCGAGTCGCCGTAAACCTCCTCCATGCTGTAAAATCACATGGGTGCCGCCACTGATGTCTGGGGAGCAGAGGAGGAAGACGATCTTCATCGGTAGCTGCCGAAAACGAGCTTATGCCGTTTCGCCCCCTCGAAGGGAATGAGAAAGTCTAGGCCGAGACGCCGCAGGATTATCGGCGGCCACACCCCGGTCTCTAAATGCGCCGCCGGGTCCTTGGCCAAGGAAAGGAGATTAGCAAACCGCGTCGCGAGCGGCACTGGCTCTCCCCGCGTAAAAGACGTAAACTCGAACAGGCCGAAGTTTTCGAGATGGTATAACTCACCATAAAGGTCGATCTCGGCCCTGGTCGGGGTGAAGACCATGCGCGCATGCTGCCGAGCCCACCACGACGACTCGGGGAAACTGCCATCCCTGTCGAGGAGCAACGCGCACAAAGTGTCGTTCAACTCACTGAACACCTCTTGCAAGGGGGCGATCAGTTGCTGATAGAGCTTTCGTTCCTCGGGCAGATCGAGCACCGTTGCCAGTGGCGCCATCGCACCCTGCCCGTCCCGGTAGCGGGAAGAACGCCGTGCATCCCCCAACTCCTCATCTTGAAAATAGCCGTCGGCACTGCCATGGGAAGCGCCAAGCATCATTTCGAAGAGGGAGCGGTTGTTATTATAGACATGGATGAAGGAGCTATGGCAAGGTGTATCGCTGAACAGCACTCCACTCTTGCGATTGTTCTCTTCAATCGCGCTCGGGCTGAGCAGACCAAGATAATACCCCTTCACACGCACCCTGCCATTGAGGGCGCGAAAGATGTTGTTCTGAATCGAACCCTTCCAGCCGACATCGGCCAAGGCCAGACCATGGCGGGGCAAATCCCGGCCGAAGCTCTGCAGATAGGCAAGAAAATTCGTCCTTTGCTGGTGGCGGTGCCTCTCGTAGCTGCCACGAAACGATGGCGAGGCCAGCAACGTGGCGAAATCTGCATGCTGCTTCAAATCATGGTGTCGTGTCACCCCGTCCAGGGCCAGGGAGCGACACAAGGAGTTCGCTTCATCCTCGCTGAAATTGAGGCTTTGCAGGAATTCCATCAGCGATTGATCGCGATAATGGCCAAAGAGCCCGGAGAAATCCTCGTCCGCCAAAGCTCGGCAGCCACAGATATAGGTGGCCTTGCGCGACACCAGCAAATACTCGCTGTCGACAACCTGCCGGCCAAAGCGGATCTCCTGGTAACGCATAAACAGCCGTCTGAGGAACTCCCCCTCCTTCGAGCAGAAAAAGAGGGTTTCGACCTTGTCGCGCACAGACTGGAGAAAGAGCCTGTGAGTAAAGAGGTGTAAAGATAGCCCCATCTCCGGGAAACTCCCGGCGCGGTGAGCCTCAAAAACTCGCCTATACTCCTCAACACGGCGACTGCCCGTCGGTACAGTTACCTGCTCCTTACCTCTTCCCTCATCCCGCCGGCTCAGGCAAAGGCCGCTCATGCCCCGCTGGATCGCCATCTTTACATCGGCATGACCATTGTCGCCAAGCATCAGGAAAGATTCCGGTGGCAATCCGTACGCTTCGGCCACGACTTCGTAGAGTCGACCACCATGACCTTTGGTAAGCAGATGGTCGGCGGAAACAAAGACCTTATCGACCATTTCCATCAGACCATGCCAGATAAGCAACTCGCGAAAGACCGCTCTCGGGAGATAAAAATCTGAGACAATCGCAATCTGCACCCCTGCCTGATGGCAATGACGAAGAATGGCCGCGACGTGCGGGTCGAGCCGCTGCACCTCCTTCTCCACCGCCACCTCGATAGCCAGCAGCAGATGACGGAATGTCTCTGTATCGAGGTCAAAGCTCTCGCCAATGACCCTGCCGAGAATGTCATGGAGGCTCTCGGCCAGGTTGGCAAGGTTGAACTCGGGATCGAGCCCTCTGGCCAGATTTTGCGAACAAAGCCGTTCTTCAAGCCGGCTCCTCAAGCTATAGAGAAACTCCCCGTCCCTCTCCCGCCCCAGGGCAGCGGCAAGCTGTCGTGCGGCGATCCGCTTAGTTTCCTCCGGGGGCACCGAACGCTGCACCAGGGTATCAAAAAAATCGAAACACACCACTTTAGGCGCGGAAAGACAAGCCTCAAGCCTGGTCTTGACCTCGGCGAAGAGTTGCTCTGCACTGTAGAGGCGGTCTTCCACGGCAATCAGTCGGTGGACAAGAGGCTGATCTCGCAGGAGCGGATCGGGTTATTGAAAATGCCATGCACTCCCCTGCCCGGTACCAGCGCGGCAAGGGACACGACATTATGAGCCCAGCAGTGAATCTTATGCACGAAGGGATCAGTGCCTTCGCCTATGCCAAAGGTCAAGGTGTACTGCTCTGGGTAAACCTCGGGCCAGATGAAGGAATAGGTGATTTCCGACGTTCCCCGCTTGACCGAGAAGTTCCCACCCAGCGATGAGCAGGTATTCTCGCCGAAGATGGCATTACCAATACGATCCTTGGCCGTATAGCCGACGATGAGGTTGTCGACATCTCTTGCCGCCCGCACGAGGAGATGAACGACCACCTCATCCCCCTGCACCACGGTCTCCTTGGCCAGCCCCTGCCCGTCGGTCACCTTGACCTTGAGGATCTCGATCTCCAGCGCCCCGCCGCGATCTTCGGCGCTGACCGCCAGCCAGCCTCTATCGTCATCCTGGCAATGCATTGCCTCGTCCCGGCCGTTATCATCGCCTGCCTCGCGCCCCGCTTTCTCCTGGAAACGCTCGTTATGGACCAGCTTGGTGAATTTTGCCACCCCATCGATCGGCTCTCCGTCAAAGAGAACCCGCCCCCCATCGAGCAAAATGACCCGCCGGCAGAGGTTGGTGACGGCATGCATATCATGGGTGACGAAGACGATGGTGGCGTTCTTCTGCATCTCCTTCATATGGGCGACGCACTTCTGCTGAAAGAAGATATCGCCCACGGCCAGGGCCTCGTCGACGATGAGGATCTCCGGTTCGACGCTGATCGCGGTGGCAAAGGCAAGGCGCACGTACATGCCGCTCGAATAGAGCTTGACCGGCTGGTCGACATACTCGCCGATATCGGCGAAGGCGAAGATCTTGTCGATGTTGCAGTCGACATAGTCCCGCGACAGCCCCATGATGGTGGCGCTGAGGTAGACGTTCTCGCGCCCGGTGAATTCGGGGTTGAAGCCAGCCCCGAGTTCGAGCAGCGCCGAGATCCTGCCGTTCACGTCGACCCTGCCGGCGGAAGGCTGCAGGACACCGCAAAGAATCTGCAGCAGAGTCGACTTGCCGCTGCCGTTCTTACCAATAATGCCCACCGACTCACCGCGCCGGATGGCAAAAGAAACCTCGTCGAGGGCGGTAAAGGGGCGGTGGTACTGTTTACGCAGGGGATGGAAGGTTTCCCTGATACGGTCGGAGTTGCGGGCGTAGAGTCGATAGGTCTTGCTCACCTTCTCGACGGTTATGGCATGGTCTACGGACATCTTCGCCACCCTAGAGGACATCGGCGAACTGCGGTTTGAGACGCGAGAAGACCCAGCCGCCGCCAACCAGAAAGAGCCCGGTCACCGCCCAGAAATAGAGGGTCTCCCAACCGTGCTGCCAGAACGGCACGAAATAGATGAAGGAATCCCGGTATCCCTGGACAATATAGCACAAGGGGTTGACTTTCAGCCACAATTGCACGTTGTGCGGCATGATCGTCGCATCCCAGAAGATCGGTGTCGCCCAGAAACCCACCTGGAGGATGACCGGCACCAGCTGGCCGACATCGCGGGCATAGACATTGAGGGCCGAGATCAGCCAGCCGATACCGCCGGCAAGCACCAAAAGGCAAAAGAGATAGTACAACCCCTGCAGGTAGTAGAGGCTGAGCGGCATGGCGTTGGCGAGGATGAGTACCACCAGCAGCAGGACGAAGGCGCCATGGCCGACGAGATTGGAGAGGATCTTGACCACCACCAGAATCTGCGAGGGGAAGACCGTCTTCTTGATGAGGTGGGCATACTGCAGAATCACCCCGGCAGCCGAGGCGACGATGGCCGAGAACACAAACCATGGTGCCATACCGGCGGTCAGCCACACCACGAAGGGCACGTTGTTGAGGGGCTGGGTCTTGAAACCGACGCTGAAGACGAACCAGAAGACGAGAATCATCACTGCCGGCTGGATAAATGTCCAGGAAAAGCCAAGCAGTGAGCCAACATACATCCCAGCCACTTCGCGGGCGGCCAGGGCGCGCAGCATGCGATTGTATTTCACCAGATCCCTGGCGAGACGATAGAGGCCGCCCCCGATCATGCCACCTTACCTGTCGAGCAAACGTTGAAAATAGGCGATGGTCGGCTTGAGCCCCTCGGCGAGGGGCACCTTGGGCTCCCAGCCGAGACGCTCTCGGGCGAGGGTGATATCCGGCTGCCGCTGCCTGGGGTCGTCCATGGGCAGTGGTTTCTCGACTATGGTCGACTTCGAACCGGTCATTTCCACCACCCGGAAGGCGAGTTCGCGGATAGTGAACTCCACCGGGTTGCCAAGATTGAGGGGCCCGACGAGGTCGTCGTCGCTGTCCATGAAACGGACAAAGGCCTCGATGAGATCATCGACATAACAGAACGAGCGGCTCTGACTGCCGTCGCCGTAAATGGTGATCGGCTCATGGCGCAGAGCCTGAACAATGAAATTCGAAACGACACGGCCGTCGTTCTGCTGCATGCGCGGCCCGTAAGTATTGAAAATCCTGCCGACCTTGATGCGCACCCGATGCTGACGGTGGTAATCGAAAAAGAGGGTCTCGGCGCAACGCTTGCCCTCGTCATAGCAGGAACGGATGCCAATCGGGTTGACATGGCCCCAGTAGCTTTCGGGCTGGGGATGGACAAGGGGGTCGCCATAGACCTCGCTGGTCGAGGCCTGGAAGATCTTGGCTTTGACGCGCTTGGCCAGGCCGAGCATGTTGATCGCCCCGTGCACCGAGGTCTTGGTGGTCTGCACCGGGTCGAACTGGTAGTGAATCGGGGATGCCGGACAGGCGAGATTGTAGATCTCGTCAACTTCCAGGTAGAGCGGGAAGGTGACGTCGTGGCGGATGAGTTCGAACATCGGGTTGCCGAGGAGATGGACAATATTGTCCTTGGCCCCGGTATAGAAATTATCGATGCACAAGACTTCGTGGCCCTGGGCGAGAAGCTTCTCGCACAGGTGCGAGCCGAGGAAACCGGCACCGCCGGTGATCGCGATACGTTTTCTGCTCAACATGCGGGGAAAGCTCCTCGGGATATAGGGGCGGAGAACCCGGCGCAACCGGGCTTATTTCCTGACTTTCCTAAGTAAACCACTTGCAAGAAAAAGGCAATTCGAAGTTCCACGCCGGTTTTGCACCTGGCGACCGGTGCCACGAGGCTAATGGCAGGTCAGTGGCTGCAGTTTACCAAGAAAAAAGCCACAGAGCACTGGTCTGCACGGCAAACCCTTCTCGTGGCTAAGAGTAACTGGCACGCCCGAAGGGATTCGAACCCCTGACCCACGGCTTAGAAGGCCGTTGCTCTATCCAACTGAGCTACGGGCGCGTATGTGCTAGGAAAACCGCCTCTTCGACGGACGACATAATACCCAAAAAGGCTCAAAAAGCAACCTCATTCTCCCTCACTCGCCGTCACGGACCCGTTTCCACACGGGCCCGTTGACGGTATCGATGACGACGATGCCCTTGCGGGCCAGCTCGGCTCGGGCCTCGTCGGCCGCCTGCCAGTCCTTGGCAAGCCGCGCCTGCTCACGGCGCTGGATGAGGGCGTTGACCTCGGGGGCAAGGGGGCAGCCCTGCAGGTGGAAGATGTTGAGGATGGTGTTCATCCGCCCCAGGGTCTCGAGGATATAGCTGCGTTGATCGCGGTCGAGGTTGTTGACCTGCAGTACCGGATAGACCTTGCGCAGGAAATTGTAGATCGCCCCCATGCCTTTGGAGACATTGAGGTCGTCGTCCATGGCGGCGAAGAACTGCTCCTCCATGGCGGTGACGAAAGCGGTCACCTCGGGGTGCGGCCGGCCCCCCGGAGGCAGGCAGTTGAGCTTGCAGGTGAACTCGTCGAGGCGGCGCAGGGCGGTGCGTGCGCTGTCGAGGCGCCGATAGGAGAAGTCGAGCGGTTTGCGGTAGTGCACCGAGAGGAGCATAAAGCGCACTTCACGTCCGGTATAGCCCCGCTGCAGCAATTCCTTCAAGGTGACGTTGTTGCCGGCGTCGCTCGACATGTTCTTGCCATCCACCAGCACCAGCTCGGAGTGCAGCCAGTAGTTGGCCAGCGGCTTGCCGGTGAGGGCCTCGGCGATGGCGATCTCGTT
>CALGIJ010000003.1 GCA_937915545.1 uncultured Desulfobacterales bacterium
GGCCAGTAAGGGTTTCAGCCGATTTGCAAACTTACTGGCCGCAAACGCAAGTTTGATATCAACCCCTCTACGTTTCGGTTCTTACCTCGTAAAGGAAAGCGATCGCTTGACTCGACTGCATCACATCAGAATTAAATCTCCTGAAGCAATACCAAGTAAGGTGATTGGCCAGTAATCGTCGCACAAGCCAATTCTTCCCTTGGAACCACACACTCATATCGTACGGAAATTACTGCAAAAATCCTTTCCTTCCAAACAGTTGTGTCGTGGACGCCTATATTGTTACTAGGTAGGAACGATATGCCGCAGTACCTGGAGATATGCAAATTTCTTTCACATCGCAATTATATCGGACTCTTTTTTATTTCCCCTTAAACATGCAGAGTTTCCCTTTCCTTTCATCGCAATGCTCTTTCTAATTCTGCTCATCCTCTATTAGGTCATGGTGATGAGCTCTCAGGAATTTTGGCCGATCAATAGCAGGACAACCATTGCTTCTAAATTGGAAAATATGCTACTCACTACGTATGATCTCCCCATTTATTCCTAAGTCTCGATCTCGCCACTTATTTGCTCTATCAACAGAAAATCAGACCATCTGGTAAATCGACATTCATCTCGGCTTGAATATACACTTTCGCACAACCACTGACTTTCAGGCTTTCAGCATACAGTAAGCCAGACTCCTTGGACAAACGTACTAACCCGTTGAACAATATGGATACATCATCCTGTAGACATGAACGGCTTTGCCATAGCTAGGCATAAATATGGCAACAGCGATCTGCTCCACAGCTTCTGCTATTTCTCCTTGCCCCCACGGAAGTTCCTCTTCTCGTAAAGAGTGATTCATGTGAGAGTACTTAGACCTGTAAACTGTATGAAAACGTTTCCTCCGGCTTCCCTTAACCATCCAGTGGTTCATACGGAAAAATGAGCGTCTCTCTAGTTCCAGAGAAAATCGCCGTCATATAGTACTATGGGATCAGCTCATTCACCCTGAAAATATCGCAAACGAGAAGAAGCACGACCAGCAACTGCAAGAAAGGAAGAAACTTGCTCCGGTAACTGGTCGAAGCTATTTTTTCGCTGGTCCCATCTCCTGGCAAGGTTCAGCAAGGATTTTTTTTCCATCAATTGCTCGTCGAATTCCATGAAGCGCCAAACGGCTAAAAGGTTTCACCCTATTTTGCATAGAGTTCACGCTAGATAATATCACAGGTTAGCCGTTTAGCCGTTGTAAAAACGCTTCAATGGTTGATACCTATATGCCCTAGGCGTCTGCTATTTGATATATCCTCATCAATCCAAAGGACTTTTTTTTCCTCAAAATTACAAGCTGCCCTTCTTGAACTGTCTAAACATCCAAGACAAGCGTATATAGATTTAGTACCTAAGCCTTAAGGCTGTCTACCTGTAATTTTTTCTGAGAAGACCAGATCTTCCCTGCCATACGTTCTGTTTACGAGCCTCTGTAGTAGAACAGGTTTTAAACGCGGGGCATCCCATAATTACGCCAAGGAATGAATTTTTACCCCCCACTATGTGCCTTCCTGCTCCTACAAAGAAATCTGACGCCCTATTCTCTCTCAAAACGTCTCACACTTTTCAACCTCCAGCGAAGATCGTACGATACTTTCTTGCAACGCTCAGCCCGGCAACAATACCCTTATCCACCTCACCAAACAAAGAATCTATCTGATCCGACCAACAATTTCTTGGCCATCCAACCTCTTTAAAATTCGTCAGATGCTCCGACACTGATTGCTTTCCTGATAGTGATGAACTAACCAAGGTCGTTCCACTCAAACTCTCAACCTCTCACATTCATTTTCTCTCTGAAAGAACACCACCACCATTGCGACATCTGTCAGCACTGTCACTAGAGGAGTTTTCCCCAAAAAACGCTCAACACCGTTCACACTAAAAATCTCCGACCTGCTCTCACCACACCTCTCAGAAAGTTCTCCATTCGTCACCACATGGTAAGGTTCACCCACCTTGCCCACAGACCACAAACACGCTGCCAATCTTCACCAATCAGATGCCTGCGAGCATCTTCAAGAAAGAAGTCACCTAAACAAACCACCCTCATAACCTCCCCTAAGCCTTTCAGAGAAACCTGAAGAAAACCTGACCTCCTCCACCACAAGGTTTCACGTGAAACAAACACATCCAACGTCCTTGTGGATGGAATTTCTATAGGGGATTTACCGAAAAAGTGGTATTGTTTTGTCAATTTTTATCTTTTAGGAGTGGAATATGACAAAAACAGGGAAGATTATTGCCGTTGCGAACCAGAAAGGTGGTGTTGGAAAAACAACAACCGCCATTAATGTATCTGTAGCACTTTCCCGCCTGCGCAAAAAGATTTTGGTGGTTGATGCAGACCCCCAAGGAAACGCCTCAAGTGGCTTAGGGGTTAAAACAAAGAAACTTACTTACCACCTCTATCACGCTCTTACAGGGCAGTGCCGCATTGAAGAGGCAGTTCAATCTGCACAGACAGACAAGGTTTCACTTGTTCCGAGCAGTATAGATCTTGCCGCAGCAGAACTTGAGTTGATTTCCTTGTCAGAGCGAGAATCCCAACTTCAGAAACTACTCCACCCTCTTAAGGAAAACTACGACTATATAGTTATTGACTGCCCCCCCTCCCTTGGCCTATTGACAATCAATGCTTTGACCGCATCTTCATCGGTTCTCATCCCTATGCAATGCGAATATTTCGCTCTCGAAGGCTTGGCTCAACTGGTACATACAATTCGCTCTGTAAAAAAGTCCTTTAATCCACAGCTATATATTGAAGGGATTGTTCTTACTATGTTTGATAAACGTAACAGGCTAACATACCAGGTTGCCGAAGAAATTAAGACACACTTTGGAGAGCAACTCTTCGCAACGGTTATCCCTCGTAATGTCAGACTCAGCGAGTGTCCCAGTCACGGAAAATCGGTTTTCCAATACGATGTCAGTTCATCCGGTGCCGTTTCCTATCAAGCTTTGGCTAGAGAATTTCTTAAAAGGCAGGTTTAAAATATGTCGAAAAAACTAGGACTTGGACAGGGAGTTGGACTTCTGTTTGCGGAAGAGAGGGAGAAATATTTTGATTGTGATATTGAAAAGATACAGCCAAACAAGCATCAACCAAGAACGTATTTCAATGAGTCCGACCTCAAGGAATTATCTCAATCCATAAAAGAAAAGGGTGTAATTCAACCCCTCATTGTCACGAACGGCGGCGAGGACACATATGAACTCATTGCTGGGGAACGTAGGTTGCGCGCCTCCAAAATGGCCGGCCTCAAAAAGGTTCCAGTCGTTGTTTGGGACGTGGTCGACGAGAATTCACTCCTTGAACTGGCTCTTATCGAGAACGTTCAACGAACCGACCTCAACCCCATTGAAGAAGCAGAAGCGTATCGTAAGCTCATTGACACTTTTGGGTACACCCAAGATGAAACCGCGAGAAGGGTTGGCAAGCAACGCACCACAATAACCAACCTCCTAAGATTATTAAAACTTCCAGACTCAATTCAAAAGGAAGTTTCCACTGGAGCTCTCTCTGAGGGACACGCGAGATCACTTATTCGCCTCATAGATGACCCGATAAAACTTCTCGAGGCAAAAGATCAGATTATCTCTCAAGGTCTTTCTGTCCGCCAGACAGAACGTCTTGTCAAAAAGCTCCTCTCTGTTCCTTCTCGATCCGTTCCGACAAAAACCGAAGAACTACTCAGTCAATCTTATTGCAATTCTCTATCAACACAACTGACAAATCACCTAAATGCTAAAGTTGGCATTCAGCATTCCTCGGGAAGAGGTAAAATCGAAATAGAGTTTTACTCACCAGACGATCTCGACAGACTTTTCTCTCTTCTCCTTAACCAAAAATAGCACTTAGCTTTGGGATCCTATTCTTGATGAATGCTTCAAAAACCTTAATATTCGCAGCATTTCTCTGCAGCTCATTTCTCGGATCTACTCCAGGCGTAGCGGCCGAATTTTTTAGCATTAAATCAGACAAAACGTCTGTTCGCGCCTTACCTGACCCAAAGGGTAAGGTTCTTTGGGAGTTGAACAGCGGGTTCCCTGTAGAGCTTTTAAAAAAGCAAGGGGATTGGATTCAAACAAGAGATTTCGAGAATGACAGCGGATGGATTCACAAATCCAGACTCAACAAAGCTAGCACTGTAATTGTCAAAGCAAACAAAAACGAAGAACAATCAATCAATATACGCAGCACCCCAAGTCTTAACGCCAGCATTGTTGGGACAGCTTACTACGGTGTCGTCTTCTCTGTTCTTGAAAAAAAAGATGGATGGATAAAAGTACGACATGACGGTGGTTTGGTCGGGTGGATTAAAGCAGATCTTCTCTGGGGTCAATAAAAAACCGCGTAATCCTCTCACTAGAGGATTACGCGGTTTGTACTGGCGGAGAAGGAGGGATTCGAACCCTCGGTGGAGTTTTACCCCCACACTCGCTTAGCAGGCGAGCACCATCGGCCTCTCGGTCACCTCTCCTTGATATTTCTTGGTCAGCTTTTTGGCGGAGGAAGTAGGATTCGAACCCACGGTACTTTCGTACAACGGTTTTCAAGACCGCCGCCTTAAACCACTCGGCCATTCCTCCATGCAGGAGCACTTGTACCATCTGCACCTTCTCTTGTCAACTGCAGGGGCAAATATTTCGGCTAGACAAAACCATACATATTTGTTACAAACCACCAATCATCTATGGTTTGTTTGTCATAATTTGTTGATTTGCTCCCCTTACAAGAAGATTTCTCTATGACATCTGTCTCCGATATTTCGCAACAACTCGAGGATCTAACTGTTCTCTACGAGATAACCAAACAACTCGCTTCTTCCCTTGAAGTTCGTGAGTGTTTAGAAAAATCTCTAAAGATCCTGTGCGATCTTAAAAAGATGGAAAATGGAACTGTCACCATTATCCATCCACGAACAGGAAAACTCGAGATTGAGGTCGCTTACGGTATTTCCAACGAGGAAAAGCGTAGGGGGAAATATCGCATAGGTGAAGGTATCACCGGTAGAGTAGTGGCCACCGGACAACCCATCATCGTTCCACACATATCTGACGAGCCACTCTTTTTGAATAGAACGAAGTCTCGCGGTAAGATTTCCGAGCAAAAAAAGTCCTTTCTTTGCGTTCCTATCAAAGATGGACAGAACGTCATTGGGGCTCTAAGTGTTGATCGCTTTTATCATGATGGAATCGGCGAACAAGCAAACAATGATCTACGTTACCTGACAATCCTCTCAAGCCTGATTGCACAAACAGTTGTCAGAATACAGAAAGTCAAGAGAGAAGCAGAAGAGCTTCAAAACGAAAATCTCAAATTAAAGAGGGAACTATCTGGTAAAAACAAAATCGGGGATATTATAGGAAATTCAAGCCGTATGCAGGACGTTTACGAGATGATACACCGAGTAGTTGACTCAAACGCTACTGTGTTACTTCGAGGAGAATCGGGGACAGGAAAGACCTTAGTTGCCAAGGCTCTTCATTACAATGGCAAGCGTAAAGGAAAGCCCTTTGTTGCAGTAAACTGCTCAGCGCTTCCGGAAACACTTCTCGAAAGCGAGTTGTTCGGCCATGAAAAGGGATCTTTCACAGGTGCATCTGAGAGGAAGATCGGACGGTTTGAACAGGCTGAAGGTGGTACATTATTTCTGGATGAAATTGGTGAAATAAGCCCTTCTGTACAAATTAAATTACTGAATGTTGTCCAGGAGAGGGTTTTCCAGCGTCTTGGATCAACACAGCAGATATCATGTGATGTCCGCCTGGTAGCTGCAACGAATAAAGATCTTGAAAAGGCGGTTTCTGAGAGTAACTTTCGGGAAGATCTCTACTATCGCCTCAATGTATTTCCTATTTATATGCCTCCCTTGCGCGAGAGAAGAACAGATATTCTGCTAATAGCTGAATACTTTCTCGATAAATTTTCTAAGGAAAATTCTAAAACCATTAGAAGGATTTCAACTTCGGCCATTGATATGCTCGTACAATATCACTGGCCGGGTAATGTCAGAGAACTGCAGAATTGCATCGAAAGAGCGGTATTGATCTGCGATGGTGATACAATAAAGGGAATTCATCTACCGCCAACTCTACAAACTGCGGAATCTTCCAGTAGAGACAAACCTCTTTCTCTTTCTGTAGCAGTTTCCAATTTTGAGAAGGAAATGATTATCGAGGGTCTAAAAAGAAACAATGGCAACCAGACGAAAACAGCTAAAGATTTAGATACGAGCCTTAGAATTATCAATTACAAGATCCATCAATATAATATCGATCCCAAGAATTATAAGATTTGACACTAAGCGACAGACTGGACAGAATATTTTATTTCTGTTTCTGCCTGTCGTTTAGTTACACTTTATTCCTCTTCTTCCTCAGTTTTTCCCTTTTCTACGCTGTCTATATCTACAACCTTTTCGTCCTTTTCAAGATTTATAAGTGTAACCCCAATAGTGCTTCTTCCAATAACACGAATTTCATCAAGATCCGTTCTGATCATTTTTCCACTATCAGCGATGATTATAATTTGATCCTCATTATCTACCAGTTTCGCACCAACAACATCGCCATTTTTCTCTCCAATCTTGATTCCAATAAGACCTTTACCACCTCTTCTCTGGAGACGATATTCGTCTATTGAACTTCTCTTTCCAAAGCCTCTTTCTGTAACAATAAGAATAGATTTGGCAGAGTTTATGACAATTGCGCTTACGACATAGTCATCTTCGTTGAGAGATATTCCTTTAACGCCAGCTGCTGTTCTCCCCATTTCACGTATATCGTTCTCATCGAAGTGAATGCACATTCCTTTTCTGGTGACGAGCAGTATAGTGTCGTTTCCATTTAAAAGGTAAGCACCTATTATTTCGTCATTTTCATTAATTGTCAGCGCCTTTTTACCTCTATTAAGAGGTTTACTGAACTCCTGAAGGTTAGTCTTCTTGACCCTGCCAAACTTTGTCACCGTTAAAATGCTTTTTTTGTTATTCTCGTTTTCAAAACTTTTTATTGGCAGGATGGCAGCACATTTCTCATTGTCAGCTAAGGCGAGCAGATTTACTACAGCCCTGCCCCTCGCTGTACGTCCTGTAAGAGGTAGTTGGTAAACTTTTCTCCAAAAGACTTTTCCGTAGTTGGTAAAAAACAGGAAGGTATCTAGTGTAGATGCAACGAAAAGCTTTGACACGAAATCTTCGTCTATATTCTTTACAGCGGTAATTCCTTTACCACCTCTTTGTTGAGACCGGTAAAGATTTAAAGGATTTCTCTTTATGAAACCTGAATGTGTTATAGTCACAGCCATATCTTCTGGTGCGATAAGGTCTTCAGGAAGTATTTCGTCAGTGGCATCAACGATTACAGTTCTTCTTTCGTCACCGTAGAGTTCACTGATTTGTTTGAATTCATCTTTGATAAGCTCAAAGACCTTTTTTTCGTCTTGTAAGATTTCTTTTAATCGAGAAATTTCCCTGATAACTTCCTCATAGTCCTGAAGAATTTTTTCTCTTTCAAGACCAGTGAGACGCTGCAAACGCATATCAAGAATGTTTTGAGACTGTACTTCTGATAGATCGAAGCGAACAATTAGCCTCTCCTTTGCCTCGTTGCCGTTATTTGAAGATTTGATTATTGCGACCACTTCATCCAGGTTCTGTACGGCAATACTCAGTCCGTAAAGAAGATGCGCTTTTTCTTCACATTTTTTAAGATCGAATGATGTTCTTCGATAAACTACAACCTTTCGATGAATAATAAAATTTTCAAGGATTTGTTTTAAATTAAGTATTTCAGGCTTATTGTTTACAATCGCAAGAAATATAATGCCAAAAGATTTCTGAAGTTGAGTCATTGAAAAAAGCTGATTTAGAACGACATCAGAATTTTCATCCTTCTTCAGTTCAATTACAACGCGCAATCCTTGGCGGTCGGATTCATCTCTAATTTCTGAAATACTGTTGATTTTCTTGTCTTTTATCAGCTCTGCTACCTTTTCTACCAAGGAAGCTTTATTGACCTGATAAGGAATCTCTGTAATGACAATCGCTTCTCTTTTATCATCATGGAGTTTCTCTATGTGAGTTGTGGATCGGATAACTATAACTCCCTTTCCTGTCTCATATGCCTCTCTAATACCTGATCGCCCACATATTATTCCTCCGGTTGGAAAATCAGGACCAGTTATCGATTCAATCAACTGGTGAACAGTTAAGTTCGGTTCATCAATCAGAGCAATGAGCGCTTGAAGCACTTCTCTCAGGTTGTGCGGTGGTATATTAGTAGCCATACCAACGGCGATTCCAGAGGAGCCATTTACCAGCAGATTGGGAATCTTGCTTGGCATAACTGCAGGCTCAAGCAAAGAGTTATCGTAGTTCGGTAACCAATCTACGGTCTCCTTATCAAGGTCTTCTACTATTTCTCTATCAATTCTGGTCATCCTCGCTTCGGTATAGCGCATCGCTGCGGGCGAGTCTCCGTCTAGCGAGCCAAAGTTACCCTGACCATCTACAAGAGGGTATCTCATTGAAAAAGGTTGAGCCATTCTTACAATAGTGTCGTAAGCAGCTAAATCACCGTGTGGATGATATTTACCAATAATATCACCAACGATTCTCGCCGATTTGACATATGGCCTGTTATGAAAAACACCGAGTTCTCTCATAGCAAAAAGAGCTCGACGGTGAACAGGCTTAAGACCATCACGTACATCTGGAAGTGCCCTACCGACAATAACGCTCATTGCGTACTCGAGGTAGGATTTTCGTAATTCCTTCTCTATTGATACAGTTGCTTGTTTTTCCATTATATAAATTCTTTATAAATAATTAAACGTCGAGATCTTCAATTTCCAAAGCATGATTATGTATGAACTCTCTTCGAGGTTCTACTTTGTCTCCCATCAGTGTGCTGAAAATTTCGTCCGCCTGTTCGGCATCATCGATGGAAACCTGAAGAAGGTTTCGATTGTTTGGGTTCATTGTCGTATCCCAAAGCTGCTCGGGATTCATTTCGCCCAGACCTTTATATCGTTGTATATGAGAACCTTTAAAAGATTCTTCTTTAACTTTTTTTATTAAATCAATCCAAGATTCTATTTTTTCGGCTCTTCTTCCCGCAGATTTACCTATAAAATTGAGGATATAATGAGAAGTGAGTTTTTCTTTCACTTTGGCAAATATTTGCATTGCTGAGCGGAACTCAGCAATAAGGGGAATATTTGGGCCGATTGTTGCCATGGCATGAACGCGATTTTTTAAGGAAACATCGAATTCATAACAATCCGCTCTCCACTTGCAACATCGTATATTACCCAGCCTCAACTCTCCACTTTGAATTCCTTCTTTGATGTCTTGTACAAAGACCTCTTCTCTAAATTGATCAGCACTTCTTACATTTTTAGTGAAAAGATAATAAAGCAAATCATCAGTTAGGTTGAGTCTGTTAAGAAAATCCAGATATTTTCTTAAGAGAGAAAGTTCTTCAAGAAAGTTTACTAGATCCGCTCCTTGAACAATTGTTGAGTTATCCCCAAGAACCTCCACCGTCAAACTGTCACTTGCTTGACGATAAAGAAACTTATTTAACTCATTTTCTTCCTTGAAGTAGTGTTCGTTCTTTCCCTTGGCCAGTCTATATAAAGGAGGTTGTCCAATATATACAAAACCCTGTTCAACTAAAGGGGTCATTTGCCTAAAGAAAAAAGTTAATAATAAAGTCCTTATATGCGCACCATCAACATCAGCATCCGTCATAATAATTACTTTATGGTAGCGAAGATTATTAATATCAAAGTCTTCGTTACCGATTCCACACCCAAGAGCACTAATGAGATGCTTTATTTCTTCACTGGAGAGTACTCTATCAAAACGTGCTTTTTCAACGTTGAGTATTTTTCCTCTTAAAGGAAGAATAGCCTGGTTGAGCCTATCTCTACCCTGTTTTGCAGATCCACCTGCTGAGTCACCCTCAACAATGAATAATTCTCGCTTTTCTGGATTTTTTTCCTGGCATTCTGCTAATTTTCCTGCCATTAAAATGCTTGTCGATCCCTTTTTTCTTGAAAGATCACGTGCACGCTTTGCTGCTTCTCTTGCTCTCGCAGCTTCAACAACTTTTGCTAAGATCTTCTTTGCTATAAGGGGATTTTGCTCAAAAAATAAATTGAGTTTTTCTGAGCAAACAGACTCGACTATCGACTTAACCTCACTATTACCTAGTTTTGTCTTTGTCTGTCCTTCAAACTGAGGGTTAGGTACTTTTACTGAAATTACGCATGTTAACCCCTCTTTAACATCGTCCCCCCCCATTTTTTCTCGCATATTTTTGGGGACAAAGTCATCGTTAGCATACCTATTAATACACTTTGTGAGTGAAGATCTGAACCCAGCAACGTGACTTCCTCCTTCTTTTGTATTAATATTATTAACAAAAGAAAAGAGCCTCTCAGAGTATCCATCATTATGCTGTAATGCAACTTCAACTTCTACATTATCCTTAATTCCACTTATATAAATAGGATTCTCGAAGATTACCGTCCTATTCCTATTGAGGTACTCAACATAAGATATCAGACCGCCGCTTGCATGAAACTTATCTTCTTCCCCAGTTCTTTCATCTTTAAGATAGATACGAACATCCTTGTTTAAATAACTTAGTTCCCTCAGCCGATTTTTTACAATTTCATAATTATACGATGTGTTTTCCTGAAATATTTCATAATCAGGTTGAAAACAAATCTTTGTTCCTGTTTTGTCTGATACACCAATAATTTCAATATCGCTTACAGCATTTCCTTTCGCGTATCTCTGTCTGTATACTTTGCCATTTCGACGAATTTCAGCTGTCAACTCTGTAGAAAGAGCATTAACAACAGAGACGCCTACACCGTGAAGGCCGCCAGAAACTTTGTAACTTTGATGGTCAAACTTTCCACCTGCGTGAAGAGTAGTCATGACAAGTTCAAGCGCTGTCATGTTTTCCGTTGGATGCTTATCAACGGGAATACCCCTTCCATTGTCTTCAACTGATACATAATTATTTTCGTGCAATGTAACCCTGATCAGGTTGCAAAATCCTGCCAAGGCTTCATCTATGCTGTTGTCTACTATCTCCCATATGAGATGATGTTGACCTTCTTCTGATGTGTTACCTATATACATAGAAGGCCTCTTCCTTACTGCCTCGAGACCATCAAGAACCTGAATCTGCTCTGCACCGTAAGCTTTGGTATTATCAGTCACTTCGCTATTCCAAGTAAAAGAATTATAATTGCATCGGCATAATTATACTAAGAAATCCGATGTCATCGTTTGACTTCATAAGGCAAGGACTGTTATTGGAGTTTATAAAAACATCTACAAACTCCCCTTCCATTACCTGAAGGGTTTCAATAAAGTATCGACAATTGAAACCCAACATTAATGTCTCTCCATCATACTCTATATCAATTTCATCTTTTGCATTTCCAAGTTCAGAGTTTTGCGAAGAAAGAACCATAGACTTTCCGCTGATGGAAAGTTGAATTGTATGAAAAATATCCTCAGTAAAAATACTGATTCTTTTTAGCGAGTTAAGAAAAGGAATTCTCTTTACCCGAAAATTATTGCTTTGTTCAACGGCTTCGATAATTGCCCTATAATTCGGAAATTCTCCGGATTTGAGACGAATGATCAAAACGGCATTTTCGTCTTTGACTACGAGTTGCTTTTCTTGAAATGAAAAATCTATTGTATCCCTCTGTTCACAAAATTTTTTCCATTCAACGAGCCCTTTTTTAGGTATCAGGGTAACATCGCTAAGTCGAAGATTGCTTAGATCAATAGAAACTTCATTCTTAATAATAGTCAGTCTATGACCATCCGATGTGACCATTTTTAAAAAATCTTTGCCGCCTTCATTTTCCTTTTCGAAGAGAGCAGAGGTAAGAGAGTATACATTTTCTTGATCATTAGCGATCGAGAAAACACATTTCTCTATAAGCTCAAGAAAGAAATTCGATTCAAGTGTTATAAAGCCATCTGGAGAATACTCAGGAAATTCTGGAAACTCATCAAAAGGCATTCCAGCGAGATTATACGTGCTAAGTCCTGAGCGTATATTTACCCAGAAATTGTCCTTTTCTTCGAAAAACAGTGTTTCTGACCCGGATTCTCGTAAAATCTCGCAGAGTTTTTTTGACGGCAGAGTTAACTTGCCCTCTTCTTCTACTTGGCACGAAACAAAAATACGAGAAGCAACTTCGAGATCAGTTCCAGTTATGACGATGCCATCATGTACGCTCTCGACGAGTAAATTAGATATTATTGAAAGTGTTCCTTTTTTGTTGCTTATGTTTTGCAGACTGTTCACAGCTTCATGAAAATCTTTCTGCTTTATGGTGAAACGTAAAGACATAAATTATACTCCATATTATTTGTTATTCTTATGAAGTGAATAATGTGTATAAAAACCATAACCGTTTGAAATCTTACGATTATTTAATTAACAGAAGCAGTTTAAAGAGACGCCCGCATTGTTTACCATGTCTTGCTAACAAATTATCAACAGAGATAAAAAAATATGTGAACAGAAAGTAAACATATTGCGGATTTTGGATGGAAAGTTGGATAAAAAGCGAACCAGCAGATTGTACTTCAAAGAGAAAAAAATACAACTATAATATCAAAAATTTTACGTATTTTAAAGGGGATAAAGGTCAGAGGAGGGTTGTACGACGGCTCGAGTTGATCCATCGCAAACGTTGTAATAGAATGATTTTTATCCAGACGAGGAAAAAAAATTTTATGACGGATCACCCCTTCTTGATGGACACAAGCGTGCGGCCGTCTTTTACGTGATTTGTAGAGGAAAGGATATGACCGCTCCTAAGACACCACTCTTCGATCAAAGTGAGTTGAGAGGAGGAAATTCCTGCTATAGCCACTACCTGACCAGAAGCCATGCGGGAAAGGAAACTCTTGATGCGCAGCAAAGGGAGTGGACACTCTTGGCCATCGACATCGAGCGAAAATTCGACTTTTGAGGAATTAAGTATTCCTTTGTCTTCAGCTTTCATGTAAGTTTAAGAATTAGTCTCTATGTATAAGCTTTTTAAGGGTATTGTGCTACATCAATATTCTGTTTTCTTCTTAAGGCCTTCATCGATTGCATGAGCAGGAGTGTTTTGCGGATAGAGAATTTCGCGTAAGAAAATCGATACTGGAGTATCCCCCTTGAAAAGAGATAGAACAAAAATACTCATTGCTGACGATGATGCCATGGTCAGAACGACTGTTTCGAAAATTCTCGAAATGTTTGGCCATGACGTTACGAGTGTCTCTGACGGAGTGGGAGTTTTGGAAGAAGTCGATGATAGCTATGACGTCATAATCCTCGATATCAATATGCCCGATATGGATGGTTTTGAAACGATGGACAGACTCAATTCATTCGACTTCGATATTCCTGTCTTATTTCTTACCGGCGCTGGTTCGATGGATTATGCAGTGAAGGCTATAAACCTCGGCGCTTACGATTTTCTGACAAAACCGATAGAAGACCTGGATATTTTTAATGTAAAAATTCGCCGAGCCATAGAGAAAAGAGATTTCATCCTCAGGGAAAGAGAGTACAAGGAAGCTCTGGAGGATGATATACAAAGCAAGGCAAAATTGCTTGAGGAACAGAATAAGCTTCTTAAAACCTATAGCAACAGCCTTGAAAATGCAACTGTTCAGTTGATGAGCAGCCTGCAAAATGCCATGGAGGAAAAAGATTATTATACAGCTGGGCATACAATAAGAGTGACAGAGTATGCCTTGATGCTGGGCATGGCTATGGCTCTAGAAGAAAACGATATAGTCGTATTGAGAAGAGCAGCGCAGTTCCATGACATTGGGAAACTTGTCATAGATCTTTCGTGCATTCAGAAACCAGGGAAGCTCACAGAGGAAGAGTGGATACTTATAAAGAAACACCCCAGTGTAGGTGCAAATATTATTCAACCTCTCGGTTTTATGGATAAAGAGCAATTCATTATCCGACATCATCACGAAAGAATGGATGGAAAGGGTTATCCAGATGGACTGACTGGAGATCAAATTGATATCCTTACAAAGATCATCATTGTTGTCGATAGTTACGATGCAATGACTTCAAGAAGAAATTATAGAACAAATATGAGTATGGAACAGGCAATAGAGGAACTTCATAGATGTTCGGGTACGCAATTCGATAGAGACGTAGTGGAATATTTCGCTAAAAGTATAGCAGCTTTCACTCCCAAAAACTTTACCTTCTCAGAGAAATATCTAAACAATGCTTTTTCAAATAATAAATTTAGTATTTAGAGGTTAATGAAATGCCATTCTCACGTGATCAACTTGATAATGTGGCTCGACTGGCGAGGCTTGATATCAATGAAGAAGAACGGAATTTTCTTCCAAAGCAAATCGAAGACATTCTTTCGTATATAGAAAAGCTTGGCGAGGTAAACACCGACGGAGTAAAGCCCACAAGCCATGTCATGCTAATAAAGAATGCTTTCAGGGAAGATGAGATAAAGCCTTCTCTGGAGAGAAAGGAAATATTTATGAACGCTCCTGAGCATAATGGAGAACTCTTCAAAGTTCCAAAAGTATTGTAAACCTTCCAATAGGGAAGATTAAACGTTTCGAGGATAAAATGGACCTTGACGATTTTTCGTTGGCAGAAGCATCCAAGCTACTGTCAAGCGGTACCTTAACCGCCGTCGAACTGACAACTCGCTGTTTGAAAAGAATATCTCATGTTGATCAGGAACTTAACGCCTTTATAACCATTGATGAGCAAGGGGCTCTCGAGCAGGCTGCAGCTGCCGATGAAAAGAGAAAAAATGGAAAAGCAGGTAAGCTTTGCGGAATTCCACTCTCCATAAAGGACCTTATTGCTACGCGAAATCTGAGAACAACCTGCGGGTCGAAAATCCTTGAACACTATGTTCCTCCTTACGATGCCACGGTTATCCGCCGATTGCGCGAAGAAGGCGCGGTCATTGTCGGAAAAACGACAATGGATGAATTCGCCATGGGATCCACCTCCGAGACCTGTGCTTTCGGGGTTCCTCGAAATCCCTTGAAAAAGGGGTACGTTGCCGGTGGTTCCTCTGGTGGGTCGGCCGTATCGGTGGCTGCATTCGAGAGTTTTGCTTCTCTTGGTTCTGATACAGGAGGCTCAATTCGCCAACCCGCCGCGTTGTGCGGCATCGTGGGACTGAAACCGACCTATGGGCGAGTTTCTCGCTACGGGCTGACCGCTTTTGCCTCATCTCTTGATCAGATTGGCCCTCTCACCCGCACGGTGGAAGATTGCGCCATAGTCATGCAGACTATAAGCGGATATGATCCGCTGGATTCTACTTCAGTAAACAGAGCAGTCCCCGACTACTGTCGTAGCCTCGCTGAGGGCCTTGATGGAATAACCATTGGTATTCCTAAAGAATATTTCACCTCCTCTCTCAATTCGGAGGTTGAGAAAGAAGTTCGCAAGGGAATAGAACTGCTGCGCAGCAGGGGGGCGAAGATCGTTGATGTTTCCCTTCCTCATACGGAATATTGCGTCGCCGTCTACTATATCGTCGCACCGTCAGAAGCCAGTTCAAATCTTGCAAGATACGATGGCATCCACTACGGGTTTCGCGATTCAAAAGCTCAAAACCTCATCGAGACGTACAGAAGTTCTCGGTCAAACGGTTTTGGCGCGGAAGTAAAGCGACGCATCATCCTCGGCACCTATTCCCTTTCTTCCGGTTACTATGACGCCTATTACAGGAAGGCTTCACAGGTGCGCACTCTTATTGTCGGGGACTATAACCGTGCCTTCGAAACCTGCGACATCCTGGCATCTCCAGTGGTTCCGACCGCGGCTTGGCCTTTAGGGCAAAACAGCGAAGATCCTCTTGCGGTATATCTCTCCGACATCCTCACTCTATCGGCCAATTTGGCTGGAGTCCCGGGTCTTTCGGTACCGGTGGGTTTTACCCAGGAAGGGCTTCCCGTCGGTTTGCAGCTGCAAGGGCCGCATTTCAGTGAAGAGTTGTTGTTGAAAGTCGGTTTCAACGTGGAAAAGGGCTTGAGTCTGCCCAAGAGGGCTCTCTATGTCTGAAAACGACAGAAAACTCGACATCGTTGCCATTGACGGCCCCTCGGGGGTGGGAAAATCAACGGTTAGCAGGAAGATTGCCGTCGCTCTCGGTTACGCTTACGTCGATACCGGAGCAATGTATCGCGCGGTTGCGTATTTCCTCGACAGAAGATCCGTCAATCTTGATGACGATATAGCTATAAACGAAGCCTTGAGAACGTTTTCAATCCGTCTTGTTGCTGCCAAGACGGATGATGATGACGTTGAAATCTTTGTCAATGACGAGGATGTCGGGAGGCTTGTCCGCAGCCCCCGATTCGCGATGATGGCTTCGGCCGTGTCGAAGATCCCCGCAGTGCGGTCGTTTCTTACTGAAATGCAGCGATCTTATGGTGAAAGGGGAAGAATAGTCGCTGAGGGAAGGGACGTCGGCACGGTAGTTTTTCCTGCGGCAGCCTACAAGTTCTTTCTCGATGGGGATCCTCGGGAACGAGCGAAAAGACGCTATGCGCAATTGCTGTCGAGGGGGGAACTGGCTTCATTCGAAGAAGTTCTCCAGCAGACACTGGAGCGGGATCTCAATGACCGCAATCGACCTGTAGCGCCTTTAAAGATGGCCGAAGACGCCTTTTTCATAGATACGACGGCAATGAACGTGCAAGAGGTCGTTTCGACCATGTTCGGGGAAATACAGCGGAGGAGGGGAAAAACCCCTCCTCGCTGAGCTACGTTGACAGCATTCCTTGATTTGTGCCCTACTTGAGGATGAGATCTACGCGTCGGTTGCCGCTGTAGGCATCTTCATCGTGACCGAGGAACAAGGGGCGTTCCTCGCCATAGGAAAGCGTCTGCATGCGGCCGGCGTCTATGCCCATATTGGTAAGGTATTGCTGCACGTTGATAGCCCTTCGTTCACCGAGGGCCATATTGTATTCGTTGGTTCCCCGCTCGTCCGAGTTGCCCTCGAGGATGATCCGCGCGTTGGGGACGGATTTGAGGTACTCGGCATTTCGGGTGACCACAGGCACCATATCGGGCCGAATTCCCGCCTGATCGAAATCGAAATAAACAGGGAAGAGATTCTCGGAGCATCTGCCGTGCAATCTCTTGTATTCATCGGATTGTGAGTCGGCATAGCTCGCTGTATTGGCCATCTGCTTGTCGTCGAGAGTTCCGGTTCTCGGCAAGCTGTCCTGGTTGAACCCGCTTTCGGAAAGGGGATATTTGATGTTTTTCCCGGCGTCTGCACCAGCGGCGCCCGAGTTTTCCGGCGGAATGACGGTCTTCTTGCTGCAGCCTGCACCCAAAAAGAGCAGGGCAAAAAGCACGGCGAAGACGAGCGGGGAAAGAAATCCTTTCTTCATGAGTTCTCCTGAGGGTAATTGCAGTGGTGATATCTCGCGGGGGAAGACAAACTGTAGTTTTTCGATTGGCTGGGCCGACCGACTGCCCCTACTTTATCCCTCCTGAAAAGGAGGTCAAGTGGAAATTGTCAGGTTGAGCTATAGTAAAAAGTGATTACCGCCTGTTTGGCGAAGGTGTGCAGGAGCGCCAGGGCGAGAGTGCCAGGCGAAGTCGACAAGGAGTAAAAGTGAGAGACACTTTTCAAAAAATATTCGCGTACTCTACGACCTGTGCGGCGGGCTTGGAACATCTCGTTGCGGCGGAACTCGAAACCTTCGGTGCCCGGAATATGGCGATCGCAACGGGGGCGGTGCTGTGGCAGGGGTCGCTGGCCTGTGGCTATCGCTGCTGCCTGTGGTCTCGGTTCGCCTCGCGGGTTTTCCTCGAACTCCAACGATTTTCAGTCGAAAATGAAGAATCGATCTATGCCGCAGCCTCTTCCATAGACTGGAACGAGCATATCGCCGAGACCGCTACCTTTGCCGTTTCCTGCACCCTCAGCGGCGAGTCCCCGGTCAGTCATTCCCGTTACGCTGCGTTGAAATTCAAGGATGGCCTGGTCGATTCCTGCCGTCGTGCCCGCGGCAGCCGGCCATCGGTAAGGACGTCCCGACCCGATGTGCAGCTGCACGTACATGTCGATGGCCACACGGGCATCGCCGCACTCGACCTTTCGGGAGAAAGTCTGCACCGCCGCGGTTACCGTGTGGAGACTGGGACGGCCCCCCTCAAAGAGACCCTGGCGGCGGCCATAGTCGCCTTCAGCCGCTGGGCGGACGACCCGCAGGCTCTCGTCGACCCAATGTGCGGCAGCGCCACGTTGCTTATCGAGGCGGCGCTGCTGTTCCTCGATTCCGCCCCCGGACTGTCGCGGAGCTATTTCGGATTCTTCGGCTGGCTTGGGCACGACCGGGAGACCTGGCAGACCCTGGTGGAGGAGGCGATGCACCGTGAAGAGCGTGGGGCGCAGCGTCTCTGCCCGCCGATTCTTGGCTATGACTGCGATCCCCAGGCCATTCGGGCGGCGCGGAAGAACATCGCCCGGGCTGGCCTCGAGGGGGTCGTGATGGTGTCTCCGCAAGATGTGGCGCAGCTCCGCCCACCCGCCGCGCAGGGGATGCTGCTCACTAACCTTCCCTATGGCGAGCGGCTCTCCGAGAAAGCCGTGGTCACCCACCTCTACCGAGGATATGGCCGCGTCGTGCGCCGCTATTTTCAAGGCTGGCGCATCGGGGTCTTTCTCTCCGATCCGCCGAGCACCGACAGCTTTGGTCTGCCTTGGAAACAAAAGCACAAGCTCCATAATGGCCCCATCCATTGCCGGCTGCTTCTTGGCGAGGTTCCACGTGAGGAGGAAGCTGTCTTCCGCTGGCCACGCAGCAGGCCGGGTGACGGCGGCGATGGCGAGTTCGCCAACAGGCTGCGCAAAAACCTCGCCCAGCGGCTGCGGTGGGCGGAGCGGGAAGGGGTGAGCTGTTTTCGTGTCTACGATCGAGACCTGCCCGATTATAACGTCAGCATCGACCTTTATGGCAAGTGGGTGCACATCCAGGAATGGGCCCCACCGAAGACCGTCGATGCCCTGTTGGCGAAGGAGCGCTTCGAGAGGGCAGTCATCGCCGTCAAGGAGCTTCTTCAGGTGCGCTCCGATCGTGTCTTCCTCAAGACCAGGGAGCGGCAGAAAGGGCGCTCCCAGTATGAAAAAAAGGGAGATATTGGCAAGATGTACGAAGTGCAGGAGGGGCCATGCACCTTCCTCGTCAACTTCACCGACTATCTCGACACTGGCCTCTTTCTTGACCACCGCCCGGTGCGGACGAAGATTTTCGCGTCGGCCAGCGATAAAAAGTTTCTCAATCTCTTCGGTTACACCGGCACCGCCTCGGTTCACGCCGCACTGGGTGGGGCGAAAGCGACGATGACGGTCGACCTCTCGGCCACCTATATCGAGTGGACAAGGATGAACCTGGCCGCCAATGGCCTGGGGGAGGTGACCAATCGTACCGAACGGGCCGACTGCCTTTCCTGGCTGCAGGGCTGTCGTGAAACCTTCGACCTGATCTTTGTCGACCCGCCGACCTTTTCCAACACCAAGAAGGAAAAACGGGTCTTCGACATCCAGAAGGACCATAGCCCCCTGCTGACCCTGGCGATGAGCAGGTTGGCACCGGACGGTCAGTTGCTGTTTTCCACAAATTTCCGACGCTTTATCCTTGATGGCGACTTGAGCCGCGACTATGCCGTCAGCGATATCTCCGTCGCCACCCTGCCGATCGACTTCTCCCGCGACCAGAGGGTCCACCAATGCTGGGAGTTTCGTCACCGACGCTGACAGCAGGGGCGGTGAGGTGGCGGATTGGCGCAAGATTTTCAGCTTATAGGTGCGGTAAAGTGTTTTCCATGCGTCGCGGATCGTGATAATATCAGAGCGCGGCGGCGGATGTCGGTTGCGCCGCGCCATGGAGGATCAACAACGCCTTTTGCGGTGTGTCGCGGAGGAAGCATGAAAACGCTCATTGTCGAGGACGATTTTCTGGCACGATCGCTTCTCTCGACTCTTCTCTCGGAGTATGGCGTCTGCCATGTGGCGGTCAATGGCAGGGAGGCCCTGGCGGCGATAGGGAGGGCCTTTGACGAAGAGGACCCCTACGACCTCATCTGCCTCGATATCATGATGCCGGTCATGGATGGACAGGAGGCGCTGCTGGAACTTCGCAAAATGGAGGCGCAGCGGGGCATCAGGGGCCTTGATACCACCAAGGTCATCATGATCACCGGCATCGACGACTCGCGAAATATCATGAAGGCCTTTCGCCAGGGGCAGTGCGAAGCCTATCTGACCAAGCCGCTCGACCGCCACAAGCTCATCACCCATGTCCGCGACCTTGGCCTGATCGTCTGAGAGAGGGTGGATATTGATGGGCGTGGGGAACATGAGCGACAAGCGCACCGGTGCAGAGGCCGGCCTGCTGGCGGAGATAACCCTGTCAAGGTTGCGTCACCACTTCAAGGAGAAGTACCTGCTGAACGAGAGTCAGGTTGAGCTGATGGTGTTCAGTTCGGCGCAGTCGGTGCGCGAAGGATTGGGGCGACTGGCCGACCTGGGAGAAGGTTCTGGAAGGCAGGAGCTGATAGGCGCCTACCATGGGCTAAAAGGTCTGTTTCTCAATATGGGCGAAGACTTGTGTTTACGGCCAGTAGGCATAAGAATGGCCGATTCCGCTCCTGCCTCAA
>CALGIJ010000004.1 GCA_937915545.1 uncultured Desulfobacterales bacterium
TTGCTCAACTTTCTTGCTCGAGGACGAACGTTTCAATTTTCAAGGTTCCCTTATGTGAGGTTGTCTGAAATTTTGGGTTTTTCAGGAATGGCCTGTTGGTGGGTGAAGAGAGAATTTCGGCTTTGCCTCATCATTGAGGAGAATTTTGAAGAAATGAAATACCCATTTTATCTGGAGCAGTTGTGGTCACCGTAGTCCCGGGATTCCTCTGCGCCTGATATTTCCGGCAATGTATGGGCCATTCCCGATTTTCCGATCGGGAATGGCCGGTTGGTGGGGTAAAGACCCATCAACTGTGATGGACCTACGCTTTCCTTTCAGTTCATTGTGAACCGCGAGGCATATTCAAAGAGTACAATAAAAGTGCTAATCGCAGCTCGACCGCAAGTGGAAGGTGAGATTGTGGCTGAGGTTGTGGTTGAGCGGGAAGCTGAGGTTGGGGGATAGGCAACCTTGCGAGTAACCCAAATTGTTGATCGAAAGAAGGCAGTGTGTTGAGTGCAGTATTTGCTGCGGTAGTCGTTGTAGTGGTGGTGGTTGTCGTTGGGCCTTGTATTTGCTCATGAAGCAGATTGATCATCAATTGCATGCCGCGGTAGGTATCTTGTCGGATAACGGCAAGTATTCCAGGCACACCGCCGACAGCATCTAACTCCCTTTGATCAATCGTACCGCCAGCTTTCATTATCTCTCTTGTAGTTGCCAGCGTCTCCGGGCTGAGCGGTTTTATAAAATTACTAGCTTTTATCTGCGTCTTTTTCCCAAGCTGTAAATATTCCCTGCAAGTTGTTGTATGCTTCTTTCGAGTAGTGGCCCAGGCTTTCCAGCTATCACGAGAATCCCTTTCACTTACGGTAAGCCCAAGAGCTTGTTCAATCCTGAACATCCAGTAGAGACACTCCATAGACAAACGTGCCGGATGATCCCAATCAAGGGTAATGAGCCAGGCCAAAGTGTTGAAGATCTCCGTTTCCCTGAAATGACCGTCCGGGTCGGTATAGGTAACTGGATTGTTGCCGACATAGTTATAGGACGCAAAGGCTTGGGAGTCGTATATGCCGGGGATGATCGAATCGGGTGAGGCGAAGCGGCCGAGACTGGGGTCGTAGTATCGAGACTTGTAGTAGTACAGGCCGTTTTCCGAATCGTACTCCTGACCGGTGTAGAGGTACTTGGTGGCCGATATCTTGCCGGAGCGGAGCTGGCCGAACAGGTCGTAGTCGGCCGTATCGGTGGATTGGCCCGAGCTGTTGGTGGTCATGGTCGTGCTGCCCAGATGATCGTGATGCAGCCAGGTAATTGCCGAGCCGTTGCCGATCTTCGCGATCTTTTCGCCGCCAAGCGTTACATACACCTCGCGTGTGGCGTTATCGGAGCTTGCCTCGTAGTCGGACGAGACATAGTTCCTTTGGGATGGCCCGGAGCTGGTGTTACAGGCAAAGGGCCCGTTTTTGGCGCTCCGCGCCCCGAATGCGTCGTAGCTATTTTTATAGCAGCCCGCCAGGATGCTGGGGTTCCACGACAGTTCGAGCAGGCCGTTGACGCCGTAGCTGTAGTTTTGCGAAGGCTGGGAAACCAGGGAGGTCATATTGCCGTTTATGTCGTAGCTATACGTGGCAGTGCTGCCGAGGACGGTTTTTTGCAGCTTGTGATGATAGGTCGGATCGTAGGTGTAGGTGCGCCCCTGCAGGCCCTCGGTCGGGTTCGGCTCAAACTTGTACGACAGGTTGCCGTACGGCTCGTAGACGAAGTTCGAGACGGTGGCGCCGCTTGCTGTTGTCTCCAGCGTGATCCTGTGCAAGGCGTCGTAGGTGTAAACAGCGGCCGCGTTGGTTTTGAGATCGGTCTTACTTTTCATATCTCCGGCATTGCTGAACAGGTAGTTCCAGCCCTGCAGCAGCGTTCCGGCAGCATTGAAGCTCTTTTTGGAACCGAGGCGCAGGGAGATCGGATCATAGGCATTGTCGACATGGGTGCCGTTGCCGTAGGTGATCCGGCCGACCAGGTCTCCGGCGGTATAGGAGACGTCGGCAAGGATCTGGCCGGCTCCAGTGGTGATTGTTTTGGGCAGGTCCGTGCCGGTCACATAGGAATAGACGATCCGGGTGGCGTCCGGATGGGTTATCGAGGACAGACGGCCATAGATGTCATAGGAGAAGGCGGTAGCATAACCCATGGTGCCGATGGTCTTCTTCTCGGTCAGCACCCTGCCCATGGCGTCGTAACAGGGGAACTCGTTGGTTATGCCGTCCCTGGTCGCCTTGCACAGTCGTCCCTTGACATTGGTGGCGCCACTGCAGGCGTCATAGTAAAACTTGGAGTAGAGCGTGCGCTTCCCTGATTTTGATTCGGTTGTGTTGGTGACGCGGCCAAGGGCATCGTAGACCTTGGTTATTGACTTGTCGCCGGGGACAATCTCGGAGAGAAGGTTGCCATTGAGATCGTAGGTGAGGTTCCTGGTCCCCTCCCCCGGCCTGGTGACACTGGTCATAAGCCCGCGCAGATCGTAGGCGGAGGTCACGACCTGATACGAGGCCTTGCCGGAAGGCGTGGCCGTGATGCCAAGGAGATTGTTCAACGCGTCGTAGACATAATTGGACACATTGTTCATGGCATCGGTCACTTTGATAATCCTGCCCAGATCATCCGCTATTGCGGTCGTTTTTCGGCCGTCGGGGTCGGTGACGGTCCGGGTGAAGCCGTTGAAACCGAAAGTCGTTGTGGCATTGGCCGTGCTGCTCAGCGCCTGATCAACTTTTTCCAGTTGCCCTTTGCTGTTGTAGGTGAAGGTCTGTTTGGGAATGCTCCCGCTGGGACTGCCGTTGTAGTTCCAATCGGATGAGGTATACGGTCCCCATACTGCGGAGACATTGCCGGTGGCGTCGTAGCGGGTGGTGGTTTTCGAGCGAGAGGTATCGGAGATCGGCGTAACGGTTTGGATCTGCCTGCCGAAGCCGTCGAGGTATTCGATGGCAAGCGGGAAAGTTTCGTTACTCCCTCCGCCGTAGCGCCATGTCCTGCTGTACTGGGGAGACGAAGTCGAAGCATTAAAATTACCATAATCGTAACTCATGGCCGTGCCGTCGTGGTATGAAATATAATACGGCCTGCCGGCGTAATCGTAGGTGTAGCGGGTGGTCTTGCCGTTAGGGTCGGTGGTGCTGCCCGGCTTGCCGAAGGTGTAGTCGTAGAGGACGGAGGAGGTCAACTGGATGTTGTTGACCGTCGGCTGGGTGACCTTTGCCGGCAAGAGATGCAGGCTCGCGTCATAGCCGATGGTCGTGACATTGCCCTGCGGGTCGGTGATCTGCGAGGGGTTGCCTTTGGAGTCGTAGCCGATACCCGTTGTCGCCTGGGTACCGCCGCTATCGGTCTGCACGTTAACCGACTCCACATAGCCATGGGAATTATAGCGCCAGGTCTTGGCGTTGCGCAGCGTCTCGACGCCTCCCACCACCTCCTTGACCTTTACACCGGTCGGCCGCCACCACTCCTGCGGCGCAGGCAGGTTATTGATCCAGCCGTCATAGCTGACGATGATCCGGTTGCGCGAGTTGCCGTCTGAGGTGACGCTTACCAGGTTAAAGAAGTTGGTGGGGTCGTAGACGAAGGTGTTCTTGGTCGATCCCGCCGTCGAACCGCTGGAATTTTTATGCTCCGTCCTGACTTCGTTCATCCTGACGAAGCCGCTGTTGACGCCCCAGCCATAAGTGGTTTTCAACGGAATCGGCCCGGTCTGTTCGACTGAGGAGGGCAGTCCGAATTTATCGCTACTGGCGATGTTCCTGGTGGTGGTGACGGTGCCGTCGGAGCGGGTGGCGGTGACGATGCCGAAAACCAGGCTGTTGTTGCTGGTGGAGGCGCCGGAATAGGCGAAGGTCTCATAGGGCGCGCTGCCGAAGCCGTTGTTGTTGGTGACTTTGCGCAGGACCGGGTATTTGCTCGCCGTTGTATATGCGAAGGTCGTGATTCCCCCCTGGCCGTTATCGATGGTCTCCAGGAAGTCACAGGAACTGCTGATGCCGCTGCAGCCTGTCCAGGTCAGTGAGATCGGCGGGCTGCTCTCTGTCCCTTTGGTGTAGGTAACGTCGGTCAGTCGGCTGATTTTCGTGTCGGCGCTGCTCTCGTAATCGAGGGTGTAGAAGTAGCTCTGCCCGTAGGTGGGGCTTATCGTGATCTTCTGCAGAGTCTGGGTGCTGGGGTCCCTGTCAAAGCCGATTCTGTCGTAACGGTTGGTATCGTTGTTGAATTGAATGAGTGTCGGATACGATACCCAGAAGCCCACCTCGTCGCTCCAGACCTTTTCGTAGGCGATGTTCGTGAAATTGCCGTATCGGTCGGCGATATAGCGGAGGCTCCATTGCTCCTGCAGAGGTTTGCCGACATTGATGTAACTGGTATAGGCATAGATGTTGTCGGAGTTCGAGGAATCGAAGGTGCCGAAGGTGTAACTGCGGCCGTCGAGGGTGCCGGCCCATTCGGAATAGACGATCGAACAGCTGTTGTCAGTGCCGCATTGGGAGAGGTAATGCATTGTCAGCATGCCCCGACGGCGCTCGAACTTCAGCGCGTAGTAATCGTTATACCAGCCGTTGCCGAGCCTCTCCGTCTTCACCTTGACGAGTTCTTCCAGGGTGTTGCCGACCGCATAGTAGAACGTGTTGCCGATATTCTTGACGGAGCCAAGTTCCAGGTCCCACCCTCTCCCGACCCAGCCGGCTGGGCGCAGGCTGTTGTAGGTCAGATCGAGCGAGGGGACCAGCCCCGGCCGATGCGGGGAGATCGTGATCGGGATAGTGGCCATCGCCGCGCCATTTGTTGCTGGACCGTAGCGCAGCTTCGGGCAGGTGGCGGCCGAGGCTGCATGCCCCATGGCGAAAAAGAACGATGTGACCAGGCACACAGTCCTCAAGATTTGCCATAACGCTCGTTCTCGGTTCTTTCTCTCCATCACATCCTCCTCATTCTACGCATGCTGTGCTACAATACATATACCTGATTAACATAATACCCCGATAACAATCACTTCATAACTTTAATGAGCATGTAACATATGGCCAAATTATTTTCGTAATATCAGTGTATGTGTTTTCCAGAAACATCAGTATATATACTTACATAATATCCTATCATATGAGCTTGCCGGCGCAATTACACCCAATTTTACATACAATATCCTAACATATTATTTGCTGAAAGTACTTTTTTGCCCACCTCGTCATTTTCCTTTTTCCTGGCCACCATATTCACCTCTTCATTTCCCTGACTACAGGCCAAGGTTGGTCCCAAAGATCGCCAAAACACTCGATCCTATCCCGGCCCTGTCCATCCCGAAGATGGGGAGAGGGCATGCGAATATCCTTCATTTCACTTCGCAGAGGAGACCCTCTATGAAAGGCAGGAAAAAATGCCAAAAGCGGACCGAAAAACGTGCAAACAGAGGGACTCAGTGGCAAGAAGGAGGATTTTCAGGTCTTTTACGACAGGGAGGACGGTGAGGCGAGCGACCTTGCTGCATGAAATACGGTGGTCTTCCCTTTGCAGCAAGGAGCGAGGCGGCGAGGGTTACGCCATGCAGGGAGTCGAGTTGGTGCGGGAATTTTTGAACAGCAACGCACGTCGAGCATGCCAAGGCCAGCAGAGGAACGGCGGGTCAATGTCTCCTCAAGAACGCTCGGTGCAGGACAACCATACCACAATGATGCCTGCAGCAGGCGGATGGCCGCTCAATGCTTTGAGCAAGGTCAGGCTTCGTCGCGGCGCACCGTCTCCGGACTGAAGGCAGGGAGACAGACGGCCAGGTACTCAGCGCCACTCGGGGCCGGAGAAGCATACTGCACCCACTCTCCGGCGGGAACGACCACCGCCTGGCCGGCGGCGACGGTGAGCAGAGCATCTCTGGTGCGTACCTGGAGTTCCCCCCGCAAGACCACGGTGTATTCGGTAAACTGCGGCCTCTGGCCGGGCTCGACCCAGCCCCCGGGGCTGATCATGCGGGCGATGCTCAGACTCGTGTCGCCGGAATTGACCCTGCCGATATACTCTTCGATAACCTTCGGCATATTGCCGGCGGCGGCGATGACGGTGGGCTTGTCGATGAGGATGGCCATGGGCCCTCGCAGTGGCGGTACAGCCCGCCGGTTGGGGGAGAGTTCAGGAAGGGTTCCTGGCGAGCAGCACCTTGATGCCGAGCAGCAGCATGGCCCCGCCGAGGACACGGTCAATCCAGTGGCCGGCGCGCTGGAAGCGGCTGCTCACCGCAGGCAGCGACAAGGCCAGGGAGACGAAGGCGAACCAGGCGAACTGGATAACCATGATCCAGGCGCCGTAGAGCGCCAGCTGCCAGAGGGGTAACTCGGGCGACAGCACCAGGGTGAAGAGGGAGAGGAAATAGATTGGCGCCTTGGGGTTGAGGGCATTGCAGAGGAATCCGGCCGCCACCGCCTTCAGCGGCGAGGCCGGGACAACCGCGGCGGCAAGGGCGCTCTCCCCCCTCGCCGCCCGGGCACAGAGACCGCGCAGACCAAGATAGATGAGGTAGCCGCCGCCGAGGATCTTCACCCACAGCAGCAAGCCGGCTGAGTGGGCGATGACCGCCGCCAGGCCGAACACCGAATAGCAGAGATGCACCGACAGCCCCAGGGCGATGCCGAGGCTCGAGAGCAGCCCGGCCCGCCGGCCACGGGCCAGGGTCTGCTGGGTGACGAAGACGAAGTCCGGCCCCGGCGAGGCCGCGGCCAGGGTATGCACCAGGGTGAGGACGAGGAGGCCGTGCAGCAGGTCCATACTCCAGCCGCCCCTACAGCTGCCGCCGGTCGATGACCCGGTCGGCCTTGCCGTTGAAGCGCTCCAGGGAGCGTTCTTCGACCAGCTTGATCTCTACCCCCACCCCAAGCTCCGAAGCGAGCCGCTTCTTGATGTGCTCGATAAGCGCCTTCTGCTTTTTCATCTCGTCGAAAAACAGCGACTCGACCACCTCCACCAGCACCGTCAGCTTGTCCTCGTTATTCTCGCGCTCGACGATGAGGCGGTAGTGGGGCTCGGTGCCCTCGATGTCGAAGAGGACCGACTCGATCTGCGTCGGGAAGACATTGACGCCCTTGATGATCAGCATGTCGTCGGAGCGGCCAAGCATGCGGCTCATGCGCACGAAGGTGCGACCACAGGGGCAGGGCTCGGGCAGCAGGCGGGTCAGATCGCGGGTGCGGTAGCGGATGACCGGGAAGGCCTCCTTGGTGAGGGTGGTGATGACCAGCTCGCCCACCTCCCCGGGGGCCACCGGCTCCAGGGTATCGGGGTCGAGGATCTCGATATGGAAGTGGTCCTCGCTGATGTGCAGGCCGTTGCACTCCTGGCACTCCCCTGCCACCCCCGGCCCCATGACCTCGGAGAGGCCGTAGTTGTCGGTGGCGCGGATGCCCAGCCGGGCATTGATCTCCTGGCGCATCGCCTCCGACCATGGCTCGGCCCCGAACAGCCCGTAGCGCAGGGAAAGCCCGTTGGGGTTGACGCCGAGGTCCATCATCACGTCGGCCATCTTCAAGGCATAGGAGGGTGTGCAGACCAGGGCGGTGGTCTTGAAGTCCTGCATGATCTTGATCTGCCGCTTGGTGTTGCCGGAAGAGATGGGAATCACCGAGGCGCCGACCCGTTCCGCCCCGTAGTGCAGGCCGAAGCCGCCGGTGAAAAGGCCATAGCCGAAGGCGATCTGGATGACGTCATTGGCGGTCACCCCGGCGCCGGTAAGGATGCGCGCCACCAGGTCCGACCAGGTGACGATGTCCTGGCGGGTGTAGCCGACCACCGTCGACGAACCGGTGGTACCCGAGGAGGCGTGCACGCGGACGACATCGCGCAGCGGCACCGCGAACAGTCCGTAGGGATAGTTGTCGCGCAGGTCCTGCTTGGTGGTGAAGGGGTAATCGCGCAGCCCCTCGAGGCTACCGAGCTGATCCGGGTTGAGCTGCAGCTCCTGAAACTTCTTGCGGTAAAAGGGGACATTGGTGGCGACGCGCTTGAGGGTAGCCACCAGCCGCTGCAGTTGGAGCCGCTCAAGCTCCGCCCGATCCATGCACTCCAGTTCTCTTTGCCAGTACATTGCCGCTCCCTGCCTGGTTGATGGAGGGGCGTCCCCCTCCGCCGCCTCTTACAGGCTGTAGATCTGTTCCTTGCTGAGGATGGTGAAGCCCTCCTTCTGCAGGGTGGCAATGGCCTCCTCCATCTTCTCGAAACGGAAGATGAGCACCGCGTTTTCCCCCGTCTTGTTGACGAAGGCGTACATGTATTCGACGTTGATCCCGGCGTCCTTGATGCAGCGCAGCACCTTGGCCAGGCCGCCGGTGCGGTCTTCGACCTCCACCGCCACCACCTGGGTCTTGCCGACGGTGAAGCCGTTGGCGCGCAGCACCGTCTTGGCCTGCTCGACCTTGTCGACGATGAGGCGGAGGATGCCGAAATCGGCGGTATCGGCCACCGACAGGGCGCGGATGTTGATGGCGTTGTCGGCGAGGATGGCGGTGATGTCGGCCAGCCGGCCGGACTTGTTCTCGAGGAATACGGCGATCTGTTCTACCAGCATGGTGTCCTCCCTGTCTCAGAATTTACGCTTGTCGATGACCCGCTGCGCCTTGCCCTCGCTGCGCTGGATGGTGCGCGGCTCCACCAGCTTGATCTTGGTGGTGACGCCGAGGAGATCCTTGATTTCCTTCTGGATATGCTTGCTGAGGTTCTCGAGGACGCGGATCTCGTCGGAGAAGATATTCTCGCTGACCTCCACCTGCACCTCCATGGTGTCGAGGTTGCCCTCGCGTTCGACGACGATGAGGTAGTGCGGCTCGACCCCCTCGATACCCACCAGGACATGCTCGACCTGGGAAGGAAAGACGTTGACGCCGCGGATGATGAGCATGTCGTCGGTGCGGCCGGTGACCTTCTCCATGCGCACCAGGGTGCGGCCGCAGGCGCAGGGCTCGTAGATGAGGCGCGAGATGTCCTTGGTACGGTAGCGGATGATGGGGAAAGCCTCCTTGGTGAGGGTGGTGAAGACCAGCTCGCCCTTCTCGCCCGGGGGCAGCACCTCGCCGGTCTGGGGATCGATGATCTCCGGCAGGAAGTGGTCCTCGCAGATGTGCATGCCGCGGTCGGTAAGCAGGCACTCCTGGGCGACACCGGGGCCCATGACCTCGGAAAGGCCATAGATGTCGGTGGCCTTGAGGTTGAGCTTGCGCTCGACCTCCTCTCGCATGTTCTCGCTCCACGGCTCGGCGCCGAAGATGCCGACACGGAGGAAGAGCGACTTGGGGTCGATCTTCATCTGATCCATGGCGTCGGCGAGGTTGAGCGCGTAGGAGGGGGTGGAGAGCAGCACGGTGGAGCGGAAGTCGCGCATGATGTTGATCTGCCGCTTGGAGTTTCCGCCGGAGACCGGGATGGCGGTGGCACCGAGCTTTTCGATCCCGTAGTGGGCGCCGAGGCCGCCGGTGAACAGGCCGTAGCCATAGGCGTTCTGTACCATGTCGCCGCTGGTGGCGCCGGCGCAGCACAGGGCGCGAGCCATGACGTCGGCCCAGGTCTCGATGTCTTTGGCGGTATAGCCGACCACGGTGGGCTTGCCGGTGGTGCCGGAGGAGGCGTGCACCCGCACCACCTCTTCGAGGGGCACGGTAAAGAGGCCGAAGGGGTAGTTGTCGCGCAGGTCGTCCTTGACGGTGAAGGGCAGCTTGGCAAGATCGGCGAGGCTGTTGATGTCCGCCGGCGTCACCCCCGCCTCCTCCATCTTGCGCCGGTAGGGGGCGACGGTGCGGTAGACGCGCGCCACCAGATGTTTCAAACGTCGCAACTGGATCGACTCGAGCCCGGCACGGGGCAGGGTCTCCATTTCCTCATCCCAATAATGAACCGACATCTCACTCCTCCCTGTTGCACAAAGCGACGTTATTGACAGGCCTTGCGCCCGGCGGCGAAGGCCTCGAGGTTGACCTCGCGGAAGCGTTCCGGGACCCTGGCGCGGATGATCTCGGCGAACACCTCGCCCTCCACCGGCAAAAAGACCGACAAGGCCCCGACCATGACCACGTTGGCGGTACGGCCCTCGCCCACCGAGCGAGCGAGCTCGAAGGCGTCGACAGCGATGACCTCGATGTCGCGGCGGCGCAGCTCATCGAGGATGCCCTCGGGGTAGACCGCCTGGCCGGTGGCCACCGCCGGCGGCAGAATCTTCTGAGTATTGACGATGACCTTGCTGCCGCGATGCAGATAGGGCAGGTAACGTACCGCCTCCATCATCTCGAAGGCCATCTGCACGTCGGCGCGGCCCGGCTCGATAAGCGGCGAGTAGACCTTCTTGCCATAACGCAGCTGCGCGGTGACCGAGCCGCCACGCTGGGCCATGCCGTGCACTTCGCTCTTCTTGGCGTCGTAGCCGGCGCGGAGCAGGCCGTAGGCAGTGATTTCACTGGCGAGAAGGATGCCCTGCCCGCCCACCCCGGAAAAGAGGATATTGCCCTGGTCGTTCATTTCTTTCCCTCCCCGCGGGTAATGGCGTTGAATTTACACAGCGAGGCGCACTGCCCGCAGTCGTTGCAGAGGATCTCGTCGATCTTCGAGACGCCCTTCTGGGTGGCGCGATAGCCGCGTCTCTCCGCTTCGCCCTCGGCGAAGGCGGTCCAGCTGATCGCCGGGCAGCCGAGGCGGATGCAGGACATGCAGCCGACGCAGTTGTCCTGGTTGGTGAAATAGGACACCGGCCGCCGTTCCTTCATCTCCGGCAGCAGCACGCAGGGCGCGCGCGAGATGACCACCGACGGCTCGCTCAGCTCCACCGCCGCCTTGAGCACCTTGCGCGTCTCGACCACGTCATGCGGGTTGACGGTAAAGACATGTTTGACGCCGATGGCGCGACAGAGCCCCTCGAGGTCGAGGGACGGCGCCGGGTCGCCAAGGATGGTGCCGCCGCTGGCCGGGTTGTGCTGCTGGCCGGTCATGGCGGTGATGCGGTTGTCGAGGATGATCAGCGTTGCCGCCGAGCCGTTGTAGACGCTGTTGACCAGCCCGGTGATGCCCGAGTGGAGGAAGGTCGAGTCGCCAATCACCGACACCACCTTGTCGTGGCTGCCTTCGCCGAGGGCCTTGACCATGCCGTGGGCGATAGGCACCGAGGCGCCCATGCAGACGCAGGCGTCCATGGCCGAGAGCGGCGGCAAAAAGCCGAGCGTATAGCAGCCGATATCGCCGGAGACGAACAGTTTCATGCGCGACAGGTTGTAGAAGATGCCGCGGTGCGGACAGCCGGCGCACATGTTGGGCGGCCGGTTGGGCAGCTCCACCGGCGCGAACAGCTGCGGCCGCGAGGCAGGGTCGATGGCCTCGCGGACGATGGCGGTGTTGAGCTCGCCCTGGTTGGGGATCAGCTCCTTGCCACGGCAGGGGATGCCCATGGCCTTGATATGGGTCTCGAGGAAGGGGTCGAGCTCCTCGACGACGATCAGCTCGCCAACCGTGGCCGCGAAGCTGCGGATCATCTCCTCAGGCAGCGGCCAGCACATGCCGAGCTTGAGCACAGCCGCCTCGGGAAAGGCTTCCTTGACATAGAGATAGGACACCCCGGAGGTAACGAAGCCGCGCCTGCGGTCGCCGTCCTCGATGCGGTTATAGGGGTAGGCTTCGGCGAGTTTTTTGCACCTGGCCATGCGCTCCTCGACGTAGACGCGCCGCTTGCGGGCCATGGCCGGCAGCATGACCAGCTTGCCGGGGACCTTTTCGATGCCGATGGCCACCGGAGCTTCTTCCCTGACCCCCTTGGTCACCACCCCCTTGACGTGGGAGACCCTGGTGGTGATGCGCAGCATGACCGGGGTGTCGAGCTCCTCGCTGAGTCGAAAGGCCGCACCGACCATCTCCTTGGCCTCGCTGGGGTCGCTGGGCTCGAGCATCGGCACCTTGGCGGCGAAGGCGTAGTTGCGGTTGTCCTGCTCGTTCTGGGAAGAGTGCATCTCCGGGTCGTCGGCGGAGACCAGCACCAGGCCGCCGCGCACCCCTGTGTAGGAGGCGGTGAAGAGGGGATCGGCGGCGACGTTGACGCCGACATGCTTCATGGTCGCGAGAGCTCTCGCCCCGACAAAGGAGGCGCCCAGCGCCGTTTCCAGACCAACCTTCTCGTTGGGGGCCCACTCGCAGTACACCCCCTGATAGGTGCAGAGATTTTCGAGAATCTCCGTCGAGGGAGTGCCCGGATAGCCCGAGGCCACCTTCACCCCTGCTTCGTAGGCGCCGAGAGCGATGGCCTCGTTGCCTGACAGCCACAAGCCTTGCGTCGTATCGTGTGTCACCGTTGCTCCTGCATCATAAACATTACTTTGCCCGTACGGCACGACGACCCCCGCCCCGAATCCTCTTCGGCGAGAGCAGCGCCACTCCTAATCCTCTTTCTCGCAAACGACAAATGACCTTGCAAATTACTCCGAAACAGGCGGCTTCGGCAAGGGTTTTTGCGAGGGGCGACAGAGCCGCCGGAGGTGCCGGCACAGTGCCGGAAAGGAAAAATCTCTAAAAATGTCGCTTTGTTTTGACAATCCGCCCTAGCCTTCTATAATGAGTGTTCCCCCCTGCCCCTCAACCCGGCCCATTTCTCCGTGACCCATCAAGAAAGGAGGTACCCCATGTATATCGACCGCATCATGCACACCGACCTGATCACCGTCTCCCCGCGCACCACCCTGGTTCAGGCCCGCGACATCATCGAGAAGAACAAGATCGACCACCTGCTGGTGGTCAACGACAAGCAGAAGCTGGTCGGCATCATCTCCGACCGCGATCTCAAGCAGAACTGGGCCTCGCCGGCCACCTCGCTGTCGACCCACGAGCTCAACTATCTGCTCACCAAGGTCGAGGTGTCGATGATCATGATCAAGACGGTGGTCACCGTGCCGACCAGCACCACTATCGAGCGGGCGGCGCTGATCATGCAGCAGCACCGCATCAGCGCTTTGCCGGTGATGGAAGAGGACCGCCTGGCGGGCATCATCACCTCCACCGACGTCATGGCTGTGCTGCTGCAGGCCATCGGCATCAGCGACGAGAGTATCCGCCTCTCCATCTTCGTCAGCGACAGCATCGGCAAACTCGCCGAAGTCGCCAGCACCCTCAAAGATCAGGGGATCAATATCCAGAGCCTCTTCTGCTGGCCCGACAACCGCTATCCGGGGGTCACCGAGATCGTCCTGCGCGTCGCCAACCAGGACGGCACCAAGGCCCTGACCGCCTTGAGCGACAAGGGCTTCAAGGTCAAGACCCGCTACGAAAAGGACCTCACCCCCTTCCTGCCGGTGTAGAGAAGAGACCAGCCGCAAGCCCCGGTTCGCCATGGGCCGCACCGCCTTCACCGAGCGGCCCTGGCAAACGCGCCGGAGTGGCCAGGCCCTTTCTACCCTAGCCCCGCGCGGCGAAGACCAGCTTGCCGCCCAGGTGCCCGGCGATGCCGGCGGCGGCGAGCAGGCCGGCGGCGACGCCGAGATAGACGAGGCGGTAGGGCGACTCGGGTGCCAGCACTGCCGGATCGATGAGCCGCCAGAACACCAGGATGTTGGTAGCCGCCAGCACCACCAGACTGCAGAAGATCTTGACCATGAAGACGAAGGTCTTCGCCCCGCGGTAGCGTTTGCGCCACTCGACGAAGCCGGTGGCCAGCACCAGCGGCAGCATGACCAGGACGAAGATGAGGTTGTAGTAGGCGGCGGTCTCCAGGGCGGGTATGCCGAAGTAGACGCCGATGGCGAGAAAGACCAGCACCGCCGGCAGGATGCCGTTGGGGAAGTGAACGGTGATAGGGTGGAGGTGCAGGGAGAGCACCAGCCCGGCAAGTCGCTGGAGAAACGTCTTGTCGCCGGCAGCGCTGGCTGCGGTCGGGGTCGCCCCCGCTTCGGGCGAAGGCTGCCGCGCCAGGGCCGCCGGCGGCACGGCAGCAGGAGCCGGGACGGGCGCGGCAGCAGTCTCAATCTTGTTGCCGTCGGCATCGATCTCGACGAACTGGCTCTTTGGCGCGGCGCAGACCGGGCAGGACTCCGGCGGCGCGTCGCCAGTGTGCACATAGCCGCAGACCAGGCAGCGCCAGCGCCGCGCCGCGCCCGAGGTGGCATCCCTGGCCTCGATCTTCTTGAACATGTCCTTTTCGGCCTGGCACACCGGGCAGTTCTCCGGCGGTTCCCCTTCCTTGTGTATATACCCGCAGACTTCGCATTCCCACATAAACCGTACCTCGAAGGTAGAGAGTTTACCCGCGGCGCTTCTCCCGAGTCCTCGCCTCATGCGGTGGAAACGGACGCCGGCGGAACGCCGCCCGTGCGGGCGGCGCCCCACTCTACTTACGGGAAAAACGACGGAAGATCAAGAGCGGAAAATATCCGCCGCTGCCCTTCATTCCTGAAATGTCTTGATAAAGCGGCGGTCGATCCAGTCCTTGATGGCAAAGGCCAGCTTGCCGGAAAAGGCCAGCGACCATTTGGCCAGAACCCCTTGGCCGTCGCCAAGGTTATAGATCAGCAGGTAGCTGCCTCCGGGGGCGAAGGTCTGCAGCGGCCGCCCCTCGAGGCAGGCGATGAGGTTGTGCAGCAGCACCGGGTTCTGGCGTACCGCATAGACGCCGACCTTGTCGAGAGGTTGCGGAGCGAAGTGGATGCAGTCGCCACCGCCAAAGATATTCTCGTAGCCCTCGGCGCGCAGGTGACGATCGACTTTGAGACCACCGTCCGGCCCCACCGGCAGCCCGGAGCGAGCGAAGATCGGCGAAGGCTTGACACCGACGGCGGCGAAGATGAGGTCGGCGGCGACTTCGCGGCCGTCTTCCAGTTCGACGCGGCCCTCGCCCAAGCGCCGCACCCGCCCGCCATCATGGATGACGATGCCCTTGCCCTCCAGCACCTGCCGCACCAGCCGGCCGACGCGCCCTGGCTTGCCAGTCATGAAGCCGCGCCCGGAGAACATCTCGATTCGCGGCGGCCGCACCCCTTCCCTGCGGCACAGCTGATGGACGTTGCCGGCGATCTCCACCGCCGAAGGCCCGCTGCCCACCACCGCCACGGTTATCGTCTTCTCCCGGGCGAGGGTGAGGATGCGCTCCCTGGCCACCAGCAGTTCCTCGATGGGCTTGGAGGTGAACACCCCGCTCAGCCCCTCGCCGAAGACCTCGCGGGGCACGTAGGAGCCGGCGTTGCAGGAGAGCACGTCATAGGGCAGCTCGCCACCGTCCTTCAGCACCACCACCTGCCGAGCGGTGTCGATGCGCTCCGCCTTGCCGAGCACAAAGCTCCCGCCCTTGCTCTCCACCACGCGCTGCGTGGCGAAGCGGATGTCGTCCGGGGTGTAGGTGCCGCCGAGCATGCCCGGCCCCATGCCGCTATAGTAATGGTAGGCCGACGGCTGCACCACGGTGACTTCGGTGCCCTTGTCGACGATGTCACGCAGCTGGGCGAGCACCATCATGTGGGCATGGCCGCCGCCGATGAGAACGAGTCGTTTTTTCATATCAGCTCCGCATGGCTGTCGATATAGGCGCTGAGGTGGGCGATATGGCCCCGCTCCTCTTCGGCGATGCGCTGCAGCACCTGGCGGCACTGGGCGTCCCTGCTCTTTTCCGCCGCCCGCAGGTAGAGGTCGAGCGCCTGGGCCTCGATGGCCATGGCCAGGGAGAGCACTTCGATTTCCTTATTCAGGTCGGGCTGATAGCGGTCAAGATACTCCGCCGTCGACATGCCGCCCTCCATGGCCGGGGCGACGACACGGGTCGCGAAGTCCTCGAGGCTCGGCTGCTCACCGCTCAACTCCCCGTAGAGTTGCAGCAGCTGACGCTGATGCAGCACCTCGATCTCCGCCAGCCGGGCGAAGATGTCCTTGGTCCCCTGCCTGGCCACCTTGCCCTGCATGGAGAGGTAGAAGTCGCGCAGCCCCATCTCCAGGGCGAAGCCGACAACCACCGCGTCGATACCGGTGGCCACCTCGGCGAAGAGGTGCATGCCGACCTCCTGCGGCCCCACCGCCACCTGCCTGGTCCAGGCCTTAATCCCTCCAGAGAGGTTATACACTTTAGAAAAACCCTTGCCGGCGAGCATCTGCGCAGCGACACGGCTGCGCCCTCCGATGGCTCAGTAGACGATGACTGGCTGCTCCGGCTGCAGCTCGTCGAGGCGGCCGTCGAGCTCACCGATGGGAATGAGTCGGGCGCCGGGCATATGTCCGGCGGCATACTCCTGGGGCTGACGGACATCGAGGAGCACCGCCGGCGAGGGGCTGTCGGCGGCCATGAGCCTGTTTGCCTCCTCCCAGGTGATGGAGGAGACGGGGGTGAAGAACTGCATCCATTTCATGACGAAACCTCCTCTTGCCAGAATGACATACCGCGTGCCGCCATCCCGAACACCTCGGCCGGCGACATCGCCCTGCCTTTACAGGGTACCGGCGTGCAGGTCCTTTGTCCAGCCCGGGAGTCCTTTTTTTGCTGATATTGCGGGGTTGCGCCACCACGCTGTCGTAGAAACGGCTGGCGCCTCGCCACCGGCGGCGGCTGCGCCGGAAAAGGGCTTGTCGTTGCCGACTGTCTAAGGTAGTGTGCCGCAGGTCTTTCGGACACGCGCAGGACCGCTGAAAAACAAGCATGTTAGGAGAAAACCGGCCCACTCCCGGGCCATCATGACTGGTCGCACCGCTCCGTGCGCCCGGGGAATGCGACGGCCGCACCAGAGGAAGAATCGATGAGCCAGATGGACGACATCAGCAGCTATCTCGACGCCAATTTCGACACCTTCGTCAACCACCTGCGCCAATGGCTGGAGATACCCAGCGTCAGCACCCTGCCCGAGCACCGTGCCGATGTCGCCGCCGCAGCGGCCTGGGCGGCGGGGCGCCTGCGCGATATCGGCTTTCCCGAGGCGGAGGTGGTGGCGACCGCAGGCCATCCCCTGGTGGTGGCCTCATGGATGGTCGACGAGGCTCTGCCGACACTGCTCTTCTACGGTCATTACGATGTGCAGCCGGTGGACCCCGTCGAGCTGTGGCTGTCGCCGCCTTTCGCCGGAACGGTCCGCGATGGCAATATCTACGGCCGGGGTGCCAGCGACGACAAGGGGCAGGTGGTCCTCGTCATGGCGGCCCTTGAGGCCTGGGCGAACGTGGCCGGCCGGCCGCCGATCAATGTCAAGATGCTCCTCGAAGGCGAGGAAGAGGCGGGCGGCGAGTCGCTGGCCAGGTATGTACCCGAGAACGTCGAGCGGCTGCGCTCCGACGCGGTGCTGATCTGCGACACCCACATGGTCAATGACCGTCAGCCGTCGCTGATCACCAGCCTGCGCGGCATCCTCTGCGCCGAGCTGGCCGTCTTCGGGGCCAAGAGCGACCTGCACTCGGGCAGCTACGGCGGCATCGCCCCCAACCCGCTGCATGCCCTGTGCCTGCTCCTCAGTCGCCTCAAGGGCGAGGACGGCCGCATCAACATCGCCCCGCTGGCCACGCATATCCCGACGCCGAGCGAGACCGAACGACAAATCTGGCAGGACGACCGCCTGGGCATCGCCCGCGGTCTCCTCACCGGGATGGGCGTCGCCGAGGCCGTCGGCGAGAACGGCTACCCCCTGCTGGAACGGGTCGGCATCCGCCCGACCCTCGAAGTGCATGGCATCGTCGGCGGCTTCACCGGCGCCGGCAGTAAGACGGTCATCCCCGCCGAGGCGGTAGCCAAGATCAGCATGCGGCTGCCGGCGGGCCTCGACCCGCAGCAGGTCTTCAGCTGGCTTGAGGAGGCGGCCCAGGTCCTCATGCCCAAAGGTTGTCGCCTCGAGGTGCGTTGTCTCCATGGCGGCCGGGGTATGAGCACCAACCCCGACCACCCCGCCGTGCACCTCGCCGCCGAGGCGGTGGAAGCGGTCTTCGGCAGGCCGCCGGTCTTCCTCCGCGAGGGTGGCTCGATCCCCATCGCCGCCCTGTTCGATCAGTTGCTGGAGGCGCCGGTGGTCCTGCTCGGCTTTGGCCTGCCGGACGACGAGGTCCACGCCCCCAACGAAAAATTCAGCCTACGGCAATTCCGCCAGGGCATGAAGACCGTCGCATACTACCTCGGCCGCCTGCGCCGCGACGAGGCATCCCTGGCCAGCCCCGCCGCGCCGCCAGAGCCTCCCTCGCCCATCCGCTAGAGGCCAAGGGCGGCCATGGTCTCCGCCGTCAAAAAGCCACCACCCTCGATGCTCTGCTCCTCCTGGAATCGAGCCAGCGCGGCGCGGGTTCTTCTGCCCATGATGCCGTCCAGCGGCCCGGGCGGATAGCCCTTCTCCTGCAATCTGCGCTGCACCTCGAGCACCGAGGGGTCGGCGGCGGTTCTGTTGGCCGGCGCGGCTTGCGGCGGAGCCTTGTCCGCAGTCGCGACGACGACGGACGGAGGCGGGGCGCAGACGGCGCTGTTATAGTCGGGGAAGAGCATGGCGCAGCTGCCGTCGTCGCCCCGGAGCGCAAGACAGACACGACGCAGCAGCTCCTGACGCATATAGGCCTCGAACCAGGCCACCTGGCGCTCGCGGTTGTAAACGGCGAACTGCTCCATCATCAGATGCGCCTGCACCCGCACCCTGGTGTTGCCCGGCGAGACCTCGTCCAGGGTGATGGCGTAGCTGTTCTTGTAGGTACGCCCGAAGAGGGCGGTCTCGAACATATTGAGCACCTTCTTGTCGACGGTGACGTACTCGGTGACAATCAGGCCGCTGTGACGGTCGAGGGTCTTGATGACGCTGTTCTCGGAGACCGCCTGCACCACTCCCTTCCAGGCCCGGTCGAAGGGTACGGCGAAGGTGTGTTCGAAGGGGGCGGTATAGTCCCTGGGGATATCCTGCGGCAGGTTCTCGGCGCAGGAGGAGAGCAGCAGGGTGCAGAGGGCAAGGGCGAGAAGGCGAGTGATATGCGACATGGAGGGAAGCGGGGAGGAGGGTCAGGGCCTGCCGCGGCAAAGAGTTTTCGCCACGGCCCGATATGCCGCAACCCTAGCACAGCCGCCCCGCCATTGCAATCGTGGCGGGGCGGCCCGGCTCCAGGCCTGCCTACAGGGAACCGCTGTCGACCCCGGCTTCCTCGAAAGAGGCCATCTCGCGCATCATGCGGCAGGCCAGGTCGACGAGGTTCATGGTGATCGCCGCCCCGGTGCCCTCGCCGAGGCGCAGACCGAGATCGAGCACCGGCTCGAGTCCCATGAGGCGCAGGGCCTCGGCCTGCCCTTTTTCCACCGAGCGGTGGCCGGCGACGATATAGTCGGCCGCCGTCGGGCAGAGCAGGCAGGCGATCAGACCGGCGGCGGTGGAGATGATGCCGTCGAGGACCACGCAGCAGCGATTGGCGGCTGCGGCCAGCACCGCCCCGCAGATGCCGCCCAGCTCGTAGCCGCCGAGCCGGGCGAGCAGTTCCAGCGGGTCGCGGCCGTCTACCCGGTGCAGGGCCAGGGCCTTGTCGATGACCTCGATCTTGCGGGCCAGCCCGACGTCGTCGACCCCGGTGCCGCGCCCGGCCACCGCCGCCGCGCCCAGCCCGGTGGCAGCGCAGATGATGGCGGTGGCGCTGCTGCTGTTGCCGATACCCATCTCGCCCATGCCGACCAGCGAGCAGGGCTGGCGTCCTTGCCCGTCGAGAAAGGCCCGAGCCCCCTCTTCCACCGCCTGCAGGGCCTGCTGGCGGGTCATCGCCGGGCCGAGGGCGAAGTTGGCGGTGCCCCTGGCCACCTTGCGCCGTATCAGCTGGGGGTGGTCGGCGAAATCCCCGGCGACGCCGCTGTCGACCACCCACAGCTCGATGCCGTAGTGGCGACAGAAGACGTTGATGGCGGCGCCGCCGGCGAGGAAGTTCTCCACCATCTGCACCGTCACCTTGGCTGGGAAAGCGGAGACGCCCTCTTCCACCACCCCATGATCGCCGGCAAAGACGTACATGCGCCGGCAGTCGACCGCGGGGTCGAGGCGCTCCTGGATAGCGGCGAGCCGCACCGCCAGCTGTTCGACCCGTCCCAGGGAGCCGAGCGGCTTGGTCTTGCGGTCGACCTTGGTCTGCGCCCGCTGCAACATCTCCGGCGAGGCCGGCCTGATGGCGCTACAGAGCTCGGCAAGAAACGGCGTCAGGGAGGGGACCGTCGGGGACGTGGCGCTGTCCGCCTGCGCCGCCGCGGCGGAACTGACTTCTTCCCCGACCAGCGACCAATCGACGATATAGCGCAGGGCGGCGCCGGAGAGGACTCGCGGCAATGCCGCCTCCAGTTCGGCGGGGTGGATGCGGCCCTCGACGAGCATCTCCAGGCTCTCTTTCTGCCTGAGGCAAAAGGCCAGCGCCGGGGCCATGTCGGCACGGCGCGGGCCATAGGAACCGATCACCTCGAGCTCGCGATAGTGGATGAGGTTGAGCAGGTTGCCGTCGAGGGTCTCGTTCTTGGTCAGGCCGCTGAAGAAGGAGAAGCGGCCGCCGCGGCGCAGCTTGCCGACCGCCAGGGAGAGGGCCAGCGGATCGGGGCAGCAGCAGATGGCCAGGTCGAAGTCGGCGGTAGTGGTATCGCGGGCCAACTCGATATTCTTGGCCTGGCCGAGCGTGGCCAGCCGCGCCAGCTTGCCGCTGTCGCGCTCGATGACCGTCACCCGGCAGCCCCGTTCGCCCAGCCACAGGGCGGCCAATATCCCCAGGGTGCCGCCGCCATAGACGATGGCCAGCTCCCCGGACCTTGCCGCAAGGCGCGATAGACCGTTTTCGAGGCAGGCGACCGGCTCGGCAAAGGTCGCCAGGAGGGCGGGCAGGCCCTGCGGCACCGGTTCGAGGCTTGCCCGCGGCACGACCAGGGTGGTGGCGAAGCCGCCATCGCGGTGGAAGCCGACGATGCGCATCTCCTTGCAGAGATTGTCGCGGCCGGCCTGGCAGAGCTCGCAGACTCCACAGGCCACGCCGGGCCACACCGCGTAGAGCCTGCCATCGGCCGGGTCGACGCCCACCACCTCGTGACCGAGCACGCGGGGCAGGACGAGGTCGCGGTGGCCGTCGCGCCACATCTTGGCGTCGCTGCGACACACCGCGCAGCACTGCACCTGCAGGGCGACTTCGCCCTCGGCAATGGCAATTTCCTGTTCTTCCTGCTGGTATTCCAGCTTTGTGCATTCCTGCAAGACAACACGCATTTCAACCTCCGTACGGTTCTTCGGTTATGATGAGGAGCATCAGCCGTGCCTTCTCCCAGCCCTCGCCGAGCATCGCCAGTCGGGCGCGCAGCTCTTCGGCCTGGCTTTCGGGAAAGACGCTGGCCTGGCCCAGGCCGCAGCGCTCGCCGCCTTCGCGGCTGAGGCGCACATAGTCGTCGTCGATCTTGGCCACAATCAACCTGGTCATGCCGCCTCCCGACGCAGGGCATCGAGCTGCCGCAGCCCCCTCTGCCGATCCTCGTTCTGCACCTCCACCCAGCGTTGCAGGGTCTCCAGCGCCGCGCCGCTGTCAAGAAGCTCGCGACTTAGCGTCACCCCAGCGCCGATGGTCGTCACCTTACCGGCGACGTAGAGGGCCAGGGCGCTGTTGAGCAGCACCGCGTCGCGGCGCACCAGGCTGCCACGGCCGCTGAGCAGGCGATAGAAGCTGACCGCCGCTTCTTGCCCCTCATCGGGGCTTAGCCCCTGCGGGTCGTGGATCTCGAGCCCGCAGGCGTCGGGGGTGAAGCTGAGGGAGGTAAGTTGGCCATCGGCCAGCTCGACGGCGTGGGTGGCACCGCACACCGAGGCCTCGTCCATGGCGAGAGTGCTATTGTCGATGGTGCCATGGACGACCAGGGCGCGGCGGTAGCCGATGGCGCGCATCGCCTCGGCCACCGGGAGCAGCATCTCCCGCAAGGCGACACCGCGCACCGCCAGCCCCGGCATCGCCGGGTTGGCCAGGGAAGCGGCGATATTGAGGGGGGAACCGAAGTGAATCTGCGAGAGGATGCGTCCCAGCGCCCGGGGATGCACCCGGGCGCTCATACCGTTGAAGAGGCCGATGCCGGCCCGGTTGACGCTCTCGGCAACGATATCGACACCACACTCGACGTCGACGCCGAGCCGCTCTACCATGTCCACGGCGCCGCAGCGTGAAGTAATGGCCCGCGCCGCGTGCCGGGCGATGGCCACCCCCCCGGCGGCGGCAACCAGCGAGGCGGCGGTGGAAATGTTGAAGGTCTTGAAGCTGTCCATGCCGGTGCCGCTGTTGTCGAGCAGCGGCCCATCAAGGCTCACCTGGCAGGTGTCGAGCTCGTAGATGGCCTGCCAGCCGCCGGCCACCTCCTCGGCGGTCTCCCCCTTGGCGGTCAGGGCAGCGAGAAAGGCCCCCTGCTGCATCTCGCTGACGCGGTTGTCGAGCACCAGGCGAAAGGCGCGGCAGGCCTCTTCGCGTGGCAGGCTTTCCTTGGCCAGCAGTCGTCCGATGATGCCTCCCATGAGGCGGTCGTCTTGCATAGTTCGTCCTCCGTGCGCTTCGCGACGGCTTGCCTGCCGCACGACAGACGGCAGGCAACGATGCCACGAAACAGCTATCCTTGGTCAGAAGACGCGGAACGGGAGGGAAAGAACTGCGACAGGCCCTCCGTATCCGCGCAGAGGCGCCGGCCGCACGCTGCGGACGACACCCCAAGCCTCGAGATACAGAGAACCCCAGTGGTTGGCTCCGGGCGGGGCGAAGAAGTTCGCCCCGGGCAGGCAGGCTTTCTGACTTGCGAATTTCCCTGCAACAACGGCCGCCTTCCCGGGTCGCCCCAGTGACGTCCCCCCGAAAGGGGATGGAGGCAAGGCCTCCAGCCGCCGCAGCCTTCGCATACAGCAAGGACTGGCTTGTGACGGACTCGCACCGTCTTTCCTCTTAGCATGTGTTGCATGCACCTGCAGCAGGGCTTATACCCCCAGACCGGGGGGAAAGGCAAGAGCGGCAAGCGGCTGGCATAAAAAAACCGGGAACAACCCTTGGCGGGTTGCTCCCGGAATGAGCCCGCCACCGCCCGAAGACCCAAGGCGGCGGCGCATGTCGAAGCCGCTCTCAGGGGCCGGGAATGGGCATGCCGAGCGAGTTGTAGCGCACCCCGGAGACCACCGAGCTCATGTAGGCGTCGCCGCCGCCGGCGATATTGGTACCGCCGGCCGAGACGTTGGTCGCCCCGGCGGTATTGATGACTGAACCAAGGGCGGCATTGCCACCGGCGGCGATATTGGTCCCGCCGGCGGAGATGTTGGTCGCTCCGGCGGAATTGACCACCGAGCCGAGGTTGGCATTGCCGCCCATGGCGACGTTAAGACCGCCCCCGGAGATGTTGGTGGCCCCGGCGGAGTTGACCACCGAGCCGAGGTTGGCGTTGCCGCCCATGGCGATGTTGGTGCCGCCGCGGGAGATGTTGGTCGCCCCGCTGGAGTTGACCACCGAGCCGAGGTTGGCGGTGCCGCCCATGGCGATATTGGTGCCACCCCCGGAGATGTTCACCGAGCCGCTGGAGTTGATGGTGGAACCGAGATTGGCCTTGCCACCGCCCATGGCGACGTTGGTGCCGCCGCTGGAGATGTTCACCGAATCGCTGGAGTTGATCGTCGAGCCGAGGTTGGCGGTGCCGCCGCCCATGGCGATGTTGGTGCCGCCGCCGGAAATGTTCACCGAGTTGGTCGAGTTGACCGTCGAACCGAGATTGGCCTTGCTGCCGGCCAGGGCAACGTTGGTGCCGCCGGCGGAGATGTTGACCGAGTCCTTGGAGTTGACCGTCGATCCGAGATTGGCCTTGCCGCCGGCCAGGGCGACGTTGGTACCGCCACCGGAGATGTTCACCGTCGCCTGCGAATTGACCGTCGAGCCGAGATTGGCCTCGCCGCCGGCCAGGGCAACGTTGGTGCCGCCGGCGGAGATGTTGACCGAGTCCTTGGAGTTGATCGTCGAGCCAAGGTTGGCCTTGCCGCCATCGGTGGCGATATTGGTGCCGCCGCCGGAGACGTTGAGGCTGGCCTTCGAGCCGATGGTCGAGCCGAGGTTGGCCTCGGCCCCGGTGCCGATGGCGATATTAGTGCCGCCGCCGGAGACGTTGACGGTATTGACGCTGTCGATGGTCGAGCCGAGGTTGGCCTTGTTGTCCACGCCAATGGCGGCGTTGGTGCCGCCCCTGGAAATATTGACCGAGTCGCCCGAATTCTTCAGGGTGCCGAGGTTGGCCTCGTTGCCGATGCCGGCGGCAATGTTGGTGCCGCCGCTATTCATGTTGAAGGAGGCTTCGTTGGTGACCCCTTCGGCGATCAGCGAGCCTTGGTTGGCGGTGTTGTTCTGCCCGACGGCGATATTGGTGCCATCGACGCTGCGGTTGATGAAGGCTCCCTTGCTGTTGTTCATCTGCACCGTGCCGAGGTTGGCGGTGTTGCCCTCCCCGGCGCTGACCACGGCGCCGTTCTGGGTGAAGTTGATGACCGTCGCGTCGCTGTGCTTCATGTTGATGGAGCCGAGGCTGGCGGTGTTGTTGGCCCCGACCGCGACGTTGGTGGAAGAGCCCTCGGCCCGGTTGATGACGATGCCCTCAATGGATTTGAGCTTGATCGAGCCGGTGCTGGCGGTGTTGTTCTCGCCCACGGCGATGTTCACCTTGCTGTTGCCCTCCGTCTGGTTGACCACGGTGGCGTCGGTTGCCGCCGCGAAGGTCGGTTGCAGAAGGAAAAGGGCCCCGGCCGCGATAGAGATCAGCTTTTTCATGACGTCACCTCATTATACACGGATTAAGACTTCCACCGCCGCCGCCCCACGACGGACAACAACGTCAAGTCTCCCACATACTATAACACATGAAGGCGGACAAGATAAGGAAAAGCGCGAGAAAAACTCCCCCGCGGGAGAGTTTCGCGACACCCCCCGCAACAGGCTCAGCGCATCTTGGTGAGCACCACCACGGCGACGATAACCAGGGCAGCGCCCAGGGCCTGCAGCGGGCCGAGAGTCTCTCCAAGAAAGAGATAGGCAAGCAGCAGCGTCACCACCGGCTCGAGGGTCGAGAGAGTCGAGGCGTCGCCAGCGCCGAGATGGCGCATGCCGGCGAAGAAGAAGACGATGGGCATCAAGGTGCAGAACACGGCGATGGCCCCGATCGCCAGCCAGCCGTCGAGGGACTGCGGCGGACGCGGCCCCTCGAGGAGCATCGCCAGGCCGAAGACGACGGCGGCGCCGAGCATGATGACGCAGCCGGCGCCGTTGGCCCCGGTGCGGCCACTGACCCCTTCGCCGACGAGGATATAGACGGTGTAGACCACCGCCGCCCCCACCCCGAAGGCGATACCCAGCGGCGTGCCGGCCAGCCCGTCGGAGACGGTGAGGAGGATGCCGAAGAGCGACAGCAGGGCGAGCAGCGACTTGGCGAGGGTCAGCCGCCGCCGGCCGAGCAGCGCCGAGAAGACGATGACCAGGGCCGGGTAGAGGTAGAGGAGCAGGCCGGTCAGCCCGGCGGTGGCATGGTGGAGGGCGGAGAAGAAGCAGAAGGCCTGCCCGGCGTAACCGATCATCCCCATGCCGACAAGGATGAGCAGGTCCCGCCCCCGCGGCCATGGCTGGCGCAGCGCCGCCATGAGCAGTACCATCAGGCTGCCGGCGACGAGGAAGCGGATGAAGAGGACGGTGGCGGTGGACGCCCCCGAGGCGAAGGCGACCTTGCCGAAGATGGCCATGGCCCCGAAACCGATCGCCGAACATACCACGAAAAACGCGCCGAGAAGGCGCGACCTGGCCTGCATCATGAGGCTGTCATCCCAAGTGTTTTTGTGCTGCCCGAGGCCACGGCCACCACGGCCGCGACGCCACCCCCTATTTACCGGGAGCCCCGCTGCAAGACAATCCCTATTCATTCTGGACAACTCCCGCGGCAGCAAAAATCGACTTTCCAACGGCAAAGATTTGCATTTTGCTTGCCGGTGGAGGTAGGATTGAACATCCACCCCGAACCCAGCGTGGATCGGACAAGAATTGCCAAGGAGTCAACAGTGTTAGCATCGAAATCGCCCATCTCTGCAACAGCCCGCGACCAGCGTCCCATGCGTCCCGGCCTACGCCATGCATCGCTGGCCATGGCGGCGCTGCTGTTGTCCCTCTCCCTTGCCGCCGTGTGCCAGGGCGCGGTCAAAGTCTTCGAACACCGCGTCGACCAGCCCTTTTCCGGCAGCCAGTCTCCAGACGACGCCTATATGGCGGCGATGACCCGCGCCAAGTTCGAGGTCCTCGAACGCGCCGGCACCTACCTGGAGAGCCTCAGCGAGGTGGAGAACGCCATCCTCACCCGCGACGAGGTTACCGCCCTGGCCGGCGGCATCCTCACCACCGAGGTGGTCGCCAAGGAGAACTACGCCACCGACAAGACCTTCGGCATCACGTTGACGACGCGTATCGAGATCAACAATGACTTCCTCAGGCAGCGCATGGAAAAGCTCCTGCAGGATCGCACCCTGCTGCGCAAGTACAACGAAATCCAGCAGCGCGAGCACGAACTCCTCGAAAAGATCAAAAAGCTCGAGGAGGCCAACCGCTCCCTGTCGACCTCCTCGCCCCAGTCGTCGACGCTCGGCATGGAGTTCTCGGCGATGAGCGCCGCCCTCTCCGCCAGCGCGTGGCTGGAGAAGGCCTACTCGCTATGGAGCAACGGCCGCTTCGGTGACCCGAACACCGCCATCGAGCATCTCGGCAAGGCCATCGACCTCGACAACAAGAACCCGCGCACCTATAACAGCCGCGCGGTGGCCTACCTCAATCTCGAGAAATTCCCCGAGGCCGAGGCCGACCTGCAGACCGCCCTGCGCCTCAACCCGAGCTACGCCGACGCCCACAACAACCTCGGCAGCCTCCACTACCGCCGCGGCGATTTCAAGAAGGCGGTCAACTCCTACACCCTGGCCCTCAAGTACCAGCCCGAACTGGTCGAGGCCATCCTCAACCGCGGCATGGCCCTGCGCAAGCTCTTTCAGTTCGAGCGCGCCTTCAACGACTTCCGCAAGGCGATGATCCTCGCCCCGACCGCCTTCAACAAGAGCGACGATGCCGGCTCACTGGTGGAACTCAACGATATCGTCAAGATGTGCGAAAAGTCCCGTATCGCCTGCGACATGGGACTGTGCAACTCCCTCAACTTCCTCCAGGAGCGGGGCTTCTGTCTGCAGGGCAAGGCCTCGAAGATCAACATTCAACAGCAGGTCGTCCATGAACAGCAATAAATCCGCGAGCCGCACCACCCTGGCCGTCTTCCTCGCCTTCGCCCTCTGTCTCGGCGCCGTCTCGGCCCTGGCCGCCAAGGACGACAACCTGCCGGTGACACCGCGCGACAACAAGGGCAAAAAATGGCGCATCGGCTACATCCAGGGCGGCGACTACAACTCCTACCAGCAGAGCCTCGCCGCCATCGTCAAGGGGCTGATGCGCCTCGGCTGGATCCAGGAAGCCGAGCTGCCCAAGAACCAGAACGACAAGGAGGTCGTCACCCTGTGGACCTGGCTGTCCAGCGAGGCCAAGAGCGACTATCTGCAGTTCGTCGCCGATGCCCGCTACGATGCCGGCTTCGACAAGGAGAAGCGCCCGCAGATCAAGAAGGAAGTACTGCAGCGCCTCAACGGCAAGAAGGACATCGACCTCATGTTCGCCATGGGCACCTGGGCCGGCCAGGACATGAGCGGCAATAGCCATAAGGTGCCGACGATCGTCGGCTCGACCACCGACCCCATCGCCTCAGGGATCATCAAGAGCGCCGAGGACTCCGGCTACGACCAGATCCACGCCAAGATCGACCCCGACCGCCACCGCCTGCAGGTGCGCCTCTTCCACGACATCTTCAAGTTCGCCAAACTCGGCATCGCCTATGAGGAGAGCAAGGAGGGCCGAGGCTTCAGTGCCATCGACGACGTCTATCAGGTGGCCGAGACACGCAAGTTCAAGGTGGAAAAATGCCTGGTCCCCTTCAACGGGGTGAGCCAGGCCGATGCCGAGGCCGGCATCGTCAAGTGCTACAGCGAGCTGGCCGACAAGGTCGACGCCGTCTATATCGTCCGCCACCCTGGGGTCAACCTTTCCAACATGCCGAGGATTCTCGAACCGCTGCTGGCGAAAAAGATCCCCACCTTCACCCAGGGTCTCTCCGATGAGGTCAAGCACGGGGCCATGCTGAGCATTTCCCTGGCCGACTTCAGCTATATCGGCGACTTCTACGCCAAGACCATCGCCAGGATCCTCAACGGCGCCAAGCCGCGCAATCTGACCCAGGTCTTCCAGAACCCGCCGAAGATCGCCATCAACCTCAAGACGGCGCAGATGATCGGCTACGACCCGTCGGTAGACATCGTCGGTGCCGCCGACGAGATCTTTACCGATATCGCCCCGCCGCCACAGCAGTAGGGAGACGATTATGTTCGCCCCCCTCTTCGAACGGGCCTGCATCCCCAGCGATCAGGCCATCCTCGTCCACGCCAGGCTGCGCGGGGCCAGGGAACACAGCGGCGAGCAGTACCGCAAACTGGCCGACGAGCTGCTCCTCTGCCTGCTCGCCCTCCGCCCCAGCCTGCTGCTCATCCCCGCCTATACCATCTATGGCTACATGGCGATGCGCATCTTCCACAGCGAGTACGCCCACTCCGAGGTGGGCCGCTTTTCCGAGGAGATGCGCCGCCGCGGCTACCGCCGCACCCCCGACCCGATGTACAGCGTGCTCGACGTCCTTGGCGCCTTGCCACCCGGCCTCGACTACAGCTGCACCTTTGGCCCCGGCACCCTCTTCGACCACCTCGAGGGGCAGCCGAGTGTGGTCATCAATGTCGACATTCCCGGCTTCTATGCAACTCCGGTGCACGGCATCGAGCTGCGCCGCGAGGTGCCCTACCGCTTCCTTGTCGATCTCCCCGGCCGCCTGCAGGCTGGCGGCGAGCCATGGCGGGAGATCTCCTACCAGGCCTACGTGCGCAAGGTCAGCCCCTACGGCACCGGCTCTTACCCGCACTACAACTACCCGCGGCGCAGCGACTACCTGCGCCGCCAGGGAGTCATCCATGAATTCGCCGGCGACGGCGGCAACCTCGCCTGGGCCGATCTCGGCGAGTTCGGCCGCGCCATAGACGAGGCTCTGGCCAAGGACCCCTGGTTCCTGGTGCATAAGCCGGAGAGCTAGGATCTACTTGCATAGATAAGACATATTTCGCAGACTCCTTATTCGAACCCTTCTACACCACCAAAAAACTCGGCAAAGGCGCCGGCCTGGGGATGGGCCACGGTATATGGTGCAGCCAAGCAGAATAACGGTTTCATCAACGTCTACAGTGAACCGAGCCACAAAACGACCTTTGAAATCTCCTTGCCGCTGCACATGACAAAGGCAATCTCTCGGTCTGAACAAAATCAAGTCCCTGCGCAGGCGGCAAGCGGTCTGATCATTTTGCTGGTCGAAGATGAGATGGCATTTTGAAGATGACCACTAGAATGCTGAACGGATAGGGCTATACCATAATCGCGGCTTCCACACCGGGGGAGACCATCCGCCTGGCAAGGGAGTACCAGGGACGGATTGACCTGCTCATGACCGATGTCGTCATGACGGAGATGGCCCAGCCAATCACATCTTGCAGGATAGAACTAAAAACGATACATCTTCAAGCGTTAGATGGAGAGGCTTGAAACGGGAGCCGATTTTTAGGGCCGGCTTTGAAAGCGATTTCTTATTATCCCGGCCCATACACATTTTTGGTGTAACGACTATTGGAGGTTACCGTATGCGGCTCAAGGACATTTCGATCAATGCTAAGTTGCTGTTGGCTTTTGGCGTCATCCTGGCTCTATTGGCCGGGCTGTCGGCGGCAAGTTACTGGAAATTCAGTTCGACCATCGACGAAGTCGACGGCAGCCTCTTTGCCCAGCATCTCAAGGAAGAATTTCTGAGCCGCGAAATCGACCACCACGCTTTCATGACCAAGGCCTCTGCCTACTTTGTCAATCCCCAGGCTACGAAGATGGAGGTCCAGACCGACCCTCGGGCTTGCAATCTCGGCAAATGGTACTATGGTGAAGGTCGCCAGCAGTCGGAACAGCAACTACCGCAACTGGCTGTGATTCTCCAGGAGCTTGAGCAGCCCCACGCCGCTCTCCACCATTCGATCCAGGAAATCAACGGCCTGGTTGAGGGGAAGGAAAAGACGGCAGTGATCGACAAGGCCCAGACCGTCTTCAACACCAAGACCAAGTCGGCAATGGAACAGACCCAGCAGGGTCTCAAAAAGGCTTCCGGGCTGCTTGACGAATATGCCACGAAAACCAATGATAACCTTCATAGTTCCACCAGCGCCGCCAAGAGGCTTGTGGTCATCATGGCCTCCATCGCCATTGCTCTCGGCATAAGCTGCAGCCTGCTGATCTCCCGCAACATCACCGCTACCGCCCGCAAGTTGGCCGGCGTCACCGAGCGGCTGGCCAACGGCGATATGAAGGTCAGTACCGATATCGACCAGAAGGACGAGATGGGTCAGCTGGCCTGCTCCGCCAACACACTGGCCACCAGCCTCAATAACATGTGCACCCGGGTGCACGGCAGCTCATCGACCATCAATTCCTCGTCTGACTCGCTGTTGCGGCTGGCGGTAACCCTTTACGATCTGGCCCAGCACATGGCCGGCCAATGCCGGAGCGTTGCGGTCGCAGCCGAGCAGATGAATTCCAACATGTCGGCCATTGCCGCCGCCACCGAACAGACCAGCACCAATGTCGGTATGGTCGCCGCCGCCACTGAGGAGATGACTTCCACCATCACCGAAATCGCCTCCGGCTCGGAAAATGCCAGGGTCATCACACAAAAGGCTGTGGCGGAAGCGGCCAAGGCTTCGGAGAGCGTCAAAGAGTTGGGGGAAGCAGCCGAAAAGATCAACAAGATCACCGAGACCATCAACGAGATCGCCGACCAGACCAACCTGCTGGCGCTCAACGCCACCATCGAAGCTGCCCGGGCCGGTGAAGCGGGCAAAGGTTTTGCCGTCGTCGCCAACGAGATCAAGGATCTGGCCAAGCAGACCACCGCCGCAACCCGCGAGATCCAGGAACGGATCGAAGGGGTGCAGACCTCCAGTGAGCAGACCATCAGGGTGATAAGCACCATCAGCGGGATCATCTCCTCCACCAGCGAGATCGTTTCCACCATGGCCGCCGCGGTCGAGGAACAGGCGGTGACCAGCCGGGAGATCGCGAGCAACATCAGCCAGGCGTCGATGGGCATGCAGGAGGTGACGGAAAATATCGCCCAGGCATCCACTGCCAATGGTGAGGTAGCCCGCGACATCAGCATGCTGAAGGTTGAGTCGGAAAAAGTGGCCTCGGGCAGTTCCGATGTCAAGGAACTGGCGGAGGAGATGAAATACAACGCCCAGATGCTTGATAACATTCTACAAAAATTCAGTTTCCGCCAGCCGCAGTTTGACATCGGCCGGATCAAGGATGCCCATTTCAACTGGAAAATGCGGCTTACCTCGGTACTCAATGGCTACACCACCATGAACGCCAAGGACATTCCCGACCACCACCAGTGCGAATTCGGCAAATGGTACGACACCGCCCCGAAATCCCTTTTAACTCTGCCGGTTTTCAAAGAGATTGGCACCTACCACGAGGAAGTTCACCGCAAGGTGGCCGAGGCAGTCGACCTCTATACTGCTAATAACCCAGAGGGGGCACAGCGCAAGGTAGAGGAGTTTGAGGCAGCACGCAAAAAGCTCTTCAAGCGCCTCGACGAACTGTATATGGCTTGATCGCGCCGACAGGCAGCAACAACAACCAATAACGCCCCGACCGCAACTTGCTGCCGGGGCGTTGTCCATTCCCCACTTCGATCCCCGGTATCGCCAGGATTGTTGCCGATCATGGCATGACCGTCGTAGAGCTACTGTTTACTTGCAAATGTTTGGGAGAGTATTTCTTAGTTGTGAGCCTTTTACTTCTCGCTTGCGCCATACTCCGCTTTGAGATCAGCGGCGACCTTGCTTCCAGACTCTCCGTCAAGAAGATTGCTTATCATTTTAGCCCGTACCCCCAAACGGACCTACATGGTTCGCCTTGCCGCCCACTCTCTGAGGGTTTGGCGATCTTTATCGTTGCAAGGTGGAGGCAATGCTTTTCTCGGCATAGGCCACTGCTTTCGTGAAGGGTATAAAAGGAGTCTGTAAACTATCGCTTATCTATGCAAGTAAACACGAGGATCTACCCGAACTCCCCGGGCCATCCTCCGTGAAACCTTTGCAGTACGCCCCGAAATTGCATCCTGTTGCCGAGTTGCGAGGAGGAAGGCCGTGCCTTCCCGGCAAAAACACGGCATGCGGCCGGCGGAGCCCGGTGAAGCGGCTACCCGGTGCCAGCAGAATCTCGCAACATTGTCGCTGCAGAGAACAAGCACGTAATATTAGCTACGTAGTGCCGTAAGGTGTGAATCGTCCCCGCGGCCGTGCAACGGATGTGCTGCGTTCGCCTGCCCGCCTGCGCAAAAGGAAGAGACTCGGGGAGAGGAAATGGGCTATGAGGTCGCCGCGAGGCAAGCCGCGACCAGTCCCCGGCCAGCGCTGGGCAGAGTAAATCCACGTTATTTCAGGTTGTTGACTGCAGGCCAGCCAAATTCCACCAGAAGTACGTTTTTTCCCGCAGCTGAGCCAGACAGGAACGAAAATTGCGATGGAAGTTCAGCCAAACCACTGGCGACGAGGCGTGCCCATGCTTCGGGGCCGCCACCGGACCCGCCCCCACCGTCTGCCAGGGGGCAGGCGAGGTGGCGGCGCCGTTTTCCTTGAAGCGATGCCCCGCGCCTTGAGGACGCCTTGCGGGCCGCGGGCCGCCACCGGACCAATCGCCACCGCGCTGGCTCAGGCCGGGGCAACCATGCAGCCGCATGCGGCAACCTCCTCTCGCACCGCCGCCGGGCAAAACGAGACCCCTGGCGACACACCTGCAACGAGCACCGGGAGCAGACCGCCATGCAGATCAACACCCTGTTCAAATACTGGACCTATCGCCTCTTCGCCCCCGGGGTGGTCTTGCGCCGCACCTATGAGGCGTTCCGTGAACTGCTCGTCCACGACAGCCGCTGCCACGAGTTCATGGCCGACCTCGAGGCCCTCTATTATCAGGGGAAACGCGAAGATCTCTGCCGGGTTGCACTGCGCTACGGCCAGTTGGCGGCAAGTGTCGAGGGCATGGTGTCCGCCCTCGAGCGCATGGCACCCGGCTCCCACGTGACGCTGCGTGAGTACTTCCGCAAATTCGACTTTTACAGCCGCCTGCTGCTGGCGCCACCAACGCTCGACTTCGGTCCGCCGTTCACCCTGCCGCTCACCGACCCGCGGGCAACCAACCCTGCTCTGGTCGGCCATAAGGCAGCCAACCTCGCCGCCCTGTCCACCGCCCACAACCTGCCTGTGCCCGAGGGCTTCGTCATCACCGTCAACAGCTTCAACTATCTGCTCGAATACAACGACCTGCGCGGCAGCGTCACCCGGCTGCTGGAACAGCTCGAGCCCGCCGACCCGCAGGCCGTTGAGAGTGCTTCGAGCCAGCTCTGCGCCATGATCCGCTCGGCCGAGCTGCCGCCGGCGGTGGGCGAGGCCATCCTCGCCGCCGTCGCGGAGACCTTCGCCGCGCAGGGGGGGGATGTCAACCTCATTGCGCGCAGCAGCGCCGTGGGCGAGGACGGCGAGAGCTCCTTCGCCGGCCAGTACGCCTCCATCGCCGATCTCAGTCGCGACACCCTCCTTGACGCCTACCGCGAGGTGCTGGCCAGCAAATACTTCCCCGAGGCGCTGGCCTACCGCATTCATACCGGCTTCGGCGACGAGGAAACCCCCATGGCGGTGCTGGTGATGGAGATGATCGACCCGGTGGCCAGCGGTGTCGTCTACACGGTGCGCCCGGACCGCAAGGACGAGCGGCGGCTCGGCATCCACACGGTCCCTGGCCGCGGCGAGGGCCTGGTCGGCGGCCGCCTCGTCGCGGAGGTCATCGAGGTCGACCGGCAGTCGCTGACCCTCTGCGTGCCGCAAGCTTATGGCGCGGGAGAGGACGGCATCGCCACCGGCATCCTCGATCTGCAGCAAGCATCCGAACTGGCCCGCCTCGCCCTGGGGATCGAAGCGCACTTCAACGCCCCGCAGGATATCGAGTGGGCGCTGACCTCCGAGGAAATTTTCCTCTTCCTGCAGAGCCGCCCCCTGGCCACCACCCCCGGCGGGGTGGCAACCATGCCGCGTGAGCCCCTGGCCGAGGAGACCGACTGCCAGGTGCTGCTGCGCGGCGGCAACGTGGCCGCCCCGGGTCACGCCTGCGGGCCCTTGTGGCTGGTCGACGGCGACCACCCCGTGGCAGGGGCGCCGCAGGGGGCCATCCTCGTCGTCACCGACACGCCTCCCTCCCTGGTGCAGCGGCTCAGCCGCATCGTCGGCGTGCTCGCCGAGAGCGGCAGCGTCGCCGGCCACTTCGCCACCGTCTGCCGCGAGTTCGGCGTACCGCTGCTGTGCGGCATCGGCAGGGCGGTGCGCGACCTGCCCCATGGCGAGGTGGTGACCCTGCTGGCCACCGAGGGCAAGGTCTGCCGGGGCGATGTGCTGCCAACGGCGCCACCCCTGCCCGCCTACCAGAGCCAGGCCCACCTGCCCTATTTCCAGCGTCTGCGCCGCCTCCTTGACGGCATCACCCCACTGGCCCTCACCGACCCCCGCGCCGCCAATTTCACCCCCGAAGGCTGCCGCACCTTCCACGACATCATCCGCTTCTGCCATGAGCAGGCGGTGCGCATCATGTTCTCCCTCGGCGACCGCCTCGGCAAGCCCGGCCGTAGCCGACGGCGCCTCATCACCAGCCTGCCCTTCGACATCTTCTTCGTCGATGTCGGCGGCGGGCTCAAAGATGGCGCCGCCGACGAGGCCACGGCGATCGACCACGTCGCCTCGCGTCCCTTCCTCCAGCTCTGGCGGGGCTTGACCCATCCCGATATCCACTGGCACGAGCAGCCCGCCTTCGACTGGAAAAATTTCGGCGAAACGGTCCTCGCCGACGGCATCACCAGTGTTGATTCCCCGGAGTTCGCCAGTTATGCTGTGCTGGCTGGCGACTACGTCAACCTCATCATGCGCTTCGGCTACCACTTCACCCTGGTGGACGCGCTGTGCGGCGAGGACGAGGCCAGCAACTACTGCCAGTTCCGCTTCGCCGGCGGCGGGGCCGACCTCGCCGGCCGCCAGCTGCGGCTCGCCGCCATCGCCCGCGTCCTGCAGCAGGCCGGCTTCGAGGTCGAGACCCGCGGCGACCTGCTCGACGCACGGCTGCCGGCCTGCCCGGCGGAGCGCATGCAGGAACCGCTGGTGATCCTCGGCCGGCTGCTCGGGGCGACCCGGCTGATGGACATGACCTTGGGCAGCGCGGACGAAGCGAGTCGCTGGATCGACGATTTTCTCTCCGCCACGTGAGGACGGACAAGATGACCTACAGCATGACCTGGCTCACCAGCCAACTGGCCTGCGGCTCGGCGCCGATGTCCTTTGACGACCTGGACATCATCCGCGGGGAAGGCATCGACGCCATCGTCAACCTCTGCGGCGAATTCTGCGACCTGCACCAGATCGAGAAGGATTCCGGCTTCGAGGTCTATTACCTGCCCATTCCCGACGAATGCGCCCCCGACATGCAGCTCATGGAGGCGGCTCTGGACTGGCTCGACGAGGCCCTCTACCTGCGCAAGAAGGTGCTTGTCCACTGCCGCCACGGCCTCGGCCGCACCGGCACCTTCGTCTCCGCCTACCTGTTGCGGCGCGGCTTCGGCCTGAAGATGACCGAGAAAAAGCTCAAGTCGATACGGATGAGCCCAGGCAGCTTCAGCCAGTGGCGGCTGTTACGCCGCTATGAGAAGGAGGAGGGACTGCTCAAGCGGGCCGAGCCGCGCCTCGAAAACAGGGCAACGGTAGACCTGCAGCCCTTTTTGAGCGAATTCGACCGCCTGCTTGCCAGGGCCGAGGAGGCGGCGACCGCCGCCGGTCTCGACCCGCACCAGATCGATGTCGCCACCTGCTGCCACCGCCTCTTTTCCCTCGAACTCATCGAGGCGGTGCACCTTGGCCACTCGCTCAACCGCGAGCTGAGCCGCGAGGAGCGCAACCTCGCCATCCAGCGCGCTCTCGATGAGGGGCGCACGCTGCGCCTGAGGGCCGAAGCCGAGCATTGCGGCGTCGACGAGGCGGCGCTGCGGCTCGGCGCCGAGGGTGCCTTGAGCTGCCCGCTGCTTGAAGGCAATTCCTGTTCCATCCTCCACCAGCGCCCGCTGTGCTGCCGCCAGGGCATCGACGCCGCCACCGCAGAGCGGCTGCAGGCCGCCATCGCCGCCCTCTCGCGGCAGGTCTTCCTCGCCCTGACCGGCGAGTTCTCCCCCAGCGCAGAGATGCGCTTTACCATCTTCGACACCGTCTCCGGCCGGTTCGTGCAGCAGTACTTCCAGATGATGCTCGCCAACCCGGCAAAAAGCCGCGCGCCCGCGCCACATTGAGCGCTCACTCGGCACCATCGCCTCTTTCCTGAGAGCGGCACGAAACGCCCCGCCGCCACAAGATGAAGGCTCACCCGCCGCGGGACTCGCTTTCCTCCCCCTCTCCACCAGCCCCCTGCAGGCGGTGCATCTTCAACTTGCGCCATAGAGTAGTGCGGGGAATGCCGAGGATCTTCGCCGCCAGCCCCTTATTGTAGCCAGTATTCTCAAGCACTCTGCCGATATAGCGGCGCTCCATCTCTTCGAGACTCACCAGTCCCTTGCCTTCGATGGCGTCGAACTCGAGGTGCTGCAAGTCCCGGGGCAGATCAACCACCCCTACCACCTCGCCCTCGGTGAGGGCCACCGCCCGTTCGATGATGTTTTCCAACTCGCGGACATTCCCCGGATAGTGATAGGAGGAAAGAATCTGCATTGCCTGGGGAGAAACCGCCACCACCCGCTTGTGAAAGGCGAGGCTGTATTTGTCGAGGAAATGCCTGACCAGCAGGGGGATATCCTCGCGGCGCTCGGCGAGTTGGGGCAGGACGATGGAGATGACGTTCAATCGGTAAAAGAGGTCTTCGCGAAAAGCCCCCGCCTCGACCTGGTGCTGCAGGTCCTTGTTGGTCGCCGCCACCAGCCGGATGTCGAGTTCTATCGGTTTGGTGCCGCCCACCCGCAGGATCTGCCGCTCCTGAATGACATGGAGCAGCTTAACCTGCATCGACAGGGGCATCTCGCCGATCTCATCAAGAAACACCGTGCCTCCCATGGCCGATTGCAGCAAGCCGACCTTGGTGGCCACCGCCCCGGTGAAAGCACCCCGCTCGTAGCCGAAAAGCTCGCTGCCGATGAGCTCGTCGGTAAACCCCCCGCAGTTGAAGACCACGAATGGAAACTCGCGCCGCGGGCTGAGCTGGTGGATCGCCTTGGCCACCAGGGCCTTGCCGGTGCCGCTGCCACCCTGGATGAGGACGTTGCAGTCGATGGGGGCGACCTTGTGGATGATGGCGAAGAGCTCCTTGATCGCCGGGCTGCCACCGATTATCGCCGTCAGGCCGGAATCGCCCTTGAGGGCCTCGCGCAGGCGGAGATTCTCGTGCCGTATGGTCACCTTGTCCTCGGCGCCGTGGGCAAGCAGGCGGATCTCGGCGAGGTTGAAGGGCTTCTGCACATAGTGGCTGGCGCCGCGCCGCATCGCCTCCACCGCCGTATCGACGCTGCCATGGCCGGTAATGATGATCACCTCGGCCTCGGCGTGCAAGCCTTTGATCCTCGAAAGAATCTCCAGCCCGTCGAGGTCGGGGAGGCGCATGTCGAGAAAGACGATGTCGAACGGCTGCTGCACCATACGTTCGAGAAACGACCGCCCCATGATGAAGGCCTCGACCTCGAAACCCTCCTTGGCCAGGGCCTGGCTGAGGCGGCGGCAGACGATTTCCTCATCGTCGACAATGGCCAGACGTAATTTCATGATGCCGTCCATCCGTGGAAATCCTGGGAAATTTTGTCGGCGACGGCAACCGCCGGCAGGAGGACGACGAACCTCGCCCCGCGCCTCTCGTCGCCGCCGACCTCGATCCGCCCCCCATGGCGCTTGATGATCGAGTAGCTGACCGCCAGTCCCAGCCCCGTGCCCTGGCCGACCTCCTTGGTGGTGAAGAAGGGCTCGAAGATCTTGTGCTGGATCTCCGCCGGGATACCGGGCCCGGAATCCTCGACAGCAAAACGCACAAAGCCCGGAGGCCCGCCGTCATCAACGTCGATGGCGATGGTCCCTCCCGGCGGCGTCACCTGCACGGCGTTCTGCAGCAGGTTGGTGAAGACCTGCTGCAGGTTGCCGAGGTTGCCGCGAATCATCGGCAGGTCGCGGGTGATGGAGGTCTCCAGCCGCACCCCGGCGAGCTTGACCTGGTTGCCGATGAGTTTGATCGAACTGGTGAGGATCTGCGCCGGGGCAAGGATGGTGAAGACCGGGTTCTCGGTGCGCGAAAAGTCGAGCAGATTCTTGACGATCTCCGCCGCCCGTTCCGCCTGGGCGATGATGTCCCTGATCATCTCGGCGGCGTCGCCGTCCATTGCCGCGCCGTATTCCTCGCAGTAACTCTCCGCCGTCAGGGCGATATTGTTGATGGGGTTGTTGAGTTCGTGGGCGATGCCGGCGGTGAAGGTGCCGATGGCGGCGATCTTCCTCGTCTGGATGAGGTCCTCCTGGTTGGTCTCCAGTTCCTGGGCCATGCGGTTGAAGGCATCGATCAGGCCGGCGATCTCTTCGAGGCGCACGCCATCGTAGCGAATGCGCCGGAAATCGCCCTGGCCCACCAACCTGGTGGTGTTCATGACCACATCGAGGGGCTTGAGCAACCCGTGCGATATCAGCAGCAGGACGACGACCATGACCAGGAGGAGAATGGCGAAAAAGGCGAAGGGCAGCAGGGATGTGCGCGACAGGGTGCGGTGGATGCGCTCGCGCTTGATCTTTCTGAAGCGGTCGGCGGTGTCGGTCAGGGTCTTGCCGAGATTGCGCAGGCCCTCCGGGCTGAGGCGCTCGTCTCCGCCGATCCGCTCGACCATGCCGCGGTAGTCGGCCAGGGTCTGGCGGAAACGTGCGAACTCCCCATCGCCGACCAGCATCGGCAGGTCCGCCGCCAGATCGCCGACCAGGTCATCGATCCGCTCGAGATATTCACGGCTTTCCCCGAGACTGCGGTGGTCGCCGTAGATGAGGTAATTCTTCTCGAAGCGACGCACCTCAAGGATGTTGTTGAGCAGGTCGTCATAGCCCTCGCTGAGCAGCATACGCGTCTGCAGCATCGAAAGGTTCCACAGATTGAGCGCGGTAAGCGCGGTGAGCGACAGAAAGGCCACGGCAAAGATGACGAAGATCTTGCCCTTGATCGAGCCGAAGCTGAACAGCTTGGAAATCTTCTCGGAGAGCTTGTCGACACCGATGCTGAGCCTCATCTTCCCCGCCCCCTCCCCGGCCAACGCCGGCGCTGATGTTCATAATGAAACATGGACCACGCAAATATAGCGTGCTTTGTTTCATATTAAAACACGATTCTCTCCAGGCTCCAGCACCCATCAAGTTATCATATCGATATACTTATATATTTAATGAGGTTGTGAGCTGGCACCATCCTTGCTCAAAAGGGACAAACAAGGAGACCCATGGAAAAAGTACTCGCGGCCATAGATGGCAGACAAGGCGGCCGGGAAGCCCTTTCCCACGCCATCTCCCTCGCCCAGCGCATGGCAGTGCAGCTGCACATCCTCCTCGTCGTCGCCGGGGGGGGGTCGGCGCCGCCTGGAGGCACCGAGGAGATGGTGCGCCATATCGAACTGATCAAGGCATCGGCCCAGGCCGATGGCATACCGTTCCAATTTTTTATTGCCGAAGGCAACTTCGAAGAGGAGGTGATCAACGTTATCAACGAAAACGGAATCACCCTGCTGGTGATCGAGGAGGGGCAGGGCGAAAACGCGCGGCCAGCGCAGCGCGGCCTGGCATCCTGGCGCACCTTGCGCCACAGGATCGCCTGCCGAATCGACGTCGTTGCCCCCAAGAAGACACTTTCCTAAACATTACGAGAGGATCGCATGAGCTTGACCATGAATTTGTATCTCCCCATCGCCGGCAATAGTGTCAACTGCCTGGCCATCTTCGGCCTGGGCGGGGCGGTGGGTCTTTTATCCGGTATCTTCGGTGTCGGCGGCGGCTTCCTGATGACCCCGCTGCTGATGATGATGGGCATCCCGCCAACCGTCGCCGCCTCATCGGACTCCAACCAGATCGTCGGTGCCTCGACCTCGGGGACGCTGGCCCATTTCCGCCTCGGCAACGTCGATATCAAGATGGGCCTGCTTCTGCTGGTCGGCGGCATCGTCGGCGGCAGCCTCGGGGTGCAGATCATCAAGGTGCTGCGCCAGATGGGCAACGCCGACTTCCTCATCAGCGTCACCTATGTGCTGATGCTGGCCATCGTCGGCGGCTACATGTTCTTCGAGAGCCTGCAGGCGATGAAAAGTTCGTCGCGCCCCAACACCGCGGCGACCCCGCGGCGGGAATCGATCTATGCCAAAGTGGTGCGCAGCCTGCCCTTGCAGGCCGAATTCAAACGCTCGGGCATCCGCCTGTCGCTGTTCATGCCCCTTGTTCTCGGCACCCTGGTCGGCGTGCTCGCCGCCATCATGGGTGTCGGCGGCGGGTTCATCATGGTCCCGGTCATGGTCTACCTGCTGCGCATGCCGATGCATGTCGTGGTCGGCACCAGCCTCTTCCAGATCCTCTTCACCTGCGTCAACGTCACCATCATGCAGGCAACCGAGAATCACACCGTCGACTTCATCCTCGCCCTGCTGTTGCTCATCGGCTCCGCCCTCGGCGCGCAGATCGGCGCCAAGGTGGGCAAGAAACTCGGCGGGGAGCAGCTGAAGATCCTCCTCGCCTCCCTGGTTCTCGTCGTCATGTTCAAGATGCTCTACGACCTGCTGGTCAGGCCGGAAGTGTTGCTGGCCACCATGGGAGGACACTGATATGATCGGTAATTTCTCGCGCCGGCTGGCCGTCGCACTCTTCCTCTTCGCCGTCCTCGTCATCGCCCCGGTGGCGCGCGCCGAGGCCGTCTCCAACATCGTCGCCACCCCCGCGACCATCGACATCGGCGCGCAGTACGATGGTACCACCCTGCAGGTGAGCGGTACGATCCCCTCCGGCAGCGAGGTCATCGTGCGCTTCAGCGGCGAGCCGGCGACGCTGCACCTCCGCGAAAAGGGCAAGGTCTTCGGCATGTTATGGATGAACGTCGGCAAGGTCAGCCTGAGCCGCGTGCCGAGTGTCTGTCTCATCGACTCCTCCTCCGATCTCGCCAGACAAGGCGAGGGCGCCATGCCCTATCGCCTGCAGGGGCTGCGCCACACCATCACCGTCGATGAGCATACCGGCTCCACCGGGATCGATGTCATCGACGAGCTGCTGCTCCTCAAGCGCCAGGCCGGTCTCTACGCCGAGAACAGCGGCGGGGTGCAGCTGCAGCCCGAGGGCGTGGGCGGGCGTGGCTTCAAAACCTCCTTGCATATTCCCTCGGCCCTGCCTCCAGGCAACTACCACGTCGAGGCCATCGCCCTCAGGGACGGGGCCGTGGTCGGCAAGGCGACTGCGCCGGTCAAGGCCTCCCTCGCCGGGTTTCCGCTCTGGCTGAGCCAGCTCGCCTTCAAACACTCGCTGCTCTACGGCGTGCTGGCCACCCTCATCGCCATCGCCAGCGGCCTGCTCATCGGCTTCATCTTTCAGAGCCGGGGCGGCGCCCATTAACCCTGGGGACGGCTGGCATGCGTCTAGCATTCGGACAGAGATTCGCTTTCTGGCGCCCGCGCAGCCGCCTGCCGTTCGCCGTGCTGTTCAAGAAATTCCAGAGCATCCTCGACAGGAACAATCACATCCTCGAGAAGATGGCCGACATGGGCGACAAGCTGGGAGGCGAATACGTCTTCGACCGACACTATATCGAACACTCGGCGGAAGAGCTGTCCGACATGGTGTTCAAGCTCGTCTCGGACTTCAGTCTCCTCAACCGGGAGAAGAACAGCGAGCTGTTCATCGCCAGCGAGACCGTCCGCCAGGGGATCGCCGCCGAGCTGAGCGGCAAGGGCCTGCGCCGTGAACTGGGGCCGCGCATCCTGCCCCTGGCGGAGATTGGTCTGGAACACTGTGACGAGGTCGGCAGCAAGCTGGCCAACCTCGGCGAAATCCACAACCGCCTCGGGCTGAACGTCCCGGAAGGCTTCGCCATCACCACCGCCGCTTTCGCCGACCTCGTCGCCCCCTCCGCCATAGCCGAGCTGCTGCCGCAAGCGGCCCGCCTGTGGCAGGACCGAGACGAAGCCGGCCTGCGCCGCCTTGCCGCGGAAGTGCACCAGCGCATTCTCGTCACCCCGCTGCCCGGCAGCCTGGCCAGCGCCATCGACAGCGCCTGTCGCGAGCTGACCAAGAAACACGGGGGCAGCGGGGTGCGTTTCGCGGTGCGCAGCAGCGCCACCTGGGAAGATGGGGGGAGCAGCTTTGCCGGGCAACACCTCACCCTCCTCAACGTGCCCCCGTCACAGGTGGCCGAGGCCTATCGGAGCGTCGTCGCCAGCCTCTTCTCCTTTGCCGCCTGGCGCTACCGTCTGGAGCGTGGCTACGAGGAAGACGAAACCGCCATGGCGGTGGGCTGCCAGCTGCTGGTGGAGGGAACGGCGAGCGGCGTATTGCATACCTGCGCCCCGGACCGCCCGAGCGAATCCATGGTGATCGAGTCGATCTGGGGGCTGTGCGCCCCGGTAGTCGGCGGCGAATGCGCCACCGACGCGTTTATCCTCGACCGCATCCCGCCGTATCGCTCCCTCGCCACGACCCTCGCCGCAAAGACGCGGCAGGCGACCGCCGATCCCCGCGGAGGGACCTGCTGGCAGGAGGTGGCAACCGAGCGGCAGCACCTCCCCTCGCTGGCGCCCGACCAGCTGCAGACCCTGGCGGAGACGGCGATGACGTTGGAGGGCTTCTTCAAACGTCCGCTGCAGATCGAGTGGACCTTCGCCACAGGGGGCGACCTGACCGTCCTCCAGGTGCGCCCCCTCTCCCGCTGGACCTCGCGACTGGCCGAGGACGGGCGGGACAGCGCGCCGCAGGCGGACGCCACCGTCGTCTTTGCCGACCGCGGCGTCATCGTCCAGTGCGGTGTCGCCACCGGCCGGGTGGTGCGGGTCGACAGCGACCGGGATCTCGAGCGCTTCCCCCATGGCGGCATCCTCGTCGCCCGCCATACCTCACCGCGCTATTCCGCCGTCATGGGCAAGGTGCGGGGCATCATCACCGATTTCGGCTCGTCTGCCGGCCATATGGCCACCATCGCCCGCGAGTTCCGCGTACCGACGGTCGTCAACACCACCATCGCCACCGCCGCCCTGCATGACGGCGACCGCGTCACCCTCGATGCCACCCACAACGTGGTCTATGAAGGCGAGGTCGCCACCGTTACCGGTTTCATCCCCATCGAAGAGGAGATCTTCGAAGACTCAGCCGAATACCGCCTGCTGCGGCGGGTACTGCGCCACGTCACTCCGCTCAACCTGCTCGCGCCACAGAGCGAGAACTTCCTCCCCTCAGCCTGCCGCACCTACCACGACATCACCCGCTACATCCACGAAAAGGCGGTCGAAGCGCTCATCCACCTCAGCGACAACCATGGCGCCAGCCACTCCTCCGCGCCGCGCAAGTTGACCGCCGAACTCCCCCTCGGCCTGCTGGTGATCAACGCCGGCGATGGCCTCGACGGGGCGGCGGACGACCCCGAAGTATCCGTCGAACAAGTTACCTCCCTGCCCCTCGCCGCCCTGCTCGCCGGCCTCTCCACCCCCGGCATGTGGTCCACCATGCCGCTGTCGGTCAACCTCAACAGCTTCATGGCCAGCTTCACCCGCACCTTCACCACCTCCCTCGCCGGCCCGAAGGACATCGGCCGCAACCTCGCCGTGGTGATGCGAAATTACCTCAACATCAACCTCCGTCTCGGCTATCATTTCACTACTATCGATGCGTATATTGCCGACAACGTCAATGACAATTACATTTACTTCCGCTTTCTCGGCGGCGTCACTGAGCTGATCCGGCGCTCCCGCCGGGCCATCTGTATCGCCAAGGTCCTCGAACGGTACGATTTCCGGGTGGAGACCCATGGGGACATCGTCCTGGGAAGGCTGAAGAAACAACCGGCGGAGCGCATGCGGCAACGGATGACGATGCTCGGAGCGCTTCTCGGCTTCACCCGCCAGCTCGACGCACAGATGCACAGCGACAGCGATGTCGCCCACCACGCCGAGGTATTTATCAAAGCCTTCGACGACCATAGCGCAGGAGACGATCATGACCACTCCGTCCGACAGCAGCCGGCTCCGCCTGCTCATTCTCGATGACGAACCCATTGTCTGCAAGCGGCTCAAGCCGGCACTGCAGAAACTGGGCTGCACCGTCGAGACCTTCACCGACAGTGCCTCGGCCCTGGCCCGCCTCGGCGAATCGGCCTTCGACCTGGTCATCACCGACTTGAAGATGGAAGGCCTCGACGGCATGAAAGTGCTGACGGAAGTGAAGAGCAGTTCTCCGGCGACGCGCGTCGTGGTCATCACCGGCTTCGCCACCATGGAGACGGCCCGCGAATCCTATCGCCAGGGCGCCTTCGACTTTATCGCCAAGCCGTTCCGCCTCGGCGACCTGCTCGACTGCGTACGGCGCATCGGCAGCGAGTTGGGCAAGGACCTCAGCCAGGCGACGGCGAAATGAGCGACGCTCCCGGTGGGCGGCAGTCGTTTCTCCGGCGCATCTTTGCCCTGCCCTGGTCCATGCAGCGCCGGCGCCGCCAGAGCCGCGAGATCGACTTCTGGCGCCTGCAGGCGCTGTTCAACAATTTCCGCAGGATCCTCTTTGAGAACAATGCCATTCTCGAGGACATGGCCCACCTCGAGCGCGTCCTCGGCGGGGAGTATATCTTCGACCGCGCCTTTCTCGACCAGGCGGTGCGCTCGATCAGCTCGCGTGTCCATCACGTCACCTACAACCTCAACGCCCTCACCGGTAACGGCCATATTCCCCTCTACGACCGCTACCAGGATATCCGCACCACCCTCGACGACATCCTCTCCGGAAACACCCGCAACCTTTCGCCGACAGCGGTCCTCGGCCTTGAAGAGGTCGGCTGGGAGCACGAACCGCAGGTTGGCACCAGCCTGGTCTGCCTGGCGGAGTTGCGGCACCACCCCGGCGTGCGCCTTGCTCGCGGCTTCGTCGTTACCGCCGAGGGGGTGCGGACGATGTGCGACGAGATGGAGGCGGTGAATGAGGAGCAGGCCACGCGCTTTCCCCGCGCCGACGTCCTCGCCGCCATCGACGACCAGTTCGCCGCCCTGCTCGGTTCCGGCAGTGCCAGGCAGTTTGCCGTACAGGTGGTCCATCTCGAGGGCGACGAAGAACTCCAGAACGTCAAGGAGCACTACATCCTCGCCGGTGCGGAACCGAACGCCGACCCTTCCCCTGCCGCGGTCGACCTGCGCCAGAAGCTGCACACGCTCGCCGACGAGATCGGCGCGCGCCAGCATTCCGAAGGCGGACGGCGCCGCCGCTTCGCCCTGCATGTCCGCGCCGTCGAACCCCATGCCATCCGGGGCTCCGTGCACTCGCGGACGAGCCTCGGGCTGGACGAAGCCATGCAGCTCTCGGCCGTCCCGGCGACCGGGGAGATGTCCGGGGACACCTTCATTCTTCGCCGCACCTCGCCCTTTGCACCGATCCAGTCTTCGATCTCCCCCCGGCCCGCCGGGTACCGCTACGTCCGCAACCGGCTGGCGACGGGCGAATCGCTGGCCAACCCGACCATGGCGCGCGGCTCGGCTCTCGTCCCGGCGGATATAGTCAAGACGCTGGCCAAGACGGCCATCGCCTGCGAGCGCCTCATCGGCGGGGCCGTGTCGCTCTCCTGGGAGTGCAGCCAGGTCGCCGACTGCCTCATCACCGGCCTGCTGCCGATCTCAGTCCCCCGCCTGGAAATAGACGAGAACGCCCTGCAACGGGAGCGGGAGACGGCCGAAATCCTCTGCCGCGATGGTCAGCGGGTGCAGTCGGGGGTTGCCGCCGGACGGGTCGCCCACGTCAACGAAGGCACCCAGCCTTCCTCGTTCCCGGCCGGCGCTATCGCCGTCGCCCGCTACGCCTCGCCACAGCTCACCCCGGTGCTGCAGCGCGCCGCCGCCATCGTCACCGAATACGGCACGACCATGGGCCACCTGGCTACCGTCGCCCGCGAGCTGCGCCTGCCGGCCCTCTTCGGCGTCCCCGAGGCCCTGCGTCTACTCCCCGAAGGCTCCGAGGTGACTGTCGACGCCGGCGAGGCCATCGTTTACCGTGGTGTTCTCGCCAATCTGCTGCGGCAGGAGGCGGGCCACAACGACCTCTCCCCCGCCGACCCCGAATACCGTCTCCTGCGCCGCCTGCTGCGCTTCATCCTGCCCTTGCACCTTATCGACCCCGACGCCGCCGACTTCACCCCCAACGGCTGTCGCAGCTACCACGACATCATTCACTACAGCCACGAGAAAGCTGTCGACGAACTCGCCAACTTCCAGGACCATCGCCCAGAGTTGGGCAGCATTCGCACCAGGAGGATGCGCCTCGATCAGCCGCTGGACCTCCGCGTCCTCGATATCGGCGGCGGCCTGCACCCCTCCGCTCCCGCCGAGCCGACGGTCGAGGACGTCACCTCCCTGCCGCTGCGCGTCTTCCTCGACGGCCTGCGCCATCCGCGCGCCTCCGACCTCGAGCTCCCCTCGCTAGGCATGCGCGACATCCTCTCGGGAATGACCCACGAGGTGAGCACCCTCTACGAAGGCGGCGGTATGCTCGCCGAAAATCTGGCCATCGTCGGAAAGGATTACCTCAACATCAGCCTTCGCGTCGGCTACCATTTCAACGTCATCGACTGCCACCTCGGCGAAGACGAAGCCCGCAACCACGTGTATTACCGCTTCGCCGGCGGGCTGGCCGACCAGCAGCGGCGACTGCGCCGCATACACTTCCTCCGCGAGGTACTCACCGCCATGGACTTCAAAGTCACCGTCAAGGGCGACCTGATCATCGGCCGCCTCAAGCTCGTCCCGGCGCCGGCGGTGCTTTCCGCCCTCACCGTGCTCGGCGCCCTGACCACCGTGGCCAGGCAGCGCGACACCTCCCTGTACAGCGACGCCGACACCAGCGAGCTGCTGCAGGGTTTCTCCCGGGTCTTCCTCTGCCGGGACGGCCATTGCCTGGGGGGCGAGGAGCAGCTCGGCCAGCTTCCCGTGGCATCCCCCGCCGCCCCTGCCACTCAGCAACGGTGATACGATGTTCACTCGCCTGCGCCTCTACTGGCAGCAACGCCGTCACGACCGCGAAGAACGGGCGCTGACCATCCTCAAGGCCCGCTATCACGCCTTCCGCGTCTTCCTTGAAAACAACGGGCACGCCCTCGAGCTGCTCGTCGCCATCGACGGGCTGCTCCAACACGGCACCACCGACGACCTCCACCTCGCCTGCGAGGAGCTGCTCGCCACCACCGGAGAGCTGGTCGATGCCCTCAATCTGCTCTCCGGCGACGCCTACGCCCATCTCTATCCCCTGCACGGCCGGCTCGGCAAGACGGTGCTGGAGAAGATCCTCGAACTGGGCGACCTGCCGCAGCGCCAACCGGCCTACTGCCTGCCGCTGGACAGCCTCGACTCGGCGCTGCTGCACCGTTCCGGGGCCAAGGCGCTCAACCTCGCCCGCCTGCGCCGCCTGGCCTTGCCGGTTCCCGACGGCTTCGTCTGCACCACCCGCGCCTGCCGCAGGTTCGTCGACGGCGAAAGGCTCTCCAGCGGCATCAGGAGCATCCTGCGCGGCATCGAAGAGGGCCGCCTCGACCTTGCCCAGGCCTCGGAGAAAATCAGGCAGGAGGTCATCGCCAGCCCGCTGCCCCCGGTGATCGCCAAAACCCTGGAAGAGGCCTGGGACGCCCTCGACCGCCGGCGGAGGCTGCACGCCACGAGTGAAGCCCCCCTGGCCGTCTCGGTGCGCAGCAGCGGCGTGGCCGAGGATGGCGCCGACCACTCCTTTGCCGGGCAGTTTTCCTCGCTGCTCAACGTCCGCAGCAAGACTGCGCTGCTCGCCGCCTACCGCGAGGTCGTCGCCAGCGTCTTCAACGCCAGGGCCATCGCCTATCGCCTCAACGCCGGCCTCTCGCCGGTCGACTTCGCCTTTGCAGTGCTGGTTCAGGAAATGGTCGACGCCGAGTGCGCCGGGGTCATGTTCACCCGCGACCCCTCCGCGGCCGAAGATCGGCACATGCTGATCAGCGCCGTGCCTGGCCTGGGCACCGGGGCGGTCGACGGTTCCGCCCCGGCCGACGTCTACTGCCCCCGCCGCAGCGGCGCCGAAGGTGGCGATGGCCTGGCACCGCCACGGGAAATGGCCCAGATCCCCACCAAGACCCACCGCCAGGTGGCCGCCCCCGGCGGAGGACTGATCACCGAGGCGGTGCCGGCCGAACTGGCCGACCTCCCGCTGCTGACACCGCAACAGCTGGCCGAACTGGTGCGGGTCGGGGAAATGATCGAAGGGCTGGAAGGGAGGCCGCAGGATATCGAGTGGGCCTACGCGCGCGACGGCAGGCTGTTCATCCTGCAGACCAGGCCGCTCAGGCTGTCGGCACCGGCGGATAGGGCCCTGCCCGCCCCGACCGACGCCCGCCCGCTGGTCACCGGCCGCTGCGCCTCGGCAGGCCGGGCAGTGGGGGTGGCGGCGCTGGTCCACTGTCCGGCGGACCTGGAAGCCATCGACCGCAGCCAACCCGTCATCCTGGTCCTGCCGCAGAGCATCATCGACGCGGTACGCTTCCTCGGCGACTGCGCCGGCGTCATCGTCGCCGCCGGCAACCCCGCCGACCATCTCTCCTGCATTGCCCGCGAATATGGGGTCCCGCTGATCACCGGGGCACAGACGGCCCTGTCGGTGATCGAACACGGTCAATGGCTGTTCCTCGACGCCACCCAGGGGACGGTCAGCGAGGCGCCGGAGTATCTCCGCGCCAACGAACCGCTCCCGTCAGGCCCACGCTCTGCGGTGCGGACGCCCCGCCGGCCATCCCCACAGACGGCCGACAATCCCCTGCGCCACTATCTCCGCGACGCGGTGGTGCAGCTGCACCTCACCGACGCCTATGGCGCCACCTTCTCGGTACGCCAGTGCCGCTCCATTCACGACCTCATCCGCTACACCCACGAGATGGCGGTGCTGGCCATGTTCGACAGCGGCGACACGGTCATGCAGGACGCCGGCGACCTCTTGCGTCCCCTGGACCTCGACATCCCCTTTTCCTTTCTGGTCATCGATATCGGCGGCGGCACGAGGAAAACGACCACCCACTCCTTCAGGCAGCAATGGCGGCTGCGCAAGCCGCTGCATCGCGACGACATCCTCTCAGTTCCCCTCGCCGCCCTCTGCGACGGCCTGCTCACCCCGGGGCTCTCCTGGCATGGCGACCCGGATGGGGATGCCCTGCAGGGCATCGTCTCGCGTACCATGCTCGACGGCCGCGGGGCGCGACCGGCCGGCTCCTTCAACTATGCCCTGGCCGCCAGGGACTACGTCAACCTCAACGCCCGCGTGGAGTTCCACTTCGCCATGCTTGACGCGGTCTGCGGCCGGGATCCCCACGCCAACTACATCCGTTTCCGCTTCAAGGGCGGTGGCGCCGGACCGGAACGCGGGCACCGCCGTGCCATCTTCCTGCAGCAGGTTCTCCAGGCCAACTCTTTCTTCACCTCGGTCAGCAGCGACCTGATCACCGCCTCACTGACCGGAGCGACCAGGGAGGTCATCCACGAACACTTGGTGATGATGGGGAGACTGCTCGGCTTCAGCAGGTTTCTCGATGGCGTCATGTCCAGCGGGCAGTCCCCGCAGCTGCTGGCGGAATCCTTTCTCTCCGGCCGCTATGAGCGGCACCCGCAAGTGTAATCAGGGAATGCGGCGGCCGGCCGCTCAGGCGTGGTAAAAGCGCAGTGCCGGCAGCTCCACTGCGGTGAGACAGCCACCGTACACGGCGCCGGTGTCGATGCCGATGCGGTCCTCGCGCACCAGTGGCGTAGCGAAGGGGATATGGCCGAAGATCACGCGATAGTCGTCGAAGAGCCGCTGCTCCTGGCCGAGCCGCCTGCTCGACAGCAGGTGCAGGTCCCCGCCAAGCACCGCCGTCGGCAGGCGCCCCTCGAGAAGGAGCGCGTCGACCGCCGGCTGGTCGATGTCAGCGTGGGTGAAGACATAGGGACCGCAAACGAAGCAGTATTCGAGGCTCCGCAGAAAGCGCAGGTGCGCTTCCGGGTAAGCATCCAGGTCGCCGAGCTGGCGGATCGACATACCATAGCTGGCCGCGGTCTGCTCGACACCCATGATCCGCAGCAGGCGCAACAGCTCGATATCCCCGCTCTCGGCGTAGTGCAGCAGTGCCTGGTCGTGGTTGCCCTTGAGGAACACCGCCTGGCGACATTCTTCGCCCAGGCCGATGAGGGTCTCCACCACTTCCCGTGAATCGGGGCCGCGGTTGATATAGTCGCCAAGAAAGACGATGGTGTCCCTCTGCCGGTCGAACGGCAGCATCGCCAGCAACGCCTGCAGCTTCTTATGGCAGCCGTGGATATCGCCGATGGCGAAGATGCGGTGACAGTCACCCTCGATCGGGGGTGTGGAAGGGGGCTTACTGGTCGACATGGGGCTGGATGAAGAGCACGAAGATCAGGGTCAGCACCAGGTAGGCGCTGCCCATGGCGAGCATCGCCCCGCGCATGTCGAGGGTGGCCATGAGGGCCGCCGGCACCATGGCCCCCAGGGACTGACCGACCTTGTCGATGCTGCGGTAGGCGCCCATCACCTGCGACGAGCCGAGCTTTTTGGTGATCGGCATGGCGAGCATGATGACGTTGCGCGAGGCGCCGCTGACCGCCACCGACAGGCCGAAGAGCAGCACCGCCCCGGGCACCACCCAGAAGGAGTCGGGGAAATAGAAGAGCAGCAGGCTGCAGCCGCCGCACAGCCCGCCGGCGACCACCAGCAGCCGCTTGTCGCGCAGCCTGTCGGCAAAGCGGCTGATGCGCGGGGCGAGGAAGATCATGCACAGCCCAAAGATCATGATCACCCTGCCGATGTTCGACTGGCTGGTGCCCATCGCCTTGAGGTAGAGGGGGGTCACGTAGTAGAGCAGCCCGACCATGACCACCGAATAGGGAATGAGGCTGCAGAGGAAGACGAGCATCGCCTGGGGGTCGAGCAGCAGGCGGAGGACAGGCAGGCCGCCGGGCTGCTCCACGGCAGGCTCCGGGACGATGAAGGCAGGGCGCATGAAGAGCACCACGAAGACCAGCCCCAGCGCCATGATCAGCGAACCGATGACGAAGACCTGCGGGTAGCCGAGGCGGTCGGCGACCAGCGCCCCCATGCCGTTGCCGCAGATAACCCCGGAGAAGATGCCGGCGACGACGTTGGAGATGCCCCGCGCCCGGTACTTGGGCAGGGTGCGCTGCAGCACGTAGCCCTGGGCGGACATCCACGCCATGCCGTAGCCGATGCCGGTCACCAGTCGCGCCAGGCTGAAGAGCATGGCGTCGGAGACCAGCCCGGAGCAGGCGGTGCCGACCGCGGCCAGCGCCACCCCGGTGAGGAAGGGCGGGTGCCAGCCGCGGCGGTCGATCCACACCCCCACCGGGATGAGCACCAGGCCGCCGCCGAGCATCTCCAGGGCCAGGGGCAGGCCGAGGATCATCTCCCGCGTCAGCCCGGCGATGGGCCGGTAGATATCGGCCATGTGCAGGGGGATGAAGGAGTAGCCGAGGGAGGCGGCAAAGATGAAGAGGAAGATGGCGGTACGCGTCAGGGCGCCGAGATCGGCTTCCTCCTCGCCCTCCTTGCCGCCGGCGCGCTCGCCCTTGAGCAGGGTGGCGAAGAAGAAGAGCACCAGCTCCATGATGAAGAGCAGCGACAGCGCGACGATGGTCAGCGAATCGAGGGCGATATCGCGCACCGCCTTCTCGACCACGCCGACGTTGGGCACCACCACCAGCTTGCCGACGACGCCCTGCCGGCCGGTGAGCGGCAGCCGTTCCGCGACCCCCGCCGAGCCCCCCCGCAACTCGCCGCCACGGTAGAGTTCCTTGCCGTCGATGTCCTCGATGGCCATGCCGATGATCTCGGCATTGCGCTCCACTGTCTCGGCCAGCTGCCGGTCGATCTTGACCAGCGAGGTGATCTGCAGCCCCTTGTTGAGCAGGAAGTCGACATCCTGCTGCATCAAACCGGCGACAATCCGTGATTTTTCCCGCACCAGCTCGAGGTAGTCGTTCTGGAAGAGGTGAAAATTGTAAAGAGAGCAGAGCAGCTGGGCGCCGCCGAGGACAAGAAAGAGCAGCCGCGCCAGGTAGCCGCTGCGCTTTTCCTGAGGCCGCTCCATGGCGCGGCGCAGGCCGACGCTGAGCATCAGCGCCGCCACCAAAGTGCACAGGGCGAGAACGATCATGCCCTTGTAGGCGATGGCCCAGCGTTTGGCGGCAAGGCGGTTTTCGGAGAAGGCGAAGCACAGCACGCCCCCCTCCTTGCCTGCCGAGAGGAGGGGAAAGAACTGGTAGTGCATGTCTCCTACCCGCAGGTAGCGCAAGGCTTCGCCGGCTGCGCGGGCGGCGGCCACCTTCTCCGCCGGGGGCAGGTAGCGGCTGGCGTCGTGGGCGGCGAGCACCGTGCCGTCGCCACGGTGCAGACTGATATTGTCGAGACCGCGCCCCGCCTCCATGCCCTCGCCAAGCAGGGCCTCGACGCCGACAAACTTCTCAAGGCTCTTGCCAAGACGCAGGGCGCGCTCGAACTTGGCGGCGATATTGGCCCCCACCGCGTCATGGGCCGAAAGCACCGAGGCCACCTGCTGCTTTTCAAAAGACAGCAGGCTCAGGCCGCCATTCATCAGCTGCGTGCATATGAGCAGGAGCAGTACCGCCCCCAGGACCGAAACCGTCGACAGTCCGCGCTTCATCGTCATCTCCACGGGAGAGAAGGAATACTGAGAATACTGCGCGGCGGCGGAGCCGACACGCGAATGATCCTAACCGTTTCTTGAAAAATCATGGCAAATGCGCTACCACTGTACCTATGCCTCGTGGCAAGCAGTATAGCCGACAGCGAAAACGAAGAAAATAGCGGCCTCGAGGCACTCGGCCCGTTCCCTGCCCTCGCCCCCTCGGGGGTGGGGGGAATCGCCTTTGACGGAGGACAGCATGGCCAAGACCAAGACCTTTCGCGTCGAGAGCGGCAGGACACTGTTCAAGTGTCCGAACTGCCAGAGCAAACGGATGTACCCCATTCCCGCCTCGGTGCGACAGCGCTCCCTGCGTTGCGACAAATGTGGCGAGATCACCCGCTGCACCTTCAACCGCCGCCTTGAGGAGAGGGAACAGCAATTCGGCATGGCACTGCTGCAGACCGGCGAAAGCGCCGACCTTGCCGTCGACCTCGCCGATATCTCGCTGCGCGGCGTCGGCTTCGATATCCACCAGCGCGATATCAACAAGGTTGGCGTCGGCCGCCGCGTCTCCCTCAAGTGCCCGTGGAACCCGCACCTCTTTAAAAACGCCCGCTTTGTCGTACGCTCCATCAAAGGCCAGCGCGTCGGCGCCGAGAAAGAGCAATAAGCCGGTCTCCGGCGGAGGCGCTCAGTCGGCGATGCGCCTGTTGGTGGTGACGAAGCGCAGAAACGACGGCAGGTTGCTGATAAAGCGCCGCCAGCTGTCCGGCGAACGCCACAGCATGGCCACATAGCCCCACATCACCCGCGGCCGCTGGAAGTGGCTGCGGTAGAAATCGATGAACAGCCGCTCCATCTGCTCCCGCTCCAGGCCGCGGGGAACGAACTGGAACTCCATGCAGTCCATCTTTTCCCAGTCCTCGGCGAAGCTGCCCATGAGGGGCCCGGCCTCCTTGATCTGCTTGTAGACAGGCGAGCCCGGAAAGGGGGTGAACTTCGACAGGTTGAAGTCGTCGATGGGCAGCGAGAACACGTATTCCTTGCTCTTTTTGATGCTTGCCGCCGTCTCGCCGGGCAGCCCCATCATCAACAGCCCCTTGACCCGTATGCCGGCCTTCTTGATGAGCAGGATGGTCTCGCGCATGGTGACGAGGTCGACGTTCTGGCGATGGGCGGAGAGCAGCTCGGCGTCGCCGGTCTCGATGCCGAGGCTGATCATCCAGCAACCGGCCTCCTTCATCAGGTGGAGCAGCTCCTCGTCGAGGTGCTCGGCGCGGGCGGCGCAGTTGAAGGTCATGCCCAGCGGCCGCTCCTTGACCATGCGGCAGAAGTCGACCACCCGCTGCCGGTTGAAGGTGAACTGGTCGTCGTAAAAATTGAGATGGCGCAGTCCGTAGGTGCGCCGCAGAAACTCCATGTGGCGATAGAGGTAGTCGGCCGAGTTGTAGCGGAAGCTGCGCCCGAAGACGGATCGGTCGCAGTAGCTGCAGGCATAGGGGCAGCCGCGGCTGGAGATGCAGCTGCCGTTGGGCGCCGTCGGGTAGTTGAAGATGGGCAGCGTATAGGCCTGGGGATAGCCCTCCAGCTTGGTATAGGCGGGCAGCGGCAGGCTGTCGAGGTCGAGCAGGGTGCGGCGACGGCCAGTGAAGACGCTCCGCCCCCCCTTGTCGCGGAAAACCAGACCCTCCACCCTGGCGAGGTCCTCTGGCGGGGTAGTGAGCAGCTGACGCAAGGTCTCCTCGCCCTCGCCGACGACGACGTAGTCCACCGCCGGGTACTGCTCGAGGACCTCCTCGCGCAGGGCCGAGACATGGACCCCGCCGAACACCGTGCGGATCCCCGGGTGCACCGTCTTCACCAGGCGGGCGAGGCGCTCGCCATCGAAGAAACTCGAGGTGGTGCAGGAAAAACCGATAGAGTGCGGTCGCCTGTCGCGCACATGGGCGAGGATGCGGCTGTCGGAATCGGGGTGGGCGTAGCAGTCGATGATGTCGTTGTCTATGCCGTGGGCGCTGAGATAGGCGGAGATCGAGGCCAGCCCCAGGGGCGGCATGATGTTGGCCACCCGGGAGATGTCGTGGCCGGCGCGTCGGGCACTGTAGCCAAGGGGGTGAACGAGCAGGATGGTGGGCGCTGATGACATGGTGTCCTCGCAGATGAGTGGAGAAGACAGGTATTCGGCAATGTTACCGCAGGCGGGGCTCACTGCGAAGGCAGCGGCCGCAGGGTGAGGCGCATTCCGATCCATGGCTGGCTGTAGGTCAGCTCGCCGGCGACTTCGCCGGCGGGATGCTCCACCCGCCACAGCGGCAGGGGGCCGAAACGCCCGGAAGTGCCGCCCCCTGCCTCGCGGCAGAGGCGACGCCACCAGGGGCCGGAGCACGGCGGGCACCATGCGCGCAGCCAGAAAAGGCGCTCCAGGGCCGTACCGAGAAAACCGGGCAGACCGCTGTCGGCCACCACAGCCTTGACATGGAGGACCTCCTGCCCCGCGCCTTCGTTCTGCCGCGCTTCAAGCAGCTTGACACCGCTGGCGTCGAGCAGGGCGTAGCGAAGCGTCCCCGGGGCGCGCTGCACAGCGAGGATGCCGGAAAAACGGGTCTCCCCCCAACGCTGCAGCTGCAGGGCGTAGAGGCTTCGTTCGACCCTTCCCTCCTCTGCCCGAGGGGGGGCGGCAGGCGGAATGGCGGCACAGCCGGCGAGCAAGGTCAGGGAGAGCACCAGCGCCAGGAAGTGACAGCGCAGTCGGCTCATCGCCCATCCCCCTTGCCGAGCGCGAGCAGCGCCGGGCTAACCAGCAGCGCCGTGGGCAGGGCGACGCCGATGCCGACCAGCACGGTCACCCCGAGGGCATGCAGGGCCGGGTGGGTGGCGAAGGCGAGGACGCCGAAGCCGATGAGGGTGCTGAGGGCGCAGATGGTTACCGCCCGCGCCGAACCAGCGCTGTCGACCCTCTGGCAGGCACAGACGATGAAGATGCCGTAATCGACGCAGAGCCCGATAACCATGATGCCCATGATGAGATGCATCATATTGAGCTGGCCATCGGCGAAGCGGCAGTAGAGGAGCATCGCCGCCAGGGCGGCCAGCACCGGCGCCAGCACCGCCAGGACCGCCCGCAGGCTTCTGAACTGCAGGCTGACGAGGAGGACGATGGCCAGGGCCGCGGCCAGCGACAGGGAAACGATATCGTGTTTGAGCAGCCGCTCCACCTCCCCTCGCCACTTGAGAGCGGCAAGGACATGGATGCCTTGTTCCTCCTCGGCGAAACGGAGCAGTCTGGGCAGAGATGCGGCATCGACGGCCACGGTGGTCATGGCCAGATAGCCGCCCTCGTCGCCCGCGGGGCGCAGCATGGTGGCAAAAAGCGGCTGCAGCGGCCCATGAAGAAAGCTCTCGGCAGTGACCGGCTTCGGCTCCTCGTCCAGCCAGGCCCAGAACGGCGCGAAGGCCGTATCGGTAAAGCCCATCTCCCTCGCGGCGGCAAGCAAGGCCGTGTCGAAGGCGGGGCGCAGGGTCGCCCACAGCTCCTGCCAGAGGCGGAGATGCTCCTCCTGCACCGTCGGCCCGGGCAGCAAGGGGGCGAAGCTCTGGAAGGAGGTGAAGCCGGACTGACGCAAAAAAAGGGCCACCCGGGCGTTGCCGTCGAGGGCCGCAGAAAGGCTGTCGCCCTCGGCGACGACGAAGGCTTGCTCGCCGCTCTCTCCCCAGGTGGCGGCGAAGTGACGTTCGTCAGCCATGACCCGGGCGTCGGGCACGTCAAGGGCGCGCAGGTCGCCATTATAGCGCAGGTGCGGCCAGGAGAAGGCGCCGCCGACCAGCAGTGCCAGCCAGCAGAAGACGAAGACATTCCCTCCCCGGACGCGGGGCATGACCGCTTTCAGGGCGAAGGTCCGCTGGCCTTTGTCGCCCGAGGGGACGGCCACGGTGGGGATGACCAGCCAGGTCAGGGCCAGGGCGATGGCCACCCCAAAGAGGGCGAGCAGGGCCATCTGGCGGTGGGAGACGACCTCGGAGAAAAGCAGCACGATGAACACCGCCATGGTGGTGGCGGCGGCGAAGACCATGGGCCGGGCCACCGCCGCCATCGCCCTCCTCCTGCCCCCCTCCTCCTCACTGAGGGCGAGGTAGAGGTGCACCGAGAAATCGACGGCGATGCCGAGGAGGACGATGCCGAAGCCCAGGGCGAGACCGGTGGGTTCACCGTAGAAGAGGCGGGTCAGGGCGATGGCCGGCGGCGCGGCGAGGAAGGGCACGGCAAAGACCGCCAGGGCGCGGAGACTGCGCAGGCTGAGCAGCAGCAGCAGGAGCAGCAGGACACTGGCCAGGGGCAACAGCAGGCGCAGGTCCTTCTTCACCGTATTGCTGTTGGCCAGGGTATGGGGCAGGCTGCCGATGACGCGCATGGTCACCTGCGGGGCGAGGGTGGCCGCGACGCGCTGCAGGAGACTGTTGATGACCAGGCCGTTGTCGCGGTTGGTCAGAGGCAGACGACTCTCCGCCGCCACCATGCAGCTGCGGCCGTCGCGGCTCATGAAGTAGCCGTCGTCGATGTTGATGGCGTGGGAGGCGCGGAGATGCTGCAGCTTGGCGAAGAGCAGCGAGGTGAAGCCCAGGGGGTCGACCTGGGCCTGCTTCTTCATGGCCATCGAGCCGGGGCCGTTGAGCATGGCAAAGGTCCGCGCCAGACCAGCGGCGATACCCTCGGCGCTGGTCATCTCCACCAGCCGGAGGCGGTCGACCTCATCGAGCAGGGCCGGCAGCGAGGACTGCAGACGTGAGAAGAGGGCGGCTTCGTAGCCCGCCGGCAGCCGCGCCAGCAGGTGGGAAAAGAGCCCGCTGCCCGCCATCTCCCCACCAAGGAGGGTGGCGGCGCTGTGCAGGAGGCGCCGCGCCTCGGCACGGTCAAGCCGGCTGTCGTCGACGCTCAGGGTGATGAAGACGCGGTCCACCAGGCCGAGGCGCTGCAGCTGGCGGATATCGCCGCGCACCGCCTCCCCGGGAAGGAGGTCAACGGCATCTTCCTTGAGGCGCAGGTCAAGGCTGCCGAAAATGCCGAGGGCGACCACCAGCAGCGCCAGCCCCCAGCGGAAAAGGACGAGAGGACGGCTCATGGCTGCGCGCAGGCCTCGAAGAGGCGGGGGTCGACCGGGCGGTCCTCCTCGGTAGCGGTGAAGCGCAAGGTGGTCGAATCCCCGCCCGGCTCGGCGATCAGCACCCGCTTCGGCCGCAGGGTGGCTTCATCGAAGAGGATGCGCACCTCCTCGACATACTCGCGGGTCTTGCTGTCTTTGGGGACGACACGCAACTCGGCCCCCTCGCCGTGAAGCTCGTAGCCATCGGCCAACTTGCCGTAGTCGCCGCCCAGCCACAGCCACAACTGCTCGGCGACGGTGCGCATGATCGGGTCGCCGTCGAGGGAGAAGCGGGCCGGCTCGGCCCGGTCGCTGCAGCGCAGCCCGACCCGGCCATTGAAAATGAGGGCCGAGGGCACCGGCCTGGTGAACTCCCAGCGCAGCTTGTCGGGGCGAACCACAGTGAGGCTGCCGTGAAAGATGACCGGCTCGGCGAATAGCGACAGGCGCCGCTCCTGGATAAAGTCGCTGTGAAAGGAGGAGATCGCCGCGGCGGCCCGCTCGACCTTGCCGAGCAGGAGGGCGGTGTCCGGGTCGCCGGCGGCACCTGGTCGTTGTGGGTAAAAAAGCAGCAGCAGGGCCAAGACCGCCATGCCCAGGCCACGCGCAAGAATGTGCGATCCCTTTTTCATATCGTCATCTCCAGCTCATCGCAGGCAATGGCCATGCTCCCCGGGCCTTGCCCTCAGCAGGCGCAGAACTCGACGGCGGTGAGCTTCTCGCCGAGGCCAAGGAGGAGCATCCGGCCCCGGCTGCGGTCAAAGGATTTCGCCTCCTCTGCGACCAGCCCGGCGGGAATGACCCCGCCAGCAAAGGCGGCCACGGCAAATACCGCCGCCACCGCCGCGGCCGAGGCGAACTCGCCGCAGAGCCTGCGGCAGTCGACCAGGGGGGCGTCGATGCCGGCCTGGCGGAGAAGCCCCCTCGGCTGGCCGTCGTCACGCCTCCGCTGGGGTATGTCGACCAGGACGAGGCTCCACGGCGGTCCCGGGGCCGCCCGCAGCCGTGCCGCAAGCCGCGTCAGGCCATCATCTCCACCGCTGCCGTGAAACAGCGATCGCAGGGTGCACAGTCCCTCGCTGCCGCCGCGTCGCAGCAGCAGGGCGCCGCCGCCGTCGCAGAGCCCTCCCGACCCTGTCGTCCCGGGGTCGAAGAGCGGCGAAAAGCGCGGATGGCCCTCGTCGGCGCAAACCAGCAGGGCCGGCCTCTCCCCGCCGTGGTAGAGATGCTCGGCCGCGAGCAGCGCCTCCGCGAAGGAGGCCTCGCCCCCGGCCATGGTGACATTGGGCCCGTCGGCCTGGCAGAGGATGGCGGCCTGCCCGGCAGGCCCGTTGTGCACCGAGCCGACAAAGTCGGTGGGACTGGGAAACTGCTCCGCCGACTGGAAGAGGCGCTGCAGGAAGTCGTGGGTCTCGCTCAGCCCGCCCCAGCCGCTGCCGGCGAAGATCGCCCCCGGCGCCGCCCCCTCCCCCCCTGCCAGGCCGGCCAGGGCCAGCACCAGGCGCGGCAGCCGCTTGAGGCGCCGCAGTTGCGCCGCCGGCAGATCCATGGCAAGTCGCTCCAGCGGCACCGCCCCCGCAGGCGAGCGCCCTTCGCCAAGGGCGGCGAGGGTGGATGCGGTATCGCCGGCACCGCTGAGACAGGCATAGCCCCACACCGTCAGGTGCGGCGCTGGCGGCGGCGCATTTCGCCTGGGGAAAGCCCCCGGGGCGGCTATGACCAGCGCGCCGTTATTGCCGCCGAAGCCGAAGGAATTGGAGAGCGCCGCCTCCACCGGCCCGGCGCTGGCGGCAGTCAGCGGCGTCAGACCAAGCCCCTTGTCAAGCACCTGCAAACCGGTATTGCCGGGCATCAGTCCATGGGTAACGGCAAGAGCGGCCACCGCGGCCTCCACCGCCCCGGCGGCGGCCAGGCCATGGCCAAGGGCGCCCTTGATGGAAGAGAGCGGCGGCAGCACGGCAAAGAGCTGCCGCAAGGCCCTGGCCTCGGCGGCATCGTTGTCGGGGGTGCCGGTGCCATGGAGGTTGATATAGTCGATGGCCTCGGCAGCGAGCCCGGCGTCATCGAGGGCCCGGCGCATCGCCAGCAGGGCCCCCCGCCCCTCGGGGTGGGGGGCGGCGGGGTGGTAGGCGTCGCAGCTCAAGCCGGCGCCGCGCAGCTCGCCCAGGGAGCTCTCGAGCGGTTCGGTGGTAAGAAGGAGCAGGGCCGCCCCTTCCGCCACCGCCATGCCGTGGCGATGACAATCGAGGGGGCGGCAACCCTGGCGGTCGACGAGCTGCAGGGAATGAAAGCCGTAGTAGGTAAGGCGGCACAACGAGTCGGCGCCGCCGGCGAGGATCGTCTTTGCCGTGCCCTGGCGCAGCATGGCCAAGGCCAGGGCCAGGGCCAAAGTTCCCGAGGAGCAGGCGGTGGACACGGTCAGGGCCGGCCCGCTGCAGCCCACCGCCGCCGCCACCGCGGCAGAAACGGTGTGCAGGCCGTGCCAGCGGTAGGCCGCGCAGTCGTCGACGCCACCGCGCAGCTGGCGTTCACTCGCCTCCATGCCGCCGGTGGTGGTGCCGAGCACCACCGCATCGGGCGGCCCGGCGGCCCCCCGCATGGCCTGCCGCGCCGCGGCCAGGGCGAGGCGGTGGGTGCGGGGCAGCGCGGCATCCCCACCGGGATCGGGCGCCTCGCCCACCGGCAGCGGCTGCTGGTCTGGCACGGCAAAGCGCGTCAGCGGGCCGATGGCGCTGCGGTTGTCGAGCAGGCCGCGCCAGGTCGTTTCCGCATCCCGCCCGAGGGGGGTGATCATGCCGATGGCGGCGATATGGACCGGGCGTTCGCTCAAGAACGGGCCTTCGGCGAGTTTTCCTCTATGTAACGGGCCAGGGAGGCCAGGGAGGCGAAGACCTTCTCCCCCACCTCCTGGTTGTTGATGACGATGCCGTAGTCCTTCTCCACCATCACCACCATCTCGAGGACATCGATGGAGTCGATGCCCAGCTCGCCGCCGACGAGGCGGGCATGTTCGTCGAAACGTTCCGGGGTTACATCCTGGAGGTTGAGAATGTCGATCAACTTGACCTTGAGTTCCTCTATCAGTTGCTGCATGTCGCCTTCGCTCGATAGCTAGAAATTGCCGGCATGCGCCCAGACTGCCGACCAGTGGAGGAGCGGCGGATTTTCCCGCCATATGGGCTTACCTGCCGTATTGACATGAATATTCTTTGCGTATGGCCGCTGCCGGCCAAAGAGTCATCTTAAAGGAGCGGCGTCGCTTTGTCATCTAAATTGGTGGCGATTTGAGAAATAATGGGGTATCAGTAGCGATTGTCATTAACGGCCCGGAGCGTTTCCCGGCCTGGTTTTCCGCTACAAATCCTCCCCTTTGCGAAGGACAGTCTCCCCCGTGCGGGGCGCCCCCCATGGACAGCTTTGCGGCCAGCGATCTCACCCTGCAGGACCTCCTGCCCCACCGCGAGGGCATGCTGCTCATCGAGGAGGTACTGCAGGTCGAACGCCGGCGGGCGGTGGTGCGCTGCACAGTGCGGCCGACCTGGCCGATGGCCGGCCCGGACGGCGCCGACGCCCTCATCCTCGTCGAGCTGGCGGCGCAGAGCGCCGGGGTGTGCAATGGCTGGGACCGCATCCACAGCAAGGGGCTGGATTCGGACAAGACCGGCTGGCTGGTGGGCATCAAGAAGGCCGAGTTCCACCTGCAGCTCCTGCCCTATGGCGCCGAGATCCTCTGCCGGGCGGAAAACATCAACGATTTCGAAAATCTTCGCGAGGTATCCTGCCAGCAGCTCCTCGATGGACGGCTGATCGGCTCGATGATCCTCCAGCTCTATCAGGAATGACCGCAATGAACGACACGAGCCAACGGCCGGTGGCCATCGTCACCGGCGGCAGCCGGGGCATCGGCCGCGCCATCTGCCTCGAGCTGGCCGCCGGCGGCTACCACCCGGTCGTCAACTATCGCAGCGACCGGGCCGGGGCGGAAGAGACCCTGGCGGCGATCAAGACCTTGGGCGGCGACGGCGAGCTCTACGCCTGCGACGTGCGCGACCGCGAGGGGGCGGAGGCCATGGTGGCCGACATCGCCGGGCGCCACCGGGCCATCGAGGTGCTGATCAACAACGCCGGCATCATCGCCGACGGCCTCTTCATGATGATGTCGCCGGAAAAATGGCACAGCGTCATCGACACCTCGCTGGGCGGCTTCTACAACGTCACCCGGCCTGTGCTGGAGACCATGGTGCGGCGAAAGCGCGGCGCCATCGTCTCCATCTCCTCGGCGAGCTCGCTGATCGCCAACCGCGGTCAGGCCAACTACAGCGCCGCCAAGGCCGGGCTCAACGCCGCCAGCCGCTCCCTGGCGGCCGAGGTGGCCCGCCTCGGCATCCGCGTCAACGTCGTCGCCCCGGGGCTGATCGATACCGAAATGATCGGCGACATCCCCAGGGACCATATCAAAAACCTCATCCCCATGAGGCGCGTCGGCACGCCGCAGGAGGTGGCCCGGGTGGTCTCCTTCCTCTGCTCCGACGCCTCCTCCTACGTCACCGGCCAGGTCATCTCGGTCAACGGCGGGATGTTCTAGCCTCTTGTCAGCGTCCATGAAATTCAAGCTCATCTACCCCAAGTGGGCCAAGCTGGCGCGGCAGACCGAGTTCCACCTGCCGCCCCACGGGCCGGTGGTCTTCGCCGCCACCCTGCCGGAAGACGTCTCGGTCTCCTTCTGCGACGAGAACCTTCAGGCCATCGACTTCGACGAGGAGGTCGACTTCGTCGGCATCTCGATGATGCTCACCATCCAGGTCAAGCGCGGCTGGGAGATCGCCGACACCTACCGCCGCCGTGGCGTCAAGGTCATCTTCGGCGGCATCGCCACCATGCTCCACGCCGAGGAGACCATGGCCCACGCCGACGCCGTCTTTCTCGGCGAGGCCGAGGGGCGCATGGAGGAGGTCATGGCCGACTTCCGCGCCGGCCGCCTCAAGCCCTGCTACGATTACCTGAACAACCGCCCGGACATCGCCCTGGTCGGCCCGGCGCGCCGCGACATCCTCGACCGCCCCCTCTACAACCACAAGGGGGTGCAGATGGTCGACCTGGTGCACGCCTCGCGCGGCTGCCGCTTCAACTGCTACCCCTGCGCCGTCTCCTACCTCGGCGGCCGTGTCTTCCGGCCGCGTCCCATCGAGCGGGCGTTGGCGGAGATGGCGGCCATCGACAACAACCGTCTGTTCATCGTCGACAACTCACTTGCCCAGGACAGCTCCTGGGAACGCGAGCTGTTCCGCGAGATGATCCCGCTCAAGAAGAGCTGGTGCTCGCACCCCATCGAGGACAAGCCGGAGATCCTCGACCTCGCCGCCCAGGCCGGGGCCTGGTACGTCTACCAGGCGGTGTTCGACACCTCCGACTATATCCGCGAGCGCATCCGGCGCTACCACGACCACGGCATCATGGTCGAGGGCACCATCCTCCTCGGTCTCGACAGCCACACCGAGGACTATATCAAGCGCTTCATCGACTTCCTCCTCGAGATCGAGCTCGACCTCGCCGAGTTCACCGTGCTCACCCCCTTCCCCCACACCAAGGCCTACGAGGAGCTGAGCCGCGAGGGCCGCATCCTCACCCACGACTGGGACCGCTACTCCGCCGACCGCGTCGTCTACCGCCCGCGCCACATGAGCGCCGAGCGGCTGGAGGAACTTCTGCACTACGCCTGGAGTACCTTCTACCGCGACGAACCGCAGCACATCAAGATGGCCAAGCTGTTCAAGCGGGTGGTCCAGCGGGAGATGACCAACGACACCTTCCGGCCGCGCCAGCGCAGCCTGGCCGGGCAATCCTTCGGCAGACCGCTGCACCGCGATGAAGGAAGCACCCTTCCAGACTGAGCATATCGGCGAGGCCCTGGCCAGGCTGCTGCTCGCCCCGCGCTACGGCGAGCGCCCCTTTGTCGGCGGCGGGGCGAGCTATGCCGAGGTCTGGCGTCTGGCCGCCGGCCTGCGCCAGCGCCTCGGCCGGCGACGGCCTGGCCAACCCGGCCTGTGCCTGGCGGTGGAGGACAAGAGGGCGGTGGCCGCGGCGCTGCTCGCCAGCCTCGCCGGGGGGCCGCCGCTGGTGCTGCCCTACGCCTTTTCCGCCCAGGGCCTGGCGCAGCTGCAGGAGCGCTGCGGCTATACCATGGCCCTGGTCGACGGGGAGCGGCCGCTGCCGCCGGGGGTCACCAGGCTGCACCTGGGCGATGTGGCCATGGAAGGGCTTCTGCCTGGAGATGGCATCGGCGCCGACGAGGAGCTGCTGCGTATCTTCACTGGCGGCTCCACCGGCACCCCCCAGGTGTGGTCGAAGACCGCCGCCAACCTCTTTACCGAGGGCTTCTTTCTCGCCCGCCACTTCGCCATTTCCCGCGATGACGTCATCCTCGCCACCATCCCCCCCTACCATATCTACGGCCTGCTGTATGCGGTGATCATGGTGCTGGTGGCCGGGGCGACGGTCATCGCCGACAGTCCCTCCTTTCCCGGGGAGATCGTTGACTGCGCCCGGCGCAACCGGGCGACGGTGCTCGCCGCCGTGCCCGCCCATTACCGCGTGCTGCGCGATAAAACGCTCGACCTGCGCCTCGCCTTTTCCTCGGCCGGGATGCTCGACCCCGAGGATGCGGTAGAGTTCGCCCGCCACAATCCGGGCGGGATCGTCGAGGTCTACGGCTCCACCGAGACCGGCGGCATCGCCACCCGTGTACGGGCGCGGGGCGAAGAAAACTTCACCCCCTTCTCGCTGATCCGCTGGAAGACCGACCAGGGGCGGCTGGCGGTGGCCTCGCCCTACCTCTCCCCGGAACTGGTCGTCGATGAAGAAGGCTTCTTCACCACCGGCGACCGCATCGCCGCGGACGCCTGCGGCGGCTTCGCCCTCCAAGGACGCGTCGACGCCATCACCAAGGTCGGCGGCAAACGCGTCGACCTCGGCGAGATAGGTCGCCTGCTCAAGGAGGACCCGGCGGTGAGCGACTGCTTCGTCCTCGCCCTGCCCGAGGCCAGCGGGCGCGAGCACCGCATCTGCGCCCTGGTCGAGGGCGAGGGGGTCGACTGCCCGGCCTTGCTGCGCGCCCTCGGCCTGTCCCTCGAGCCCTATGCCCTGCCCCGCCTGCTGCGCCACGTGGCGAAGATCCCCATGACCGCCAGCGGCAAGTACGACCGCGCCGCCATCATCGCCCTGCTGGAGGGGCCATGAGCGACCTGCGCCAGGCCTTCGCCGCCGGCTACGGCCTCCTCGCCGCCTGGTCGGAGCTGCTCGACGACATCAACGTCTTCCCCGTTGCCGACGGCGACACCGGCGCCAACCTGCGCGTCAGCCTCGCCCCGCTGCGCAACCCCGACGACGACCCGAGCCTGTTATGCCAACGGCTTGCCGCGGCAGCCACCGGCAACTCCGGCAATATCGCCGCCTCGTTCTTCAGCGAATTCGCCCACGCCAAGAGCAGCGGCGAACTGGCGGCACGGGCCGCAGCCGGCAGCCGGCGCGCCCGCGCCGCCCTGGCCGAGCCGCGCGAAGGCACCATGCTCACCCTCTTTGATCGCCTCGCCACGATTCTCAGGAGGGCGGACGGGGCCTTGCCCGGCTGCGACCTGCTGCGCGAAGAACTGCGCCAGGCGGTGCTCGCCACCCCGGCCCTGCTGCCGGAACTGCGCTCCGCCGGCGTGGTCGATGCCGGGGCGCTGGCCATGTACCTCTTCTGCGACGGTTTTTTTCGCCACCTGCACGGTGAGGCAGACCACGGCACCCACCTCGCCGAGCTGTTCGCCGGGCACCTGCGCGTCGCCGCCGATTATCAGGGGCCGCAGCCGGTCGGCAGCTGCATCGATGCGGTGGTGAAGCTCGGTCACGGCCAGGCGGGGACCGAGGCAGCGCGCCGGACCCTCCACGGCCTCGGCGACAGCCTGGTGGTGATGGACGAAGGCCAGGTGATGAAGATCCACCTGCATACCGCCGACCCGCAGCAGCTGCGCCGACACCTCGACGGCCTCGGCACCGTGCTGCGCTGGCAGGACAGCCCCCTGCACGGCCACCTGCCCCCCGCCACGGCGGCACCGCAGCCCCCCCTGCACCTGATCAGCGACGCCGCCGGCTCGCTGCCGCGCGAGCTGGCGCGCAGCCTCGGCATCAGCCTGCTCGACAGCTACATCGTCGTTGGCGACCGGGCCATTCCCGAGAGCCTCTGCGACCCAGAAGAGATCTACCAGCTGCTGCGCCAGGGGCTCAAGGTCTCCACCGCCCAGGCCGGCAACGAGGAGCGCCACCAGCGCTACCGCGGCATCTGCCGCCAGTTCGGGCCCTCGCTCTACCTGGCGGTGGGCTCGGCCTATACCGGCAACGTCCAGGCGGCCCGTGCCTGGCAAAAGTCCGACCCTGACGGCGCCATGCTCACCGTGCAGGACAGCGGCGCCGCCTCCGGCCGCCTCGCCGTCATCGCCATTGCCCTGGCGCGCAGTCTCGCCACGGTGGCCGGGGCAGGCGACCTCCTCGCACGGGCCCAGGCCTTGTGCGACAGCTGCCTCGAGTGGGTGTTCATCAACGAGCTCAAGTACCTCGTCGCCGGCGGACGGGTCTCGAAAGCCGGCGGCTTCTTCGGCGACCTGCTGACCATGAAGCCGGTGGTCACCCCCACCGCCGCCGGCGTCAGAAAGCTCGGCGTGGTGCGCAGTCAAAAGGCCCAGGTGGCCTTTGCCGAAGAGCGGCTGCGAGAGTGCTTCACGGAGGGTGACCGGCCCCTGCTGCTGCTGCAGTACTCCGACAACCGACCCTGGCTGGAAGAAGAGGTGGCGCCGCGCCTGGGTCGCCTGCTGCCGGCGGCCGAGCTGCTGCTGGTGCCCCTTTCGCTGACCTCCGGCGTCCATATGGGCCCCGGCACCTGGTCGCTGGCCGCGGCCCCGCCGCCACTGCCATGAACAGCCCACAGACCGTCGCCATCGTCATCCCCGTTTTTAACCATGCCCGTCATGTGGCAGAGGTGATTGGCGCCGCCCGGCCGCTCGGTCTGCCGCTCTACGTCGTCGACGACGGCTCCAGCGACGGCACCGGCGCGCTGCTCGACCGCTGCCCCGACATCACCCTGTTGCGCCACCGCCACAACCTCGGCAAGGGCGCGGCGCTGCTCACCGGCTTCACGGCCGCGGCCCGCGACGGCCGCCGCTGGGCGCTGACCATTGACGGCGACGGCCAGCACCGCCCTGAAGACGCCACCGCCCTGCTGGCGGCGGTGGCCGACGGGCGGCGCTGCCTGGTGGTCGGCTGCCGCCAGGGTATGGAGGACAACGCCAACGTCCCGTGGACGAGCACTTTCGGCCGGGGCTTTTCCAACTTCTGGGTGCGGGCGGCGGGGGGACCGCGGCTCGCCGACTCGCAATCGGGCTTCCGCCTCTACCCCCTGCCGGAAACCCTCGCCCTGCCCGTCCGCGCCCGGCGCTACCAGTACGAGGTCGAGGTGCTGGTGAGAGCCCGACGGCAGGGCCTCGAAGTACGTGAAGCGGCCATCGGCGTGGTCTACCAGCCGCCAGGAGAGCGCGTCAGCCACTTTCGCCCCTGGCAGGATTTCTGGCGCAACTCGCTGACCTTCAACCGCCTCATCTGGGAGCGCCTGCTGCGGCGCGGACGGCGATGAGCGCCCTCTTCTACCGTTTCTTACGCGGGGCGGCGGGGCTGTGCGGCCCGTGGCTGTTCGAGGCCACGGCGCGACTCATCGCCTGCGGCTACTTCCTCTTTTCGCCGCGACGGGCCGAGAGCCTGCGCTTCTACCGCATACTCTTCCCCGAGGCTTCGCTCGGCCGGCGCCTCCTCCTCACCCTGCGCCAGTACCAGAACTTCACCACCATCCACCTCGACCGTTTCCTCCACGAGGTCGGCCGGCCGGCGCAGTTCACCTCCTCCGGCTGGGAACAGCTCGAGGAGGCCTGCCAGGAGGGCGGCGCCATCCTCCTCATGTCGCATCTCGGCAACTGGGAGATGGCGGCGACGCTGCTCAAGGAGCGCCACCAGGGGCTACGCCTGCTGCTCTATATGGGGGTCAAGGAAGGCGAGGCGGTGGAAGGGGTGCAGAAGAACGAGCTGCGCCGCGATGGGGTGGAGATCATCGGCGTCGACCGTGGCCGGAGTTCGCCCTTCGCCGCCGTGGAGGCCCTGCGCCTGCTGCGCGAGGGCGGCCTGGTGTCGATTGCCGCCGACATCGTCTGGCGCGACGAGCAGCGCCAGGTGAAGGTACCCTTCCTCGGCGGCGTCGCGCGCTTGCCCGCCGCGCCCTTCATCCTCGCCCAGCTCTCCGGGCGACCCTTGTTCGTCTTCTTCGCCTTCCGCATCGGCGCCAACCGCTACCAGGTGCCCTTGTCGGCGCCGATGTACGTCGACAAGGGGCCGCGCCAGGGGCGCCAGCAGGCCATTGCCACGGCGGCCGGCCGCTATGCGACCCTGCTCGAGGAAGCCGTGCGCCGCCACCCCGGCCAGTGGTACCACTTCGACCGCTTCGTCCACGAAGGCGAGGCCGGCGCCTGCGACGTACCGTAGGCCACTATTTTCTTTTGCAATCGCCAAAAACTGTGTAGTATCGTCCTCTCGTGCCGCAAGCACAGGCGCGAGACATCGCCAACCTCGCAGATACATAGAGCAATTCACCCTGACCCCCCGGTCGCCTGCGTCAACCGCCTGCCGATCGCCATGATATGACCAGAGAAGAAACTACCGCGAAGATTATCGCCATCCTCAGCGATGACTTCGAGTTCGAAAACCCCGGCCCCACCGACAATCTCCGCGACGACCACGGCTTCGACAGCATCGATGCCATCGAACTGCTCGGCAAGATCGAGCAGACGATCCTCGGATTCTCCCTGACCCGTGAGGAGAAGGAGCGGGCCATGACTATCCGCACCATCGACGATATCGTCAACTATATCGAGGCGATCCGCCTGGCGCACAACACCCCCTGAACGGGGCGCCCAGCGAGGGACGCGCAACCCACCACTGCCACAGGGCCCCATGAAACGACGCGTCGTCATCACCGCCTGTTCCGCCATCACCCCCATCGGCTACGACAAGGCGACCATCCTCGACAACCTGCGTAACGGCCGCTCCGGCATCCGCCCCTTGCGCGACGACGGCCTGCTCAGCCAGCGTATCCACTCCCAGGTGTTCGGCACCGTCGACTACCCCATCGACTTCCAGTTCAAGCGCCATTTCCGCAAGACCATGGGGCCGGTGGCCTTCTACGCCTGCCAGGTGGCCGGGGACGTGCTGGCCCGCTCCGGCCTCAGCCAGGAGTTCATCTCTTCGGGTCGCCTCGGCGTCGCCTTCGGCTCGACCCACGGCAGCCCGACGGTGCAGCGCGACATCTACCGCACCTTCTTCCAGGAACTCGACAGCAAGTTCTCCACCATCGGCTCGGTGGACTATCTGCGTTCCATGGTGCATACCACGGCGGTCAACATCACCCGCATGTTCGGCATCACCGGCCGGGTCATCGCCTCTTCCACCGCCTGCACCACCAGCAGCCAGTCCATCGGCTTCGGCTACGAGATGATCAAGTACGGCATGCAGGACGCCATGCTCTGCGGCGGTGCCGACGAGTACGACACCACCACCGTGGCGGTGTTCGACAACCTCCTCGCCTGCTCGGTCAACTACAACCAGACGCCGCAGCGCACCCCGCGGCCCTTCGACCGCGACCGCGACGGCCTGGTGGTCGGCGAGGGCGGCGCCGCGGTGCTCCTCGAGGAATACGAAAGCGCCAAACGGCGCGGCGCGGAGATCCTCGCCGAGATCGTCGGCTTTTCCTGCAACAACAACGGCGGCGACATGATCCTGCCCAACCTCGACGGCATCACTACCACCCTGCGCCTGGCCCTCGAAGACGCCGCCCTGCCCGCCGAGGCCGTCGATTTCGTCAGCGCCCACGCCACCGCCACCAAGATGGGCGATGTCATCGAGGCCCAGGCCATCGCCGCCGTCTATGGCGACCGGCCCCATGTCAGCGGCATGAAGAGCTACCTCGGCCACACCATGGGCACCTGCGGGGCCATCGAACTGATCCTCGCCATCTACATGATGGAGCAGGGCTTCCTCGCCCCGACCCTCAACCTCGACAACGTCGACGAGCGCTGCCGTATGCTGCGCCACACCCCGGGGGTGATCGACAGCGACGCCGCCATCGCCGCCATCCAGAACTTCGCTTTCGGCGGCGTCAACACCTGTCTCCTGGTGAAAAGCGGCAAGAGGGTGTGAGCCAGTGACCGGGCACGCCGCAGACTCCGCGGTCCGGCGACGGGCGGGCGACACCCTGCTCGACCTGGGCGTCACCCTGCTCTGCTGGGCCTGGTTCATCGGCGGCTTCCTCTTCGTCTTCTCCTGGGCCTATCTTTTTGTCTCGCTCCTGGCCAGGGACCGCGAGGGTGGCTTCCAGCGCCTCAACCACTCCTTCTTCCGCGTCTTCTTCCGGCTGCTCGCCGCCTCTGCCCGCCGCCAGAAATTTTGCATTGACCCGCGCCTCGCCGCCATCAGCGGGGCGGTGGTGGTCTGCAACCACCTCTCCTACCTCGACCCGCTCTTTCTCGTCGCCCTCTTCCCCCGGCACCGCACCGTCGTCAAGACCCGCTTCTTCTCGACCCCCATCTTCGGCCTCATGATCGCCCGTTCCGGCTACCTGCCGGCCACCGCAGAGGGTCGCCACGCCAGCCTCTTTCTGCAGGGCATGGACAGCATGCCCGCCTATCTCGCCTCCGGCGGCAACCTCTTCATCTTTCCCGAAGGGACGAGGAGCCGCAACGGCCAACTCGGCCCCTTCCATCCGGGGGCGCTGAAGATCGCCCGCATGTGCCGGGCGCCGATCTACGTGCTGCGCCTCGGCGGCAGCGACCGGCTGTTCACCCCGGGGCGCTTCCTCTTCAAGGCCCACCTCCCCAACACCATCACCGTCGATCTCCTCGGCCGCCTCGAAGCGGGCGGCGACAAGCAGCCGGGACTCGCCGAGCTCGAGCGACGCCTGCGTCAGGTGTTCAGCGAGGAGAGCCCCCGGGAATAAAGGGCAAAGCAGCGCCAGGCAGCCCGGGAAACATGCCGCCTGCCGACGCACTGCCTTCGCCTCCGCACCCCCGAACGGCGGCCGATGAGGAAAATGTACTTGTAAATCGGGTCGAAGATGTTACAATTGCCAGACTCGTTTCCATAATCAATATCAACACCTTACACCGACCTACGGGGAGTCCGGGGAAAAGATGCCCCCGGCTCAGCTTCGCTGTTGTACAATTCCCCCCCAAGTGGTATAGGTTTTTCCCTGCGCCGGCACGGCATTACCGGCGGTAACGGCCTGTCTTTCGGCCCTGCCGCCGCTGTTTCGCCACCCGGCAAGGTCCTTTGCCGGCGATGAACATGAGTACACTGTCGCAACACCAGGCACGGCTCACCGTGGACGCCGCTTCGCCATGGTTCAGCGGCCACTTTCCCGACGACCCCATTCTTCCGGGAGTGGCGCAGCTGAAGATGGTTATCGACCTGCTGGCGGCCAGCGGCTGCGGCAGGCCTCATCTCAGCGCCCTGAGCCGCGTCAAGTTTCGCAGGCTGGTCCGCCCCGGCGAGGTCCTGGACATCTCCGTAACCCCCGGGGAGACCGACGGCCGCTGCTCTTTTGCAATCACCTGCGGGGACGACGATGTCTGTTCCGGCAAAATGCACTTCACCCCAACCGAACACGTCACGACGACATGAGCGACAAGATCAACGAGACCATCACCAGAATCGCCGAAATCATCATCAACGAACTGAAGCTCGAGGACGTCACCGCGGCGACCTTCAACCCCGACCTCGACCTGGTCGACGAAGTCGGCGTCGACTCCATGGACCTGGCGACGGTGGCCCTGGTCCTGCGCGACGAGTTCGGCATCAGGATCGACGAGGACGACTACCCGAAGCTGTCGACGGTGCGCATCATCGCCCAGTACATCCTCGACAAGCAAAGCAGCGGGGAATGATGGCAACCGAGAAGACCTCGTGGAAATTCGCGGAGATCCTGGCAGCGCCGGGCATCCGCGAGCGCTGGGAGAAGGTGCGCCGCTACTTCTTCCTGCGCGAGTCGACCTACGACATGACCAATCGCTGCAACATCCGCTGCGAGGGGTGCTACTACTACACCGGCGAGAAGCAGTTCGCCGCCGAGATATCCGATGAGGAGGCCTGGCGACGGCTCCTCGTGGCCGAGAAGGAGCGCGGCATCACCTATGCGGTGCTGGCCGGGGCCGAGCCTTCGCTGGTGCCCCAGCTGTGCCGCGTCTGCCAGCAGGTGCTGCCCCTCGGGGCCATCGCCAGCAACGGCCTTAAATTCATCCCCGCCGACATCGACTACCGCATCCACCTCTCGGTATGGGGCAACGATACCACCAGCAAGGCCATCCGCGGCGCCAGCGACATGCTCCTGCGGCAGATCGACAACTACCGCGGCGATCCCCGCGCCGTCTTCGTCTATACCTTCACCCCCGGCAATATCGACGAGGCCGGCGAAGTCTGCGAGCAGCTGGCCGCCGCCGGCCTGCCCATCACCTTCAACATGTTTTCCTCGCCGGTCGGCTATGGCGGACCCCTGCGCCATAGCGCGGAGTCGCTGCAGCGCACCCGCGCGGCCATGATGCGGCTGCTCCTCGACTACCCGCAGACGGTGCTCTTCTCCCCCTACAACGTCGTCGCCCATACCGAGCCGCTGTCATTGCACGACCTCTTCTCCTGTTCCTACCCGCGGCAGAACCCCTCCACCGACATCGGCCTGGGGCGCTCCTTCCGCCAGTATCGCACCGACCTGCAATGGGACCGCGAGGCCGCCTGCTGCGTCCCCGACACCGACTGCGCCGACTGCCGCCACTACGCCGCCGGCAGCGCCGTGGTCACCGCCCGCATGTACCGGCATGCCACCGACCCGACGACCTTTGCCGCCTGGCTCGACTACGTCGACACCTATCTGGCCGTCTGGGTGCGGGGATACGAGAAAGGGCCCAACCTCTGCGACGCCCTGGTGGCGCCGCCGCCAACCCACTAGCCGACCTATGATCACCGTCAGTTCCCTCCTCGATGCCCACTGGTACGAGCGCTACAAGACCATCTCCAAGCTCAACATCCGCAGCTCCATCTACGATGTCACCAACCGCTGCAACCTGCGCTGCAAGGGGTGCTTCTTCTTCTCTTCGGGGGAGCACCAGGTAGGCGACGAAGAAAACGACCTTGCCTTGTGGCACCAGTTCATCGACCGGGAGATGGCACGTGGGGTCAACCTCGCCATCCTCATCGGCGGCGAGCCGACGCTGTGCCTCGACCGCGTCGAGGCCTTCTATAAGAAGCTGCCCACCTTCTGCGCCACCAACGGGCTCATCAAAGTGCCGCGCGACCGCTTCCCCGAACTCATGGTCGGCATCTCCCTGTGGGGCGACAGCGCCGACGAGACCATCCTGCGCGGCAAGGACACCTTCAAAATCTCCAGCGCCAACTACCAGGGCGACCCCAACGCCTACTATCTTTACACCATCACCCCCAAGCAGCTCGGCAAGACCGAGGCGATCATCACCAAGATCCGCGACGTCGGCCTCAAGGTGCACATGCAGCTGCTCTCAAACGATGAGGGCGTCGACGGCTTCTCCTGGCAGCCGGAGGAGCTGGTGGCGGTGCGCGAGGAAATGGACGCCATGCTCGACCGCTATCCGGAGACGGTGATCTCCTGCAAGTACTACCACGAGGTCATCACCAGCGGCACCATGCTCGGCCGCAGGTTCGGCTGGATGGAGTGCCCCTCGGTGACCGAGCCCCTCGACCGGCGCCAGCCGCAGCCGAAACGGCTGATCGGCTTCATCCGCTGGTCTTCGAACCTGCGCGCCATGCACCGCTGCTGCACCTCCGAGACCCGCGACTGCTCCACCTGCAAGGACGGCGCCGCCCACATGAGCTGGGTGATGGTCAACAAGCGGGCGCACATCAAGACCGCGGAGGACCTGCAGAACTGGATCGAGGTTTACGAGATGTTCGCCAAACTCTACCGCTTCATCCCCTGGTAGCGGTATGGCCCGGCGCGACGCGGTCATCCTCGGCTACGACGCCGTCTCACCCCTCGGCTGCGACCTGGCGCGGCAGTGGCGCCGCCTCCTGGCCGGCGAAAGCGGCATCGGCCCGCTGACCCGCTTTCCTCTGCCGCCGAACTTCCCGGTGACCATCGCCGGCGAGGTCGAGGACATCACCGGCGAGAGCTTCCCCTTCCTCTCCGCCCGCCACCAGGCGGCCTGGAGCTCACCGGTGTTCCGCTACTCGCTGCTGACCGTCGCCCGAGCCCTGGCCGGCTGCGGGCTGGAGATAACCGCCGAGCTCGCCCCGCGCACCGCGGTCACCTACAGCACCGCCATCGGCGGGCTCGATGCGGTGCTCGCCGCCGACCGCCGCCTGCAGCAGGACAATCGCCTGCCGCCGCCCTACACCAACCCCAATTCCTGCATCAACATGATCGGCGGCAAGATCGCCATCGAGACAGGGGCCACCGGACCGATCGTCACCACCATCACCGCCTGCGCCACCGGGCTGACCTCAATGCTCGTCGGCGCCATGCTGATCCTCGAAAACCGCGCCGACCTGGTCATCTGCGGGGCGGTCGATTTCCCGCTGGTTGAACCCATCGTCGCCGGTTTCCATACCATGAACGGGGTCTACCACCGCAAAGAGGGCAGCCTGCCCGAGCCGCCGCACAAGGCCAGCCGGCCCTTTTCCAAGGACCGCCGCGGCTTCGTCATCTCCGAGGGGGCTGGGGCGGTGATCCTCGCCGCCGGCGACTTCGCCGCCGCCCATGGCCTGCCCGTGCGCGCCCGCCTGGCCGGCTGGTCGATGACCTCCGACGCCCACCACTTCGTCGCCCCCCACCTGCCCACCGTCACCCGCTGCATCGCCGAGGCCATCGCCGATGCCGGCATCGCCCCGGAGGATGTGGCGGCCATCAACGCCCACGCCGCCTCCACCAAGGTCGGTGACTTCACCGAATATCAGGCCCTGCGCCAGGTCTTCGGCGACCGGCTGCCACCGGTGTCGGCCAACAAGTCGCTTATCGGCCACGCCATGGGGGCGTCGAGCGCCATCGAGACCATCTTCGCCCTGCGCGGCCAGGAGGAGGGCATTCTTCCCCCGACCATCAACTATCAACCCGACGCGGAGATCGACATCGACTGTGTCGCCGCCGGCAGCCGCCCCCTCGACCAGGAATTCGTCTTGAAGAATTCCTTTGGCTTTGGGGGCTGCAACGCCTGCGCGGTCTTCGCCCGGTGCCCATGAGCAGCGTATGAGAGCCCCCAAGAACAGAAGGGTCATGGTCGTCGGCTACGAGGTGGCCACCGCCCTTGGCAGCACCCTGGAAACCACCTGGGAGGCAGCCGCCCAGGGTCGCGCCGGCTTTCGCCGTCTGACCCGCTGCCTGTCGGAGAGCCGCAGCAACATCGTCGGCGAGATCCCCGACTGGGACCCATCCGCCCTGCCCTATGTCGACCGCAAGGAAGCCTCCCTGTGGAACGCCGCCTACGTCTTCCTGACCATGGAGACCTGCCGCCGCGCCCTGCAGCACGCCGGGGTGACCATCGACGCCAGCATCGGCAGGCGCACCGGCTGCCTCATCGGCTCGGCCTTGAACGGCACCGACTCCTACCGCGTCGCCATGGACAACTACGTCAACCTCGGCCCGCTCAAGGTCAGCCCCTACCTCTTGCCCAACGTCTGCGCCAACCTGCCGGCCGGCAAGGCGGGCATGCTGCTCGGCTTCACCGGGCCGATCTTCTCCCCCCAGGGGGCCTGCGCCTCCGGCAACCACGCCATCGGCATCGCCGCCCGCATGATCCGTGACGGCGACTGCGACTTCGTCCTCGCCGGGGGTGTCGAGACCTGCCTGGTGCCGGAGATCATCCAGGGCTTCTCCAACATGCTGGCGACCATCAAAGTCGGCCCCAAGGACCGCGCCGCCGAGGACCCCACCCAGGCCTCGCGCCCGTTCAGCGTCGACCGCAAGGGCTTTGTGCTCGCCGAGGGCGCCGGCGTGCTGGTGCTCGCCGCCGAAGAGGCGGTGCGCGCCCATGGCCTGAAAGCGCTGGCCGAGATCAAAGGCGTCGGCTGGAATTCCGACGCCCATCACTTCACCCGCCCCAACGCAGAGACCATCGTCGACGCCATCAACGAGGCTATCGATGACGCCGAACTGGCTCCCTCCGACATCGACGCCATCAACGCCCATGGCACCTCGACCCCCACCGGCGACGCCACCGAGGTGCACTGCCTGCGCCGCGTCTTCGCCGATCGTCTGTCCACCATCCCGGTGGTGGCCAACAAGAGCCAGGTCGGCCACTCGCTGGGGGCCTCGGCGGCCATCGAGGCCGCCCTGACAGTCGAGGGCATGGCACGGGGCGTCCTGCTACCAACGGTCAACCACCTTCCCGACCCGGAGTTCGCCGATCTCGACGTCGTTCCCAACCTACCCCGCCGGCAGGCACACGAACTGGTGCTCTCCAACTCCTTCGGCTTCGGCGGCACCAACTGCTGCATCGTCTTCCGGGGGCTGTGATGCGGCCGCGCCCCTTCATCCCGCAGCCCCTCGCCGAAGAGCCCAGCCACGTCCGCGACGCCGGCAGCGGCACCCTCTGGCATCGTTGCGAGCTGCGCACCCTCTATGTCGACACTGACCGCTCCCAGGTAGTTTACCACGCCAACTATCTGAAATACTTTGAATATGGCCGCGCCTCACTGATGCGGCACTTCAACTATCCCTACAAGGACATCGAGGCCAGCGGCTACACCTACCCGATTATCAAGACCGAGCTCAATTACTATTCGCCGCTTTACTACGACGACCTGATGTATATCCATACCCGGCCGACATCGCTCGAGCTGGTCAAACTGCAGTTCGACTATCTCATCACCCGCGCCGCCGACGGTGAAATCTGCTGCACCGGCTTCACCCGCCACTGCGCCGTCAACGGTAAGGGCATCCCGGTGGAAATCGACGCCAAGACAGTCGCCCTGTGGCGGGAGTTCCCGCGGTGAGCCCGGCCCGGCGACAGCGCTGCCCGCTGACGGTGAAGCCCTGGTTCGCCGACCACGGCGTCTCCGGCAGGGCGGTGCTGCCGGCGGTGGAAGCCCTGCTGTTCCTCGCCGCTCGCAGCCGCGAGGTCTGCCCGGCGGTCGACATCACCGCCATGAGCGAGGTCCGCCTGACCAAGTTTCTCGACATCACCGGCCGGCAGGGCGAGCTTGAGGTACTGGTGGAGACGGAGGTGGAGGATGGCTGGCTGAGCGCGGCCTTGTGCAGCGAGACGCCGCTCAAGGGGATGACGCGGGTCAAGGAGCACTGCCGGGTACGTTTTCGCCTCGGGCCAGCCGAGGAGACGAGGGAGGAGGTTTACGACATGGCTCTGCCGCAGCGGGCGAGGTTGACCTTTTCCGCCACTGACATCTATCGCCACCTGGTGCCCTTCGGCCCCACCTACCACAGCCTGCAGGGCACCCTGCAGATAATTGGCGACCATGCCCTGGGCACGGTGCGCGCCCCCCTCGTCGCCGGCGACGAGGGGGTGGCGGGGTTGCTTGGCTCGCCCTTTCCCTGCGATGGGGCGATGCATGCCGCCTGCGTCCTCGGCCAGCAGCGGGCCAGCTTCATCCCCTTCCCGGTAGGCATGGCCGAGCGGCGGGTCCTGCGGCCGACCCAGCCCGGCAAGGACTACCTGATACGCGCCACGCTCACCGCCGAGAGTCCGGCCGAGCTGACCTTCGCCCTGCGCATCGCCGAACCCTCCGGGCGGCTCTGCGAGAGGATCGACGGCCTGCGCATGCGCGACGCCGGACTGTTCGCCAGAAAGACGGCGACGCCGGCGGTAGCCGCCGCCTCATCCCCTGCCACGCCCCAGACCCAGGCCACACCATGACCCCTCTGCAACTGGAATTACTCGAGCTGATAGAGGTCACCTGCAAGCTGCCGGCGGCCGACCGGGAGACCTTCGACGTACACGGTCCGCTCATCGGCCCGGATTCGGCCCTGGGCATCGACTCCCTCGACGCCCTGGAGATCGCCGTCACCGTGCAGCAGCGCTATGGCGTGCGCATGAACTCGGAGAACACCACCCGCACCGTGCTGCGCTCCCTGGCCAGCCTGACCGACTACGTTGCCACCGGGGAATCGCCTGCCACCACCGGCTAGGTATAATCCTCGCGGCAATCCTCTCGCCAAAACTTCGCCACCAGCCTTCATGAACGCCAATACCCAGTCCACAGAGATCGTGCTCAGCGGCGAAACACTCACCGCCGAGGACATCGTCGCCATCGGCGAGGGTGCAAGAGCCGTCAGCCTCGACCCACAGGCCCTTGTGCGCTGTCAGCTCTCGCGTCAGCTGCTCGAGCGGGCGGTGGCCGAAGGGCAGGTCATCTATGGCGTCAACACCTCCTACGGGCCGATGTGCAACAAGATCATCGACCATGCCAGCATCGAGACCCTGCAGCACAATCTCATCATCAGCCACGCCGCCGGCCTCGGCGCGCCACTCTCGCCAGGCTTGGCCCGCGCCACCATGGCGGTGCGCCTCAACACCCTGGTCAAAGGGTATTCCGGGGTGCGGCTCGAGTTGCTCGCCCAGATGCGCGACATGCTCAACGCCGGCATCGCCCCCTTTATCCCCGAATGCGGCAGCGTCGGTGCCTCGGGCGACCTCATCCACCTCGCCCACATGTCGCTGGCCATCCTCGGCCTCGGCCAGGCCTTCTACCATGGCGAGGCCATGGAGGCCTCGGCGGCGCTGGCCCGCGCCGGCCTGAGGCCCCTGGTCCTGGCCTGCAAGGAGGGGCTGGCGCTGATCAACGGCACCGCGGCGATGACCGCCATCGCCGCCTACGCGCTTGCCAACGCCGAAAAGCTCTGCAATGTCGCCTGCGTCAACGCCGCCCTGGGCGTGGAGATCTTCGGCGGCATCAGCGACGCCTTCGATGCCGATCTGCACCGCATCAAGCCCCATCCCGGTCAGCAGCGCATCGCCGCGACCATCGCGCGCCTCTGCCAGAGCACCACCAACCTGACCAGCCGCGAGGCCTTGCACCGTCCCATCCGCGAACAGGCCAGGGATGGCGAGGCGGTCTACGAGACCTCGATCACCGTGCAGGACGTCTACTCGCTGCGCTGCACCCCGCAGGTCCTCGCCCCGGTACGCGAGACCCTCGACGCCGCCCGGCGGACGGTGGAGATCGAGGCCAACTCCTCCAACGACAACCCGCTGGTGGTTCCCGAAGAGGGCAAAATCCTCCACGGCGGCAACTTCCACGGGCAGAGCATCAGCATGGCCATGGACATGCTGTGCATCGCCGTCTCCACCCTGTGCAACCTCTCCGAGCGGCGCCTCAACAAGCTGCTCGACAAAAACCTCAGCGAGGGCCTGCCGGAACACCTTATCGACGGCCCGGCCGGGCTGGCCATGGGCTTCATGGGCGCACAGTATCTGGCCACCTCGACCACCGCCGAAAACCGCAACCTGGCGGCGCCGATGAGCGTCAACACCATCTCCTGCAACGCCGCCAACCAGGACGTGGTCAGCATGGGCACCGTCGCCGCGCGCAAGGCCTTGCGCGCGGTGGAGAACGCCAAGCACGTCCTCACCCTGGAGACCCTGGCCGACCTGCAGGCGCTCTCCTTCCGCAACGCCGCCGGCCTCGGCCACGCCAACCGGCGCATCTACCGCCTGCTCGCCGCCCACTTCCAGCCCTACGACAACCGGCGCATCTTCCACGACGATCTGGTCAGGTTCCGCCACATCCTCTTTGCGGGGGACACCTTCGCCGATCTCGAGCGCTACCATGAGTGCTGACCGCCCACCTCCCATGGCCCGCCATGGCAGCTGCCTGCTGGTTTCCGCCAACCGCATGACCCTGCCCTACCCTGTCTACCCGCTGGGCATCGCCTACCTGCTCGGGGCCCTCGAGGAACGCGGCCATCAGGCCGACCATCTCGACATCCTCGCCGCCGGCGGCCACGAGCCGCTGCGTCAGCTGCTGCGGCAGAAACATTACGACCTCGTCGGCATCTCGATCAGGAACATCGACACCGTCGACAGCGCCTCCCGCCTCGAATTGCTCGACGACATCACCAGCGCCATCGCCATTATCAGGGAAGAGAGTACAGCGCCGGTGGTGCTCGGCGGGCCTGGTTTTTCCATCATGCCGGGGCCGCTCCTCTACCATTGCCAGGCCGACTACGGCATCGTCGGCGAGGGCGAGGAGGCCTTGCCCGTTCTGCTCGAGCGCCTCGTCAGCGGCGACCCGCCAGGGGAGAAGCTGCTGGCCATGCCGGCCGCTTCCTTTCCCTCCTGCAGGCCGCGCTATTCCGCCGCGGTCACCCCCTACTACCTCGAACACGGCGGCATGCTCAACGTGCAGAGCAAGCGCGGCTGCGCGTATGGCTGCGGCTACTGCAGCTACCCGACCATCGAGGGCAGGACCCTCAGGCACCGTCCAGCTGCCCTGGTCGCGGAAGAGGTCGGTGAGCTGACCAAGCGCTATGGCGCGCGCTACATCTTCTTTACCGACGCCATCTTCAACGACCCGCAGGGCCGCTACCTGGAGCTTGCCGAAGCCCTGGCGAGCGCCGGCAACCGCACCCCGTGGTGCGCCTTCTTTCGTCCGCAGCATATCGACAGGAAGAGCCTCAGGCTCCTCAAGAGAAGTGGCCTGGCGGCCATGGAGGTGGGTACCGACGCCGCCTGCGACGCCACCCTGGCCGGCCTCGGCAAGGGTTTTACCTTCGACGAGGTGGCGGCGGTGCACAACAATATCCTCGCCGAGGACATCCCCTGCGCCCACTTCGTCATCTTCGGCGGGCCGGGAGAGACAGCAGATACCCTGCGCCAGGGTCTCTGTAACCTGCAGCGGCTGCGGCGCACGGTGGTGTTTACCTATATCGGCATCCGCATCCTCCCCGGCACCGCCCTGTACCGCCAGGCAGTGCGCGAAGGCCATATCGAAAGGGACACCGACCTGGTGACGTCGCGGTATTACTATTCCCCGGCAATCTCGCGGGAGGAGATCGAGCGCGCAGTGCTGGCAGACTTTCGTGGGCAGCGCGGCCGTATCTATCCGGTGGCCGACAGCGAGCGGCTCATCCCGCTGATGCACCGCTTCGGCCATATCGGGCCGCTGTGGGAAAAGCTCATTCCTGCCACGGACGAGTGATGGGCTGAGTGTGAAACAGGCAGTATGAAGGCCTGCCGGCACTCCTCAGCAGTACCCCTGCGCTTCCCGCCTGCACACAACCAGCGGCTCGCCTTGACCGCTGGGGACGGTAAGGATACAGCCCTCCGGCCAAAGACGACCGCCGGCGTCATCCCGCTCCCCTGGCGGGGATCAGGCCTTGGGGCAATCGGAACAGCGCTTGCCCTTTTTCTTCTTGTACTTTTCGCAGCACTCTTTCTTTTCTTTCTTTTTCTTGCCCATGAAACGTTCTCCTCGCAGAGTTCCGCCGCTGGCAGCTCAATCGCCGTCCTCCGGCTTGTCGTTGTCGAGTTTCACCCGCTCTTCCACCTCGCGCCACAGCTCGCGGTAGGCGGCGGCAACCTGGTCGCGGCCGGCGAACACCGCCACCGGCGCCCGGTGAATGCCCATCTTTTCCACCTCGGCGGAGAAAGGCACATAGCTCTTTAGTAAGCGCTTATACTCCTTTTGCAACGCCACCATGGTGTCGCGGTGGAGATTTTTGCCATGCTGCACCATGGAGAAGAAGGGCAGCAGCTTGCGGCGCTGGTAGCCCTGGTCGCGAAAGAAGCGGTAGAGCTGCTCCAGGGTGCGCACCGAGAGCGTGGTGGGGATCACCGGCACCACCACCCTGTCGGCGGCCTTGAAGACGTTCTCCGAGAGCAGCGAAACATTGGGCGGGCAGTCGAGGATGGCCACCTGGTAGTCGTCCCCGGCGGCACGGAGGAGCTTCTTGAGCCGCGAGCGGCGGTTTTTCAGGCGCGACAGGAAAATATCGACATGGCGGTACTCGGCGCTGGCGGGGAGGAGGTCGAGGTTGGTGTAGTCACTGGCGCGGATGGCGCCGGCGATCCACGCGAAATCGTCGAAGGCCGCTGCCTCCCTGGCTGCTTTGGGCTTGGGCGGCTTGATACGCAGATAGAAGCCGGAGGCGCCCTGCGGGTCGAGATCGCAGAGCAGGGTGCGGTAGCCGTTAAGGGCGCTCTGATAGGCAAGGTTGACGGCGGTGGCGGTCTTGCCGACGCCACCCTTATTGCTGTAGCAGGCGAGTATCTTCATCGTCTTCCTGTCGGCTGGTGAACAGCTCGGCAAAGATGAGGCGGTTCTCCTCGCCGCAGAAGAGGGCGAGGCTGTCGAAGACCCGGCCGCGCTCCCTGGCCTGCAGACTGGCCAGCATCGCCGTCAGGGCGCCGACGGCATAGGCCAGCGGCACCGCCCTGGCGCCGCCGCATTGGGCGCCGGCGAGAAGGGTCGCCAGGAAATTCTGCTGCACCGAGAGGTCATTGAAGGTGCCGAGACAGTCCTGCAGTTGCTTGAGAGAGCGGATTACCCCCTTGATCTCCGCCGGGGGAAAGAGCGAGGAAAAAAATTCCATGAGATAGCGCAACTTCTTGCAATGGATGCGCAGGCGGTGGATGCCCTCGTCGGGGGTGGTCTCGTCGAGGCCGCGCGCCACCTTGCAGACGCGGCGATAGCGCTTGAGGATGAGGCGGGCGGCGAAGGGTCGCGACGCTTCCGTGGCCAGTGGCCCAGGCTTGAGCGTACCGCGACCGACGGTAAAAGCCCGCGCCAGGGCCGCCATCTTCCTCTTGTAGGCCTTGCCGGACAGGGCGAGTTTGACGCGGCGCTGCTCCTCGTGGCGCCGGCCGAGGAGCTCGTCGAAGAGCAGCTTCAGCCCGGGATGGGCCGAAGCCGGTACCAGGGCATGGTAATCGCCGCGGCGCAGGAGGTAGACATCGAGGTCACGCAGGCCATTGGTGGTGCGCATCAGGTCGGCCAGCTGGCCTTTGAGGGATTCCGTGGCCGCGGCATCGAAGACCCCGGTAAAGAGACTGAGCAGGGAGCGGATCTTGCGCAGCGCGACGCGGTAGTCGTGGAGGAACTCGCTGTCGGAGTCGGCGGCGATGCCGCCCTCGTTGGCCCGCGCCACCTGCAGGAAGGTCCGCAGCAGGAGCAGGGCGCTGTCGCCAACCGGCGCCTCGGCATGAAGAACGATCTCCGGCTTGGCCTGATAAGCGGGCAGAGGCAGCTTCAGGGCCTCGTACAGCTCCTGGCCATCACCACAGGGCACGGCGCCGCACCCCTGCAAGGCAAGGCGCAGCACCTCGCCGGCCTCCTCGTAGCCACGCAGCGGCTGACTGCAACCAACCCCGACCATGCGCCCCTGCCCCCTGGCGCACATCAGCTGGCAAAAACGCACCAGCGTCTTACCCTCGTCGTCGACCAGCCGCCCCTCCTCGCGCCGCAGGCGCAGCGACGCCACCGGCAGCGGCGCGCGCAGGGGAGCGAGTTCGACGAGGAGATCGACCACCGGCCCCTTGACCATGTCGCCGATCACCGTACCGCCGAGAGGCCCGGCCTGCTCCAGCACGCGCCCATCGTGGAGATCAAGGAGCAGCAGCCCGCCATCGAGGGACACGAGAACCTTCCCCGAGTTGAACAGGGCGCCGTCGAAGGTGTCGAGCAGCAGCCCCTCGCGGCTGTCCTGACGGTCGAGACGCAGCGCCAGCCCGCTTTCCTCGGGCAGCTGGCGGCAGAGCCGCTCGGCGGAGACGCTGGCAGGGAGTTGGTAGACGAAGGGTTCCATGGCGGATGGGTCGGCGAAGGAGTGGACGAGGGGCAGCGAGGCAGGCCTCACCTCTCTTTCTACCTTACCCCCGATCTTTTTCGAAGGTCAAAACGAGCCGGCACAACAAATTTAATAAAAGTCTCGACCTCGCTGCGACAGTCAGTATCCCTGCGAACCGTGAGAGAGCCGGGAAAATCGGCCACATGGCCGGGAATAGCCGCTCTCGCCGCTATCTTTTGCCGGAGGAATCGTCTATCATTGAGGGAATATGTCATCTCCGGCCTCCCCCGCCGCAGCGGCCCGGGAACGGCCATCTCCAATACCTGCCGCCGATATCTCGACGACCATGAAGAACGCCCTCGACACCGCCATCGCCGCCGCAGCCGATACCCCACCCCTCCTCACTGCGCCAACCCCCGACCTGCGCTCGCCGGAATTCTACCTCAACCGTGAGCTGACCTGGCTGGCCTTCAACAAGCGGGTCCTGCACGAGGCTGGGGACGACCGCAACCCCCTGCTGGAGAAGGTGTTCTTTCTGGCGGTCATCGGCTCCAACCTCGACGAGTTCTTCATGAAGCGCATCGGCGGCCTCAAGCAGCAGGTCGGGGCCAGCGTACGCAGCCTGTCCATCGATGGCCGCCTGCCTCAGGAACAGATCGATGCCTGCCGGGTGGTGGTGCGCGAGATCCTCGACCAGCAGCTGCAGCTGGAACGGCGACTGTGGGGCGAACTGGGCGAAAAAGGTATCGTCATCACCAAGTACCGCGAGTTGGAGGAGAGCGACCGTGCCGAGGTCAACAGGTATTTCCACAACGACATCTATCCGCTGCTCACCCCCCAGGGCATGGACCCGGCGCACCCCTTCCCGTTCATCTCCAACCTCTCCATCAACCTCCTGGTCAGTGTGCGCTACCCGGAGACCGATCACAGCAACCTCATCCGCATCAAGATCCCTACCGGCGTCGACACACCCCGCTTCGTGCAGATCGCGCGGAAACAGCTGTATATCCTCCTCGAGGACCTGGTCGCCAACAACCTGCCGCTGCTCCTGCCGGGGATGGAGATCGAGTCCTGCGCCGCCTTCCGCGTCACCCGCAACGCCATCACCGAGAAGGCCGAGGAGCAGGCCAACGACCTGCTGGCGATGATCGAATCGGCGCTGCGCAACCGCAAGTTCGCCGAGATCGTCCGCCTCGAGGTGGAGCGCGGCATGAGCGACTACCACCGCGGCAAGCTCGCCGCCGAGCTGGGTATCGACGAAGAGCAGGATGTCTACGACGTCGAGGGCATCCTCGGCCTGCGCGACCTGCAGCAGATCGCGCTCATCGAGCGCCCCGACCTGCACTTCCCGCCTCACCACCCGGTGGACAACCCGGAGCTCCTCGGCGACGACCCCAACATCTTTCACACCATCCGCGAGCAGGGCAACATCCTCCTGCAACACCCCTACGAGAGCTTCGACACCTCAGTGGAGCGCTTCCTGCGCGAGGCCAGCACCGACCCCAAGGTTCTGGCCATCAAGGCCACGCTTTACCGTACCGCCAAGAAGTCGCGCATCGTCCAGTACCTCATCAACGCCGCCCAGAACGGCAAGCAGGTGGCGGTGGTGGTGGAGCTGATGGCGCGCTTCGACGAGTCGGCCAACATCCACTGGGCGCAGTCCCTTGAGGAAGCCGGCATCCACGTCTCCTATGGCATCGTCGGCATGAAGACGCACTCCAAGCTGATCTTCGTCATCCGCAAGGACTATAACGGCCTGCGCCGCTACGCTCATATCGGTACCGGCAACTACCATGCCGGCACCGCCCGCGCCTATGTCGATTTCGGGCTGATCACCTGCGACGCCGAGATCGGCTCCGACCTCACCGAACTGTTCAATTATCTCACCAGCGGCTGCATCGCCGCGCGCCGCTACGACAAAATCCTGCCCTCCCCGAAGCAGCTCAAGAAGGCCCTGCTCGCCAAGATCGCCGGGGAGATCGAGCACCAGCGCCAGGGCCGCGGCGGCCTCATCCAGCTCAAGACCAATGCCCTCGAGGACCGGGATGTGGTCGAGGCCCTCTATCGCGCCTCCATGGCCGGGGTGCATATCGACATGATCGTCCGCGACACCTGCCGCCTGCGCCCCGGGATCCCCGGCATCTCCGACAATATCCGCATCGTCTCGCTGGTCGGGCGCTTTCTCGAGCACGGGCGCATCTACTACTTCAAAAACGGCGGCGACGAGGAGTATTATATCGGCTCCGCCGATCTCATGAAGCGCAACCTCGAGAGCCGCGTCGAGGTCTGCGTACCGGTGCAGTCGACGCGACACAAAGCCCTGCTGCGCGAGATCCTCGATCTGCAGCTCAACAACGTCCGCAACCTCTGGGAGATGCGCGCCGACGGCTCCTATGTGCAGCGCCAGGCCGAAGATGGCGCCGCTGACTTCTGCGTGCACCACTACCTCATTGGCCGCGCCGAAAAACGCGCCGCCGCGGGACGGCTCCTGCTCGCCAAGAAAAAAGGCAAGAAGAAGGGCGCCGGTCGACTCGGCAAGAAGGACGAGGAATAAGAGAGTTGCAGGCCAAGCTGCAGCAGCGGCCGCGACAACCGCGCCGGCGGCATGGCTCGACGCGCCTTTCCCTGTCACCTGTCTGGCTGGTCCCAGGCCCCGGCATCGGCGGCCCCCGCCGAACCTGCAGCCTCACCGCCATCATCGACCGCGGCAGCGCTCACACCTCAACCCTTCGTCTGGTCCATGGTCTTTCCCAGGACCAGGGACCGTCGAGGCGGAGGAGATTTTTGCTTGCTTTTTAGCGGTCGTTTCACTAGGCTCCGCTTCCAAACTCTTCCGCCGCCGAACCGTTTCGCCTAATAAACGTCGGCGCAGCCGCCATCTCGACAAACCCTCTTCGACAAGGAGTGATCATGAAGAAGCTGCTCACCGGTCTCTGTACCTTGGCCCTGCTATTGCCGGCCACCTCTTTCGCTGCCGACACGGTGAAGATCGGCATGATCACCACCCTGTCCACCAAGGCCGGCTACCTCGGCGAGGAAATTCGTGATGGTTTTTCCCTGGCCATGGAGAAAGAAGGCGGCAAGCTCGGCGGAGTGTCGGTGGAGTTGCTGGTGGAGGATGACGAAGCCAAGCCGGAAAAGGGCAAGCAGATCGCTCAGCGCTTCGCCCAGAAGGACGGCATCAAGATCATGACCGGTATCGTCTTCTCCAACGTCGCCATGGCGGTGGTGCCGAAGCTGGTTCGCGACGAAGTCCTCTATTTGAGCGCCAACGCCGGCCCCTCGGATCTGGCCGGCAAGGGCTGCCACCCCAACTACTTCAGCGTCTCCTACCAGAACGACAACCTCGACGAGGTGGTCGGCCAGTACGTCACCGAGACCGGCCATGGCAATGTCTACCTGCTGGCTCCCAATTATCCGGCCGGCAAGGATCACCTCGCCGGGTTCAAGCGCTATTATAAGGGCCAGATCGCCGGCGAGGTCTATACCAAGCTCGACCAGGCCGACTACGCGGCGGAGATCGCCACCATCCGCGACGCCAAGCCCGATGCGGTCTTTTTCTTTCTGCCGGGCGGCATGGGCATCAACTTCGTCAAGCAATACGCCCAGGCCGGCCTCGGCGGCACCATTCCCCTCTATGGCCCGGCCTTCTCCTTCGACGAGCGGTTGCTTGCCGCCGTCGGCGAAGCCGCCCTGGGGGTGAAGAACGGCTCGCAGTGGACCCACGACCTCGACAACCCCGCCAACCGCGAGTTTGTCGAGAACTTCCGTAAGGCCTTCAAGCGCACCCCTACCCTCTATGCCGCACAGGGCTACGACACCGCCATGCTGCTGGCATCGGCCTTGCGCCAGACCGGCGGCAAGGCCGAACCTGAAGCCCTGCGTCAGGCGGTGAAGAAGGCCGAGTTCGCCTCGGTGCGCGGCAACTTCGCTTTCGGCGCCAACCAGCACCCGATACAGGACCTCTATATCCGCGAAGTGGTGCGCAGCGACGGCGGCTTCACCAACAAGACGGTGAAAAAGGTCTTCACCAACCATGTCGATGCCTATGCCGCGGAGTGCAAGATGTAAGTGGCGGCCCACCCGCCGCCGCGTTCCGCGTCGTTTTCAGCTCCTTTTCCGCCCGGGGGCCTCTGGGCCCCCAAGGTTATGCTTCTCTTCTGTGAACAGTTGCTCAACGGCCTGCAGTTGGGCGTGACCCTCTTTCTCATGTCGGCGGGGCTGACCCTGGTCTTCGGCATCATGCAGGTGATCAACCTCGCCCACGGCTCCTTCTATATGATCGGCGCCTATGTCGGCGCCACCGTGGCCCTGCACAGCGGCTCCTTCCTCCTCGCCATCTTCGCCGCCCTCGGCGCATCATGGCTGGCCGGCTGTCTGGCCGAGGCGCTCATTCTGCGCCACCTCTATCGGCGGCGCCATCTCGACCAGGTCCTCGCCACCTTCGGCGTCATCCTCTTCTGCAACGAAATGACGCGCATCATCTGGGGCCGCCAGCCGCTGTTCATGGATATCCCGGCCGCCCTCTCCGGCAGCGTGCAGATCCTCCCCGGCCTGCCCTACCCCATCTACCGCCTGGCGGTACTCGCCGTCGGCCTGGCGGTGGCCGTGCTGCTGTGGCTGATCTTCACCCGCACGCGCATCGGCATGCAGGTGCGCGCCGGGGCGGTGAACCGGGAGATGGTGGCCGCCCTCGGCGTCAACATCACCCTGCTCTACACTCTGGTCTTCGGCTGCGGGGCGATGCTCGCCGGATTGGCCGGGCTCATGGCCGGGCCGATCCTCGCCGTAGAGCCAGGGATGGGCGAGTCGATCCTCATCCTGACCTTCGTGGTCATCGTCATCGGCGGCATCGGCTCGGTGCGCGGCGCCTTCATCGGCGCGGTGCTGGTGGGACTGGTCGACACCCTCGGCCGCGCCTTCCTGCCCCTGCTGCTGCGCCTGCTACTGTCTCCGGCCACCGCCGACAGCGTCGCCGCCTCGCTCGCCTCCATGGCCATCTACATCTTTATGGCCCTCGTGCTGGTGATCAAACCCAAAGGGCTGTTCCCCGCCCACCACTGATCGGCCATGACCCGCAAGCAGCTCTTTCTCCTCCTCGCCGCCGTCCTCCTTTCCCTGTTGCCAGCGGCGGCACACCTTTTCGGCAACCCCTACCTGCTGTCTCTGGCCAGCCGCATCCTCATCTACGGCCTGGCGGCGGCGAGCCTCGACCTGCTCCTCGGCTACGGGGCGATGATCAGCCTCGGCCACGCCGCCTATGTCGGCATCGGCGCCTATGCCGCCGGCATCCTTCACCTCCACCTCGGCGCACCTGGCCTCGCCCCCGCCCTGGCGCTCGTTGCCGACAGCGAGGTCAGCGGCCTGGTCATCCTGCCGCTGGCGGTGCTCGCCGCCTCCCTGGCGGCCCTGGTCATTGGCGCTCTCTGCCTGCGCACTACCGGCATGCACTTCATCATGATCACCCTGGCCTTCGCGCAGATGCTCTACTATTTCTTCATCTCGCTGGAGGCCTATGGCGGAGACGACGGCCTGTCGCTGCTGGGCCGCAGCAAGCTGCCGCTGGTCAACCTCGACAACGACACCCACTTTTACTATTTCTGCCTGTTCTGCCTGATCGCCTTCCTCTTGCTCGCATCGCGTCTCGTCCACTCCCGCTTCGGCCTCATCCTCCGCGGCACCGGTGACAACGAGCGGCGTGCCCGGGGTTTGGGTGTCAACACCGGCCGATACCGCCTCGCCCTGTTCACTATCGCCGGGGGCAGCGCCGGCCTCGCCGGGGCGCTGCTCGCCAACCACAGCGAGTTCGTCAGCCCCGGCCTGCTCAACTGGACCTTGTCCGGGGAATTGATGGTCATGGTCCTCCTCGGTGGCATCGGCACCCTCTTCGGCCCGGTGTTCGGCGCCGCCGTCTACCTGCTCCTCGAGGAGGGGCTGAACATGTACACCGAGCACTGGATGGCCTATATGGGCCCGCTGCTGGTGCTTGCCGTGCTCTTTGCCCGCAACGGCCTCCTCCCCCTCCTCATCAGCGGGAGGAAGCGCCATGGCTGAAGCGCTGCTCGACGTGACCGGCCTCAACAAGAGCTTCGGGGCCCTCCTCGCCACCAACGACCTCTCCTTGTCGGTGCGGCAGGGTGAGGTGCATGCCCTCATCGGCCCCAACGGCGCCGGCAAGACCACACTGGTCAACCAGCTGAGCGGCGACCTCATCGCCGACAGCGGCCGGGTGGTCTTCCGCGGCCAGGACATCACCAGGCTCCCCGCCCACCACCGGGCACGGCTGGGCATCGCCCGCTCCTTCCAGATCACCCATATTTTCGAGAACCTCACCGTGGCCGAGAACCTCGGCCTGGCCCTTCTGGCCGGCCACGGCGGCAATTTCCATTTCTTCCGCCACTGGCGCCGGGCGCCACGGCTAACGGAGCGACTGGAGGAGGCGCTGACCCGCTTCGACCTGCTGCAGCACCGCGACCAGCCGGCGGCCAGCCTCTCCCATGGGGAGAAACGACAGCTGGAGGTGGGCATGGCGCTGGTCGTCGATCCCCAGTTGCTCATCCTCGACGAGCCCATGGCCGGCCTTGGCCCAGGTGGCACGGTGGAGTTGACAAGGATCATCAGGCGACTCAAGGGGCAGCTGACTATCCTCCTCGTCGAGCACGACATGGACGTGGTCTTCTCGCTGGCCGACCGCATCACTGTGCTCGTCTACGGCCACGACATCGCCACCGGCACCCCGGCGGAGATCCGCGGCAATGCCCTGGTGCGCCAGGCCTATCTCGGGGAGGAAGGGTGATGCTCGAGGTCGCCGCCATTAACGCCGGGTACGGCGAAAGCCAGGTGCTGTTCGGGGTCAGCCTCAGGGTGGCCGAAGGTGAGGTAGTCACCCTGCTCGGCCGCAACGGCATGGGCAAGAGCACCACGGTGCGCGCCATCCTCGGCCTGCTGCCGATCACCGCCGGCTCCATCGCCTACCAGGGCCAGGCCCTGCAGCGGCTGCCCAGCCACCGCATCGCCCGCCTCGGCATCGGGCTCGTCCCCGAGGGACGACAGATCTTCGCCAACCTCACCGTGCGCGAGAATCTCCTCGCCACCGCCGCCAACAGCCGCCGGGCCAGGGAACCCTTTACCCTCGAGACGGTCTTTGCCCTCTTCCCGCGCCTCGCCGAGCGACTGCGCCACTACGGCAACCAGCTCTCCGGTGGCGAACAGCAGATGCTGGCCATCGGCCGGGCGCTGATGATCAACCCATCCCTCCTGGTCCTCGACGAGGCCACCGAGGGATTGGCACCGCTCATCCGCCGCGAGATCTGGCAGGCGCTGACCACGCTCAAGGACCGCGGCCTGTCGATCCTCGTCATCGACAAGAATATCGACGCCCTGCTGGCCATCGCCGACCGCCACTTCCTCATGGAGAAGGGACAGGTGGTGTGGAGCGGCACCAGTGACGAACTGCGGCGCAAGCCTGAGCTGAAGAGCCGCTACCTCGGCCTTGAACAGTAGCCCCGGAGCCTTGAGGAGCCGCGCCATGCCGCCAACCGACCCCGCCGACAGCAGCCTCTTCACCCATCAGGCGGTCTTTCCCGTCAGCGCCGCCGAACTCTACGCCTGGCACGCCCGCGCCGGGGCCCTGCAGCGGCTGCTGCCTCCCTGGCAGCACATCGAAGTGGTGGAGAGTAGCGGTGGCATCGAGGCCGGGGCGAGGGTGGTGCTGCGGCTCGGCTTCGGGCCGCTGAGGCTGCCCTACCGCGGCCTCCACGTCGAAGCGGTGCCGCCGCACATGTTCTGCGATGTGCAGGAACGCGGCCCCTTCGCCCTGTGGCAGCACCGCCACCTCTTTACCGACACCCCGCAGGGGGCTGCGCTGAACGACCGGGTCCACTACCGCCTGCCCGGCCAACGCCTGCTGCCGAGGTTTATCGACAGGCTGGCACGGCGCGGCCTGGTCGCCCTCTTCGCGCGGCGCAGCGAGGTTCTCCACCACGACCTGCTCCTCCACAGTCGATGTTCCACCCGGCCTTTGCGCTTTCTCGTCAGCGGGGCAAGCGGCGTCCTCGGCCGCGACCTCCTACCCCTCCTCACCACCGGCGGCCACCAGGTCCACACCCTGGTGCGGCGCAGGCCACGACATGGGGCCAACGAGATCTTCTGGGATCCACAAAACGGTCACCTCTGTGACGACGACCTCCCCGAGGTGGATGCGGTCATCCACCTCGCCGGCGAGTATATCGGCCTGTCGCGCTGGAGCGAGGAGAAGAAGCGGCAGGTGATCGACAGCCGGGTGCAGGGCACGACCCTCCTGGCCAGCGCCATGGCCAGGGCAGCGCGCAAACCTGCGGTCTTCCTCTCCGCCTCGGCGGTGGGCTATTATGGCGACCGCGGCGAGACACCGCAGAGCGAATTGAATCCACCGGGCAGCGACTTCATCTCGGAGGTCTGCCGGCAATGGGAGGAGGCCGCCGGGGCAGCGCGGCAGGCGGGTATCCGCACCGTGCTGCTGCGCCTCGGGGTCGGCCTCACCCCCCGCGGCGGGGCGTTGCAACGGCTGCTCGCCGCCTCCCCCTGCGGCATCTTCAGCCGCCATGGCTCGGGAGATCAGTATATCAGCTGGATCAGCGCCGACGACATGATCGCCGCCATCCTCCATGCCGCCACCTGCCCGGCCCTGGAGGGGCCGCTAAACATCGTCGCCCCGCAGCCGGTCAGCAACCGCCAGCTGCTGGCCACCGTGGCGAAAGTCACCGGACGCCCCCTGCTCTGCCCGCTGCCGGCGACCCTGCTGCGCATCCTCTATGGACAGATGGCCTCGGAAATATTACTCTCCAGCTGTCGTGGGACGGCCGACAAGCTCCTCGCCTCGGGGTTTCGTTTCCGCCACCCCAGCCTCGAAGGAGCGCTGCGCTCCCTTCTCGGCCGCCCCGACCGACAGTACCAGGACCGGTAAGCCCTCTCGCCTGCCGATCATCGCTCCGGGCGAAGGGACCGCCAGGTCTGCCCGGAGAAACCTAAGGTCGTCGCGGAAAACGGTGCAGGCCAGAGTGACGGCGACATGGAACAAGAGGCAACTGCAGCGATGAGCGCGCACCTGAAAATCCTGCTGTGGGGGATGATGACCACGGCCCTGGCCTGCGGCTTCCTCCACCACCTGGTGCCCCCGCAGGTCCTCAACTTCGAGCGTCTGCACATTTTCCTCTTCAACCTGTGCAGCGGCGGCACCATCCTCATCCATTTCACCGAGGGCGGCAAAACCCTAAGCCGCCGCGGGCAGCTCTTCCTCGTCCTTGCCCTGACTTTCGCCCTGTGCGCCTTCTTCAGGTGGTACCTGCCCACCCTGCTCATCCCGCTGCTGCTGGCGGCGATCGTCGAGAGGGTACGCGTCGACCACTTCGGCCGCCGCCTGCCGGTGGCTCTCTTTTCCCGAGGCGAGAGCACCTCGCGCAAGTTCCACCAGGCGGCCCTGCTCTGCCTGTCGCTCGGCCTGGTGATCGCCTCCCTGGCCATCCTCAACAGTGAGTACGCCCACTGGTTCATCCTGGAGAAATTCAAGCTCGACACCTTCTTCCTCGGCTTCTCCTTTCCCCTGTCGCTCATCTCCATGTCGGCGATCTTTTCCCTGATGAAACGCCAGGAGGTCCCATCCGTCTTCTATCTCAAGGAACTCTGCTTCTGGGTCATCAACCTCGGCGTCATCATCTTCTTTCTCTTCATCCTCGCCAACCTCTTCCTGCCGCAGGTCGCCATCGCCACCACCCTCTTTCTCGCCGTGGCGCTGATCCTCTTCCTCTACTGGCAACAGGGGGAGAGATCGCAGCAGAAGGCCTTTCTCACCTCGGGGATATTCTTCCTGCTGATCACCTCGATCACCGGCATTCTCTATATCCTGCTGGCTTTCTCGCCCTCATACGATCCTCGGGAGAGCTTGCCCCTGCTGCGCTCCCATGCCTTCACCGCCCTCTATGGCTGGAACCTCAGCGGGCTGGCGGTGATCAGCCGCCATGACGACTTCCCCATCCGCCTGCATTCACGGCAGGTGATCATGCTGCATTGGCTGACGGTGCTGGTGCTCTGCCCGCTGGGATATTTCTACGCCGTTGCCGCTGTTGCGGCGGTAGTCTGCTACGGCTGGCTGCTCTTGATTCTGCTGTTCAGCAGGGGGACGGTCGACCCCGGCGTGGTTGCCGCCGAGGCCACGGTGCTGCGGAGAAAGGGGCGTAATGCCCCGGTTCAATCGGCGAAGAAGCGGTAGCGGACGATGCAGTACAGGGCGCGCAGCCCGTCTCGCCAGCCGATCTTCTTGCCTTCCTGATAGGTGCGGCCGCTGTAGGAGATGCCCACTTCGTAGATGCGCACCCGCTGCCGGGCGATCTTGGCAGTGATTTCCGGCTCGAAGCCAAAGCGGTTCTCGCGAATGGCAATCCCGGCCAGCACCTCGCGGCGGAAGACCTTGTAGCAGGTCTCCATGTCGGTGAGGTTGAGGTTGGTGAGCATGTTGGAGAGCAGAGTCAGCATGCGGTTGCCGACCATATGCCAGAAATAGAGGACGCGGTGCGCCTCCGAGCCGACGAAGCGCGAACCGTAGACGACATCTGCCTTGCCTTCGAGAATCGGGGCGAGGAGTTTGGGGTACTCGGCCGGGTCGTACTCGAGGTCAGCGTCCTGGATGAGGACGATCTCGCCCCGCGCCTCGGCGAAGCCGGTGCGCAGCGCCGCCCCCTTGCCCTGGTTGACGCGGTGGGCGAACACCCGCACCTCGTCGCCGGCAAGCGACATTGCGATGGCATGGCTCGAGTCGCGGGAGGCATCGTCGACAAGGATGATCTCCCGCGACAGCGGCAACTCGACGGCTTGCACTCGTCGCACCACCTCGGCAAGGCTCTGTTCTTCATTATAGACGGGGATGACTATCGACAGCCCGACGCTGCCAGCCTCACGCTCGTTCATGGCTTACCTGATAAGAGATAGGAGAGCGGCCGTTCCCAATATCGACCGCGATAAGGGCCGCAGTGTACACCCTCCGCCCATACCTGAAAAGGGTGAATTGCGTCGACAGCGGTCACCGGGGAAGAGGTCTCCTTTTCTCCATCTTGCTGGCGGCATCACCCCGGTCGCGCGGCAATTTGCTCGCCGCCTCGACCAGCCAGGCGGCGTGGCCGGATATTGGCCATTGGTCAGAGTACGGAGTCGGCCACCCGACCAGTGCCAGCGGAGACGATATTCGCCGCCACCGGCACTACGTCCAGCCGCCCCGCTCCCCGCCGCCTAGAGCCGGTTGAGGCTGCTGACCACCGCCTTGACCGAAGCGATGGTGATGTCGGTGTCCACCCCCGCCCCCCAGGCAACCGCACCATCCTCTCCCTGCAGCTCGATGTAGGCTGCCGCCCGGGCGCTCGAACCGCCGTTGAGGGCGTGCTCGTCGTAACTGCGTAGCTTGAAGGATTTGAGGCCGGCCGCAGTCACCGCGGCGCAGAAGGCATCAAGGGGGCCGTTGCCGGAACCGACCAGAGTCTTCTCCTCGCCATGGGCGAGCAGGGTCGCCTCGACGGTGGCTTCAGAGGTGTGGTCCTCGCTGCTCAGCTGGTGCTTGACGACATTGAAGGCGCGCAGGGCGAAAGGGCTCCTCACGGCGAGATAATTGCGCTCGAAGGCGGCATAGATCTCGCTGTGGTGCAGTTCCCGCCCCTCGCGGTCGGTGACCGCCTGGATGATGCGGCCGAACTCGGGCTGCATCGCCCGAGGCAGGCGGAAGCCATACTCCTTCTCCATGATATAGGCCACCCCGCCCTTGCCCGACTGGCTGTTGATGCGGATGATCGACTCGTAGGTGCGGCCGACGTCGCCTGGGTCGATGGGCAGATAGGGCACCTCCCACAAGCCGCCGTCGCCGGCCTGGTACTCGGCCATACCCTTGTTGATCGCATCCTGATGCGACCCGGAGAAGGCGGTGTAGACCAGTTCCCCGGCATAGGGGTGACGCGGGTGCACCGACAGGCCGCAGACGCGCTCGTAGACCTCCACCAGGCGGTTGATATCGCTCAGGTCGAGATGGGGGTTGATGCCCTGGGAGAACATGTTGAGGGCCAGGGTGACGATATCGACGTTGCCGGTACGCTCGCCGTTGCCGAACAGGGTGCCCTCGACGCGCTCGCCCCCGGCGAGCAGGGCGAGCTCAGTGGCAGCCACCGCGCAGCCGCGGTCATTATGGGCGTGGAGACTGATCACCGCCAGCTGGCGGTCGGCCATATGCGAGCAGAACCACTCGATCTGATCGGCGTAGATGTTGGGCGAGGAGAGCTCCACCGTCGCCGGCAGGTTGATGATGATCGGCTGTTCACGGGTTGGCTGCAGCACCTCCATGACCCGCTCGCAGATGTCCAAGGCAAAGTCGAGTTCGGTGCCGGTGAAGCTCTCCGGCGAGTACTCGTAGCGGAAGAGGGTCTCGGGGTACTTGCGCTCCTCCTCTTTGAGCAGTCGCGCCCCCTGCACCGCCAGGTCGATGATCTCCTTGCGGCTCATCTTGAAGACGGTGCGGCGCTGCAGGGTCGAGGTGGAGTTGTAGAGGTGGACGATGGCCTGGCGGGCGCCGCGCAGCGACTCGTAGGTCTTGGTGATGAGGTGTTCGCGGGCCTGGGTGAGCACCTGGATGCTGACGTCATCGGGGATCAGCCTATCTTCGATGAGCAGGCGGGTGAAGTCGTATTCCACCTGGGAAGCCGACGGGAAGCCCACTTCGATCTCGCGGAAGCCGAGATCGACCAGGAGGCGAAACATCTCGAGCTTCTTGTCGAGGCTCATCGGCTGGATGAGGGCCTGATTGCCGTCGCGAAGATCGACACTGCACCATACCGGGGCCTGGCGTATGGTCTTGCTGGGCCACTGGCGCTGCGGCAGGTGGACCGAAGGGTAGGGTCGGTATTTGCGGACGAGTTCGGGCTTCATGGACTGTACTCCTCTGTGAAAGTCGACAAGGGCAAAAAAAAAGGCCACGGTTTTGCAACCGTGGCCTTCTCGGGTGAATGGCAATCGACGACTACAAACTGCACCCCTCCGCATCAGCCACGGACCCAAGCGGCAGACAACCTAGAAGGAGAATAAGTGGCGAGTTTGCGGTGACCATGTTGATGTCTTTTGGTAAAAATGTTGAAATTATGTAGCAGTGAACCTACCCTCAGCCTGGGGGCTTTGTCAAGGGCTTTCCCCGAAGGATGGCAAAAAGCCATCTGCCCGCACTGCGCCGTGGAGCAGCTGAATCGCCGGCCGGCCGCAAGCCCAGAGTGCCGCGGTGTTGTCGGTTGACAGATATCGACCGGGCATTTATACTCCTAGGCTTCGGAATTTTTCTGATTTTTTGCGATGTCCCCCCCGGAAAGCAAACGTCTCAACCTTCACAAGGAAAAGGATTCATGGGAAAAATTAGCGGATCCCAGGCAATCGTCAAGTGTCTTCAGGAAGAGGGCGTCAAGACCATTTTCGGCTACCCCGGCGGGGCGGTGCTCGATCTCTTCGACGCCCTCATGGATTCCGAGATCACCAATGTCCTCGTACGGCACGAGCAAGGCGCAGTCCACGCCGCCGACGGCTTCGCCCGCGTCTCCGGCGAGGTCGGCGTCGCCCTCCTCACCTCGGGGCCTGGGGCGACCAACGGCGTCACCGGTATCGCCACCGCCTACATGGACTCCATTCCCCTGGTCATCCTCACCGGGCAGGTGCCCCGGGCGCTGATCGGCAACGACGCCTTTCAGGAAGTCGACATCGTCGGCATCACCCGCCCCTGCACCAAGCATAACTACCTGGTCAACAATGTCGACGACCTCGTTCCCACCCTGCGCGAGGCCTTTCATATCGCCCGCACCGGTCGGCCCGGGCCGGTCCTGGTGGATCTGCCCAAGGATCTGGTGGCCACGAAGCTTCTCTACCCTGAGAAGACACCGATCCATATCTCGAGCTACCAGCCCAACTTCAACCCGCACCCGGTGCAGGTGGAAAAAGCCTGCCACCGCATCCTGCAGGCGAAGCGGCCGGTGCTCTATGTCGGGGGCGGCGTCATCTCCGCCAACGCCAGCGAAGAATTGACGACGCTGGCCGAGAGGCTCAGCATCCCGGTGACCATGACCCTGATGGGCCTCGGCTCCTACCCCGGCAGCCACCGTCTTTCCATGGGCATGCTTGGCATGCACGGTACCTATACCGCCAACATGGCGGTGGCCGAATGCGACCTGCTCATCGCCGTCGGCGCCCGTTTCGACGACCGGGTCACCGGCAAGCTCTCCGACTTCGCCACCAAGGCGGATATCATCCATATCGATATCGACCCCACCTCGATCAGCAAGAACGTCAAGGTCGACATCCCCATCGTCGCCGACTGCCGGAACGCCCTCACCGCCCTTAACCAGTGGTTCGTCAAAGAGAAATCTTTCAATCCCACCGAGCAGGCGGAGAAGCTCGCCCCGTGGTTTGCCGTCATCGCCGGCTGGACCGCCAAGCACCCCCTCGGCTATCGCGACGACAACCAGGTGATCAAGCCGCAGTACGTCATCGAGACGCTGCATCGGCTGACCGAAGGCAAGGCCATCATCACCACTGAGGTCGGCCAGAACCAGATGTGGGCGGCGCAGTTCCACAAGTTCGACTACCCGCGACACTTCGTGACTTCGGGCGGCCTGGGGACCATGGGCTTCGGTCTGCCCGCCGCCATCGGCGCGCAGATGGCCTTCCCGGAGCGCACGGTCATCGATATCGCCGGGGACGGCTCGATCCAGATGAACATCCAGGAACTGGCCACCGCCCGGCAGTTCAAGTGCCCGGTGAAGATCGCCATCCTCAATAACGGCTACCTCGGCATGGTACGCCAGTGGCAGGAGCTGTTCTACAACAAGCGCTATGCCTCGACGGTGATGAACGTCGTTCCCGATTTTGTCGAGCTCGCCAAGGCCTACGGCGCCGTCGGCCTGCGCGCCACCACCAGGGCAGAGGTGGAGCCGGTCATTCGCGAGGCTTTGGACACTGCCAATGTGGTGATCATGGACTTCCGCATCGAACAGGAGGAGGGCGTCTACCCGATGGTGCCAGCGGGCAAGGCGACCACCGAAATGCTCCTTGTCTAGCCTCGCCGGCGGTCCACCGCGAACACGACTGCAGCCGCACACGCGGGGCCCACTGCGGCCCCCTGGCTCCCGGCCCCAGACGAGGACCGGGGCCATGACCCATACTGGAGGAATCCCTCGATGAAACACACCTTTTCCGTCCTTCTGCAAAACAAGCCCGGCGTTCTCTCGCGGGTCACCGGCCTGTTCAGCGGCCGCGGCTTCAATATCGAAAGTCTCTGCGTCGCCGAGACCCTCGACCCCAAGGTTTCCTGCCTTACCGTGGTCTCCCGCGGCGACGAGGCGATCATCGAACAAATCAACAAGCAGCTCAACAAACTCATCGATGTCATCAAGGTGTCGGAGATTAACTCGAAGGAGTATGTCGAGCGCGAGATGGTGCTGATCCGCGTCAAGGCCGAGGCATCAACCCGCGCCGAAGTGCTGCGCGTTGTCGATATCTTCCGCGGCAAGGTGGTCGATGTCAGCGCCAAGAGCTACGCCATCGAGCTGACTGGGTCAGATTCGAAGATCCAGGCGGTCATCGATATCCTCCGCCCCATCGGCATCAAAGAAATCGTGCGCACCGGCACCATCGCCATGGCCCGGGCCAACAAAAATAAATAACCGCCACGTAGAGAAGAGCATCCCATGCTGAGTCCTCAAGTCCCCGTCGCCAAGGAAGGATATCCCTTCATCCTCACCGCGGCCTTTGCTACGCTGATTGCCGCACTCTTCGCCTTCAAGGGGTTGACCCTGGCCTTGCTGGTCATCACGGTCTTCATCCTCTGCTTTTTTCGCGATCCGGAACGGCTGCTGCCCGAGAACGCCGATGCCCTGGTCTCCCCCGCCGACGGCAAGGTGATCCTCGTCGAGACGGTCACCGACCCACGTTTTGCCATCGACCAGGTGCAGAAAATCTCCATCTTCATGAACGTTTTCAATGTTCACGTCAACCGCAGCCCCTGTGACGGGGTGGTGCGGCGGGTCAGCTATCGGCCAGGCCAGTTCTACTCCGCCGACAGCCAGAAGGGCGGCCTGCATAACGAATACTGCGCCACCACCATCACCACTCCAGCCGGCAAAGAGATCACCTTCGTGCAGATCGCCGGCCTCATCGCCAGAAGGATCGTCTGCTGGCTGGAGCCTGGGGACACTATTGCCAGGGGGCGCCGCATCGGCCTTATCCGCTTCGGTTCACGGGTGGACGTCTATCTGCCCATGGATGTGGAGGTGGCGGTGAACAAAGGCGACACGGTTCGAGCAGGCGAATCCACCCTCGGTTTCCTCCGCTAGGGCGTGCCGATGGCCACACCCTGCCAGGCGCTATGACACCGGCCAGGAGGGAGGAGCGCGCCGCCCTGCCGATGCCAGTGACTGTCATGACCATGCCCGTCGCCCACCCATCGCCACCGAGGTTGAGTATTGCGCTGAAGCCTGCCAGAGACGCGAACCACGGCTCGGTGAGAGCTTGCGCGGTATTCTCCCCGCTGCTGACCAAGAGGCAGGCCTCTTGTCCGCGAGGCCCTCGTGCGCATCGTTAGCGGTAGCGCCCGTGGTCGCAGCCTGCTCACCCCTCCCGCCGGGGAACGGACCATTCGTCCGACTTCTGACCGCGCCCGCGAGGCCCTGTTCAGCATCCTCGGTAAAGCCGTTGTCAGAGCCAAGGTGCTCGACCTCTTCGCCGGCACCGGCGCACTTGGCCTCGAGGCCTATAGCCGCGGCGCGGCGCTGGTGGTTTTTATCGACAGCGAGACCATTGCCCTCGATCTCATCCGCCGCAACATTGCCCGGCTTTTTGCAGAAGGGCAGAAAGCGGGCTTCCTGCAGCTAGCAAGACACGATCTTGCCACCCGTCACTGGCAACAGAGTGTGCAGTGCCTCATCTCCAGCGGCTTCGACCTCATCTTTGCCGACCCCCCATACGGACAGGGACTCTCCGAAATGGTTATCGACCACCTTGGCGACAGCCCATTGCTCGCCGAGGGGGGCCTGCTTGTCGTAGAGGAACGCAACACCATTTCTCTCCCCATGAAAACAGCCTTTCTCAGTCAGATCGACCACCGCCGTTACGGTGAAGCCGGCCTGTGGTTTTATCAGCGCCACCGGCATCAGGCGACGACAGAGAGCGACCATCCTCCGCACGCCCCGATGACAGGCCCTCCACCATAACACAGGCTTTCATACCTGCCCAAAATGCACCCAAACACCTTTTTTCACCGAGCGAAAGAGGAGAACCAGCCAATGCCCAGCAACGAACAACACCAGCCTTCCATCGCTGTCTATCCCGGCACCTTCGATCCGATCACCATGGGCCATGTCGACATCATCAATCGTGCCCTCAACCTCTTCGACAAGGTGATCGTCGCCGTTGCCGTCAACTCCGCCAAGGATCCGGTGTTCTCCCTCGAAGAGCGTATCCAGATGATCGAAGACTCCTTCGTCGGTCAGGAACGCATTCAGGTCAGCTCGGTACGCGGCCTTCTTGTCGACTACGCCTATCGGCAAAATGCCAAAGCCATTGTGCGCGGCATCCGCGCCGTTTCAGATTTCGATTACGAGTTTCAGCTCGCCCTGATGAACCGCAAGCTGCAGCGGGAGGTGGAATCGGTCTTCCTTATGCCCGGGTTCCGCTGGATCTATATCAGTTCCTCGATCATCAAGGACGCCGCCCGTAACGGCGGCAATGTCAGTGACCTCGTGCCACCCCATGTCGACCGCAAGCTAAGAGAAAAATTCGCACCCCGCTACTAAGAGGCCAGCTGTCTGGGTTCTGCCGGCGCACCCTGACGCGTTCACACAAAGCGGAGAGTTGCCTACAAAGCGATGAGGGCCGCCCCCCTGCTGGGAAACGGCCCTCATGACACATCAGGCATTAGATGATGCGTACAACCCTTTGTGGGCTATCTCGGAGAAAAGTTCGGGTTTACCCCTTTACCGAGCGTTTTTGAGGTCGCGACGCAATTCGGCGAGTTCCATGTGCAGCGTCTCGCGTAGAGCGGCAATCTCTTTTTTGAGGTCTTCTGCAACGAGACCAGCCGTGAGTCGCTGTTCCCTGTCAGCAGCTTCTCCACTATCCTCGGGCTCGGCCAGGAAAGCTACATCCCCCTCTTCCCCGTCATCCGCGTCCACCAGTGTCCCTTCTGTGCTGGCAGGACCTTCACCCTTCTCGAATTCCTCCAGCATCTCGTCGAACTCTCTCTGGGCGTCGCTGGCCACCGCCGCCGCCCCTTCGGTGCGCAGCGGGTCGACAAAGGTCAGCTGTTCGCCAACGCGAACCGCCTGGCGGGACAGCATGCCCTGCTGCCATTCCAGGGTCTGCAGGGTAGCGCCAAGGAGGAGTTCCTGCCTGGTCCGTTCGGATTTCCCGGATAGACTCGCCAGCCGCTGGAAGATAGAGTCCAGCACCCCATGAGCCTCGGCGCTTGCTTCGTAGCGATACCTGTCGATATGCTGCGCAACTGTGGACAGCAGTTGCAGGAAAGTCTTCTCCAGCGGCCGCTCAACCCAGCGCTGGCGCAGCCTGTTGATTTCGGCACACGTAGCGTTGAGTATTTTATCGTTCAATTCGAGTTTCAGGGAATCGACGCAGGCACGAAGCCCATCCAGGGGGTCGACGAGGACGGGCAACGCCCAGGCAGGATCGAAAACAGGCTGATCCTCATCGAGCCCGCTTTCCGCGCGCCCCCCTGCCGAGAGAGCGGCCAACGCGCTCCCCTCCACAATCGCAATCATCTCTTGACTGACGGCCTGAACTTCGGCGGCAGACTCTTCCTCGACCAAGACCTCTTCCGACAACGGCTCGGCATCTGCGAGAACATGGTCTCGCAGAGAATCCTCTTCCTGCACGGTTTGCGCAGAGACCGGTTCGGCATCGGCGAAGGCCGCGGTGGCAGCGGTTTCTCCAGCCACATCGATGGTGTCGGCCATATCGATTTCGTCGCCTGCCAAGGCGTTGTCCATGGCACCCTCATCTTCTGTGAGGGGTTCCTCTACGCCAGGAAGAGTGCTTTCGGCCCTATCCCCATCGGAGCCTGCTAGCGCGGCAGGGACGTGGTCTTCTTCTAAAAACTCGTCCTCGGCGAGTTCGAAGATCACCTCTTCTTCTGGCGCGACAAGCCCGTCACCTGCCAGAGCCGCGGCACCAAGCACCGCAGCCGTGGTGGCTGCATCTGCTGCAGGGGCCACGCCTTCGCCGTGCGGCGAGTCTTCTTCACTCCCCGCCGCGAAGAAGGCGGCGATGTCCTGCTCCCTTGCCGAATCAGTGACAGTTTCCGCCTCGGCGCCATCGCCCTCCAGACTATCGAACAAGTCCTCGATAGCCGACTCGGCGAGGGCGTCGTCTTTCGAGGCCGCCTCGTCGGCAAAAAATGCGACGACATCTTCCTCGGCCTGCTCTTCTGCAGTTGCCGCCACCCCATCGCCGGGTACCTCGGCTGATGCTGCCGGTGAGACAAACTGACTTTCCACGGCAGAGAGCCCATCGGCGGCGAGACCGTCGAAACTGAGATCCTCGTCGGCAGCTTGTCCTGCATCGAGGGGTTCTTCTTCCTGCTTGCCTTCGAGACGAGTTTCGGCGCCAGGAACGTCGCCAGCGAGATCCCCCTCGGAGAAAAAGGCTGAAGGTTCGACCTTCTCTTCCACCGATTCGGCTTCCTCCATCTCCTGTTGTGGACGCTCGTCGAGCCAATCGAGGCCGAGAGCAGCCTCTTCTTCTTCGGCGGCTGCATGTGCTTTGGAAGTCTCCTCGGGGACAGCATTCGCCGCGGCAGCCGGAGCCGTGCCTTCCTCGTCGAGGAAGAGGTTGTCGATAGTTCCCGAAAGTTCTTCGGCGACTCCGCGAGAAAGGGGGGCAGCCTCAAGTGATTTTGCGCTAAAGAGGCTCTCTTCCTCTATTGCCGCCAGCGCCGGAGCGAGTTCTTCTCCCTCCATGGGCAAGGAGAGTTCGTCGCTGTCGTCGTCAGCGTCTGTCTCGACATTCACTCCGAGGAGCGCGGTTTCACGATCAAGTGGGGCTGAAGCATCCGCAACCATCGGGGGCGGTTCGTCGATTTCCGGAAGGATCGACTCGGCAGCACCGAAGACCTCTTCCTCTATATCCTTGGCGAGAATTTTCTCCTCCTCATCTTCCTCGTTCAACTCCTCAATATCCGCCAGAGCCGCTATGGGCTCCTGCAAAGCGCCACCGATGCCAGCCACCGGGGACAGTGAAGAAGCATCCAGCGCATCATCGGCATCGGCCTCTTCGTCTTCCTCGCCGACATCAACACCCTGCAACGCGATGTCTTTCTCGACGGCAACCGCTTCCTCGTCGGCAAAAAGCTCGACAGCAGGCGCCAGTTCTTCCTCAATCTTTTCATCTACTTCATCTCTGGGTGCAGGGGCACCGACCGCCTCGCCAAAGAAGTGCTCGATGTGCGAAGTCACCAGCGAAGGATCCTTGAGCCCCAGGGCCATCGCCTCGCGCTCGGCCTGGAACCCCATTTCCGAATCTTCATCGACGTCCGCCAGAGCGGGTGCCAGCGTGGCTCCCCCGCTGACCTCCTCGTCCTCGTCCTCATCGCTATCGACCGCCTGGGAAATGACCTCGGGGGCAATGGTTGGGCCAATCAGCGACTTGAATGCATTGAACTTTTCTACCGCCGGAAAGAGAACCGCCTTCTCCTCTTCGAGGGTCATCGGCCGCAGCACGATTCTCTCGAGGCATTCGTAGAAGTGTTGCAGCACCTTGAACGCATCGGGATGGGCGTTGCTCTTCTTCACCTTGATATAGGCGGCGAGGGTCCCGATACCTTGGAGGAGAATGAGCTTAGGCCGGCTATGTGAGTATTGGTCCTCGAGACGGAAGACCTCCCGCCGCAAATCGTTGAGATCCTGTTCGGTGATTTCCCAGTCAATGCCGAGGACAATAGCCTTGAGGTTGAGCAACTCGCCCTCGTCGCCCTGGACTTTTCCAGTCTTCCGAGGTGGGGAAGGGGCCGGCTCGGCCACCGGCTCGGGTGAGTCGGGGGTGGGATACACTTTGATCTGGCGCTTGAAATTCTCGAACCGCTTGACGTCTTCGAGGAGAATGTCCCTTTTCTGCCCTTCGCTTAAGTCGACAGAGGAGACGATCTTTTCAAGATTGTAATAAAAGGTGAGCAGTAATTTGATAGCACTGGGATGAGCGTCGGCCTTTTTCTGGTAGATGTATTTGCTGATCTTCTCCAAAGCCTGAACATAGACGAGGTTAATGGCTTCCCCGGCCCAGATGCTTTTCAGGTCGACCAGTTCCTCGTTGAACTGACGCAGTACATCGTCGGTGATTTCCCAGTCGATGGACAGCACCAGACTCTTGAGGCGGCTGATGGGTGATTCGTTGTCTGTGGAAAGCTCGAACAAATCATCGGCATCTGAATAGTACGAATCATCATAGTCATCGTTGCCAAGCGTCAAATCGTCGTCATACTGGCTTTCGGTATACTGTTTCACCACAGTTTCTCTCTAGAGTAATTTTTTCTGGATTGAAATAACCGAGGCAGAGATGATTTTCTTGAGTGTCGCTGCCACATTATATCCAGTAATGGCACTTGCCTCGAAGTAGGGCACCTTCAACCTGCTATTCAGATCCTTCTCCAGTACCTCCGTGGGCAGGATAGGAATACCGTGCTCTTTGAGATCGACCTTGTTGTACTGCATGACTAGGGGGATACGAAAAATGCTTTCCTTGTAGGACTGCAGGTTTTCGTGCAATTGATTGAGGGAGCGAATGTTCTTTTCACGCTGCTTTTCCATGGCGTCGGCGACGAAAACGATGCCATCGACCCCGCGCAGCACAAGCTTGCGGGTGGCGTTGTACTTAACCTGACCCGGGACGGTATAGAGCTGGATCTTGATGTCGTAGCCCTTGATCTGCCCCATGTCGAAGGGGAGAAAGTCAAAAAAGAGCGTCCGATCGCCGTGCGTCTTGAGGCTGACCATTTCCGAGGCGATCTGCTTGCGGTAGGTACGGTTGATATACTCGAGGTTGGTGGTCTTGCCGCATCGCCCGGGACCGTAATAGACGATCTTCACCTGCACTATCTTGTCTTTCAGATTGATAAAGCTCAACGTTTCACTCCCTTAGCTATCGCTGCAGATAGGTGCCGCCCCCGTCACCGACAACACGGCGACATTCCGTCCCCGCCCCCTACTTCCTTTCCCAGACTTTGCGAATCTTCTCAATCACGTCGACGACGTTGAGACGCAGGAAGCCCAGGGAGATATCACGTCCGAACATGGAAATGAGCAGCAATTCGTCATCGATTTTGCTGAAGTGGATGTTCGATTCCTGTCCCTTGTGGAAGAGCAGAGAGAACTCCTGCTCGCCGACAAGCTTGGCCATGGCATCCACCGTGGCGAAGTTCCCCGCCGCCAGGGCGGCGAAAGAATAGACGTCATACTTGCTCTCGCCATTGTCCTTGGCAGTGATGATGTTGCCAGCCATGTCGATGATGATGACACAATCGACACCGAGTTTTATCAACTTTTCCGCCAAAATTTTGTCTATCTGCTCGAGTTGCTCCTGACTGACAATCCCATAGTTCATGCCGCAAACCTCTTCGTAAATGTGGTTTTACCTGCTATTACGGCGGCGCCCGTGCCGTCTCCGACAGCGCCGAACCTCTGTTGACGGGCCGATACCCGACTATGTCTGAATAGTATCAAAAATTATAAAAAAAATACCGTCTCTTTTAGGCCCCTTCAGGATGCTGTCGATAAAAAGGATCACTGCCGCGACATCTCGACGAGGTTACGGCAAGATACCGTTTTGACCACTATACGACAGTTTTTTACCTATATGAAGTTTTATTTTTGGTTTTTATTAACAAATTCATCCCGCTATGAAAAATCCTGATCAAGATTTGACCTCCCCGCTCTTCCTGCTCCGGTCGGTCAGTGATGGCGATGCGAATTGCGTTAGCCGGTATTTTTTGCTATTACCCTGTGAATGAAGACAATTCCCTCCCATCTCATGCAGTTGCCCGTCCTCGATCTTGCCGGCGCCACCCTGATCGACACCCATTGCCACCTCGATATGGAGGCGTACGACCATGACCGAAGCGAGGTCCTGGAGCGGGCCTTCGCCCTGCCGGTGAGTCGCATCGTCACCGTCGGCGTCGATGTGGCCAGTTCGGCGAGATGCGTCAGTCTGGCACGGAGCGACCGGCGTATCGCAGCGACCATCGGAGTTCACCCACACGACGTCGGAGATCTCGACGCGACTCAGTACCGCCAGTTGGAGAGGCTCTATCAGGATAACAGCCCGTATATCGTCGCCTGGGGCGAGATCGGTCTCGATTACTACAGAAGACACAGCCCGCCTGACGAGCAGCGAAGCCATCTCCGAAGGCAGCTCGACCTCGCCGATGATCTCAACCTGCCGGTAGTCATCCACAACCGCGATGCCGACGACGATCTTCTTGCCATCCTCCGGGAAGCCCGCCCGCTGCGTTGCGGAGGTATCATGCATTGCTTTTCGGGAGACTGGCTACTGGCGGAGCAGGTCCTCGACCTCGGCCTGCTGATTTCCATCCCTGGAGTCGTGACCTTCAAAAACAGCACCACCTTGCAGGACGTAGTGCAACGCGTGCCGCTGTCTTCGCTGGTAGTGGAGACCGACGGACCCTACCTCGCGCCACAGCCCCATCGCGGCGCGCGAAACGAACCGGCTCTGCTCGCCCACACCGTGGCGAAGATAGCAGAACTGCGCCTCATTTCACCAGCTGAGGTGGCCAGGCAGACCACCTGCAATGCCGAAAAACTCTTTCACTTCGACAGGAGCGAGCGACCATGATAGCTGAAAACCTCCAGCGGATTCGTGCTGAGATCGCCGCCGCCGCCCGCAGGGCCAAACGCAACCCCGAAGAAATCACCCTGGTGGCGGTGTCGAAACTCTTTCCCGTAGAACTGATACGGGAGGCCGTTGACGCCGGGCAGACGGTCTTCGGGGAAAATTACATCCAGGAAGCGGCGGCCAAGAAACCTCAGCTGCCAGAAGGGGTTCACCTGCATTTCATCGGCCACCTGCAGAGCAACAAGGCACGCCTGGCCACCGAGACCTGTGACATGATCGAGACCGTGGACAGCCTGAAACTTGCTACGGCCTTAAACAACCATCTGATGAAATCAGGCAGGAGGATGAAGGTGCTGCTCCAGGTCAATATCGGCAGGGAGCTGCAAAAGAGCGGGGTCGACCCCGCGGAGGCGGAGCAGTTGCTGCGGCAGATGCAGTCTTTGCAACAGCTGCAGATGTGCGGGCTGATGACAATCCCCCCTCTGTCGACGGAGGCGGAAGCATCGCGGCCCCATTTTCGAGAATTGCGCCTGCTGGCGAATTCGCTGGCTGCCCGGGGCCTGTTTCCGGAAATGGAGAACCCGCAACTCTCCATGGGGATGTCGGACGACTTCCCCGTTGCCATCGAGGAAGGAGCGACCATCGTCCGCGTGGGTACGGCGATCTTCGGCAGACGCCAGTGAACGGCACCAAAAAAAAGATCTGCCCGCAGGCAGATCTTTTTAACGGTGTAAGGGGTACGGTTACTTCCTCTTCGAGGCCCGTTTTGCCGCCTTGAGGGGGTTGACGCGGATTTTCACCACGGCAATCTCCGGCTTGGCATGGGTGGCGAAATTACAGAACCCGAGCTTCCACTTGGCAGCTGGATTGACGTAACTGCGGCAATATTTGGCATTGTCGGTCTCGACGATTCGTGCACATCCTTCGCATTTATCAATGATCGGCTGAAAACGACCATCGGCGTAATTGACAGAAGCCTGATTTTCCATTCTCGCTATCCTCCAAAACATCTACGCTCTTGCCGGCTCCATCGCCAGAGACGGGCCGGGAAACAGAGGCGCCAGGGCGCCCTCTGGTTTCTCCACGACAAACATGAACTTTTCTTTATATCAGAAGCTCGTGACATTCTCAAGTATTTTCCACGGCACCAAAGACTTCCCAACCCTTTCTCTTGCTTTTTTCTTTCCTGTCCGACAATGAGATTGAAAGATATGGCGCACGTGCGACCCTTGTAATAAGAAGGTTATTGGTATATAATCGAATTCATTTGCTGTTTGAACGACAGTGAGGCCTTTGCCGCGATTCTTTCTACAACGCTCGCCACCTTGGGGAGGTCACAATGCCAGTCTACAGATGGAAGGGGAAAAATTCCGCCGGGGAGAAGCGCAAAGGTGAAGTCGAGGCTCCCGATCAAGCCGCAGCGCTGGCGCAGATAAAGAGGTATCGCCTCACCGACGTAGTCATCAAGGAGAAACCAAAGGATCTCCTGGAAAATGTTGCTCTGTTCAAACCGAAGGTCACCGGCAAGGATGTCGTCATCTTCACCCGTCAGCTTTCGACAATGATCAACGCCGGCCTGCCGCTGGTACAGGGGTTGGAGATCCTTGAAAAGCAGCAGGAAAACCCTACCTTCAAAAAAGCCTTGGGTGAAATACGCGCCGATGTCGAAGCTGGCTCGACCCTTGCCGACTCGATGCGCAAGAAACCAAAGGTCTTCGACAACCTCTTCACCAACATGATCGAAGCGGGGGAAACCGGCGGCATCCTCGACACCATACTTTCGCGTCTCGCCACGTTCATGGAAAAATCCATGGCGTTGAAGAAGAAGATCAAAGGGGCCATGACCTACCCGACCATCTGTCTGGCCATTTCGTTGATTATTCTGGTGATCATTCTCGTCTTCGTCGTTCCCGTTTTCTCCAAGATGTTCCAAGAATTCGGCTCGACCTTGCCGGTGCCGACGCAGATGGTCGTCGATATGAGTAATTTCTTCAAAAGTAACATAGTATTCCTCATCATCGGCCTCTTCGTTGTGATCTTTATCGTCAAAAAGATTTATTCCACACCCAAAGGCCGGTTGGCCATCGACAAAGGCCTGCTACACGCCCCTATCATCGGCATACTCCTGCGTAAAGTGGCCGTGGCCAAGTTCACCAGGACGCTCAGCACCATGCTCCAGGCTGGCGTACCCATTCTCGAGGCTTTGCAGGTAGTAGCGAAAACCGCCGGCAACAAGATCATTGAGAACGCCGTATTCAGGGTTGGCGACGCCATCGCCGAGGGTCGCCCCCTCGCCGACCCGCTCGAAGAGAGCGGGGTCTTTCCCAATATGGTGATTCAGATGATCAACGTCGGCGAGTCGGTAGGTGCCTTGGACGCCATGCTCGAAAAGATCGCCGATTTTTATGATGAGGAGGTCGACCAGGCCGTCGAAAACCTCACAGCGATGATCGAACCGTTCATGATGGTGTTCCTTGGCGGCATGATCGGCGGCCTGGTAGTCGCCATGTACCTGCCTATTTTCAAGATCGCCTCCGTGGTCTAAACTTTCCCACCCGCCAGGCAGATTTTTTTTTCGAGGAAATTTGACTTTATCCGCCCAGCGTATATGATATTCACAGTGATGCCTTTATAACTGTACATATCAGGAGGAACCCATGACACTCACCAAAGCCGATTTGGTTCAACAGGTATATAAGAACCATGAAGGGTTGACCAAGGCACAGGCCACCGACTCCGTCGAAGCTTTTCTCAGAATCTCAAAAGACTCTCTTATCAACGGATCGGATCTGTTGCTGAGCGGTTTCGGCAAGTTCAATGTCAAGAAGAAGAACGCCCGCCGAGGACGCAATCCTCAGACCGGTGACGAACTGACCTTGGACGCGAGACGGGTTGTGACCTTCAAGCCGTCTGGAATATTACGCGAAAAGATTAACGCCGCCAAATCAAACTAGGCTACCTTCCTTGACAAGGCTCACGCCCCACTGAAGCGGCAACAACGGTTCAGGGGGCGTGTGGTAGCATGGCAGCAAGGGTGCAGGCTGCAGCATCTCCACGTTTTCGCTACACTGAGCCAGTCCTATGCTTCGCATGGGTTCTTGTTCAGATTGCGGAAACGAGAGCTCTTAATGCAGATGTAGCTATGTTACGGCTCGCTTGAGAGAATATTGCGTGTTGCCTCTCAGGCATCCCCGCGGACTCTGGCCTTTCAGTATTTGTTCTTCTCTGGCGAGGGGCCCCACTACAATTCTTGCCCCCCTTTTTTCGCTTTAAGGAGTCAGTCCTGTTTGACGGTTGTCCCGCATGGCATAGTTGCGGGGTATTCCATCAGTCGGGGCGATTCTATTGGCATTGTCCTCCCGCCATGTGGGCGTGAGCGACCCTTGCAACGCCACTTGCCTGCAGACTCCTCACGCCCCAATCTGTCCCAGATCCTGCTGCTTGTCATCGTGCCTCAAGCGAGCGGTCGCGATGCCCTGCAGTGAACACGCCCGCCATGGAGACGCATACCTCATGCGCCGGCTTCTTCAATGTGACTGCCGCCGATCCTTTTGCGAACATCAGGCTGAGGTCCGAGCATTGCCTTGGCACTCAGGATAATTGACAATAATTCAGCTTTTGCGCCGACATCCTCAATGTCGCTTCTCACTCCGGGTAGACGAGTCTGCCGGCGAGGAGGATATCTTCTCCCAACCGGGTACAGCGTGTTTCGGTGAGTCGCGGCGCATAGTCACGATCCTTTACCGAATAGCCGCTCAGCAGGGAGACACCCCCGTCACCAGCGAAAAGTGGTCCATAGAAGAGATAGGCGTAGTCAACCAGCCGCTGGCTCAGAAAGGAGCCATGGATGCGCCCCCCCCCCTCGACAAGGACTGAGCAGACGCCCTCGTGGCCGAGACGATCAAGCACTTGAGTCAAAGACACCCCACCCCCTTCCCCTGCGTCCACAGGGAAAATTCGCACTCCTCGTTGGAGAAAGCTGTCGATTCGCTCAAGGGGGGCATCGTTACGGCAAAAAACCCAGGTCGCTGCCGCGGACCCCTGGTTGTAGATCCTGGCTTGAGGAGAAGTGGAAAGCCTGCCATCGAGGATGACCCGCAAGGGGTCTCGGCCCCGCCCCGATTTTAGGCGTGTCGTCAGGCGAGGATCGTCGATATGTACCGTGCCCGCACCGACCAGAATGGCATCGGCGTGAGACCGCAATCGGTGCACTCTTGCCAGCGAACGTTCCCCGGTTATCCAGCCGCTCTTGCCCTGAAGATAGTTGAGCCGCCCGTCAAGACTGACTCCGGCCTTAAGCATCACCCACGGCCGACCAGTGGTTATATGCTTGATAAAGGGCTGATTCAGCTGGCGGCACTCTTCGGCAAGGACCCCGCAGCGAACCTCGACGCCTTGGGCGGAGAGCGTCGCCAGACCACTGCCATCGACCCGCGGATTGGGATCCACCATACCCGCCACCACCCGGGAAATGCCGCTGGCCAGGATGGCCTGGCTGCAGGGTGGCGTCCGCCCGGTGTGGTTACATGGCTCGAGGGTCACATACATGGTTGCGCCAGCCACGGGAAGGATCGCCGCGCCCAGGGCATTGATCTCCGCATGGGGTGTGCCGGCCTTCTTGTGATAGCCTCTGGCGATCACCTCCCCGTCCTTGACGATGACCGCTCCGACGCAGGGATTGGGGGAGGTCCTCCCCAGCCCCTTGCGGGCCTCCCTGAGGGCGAGGCGCATGTAGAAGATATCGGGGTCAGCGACCATCTTTGCCTCGCGAATCGAGCATCGTCTTCAACTCGTCCATGAACTCGTTGACATCCTTGAACTGCCGGTAAACGGAGGCGAAACGGACATAGGCGACCTCATCGAGGCGAGGCAGATCTTCCATCACCCACTGCCCGACAACCTGGGTCTGTATCTCCTTGGCACCGTAATCCTGTAACTTGTGTTCAATGGCGTCGGCGAACTCGTCGATGCGGTCACGACTGACCGAGCGTTTTTCGCAGGCCTTCTCCAACCCGGCAATGAGTTTGCGACGGTCCCACGGCTCTCGACGTCCATCTTTCTTGACCAATACCGGCAACATCACCTCGAGGCGTTCGTAGGTGGTGAAGCGTTGGTCGCAGGCCTCACACTCCCGCCTGCGCCGGGTGATGGTGGCGTCTTTATTGAGACGCGAATCGATGACACGATTGTCGAGGTGACCGCAATAGGGGCATTTCATGGCAATCCTCCCTGTGTTCACAAACAGTTAGCGTTCCATTCTGCGGATTTTAGTACGACAGGACCGAAAAAAACAGTGAAAACAACAAAGCCGATTTTGCCGGAGCAAAATCGGCTTTGCCAGATCTGTTGCAGCACTCGCTGTCAGTTGCTGAACTTGGCGATACGCCGCTGATGTCGCCCGCCGGCAAAAGAGGTCTCCAGCCACACTCGCACCATCTCCACCGCGGTCTCTTCGTCGATCACCCGCGCCCCGAGACAGAGCACATTGGCGTTGTTGTGCTCACGACTCATACGCGCCGTATAGACGTCGAAGCAATTGGCGGCCCTGATCTCCCTGTGGCGATTGGCGACGATGGACATGCCGATGCCGGTGCCGCAGACGAGAATGCCCAAGTCGCAATGCTTATCGATGACCCGGGCTACCGCCTTATCGGCGAAATCGGGATAATCCACCGACTCCGGGGAAAAGCAGCCGACATCATCGACCTCGTGACCGGCGGTAAGCAGATAGGACTTGATCGCTTCCTTGAGCAGATACCCGCCGTGGTCGGCGGCCAGCGCCAGTTTCATCTCTACCTCCCGGCGCCTCTTCAGGCGCTGTGACGTTTCATGGCGATGACCGCGTTGGTGCCACCGAAGCCAAAGGAATTGGAGAGTACGGCGCGAATGGTCATCGACCGCGCCGTATTGGCGACATAGTCGAGGTCGCACTCGGCGCTCGGCCGCTGCAGGTTGATGGTCGGAGGCGCAACCTGCTGATGGAGACTGAGCGCCGTGAATACCGCTTCTATTCCACCCGCCGCACCGAGCATATGACCGGTCATAGACTTGGTGGAACTAACCGCCAGCCGTCCAGCATGTTCCCCGAAGAGGGTCTTGATGGCCAGGGTCTCGCACTTGTCGTTGAGCGGCGTCGAGGTGCCGTGGGCATTGATATAGTCGAAATCCTCCAATGCCAGGCCTGAATCCTGCACCGCCATGCGCATGGCCCGCATCCCCCCCTCGCCGTTCTCCGGCGGGGCGGCGATATGATAGGCATCACTGCTCAAGCCGTAGCCGACTACCTCGGCGTAGATTGTTGCGCCGCGCTTCTTCGCCTGCTCGTATTCCTCGAGCAGCAGCATGCCCGCCCCTTCGGCCATGATGAAACCATCACGCTCCTCGTCAAAGGGCCGTGACGCCTGCTGTGGCTGGTCGTTGCGGGTGGACAGTGCCTTCATCGCCGCAAACCCGGCCACGCCAAGGCCGCAGATCACCGCCTCCGTGCCACCGCACATCACCGCATCGCACATGCCGTAGGTAATGTGTCGATAGGCCTCGCCGACGGCATGGGTCCCGGCGGCACAGGCGGTGGTCAGGCAGAGGTTAGGCCCCTTGAAGCCCAGGGACATGGAAATCTGTCCAGAAGGCATGTTGGGAATGACCATGGGGATAAAGAAAGGAGTGATCTTCTTCGGCCCCTTCTCCAGCAGCACCTGATGATACTTCTCGATGGTCGGCAGCCCGCCCATGCCGCAGCCGGTGATAACCCCCAGCCGCTCGCAGTTTTCCTCGGTGACCTCAAGGCCGCTGTCGCGGTGGGCCATCATCGCCGCGGCGAGGCCATACTGCACGAAGAGATCGAGATGCTTGGCCGCCTTCTTGTCGAAAAAATCGTCGGGGACGAAATCTTTCACTTCAGCAGCAATCTTTACCGGGTAATCGCTGGTATCAAAGCGCGTGATGAGGTCGATACCGCTCACTCCGGAGATGATGTTGCGCCAGGATTTCTCAACCCCGGTGCCAAGGGGGGTCACCAGACCCAGACCCGTGACGACAACCCTTCGTTTCACGATAAGTGCTCCTTGTCCTTGCTGTTTATCGGTGACGCCAGCCCGCCGCGGCAAAGAATTGCTGCTGTGCCCTGCATGAGGCCTTACTGTTTCTTTTTCTTGACGTAGTCGATAGCGTCCTGAACGGTGGTGATGCCCTCGGCGTCCTCGTCAGGTATTTCGATGTCGAAGCCTTCCTCCATGGCCATGATCAACTCGACGAGATCGAGGCTGTCCGCCCCGAGGTCATCGACGAAGGAGGCGTTGGGGACGACCTTCTCTTTCTCGACACTCAACTGCTCGACAATGATATCAATCATTTCTTGTTCGATTGCCATGTTCCTTCTCCCTTGGTGAAAAGTGGATGCGGTTGCCATCAACCGCATGCCTTTGTTGATGTTACCTATAAATGTTGCTCTTTCCTCTGCCTGCTACAGATACATCCCGCCGTTGACGTGCAGCGTCTGCCCGGTGACATAACGGCCATCATCGGAAACCAGATAAGCCACAGCAGCTGCGATATCCTCAGCCTTGCCGAACGAGGCAAGCAGGATGTCCTTCTTGATCTCTTCCTGAACCTCGGAAGAAAGCTGTTCCGTCATCTCCGTCTCGATATAGCCCGGCGCCACTGCATTGACGGTAATATTGCGCGAGGCATACTCCCTGGCCATGGCCTTGGTGAGGCCGATGAGGCCGGCCTTGGCGGCCGAGTAGTTGACCTGCCCGGGATTACCGGCAAAGCCTGAAACCGAGGAGATATTGACGATCCTCCCCCACTTCTTCTTCATCATCTCCCTCGAGGCGGCCTTGGCGCAGAGAAAAGCCCCCTTGAGGTTGGTGTCGAGAACGGCATCCCAGTCCTCTTCCTTCATCCGCGCCATGAGCCCGTCTCTGGTGATGCCGGCGTTATTGACAAGGATATCCACCGATCCGGCGACCGAAACGATGTCCTTGAAAGCGCGTTGCACCGCAGCGCCATCGGCGACATCGAAGGCGACGATCTCCCCACGCCCTCCCTGAGCGCGGATAAGGCTCACGGTCTCTTCGGCCGCAGCCGAACGGTTGACATAATTGACATAAACCAGCGCCCCCATGGCGGCGAGGCGCTGCGCGATGGCTCGACCGATGCCGCGGCTGCCCCCGGTGACGACGGCGACTTTTCCCTGAAGGTTCATTGGTGACGGCGCTCCTCGAGGCGGCTGATCAATTTGGGGATTATCTCGTAGAGGTCGCCCACCAGCCCGTAGTCGGCGACGTTGAAGATACTGGCGTTTTCGTCACGGTTGATGGCCACGATGGTCTCTGCCGACTGCATGCCGGCGACATGCTGCACCGCCCCGGAAATGCCGCAGGCGATGTAGAGTTTAGGTGCCACCGTCTTGCCGGTCTGCCCGACTTGATGCGGGTAGGGAATCCACCCGGCATCGACCACCGCCCGCGACGCGGACACCTTGGCGCCAAGTACCCCGGCCAGCCGGTGAAGCAGCTCGAAGCCTTTGGCGGTCTCGAGACCGCGTCCCCCGGAGACGAGGATATCGGCATCTTGAATATTAACCTTGCCGGCCTCGGCAACCACCGATTCACAGACCTTGATCCGGCTGGCAAGGATCTCCACGGGGATCTCGGGACGAACGATCTCGCCCCGGCGGTTAGGGTCAAAATCCAAGGCCTTCATCACTTTGGGCCGCACTGTCGCCATCTGCGGGCGCGAGCCTTCGCAGACGATGGTAGCCATGATATTTCCGCCGAAAGCGGGGCGCGTCTGCAGCAGTGCCCCATCATCTTCGCGAATTTCCAGTTTGGTGCAGTCGGCGGTCAGTCCGGTGTTGAGGCTGGTGGCTACCGCGGGGATAAAGGAGCGGCCGATGGCGGTAGCTCCGGCAAGCACGATTTCCGGGCGATACTGCCGCACGAGATGCGTAAAGACCGCTGCGTAGCTGTCATCGCGAAAATCGCGCAACTCTTCGCGGTCAACCGCCGCTACGAAGTCGGCGCCATGGCCGACGAGCACTTCACCGCACCTGCCGGTATCGGCGCCGAGCAGGTAGGCATGCAGAGGCACGCCACGCTGGTCGGCGAGCTTGCGCCCGATGCCGAGGAGTTCAAGGGAGACCCCGGCCAGCTCACCGCGACGATATTCACAGAATACGGCAACGCCCGACCAGCTGTTGACATCGACAGCGGTCCGACCTTCTTTTTCCTCGATGCTCAACGCGCCGACGGCGCAGTTCTCGACACAGGCCCCGCAGAGGGTGCACGAATCGCCGATAACCGGGATTCCCTCCTCCATGGCTATGGCGCCAAAAGGGCAGCTCTCCTCGCAGATACCACAGCCGATGCACAAATCTTTGCTGACGTTCACCATGGGTCTTCCCCGCACTCCCCGTTAAAGATAGGGCAACAGCCTGTCGACAAGCTGATCGATCTGTTCGTCCAAGGTGCCGCGAAGCACCGTTCGCTCCCCCCTGGCGTGGGGTGGAAAAACCCTGACCACCTTGGTGGGCGATCCGGGCAGGCCGATGGATGCGGGATCGGCCTCCAGGGCCTGGGCGCTATACACCGGGATCTCGGCTTTCTTGGCCTTCATCTTCCCTTTCAGCGACGGTACACGCGGCTCATTGATATCCTTGACCACCGTCAACAGCGCCGGAAGCGTCATCTCCACCACATCATAGCCATCATCCATCATCCGTTCGGCCACCAGTTTCTCGGCGGAGACCTCGCGAATCTTTTGCACACAGGTCATGTAGGGGATGTCGAGACGGGTGGCGAGGCCCGGCCCAACCTGAGCGGTATCGCCATCAATGGCCTGCTTGCCGCAGAGAATAAGGTCGAATGGACCGAGCTTTTTCACCGCCTGTTCGAGGGTGTACGCCGTCGCCCAGGTGTCGGCGCCGGCAAAATTCCGGTCGGAAACCAGCGCCACGTGGTCGGCCCCACAGCTGATAGCCAGCCGCAGCACCTCTTCGGCCTGAGGAGGGCCCATGGTCAGCACCGTCACCTCGCCACCGCAGCGTTCCTTGATGCGCACCGCCTCCTCAAGAGCGTGCTGGTCGTAGGGGTTCATAATCGACGCCACCCCTTCCCGCGCCAAGGTATTGGTCACCGGGTCGAGCCGCACATCCTTGGCATCCGGCACCTGTTTCACACAAACGATAATTTTCATGCAACAATCCGTCTAGTACGAAGTAACCCTTCCGCCCGGCTGACGCCACCATTCATGCTGCCGGCGGCCGGCCTGTCAGGAGTATTCCTTGTTGAGTTCCTGGCCGATGACGTTGCGCTGGATCTGATTGGTACCCTCGTAGATCTGCAGAATCTTGGCATCGCGCATCATCTTCTCCACCGGGTATTCCGACATGTAGCCATAACCACCAAGGACCTGGACGGCGTCGGTGGCCACCTTCATGGCCACATCGGTGGCGTAGACCTTGCACAGCGAAGAAGCCTTGGACATATCCTTGGGATGGGCGTCGATATGCTTGGCGGCGGCATAGACCAGGGCGCGGGCGCTCTCGACACCGATGGCCATGTCGGCGAGCATGTGCTGCACCGCCTGGAAGGCGATGATCGGCTTGCCGAACTGATGGCGCTGTTTGGCATAGGTGACCGCCACATCGAGGGCGCCCTGGGCAAGACCAACGCCAAGGGCCGCAATGCCGGGCCGAGAGAGATCGAGAGTCTTCATCACGGTGATGAAGCCGGTCCCTGGCCGGCCAATGATGCGGTCCTTGGGAATGCGACAATCCTTGAAGATCAGCTCGGTAGTGGAGGAGGCGCGGATACCCATCTTCTTTTCCTTGGGCCCGCAGCTGAAGCCGGGATCGCCCTCCTCGACGACGAACATCGAGGCGCCGCGAGGACCTCGACTGCGGTCGGTGATGGCCACCACCGAGTAGATCTGCGCCTCGCCGCCATTGGTGATCCATTGCTTGGTGCCGTTGAGCACCCAGTGGTCGCCATCGAGCACCGCCGTCGTCTGGATACCGGAGGCATCCGAGCCGGCATTGGCCTCGGTCAGCCCGAAGGCTCCGAATTTACTGCCACTGGCCACTTCCGGCAGATATTTGGCCTTCATCTCCTCGGAACCGGAGATGATGATCGGGTAGACGCCGAGGAAGTTGGCGGAAAATGCCGTTCCCACGCCAATACAGCCGCGGCCGAGCTGCTCGACGGTCAGCACAATATCGAAACAGCCGCCTCCGAAGCCGCCGTACTCCTCGGGAATAGGGACACCAAAGAGGTCGGCCTTGGCCATCTCGTTGAGGATCTGCCGCGGAAACTCGTGCTTTTCATCGAGCTCCGCCCGGGCAGGGATGATGCGTTCATCGGTGATCTGCCGCGCCGTGTCGACGATCATCTGCTGTTCTTCAGACAAGAAATAATCCATGCTCTCTCTCCAGCTCACCAGGTGATTAAAGAAGCTCCCCAGGTCAACCCGCCACCGAAGGTGCAGAAGAGGACCTTGTCCCCCCTGGCGATCACCCCCTGCCGGTTGGCCTCATCGAGGGCGATGGGTATCGACGCCGCCGATGTATTACCATATTTGGCCACGTTAATAAATACCTTCCCCTGTGGTATACCAAGGCGTTCGACCAGGTTGTTGATGATGCGGATGTTGGCCTGGTGGGGAATGACGTAGTCGATGTCGGCGATCGTAAGCCGGCAGTGATCGAGAAGACCGCGCACCGACTCCTCCATCGCTCGCACCGCATATTTGAAGACCTCGCGCCCCTCCATACAGATGAATGGCCCCGGATTGTCGGCCAGGCGCAGCTCAGGACTGGTGCTCTCGGCGCCGTGCATATAGAGGAGCTTCCACAGACTGCCGTCGGATTTGAAATTGCAGCCGACGATGCCGCGCTCCTCCTCACTGTGACCGAAAACGGCGGCGCCGGCGCCATCCCCGAAGAGGATGCAGGTATTGCGGTCCTGCCAGTTGAGCCGCCCGCTGAGGGTTTCGGCGCCTACCACCAGCACCTTCTGCGAGGCGTCGGCACGCACGTACTTGTCAGCCAGGTCGAGCCCGTAGAGGAAGCCCGAGCAGGCGGCGTTGAGGTCGTAGGCGAAGGCGTTGACGGCACCGATCTCGTTTTGTACAAAACAGGCGGTGGAAGGCATCTGCATATGGGAGCTGATGGTTCCCACCACCACCAGGTCGAGCTCGGCGGCGTCGAGTGCCGCAGCTTCCAGGGCGCGCCGCGCTGCCCTGGCCGCCAGCTGCCAGGTCTGCTCCTCCCGGCCACTGACCCGCCGCTGCTCGATGCCGGTTCGTGAGCGGATCCACTCGGCGCTCGTGTCGACGATGGTCTCGAGTTCTTCGTTGGTAAGAATGCGTTCCGGCAGGCACGAGCCGGTGCCGAGGACGACCGTTCCCATCAGTTCTCCAGTTCGACGACGTTGTTGCTGGCCTCGAGACTGGCGAGGATCTCTCGGTTGATATTGCGTTTGACCATTTTACCCGCCTCGAGGATGGCGTTCTTGATCGCCTGCGAACTCGATTTGCCGTGGCAGATGATGCCCACCCCGTTTATGCCGAGCAGCGGCGCTCCGCCATACTCGGCGTAATCGACCCTCTTCTTGAAGGCTTTGAAGGCATTGCGCGCCAGCAGGTAGCCGATCTTGGCCAGTGTCGATTTGAGGATCTCGTCACGAAGCATGCTCATCGCCGCCTCCGCCAGCCCCTCGCTGACCTTGAGGCAGATGTTGCCGACGAAGCCGTCACAGACGATGACATCGACGTCGCCGCGAAAAACATCCCGTCCCTCGACGTTGCCGATGAAATTAAGCGTACTCTTTTCCAGCAGCGGGTAGGTTTCCTTGATCAGGCTGTTGCCCTTGCCGGTCTCCTCGCCGATGGTCAGCAGCCCGACACGCGGGTTGGAGACATCGTGGACCTTGGAGAAGGCCGAAGCCATGATGGCGAACTGCAAGAGGTGCTGAGCACGACAATCGACGTTAGCGCCAATGTCCATGAGCACCACCGGCTTCTTCAGGGTGGGAAAGACGGAAGCGATCCCGGGCCGGTTGACCGAGCCGAGGCGCCCGAGTTTGCGCACCGCCGCCGCCATGGTCGCGCCCGAGTTGCCGGCACTGACCGCCGCATCCGCCTCGCCACGGCGCACAAGGTCGAAGGCCACCATCACCGAGGCGTCCTTCTTTTTGCGTACCGCGTCCACCGGGTACTCGTTCATCTCGATGACTTGAGTACAGTGGACAATGTTGAGCAGGGCGGAGATCTTTGGGGACGGGGCGAGGGTTTCGAGGGAGCGCTGCAGCAGGCCTTCATCGCCCACCAGCGTCACCTCGATGCCTCCCTGTTCGACGGCGAGAAGTGCCCCGGCGATCAATTCCTCGTGGCCATGGTCACCAGCCATGGCATCCAGGGCTATCCTCACAGTTCGCTCCTAAGCTATATCCGTATCGAGGACGAAAACGGTGCGCCCCCTGTACTTGCCGCACTTGCTGCATAGACGATGCGGTTCTTTAGGCTCGCCACAGGAATTGCATAAAGACAGACCGGGGGCGGTGAGAGCATCGTGGGAGCGGCGCAGCCGGGTGCGGGAATGGGAGTGACGTCGTTTCGGTAAGGCCATGGTATCCTCCAGAATCGGTATGCTCGGCATACCAGCAGTAATAAAGCGTTATTGCTTCTGTAATCGTTTCAACACGGTAAAAGGCGTAATCTTTTGCTCTTCCGGGCAACGGCAGGGGTCCTGATTGAGCACCGCCCCACAGCCGACGCAGATTCCGCGGCACACTTCGCTGCACAGCCGTTTCAGCGGGATGGCGAGATGAACCTGCTCGGCGAGGAGTTCGTCGACCTCGATCATCCCATCCTTGAGGAACAGGGTGAGTTCCTCGGTCTCGGCCACCTCCCGCTCGCCTTCTTCACGGGCTGCTTCCTCCCTGATCGTTGCCAGATAGAGAAAATCGCAGCACAACTCCTCGACATAGGGCTCGTTACAGCGGTCGCAGACCATGCGCAGGCTGCCGAGGATCTCGCCACGCAGCAACGCCGTCTGCGCATCCTTGCGGCTCACCTCGAGGGTCGCCGCTACGGCCATCACAGAGACGCCGTCGACCGCCGGGAACCATTGCCCGGAGGAAATCGAATACTGGCGTTTTCTCTCGGTAATTTCGTCAAATTTCAGTCGCATGCCGTTTCTGAGCCATGGATGCCATAGGTGGCGGCAGAAAATAAAAGAAAGAAAAAATAAACAATTTCTCCACGAATGGCTATAAAAAAAACTACGTCAACTGCATTCTGCCGGTGAAGATTCGTGGGGAAAGCCACCCCTCAAAGAACGTGGGCGAGGCGCTCGGAACTTTTTTTGAGACGCTGGGCCATACGCCCTACCACCCAGGTGAGCAGCTTGACCGCCAGGGGGGCATCAGCGACACAGAGAGCGGTAAAGGACTCCGCGGAGAGCGCGAGGAGAGTGCTGGCCTGGACGGCGGCAAGCGTGGCGCCGCGAACCTGCCCCGGCAGCAGGGCGCTCTCGCCGATGGGAGCGCCGGGGTCGAGCAGGGCCACCACCTGCATCCTCTCGCCGAAGCCGGTACCCTTCTGCACGGCGATCCTCCCGGAGACGAGCACATAGAAGCGGTCGGCCGGCTCGTCGCAGCGATAGAGCGTCGTCCCGGCTTCGAGTTGCACGGACTCCATGGCGGCGAGCACCCTTTCCGCTTCCTCCAGGGAGAGAAAAGGCAGACACTGGCTGTGCCACTGCGAAGTGTACTGAACCATGGGCGCGCTAGTTGATTTCACTGGAAAAGGAATCGATCTTCTCCTCGAGAACCTTGACCAGGCCCTCGTACTGGTCCTTGCGAAGAATCGACTTGAACTGCTCCTGATAGTTGCGCACCAGGCTGACGCCTTCGATATTGATGTCGTAAACCATCCACCGTTTGACGTCCTTGCGCATGATGTAATGAATGGGGATCTTGACCCCGGCATTATCGAGCATCACCGACACCTGACCGCGGTCATCCTTGACGTTTTCCGCCACATACTCCAAGGTCTGGCCTGAGTAGCTCTCCAGCTTGCCGATATAGACGTTCTCCAGCAGCTTGGTCATCAGGGTCGTGAAGCGGTCCTGCTCACGGCTGTCGATCTCCTGCCAGGTTCTGCCGAGCACCCGTTTCGACATCTCGCGAAAGTCGAAGCCCAGACTGACCACTTTCATGATCTTTTCGCGCCGTGCGGTGCGGTGCTCGTCTCCCCTGAGACTTTCGTCGCCGAGAACGGCGGTGAGATCGGTAAGGATCGGCTTGAGGTCGGCGGTCGGCCCAGGGGTATCGGCCTGGGCGGTGGAAAACACCAGCGACAGCAGCAGGATGAGCAGTGGCTTCTTCATAGCGTTGTGGCGTTCTGTTGATAGCGTTTTTTAAAAGGAAAGTGCCGCCCCCGAAGGCCTATGACTTCACTTGGCGCTGCCGAAGGCGAATTTCGAGATGAGCGACTCGATGTCGACCGACGATTCGGTCTCACGGATAGTCTCCCCGGGCTTGAACAGCTCGTCGTCGCCGCCCAGGTTGAGCTGAATGTACTTGTCGCCGATGATGCCCTGGGATTTCACCGAGGCGATGGTATCCACGGGCACCTTGACCTTCTTGTCGAGGCGCAGGGAGAGCAATGCCGCTTCTCTGTCACTGAGGGCGATATCGACCACCTCGCCCACCGTCACCCCTGCCACTTGCACCGCCGCGCCTTCCTTGACCCCGGCGACGTTGTCGAACTCGGCCTTGACCTCCCAGGTGCTGCCCTGCCGCAGGAAGGGCACTTCCCCCAGCTGCAGGGCGAGATAAACCAGGGCGGCGAAGCCGCAGAGCATAAACAGTCCGACCGCCGATTCCAAGGTACGTTCTTTCATTTTTCCACCACAGAGCTTTGATAGATATCACCCATGGTCATCTTCACGAACTCGCGGATATGGGGCTTTTCCGACCACTGGATCGCCTCCGGGCTGGAGAACACGTCCATCTGACCGCGGTGGAGGATGATGACCTGGTCGGCGAGGTTGAAGATCTTGGGAATGTCATGGCTGACGATCACCGATGTAAAGCCGAACTCGGTCTGGGTCCTGGCGAAGAGATGATAGATCTCGCGCGTCATGACCGGGTCGAGGCCAGTGGTCGGCTCGTCGAAAAGCATGATGCTCGGCTTGAGCTGCATGGCCCGTGCCAGGCCGACCCGCTTCTGCATGCCGCCACTGAGCTGCGCCGGATATTTGTCTTCGTGGCCGGCAAGCTCGAACTGTCGGAGAGACGCGGCGACGAGGAGGCGGATTTCCTCCTCGCTCTTGGCAGTGCGCTCGCGCAGCGGCAGGGCGACGTTCTCGAACACGGTCAGGGAGTCGAACAAGGCCGAACCCTGAAAGAGCACGCCGAACTGGCTGCGCACCTCCTCCAGCTCACGCGCGCCGGCCCGGGTGATATCCCGGCCATGCACCAGCACGCGGCCGCTGTCGGCGCGGACCAGACCGAGGACGAGCTTCAAGGTGACGCTCTTGCCCTGGCCGCTGCCCCCGGCAATGACCGTGGTCTTTCCCCGGGGGATGGTGAAGGAGACTCCGTCGAGGACTGTCTGCACGCCGCCGCCCGTCTTAGCAAAGGTCTTGACGACCTTGTCGAACTCGATCGCCGCAGTCATCACAGCAGCACCGCGGTGAGCAGGTAGTCGAAGACCAGCACGGCGATGGACGACAGCACCACCGCCTGTGTGGTGACCCGGCTGACACTCTCGGCGCCGAAGCCGGCGCCACGGATCTCGCGCACGAAATAGCCGCGACCGGTGCAGATCCACACCACCAGCAGGCCAAAGATAAACGACTTGATGATCCCCAGGCGGATGTCGTGGTTGGTGACGCTGCCCTCCATGCCCTGGAAGTAGCTGCCCGGGCTGACCCCCATCAGGCCGACCCCCGCGACATAGCCGCCGGCGATGCCGACCACATCGAAGACGGCGGTGAGCAAGGGCACGGAGATGATGGCGGCGAGAAACTTGGGGGTAATGAAGTAGCGGAAAGGGTCGACAGCCATGCAGTCGAGGGCGTCGATCTGCTCCGAGATGCGCATGATGCCGAGCTCGGCGCACATCGCCGAGCCAGCCCGTCCGGCGACCATCAAGGCGGTCAGCACCGGCCCCAATTCCATGATCAGGGTGAGCGACACCGCCGAGCCGAGCATGCCCTCGGCACCGAATTTATTCAAAGAATAATAGCCCTGCAGGCCGAGCACCATGCCGGTCGAGGCGGCGGTGAAAAAGATCACCGCCAAAGAGCCGAAGCCGATGAAGTGCACCTGACGCAGCAACTCGCGAAAGCGGAAGGGCCGACGGAAGACACCGCGCACCGCCTTGCAGAGGAAGAGGGTCATCTTCCCGAGGTCGCAGAGCAGGTAGAGCCCGGTGTTGCCGAGACGCGCGAGGGGGTTGCTGGTCATGGCGAAGGTGGGTCGCAACGCGGTGCAGGGAGGAAAAGATCGGGGGATTCCGAAGTCCTGTTGGCTGGGCACTACCATATTCTCTGCGGTCCAAGAAGTCAATGACCGGATTGCCGCCGGAACAGCCGCCGTCCCTCGACGATATCAAGAGAACCGGCCGGTCTGAGCCTAGCGTTTGCGCGGGTCGAAGGTGTCGCGCAGCCCCTCGCCGATGAAGATGAGCAGCACCAGGGTGAGGACGAGAACGGCAAAGGCCGACAGGGAGAGCCACCAGGCCTCGAGATTGGCCTTGCCCTGGGCGAGCAGTTCGCCGAGGCTGGGTGTCGAGGGCGGCACGCCGAGGCCGAGGAAGTCGAGGCTGGTCAAGGCGAGGATGGCCGCAGAGACGCGGAAAGGCAGGAAGGTGAGCACCGGCGTCAGGCCGTTGGGCAGCAGATGCCGCCGCATGATGGCCAGATCGCCGACCCCCAGGGCCTTGGCGGCCTTGACGTAATCGAGGTTGCGGCCGCGCAGGAACTCGGCCCGCACATAGTCGGACAGCCCCATCCAGCTGAACAGCGACAGCAGCAGCAAGAGGAGGAGAAAACTCGGCTTGAAGATCGAGGCGAAGATGATCAGCAGGTAGAGCTCGGGCATGGCCCCCCAGATCTCGATACAGCGTTGCATCAAGAGGTCGAAGCGACCACCGAAATAGCCCTGCAGGGCGCCGGCGACGATGCCGGTGACCGTGCCGACCAGGGTCAGCGCGAGACCGAAGAGCACACTGAGGCGGAACCCGTAAAGGAGCCTGGCAAGGACATCGCGGCCCCGGTCGTCGGTGCCGAGAAGGTTGACCGCTGTAGGTGGCGACGGTACCGGACCGTCGATCTCCTGGTTGATGGTGGTGAAACTGTGGCGGTTGGGGGGAAAGACGACCCAGTTTCCGCCGCGGGTGAGGCGCTCCAGCATGTAGGGATCGCGGTAGTCGGCCTCGGTCTCGAAATCGCCGCCGAAGGTGGTCTCAGGATAGGAAACGAAGATCGGCATGTACAGCCTGCCCTGGTAGCTGACCAGCAGGGGCAGGTCGTTGCTGAGCAGCTCGGCGGCGCAGGAGACGAGAAACAGGGCGAGAAACAGCACCAGGCTGAGGTAGCCGCGGCGATTGCGCCTGAAGCGGCGCCAGGCCTCGGCCCTCCTCCGCGCCGCCGCCGAGCGCAGGTTTCTTCGCGGATCGTCGCTAGCCATCGATGCTCTCGAAGGTGATGCGCGGGTCGACGATCACATAGCTGAGATCGGAGAGCAGGCGCGAGACGAGACCGATGATGGTGAAAAAATAGAGGGTGCCGAGGACCACCGGATAGTCGCGGTTGAGCACCGACTCATAGGCGAGCAGCCCCATGCCCTGCAGGGAGAAGATGGTCTCGATGAGCAGGCTGCCGGTGAAGAAGGAGGCGATGAAATAGCCGGGAAAGCCGGTGATGATGGGGATGATGCCGTTGCGGAAGACATGCTTGTAGAGCACCTTGCCCTCGCTGAGGCCCTTGGCGCGGGCGGTGAGCACGTACTGCTTGTTGATCTCCTCGAGAAAGGAGTTCTTGGTGAGCATGGTCATCACCGCCAGGCTGCCCACCGCCCCGGAAGTGATCGGCAGCACCATGTGCCAGAGGTAGTCGAGGACCTGCATCAGGGGAGGCAACTCGTCGAAGTTGTCGGAAACCAGGCCGCGCAGGGGGAAGATCGACCAGAAGCTGCCGCCGCCAAAGAGCACCACCAGCAGCACGCCGAGGACGAAGCCGGGAATGGCATACCCGACGAGGATCACCGTCGAGGTGATCAGATCAAAGCGCGAGCCGTCGGCCACCGCCTTCTTGATCCCCAGGGGAATGCACACGGCATAGACGATGACGAAGCTCCACAGCCCGAGCGACATCGATACCGGCATACGCGACACCACCAGTTCGGCGACGCTGCGCTGGTGGTAGTAGGAAGTACCGAAGTCGAAGACCAGATAGCGCCCCATCATGCTGACGAAGCGCTCCAGCGGCGGCTTGTCGAAGCCGTAGAGCTTTTCGAGGTGCGCCAGCCGCTCGCGGTCGAGGCCGGAATCGCCGCGGTAAATGGCCCTCGGGTTGCTGTGCACCTCGCCGCCGCCGGTGATGCCCTGCATCTCGCCAAGGAGCTTTTCCACCGGCCCCCCGGGGACGAACTGGGTGACGACGAAGGTAATCAGCATCACCCCGAAGAGGGTGGGGATCATCAGCAGCACTCGTTTGACGATATAGGCGACCATCGCTTGGCGTCACGCAGCGGGCGGGCCGTCCGGGCCCGCCGTTTTCGGGGAGAGGAGAGCGATCATTTTCCATAAGAAAACAATATTTCTTGTTTTTTGCTCGTCCTTTGTGTCATTTTAAACGAATCCTCGGAGAAATGCCCCATTGCCACCGCCAACCGCCCTGCCCCGCCCACGGGACAGCCTGACGGAGGTGCCTGCGGGCCGGGCATCGACTCTTTCTCTTTACCTGAAAGCGACACCATGCAAAACGACAAGACGTATATCGACAACGGGGAAGACCTGCGCAGCCTCATCGCCCGTGCCAAAGAAAGCGAAGCCGTCGGTCTCGACACCGAGTTCGTCTGGGAGCGCACCTACTACCCGCAGCTCGGCCTCATCCAACTGTCGCTCTCCGACGAGGAGTGCTTCCTCATCGACCCCCTGGCCATCCCCGACCTCGGCCCACTGGGGGAGCTGCTCGCCCACCGCGGGGTGGTGAAGATCCTCCACGACGCTCCCCAGGACCTGATGATCCTGCGCCGCGCCACCGGCGCCGAGCCGCAGAACATCTTCGACACCAGGCTCGCCGCCGGTTTCTGCAGCCTTCCGGCGACCCTCTCTTTGGGCAATCTCATCAAGGAACTGCTCGACATCGACCTCGCCAAGGAAGAGACCCGCAGCAACTGGTGCCAGCGTCCGCTCACCGAGGAGCAGAAGCGCTATGCCCTCGACGACGTCCGTTACCTGCGCGCCATCAGGGTCCTCCTCCTCTCACGCCTCGTCGGCCCGAAGATCAGGTCCTGGCTGCAGGAGGAACTCAACCTGCTCAACAACCCGGCGACCTACAGCGGCAACGGCGCCGAGTCGCGCTGGCAGCGCCTGCGCGGCAGCAGCGGCCTCGACCGCCCCGGACTGGCCATCCTCAAGAACCTCTGTATCTGGCGCGAGGGCATGGCCAAGAAGATCAACCGTCCCCGCGGCCACCTCATCAAGGACGCCCAGCTCATCGAACTGGCCAGACATCGAGCCGTCACCGCCGAGGGGCAGAAAGCCCCCTGCGGGCTCTCCGACAAGGCCATATCCCGCTATGGTACGACCGTGGCGGCGATCATCGACAGCACACTCAAGCAACCCGCCGACAGCTATCCCGCCCCGGAACGGCCACTGCGACTGGGGCCAGCCGAGCGACTCACCTATGACAAGCTGGCCAAGCTCATCGACCTCAAGGCTGGGGTGCTCGGCATCGCCCCTGGCCTTGTCGGCACCACCAGCGAGCTGAAACTGCTGGTCACCGCCCTCAACGGCAAGAAAGCGGCCACCCCGCGCCAGCTGCGGCAGACCGAGGGCTGGCGCAAGAACTTTCTCGAGGACTTCTACCGCAACCACGGGCGGGCCTGAGGCGCCAGCGGGCACCCCGTGGTTGCGACCACCCCACAGCCCATGCCAGGAGCGACTATGTTCGATCGTGACGAACCCCTCTGGGAGCGTACCCTGCGACGTATCCGCCAGATCTGGCCGCTGGGCGAGCAGGCCGCCCGCAAGAACCTCGTCGCCCCGAACCTGCCGGACAGCGACCTCCCCGGCCTGCGCAAGCGCATCGACGCCTGCCTGGAAGGGCGAGGCGGCGACGTCTCGGCGCGTACCCGCGCCGCCCTGCTGGGCGAGACCTATCTCACCCTCGACCCTGGCGGCCGCAAACGCTTTTTCGAGTTGCTCGCCAGGGAATACGATGTCGACGACGAGAGGGTCGAGAAGGCTGCCGCGATCCGCCTTACGAGCAGCGATGACGAGGAGCGCCGGCGGAGCAACCGGGAACTGCGCCGGCTGCTCGAGCCGCGGCGCACCATTCTGCTGCGGCAGTTCAACGGCCTGCAGGAAGGGGTCAAGTTTCTTGTCGATTTGCGTGCCGAACTCCTGCCGATGGTGGGCGACGACCCCGCCCTGCGCTCCCTCGACCAGGACCTCCTCGCCCTGCTCTCCTCGTGGTTTGACGTCGGCTTTCTCGACCTGCAGCGCATTACCTGGGAGACCCCGGCGATCATCCTCGAAAACCTCATCAAGTACGAGGCGGTACATGCCATCACCTCGTGGCGCGACCTCAAGCACCGCCTGCGCCAGGACCGCCGCTGCTTTGCCTACTTCCACCCGCGCATGCCGCGCGAGCCGCTGATTTTCGTCGAGGTCGCCCTGGTCAACGGTATCGCCGACAACATCCACGACCTGCTCGATGAGAGCGGCCCGACCCTCTCACCAGCCGCAGCCGACTGCGCCATTTTCTATTCCATCTCCAACTGCCAGGCCGGCCTCGCCGGGGTCCCCTTCGGCAACTTCCTCATCAAGAACGTGGTCAAGGACCTGAGCGGCAAACTGCCCAACCTCAAGACCTTCTCCACCCTGTCGCCCATCCCCGGCTTTGTTCCCTATCTGCGCGCCCAAGGCGAAACACTGGCGCTGACCGAGAAGGAGGAACGCAGTTTGAAGGAGCATGGCGACGACAAGCCCGGCGAGTTTTTCCTGCGTAGTCTGAACAACCTCGAAGAACACTTCCAGAGCGAGCCGCAGTCGCCACTCAAGCCCATCCTCACGCGTCTTTGCTGCGACTACCTGCTCAATGCGAAAAGAGGGCGCCAGGCCCATGATCGGGTCTGCCACTTCCACCTCTCCAACGGTGCACGGATCGAGCGTGTCAACTGGGGGGCGGATCTCTCCGCCAAGGGCTGGCAACAGTCGGCGGGCATGATGGTCAACTACCTCTACCAGCTGTCGCACATCGAGAAGAACCACGAGAGCTACACCGGGAGCGGCGAGATCGCCTGTTCCACCGCGGTGGCCAGGCTGGCGCGGGGCTAGGCTGCGCACAGCCGTCGGCGCGAGAGACAAGGCGGTAGCAGAGGCGGCCCGACGCCAATGGGCCACCTCCCGGCATTCCGCCCTGCAGCGGCGATCAGTCGCGCTTGGGCAACTGGTCGACGTACCACTGCATCGGGTCGATGAGGGTGAAACCGTTGTCGATCAGCTTCTGCTTGACCTTGGCAACGTTGTTGGTCAGCAAATACGGAAAGACCGCCCGCTTCTCCTTGTCCCAGACACGGGCCACGAGGACGCTGCCCAGGGAGATCTTCTCCTCGGTGATGATGTCAACGATGCGCTTCATCTGCCCCTGGCGCTCGGTGACGATGATACATAGCAGGGTGCCCGGCTCGTCGATGTTCATGACGTTGACGAAGGCCCGCAGCAGATCCCGGGTGGAGAGGATACCTTTGAGGTAGCCCTCTTCGTCGATGACCGGCAGAGCCCCGACCTTACGCTTCTGCATCACCAGGAGACTGTCCTGGATGGTGTAGTAGGCATAGATGGCCAGCGGGTTCTTGCTCATGATGTCCCGTACCGGAAAATCCATCACCTTGGCCAGGTTGCGGTCGTAGTCCTCCTTGGGGAGAAGGATCGACGGCATGGCGTCGCGGATGTCGCGGTCGCTGACGATGCCGATGAGCTTGCCGGCCTGATCGATCACCGGCAGGTGACGGATCTTCTTCTCGCTCATCAGGGTTTTCGCCTCCAGAATGGTCATTTCCGGTCCGGCGGTGATCAAATTTCTCGACATTCGTTCGCTGACAAACATACCACCTCCACAAACTCTTGGGTTATCTCCAGTGCATCGCCCCCGCCAGGCCGCCCATCAGCGCAGCTCGGCGAGGAACCTGATATGATTTTCCACCAGCATCGGCAAAACATCGAGGTTGTAGCCGCCCTCGAGCACCGACACCACCCTCCCTCCGCTGCAGCGATTGACGAGATTGACCACCACCTCGGAGACGAAGTCGTAGCCGTCGGTGGTGAGGTTGGTGCCTGACATCATGTCGCTCTCGTGGGCATCGAAACCGGCTGAGACGAGAATGAACTCGGGGTTGAATTTTTTGAAGGCCGGCACCAGATCCTGCATGATCAGCCGCTTGTAGTCGTCATCGCCACGTCCCGGCAGGACCGGCGAATTCACGGTATACCCTTCCCCATCGCCGACGCCGGTCTCAAACTCGCGACCGGTTCCCGGATAGGCGAAGGAAGGGTGTTCGTGGATGCTGTAGTAGAACACCGTCGGATCCTGCTCGAAGATATGCTGCGTGCCGTTGCCGTGATGGACGTCGAAGTCGATGATGCCGACCCGACCTACGCCATGCTGCTTCTGCAGATAGCGGGCGCCGATGGCGATATTGTTGAAGTAGCAGAAGCCCATGGCGCGGTCGACCTCGGCATGGTGGCCGGGGGGACGGACGGCGCAGAAGGCGTTGTCGACCGTTCCCGTCATCACCGCGTCGATGGCGTTGAGCACCGCGCCAACCGCGAGGAATGCCGCCTCGCAGGTGTCGCGGCAGATGGCGTTGTCGGGGTGCTCGAATTCGCTGATGCCCGAACTGCACGCCTCGTCGAAGCGCATGATGTAGTGGATGTCGTGAACCGCCTCGATCCAGCGCTGATTGGCCCTGGTCACCTCGATGGGGGTAAGCTTGCCCATCATTCCCGAGGTTTTCATCCAGCCAACAATGGCCTCCAGGCGTTCCGACGCCTCAGGGTGGTAGCGTCCGGTATCATGGAGGAGAAACCTTTCGTCATAAGCGAACCCGGTCCGTTTCATATCTTCCTTCCTGTTCATCATTGCCCATGCCGCCACCCGCAGGAAGCGGCCGCCGTAACTCCCCTGCCCCGGTGACGGAGCCTCCCGGCCGCTGTAAGCCAAGAGGATCGCCCCACCACCGGAAGCGCCTAAATACGTACCAACACCCTCCCCTGCTGGCCTCCGGAGAGGATGGTAACGATCTCCTCCTCGACCTTTTCCAAGGGCACCTCGCGGCACAGTTCTTCAAGACGGGCGGGCTTCCATTCAGCGCCCAGCCGCCGCCACATCTCTTTTCGCTCCTTCATCGGGCAATTCTGCGAGTCGATGCCGACTAGCGATGCCCCACGTAAAATGAAGGGGAAGACCGTCAGCGGCAAGTCGGCGGAAAGGACGTTGCCGCAGCAGGCGGCCACCCCCGCCGGGGCCAGTGACTTGACCGCGGTGGCGAGGATGTCGCCGCCGACGGTATCCACTACCCCGGCCCAGCGCCCCTTGAGCAGAGGTTTCTCCCTGCCTTCAAGGGCCTCGCTGCGCGAGAGGATGGTGCCCGCCCCGAGGGAACGCAACAGCTCCGCCGCCTGCGGCTTGCCGCTCACCGCAGCCACCGGAATCCCGAGTTGACCGAGGATGGAGACGGCGAAGATGCCGACGCCGCCGCTGGCCCCGGTCACCAGCACCTCGCCCCCCCTGGCCGCGCGGCCAGCAACCGCGGCCACGGCGAGGCCGGCGGTGAGGCCGGCGGTGCCGAGCATCATCGCCTCGCGCTGCGACAGCCCCGGCGGCAGGGGCACCACCCAGTCGGCGGGGACGCGGATATACTCGGCGAAGCCACCGGAGGTGTTCATGCCCAGGTCGTAGCTGGTGACCAGCACCTCGTCGCCAGCCCTGAAATCGGGGACGTCGCTGTGCTCGACCACCCCGGCGGCGTCGATGCCCGGGGTATGCGGATAACGCCGCGTCACCCCACGGTTGCCGCTGGCGGAAAGAGCGTCCTTGTAGTTGAGGGAAGACCAGCCAACCCGCACCAGCACCTCGCCGGCGGGCAGCTCGTCCATCTCCCTGGCAGCGATCGTTCTCGTAAACCCGCCGCTGTCGCTTTCCGCCACCACCAGGGCGCGAAAGGTTCCGCTCATCGCCACACCTCCTTATTCATCGCCTGAGTATTTTATTCAATCCGGCCTCAGGCCGGGTCTTCTTCGCCGGCGACCTCCCGGGCAATGAGGGCAGCCACCTCCGGCCAAGGTGTCGGCCAGGTCTCGCGCACCTCGCCCTTAGGACCGACGCGCATGGCACGCACATAGGGGTCGTGGTAGAGGAGGTACCATGTCTCTTCGTCATATCGCGCCAGGTATTCGATCTTACGTTCGACGACGACCAGTGGCTCGCTGTCGTAAGCGCATTGCCACAGAGGCCGGCCGTGGCAGTGGGTGGGCATGAGGTCGGCGGGGCACAGGGCCAGGCCGGCGCCGGTGTGCAGTTCCACCACCTGATGACCGCGGGTATGGCCACCGGAGTGGCGCAGCACCACCCCGGGGCAGATCTCCGCCTCCTCGTCGACCAGCTCGAGCCGCCCCGCGGGCAGCACATGGAGGATGGCGGCATCGTAGGAGCCCGCCGAGCGCGGATGGGGAGCCCGCATGTCGTTCCATTCGCGGCGTTGCAGATAATGGATGGCGTTGGCGAAGGTGGCCTCGCGTCCACTGGCGGTGGTGCGGACGAGGCCGCCGACGTGGTCGAAATCGCCATGGGTGATGACGACATGGCTGATGTCGCCACACTCTATCCCCAACGCGGCGAGCCGCGTTGGCAGGGCCCACGGGGCGGTCACCCGATACTCCTGGCGCAGGCGGGGCGAAAGATTGTCGCCGAGCCCGCCGTCGACAACCACCAGTTCCCGACCGGTGTCGACCAGCAGCGGGTCGTTGCACAACCGCAGGGTATTGTCGGCGGCCACTGGCCAGTGCCGCTGCCACGAGGTCTTCGGCACCGGACCGAAGATGCCGCCACCGTCAAGGCGAAAATCGCCGCCAGGCAGCCAATGCATCGCCATAGCGCCGAGTTGCAGCGCACCGTGAGCCATCCTTCCTCCCCAAATTGGTGGCATCGCGGGGCGGGCGAAGCCCGCACCCTGATCGAGGTTCCTTCCCACTACTCGGCCACTGTCGACCGCGCCTATATATCACCTCAGGTGATCGATAAATGCAAGAGGATTTATAGTGATAAAACAATGTTACAGAAATAATTTTCTAAACAAGGACTCATATTGCAAAATTGCTGTCAATACTCTAAATTACCACGACGAAACAGCCTTACCACATATCCGTCGGTGATTGCCGTGTCCGTAAGCCTCGACAACCACCGACCCAACCCCGGGCACTTCAGGGAGCGCGCGACCATGTCCCAGGACAAACACGCCATTCTCCGCGAGAAGCAGCAACGAATCCGTCTCGGTGGCGGCCAGGAGAGAATCGACAAGCAGCACCAGAGCGGCAAGATGACCGCCCGAGAGCGGCTGACCCGCCTCTTCGACCCGGGTACCTTCATCGAGACTGACGCCTTCGTCAGAAACCGCTGCACGCGCTTCGGCATGGACAAGCTCGACATCGCCGGGGAATCGGTCGTCACCGGCTACGGGCAGATCGGCGGGCGGGTGGTCTACGCCTTCTCCCAGGATTTCACGATAACCGGCGGCGCCCTGGGCGAGATGCACGCCAGGAAGATCGTCAAGGCCATGGACAGTGCCGCCAAGATCGGCGCCCCCATCGTCGGCCTCAACGACTCCGGCGGGGCGAGAATCCAGGAGGCCGTGGACGCCCTCTCCGGCTACGGCGACATCTTCTACCGCAACTCCATCTACTCCGGAGTCATCCCACAGATCTCGGCGATCATGGGCCCCTGCGCCGGCGGAGCGGTCTACTCGCCGGCGCTGACCGATTTCATCTTCATGGTCGACAAGACCTCGCAGATGTTCATCACCGGCCCACAGGTCATCAAGACGGTCACCGGCGAGGTGGTCAGCGCCGAAGAACTCGGCGGGGCCATGACCCATAACAGCGTCAGCGGCAACGCCCATTTCCTCTCCCGCAGCGAGGAGGAGTGTTTCGACTCGATCCGCCGCCTCCTCGCCCTCCTGCCCGGCAACAATATGGAAAAGGCGCCGCCTCTGGCCGTCGATAGCGACCCGGGCCTTGACATCGCGGCCCTCGACCACCTTGTGCCCGACCACCCCAGCAAGCCCTACGACATCCACGAGGCCATCCAGGCGGTTGTCGACCATGGCGACTTCATGGAGTACCAGCCGTATTTCGCCTGCAACCTCGTCACCGGCCTGGCACGCATCAACGGGCAGACGGTGGGGGTGGTCGCCAACCAGCCGCGCGTCATGGCCGGCTGCCTCGACCTCAACGCCGGCGACAAGGCTGCACGCTTCATCCGCACCTGCGACGCCTTCAACATCCCGCTGCTTACCTTCGTCGACGTCCCCGGCTTTCTTCCCGGCACCAACCAGGAATTCGGCGGCATCATCCGCCACGGGGCGAAAATCCTCTATGCCTACAGCGAGGCAACGGTGCCGAAGATCACCGTCATCACCCGCAAGGCCTACGGTGGCGCCTATGTCGCCATGTGCTCCAAGTCCCTGGGCGCCGACATGGTCTTCGCCTGGCCCACCGCCGAGGTGGCGGTGATGGGTTCGGAAGGGGCGGTCAACATCATCTTCAAGAACGATATCGCCAAGGCCGCCGACAAGGAGGCGGAGCGGGCGAAAATCCTTGCCGATTACGAGGCGGAGTTCGCCACCCCTTACAAGGCGGCCGAGCGCGGTTTCGTCGACGATGTCATCGAACCGCACGCTACCCGCAAGCGCATCATCGACGCCCTCGGCATGCTCGCCGGCAAAAGGGAACGGCGCCCCGGCAAGAAGCACGGCAACATCCCCCTGTGAGGCACCGCCCATGAGCTCCTCCGACCTGATGCTGCACTTCGCCAACCCGGAAACCTTCGCATCGCTCTCCCTTGGCAGCAGGCTACTGGCCGGGCTGATCACCACCTGCCTCGGCATGGGCATCACCTTCTGCGCCCTCATCCTGCTGCAGTTCATCATTTCGTGGATGGAGCGCTTCGTCAACCGCGGTTCCACCGCCACCCTGCCGAAACCTCCGGCCACGGTGGCAGCGCCTTCGGTGTCCGCCGACAGGGAAGGCGACAGCGACAACCGCCGCGACAGCAATGGCGACGGGCTTGACGGCCACCTGGCGGCGGTGATCACCGCCGTGCTCGCCCATCACCTCGGCACCACCAGCGACAACATCGTCATCAGGAACATCGTCAGGACGACAGACCCGATTCCCCCGTGGAGTCGCGCCGGTCTTGTCGATCAGATCAACAGCAGGCTGTAACCTCGGCAAGGACCCCCATGAAACGCTACAGAGTGCATATCGACGGCAAGAGCTACGAGGTGGATATCGAAGAACTGGGCAACAGCCCCCGCCACGCGCCCCCCGCTGCGGCAATGAACGCTGCGGACTCGGCCCCAGCTTCCCCCAGGCCGGCCGCTCCCCGGGCAAGCGCCCCGCCCCAGACTGCTGGGGTCAACACCACCACCGGCAGCAACACCATCACCGCGCCGATGCCCGGCACCATCCTGCGAATTGCGGTGACCGCCGGCGCCAGAGTCGAGAAGGGCGACACGCTGCTCATCCTCGAGGCGATGAAGATGGAAAACGAGATCCTCGCCCCGCACAGCGGCAGCGTCGCGCAGGTGCACGTGTCCAGCGGGGCCTCGGTCAACGCCGGCGACGTTCTCCTCTCCCTGGCCTCCTGAAGGCACCCCCGGGCTACCCGGCCATCCTGAACCGCAGGAAACCGACATGGTCGAACCAATCCTCGCCTTTTTCAACAGCACCGGCTTTGCCGCCATCACCCCCGGCGCGGTATTGATGATGGCCGTGGCCTGCCTGCTGCTCTATCTGGCCATCGTCAAGAAATTCGAACCCCTGCTCCTCGTGCCCATCGCCTTTGGCGTGCTGCTCGCCAACCTCCCGCTGGCGGGCATGATGTCGCCGCCGCGGCTCGAGGTAGGCGAAACCTTCGTGCGCACCGTCGAACCCGGCGGCCTGCTCTATTACCTCTACCAGGGCGACAGCCTCGGCATCTTCCCGCCACTGATCTTTCTCGGTGTCGGTGCCATGACCGACTTCGGCCCACTCATCGCCAATCCCAAGTCGCTCCTCCTCGGGGCAGCGGCCCAGTTGGGCATCTTCCTCACCTTCATCGGCGCGGTGGCCTCCGGCCTGTTCACCGCCCAGGAAGCGGCCTCTATCGGCATCATCGGCGGCGCCGACGGACCCACCGCCATTTTCCTTTCCTCGAAACTGGCCCCGCACCTGCTCGGCCCGATCGCCATCGCCGCCTATTCCTATATGGCCATGGTGCCGATCATCCAGCCGCCGATCATGCGCCTCCTCACCACCAAAAAGGAACGCATGATCCGCATGACCCAGCTGCGCGAGGTCGGCAAACGCGAGCGCATCCTCTTCCCCATCGTCGTCACCGTGGTCGTCTCGCTGATGGTGCCCCCCGCCGCCACCCTCATCGGCATGCTCATGCTCGGCAACCTCTTCCGCGAGTGCGGCGTCGTCGCCCGTCTCGAAGACACCGCCAAGAACGCCCTCATCAACATTATCACCATCTTCCTCGGGGTGACCGTCGGCGCGACCGCCAGTGCCGAACGCTTCCTCACCGTGCAGACCCTGGCCATCCTCGCCCTCGGCGTGCTGGCCTTCGCAGTCGGCACCGCCGGCGGGGTACTGCTCGCCAAGCTGATGAACAGGTTTCTCAAGGTGCCGATCAACCCGCTCATCGGCTCGGCCGGGGTCTCTGCGGTGCCGATGGCGGCGCGGGTCTCGCAAGTGGTCGGCCAGCGCGAGGACCCGGGCAATTTTCTCCTCATGCACGCCATGGGCCCCAATGTGGCCGGGGTCATCGGCTCGGCAGTGGCAGCTGGGGTGCTCTTGTCGCTTTTTTCATCCTGATGCCGCCCCGTGGCTATGGCCGCCGTGCCAAGCCGCTTTTCCCTTGAAAAGGACGAGACAATCCTTTACAAAGAAACTTGGTAACAATGTTTTCCTGCGACTTCCGTGACATCCTTGGCAATGAGGAGATTATCTCTCCTGTTATTCTTGCCGCACCATCTGGTTCACCGCAGCATCCGGCACCAGGTCGTGGCGCGAACCACACGTAACGCCCTGCCGCCAAGGCAAGTCCTATTTTTCAACCATGCAATGACAAGGCAGTAACAATGTTAGTCGAACTCAGTCCAGACATTCACGCCCGGCTGGAACAGGCGGTGCTCGAGATCTTCTCCGAATCGGACTTTCACCGCGCCTCGATACGCGATATCGCTGCCCGGGCGGGAGTCAGCTTCACAACCATCTACAAGCACTACGGCAGCAAGGAACGGCTGGTGTTCGCCTTCGTCGACATCTGGATGGGCAAGCTCACCGACCGCATCGTCGATCACCTGCAGGGTATCGAGAACCTCAAGGAAAAGCTGCGCAAGGTCTTCTGGCTGCAGCTCGATTACTACGAGCGCCATGAGGGCCTGGGGAGAATCGTCTTCATGACCCTGCCGATGAAGACCTGGATGGCCGACGAGACCTTCAACCAGCCGCGCATGATGTCGCTGATGATCGACGTACTGCGCCAAGGGCAGCGCGAGGGAGTCCTCAACCCCAACGTCCGCGCCGGCACGCTCCTCGATTTCCTCATGGGCTTTGTGCAGCGCAGCTTTTTCATGTGGATCCTGCGCGGCAAGAAGGAGAGCCTCGCCGAACAGGCCAACGTCATGTTCGAGATGGTGTGGCAGGGCATGGCCAACCCGCAACGGCAAACTCAAGGAGTGGGCGACACCGCCAGGTAGCCGCCCTCCTTCAACGGCGCCCCCTGGCGCCCTTTTCCACTCTTGGGAGGCACGACCATGGAGATACTGAAGATTGACCATCTGGGCATAGCCGTCAACAGCATCGAAGACGGGAAATCGTTCTGGTCAGAGGTGCTCGGTCTGAAATTCGAAGGCGCCGAGACGGTGGAGACACAGAAGGTGACCACCGCCTTCTTCCCGGTAGGCGAGAGCGAGGTTGAACTGCTCGAATCGACCTCCCCGGACGGCCCGGTGGCCAAGTTCATCGAAAAGAAGGGCACGGGTTTCCAGCATGTCGCCTTCCGCGTCGCCGACATCGACGCCGCCCTCGCCGAGCTGAAAGCCAAGGGCATCCAGCTCATCGACGAAAAGCCGCGCCTGGGTGCCGGCGGGGCCAAGATCGCCTTCCTCCACCCTAAGGCCACCGGCGGCGTCCTGGTCGAGCTGTGCCAGCGCTAATTTTCCCGGCAGCAACGCCCTCTTTCACGTAGCAAAGGAGCAACCCATGCCACAACACCCGCAACTGGCCAAATGGACGGAACTGGCCGAAAAGCAGATGAAGGGCAAGTCCGTCGATACCCTGCGCTGGACGACTCCGGAAGGCATCGTCGTCAAACCACTCTATACCGCCGAGGACCTCGAAGGCCTGGAGACCGCCAATACTCTACCCGGGATGGCCCCCTATGTGCGCGGCCCCATGGCCACCATGTATACCGGCCGCCCCTGGACCATCCGCCAATACGCCGGCTTCTCCACCGCCAAGGAATCCAACGCCTTCTACCACAAGGCTCTGGCTGCCGGCCAGAAAGGGCTGTCGGTGGCCTTCGACCTCGCCACTCACCGCGGCTATGACAGCGACCACCCCCGCGTCGCCGGCGATATCGGCAAGGCCGGGGTGGCCATCGACTCGGTCGAGGACATGAAGATCCTCTTCGACGGCATCCCGCTTGACCAGATGTCGGTGTCGATGACCATGAACGGCGCGGTCATCCCCATCCTCGCTGGCTATATCGTCGCCGCCGAGGAGCAGGGCGTGTCGCACGACAAGCTCGACGGCACCATCCAGAACGACATCCTCAAGGAATACCTGACCCGCAACACCTATATCTATCCGCCCGAGCCGTCGATGCGCATCATCTCCGACATCATGGCCTTCTGCTCGCGGGAGATGCCCAAGTACAACACCATCAGCATCAGCGGCTACCACATGATGGAGGCCGGCGCCAACAGCGTGTTGCAGACTGCCTTCACCCTTGCCGACGGCGTCGAATACGTCAGGGCGGCGCTGAAGAGCGGCATGGATGTCGATACGTTTGCCCCGCGTCTGTCCTTCTTCTTCGGCATCGGCATGAACTTCTTCATGGACATCGCCATGCTGCGCGCCGCCCGCTGCCTGTGGCACGAGCTGATGAGCCAGTTCAAGCCGAAGAACCCCAAGTCATCGATGCTGCGCACCCACTGCCAGACTTCGGGGTGGAGCCTCACCGAGCAGGACCCCTACAACAACATCATCCGCACCACCCTCGAGGCCCTCTCGGCGGCCCTCGGCGGCACCCAGTCGCTGCACACCAACTCCTTCGACGAGGCCATCGGCCTGCCCACCGATTTCTCGGCGCGCATCGCCCGCAATACCCAGATCATCATCCAGGAAGAGTCGCAGATCTGCCGGGTCATCGACCCGCTGGGCGGCTCCTATTACATGGAGGCGCTGACCGCCTCGATCATTGCCGAGGCGAAGAAGATCATCGCCGAGGTCGAACAGCTGGGCGGCATGGCCAAGGCCATCGAAAGCGGCATGCCGAAGATGCGCATCGAGGAGAGCGCGGCGCGCAAGCAGGCGCGCATCGACCAGGGCCTCGACGTCATCGTCGGCGTCAACAAGTACAAGCTGGCCAACGAGAAGATCGACTTCGAGGTGCGCGAAGTACCGGCTTCGGTGCGCGACGAGCAGATCGCGCGCATCAGGGAGATCAAGGCCAGCCGTGACCCGCAGAAGGTGGCGCAGGCCCTGGCCGACCTCACCAACGCCGCCGCCAACGGCGGCAATCTCCTCGAGGCTGCCCTACCGGCGGTGCGCGCCCGGGCCACCGTGGGCGAGATCTCCGACGCCATGGAAAAGGTCTTCGGCCGCTTTGTCGCCACCACCCGCTGTATCTCCGGCGCCTATGCCAGCGAGTACAAGGGGGACGACAAGATCATCGCCGCCATCAAGGAGCGCACCACACGCTTTCTCGAGCAGCAGGGTCGACGGCCCCGCCTCCTCGTCACCAAGATGGGGCAGGACGGCCATGACCGCGGCTTCAAGGTGGTGGCCAGCGCCTATGCCGACCTCGGCTTCGACGTCGACATCAGCCCGATGTTCCAGACCCCCGAGGAAGCCGCCAAGATGGCCATCGAAAACGATGTCCACGTCGTTGGTGCCTCGAGTCTGGCCGCCGGGCACAAAGCCCTGGTGCCGGCCCTGATCGAGGAGCTGAAGAAGGCCGGTGGCGGTGACATCATGGTGGTCGCCGGAGGAGTCATCCCCCCCGGGGATTACGACTTCCTCTATGCCGCCGGGGTCAAGGCGATCTTCGGCCCGGGTACACCCATCCCCGAGTCGGCCGACCGCACCCTGGCACTGCTCGAAGAAAAATACTTACGCTGAGCCGTCCCGCGCGGTGCCGGGCCAATAGGGGTCCGGCACCGCCGAGCCGGCGCATTTTGCCTATCCTCACAACTTTTCCAGCTCTCTTCATGCCTCACGACGCTAAACATTACGTGGCAGGCGTCCTCAACCGTAACCGCCTCCTCCTCGCCAAGACCATCACCCTCATCGAGAGTACCCTGCCGGCGCACCAGGAACTGGCTCGGTCAATCATCGACACCCTCCTGTCCCACAGCGGCCGTGGCTACCGTATCGGTATCACCGGGGTGCCGGGGGCTGGCAAGAGCACCTTTATCGAGAGTTTCGGCACCATGCTCACCGGGCAGGGACACCGCGTCGCCGTGCTGGCCGTCGACCCGAGCAGCAGCCGCAGCGGCGGCTCCATCCTCGGCGACAAGACCCGCATGGAGAAGCTGGCGGTAGACCCGGCCGCCTTCATCCGCCCCTCGCCATCGGCCGGCACCCTGGGCGGCGTCGGCCGCAAGACCAGGGAGACCATGCTCGTCTGCGAGGCGGCCGGCTATGACGTGGTCATCGTCGAAACGGTGGGGGTCGGGCAGTCGGAGACCACCGTCGCCTCGATGGTCGATTTCTTCCTCGTCCTGCACATCGCAGGGGCCGGAGACGAGTTGCAGGGCATCAAAAAGGGGGTGCTGGAGGTCGCCGATGCCATCGTCATCAACAAGGCCGACGGCGACAATCTCCCCCGCGCCCAGGCGGCACGACGCGAATACGAGGCGGCGCTGCACATGCTCATGCCCCACAGCCGCAACTGGACGGTGCCGGTGCTGACCTGCAGTGCCATCGACGGCAGCGGCATCGAAGAAATCTGGGCAACCATCCGCGATCATCGCCAGCGCCTCGACACAAGCGGCGAGTTATTCCAGAAACGCACCGGCCAGGCCCTCGCTTGGCTCGACTTCCTCGTCGACGAGGGGTTGCACCGCTGGTTCCATGCCCACCCGCGGGTGGCGGCGATGCTGCCGCAATTGCGCCGTGACGTCGAGCGGGGCACCACCTCGGCCACTGCCGCAGCAGACGCCCTGCTGACCGTCCTGGCCCAGGTTAACGAATAGCCTGGGCGTCAACGCCTTTTCCCGGGCCTGCCGCGCGTAGCGGTGTCAGCGCCCGGGTCACCAAAGCCGCTCGAAAGGCGAGAAACGGCGCGCCCCGGGCCGTATCTTTGCCCTTAGTCTTCTCCATTGATCATTTCGTCATAACGCCAAAATACAAGCGGGCGGCTTCCCGATGAGGAAAGCCGCCCGCCGTGCATACACCAGATATTTCTCTACAGCACTCCACCTGAGGCGAAATGATTGCTGCCCCCGCCACAGGGCAAGCTCCGGCTACTGGATGGAGATCTCCGCCGTCTCGAGTATGGAGGGCACGACATCGGCCCAGCCCAGGGGCATGATGTGCACCCCTTGAACCATCGGTTTGATCTGGCGAAGGAAATTGCCCATCATCTCCGCCGCCTTCTTTTTGCGATCATCCTTGTCGACGCTGCCAATCTCCTCGATCCACATTGAGGGCACGGTTATCCCCGAGACATTGGCATTCATGAAACGGCCCATCTGCGGCGACTTGAGCACGACCAGGCCAACCTGCACCGGTACGCCCAGTTTCACCGCCTCGTTCATGAAGGTCTCGAACACCTCGAGGTCGTACACTGCCTGGGTCTGGAAGAACTCGGCCCCAGCATCGATCTTCTTGCGCATCTTGAGGAGCTGGAGTTCCAGCGGCTCGAAGTTGGGGTTGACCACCGCCCCGTAGGCCATATCCGGCGGATTCTCGATGGGGTGCCCGGTAATGTCATGACCCTTGCGCAGGCCCATGGCCATGGAGAGAAGTTGCACCGAATCGAGGTCAAAGACCGGCTTGGCCTCCTTGTGGTCGCCCAGCTGAATGTGGTCACCGGTGAGCAGCAGCACATTGTCGATGCCCAGGGAATAGGCGGTGAGCAGGTCGCTCTGCAGGGCGATGCGATTACGGTCGCGGCAGGTCAGCTGATATACCGGCTCGATGCCCTGCTGTTTTAAGGCGACGCTGGCCGCCAGCGAGCCGAGCCGCATGACTGCGCTTTGATTATCGGTGACGTTGACCGCATGGACATGGCCATGCAGACTCCTGGCTTCCTTGGCGCAGGTCGGGTGGATCGATTTATCGCGATTGATGGCCCCTTTGATCGGCCCGATCTCGCCAGTGACCACGAACTCGCCTTTATCGAATAGCTCTGTCAACTTCATGATGATCTCCTCGCTGTCCTGTTGCTACTCTTGATTGCTTACGGTGACCTTGCCAGCCTGGGAAGAAAACGTCGCCTCGGTGGTGCTGACTTTGAGTGACCGCGGCCGGCTCCACTTGGCGTGGTTTTTCGGTTTCTGGTAGGGATCGAGAAGTTCCAGCCGACCCAGCTTCTTGAGACGCTCGTAGATCATCACCCAGCCGCAGTTCCGTTCGGAGTCCACCTCGCACTTACCCTTCTCCGCCCCGCCGCAGGGCCCGTTGAGCAGTTGCTTCGAGCACAGCGTCATCGGACAAAGTCCGCCGGTAAACTCGATGACACACTCCCCGCACAAGGAACAGAACTCCTCGATATCGGTGGTGGAAACCGTCTCCCCTCCGAAGATGGTATCGCAGCCGGGGTGCACCATGCCGCCGCCGGTGGCGTCGATGACCGTATGAACCCCCTGGCCGCAGCTGAGCACGAGGAAGCTGTCGGCCTTGGCGACCATATCGGCGAAATCCTCCTTGAGGACCTTCTCGGTATGATCGAGCTTGCACAGCGACATACCCTGGGGGCCGGGGACGGTGTACCCCACCACCTCGATCCCGCGTCTGGCCAGGCGTTCTGCCATCATCTTCGTCTCATCCACCCCGCCAGAGTGACACTTCCAGGCGCAGTTGTTACAGCCGATGACAAAGACTTTTTCCCCCGGCTTGATGTACTTGACGATCTCCTGTATCGGCTTCTGAATTGTCGCATGCATTGTATGACCTCCTGGTTGCGGCTTGCTGATGATTCACTGTTACAGCATATTCTTAATTACTCAAGCTACCACAACCTTTCCGCCGACACCATATTTTTTATGGACATATGCAAATTATTTTCCGCAAAGGCCACATCCGGCCTCATCACCGCAACAGACAAGGAGAAGGAAAATCCTCTCTTGTCAACCCCATCGACAGCGAGCGGCGTGCCCCTTCCGCCATGACCGCAGTTTGCCGATTTGCAAAATTCCCCGGTGCTTCTATACTTGATGAGCAAGACGACGGCATCACTGCGCCGCTGCCCTGGCGCGTTTCTTTCCCACTCTCTCCGCGAGGACCGATGATACGCATAAGCCGCAAGTCAATTCTCGAACGAATCGACTGGATGTACGACCTCGCCCTGCGCCATGGCCAGTACTACGGCAGCCCCGAGGCACAGCTGGCACGAACCCGTTATCATGCCCGCCACCCCACTGCCATCGTCGCCATGAAGTGCATGGATGGCCGCCTCAACCTCTCCGTGGTGACCAATACACCCCCGGGCATCATCCAGCCCTTCCGCAACCTCGGTGGCCAATTCGATCTCGGCTGGCCCCATCTCGGCGAACTGCTGACCTCCTATGTGCAATCCGTGGCAGCCACCGGACGCCGCGTGCTGATTCTCATCAACTATCATTTTTCCAAGGGTGACGTGCAGCGCGGCTGCGCCGGGTTCGGTTACGACACCGCAGCGGCCATCGCCCATGCCTACGACATCCAGAGACAGATCAGCTACACCTTCGGCAGTGGCCACACCACTGTCTATCCCCTGGTGTGTGGCCTGGAGACTGACGAAAATGCACTGATCGTGCATGGCAGCAATGGTTCCCGGCTTGAACTGGCCGGACTTGACGAAGCCGACAAAGCCTCTTTCGACGCCCGCCTCATCGACCTCTGCCCAGACATGCCGGCACGTATCAGGGAGGACCTGGTGCCCCTTCTGGCCGGCAACCTCGACTATCTGCTGCAGTTACGCCAGGAAACGGCCGCAGGCATTCCGCCGGTCCTCGACATCGAACACTGCGAGTGGATGATCTGCCTGGGGCGTGGCTTCGATTTTCTCCACACCCCGAACCTCGCCCTGATCATCGGCCCCTACAGCCCCAACCTCGAAGAGCCGATCCGCAAGGCGGCGGCAATCATCGAGAACAATATGGCCGAAGGGCGCATCCCCGACGACGGCATCCTTCTCCTCGCCTCGGTGCCCTATACCGACCTTGGCGTCGATCGCGCCCGGGCCGAACTCAAGTCACGGTTTCTCGCCGGATTCGGAACCGATGTCATTCGTCGCGCCTCGCCCTGGCTGGCCGACCGCCTGCACGTGCATACCGCCGTTCTCGACTGGCGCAGCCAGACCTTGGAACGGCTGGCGGAGGCTGTCTAGAAGCTAGAGAGCAAAGGAGATAGGGAAGGCTTGAAGAGACGGGAATAAGAGTGTCAGGCCTGGCCTGCGGCTCGGCCGGGACTCGGTGCAACGGCACGGACGGCCGCCGCAAAGAATGATACGAGCGGGCAGGAGGGCGGGCGTCTACTTATGCCAGCCGGCATAGTCTACATAACGGTCGGCTATGCCGCGAAGCATTACGCCGAAGGCCTCGCTCTGGCCTTCTTTGATCTTGCGGGCCGGAACACCGGCATAGATGGTCCCCGTTTCAACCCGGGTTCCCTGGGTGAGCACCGCCCCGGCGGCGATGATGGCGTTACTCTCGACGATGCAGTCATCCATGACAATCGCCCCCATGCCGACGAGGACATTGTCGTGAATGGTGCAACCATGGACGATGGCGTTATGACCGATGGAGACCATGTCGCCGATGGTAGTCGGCGACTTCCGATAGGTGCAATGCACCACCGCCCCGTCCTGAATATTCACCTTACTGCCGATGCGGATATAGTGTACGTCGCCTCGAACCACCGCGTGATACCAGACCGAGCAATAGTCGCCGAAAACCACGTCGCCGACAACCACCGCATTTTCGGCAAAAAAACAATCCTGGCCATAGCGAGGCATGCAGCCGTTGATTTCTTTGATGAGCATCGGTCCTTTTCGCCTCCCTTAACGGAGCACCCGCCCCGGCCGCCCCGAGGGGAACGGCATGAAGGGCGGGTGCCGATGGTGATACCAGCCAGTCGCCCCGCATGCCGGGCGACCGGAGGGACTATTCAATGACGCAGAGCACGGCGCCTTTGGCGACGGTGTCGCCGCTGGCGAACTTGACCCCCTGCACCTTGCCGGAACGAGGCGCGGTCAGAGCATTCTCCATCTTCATGGCCTCGAGGATGACCACGGTGTCACCTTGGTTGACACTGTCGCCGACCTTCACCAGGTATTTGACGATCATGCCCGGCATCGGCGCCAGCACCACCGTGCCTTCGCCGTGGTGTGCGACTTCCGGCGCCGGGGCGGGAGCCGGCGGCTGCAGAGGGGCAGCGGGGGCTGGGGGGGCAGCGGGAGCAGCAGCGGGGGCCATGGCCACTACCTGCGGGGCGCCGCCCACCGGATCGACTTCGACGGCGAAGTAGTCGTCGTCGATGAAGACGTTGAAGGTGCGTACCGCCTGGGACTTGGGAGGCTTCTCGACCTCCTTGGCCTCGACCAGCTTGCCGGCCAGAGCCTTCTTGACCAGTTCCTCACGCTTCTTGACAGCCTCGAGGGTGATTGGCTTGACGCTTGCCGGCGGCTCGGCCTTGCCGTACTTCCACTCAAGGAACTTCTTGCCGGTGACCGGGAACTGGGCATAGAGAATGAGATCGTCCATATCGCGGGCGAGATCGCCGATCTCCTTTTTGGCCTTCTCGAGCTCCGGCTCGAGCACTTCCGCCGGGCGGCAGCTGATGGGCTGCTCGCCACGCGGATAGCCCTTGAGGGCCTTGGCCTGGACCTCGGGATTGATGGGAATGGCGGTCTTGCCATAGAGCCCGAAGCAGAGATCCTTGACCTGGCTGGTGATCATCTTGTAGCGCTCGCCGGGGGTATCGTGCAGGACGTTGTTGACCGTCTGCACCCCGACGATCTGACTGGTGGGGGTGACCAGCGGCACCTGGCCGAGGTCCTTGCGCACCCGTGGCAGCTCCTTGTAGACCTCGTCAATCTTGTCGAGGGCGTCCATCTCGCGCAGCTGGTTGACGAGGTTGGAGAGCATGCCGCCCGGGGTCTGGTGGAGAAGCACGTTGATATCGATGATCGACACTTTGGAGTCATCAAGGAGGTGCTTGTACTTGGGCATCACCTGCTTTTCAAAGATCTCATTGATCTCGGCAAGCTTTTTGATGTCGAAACCGGTGTCGCGGTTGGTGCCCAGCAGGGCCATCACCAGAGGCTCGACGGCGGCATGGGAAGTGCGGTAGGCGTAGGGGGTCATGCAGGTATCGATGATGTCGACCCCGGCCTCGATGGCCTTGAGGTGGGTCATCGGCGACATCCCCGAGGTGAAGTGGCTGTGCAGGTGGACCGGCACCTTGACGGTCTTTTTCAGCGCTTTGACCAGGGGGTAGGCGTCATAGGGGGCGAGCAGGCCGGCCATGTCCTTGACGCAGATGGAGTCGGCGCCCATCTCCTCGAGTTCCTTGGCCTTGCGGGTATAGTAGTCGAGGTTGTAGACCTCGCCGCCAAGACGAGGCTCGGTGAGGGTGTAGCAGATGCAGCCCTGGAAATGCTTGCCGCTTTTTTTGATCTGTTTGACCACCGTCTCGAAGTTGCGGTAGTCGTTGAGGGCATCGAAGGTTCGGAAGACGTCCATGCCGTTTTCCGCCGCCCGCTCGACGAAGGCATAGGCGAGGTCGTCGGCGTAGTTGCGGTAGCCCACCAGGTTCTGGGCGCGCAGCAGCATGGAGAAGGGGGTCTTCTTGATATAGCGTTTGAGGGTGCGCAGCCGCTCCCAGGGGTCTTCGTTGAGGAAGCGGTGCATGGTGTCGAAGGTCGCCCCGCCCCAGGTCTCGATGGCCCAGAAGCCAACCTCGTCCATCAGCTCCGCCACCGGGATCATGTCCTCGGTACGGCCACGGGTGGCGAAAAGGGACTGATGCCCGTCGCGCAGCGACAGGTCCATGATCTTCACCGGGTTTTTGGCCTTGGGTCGATCCGCCGAATAGTCCAACGTGGTCATCTTAACTTGATCGCTCATTATCCGTCTCTCCTTGTTCCTTGTCCTCGCCCTGGGGGGTGCCGGCGTCACCAGGCCGCTCTCTTGCCCCGGTACCCCGGGAAACACCGGCCAGCGACACCCCGGGAAGGCGCTAGAAGCGTGTAAACACACGTAGTTGAATGAGTTTCCTCATGGCCATCATTTCCTGGCGGCCACTCTGTCCCCAGTGGCTGGTGTCAAGAGTCGGCGCAGCGGGCATGGTTGGAGCCGTCCCCGCCTTTGCCGCCTCTTCCTGCTGCAGATAGAGGCTCACCGCGGCCAGCGCGGCGGCCATTTTTTTCTTGTTTACCGCCATCCTCTCACCCTTTTTTGAACGCCCCGCACTGCCTGCATAGCGGCGTTGATGGCCGGCAGATTTCGGCCCGGCCGTTCCGCCGCCACGGCTCAGCAGCTGTAGAGGGCATATTCGGTTTCTTCGCCGAGCAGCTTGTCGATCTGTGCCTGCACCGCGATGCGCTTGGGGTTATTGACCCAGTTGTTCCAGTCTTCCAGAGAACGCCAGGTACCGATGACCATGCATTCGTCCTTCTTGTCGAGGCGAGTCAAGGTCTCCCCGGATACATAGCCGGGCTGGCTGAGAGCCAGCGCGCGCAGTTCACGCAGGAGCAGCGTCAGCTCCGCTTCCCTGGTGTCGATCATCTTCCGCTTGATAAAAATCTTTACCGTCATCGTACTCTCCTGACAATCAGAGGCTGGTTTTTCGTCACAGGGGAATATTGCCGTGTTTTTTCATGGGGTTGGTGTCGCGCTTGTTGCGCAGCAGGGCAAGCGCGCGAATGATGCGCATCCTCGTCTGCGCGGGCTCGACGATATCGTCGATATAGCCACGCTGCGCCGCCACATAGGGGTTGGCCACCCTGTCCTGGTATTCCTTCTCCTTCTCGGCGAGGAAGTTCGCCGGGTCTTCCGCCTGACGAGCCGCCTTGCCATGCAGGACCTCCGCCGCGCCCTTGGCGCCCATGACGGCGATTTCGGCGCTTGGCCAGGCGTAGTTGATGTCGCCGCGCAGGTGCTTGGAACTCATCACGCAATAAGCGCCGCCATAGGCCTTGCGAGTGATGACGGTCACCTTGGGAATGGTCGCCTCGGCGTAGGCGTAGAGGATCTTGGCGCCGTTGCGGATGACCCCGCCAAACTCCTGAGCGGTTCCCGGTAAAAAGCCGGGCACATCGACGAACGTCACTACCGGGATATTGAAGCAGTCGCAGAACCTGACGAAACGCGCCCCCTTGACCGAGGAGTCGATGTCGAGCACCCCGGAGAGGTGCGCGGGCTGGTTGGCGACGATGCCGACACTCATGCCGTTGTAGCGTGCGAAGCCGACGATGAGGTTGGGGGCAAAGTTCTCCTTGACCTCGCAGAAATCGCCGTTATCGACAGTCTGCAGGATGACGCTCTTCATGTCGTAGGCAGCATTGGGGTTCTCGGGGATGACATGGTTGAGCTCGGGGATGAGGCGCTCCACCGGATCGCTGCAGGGAATCGTCGGCGGGTTCTCCATGTTGTTCTGCGGCAGGAAGGAAAGCAGGCGACGCACGTAGGCGATGGCGTCGGCGCCGGAACTCGCCGGGTAGTCGACGACGCCGCTGCGGCTGGCATGCATCGCCGCCCCGCCGAGGGTCTCCTCGTTGACGTCCTCATGGGTCACCGACTTGACCACCTTCGGCCCGGTGAGGAACATGTAGGACTTCTTCTGCACCATGATGACGAAGTCGGTCAGCGCCGGGGAGTACACCGCCCCACCGGCGCAGGGGCCGAAGATGGCCGAGATCTGGGGGATGACCCCGGAAGCCATGACATTGCGCTGGAAGATCTCCGAGTAACCGGCGAGGCTGCCGATACCCTCCTGGATGCGGGCACCCCCGGAGTCATTGAGGCCGACCACTGGAGCGCCATTCTTCATGGCCAGGTCCATGATCTTGCAGATTTTTTCAGCAAAGGTCTCGGAGAGCGAGCCGCCCAGCACGGTGAAATCCTGGGCGAAGACATAGACCGTCCGCCCATCGACGGTGCCGTGCCCGGTGACCACCCCGTCGCCGAGATAAACCTGCTTGTCCATGTCGAAATCGCGACAGCGGTGGGTTTTGAACATGTCGAACTCCTCAAAGGAGCCTTTGTCGAGGAGCAGGTCGATACGCTCGCGAGCGGTCATCAGGCCCTTGGCGTGCTGCTTGTCGATACGTTCCTGACCACCGCCCAGGAGGGCCTCATCTCTTAATTTTCGCAGATGCGCGAGTTGGTCGTCGGTTTTCATATCTTCTCCTTGAAAATACTGGGAATAGCGGTTGCCGGCAAACTCGCCACCACCCCCCTGCAGACCCCGCCTGTCTGTTTCGACATGACGGTGCCAGGCTCGGAAGCTGAATGGCGCCCGGTCCCTCCGCGTTGGAAAGCGGCACCAGTGTTTTCCTGGTGCCGCAACGACCGGAGAGACCGAAATGTTATCAGGAAAAGACCTCCTTGCACAGACGCCCCAACGTGCCGAGATCCTTGCAGACGGCGATGCCGCTCTGCTCCATGGCGGCGATCTTGGCGGTGGCGGTGCCCTGCCCGCCACTGACGATGGCGCCGGCATGGCCCATGCGGCGACCTGGAGGCGCGGTCAGGCCGGCAATGAAGCCGACCACCGGCTTGTTCATATTGGCCTTGATCCACGCGGCGGCCTGCTCCTCGGCGTTGCCGCCGATCTCCCCGACCATGACCACGGCCTTGGTCTCGGGATCGGCATTGAAGGCCTCGAGGCAGTCGAGGAAGCCGGTGCCGTTGACCGGATCACCGCCAATGCCGACGCAGGTGGTCTGCCCGAGACCGACCTGGGTGAGTTGATGGACGACCTCATAGGTGAGTGTGCCGGAGCGGGAGACCACGCCCACCGGCCCGCCGGGGGTGTGGATGGCGCCGGGCATGATGCCGATCTTGCACTGCCCCGGGGTGATGATACCCGGGCAGTTGGGACCGATAAGACGGCTCTTCCTGGTGGCCAGATAATTCTTGACGCGCAGCATATCCATCACCGGCACACCCTCGGTGATACAGACGATGACCTCGATGCCGGCATCCACCGCCTCGAGGATGGCATCGGCGGCAAACGGCGGCGGCACGAGGATCATCGAGGCGTTGGCCCCGGTTTTGTCCCTGGCCTCCTGCACGGTGTTGAACACCGGCACCTCGTCCATCTTCTGCCCGCCCTTGCCCGGGGTGACCCCGGCGACCACTTTGGTGCCGTAGGCGATGCATTGCTGGGTGTGGAACTGCCCCTCTTTGCCGGTGATACCCTGCACCAGCACCCGTGTTTCCTTACTGACGAAAATACTCATGATTCCCTTCCAGAATAGTGTTATCGACGCGCGCTACAGCGGCGGGGCGGCAATGGCCGCGACATTAGGCAACGATCTCGGCCACCTTGCGGGCGGCATCGGAGAGATCGGAGGCGTTGATCAGCTTCAGCCCGGATTCGGCGAGAATCCGCCTGCCTTCCTCAACGTTGGTGCCTTCCATGCGCACCACCACCGGTACCGACAGCTGCACCTTTTTCGCCGCCTGGACAACTCCCTGGGCAAGGACATCGCAGCGCAGGATGCCGCCAAAGATGTTGATGAGGATGCCCTTGACCTTGGAGTCGCTGAGGATGATGCGGAAGCCGTTCTCGACCATCTCGGCATTGGCGCCACCGCCGACATCGAGGAAGTTGGCAGGCTCCGCCCCGGCCTGCTTGATGATGTCCATGGTGGCCATGGCCAGGCCGGCGCCGTTGACCATATTGCCGACGTTACCGCCGAGGTTGATATAGTTGAGATTGAACTTGGCCGCCTCGGCCTCGGTGGGGTCATCCTCGTTGGGATCGTGCATGGCGACCACATCGGCATGACGGTAGAGCGCGTTGGAGTCGATATCCATCTTGGCGTCGAGGGCGATGATGCGTTTGTCCTCGGTGATGATCAGCGGGTTGATCTCCACCAGCGAGCAGTCGTAATCGACGAAAAGGCTGTAGAGGCCGCGGAGGATGGCGGCGAATTCTTTCATCAGCTCTTTTTCCAGCTCGAGCCCGTACATGACGCGGTTGATATGGTAGCCACGAATACCGGTGATCGGGTTGACCGGCACCTTGATGATGCGCTCGGGGGTCTTGGCAGCGACTTCTTCAATGTCCATGCCGCCGTCCTGGCTGGCAATGATGGTGACAGTCGCCGTGGCCCGATCGGGGACGAGGGAAAGGTACATCTCCTTGGCAATAGCCACCCCTTTCTCCACCAGCAGGGTCTTGACCAGGCGGCCTTCAGGCCCGGTCTGCTTGGTCACCAGGGTCATGCCGAGAATGGCCGTCGCCGCCTTGGTCACCTCTTCTGCCGTCCTCGCCACCTTGACGCCGCCACCCTTGCCGCGCCCACCGGCGTGGATCTGCGCCTTGACCGCCACGGGAAGCCCGAGCTCGGCGGCGATCTTCTCGATCTCCGCCACGGTGCTGCCGACACCGCCCTGCGGCGTCGGCACCTTGTACTTGCGAAAAAGCTCTTTCGCCTGGTATTCGTGGATCTTCATAGAAAAGCCTTCCTGAAAAGCGGGGCCCGTGATCGTCGCGAACCCCTTGGACATGGGAAAAGAGGCGGCGGCACCCGGTGCCGCCGCCCGGTTGCAACGGCTACTTCTTCACGTACCCCATCTTCGCCAGGGCCTCGGTGATCTCGCTGAGGATCGCAGGGTCATCGATGGTCGAGGGCACGCGATATTCCTTGTTGTTGGCGATAGAACGCATGGTGCCGCGGAGGATTTTGCCGGATCTCGTCTTGGGCAGACGCGCCACTTGGCAGGCATCCTTGAAGCACGCGATGGGTCCGATGGAGTCGCGCACCATCTTCACCAGTTCCTTTTTGATCTCTTCGCCATCTCTGGTGACTCCGGCCTTGACCACAAAGAGTCCCACCGGCAGTTGGCCCTTCATCTGGTCGTCGGCCCCGAAGACGGCGCACTCGGCGACATCGGGATGACCGGCGATGATCTCCTCCATCGCCCCGGTGGAGAGCCGGTGCCCGGCGATGTTGATGACGTCGTCCATGCGGCCCATGACGTAGACGTAGCCATCCTCGTCTATGTAACCGCCGTCGCTGGTCTCGTAGTATCCAGGAAACTTGCTCATATAGGACTTGACGAAGCGCTCGTCGTTGCGCCACAAGGTGCACAGCGTCCCTGGCGGCAAGGGCAGCTTGACGACGATGTTGCCTTCCTGCCCCCGCGGCACTTCCTCGCCGAGGTCGTTGAGGACACGCACGTCGTAGCCGGGCATGGCCTTGGTCGGTGAGCCCTCCTTGACCGGCAGCTCTTCTATGCCGCGGCAGTTGCCGACGATGGCCCAGCCGGTCTCGGTCTGCCACCAGTGGTCGATGATCGGCACACCGAGCAGTTTCTCCGCCCAGTGCAGGGTATCGGGGTCGGTGCGCTCCCCGGCGAGGTAGAGACACTCGAAAGAAGATGTGTCGTACTTGGCAAAGTGTTCGCCGAGGGGATCTTCCTTCTTGATGGCGCGGAAGGCGGTGGGGGCGGTGAACAGGGACTTGACGCGGTGCTGCGAGATGACCCGCCAAAAGGCGCCGGCATCGGGGGTGCCCACCGGCTTGCCCTCGTAGAAAACGGTGGTCGATCCCTGCAGCAGAGGGGCGTAGACGATATAGGAATGGCCAACCACCCAGCCGACGTCGGAGGCCGACCACCAGACTTCGCCAGGGTTGATGTTATAGAGGTTCTTCATCGTCCAGTAGAGGGCCACGGCATGACCGCCATTGTCGCGGAGGACGCCCTTGGGCATGCCGGTAGTACCGGAGGTATAGAGAATATAGAGGGGATCGGTGGCGTCCACCGGAGTGCAGCCTACCGGCGTCGCCGAAGCCTCCAACTGCGCCCAGTCGAAATCTCGACCGGGCTTCATCTCGGCGGTGACGATGTCGCGCTGAAAAAGAATGACCTTGTTGAGCTCATGGGTCGACTGCTCGATGGCGCTGTCCACCAGTGGCTTGTAAGCGAGGGTTTTCTTGCCCTCGATGGCACCGGAAGCGGTGATGAGCAGCTTCGGTTGGGCGTGATCGATGCGGATGGCCAACTCGTGGGGGGCAAAACCGCCGAACACCACCGAGTGGATGGCGCCGATACGCGCGCAGGCGAGCATGGCGATGGCCGCCTCGGGAATCATCGGCATATAGATGATCACCGTGTCGCCTTTGGCGACACCCTGAGCGGTGAGCGCCCCGGCAAAGGCGGACACCCTGCCAAGCAGCTCTTTATAGGTGAATTTCTTGATCGTGCCGGTGACCGGACTGTCGTAGATGAGGGCCACCTGATCGCCACGTCCATTCTCGACGTGGCGGTCGACAGCGTTGTAACAGGTGTTCAGCTTGCCGCCGGGAAACCATCTGTAGAAGGGAGGATTGGAGGGGTCGAGTACCTTGTCAAACGGCTTGTACCAGGTAATGCTCTTTGCTGCTTCTGCCCAGAATTCTTCCGCGTTCGTCAAACTGTAGCGAAACACCTCATCGTACTTGGTCATAAGCTTCTCCTTGTGGTATGAATTTTAGTCCATATCCAGCGGTTTCCACCGTGATGTATACTGTAATCCCTGCCCGAGTTCAAGGACAAATTTAACATTGTTACACAACCCATCCCCCGAGCCCTTTCCACCTCTTCACAGCACAACCAACATATTTCTTTATTACAATGCGTTAGACAACATCCTCAAGCCATTGCACAGCTTCCCCGCAGGCACCACCCCCTCTCCTCGACAAGCTACTTTCACTTGTAATCATTGATTATTTTTTAAATTTCGACATCATCCCAAAACATGCCACGCCAAAAACAGAACATTGTTACACACCTCACCCTGTTCCCCCCCACCCCGGCCCAACTTTGACCTCTTCGCCTTGATGGACGGCATACCCCGGCCCCTTGTCAACCACCGCCCTGAAAAGCCGCGCAAGAGCCATCATCCCGCGGGCTTGTGCAACCGGAAACCTGTGCCGCACAAGTCGTCCCTTGCGGTCTTTTGCGTGCATTGACAGGCCGTTGGTGGAAATCTGTTGTTATTGCCAGGGCGGTAATATACACTTTACCGAAGAGAAACGGAGTGATTGCAACAAAGCGCCAATCCACAGAGCCCTTTCCCCTCGCCGACCATGGCCGCCGTCCCCTCCCGCCTCCGACACCCGGAGACGGAACTCACCGGTGACGCCATGACGCCGGCGAACATCCGCTTCGCCAGCGTTCGACACGAGGAGACCCACCATGCCAAACTCCCAGTACTGGGCTGACACTTATCTTGAAAAGTCGGTTACCGCCGAAAAAGCCATCAGCCGCATCAGATCGGGCCAGCGCGTGTTCATCGGCTCTGGTTGCGGCGAGCCGCAGCACCTCGTCAAGACGCTGGCGGAACATACCAACAAGTTCAGTGGCCTGGAGATCATCCGCCTCCTCGGCCAGGAGACCGCCTCGCTGGCCGCCATCGCCGACCGCACCAAGGACACCAACCTCAATATCCGTTCCATCTACCTCGGCTCCACGGTCAACCTGACCATCGCCAAGCAGCGCCGCTTCATCACGCCGATGAACATTTCGGATGTGCCGTCCCTGTTCACCAAACGCAAGCTGCCCCTCAACGTCGCCCTCATCCAGGTCTCTTCCATCGACGATTTCGGCTGGATGAGCCTCGGCGTCTCGGTGGACGTCACCATGGCCGCGGCCCGCTCCGCCGACATGGTCATCGCCCAGGTCAACCCACGCATGCCCAGGATCATGGGGCAGAGCTTTATCCACGTCAACGATGTCGACCTCCTCGTCGAGTTCGAGGAAGAACTCCTCTCCGTCACCCCCTCGCGGGTCACCTCCGAGGCGGCCATTAGCATCGGCAAGCATATCGCCAACCTCATCGACGACGGGTCGACCCTGCAGATCGGTCTCGACTCGGCCTCCCAGGCCACCCTGCAGGGCCTGTCGAGCAAGAACGACCTCGGTGTCCACTCGCAGTTCCTCACCGACGACATCATGCACCTCTATGCCGCCGGCAATATCAACAACAAGAAGAAAGGGCTCAACGAGGGCAAGATGGTCGCCTCGATGGCCATCGGCAGCCATAACCTTTACGAGTTCCTCAACGACAACCCGGCCATCGATTTTCACCCCTCGGACTACGTCAACGACCCCTTCATCATCGCGCAGCACAATCGCATGGTGTCGATGAACGTCGCCAAGCTCATGGACCTCACCGGACAGATGAGCGCCGAGGCCAGCCCGGCCACCCGGCTCGCCGGGGTTTCCGGTATCGTCGACTTCGTCCGCGGCGCGCGGCGCTCCCCCGGCGGGCGCTCCATCCTCATGCTTTTTTCCACCCGCGAGACCGAGCGCGGCATCCAGTCGAACATCATCCCCTATATGAACGACAACGTGGTGGTAGTGCCGCGCGGCGACGTCCACTACGTGGTCACCGAATACGGCGCCGTCAACCTCTTCGGCAAGAGCATCCAGGAGCGGGTCATTGCCATGATCAGCATCGCCCACCCTATGTTCCGTGAGGAGCTCTTCGAGGCGGCCAAGGAACGCGGCTTCATCGGCTCCGAACGCACCCTCGGCGAGGCCGCCCAGGCGGTGTACCCGGTGCGGCTGGAGGAGACCCTGACCATCAACGGCAACAGGGTCACCATCCGCCCGGCCAAGCCGGTGGACGAGCGGCGCATCCAGGAACACTACTACAGCCTGCCCAAGGAGGACATCCTCACCCGCTTTTTCTGCCAGAAGACAATCTTCGCGCGCTCCGAAATGGAAACCCGCTCCCATATCGACTACGTCAACGACATCACCCTGGTGGCGGTAGTCGGCGAATTCGGCTTTGGCCAGGTGGTGGCGGTGGCCGAGTGCATGAAACTCCCCGACCAGAACGTCGCCGAAGTGGCTTTCTCGGTCAACCCGGAATACCAGGGCAAGGGCCTCGGCAAATTCTTCCTCAAGAAACTGGCCGCGGTGGCCAGGGAAAACGGCATCCGCGGACTGATGGCCTACACCTTCCCCAGCAACAAGGCGATGATCGCCCTCTTCAACACCCTGCCTTACAAAATCAAGACGCAGTTCGAGGACGGCGACCTCATCCTCAGTTGCCGCTTCGACGAGATGGCCTGAGAACCTGGCAAGGGGGGAGGTATCGCCAGAGGCGTCAGGCCTCTCACGGCAAACATCCAGGGGACTGGCGCCTTTCTGACGACAGGTGAACCCGCAGCGGTGCGGGCAAGGGATCGGATGGTCATTGGCGACCAACGCCATAGCCGGTGAAACCGCAACGGTACGGGTACGGGTCGTCGAGGTCGATCTCCTCTGCCAGGCGAAACGGTGAACCCCCAGCCGTTCAGGCACGGGACTACAGCCCGAGGATAAGGCCAGTGACAGCCTGAATCACCGGGGTGAGAAGCCGGTCGACGGTATGCCAGTTGGCAAGACGCGACACCGCGAAGAACCCCAGGATGATAAAGGGACCGACCATCTTCAGCCCGGCCATCGCCCGTTCCCCCAGCCGCGAGCCGTTGCAGAGGGCAAAGAGCGGCGCCGCCCCAGGCAAGGGCGGCAGGGGCAGGAGTCCATAGACCGCCATGGTGACATTGACCACGGTGACCATTGAAAAAACCTCGTCGGTCACGCCCCAGCTGGTAAGGATCCAGTTGATGCTGCCGGCGATAGAGGCAAGAAGAAGGTTGGCCAAAGGCCCGAAGAGGCGGCTGGCGACCAGACACAGCCGTGGCCGGCGGGCAAAGCGGCCGGGGTCGATGGCCATCTCCTTCGCCCAGCCGAAGCCGGCGACCAGAAAGCTGAGGCTGCCGAGCAGGCTGAGGTGGAGGAAGACATTGAAGTGGAAACGATCGCGAGCTCCGGGGCGCGTATCCCCGAGCAGGGCGGCGCCCAGGGCCTGGCCTTCGGCGCTGACCATGACGGCGAGCAGGGCGGCGACAACGAAGATCGTCGTCTTCTCGACGCTGAGGCGCCCATAGTCGAGCAGATAGGGATAATAGACGTCCAGAAGACCCTCCTTCCTCCCCGCAGGGTGCACAAACGAGAACGGCGCCCCGACACCGGCGTCGGGGCGCCAAACTTCCAAGGGCAGTGGCGGCCACGACCGCCGCTGCCCACCGCACGGTTGTTATCCGACCATGGTCTTGATCTGCTCGACCACCTCGGGGTTGGCCAGGGTCATGACGTTGCCGACATCACCTTTGTTGGAGATGGCCCCGAGCACGCGACGCATGATCTTGCCCGAGCGGGTCTTGGGCATGTCGGGAACGATCCAGACGTTGCGGCACTTGGCGATCTTGCCAATCTGGAAGGTAATGGCGTCGGCAATCTTCTGCTGCAGTTCGGGCGAGGCCTGGATGCCCGGTTTGAGGGAGACATAGAGCTCCGGCTCCTTGCCCTTGACCTCATGGTTGACTGGAACCACCGCTGCTTCGGCCACCTCGGGCACGGTCAACGCGGCTGACTCGATCTCCTTCGTGCCGAGGCGATGTCCGGAGACGTTGATGACGTCGTCGATCCTGCCGAGGATACGTACGTAACCGTCAGCGGCGACCACCGCCGCGTCGCCGGTGAGGTACGGCCAGTCGCGCCAATCCTTGCTCTTCGGATTCTTGTTGTACATGCCGAAGTAGGTGTCGACGAAACGCTGGCGATTGCCCCAGATGGTCTGGAAGCAGCCCGGCCACGGGTTCTGAATGCAAATATTGCCGGCCTTGCCGGAGCCCGCCGGAACGACATTGCCATCGGTGTCGAAGACGATGGGATGAATTCCCGGTACCCCAGGCCCAGCGCTGCCAGGCTTCATCGGCTGAATGCCCGGCACGGTCGAGCAGAGGAAGCCGCCGGTCTCGGTCTGCCAGTAGGTGTCGACGATGACCGCCTTGCCCTTGCCAACCTCCTTCTCGTACCACTTCCACACCTCTGGTTCGATGGGCTCGCCGACGGTGGTCATGTGTTTGAAGCAGAAGTTGTACTTGGCAGGTTCATCGGGGCCGACCTTGCGCAGGGCGCGGATGGCGGTCGGCGCGGTATGGAAGATATTGACGTTGAGGTCCTGGGCGATGCGCCAGCACCTGCCGGCATCGGGATAGGTGGGCACACCTTCGTAAATGACGGTGGAGGCACAGAGCGCCAATGGCCCGTAGACGATGAAGGAGTGGCCGGTGATCCAGCCGATGTCGGCCATACACCAGTAGACGTCCTCAGGGTGGATGTCCTGGATATACTTGGACATCGCCGTGACATAGGCCAGGTAGCCGCCGGTGCCGTGCTGGGCGCCCTTGGGTTTGCCGGTGGTGCCGCTGGTGTACATGAGGAAGAGCGGTTCCTCGGCGAGCATCTTCTCCGGGTCGACCCTGGCGCCGTAATACTTCTTCAACTCATCGTTGACGACGACGTCGCGCCCTGCCACCAGCGGCGCCGCAGAGGACATCTTGCCGGGATAGCGCTGCCAGACGAGGAGCTTGTCGATGGTCTGGCCTTCCTTGGCAGCCAGTTCGCAGGCCTCGTCGTCCACTGCCTTGTGGTTGAGCAGCTTGCCGGAACGGTAGTAGGCATCCATGGTAATGAGCACGCGGCTGTTCGAATCGACGACACGGTCGGCGCAGGCGCTTGCCGAGAAACCGCCGAAAACCACCGAGTGGATGACGCCGAGGCGGGCGCAGGCGAGCATGGAGATGGGCAGCTCGGCGGACATCGGCATGTGGATGGTGACACGGTCGCCACGCTTGAGACCGGCGGTATCACGGAGCAGGGCGGCGAACTCGTTGACCCGTACGAAGAGTTCCTGATAGGTGATGTGCTCAACGCGTTCCTCTTCCAGTTCGGGAACGAAATGGATAGCGGTCTTATTGCGGTTCTTCTCGAGATGGCGATCGATGCAGTTGAAACTGGCGTTGAGCTGACCGCCGCGGAACCACTTCCAGCACGGCGCGTCGCTGGTGTCGAGAACCTCGTCCCAGTACTTGTACCAGGTAAGAAGCTCAGCGAATTCCGTGTAATAATTGGGGAAATTCTCGAGCGTGAAGCGCTCGAAAATCGCCGGATCGGTTAGATTTGCCTGCCCGATGAACTTGGACGACGGGAAATAGTATTTTTCTTCCTGCCAGTGAACGGCAATCTCGGCTTCCGAAGTCTCGACGATGTTTTTTTCGCTCATACCGTAGCACTCCTTATAAGTCTTGAGTTTTCAACAGACGTCTTTGGGGCAAGCCCCCCCTTGGTCCCGGGGTGGCGCATGGCTGCAGGTCTATCGCGAATTATCGCAACCGGCGGGTCGCCCCCGGGAGGGGCCGACCCGCCACGGAAGGAAGATCGCCGCTATCAGGCGGTGACCCGGCTACCGTGCGCCTCGTCGACATGGATCGGTCGACTGGTCAGCTTGGCGAGAATGACACCGGCAACCAACAAGCCCCCCGAGATATAAAAGGCGTAGTTGAGGCTACCGGTAAGATCCTCGATGGTGCCGCCAAGTCTGGCCATGAAGAAACCGAGGCCCCAGCCGAAGAAAATCAGACCATAGTTCATGCCGAGGTTTTTCGGTCCGTAGAAATCGGCGGCGAACGAGGGCATCAGCGAAAGACCGCCACCGTACTGCCAGTAGGCCACGCCGACGGCGAGGAACAGCAGCAGGATGCTGCCGCTGCCCATGATGTAGGGAAGGGTGAAGAGACACAGTGCCGACACGGCGCAGTTGAGACAGTAGGCGTTGAGACGGCCGATTTTGTCGGAGTAGAAGCCGGTGCCAACCCTGCCCGCGGCGTTGACGAAGCCGCCGTAGGAGACCAGCAGCCAGGCATTGGCGGCAAAGAAGGGCACGTCCTTGGCGGCCTTGAGCATCATGGTGTTGGCGTTGGCGATGATCAGCAGGCCTGACTGGGTGGTAAGAATGAACATCACCACCAGGGCGTAGAACTGCCAGGTTTTGACGATCTCGCCGGGTTCCCAATTGGTGATCGTCGAGTTGGCGGTGGCGACATTGGCGCCCGCCAGCATCGGCGGTTTGTATCCCACCGGCGGGGTTTTCAACAGCTGCCCAGCGATGATCACCACCAGGGCAAAAATGGTCCCCAGTCCATAGAAACTGCCGGTGATGCCGAACTTGTCGATCAGGTACTGACCGAGAAAACCGATATACAGGGCAGCACCACCATAACCACCAACCACGATACCGGCGATGAGGCCACGCTTATGGGGCCCAAACCACTTGAGGGCGGCCGGAGTCGGGGCGGCGTAGCCAATGCCCATGCCGATACCGCCGAGCACACCGAAGCCGAGGATGATACCCAGGTAACTCTTCATGTACCCGGCGAGAAGACAGCCAAGGGCCAGTGTCAGTCCACCGAGGGTGGCACCAAAGCGGGGGCTGATCTTGTCCTGGATCCTGCCGCCGGGGATCATCAGGAACGCAAAAATGATAACGCAAAGCGAGAACGGAGTCGCCGCCTGAGCATTGTTGAGATAGGTCCATCCGGCATTGATGCCGGTCATCGCCTGACCGGCCTTGTCGACGTTGACCAAGGCGGTTTTCCAGATACTCCAGGCATAGAGGATACCGAGACAAAGGTTGATCGCCATGCCAGCAAAAACCGTTACCCAAGCCTGGCCCGGAACGGTCTGATTCGCCTGTGACATCTGTTTCTCCTTATAGAAAAGTGAAAATCACATTGAAGTCTACCCACCCTTCACGCCCCCGTCGCTTTGTGCCGTATCCAGTCAAAGAGCATGCGTCCACTGAATTTTCCGGCTCGTAGCTCGCGGTTATGGAATATTCTTCACCGCCCCAGGCACCACCTCCTTTTTATGTTATTTGGACCGTAATTTTTGCCCTTTTTGAATCTTGACTCTCATCAATACAACCTTGCTACATCGTGTTCAGGGGTCTTCTTTGCGTAATCATCAGTTTCGTTTATCTCAATCTACAGTATTTCTCAACATAATTTTTACAGGCCTTTAACATTCGCTATTCATTTCTATGTTGAGCCTAATTATCACACTATTTCATACTTTTAGTAAATTTTGTCACCAGGTCGATCATCCATCCACATTCCCTTCCGGCACCATCATGGAGACCGTGAAGAGATGAAAATGTGTCGAGGGGGACGTTCACAACAAAATATTACATGTAATGACGAGGGGAACAATGATCTTTTTAATTGTTATGCTCGCCTCATGAAAACAATTTCCAAGGACTGACAAACGACAGTTTTAAAACCTCTGCATTATTGCAATTACCTGACTATTTATTGGTGCCTTATTTCTTGAGATATCTGGCTCTTTGATACATGTCACCCGACAAACACACAATTCTCAAGGACGGACGTTAACATGGAGCTCCGCTACCGTGAAAGGACGACCGTTCCATGGCGGCAAGGCAGGGCGAAGCCACGGCGCCTGGAAAATGAACCAGATGATCAACAGAAGACTGAGGGCTTCGCCTGGCCGCTGGCAGCCGCAAGAGGAGAGGGTGAAGCGCGGTCTGCGGGGCGATGGCGCCTGACCGTCAACACCTGCTCCTTGAGAGAATCGCTTGTCCAGCCGACTCCCGGCGGCAAGCTCACTGCAAACACCACGAGGCTCTCCAGGAGAGTTTCAACGGCAGAAATGAACGCGCCTCTGCAGCCCGCAGCCTTCGTCGCGGCCAACGCAGACCTTGAAAAAGCTCTGCCAACGAGGTAGCGTGAAGAAACCAACGCCCCTTCATCGCCCGCCCGCAGACGTGCCGGCAAGCCGCCTTCCGCAGCCAGCCCACCCTTCCGCACGAGGCTGGAAAGAGGACACCCTCCCCCGCCAACGTTAGAGAGACCGGCATGAACTTCCCCATGGAACCGCTATCGTCCGAGAAGCCGCCGACAGAAGATCGGCATCGCGCCTTCTTCCGCATCTTCGCCCAGATCAGCAAGGCCATCCACTCAGGCGAGAGCAGCGACGAGATCCTGCGCCACATTGCCGCCCATGTGCAGGAACTGCTCGACGCCAAAGGCTGCATCTACTGGATAATTGATCGCGACCGCGGCGCAATCGTCGGCAAGCACTCGCATGGCTTTTCCTACCGCAGCCTCGAAGAAATGGATTATGCCACCCTCGCCGGGCTTTTCCCGCACAGCGAAGAGCGGCTGGTGTGCATCGAGGATGCCCGCAACGACCAGCGCATCCCCGACCGCGAGCGACTCGGCAAACGACGGGTCGGCTCGATCAGCGCGCTCTTTTTCGGGATCACCGCCTCGCTCGAAGGCATCCTCGCCGTCTACTTCTACGATCAGCGCCGGTTGTCGGCGGAGCAGGCCGAACTGGTTACCGCACTGGGGGAACAGGGGGCCATTGCCCTGCAGAAGGCGATGAGCTTTGACGAGAAGATGATCGCCAACATGCGGCAGATGGTGGAGGGCCTGGCCATGGCCCTCGAGGCTAAGGACGAACAGACCCATGGCCACTCGGTTCGCGTCGCCGCGCTGGCGCGCATGGTAGCTGTAGAACTGGGGTTGAGCGACGGGGAGGCGGAGACCATCCACCATGGGGGCATGCTGCACGACATCGGCAAGATCGGCATGGAGGATGCCATCCTGCAGCGCCTTGGCATTCTCAGCAAGAAGGAACTGGACATTGTGCGCCGCCACCCGGAGATCGGCGCGCGCATCACCAAGCCCCTCAACGTGCTCAGCAACCTCGAGCCGCTCATTCTCCATCACCACGAGCGTTTCGACGGCAGCGGTTACCCGAGGGGCCTGCGCGGCCGCGACATCCCCCTCGGGGCGCGCATCCTTACCGTTTGCGACGCCTTCGAGACCATGCTCGCCGGGCGCCGCCACCTGGTGGCAATGTCCCTCAACGACGCCGCCGCCAACCTTTCCAAGGAAAGCGGCCGCCATTTCGACCCCAAGGTGGTGCGGGCGCTGTTTTCCGGGCTGATGAAAAGCCCCGAAGTCCTCGGCCTGAGCGAGGAAGGTCGGCGCATCATCGCCAGGCACCGCGAAGAGGTGCGCTTCGTCGCCAACTTCGGCGAGGGGGCCTTTTTCTGATCAAGACCGCTCAGCCGAGTTTCAGCTCGGCGTCAATGGCGTCGATCTTTTCCTGGGCGGTCTCCCACTTGGCGTACCAGCGCTCCAGCCGGCGCCGGCAATCCTCATACTCGCGGCTGGTCTCGTTCCAGGCCTTCTCGTCCTTGTAGAGCTCGGGATCAGCCATGATCGCCTCGAGTTCCTCCTTGCGCCGCTCGGCCTCGTCGATCTTCTCCTCCGCCTCGGCCAGCTGCTTGAGCCATGGCCCGGCGCGGCGGCTGCGCTCCTGGCGGAGCTGCGCCTCGAGGCGCTTGCGATCGCGGCGACTGTCGGGGGAATCACCCGCCGTCGCGGCACTGGCCGGAACCTGCTCGCGGCGCCCCTCGGCGCGCCTCGCCTCTTCCTCGCGCAACGCCTCCTGCTTGGCGAGATACTCGGCGACATTACCCTCGTAGAGAGTGACCCGCCCCTCCCTGACCTCGAGCACCTTGTTGACGAAGCTGTCGAGGAAGTAGCGGTTATGGGAGACGACGACGATGGTGCCGTCGTACTGGGCCATGGCCTCCTGCAGCACCTCCTGCGAGCTCATGTCGAGGTGGTTGGTGGGCTCGTCGAGGAGCATGCAGTTGGCGGGAGTGGCGATCATCTTCGCCAGGGCGAGGCGGCTCTTCTCGCCGCCGGAGAGCACCGCCACCTTCTTGAGCACATCGTCGCCACGGAAGAGGAAGGCGCCGAGCAGGGAGCGGGTGCGGGTGACGGTCATCTCCTCGCCGACGGTGCCCATGGTCTCGAGCACGGTCAACTGCGGCGAGAGCTCCTGCGCCTGGTGCTGGCCGAAGTAGGACAGCTTGACATTGCTGCCAAGCCGGATGGTTCCCCGGTCCGGGGCCAGCTGACCGGCGAGGATCTTGACCAGGGTGGATTTGCCGGCGCCGTTGACGCCGACCACCGCCACCTTGTCGCCGCGGCCAAGGAGCAACTCGACCTCGCGGAACACCACCTTGCCGTCGAAGGACTTGTCGAGGCCGGTGACGCGCAGTACGTCGCGGCCGGAATCGGGGGCCGGCGGGAAGGTGAAACGGATCTGCCGCTCGTCGTCGTCGAGCTCGATGAGCTCCATCTTCTCCAGCTGCTTGACCCTGCTCTGCACCTGGCGGGCCTTGGTCGACTTGGCGCGAAAGCGCTCCACGAAGCGCATCGTCTGGCGGATGCGCGCCTGCTGGTTATCGTAGGCGCCCTTCTCCACCGCCCGCCGCGCCGCCTTCTCGGTGACGTAATAGCTGTAGTTGCCCTTGTAGATGTCGACGCGGCCGAAGCTCAGCTCCCAGGTGAGGTCGGTGCTCTTGTCGAGGAAGGTGCGATCGTGGGAGATGATCACCATGGCGCCGCGGTAGTCGCGCAGGAACTGCTCGACCCAGGTCAGCGAGTCGAGATCGAGGTGGTTGGTGGGCTCGTCGAGGAGCAGCAGCGAGGGCGCCTCGAGCAGCATCTTGGCGAGTTTGAGGCGCATCTGCCAGCCGCCGGAAAACACCGACACCGGCTTGTCGAGGTCCTCGCGGCGAAAACCGAGACCGAGCAGCACCTTCTCGATCTTCGCGCCAATGGTGTAGATGTCGCTGCCGTCGAGGAGGTGCTGCAGCTCCCCCTGGCGTTGCAGCAGCGCCGCCAGCTCCGCGGACTCCGGCGGCAGATGGTGGATGCGCTCATGCAGCTCGGCGAGCTCGTGCTGCCTCTCCAGCAGGGGGGCGAAGGCAGTCTGCGCCTCCTCGTAGAGGGAACGCGAGGAGAAGAGCTCGCTCGACTCCTGGGGCAGGTAGCCGACGGTAACGTTCCTGGCGCAGCTGACGACCCCATCGTCGGCGGCGCTGACCCCGGCCATGATCTTCAGCAAAGTGGTCTTGCCCGCCCCGTTGACACCCACCAAACCGATGCGGTTGCCCTCGTAGACCTGAACGGAGATGTCCTTGAAGAGATGCTTCTCGCCGTAGCGAATATCGAGATGATTAACCGACAACATAGTCCATGCTTCCTCGTGCCCGGTCTTTCTCGGGCAGGATGGTATAGCGTCCGGCGAAGCCGAGTTCGCCAAGACGCCGAAAGTTGATGCCGCTGACCCCGGCCACCCGGCCATGGTCGCGGTGCGAGATATGCACAAAGAGGTGCTGCCCCGGCCGCAGCCGAGCCAGCCGGCGGCGCAGCTCGCCAAAGAGCAGCCGCCCACGCACCAGTTCGCCGAAGGCGGAATGGAAGGGGCCGGCGATAAAGCATTCGGCAAGCGCCGGCCCGGGCTGCAGGCCAAGGCGCACCACCCTCACCCCGGCGGCGGTCAGCCGCTTGTGGGCGTCGGCGCACAAGACCACCGCCTCGGCCAGACTCAATGGGCGGTAGAGGCCGCGGCGATACCTCTCGGCCAGCCCCGAGCCCTCCACGACCAGCAGGGGGTAGAGGCGCGCCAGGGACGGGCGCAGGCGGGCCACCTCCTCGATGCCGCGCCGAAAGGAGGCCCGCGTTTCCCCGGGCAGCCCGACGAGCAGCTGCACGCCGACCTCGAACCCATGATCCTGCAGCAGGCGGATGGCGCGGCGCGACTGGGCTGCGTCATGGCCGCGGCCGCTGTCCTGCAGGGCTCGGTCGTTCAGCGACTGCACCCCGAGCTCCACCGTCTCCACCCCCAGGGCGCGCAGCAGCCGGCAGGTCTCCCCGTCCAGGCAGTCGGGCCGGGTGGAGAGGCGAATACCTTGGACGCGGCCGGCATCGCGATAGGGGCGCACCACCGCCAGCAGCCGCCGCTGCTCATCCTCGGGCAGGCAGGTGAAGGAGCCGCCATAGAAGGCCACCTGCACGTGGGCGCCGCTTCGCGCAAAGCCCAGCCAGCGCTCGATCTCGGCGGCGAGCGCGTCGCTCCCGTGATCATCCCCGGGGCCGGCGATGCCCTCCTGGTTGCAGAAGAGGCAGTGATGCGGGCAGCCGCGATGGGGGATGAACAGGGGGATGACCAGCCTCATGCGGCCCGCTGGCCCCCGTTGCCGATGGAGCCGAGGGCGGCGGCGGCTGCCCGCTGCTCGGCCTCTTTCTTCGAGCCGGCCTGACCGGTGGCCAGCACCTGATCCTGAAAACAGACGGCGGCGGTGAACTGCCGCTGGTGCGATGGGCCGTCCTCGGCCTCGATGCGGTAGGTGGGCGCCTGGCCATAGCGCTCCTGCAGCACCTCCTGCAGACGGCTCTTGGCGTCGCCGATCAGCAGCTCCTCCTTCTTGTCATCGATTCCGGGAGAGAAGAGCCGGCCAACGATCTCCGCCACCGCTCCGTAGCCGCCATCCTCGAAGATCGCACCAAGCATGGCCTCGTAGGCGCAGGAGAGGATTGAGGGCTTGCTGCGACCCTGGGACGAGTCCTCGCCACGGCCGAGGGCCAGGTAGCGGCCGAGATCGATGTCGCGGGCCATGCGGGCGAGGTGCTGCTCGTTGACCAGGGAGGCGCGCAGCTTGCTCAGCTCGCCCTCCTGCAGCTGCGGATAGCGCCGATAGAGGAGGTGGCCGATAACTAGATCGAGCACGGCGTCGCCAAGGTACTCGAGCCGCTCGTTGCTCCCCGCACTGATGCCCTGCTCGAAGGCGTAGGAGGAGTGGATGACCGCGTTCTGCAGCAGACGCAGGTCGGTGAAACGATAGCCGATGGCCACCTCCAGGCCCGCCAAGGCTTCCTTGTTGGCCCGCACCAGCGAGTCGATATCCTGAACCATCGAAAAATTCCCTTGTGTATTTTTCCCGCTATGGTATAAAACTGACCTTCGCACAAGGCGGCGTAGCCAAGAGGCTAAGGCAGTGGTCTGCAAAACCATTATTCATCGGTTCGATTCCGATCGCCGCCTCCACGAATTCTAAAGGGATTACAGACTGTTTGTCTGTAATCCCTTTTTTCATTGCCGCGTGCGGCGCAGGTACTGCCGCCGGGCGGCGCCGCCCTTGCCGCCGGCCGAAAAAAGCAAGGCAGTACTTACCCGAAAACACCCGGGCGGTCAAGGAGCCTGAGTCCTCCCCGCCCCGGCTCCGTTTTATTGCACCGGAATGCCCCAGATCTCCTCGGAATACTCCCTGATGGTGCGGTCGGTGGAGAACTTGCCCATGCGCGCCACGTTGAGAATGGCCTTTCTCGTCCACTGCTCGCGGTCGAGAAAGGCGCGGTTGACCTCATCCTGGCAGGCGATATAGGACTCGAGATCGAGCACCAGCAGGAAGGGGTCGTGGCGGCTCATCAGGCTGTCGACCACCGGCTGGAAGAGTTGACGGTCGCCGTTGCTGAAGGTGCCGTCGCCAATGGCCTCGATGACCGCGGCGATGCTCTCGTTGTTGCGGCAGACCATCTCCGGGGTGCGGCTGCTGGTGCGGCGCTCGAACTCGGCCTCCTCGGCGGTCATGCCGAAGATGAAGATGTTGTCCTCGCCGACCTCCTCGCGGATCTCGATATTGGCACCGTCGAGGGTGCCGATGGTCAAGGCGCCGTTAAGCGAGAACTTCATGTTGCCGGTGCCTGAGGCTTCGGTGCCGGCGGTGGAGATCTGCTCGGAGAGGTCGGCGGCGGGCATGATGATCTCCGCCTGGGAGACGTTGTAATTGGGAAGGAAAGCCACCCGGAGCAGGCCCTGCACCCGCGGGTCCTTGTTGACCACCTCGGCGATGGAAGTGATCAGCTTGATGATCATCTTGGCCCGAGAGTAGGATGGCGCCGCCTTGCCGGCGAAGATGGCGGTGCGCGGGGCGAGGCCGTGCCTGTTGCCGTGGATGATGCGCTGGTAGAGGTGGATGAGGTGCAAGGCGTTGAGCAGCTGCCGCTTGTACTCGTGGATACGCTTCACCTGGATGTCGAACATCGACTCGGGGTTGACTTCGACGCGGCAGAGGCGCTTGACGTACTCGGCGAGGCGCACTTTGTTCTCGAACTTGATGCGCTGCCACTCCTCGCGGAACAGGGGGTCATCGACATGGTCCTCGAGGCCGCGCAGCAGGTCGAGGTTGGTGATCCAGCCGTCGCCGATGCGGCTGGTGATCAGCCTGGCCAGGCCGGGGTTGATGTCGAGCAGCCAGCGCCGCGGCGTGATGCCGTTGGTCTTGGAGTTAAAACGACCCGGCAGGAACTCGTGGAAGTCGGGGAAGATGCGCTCCTTGAGGAGGTCTGAGTGCAGGGCCGCCACGCCGTTCACCGAGTGGCTGCCGATGACCGCCAGGTGGGCCATGCGCACCATCTTCACCGACCCCTCCTGGATGATCGACATGTCACGCAGCTTGCGCTCGTTGCCGGGGTAGCGCTGCGCCACCTCGTCGAGAAAGCGCTTGTTGATCTCGTAGATGATCTGCATGTGGCGCGGCAGCACCCGCTCCATCATCTCCACCGTCCATTTTTCCAGCGCCTCCGGCATAAGGGTGTGGTTGGTGTAGGCGAAGGTCTTGACACAGATGTCCCACGACTCTTCCCAGCCGAGGCCCTCGATATCGAGGAGTAGGCGCATCAGCTCGGGGATGGCGATGGCCGGGTGGGTGTCGTTGAGCTGCACCGCCACCAGGTCGGGGAACCTGGCAAACGAGGTGTTCTTCTTCTTGAAGCGGCGCATGATATCCTGGAAGGTGGCGGCGACGAAGAAATACTGCTGCTTGAGGCGCAGCTCCTGCCCGGCGTAGTTGTGGTCCGGCGGGTAGAGGACCTTGGAGATGGTCTCCGAGCTGACCTTTGACTCCACTGCCTTGATGTAGTCGCCGCGGCTGAAATCGGTGAGATCGAGCTCGCGCGAGGCGTGCGCCGACCACAGGCGCATGTTGATGACGTGGTCGTTCTTATAGCCGGGTACCATGATGTCGCTGGCCTTGGCCATGACGTCGCGGGTGTTGACCCACTTGGCGCGGTAGCGGCCGTGCTCGTCAATATAGCCGTTGACATGGCCGAAGAACTTGACCTTGAACACCGGCATCTGCCGTTCGAACTCCCACGGGCAGCCATTCTGCAGCCAGTTGTCCGGCCCCTCTACCTGGTAACCATCCACCAGTTGCTGGAAAAAGAGGCCATATTCGTAGCGGATGCCATAGCCATAGGCGGGAATCTTGAGAGTGGCGATGGAATCCATGAAGCAGGCCGCCAGCCGGCCGAGGCCGCCGTTGCCAAGGGCGGCGTCCTCTTCCTGGCTGCGGATCTCGCTCAGCTCGAAGCCGAGCTCCTCCACCGCCTGGCGCACCTCGTCGAGAATGCCGAGGTTGATCATGCTGTTGCCCAGCGAGCGACCGATGAGAAACTCTAAAGAGAGGTAGTAGACGCGTTTCTTTTCCTTGGCGTAGAAGGTCTTCTGGGTGGAGATCCACTTCTGCACCATGAGATCGCGCATAGTATAGGCGAGGGCCTTGTAGACGTCGGGCGCCCCGGAGCGCTCCGGGTCGCGGCCCTGGAAACTCATCAGGTGGTTGACGATATGCTCCTTGATCGCCGTGACGGTGGCGGCAAAGGAGGGCGTCCCCCCGCCATCGCCCCAGATGTTGCCGGGTTTTCCTACATTGTCGAGCACCTTCATCGCTGGTTCCTCCGCTATGGGTTATTGCCGGAAGCGGCCGCCGAAACCCGTGGCCGGGCAGTCCCCCTTCCTGTGGACAAAGGGGAAAACGAGACATATCTATTGTACCTGAACCCCTCCAAACTACAACATGGAGTTGCAGGATCGGCCCCAGGGCCGCAAAATGGGGAAGAGATCGCCGCCCTCTTTCCCCTTGATCGTCATGCCACGCAGTGGTATAAACTGCGCTCAACGCGACAACGACCGCAAACGAACCCTCAACCCCCCAGACCAACCATGAGCAACAGCAAGGACGGCGCCAGCGCCGCAGTCAGGAACCGGGTGCTCGCCGCCGTCGCCATCTTTCTCCTCGGCTTCGTCGCCGGCGTCGCCTTCACCGTCTACAGAGGCGCGGTTCCGATCCAGGTAGCCGTCGAAGGAGGCGGGCATCCCGCCGCCCACGACGAGGACATGCACCGCCTCATCGCCGAACTGGAAAAAGAGATCGCCGCCGGTGCCGACAGTGCCGAGGTGTGGACGCGGCTCGGCAACCTCTATTTCGACACTGGCGTGCCACAGAAAGCCATCGCCGCCTACGAAAAGTCCCTGGCCAAAAAGCCCGGCGACGCCAACGTGCTCACCGACCTCGGCGTCATGTACCGCAAGGCCGGCGAGCCGCGCCAGGCCATCGCCAGGTTCGAGGAAGCGATGCGCCAGGACCCCAAACACCTGCCGTCACGCTACAATAGAGGCGTCGTCCTCGCCGGCGACCTCGGCGACTTCCCGGGCGCCATCGCCAGCTGGGAGGAGATGCTGCGCATCGACCCCCAGGCCACCAACGGCAGCGGCGCGGCCATTGGCGAACTCATCGAAAAGCTCAAGAAGGAAGCGGCTGCCGCGAAAAAGCCCTGAGCCCCCACGACTAAAGGAGTCCTCAATGAAATTCGAAACCCTCGCCATCCACGCCGGACAGACAGTCGACCCCCCTGCCCTGTCACGGGCGGTGCCGCTGCACCGCACCGCCGCCTATCTCTTCAGGGACACCGAACACGCCGCCAACCTCTTCGCTCTCAAGGAGCTGGGCAATATCTACACCCGCATCGGCAACCCCACCCAGGACGTGCTCGAGCAGCGCATGGCCCGCCTCGAGGGCGGGGCCGCCGCCCTCGCCCTGGCCTCGGGGACCTCGGCGATCTTCTACACCGTCATCAACATCTGCGCCCACGGCGACGAGGTGGTGGCCGCCGCCAACCTCTACGGGGGCACCTACACCCAGTTCGACTCCATCCTGCCGCAGCTCGGCATCAAGGTGCGGCTGGTGGACTTCGCCGACCTCGGCGCGGTGGCGGGAGCGATCAACGGGCGCACCCGCATGCTCTACTGCGAAACCCTCGGCAACCCGGCCCTCAACATGACCGATCTCGAGGCGGTGGCGCAGATCGCCCAGCGCCATCACCTGCCGCTGGTGGTCGACTCGACCTTCACTCCGCCCTGCCTGCTGCGCCCCCTGGAGCACGGCGCCGATATCGTGCTCCACTCGCTGACCAAGTGGATCGGCGGCCATGGCGTCGGCATTGGCGGTATCGTCATCGACGGCGGGCGCTTCGACTGGCGCGACGAAAAGTTCACCCTCTACAACCAGCCCGACCCCTCCTACCACGGCCTGCGCTACGCCCATGACCTCGGCGAGCTCAACCCGCTGGCCTTCATCCTGCGCATGCGCCTGGTGCCCCTGCGCAATCTCGGCGCCTGCATCAGCCCTGACAACTGCTGGTCCTTCCTGCAGGGCATCGAGACGCTTGGCCTGCGCATGGCTCGCCACAGCGACAACGCCATGGCGGTGGCCAGCCACCTCTCCCGCCAGGGCGGAGTCGCCTGGGTGCATTACCCCGGCCTGCCCGGCTCCCCCGGCCATGAGATCGCCCGGCGCTACCTCGGCAACGGCTATGGCGGCATGATCGCCTTCGGCATAGAGGGCGGGCTGGCCGCCGGCCGCCGCTTCATCGACAGCCTGCAGCTCGTCTCCCACCTCGCCAATGTCGGCGATGCCAAGTCGCTGGCCATCCACCCGGCCTCGACCACCCACTCGCAGCTCAACGAGGAACAGCTGCGCCAGTGCGGCATTGACCAGGGCATGATCCGCCTCTCCATCGGCATCGAACATATCGACGACATCATCGCCGATATCGACCAGGCCCTGGCCAAGGCGGCCTAGTGGCGGCATTGAGGAGGCAGCGGCCATGACCGCCACCGCAGCAACCGACCACAGGAGGTTCTTCACCTTTGCCGAAGCCCCAAACCTCCTGCGGCTGGAGAGCGGCGCCACCTTAGGGCCGGTGACCATCGCCTACGAGACCTGGGGCGAGCTCTCCCCGGCGCGGGACAACGCCATCCTCGTCGCCCACGCCTTCTCCGGCGACTCCCACGCGGCCAGCCACCTGCAGGCGGAGGGCGGGGAGGACAAGCCGGGCTGGTGGGAGTTCATGATCGGCCCGGGCAAGGCCATCGACACCGACCGCTATTTCGTGCTCTGCCCCAACATCCTCGGCAGCTGCATGGGCTCCACCGGCCCCAGCTCGCCCAACCCCGACAGCGGCCGACCCTACGGGCTGACTTTCCCGATGATGACCATCGGCGACATGGTGACCACCCAGAAACGGCTCGTCGACCACCTCGGCATCGCCCGGCTGCGCGGCGTCATCGGCGGCTCGGTGGGCGGCATGCAGGTGTTGGAGTGGATGGTGCGCTACCCGGCAATGGTGCGCTCGGCGGTGGCTATCGCCACCACCATGCGCCACTCGGCCCTGGCCATCGCCTTCAACGAGATCGCCCGCCAGTCGATCATGGCCGACCCCAACTGGCGTCACGGCGACTACTACGAGGGCCGCGGACCCGACATGGGCCTGGCGGTGGCGCGCATGGTCGGCCACGTCACCTATCTCTCCGACGAGGCGATGCGCCGCAAGTTCGGCCGCAAGCTGCAGGACAAGGAGAACTTTTCCTTCGGTTTCGACGGCGACTTCCAGGTGGAGAGCTACCTGCGCCACCAGGGGGTGAAGTTCGTCAACCGCTTCGACGCCAACTCGGTGCTCTACATCACCAAGGCCGCCGACTACTTCGACATCGTCGAGCGTACGGCGCAACTGGCGCGGCCCGGCGACAGCCCCAGCCAGCGCAGCCGCTATTTAGTAGTCTCCTACACCTCGGACTGGCTCTACCCGACCTATCAGGCGCGGGAGTTGGTGCGCACCTTAAAGCGCAGCGGTCAGGACGTCAGCTTCTGCGAGATCGAGGCCGACTGCGGCCACGACGCCTTTCTCATCCCCGATCAACGCCTGAGCACCCTGGTGGGAGGCTTCTTCGATGGTCTTGACTGACCCGGCCACGCTGCGCTTCGACCTGCGCATCATCGCATCGACCATCGAGCCGGGCAGCCACGTGCTCGACCTCGGCTGCGGCAACGGCGACCTCCTCGCCTGGCTGGCCGAGCACCGCCAGGTCAGCGGCACCGGGGTGGAGCAGGACAAGAACAAGGCCACCGCTTGCATCGCCCGCGGCCTCAGCGTGCTGCAGGGCGACCTCAACCGCGAGGTCGACGACTACCCCGACGACACCTTCGACTACGTCATCCTCAGCCAGACCCTGCAGCAGGTCTTCGCGCCGGCCCAGTTGCTCAGCTCGCTGGCACGCATCGGCCGGCGGGTCATCGTCAGCTTTCCCAACTTCAGCCACTACTCGATCCGCCTGCAGCTGCTCTGCAACGGGGCCGCGCCCAAGAACGAGCAGCTGCCCTACTCGTGGTACGACACCCCCAACATCCGCGTCATCACCCTCAAGGACTTCCGCCGTTTCGCCCGCGATGTCGGCTACACCATCCTGCGGGAGATCGCCATCAGCTCCGGCCATGCCGGCGGCGAGGGGCGTATCATCCGCCGCCTCACCAATCTCCGCGCCACCTACGGCATCTTCATCATCGAAAAATCACGCCGGGAACAGGAACAACCCCGACCTCAACGCCAACCCCTGTGAGAGACGCACCGCCATGTCAGACACCGCCCCCCCGACCCTCGAGACCCTGACCCGCTCCTCGCGCTGCGACCATATCGAGCTCGCCCAGTGCTGCCAGCACTTCAAAATTCCCAAGGTGGTCAAGGAGCTGCTCAACTCCTGGGCCACCAAGGAATGTTACGAGCACGTCAGCCCGGTGTCTATTCCCTCGCAGAGCGCCATCGTCGACATCGTCGAGCAGGCGCGCTGCATCCTCTTCCCCGGCTACTTCACCGCCACCAGGCTGCATGCCTCGAACCTCGAGTACTACATCGGCGAGCAGACCACCGACCTCTACGACAAGCTCTCCGAGCAGATCACCGTTGCCATCCGCCACGACTGCCGGCGCAACAACCTGCCCTGTACCAACTGCGAGGCGCAGAGCCACTCCAAAACCCTGGCTTTCCTCGAGACCCTGCCGCGGGTGGCGGCGACCCTGGCCACCGACATCCGCGCCGCCCTGGAGGGCGATCCGGCGACCAAGAGCCCGGACGAGGTCATCTTCGGCTACCCCGGCCTCTTCGCCACCCTGGTCTTTCGCCTCGCCCACGAGCTCTTCCTGCTCGGGGTGCCGATCATCCCGCGCATCATGACCGAGTACGCCCACTCCAAGACGGGCATCGACATCCATCCCGGGGCTAGCATCGGCCCCGGCTTCTTCATCGACCACGGCACCGGCGTGGTCATCGGCGAGACCACGATCATCGGCCGCGATGTGCGCCTCTACCAGGGGGTGACCCTCGGCGCCCTGTCGCTGCCGCGCGACGCCGGCGAGAAGATGCGCGACAAGAAGCGCCACCCAACCATCGAGGACAATGTCATCATCTACGCCAACTCCACCATTCTCGGCGGCGAGACGGTCATCGGCGCCGGCTCGACCATCGGCGGCAACATCTGGCTCACCGAGAGCGTCCCGCCCGGCACCAAGGTGCTGCTGAAACGCCCCGAGCTCATCTATTCCCATTCATTCTGACCCTTGGGGAACACAGCCCCGAGGGACTAAGGAGACCGGCCATGCCCCAGACCATCCTCGACAGCATCGGCAACACCCCCCTGCTCAGTCTGCCCACCCTGTCAAGGGAGACCGCCGCGCTCATCCTCGCCAAGCAGGAATCGCGCAACCCTGCGGGCAGCGTCAAGTGCCGCATCGCCGTGGCGATGATCGCCGCGGCAGAGGCTCAGGGCCTGATCAGGCAGACCACCACGGTGATCGAGCCGACCAGCGGCAACACCGGCATCGGCCTGGCCTTCGTCTGCGCCTGCAAGGGCCTCAGGCTGATCCTTACCATGCCCGAGAGCATGAGCATCGAGCGGCGCAAGCTGCTCAAGCACCTCGGCGCCGAGCTGGTACTGACCCCGGCGGCGGAGGGCATGAAGGGGGCCATCGCCCGCGCCGAGGGGCTGCTGGCCGAGATCGCCGACAGCTATACGCCCAACCAGTTCGCCAACCCCGCCAACCCGGAGATCCATCGGCGCACCACCGGCCCGGAGATCTGGCGCGACAGCGGCGGCAAGGTGGATATCCTCGTCGCCGGCGTCGGCACCGGCGGCACCATCACCGGGGTGGGCGAGGTGCTCAAGGGCCATAACCCGAGCCTGCGGGTGGTGGCGGTGGAGCCGGCCGACTCGCCGGTACTCTCCGGCGGCAAGCCCGGCCCACACAAGATCCAGGGCATCGGCGCCGGCTTCGTGCCGCCGATCCTCAACCGTGCGATCATCGACGAGGTGGTCACGGTAAGCAACGACGACGCCTTCGCCGCGGCGCGCCGTCTGACCCGCGACGAAGGCATCCTCTGCGGCATCTCCTGCGGCGCCGCCATTCATGCCGCCACCGCGGTGGCCCGACGCCCCGAAAACCAGGGCAAGACCCTGGTGGTCATCCTCCCCGACAGCGGCGAACGATATCTGAGCACGCCACTCTTCGAATAGGGCCCTCCGGCGGGGCTTGCGGCAACGCATTCCCCGCCGTGCAGTAAGGCCTGGCAACTCTCACCATCCTGGCGCGGCTGTCGCCCCATCGAGAAAAACACACCGCAAACGTTGTTTTTTTGCCCAAGAGGGAATATTCTCGAGAGAGGCGATTGGCATTCTTTTCCCAATGGTTGTCATGTTTTTCTCACCATGAGGCTCCAAGAAATGAACACGCTCCTCCCGCACACACTGCCGCTGCGGCTCCTGCCTGCCCTGCTCCTCCTCTGCCTGCTGCCCTTCACCCTCCTCGCCGCCCAGGCGCCAAAGACCAGCGGCGACAAGACCGTCACCGTCGAAGGTGTCGGGGCAAACAAGCAGGAAGCCCTGCTCCAGGCGAAGCGGGCGGCGGTGGAAGAGGGTATCGGTGTCATCCTCACCTCACAGACCGAGGTGGAAAACTTCATGATGAAGAAGGACAAGGTGATCACCCAGAGCGTCGGCGCAGTGCGCAGCTACGATGTGCTCAAGGAGGAGCAGAAAGGCGGCGCCTGGCATGTCAAGATCAAGGCGGTGGTTTCGCTCGACTCGATCACCGCCGACCTCATGGCCCTGAAGATCCTCCTCGCCGCCATGGATAAACCGCGCACCATGGTGCTCATCCAGGAGGAAGGCGGCACCAACGCCGAGAGCACCGTGGTCGATTTCCTGCAGAAAAAGGGCTTCGACCTCGTCGACCCCGCCCAGGCGGCGGCCTTGATGTCCAAGGACGACCCCTTCATTCGCCGCGCCATCGAGGGCGACCCGGTAGCGGCAGCCAAGCTCGGCGCGGAGAACGGCGCCGAGTATGTGGTGGTCGGCAGCGTCAAGAAGAGCGTGCTGGCCGGCGAGGTGGTCAAGGACACCGGCATGAAATCCGGCCAGGCCAACCTGACCCTCAAGGTGGTCAACTGCTCCAACGGGCGCATCGTCGCCACCAAGTCGGCCTCGGCTGCCGCGGTGCACATCGCCGATGGCACCGCCATGGCCCAGGCCGCCACCAAGGCCGCCACCTCGCTTATGGACAAGAAGCTCTTCGAGGCGATCATCACCTCCTTCCAGGATACCCTCAACAACGGCGCCACCTACGAGGTGGTCATCTCCGGAGTGAAGAGCTACAGCCAGCAGAAAAGCGCCGCCAGGATCCTCGAGGACACCGAAGGCGTGGTCTCGGTCAACAAGCGCGCCTTCGGCGGCGGAAAGCTCGAGCTGACCGTCCTCTTCAAAGGCAACGCCGAGAGTCTCTGCGACCGCGTCGACAGCAAGCCGGTGGACGAAGCCAAGCTGCTGGTGACCAACATCACCGGCAACCGCATCGCCCTCAACCTCCAATAGTCACCGTCCAGACAAGGAACCCACGATGAAGGCCACGGCAACCCTCTTTCTGGCACTCCTTTTCGCCTCTCTGCTGCCCTCGCCGGCCAGCGCCGAGTTCAGCAAAACGAAGATCGCCGTGCTCGACTTCCAGTTGCAGGGCGAGGAGTTCGAGCACAAGGACATGGGCACCATCGTCGCCGAGTGGTTCACCACCGCCATGGTCCGCGAAGGCCGCTTCGATGTCGTCGAGCGGCGCCTGCTGGAGAAGATCCTCGGCGAGCAGAAGCTCGCCATGAGCGGCATCGTCGACGCGGAGAGCGCCACCCAGATCGGCAAGCTGCTCGGCGTCAAGGTCATCATCAGCGGCTCGGTGATGAAGCTCAAGGACGTCACCGAGATCAACGCGCGCATCATCGATGTCGAGAGCGCCTCGATCATCGCCGCCGAAAACGTGCGTAGCGCCGCCACCGGCCGACTGCAGGATCTGGTGGTGGAGATGTCCGAGAAGATCATCAAGAATTTCCCTCTCGAGGGCTACGTCGTCAACCGCAGCGGCGACTCGGTGACCATCGACCTTGGCCTGCGCACCGGGGTGAAAAAGGGCATGCGCTTCATCGTCTACAAGGAAGGCCAGATCATCAAGCACCCCAAGACCGGCGAGGTCCTCGACGTCGAGCGCATCGAGACCGGCAAGGTGACCATCGACAGCGTCGCCCAGAAGATCTGCTCCGCCAATATCGACGAAGAAGAGAGCCCCGGGGCGATCAACTACGGGCAGCAGGTGAAGAGTGTCGTCGACATGACCCCGAAAAAGGCCCGTCTCACCGTCACTCCGGTCCCGGCCAGCGCCAAGGTGCGCATCCTGAACATCTCACGGACCTACGAGCCGGGCATCGAGCTCGAACCCGGCCCCTACCATGTCGAGGTCTCCGCCCCCGGCTATAGGACCGTGCGGGAATGGGTGACTCTCGAGAAAAGCAGCGACAAGAACCTCCCCATCAGCCTGGTGGCCGGTCCCCCGGGCAGTGAAGACAGCCAGCCGAAGTCGCCGACGGTGAAGAGGGAGGCAGGGGCCGTTGCGCCGACCTCGGCCCCCGCGTCCCCGCCGGCGCCAGCGCCGACACCCCAGCTCAGCGCCGAACAGTCGAAATATATCAAGATGCTCGATGGTGGTGAACGAGAGTGGAAAGACGCCGCCAAGCAGCTGGTCAGGGCGAAATATCGTGACACGGTAGTGCTCGACGTCGTCGAGAAGGTGCTGCTGCGCAACTACCTGAGCGGAGACGATGACACCATGTCCTGGCTGTGCAAAGCCCTTGGCGCCTCGGGGCAGGGCAAGTACCGCGGCACGCTGAGCAAGGTGGCGGAAAGCGCCACCAGCCGCAAGCTCAAAGGTTACGCGGAGAAGAGCCTGCAGCAACTGTAGCGCGGCCGACACTTTCGCTGGCCCCCTTGTACAAGGGGGCCGAGCCACCGCAACGTTACCCTGGAGAACCACCCATGAATAAGTCGCTGCTCGCCTCTCTGCTGGTCCTAACGCTTGCGCTGCTGCCCTTCACTACAACATCAGCCGCTCCCAAAAGCATCGGCAAGGTCAAGGGTCTGCGTGGTCTGGTGTCGATCCAACGCGACGGCAAGATGAAGCCGGCCTTCCCCAACGACCTCATCTACCAGAGCGACGTCATCGTCACCGGTTCCGACGGAGCCATCGGTATCCTCCTCGACGACAACACGCTCATTTCCATGGGGCCGATCAGCCGTGTCGCCATGGACAAATTCGCCTTTGAGCCGGCCACCAACGAGTATGCCATGCGCCTCAAGATGCAGCACGGCACCTTCATCTACCAGTCGGGCCTGCTCGGCAAGCTGGCGCCCCACGCGGTGGAGCTCCAGACCCCGGTGGGCCGCATCAGCATGCTCAAGGAAGACACGAGTTTCCGCGCCAAGATCGCCGAATAGTCGCCGCCCCATCCCCCTCCGGAGACGCCCATGACCCGCACTATCCTCCTCGCCCTGTTTTTCCTCACCATGCTGGCCGGCTGCGCCGCCAAGGAAAACCTCATCGTCCTCGACAAGACCGCCGACGGCACTGTCGGCGCCCTGCAGGTCTCCACCGACAAAGGTTCCCAGGTGCTGGCCGAGAGCGGCACAGCGGTACGCATCGCCGACCGCGATACACCGCCTTCGCCTCCTGCCCCAATCACCAGTGAGGAGTCGCAGCGGCTCTTCGCCGACGCACTGCAGGTTCACCCGCTGATGCCGGAGAGCTTCCTTCTTTACTTCAAACTCAACTCCAACGAGCTTACCGACGAATCGCAGAAGCTCATTGCCACCATCGTTGCCGCCGTGCAGCGCAGACAGTCCAAGGACATCTCGGTCATCGGCCACACCGACCGCCTCGGCAGCGACGAGCACAACCGCCGCCTCTCCATGGAGCGCGCCAGGGTGATCTATAACCTGCTCAGCGCCGCCAGCATCGCCGAGAGCGACATGACCATCATCTACCACGGCGAGGGCAACCCGCTGGTCCCCACCGCCGACAACGTCGCCGAACCCCGCAATCGCCGGGTCGAGGTGATGGTCCGTTAAGGAAGGCGAGCAATGTCCGCTTCGCCGCTGCGCACGGCACTGCTCGCCTTCCTCCTGCTGCTCCTCCCGGCGGCGCACGGATATGGCGCCGCCGACCTCGAAGATCCCTACGCCATCCTGCAGCGCCACTACGAGGCCGCCGGCGGCCTGGAGCGCCTCAAGGCGATCACCTCCAGCCGCAGCGAGGGCCGTGTCCACTACGACGGCCTGCAGGGCAGCTATCACCATTGGGAACAGCGCCCCCTGCAGCACCGCACCGAGGAAGACTACGGCATCATCTCCCAGATCGAGGGCGACAGTGGCGAATTCTCGTGGTTTTTCGACACCAACGGCCAGCTGATGATCGTCCGCGACGAGGACACCCTCAAACGGCGGCGCATCGCCCTCTTGCTCGACCGCTACGAGCACCTCGACCCGCACTCCCCCTACTTCTCCATGACCTTTGCCGGGATGGCCACCATCAGGGGGAACCTCTGCTACGAGGTGGTGCTGGAGAACACCATCAACAGCGACCGCAGCCACTTCTACTTCGACGCCGATTCCTTTCTCATGGTGCACTCGCGGCTAATTCAGCCGGACATGGAGGTGGAGAGCTATTATGACGATTTTCGCACCGTCGATGGCATCGTCGTCTCCTTCCACCAGCATAACACCTTCCACCCCTGGGAGAAGACCGAGGAGGTGTGGACAACCAGCTACACCACCAACGAGCCCATGGCGGCGGAGCTCTTTTTGCCGCCCGAGCGGCGCCGCGGCTTTCGCATCGACGACGGGGCGCCATCCGCCTCGGTGCCATTCGAGCTCATCGAGGACCTCATCTACCTCGAGGTCGCTATCGGCAATGATCACCGCACCTGGGTGCTGGACAGCGGCGCCTCGATGTCGGTCATCGACCGCGACTATGCTCAGGGGCTGGGGCTGAGGGCGGAGGGGAGCATCAAGGGGTATGGCTTTGGCGAATTATTCGAGCTGAGCTTCGTCGAGATCCCCGAATACCGCGTCGGGCCGGTCCATTTCGACCGACAGAAACTCTACGTCTCCGAGGGTCTCGCCGAGCGGAGTTATGAGCCGCCCATGGTCGGCATCCTCGGTTACGACTTCCTCTCACGCTTCGTCGTCGAGCTTGACTACGACCGGCGCCTGGCCACCTTCCACGACCCGGAGACATTCCGCTACCGTGGCTCGGGGACACCCATCGACGCCCCCCTCAAGTACCGCACCTTCACCCTGCCGGTTACCGTCGATGACCGATACCAGAGTCGCTGGACCATCGACCTCGGCTCCTACCACAGCTCCTTCCATTATCCCTTCGCCGAGAAACAGGGCATCCTCGATAAGCCCGGGGTGGATATCGTCAGCCAGGGCATGACCAGTCTGTCGCTCGAGCGCAACATCCTCTTCGACTGCCTGCAGATCGGCGACCTGCGCCTCGACCGGCCAGTCATCGCCGTGCCGCTGGAAAAGGGGGTTGGCGCCACCGCTCTGGGAGAGGTTGGCGGCAATCTCGGCAACTCCACCCTCAGCCATTTCCGGCTCTTCCTTGACTACCCCCGCCAGCAAGTAATTCTCGAGAAGGGCGCGGCGTTCAACGACGAGACCCCGCGCGACCGCTCGGGGCTGATCATCGGCCGTGGCGACGGCAACCAGCCGATCGTCTCCCTGGTCTCCGCCAACAGCCCCGGCGCCCGCGCCGGCCTGGTTGCCGGGGATTTTGTGGTCGCTTTCGCCGGGGAAGAGGTCGGCCCCGGACACCCCATCGTCCCCATCCGCGAGCGTCTGCGCGGCCCTGCCGGCAGCACAGTCGACCTGGAGGTGCGCCGTGGCGAAGAGAGACTCCCCTTCACCCTGGTTCTCGAGGAACTCCATCCGCCAAGCCCCGGCTGCTCCCCCCTGCCCCGCAGCATGCCCCAGGCGGGAGTGCCGCCGCCGCTGCCGGCTACGGTCGAATATGGCGTCCGCCCCTAAGGTGCCACCAGCTCTCGCAGAGCCCTGGTGCGACGCCAGAAGACCATGGCGTCGTAGCGCATGCCGATCTTTGCGGTGAGATAATAGGAGGGCATCTCCGCTTCCGGGGTGTAGGCGACGCCGATGCCGCGATGCAACAGCTCCAGCGACCACTGGCGGCGCTGCTCCTCGTTTGCGAAGTAGAGGAGCGGGTTTTCCCAGCCGCCAGAATGGAGCATGGCCTCCACCGAGCCAGGAGCGGCGGCAGGGACCACCATCTCCTGCGGATCCTCGTACCACTCGCGGGCGGCGAGCACCGTACCCTCGTAACCGGCGCTGCCAAGGATGAAGACCTGGTCTTGGCTGAAGCGCTCCCGCGCCAGGCGTCCGAGATTGACCAGGCCGGTGTTTTGCACATCGGTGGAGCTCATGTCGCCGACATGGCTGTTATGGGCCCACACCACCACCCCACCCTTGCCATGGGGCTCGGCGAGCTGCTCGGCGACATGCCCGGTAAAGTGTCGCGAACGGATATTCCACGCCTCGTACTGGTTGGCGGACATGACCCGGTAATACTCCTCGGCGGCGGCCAGCATGGTCAGCCGCCGCCGCTGCTCGCTGGCCTCTGCCGGCAGGGTGGCCAGCAACTCGCTGGCGGCGCGGTTGCCCTCGTCTTTGCCTTGGGCATAGGCGAAATTATAGCCCATCGGGTAGTCCTGGTACCGGGCCCACCACTGGCGCAGTTCCTCGTAAAGCCTCTCTTCGCGGCTCCCCGCTGGCCAGCTTCCTTCCAGGGCGACCAGCGCCGAGAAGATGGCGAACTGCATGTCCATGCCCGAGCAGTGCACCATCTCCTCCGCCGGCAGGCGGCTGTTGAAATCCTTGAGCCAGAGGACGAACTCGACCATCTCCTCGTTGGCCCACACCCAGGCCGGCCAGTAGGGAAAGGCTTCGAGGAGCATCTGCCTTGGGTCAAGATCGGGCTGGAGACGACCACGGATATAGTCGTCGACCATCCTGCCTCCGTCCCACTCGGCCTCGAGGACCACCGCCCGCAGGCCGTGCTGGCGAATGAGATGGCGGGTTACCCTCTTGCGAAAGGCGTAGTATTCCTCGGTGCCGTGGGTGGCATCACCGAGGAGGAAGACGCTTCTGCCGCGCATCCCTTCCATGAGGAGGGGAAAGGCGCGCCCGGCATCGGTGCCGAACACCGGCAGACGCTCTTCTGCCGATTCATCCGCGTCCGCCAGCGGCACGCAGACCCAGCCGAGCAGCAGGAACAGCGCCATCGCCACCACGGCCCCACCCGTCCTCAGTGCTCTCGCCCCCATCATGTCACCCCCCTGTGCAGGATCGCCGGTAGACGCCATTGTAGCCACGAAGTGGCTTGGGAGCATTGTATGTCCCCTTTCCCAGGCCTGTCAACCGCCATCGTCCGGCAAGGCGGGAGCGCAGCATGAGATGGCCAGGCAGGGCTTGACATCGCTGCGGGCCTTGGGTATAGGCAATGAAATACCCTATACAGTTGTTTCCCCCAGCCACCCACCGCCATGCCGAGAAAACGCGACCAACAGCTCGTCATCCCCCAGCCGACGCCAATCCGCAAGACGGTCTACGAGTACCTGCGCCAACGCATCCTGCGCCATGAACTGCAACCCTCGCGTCGCCTCGTCGAGGCGCAGATTGCCAAGGAAATCGGCATCTCCCGCACCCCGGTGCGCGAGGCTCTGCACCTTCTCGAAAAGGATGGCTTCCTCGAGGCCATCCCCCGGGTGGGTTACCGCGTACGTGAACTCGACTGGGAAGAGCTGGAGCAGATCTTCGCCATCCGCCGGGTCAACGAGAGCCTGGCCTGCCGCTGGGCCCTGACCCGTATGACCCCCCGCATCATCAAGGCCCTGGAAAAGAACCTGCAGCAGACGGAAATCATCCTCGCCAAAGGCGACCCGGATCTGTTCCTCGCCTGCGACGAAGAGTTCCACGAGATCCTCGGCCGCGCCTCGGGGAGCAAGCACCTCTTCGAACTCTGCCAGCAGCTGCGGAGGCTCATGCAGCGCTACCGCAACGACGGCCGGCGCGACCTGCAGACGTTGACAGCCGCCCTGTCCGACCACCGACGCATCGTCGACGCGCTGAAGAAGAAAGACGGTGCCGCCCTCGAGGAGGCGCTCCTCTCCCACCTCGACTTCTCCCAGGCGGATATTCGCAAGGCGGCATTGGCCGCTGCTCCAACAGGCGACAGCCTCCCTTAGCTAGCCGCATCGCCCTGGCAGGGCAGAATGACCGTAAAGGTGCTGCCCTGTCCGAGGGTGCTGGTGACCTTGATGGTGCCGCCGTGCGCCTTGACGATGCCCTTGACGATGGCCAGACCGAGCCCAGTACCGTGGATGGTGCGGGTATTGCTGTCCTTGACGCGATAGAAGCGGTTGAAGATCGCCTCCAGGTCCTCCTCGGGGATGCCGTAACCGGTATCGCCGACACTGATGGCGATGGACCCGTCGTTGTGGGCCGCAGCCACGGTGACGCGGCTGCCCGCCGGCGAGTACTTGATGGCGTTGGTGATGAGGTTGGTGAACACCTCCTCGATGCCGCGACGGTTGGCGAGCACGGCCGGCAACGGCGGCAGCGGTTCGAGTTGCAGGAGGATGTTCTTCTCCACCGCCGCGGCGCGATGGAAAGTGACCTGCTCTTCGAGCAGGAGCTGGATGAGGACTGGCTCGCGGTCGTTATCCACCTGGCCGGCCTCGATACGCGCCAGGTCGAGAAGTTCGCTGACCATGAGGGTGAGGTTACGGATCTTATCCGAGGCGCGCTCGAGGATCTCGCGCTGCTTGTCGGTGACATCGCCAGCGAGGCCGTCGAGGATCACTTTGAGCTGCATGAGCAGGGAATTCATCGGGCTGCGGATTTCGTGGGAGACCATGGAGACGAACTCCGACTTCATGCGCTCGATGTTCTTGATGGCGGTGATGTCGTGGAGCACGGCGATCACCCCGAGGGTGCTGCCGGTACGGCTGCGGAACGGCGAGCAGCGCGCCTCGTGGAAGCGTTCGCCGCCGTCCCTGTCAGCGACATGAATAACCTCGATCATCTCGCTTGAGGAGTCGGCGGGCATGGCCAGGGCCTGATCGATCATTCCCCGTATTGCCGGCTCGTCGACGATCTCTGCCACCGGCCTCCCGGCCACTCCGTTGTCTGCATAGCCGACCATCTGCAGGAAGGCCGGGTTGGCGAGCACGACGCGTCCCTCGAGGTCGCAAGCCATGACCCCGTCGAAGAGACGGTCAACCATCACCCTGAGACGAGTCTTGGTTTCACTGATATCCTGCAAAGCCCGGGTATAGCGCAGCGACTTGCCGACCACCACCCGCAGATGGTCGGGGGTAAACGGCTTGGGGATGAAATCGAAAGCCCCCTTCTTCATCGCCTCAATGGAATGCTCCAGGGTAGCATAGCCGGTGATGACGACCACCACCGTATCGGGATGGTGTTCCCTGATGTGCGCCAGCACCTCGAAACCTGACAAGACCGGCATCATCAGGTCGACGAGGACGATATCGTAATGGCGTGCGCCGATCATCGCCAGGCCTTCCTCGCCATTGGCGGCCACTGCCACCTCCATCCCCATGCCCTGGAGGACCATGCGGCAGGCATCGCGAATCCGCGGTTCGTCATCTATGACGAGGATACGCGCCTTGTCCGCGCCCTCGATGGTACTGCTGTTCATGTCATTCTCCGCTTACCCGATGGAATCGAACAGGATGAGGTCCGTAGCCGCCACCGCCGGCAGCTCCAGGGCAAAGACAGTCCCTTGTGGACCGGTACTTTTGACAAAAATACGACCGTTGTTCTCCTCCATCATGCCATAGGCCATGCTCAGGCCGAGGCCGGTGCCCTTGCCAAGCTCCTTGGTGGAGAAAAAGGGGTCGAAAATCTTCGAGAGGTTGTCGGTGGCGATGCCGCTGCCGGTGTCTCCGACCTCGATATAAGCCAGGCCCTTGACCCGGTCTTCATAGGTGCGCAGGGTGAGCACGCCGCTGCCGTTCATGGCGTCGATGGCGTTGATGATCAAGTTGATGAGCACCTGGCAGAGCTGGTTCTTATCGGCGTTGACCAGCAAGGGCTGCGGCCACTTATCCTCCACCACCTTGATCTGCAGGAAGAGCTTCTGGTCGCGAATGAGGCGCAGGCTGTTGTCGACGATGTCGTTGAGTTTGTGATACGCTCGCGCCGGGGCGCTCTGGCGGCTGTAGGCAAGAAGATTTTTGACGATTTCCTTGCAGCGCTCGGTATCCTCGAGGATATAGGCGAGATTCTGGCGCAGCGGGTGCTGTTCTTCCATCTGCTCCTGCATCAACCCGGCATAGAGGAGGATGCTGGTCAGGGGGTTGTTGATCTCATGGGCGACGCCGGCAGCAAGCCTCCCCAGTGATGCCAGCTTTTCCGACTGAATGAGCTGGATATGGGCATCCTTCAACTGGCGCTCGACCTCGAGCCTTTCGCGCAGATCGTTGAAAATGCCTGCGGTGGCGGTCTCCATACCGTCTTCATAGATGATTACCGCAGTCATCTCCACGGGAATCTCGGTGCCGTCGCGATGGCGGACATTGACCCTGGTAACAGGCAGCCGGCCGCGGCCGCCGATACGTTCGTCACGTAGCCTGGCCATGATATCGCGCGCCACGCCGGGAGGATAGAAGCTCTCGATATTGATGTTCTCGCTGTTGTAGGCGGAATAGCCGAACAGCGTCTCCGCAGCACGATTCATCATGATGATGCGCCCGCGGCGGTCGGCGGCGATGATGGCGCTCACCGAGGTCTGCACCACCTTGTCGATCAGTTCGCGGATGCCGCTGTACATGCGCTCCAGGTTCTTGACGCGGCTGACATCGCGGATGCTCTCAATGACATAGTCGACCTCGCCGTTTTCGGCGAGAATCGGTGAAAACACCCGCTCCTCCCAGACGACCTGTCCGGGAGTGGTGGTGAACTTCATCAGCACCGACTGGCTGCTGCGAAACCTGACCACCTTGGTCAAAGGGCAGTCACCGTTGCGAAGGCAGGGAAAGTCGCGATCCTGATAATATTGGACATTGACTCCTTCACACTTTCTGCCGATCACATCCTGCTCCTCGAGGGCAAACTTCTCGAGAAAGCGACTGTTAACGGCGACGATGGTCTTGTCCGGCTTGAGAATGATGGTAGGAAAAGAGAGCGAGTCGAATACGCGCAGACGCCAGTCGGTTTCCCGTTCGAGCCTGGTCATACGGTCTCCCTCCATGGTTGTGGGGCGTGCGATCACAGGACAAAAGTCTCGGCGAGAGCGGCCCGTACCCGCTCGACCATGAGGTCGGCGACCACCAGATGGACACTGGTTCCGGCGCAGCCCATGGCGAGTATGGGGATGTCATGCCTTCTCAAAGGAGCGAGCGCCGCCTCGGCGATGCCGTAGCGGTCCTGGAAATGCGGCCCGTGCAGGTAGAGCAACGCCACCGGGTAACGGCGGGTCACCACCGCGCCGGGAATCGTTTCGAAACGCTGCCATAACAGGGCGTCACGCGGCCTTGAGACATCTTCTCCCCCAGGAACGAGGGCAAGACGCCCCGTAGTCCCGGCGTCATGGGAAAAAACCAGGTCGAAAGAGCCATCGGCATCGAGTTCGGCAAGCATTTCGGCACAGCTACCGATCTCCTTGTGGGGGAAATCCACGGTCCACAGCGAGAGACCGCGCCGTTCAGTGAGACCGTAGATGCGAATCTGGGCTTCCCAGTAGACGGCAATGGTTTCCATAGGCAGCCTGCTCAGGCGCTCCGCTCTGGGGCGAGTTGGCGGATGCGGAAATCGGGGCGAAAGGGGCTGTGTTCTTCGGGGAGATCCACGAGCCCATGGAGCACCTCCACTGCTCGAGGCAGCAGGCGGTAGTCGATATTGATGGCTAGGGCCGAGATGGAGGTGCAGTAACTGTGCACGGTAATGCCCGCCGCCGCCAGAGCGGCAATGCTCCGGCCGAGCAGCACATAACTGCGCCGGTGGGGAAAGAGGGTCAGGGTGCCGACCTGGTGACGAACGACAAGCGCCGGCGGGGACAGGCCATCGCCATCTGAGAGTGCCTGCTGAGGTACGAGAGAGAGCTGACGTAACAGGGTTTCAACCATGCCGGCATCGCCGGCTGCAACGCAGAAAACCAGCCGTTCTTCGTTGCCGTGCCCCCCGTCGATAGTGAGAAAGGGAATGTTGATGCGAGCTTTAGCCAGGGCGCCGAGAATCGCCTCGAAAGCCGGGCCACAGCCCTCTGCCCTGTGATAGAGGACATGCAGCAGTTCTTCGCTGAACTTTATACCGCCGATGGCGATCTTCACCTGGCCACTCCCGATGTCACGGCCACACTCCCCCGACCGCGACCCCGCCTGTGGCCGTCCCCTTGGAACGGCCACAGGCGGGGGTAGGCTTACAGACTGTCTTCGACAATCTCCATGAGCTTGTCGAGATCGATCGGTTTAGGGATGAAGTCGTCGGCAAGTGTGGTCTTGCCGCCGATATGGGTATAGTTGGTGGAAGAGATGGCGTCGGTGACCGCGGTCAGCAGGATGATGACGATCCCCTTGTACTCTTCCGACTTCTTCAACTCGTCGCACAAGGTATAGCCATCCTTGCGCGGCATCATGACATCGAGAATGATCAGCGCCGGCCTCTCCTCCTTGATCTTCGCCATGGCCTCGATCCCGTCGTAGGCTTTGGCCACTCGAAAATTCTTGCTCTCCAATTTCATCGATACCATTTCGACCAGATCGGTATCGTCGTCGACAACCAGGATGAGTTTTTTATCACTCATGACGTAGTCCTCCTCGGAGTGGATTGAAGGTGGTGCACGTAAAACTCGATTATACCTGCGGTCTGGGAAGAAGCCCCGCTCTTTCTACGATTTCCTTTACCTTTTCCTCCCAGTCGATGGCCATGATGTGAAATCCGGCAACACCTTCGACCTTTTTGAGGCGTTCTATGGTCTCGATGCAGATGGCAATTCCTTCCTCAGGCTGCTTCTCCTTGGGAACGGCGGCCATACGGTCGACGATCTCCTGGGGCACATCCATGCCCGGGACCTTGTTCTTCATGTAGCGGGCCGCCCCCACCGACTTGATCGGGGTGACGCCGGCGAGGATATAGGTCTGCTTATGCAGGCCGCGGGCGCGCACGCCCTCCATCCACTGCTCGAACTTGTCGACGTTGAAGATGCACTGGGTCTGGATGAAATCGGCCCCGGCGGCGATCTTCTTGGCGAGACGCAGCACGCGCAGCTCGAAGGGGTCGGCAAAGGGGTTGGCGGCGGCACCGATGAACATCTTCGGTGGGTTCTTGATCTCCGCCCCGCCCTGGAACTTGCCCTCGTCGCGCATATTCTTGACCATCTGAATGAGCTGCACCGAGTCGATGTCGTGCACGTTCATCGCCATCGGGTGATCCCCAAACCTGGTGTGATCGCCGGAGAGGCAGAGCATGGTATCGATACCCAGGGCATAGGCGCCGAGGATGTCGGCCTGCATGGCAAGACGATTGCGGTCGCGGGTGACCATCTGCAGCAGGGGATTGTGACCCTGTTGCTTGAGCAGCACCGAGGCGGCAAAACTCGACATACGCACCATCGCCGTCTGGTTGTCGGTGACATTGACCGCGTCGACCACCCCGTGCAGATATTTGCCCTTCTCGATAACCTTATCGGCCATGGACCCGCGCGGCGGGCCGCACTCCGAGGTGACCGCCAAGTGTCCTGCCGCCAATACTTTTTCTAATTTGCTTTCGGTTCTCATTCTGCCAAATCCTCTCTGATGATCTTTCTCGGACCACTGCCTCCACCCGGACGCCAGTCTTTGGCCGGGGTGATTTCCACATACCGTTCAATCTGGCCGAGTGCCTTGAGCCGCTCCCAGATCAGGGCCCAGGCGCAGTCGGTATCATCGCCGATCTCGCAGTGACCGCCGGTGGATCCGCCACAAGGGCCATTCATCAGCTGTTTGGCGCAACGGGCGATGGGGCAAATGCCCCCGGTCATGCCGAGCAGGCAGTCACCGCAGCCCTGACAACGTTCACTCCACACCCCCTGACGCTCGGAAGCGCCCATGAACTTGGTGTTGACCGCCGGGAATACCGGCTTGTTCTTGAAGCGGCGGGCGATTTCCTGGACACCGCAACCGCAGGCCATGGACATGACCGCCTCGACCCCGTCGATCATCGGCACCAGTTCCTCGACGTACTCCGGGTCGCACTGCCGCTCGAGGGTATGCTCGCGGATCTCGATGGTGGCGCCGCTCTTCAACACCGCCATATGCAGACCGGAGGCGAGCAGGCCGACTTCCTTGCGACCGCCGGCTGCACAGACGGTGACGCACTCGTTACAGCCGACAAGCAGGATTCGCTTGAAGGGCTTGATGTACTCCATCAATTCTTCCAAAGGTTTTCGTTCTGCAGTGATCATTGGTGTGTGCTCTCCTGTCAAATATTAGCGGCCTGCCGGGCCTCGCTTGCCCCGCCGGCCAGGGCGAGATGAATCGGACTGGGACCCATCTTGCGGATCTTCTCGGTCATCTCGGTGGCCACCTGAGCGAAACGATAGCCCATGCCGGCGGACATCGTCACCATCTCCAGGCGCTCCCCTTCGAGGCCGATCTCTTCCAGGTACTTGCGGACACTCTCAACCCTGCGAGCGGCGCGAACGTTGCCGTTCTTGAAATGGCAGTCACCCTCCAGGCAGCCCGCCACGTAGACCCCGTCGGCACCTTTCTCAAAGGCTTTGACGAGGTGCAGCGCGTCGACCTTGCCGGAGCATGGCACGCGGATGATCTTGACGTTGGCGGGATAGGTGAGACGCTGACTGCCCGCCATGTCGGCAGCCGTGTAGGCGCAGTAGTGGCAGCAGAAGGCCACGATGACCGGTTCAAAGTTTTCCATTATGCATTCGTCCTTTCAAAGAGTTCTTCCAACTTGGCAAGGATACGGTCGTCCTCGAACTGCATCAGCTGTATGGCCTTGGCCGGACAGGCGGAAACGCAGACGCCGCAGCCATGGCACTTGGCCGGATCGATCTCCGAGTACCCCTCGGCGTTGATGAAGGGGATGGAGAAGGGGCAGCTGCGCACGCAGATGAGGCAGGCGGCGCAGATGTTCTTGTCGACTTTGGCCGAGCGGGCGCCAAGGTTGATGGTGTCGCTGGCCAGCATGGTGCGGGCGCGAGCGGCTACCGCCAGTGCCTGGCCGACGCTCTCGTTGATGAGTTTGGGACTGTGGGCAGTGCCGGCGACGAAAAAGCCGGGAATCGGCAGGTCGATGGGTCGCAGTTTGACATGATCCTCGAGGAAGTAACCGTCGGCGGTGCGCGGCAACTTGAAGAGCATCGCCAACTCGCTGTTGCCGTCCTCGTCGGCGACCATGCCGGTGCTGAGGCAGAGGTGGTCGGCGGCTACGATCAGCTCGCGGCCGAGAACGGGGTCGGTAAAGCTCACCTCGATGCCGCCATCGCCCGCTTTGACCCGCGGCGGCTGCTCGCGGCTGTAGCGCACAAATATCACCCCCAGCTCCCGCGCCTTCTGGTAATACTCCTCATGGAAACCGAAGGTCCGCATATCGCGATAGAGCACGAAGATACGCGCCTCGGGATTGAGCGCGAGGATACGCAGAGCATTCTTGATGGCGCTCTGGCAACAGATGCGCGAACAGTTGGGGTTTTCATCGTCGCGGGAGCCGACGCACTGAATCATCACCACGTTGTCCCAGGCCGACGCCATCTCTGGCTTCTCGGCGAGCAGCGCCTGCAGGTCGAGTTGCGTCGACACCGCCGCGTTCTCGCCGAGCAGGTACTGGGGCGGACGGTTGGGCTTGGCGCCGGTGGCGATGACCGTCACACCGTGCTCGATCTGGCGGTAGAACATCTGCTTGCCGGTCTGCATGCCGGTCTTGAACAGGCCGGGCATACCGCTGTGATCGACAATCAGCGCCCGGGTGATGATCTGAATGTTCTCATGGGCCTCGGTGCGGGCGATGAGATCCTTGACATAGGTCTGCACGTCGCCCTTCTCGATGGTAGTGTGGATACGGGCCGCCAGTCCGCCGAGCTTGTCGGTCTTCTCGGCCAGGTAAACCTTGTGGCCCTGGTCGGCCAGCTGTAGCGCGGCATTCATCCCGGCCACGCCGCCGCCGACGACGAGGACATCCTTGTTGATCGGCAGGCTCTGGTCGACGAGGGGCTGCGAGCGGATGACGCTGCCCACCGCCATGCGGATGAGGTCCTTGGCCTTGGCTGTGGCATCCTGCGGGCTGTTGCTGTGCACCCAGGTGGCCTGGTCGCGGATATTGGCGATCTCCACCAGATACTTGTTGAGCCCGGCGGCACGCACCGTCTCCTGGAACTTGGTCTCGTGGGTGCGCGGCGAACAGCCGCCGATAACCACGCGGTTGAGCTTGTTGTCGCGGATCGACTCCTGAATTTCACGCATCGACTGGCGGCTGCAGCCGTGGCCCTTGAGCTCGGAGACCACCACCTGCGGCAGTTGCGAGGCGAACTCGGCCAGGGCGCCGGCATCGACCACTCCACCGATATTCTCGCCGCAGTCGCAGATGAAAACACCGACCCGCGCTTCCTCGCCGACGGTGGCGAACTCCGGTGGCGGCGGCTCGCGGTCCTCTTCGGCCTTTACAGGGACGGCAACATCCGCGGCGGCCATACAGGCAGCGGCGCTGGCCTGCACCATGGTCTCGGGAATATCCTTGGGTGCCTGGGCGACGCCAGCGACGTAGATACCGGGAACCGAGGTGGCCACCGGGTTGAAGGGGTCGGTGACCGGGAAGCTCGAGCTGTTGAGGTCAATGCCCAGCTTGCCCGCCAGGAGGCGCACCTCGTCTGAGATGCGGAAGCCGGTGGACAGCACCACCATATCGAATTCTTCTGTGATATTGGCGCTCTTGTCGTCACAGCTGTAAGTGATCGTGAGGTTTTCGGCGCCCTCCTCGCGGAGGATGCTGTGCGGCCGACTGCGCACGAAACGTACCCCGAACTCATTCTTCGCCCGGAGGAAGTAGCGCTCGTAGTCCTTGCCCATGGTGCGCATGTCCATGTAGAAGATGGTGGTCTCGATATCGTCGTGGAAGCGCTCCTTGGTGACGATGGCCTCCTTGAGGGCGAACATGCAGCAGGCGCTGGAACAATAGGCCCCGGCCCCTTTCTGCAGGCCGCGCGAGCCGATGCACTGGATCCAGGCCACTTTCTTCGGCTGCTGGCCGTTGGACGGCCGCACCAGCTGGCCCATGGTCGGTCCCGAGGCGGAGAGGATGCGCTCGTACTGAAGGCTGGTGACCACGTCGGGCTGCTGGCCAAAGCCGAGATAGTCGAGATGGCTCGGGTCGAACAGCGAGCCGCCGGGGGAGAGGATGATCGAGCCGCAGGTGACCTCGAACTTGCGCCCCATGTCGTCGGGGTTGATCGCCCCCGCCGGACAGCATTTCATCAGGCCTTCGACGTCATCGCACTTGGCCAGGTCGATGGAGAAGGCCTGGGGGGTCGCCTGGGGATAGCGCATGCAGGTCGGCGCGCGGTGGTCGAGGCCCGGAGAGAAACGGACACACTGCGGAAACTTCTTGTAGCACTCGCCACAGGCGGTGCATTTGTCGAGGTTGATGTAGCGGGGCGCCGTTTCCATGGAAACGGTGAAGTTGCCCTTGCCGCCCTTGATGCCCTTGACCGTGGTCATGGTCAACAGCTCGATGTACTCCTGGCGGCTTCCTTCGGAGAGATTGGGGGACAGGGTGCAAAGATCGCAGTTATTGGTCGGGAAGGTCCGGTCGAGCTGGGTCATGAGACCGCCGATGGTGTAGTCCCTGTCGACGAGGATGACCTTCTTTTCCGCTTCCGCCAGGTCAAGTGCGGCACGAATGCCGCCCATGCCGCCGCCGATCACCAGAACCTTGTCACTCACTTGTTGTTGTTTTTGCATGGCGATATCTTCTCTGGGCCGGCCAGCCGGGAGTCTTCCCGGCATCCGGCCATGAAATTTTCGTGGGATGTTCCATCAACAATGGCCCGCTACAGCCCGGCCACATCGAGGATCGCCGGCAGCTTGTGCTCCCAGCCGAGGGTCTGGACGAGGACCCCCTGAACCATGGGCTTGAGCGCCGCCACGGTCTCCCCGGCAATGTTGATACCCTCCTGTTCGCGATCGGAGGATTTGCGGATACGCCGAATGAGTTCGTCGGAGATGTTGGCTCCCGGCTCGCTGTTGGCGATATACTGGGCGATGGCCAGGGACTTGAGCAGGAAGACGGTGGGCACCACCGGCACCCCCAGGCCCTTGACCCGCTCGTAAAAGGCGGCGAAGCGGGCGACATCGTAGACCGGCGGGGTGAGCAGCCAGCGGGCGCCGGCGGCCACCTTTTTCGCCGCGAACGCCACTTCCTTCTCGAGGGCGGCCTCGTCGGCGCAGGGGGCGAGAGAAGCGCCGCTGAAGAAGGTCGGCGCGCCGTCAAGATCGAAGCCCGCCATGTCCTTGCCTTTCTGCAACGTGCCAATAGCCCCGAGCAGGCCGCATTCGTCGACATCGTCGACAGCCTTGGCCTCGCTGTGATCGCCCTGACTCATCTCCTCGCCGCGTACCACGAGGAGATTGTGAATCCCCAGGACATGGGCGGCGAGGATATCGCCCTGCAGGGCCATGCGGTTGCGGTCCCGGCAGTAGAGGTGAATGATCGCCTCCACCCCCTGCTGCTGCATGAGCACACCGCCGGCCAGGGCGTTCATGCGCATGATGCCGTTATCCATATCGGGCACGACGATGGCGTCGACCCGCCCCTTGATCCTGCGCGCATCGTTGACGAGCCGGGAAATATTGACGCCTTTCGGGGTGTGCATCTCCGCCAGGACTACAAATTCCTTTGCCTGCAATCTTTTTTGGAAACTCATAGGCGTTTTTTCACTCCAGGTAACAGAATCTCTTACGGGATTAACCCTGTGAAGTACAGACTACAGGGCTGTTTCAGGATGAAAAACATTGACGTCCTTCAAGTCGTCACCGAGATAGGTTCGCTCGTTCGGACCGAGGACCCCCAGAGCCAGGCAGAGAATGGTCCAGATATGCACGGTGCCGTAGCCGCCGTGGAAATGGTGACCGATATCGTGAACCTGGGCATGGCAATTATGGCAGCCGGTGATGCAGTAATCGGCGCCAGTGGCGGCGATCTGGTCGAACTTGACCTTGCCGTAAGCCCTGCGCTCGTCGGGAAAACCGGACTGGAGGAAGCCGCCACCACCGCCGCAGCAGTAGTTGTTCGACTTATTGGGCGTCATTTCGATGATATTTTCCTCGCCCACCGCCGAGGCGATGACGAAGCGCAGGTCGTCGGCGATCGGGTCGCCGAAGCTCTTGCGCACGATCTGGCAGGGATCCTGGATGGTGAACTTGATCTTGCGTTCCTTGTTCCAGTCGGAGTTGATCTTGAGCCGCCCCTCGCGGATCCATTTGGCATAATAGGAGTAGATGGAGGCAACTTCGAACTTGTGCTCGATGCCGAATTTTTGCAGTCCGGACCGGACTGAAAAGGTGATGTGCCCTCACTCCGTGTTGAGAAAAACCTTGCACCCCAAGGCATCGGCCTGCTTGGCCGAGACCCGGGTGACATGTTCCCAGCACTTGTCATCGGCGAGGAACATGCAGTAGTTCTCAGCCGCCCAGCCCTTGCTGCCGTAGGTCCAGTCGACCCCGGCGAGATGGAGGATCTTCCACAGAGGCACCAGCTCATCGGGCTCGGTCACCGGCTCGCGGGAGTTCTGATTGAGGAAGAAATGCGCCCCCTCCTTGTCGATGGGGGCCTGCATGTCGGCGAACTCGGGCTGTGCCTCGCGATATTCCTCGAGGACGTCCTGGATGACGAAGATGAAGTCGTCCGGGGCGGTGCCCATGGCGCTGTTGGAGTCGTTGCGCATCGCCATGTCGCAGGAGTTGCGGATGCCGCTGGGTCGTTTGTCACGCGGCCAGGTGGCACGGGCGTTAAAAACCAGCTGCGGAATATTGATCTTCATTGGACATACGTAAATGCACCTCTGGCACATGGTGCACATCCACACCCAAGGAGAGTTCGTCGCTTCCTCGTCCATGCCCAGGGCACACATGCGCAGGAACTTGCGAGGGTCCATATCCGCCAGTCCCGTGGCGGGACAGCCGGAGACACAGGCACCGCAAGTGAGACAAAGATTGAGATTCCCCCCTTCGGGGAGGATCTCCTTGACCGTTTCCATGAAGGAACTCTTCTTTTTCCCTCTGATGGTAATGCCACTTTCCGTCATAGGTCTTTCCTTTTTCCGTTCACGTCTCGTTATTGAGAGAATCGCCTCCACTCGTCCCAGCGTGGGGTTGCCGGGGCGAAGCCTTCATCGACAACGCTTTCTAATCCTTATGGTATATACATCCTGCCCCCCTTCCCCCCCATCGCTGTAGAGGAGGTCGTAGGAGTTCTCGGGGAGCACCTTGAGCAGGTCGCGCCGGGTGTCCGGATCGGAACCGCAGATCTCCAGGGTCTCTTGCGGCTGCATGCGCCCAAAGACCTCGGTCATCTTGAGCAGGGAGAAGGAAGAGAAGGTATTTCTGAAATCAAGTGTATAGTCCGCCATTAGCACCCTTGTTCCCGATTAGACAAACGCTCCTCACAAAGCAAAATCCGGGCCATGCTCCGTAAGGACCGTCATACCCAACCATTCATCAAAATTTTTTTGTTTGATATTCAATCGTTATTAGTTGACGCACTCGTCAAATCGATTGAAAAGCGGATGAAAGACAGGTATGGTGGGGAAGAAATTGCTAAGACCTTACGAGTGTTGTACTTTAACATGTGTTAATGTTAACAGCTGTCGTGTGGCCTGTGGGAGAGTTGACATGTCCCAAATGCTGGAATCTCATACACTTACCGGTCGTGCCCGGCGGAGCCTCCCATGACCGGCCGAGAGCTTGACGGATATTGGAAAACGGTAGTCAACACCCTGCGCGACGGCATCATGATCGTCAATACCCGTGGGGCCATCGTTTCGGTCAACAAGGCCTTCGAGAAGATCACCGGCTATTCGCGGGAAGAACTGATCGGCCGCACCTGCGAGATCCTCCAGTGTGAAACCTGCAATGCCACCCTGGCGATCGGCGAGGGCAAGTGGTGCGGCTTCTTCCATGAGGGCGAGGAGGAGGAACGGCGCTGCCGCATACGGAAAAAGGACGGCACTCTGGTCAACATCCTCAAGAATGCCGCCCTGCTGCACGACTCCACCGGCGCAGTCATCGGCGCGGTGGAGACCCTGGCCGACCTTTCGGAAATCACCGAGAAGGAAAACCAGATCGAGGACTTCCGCCGCCAGCTGCACAGCGGCGACGACTTCCACGGCATCGTCGGCAGCTCGGTGCCGATGCAGCGGGTCTTCGCCATGATCGAGAACGCCGCCGCCTCCGATGCCCCGGTGATCATCTACGGTGAGAGCGGCACCGGCAAGGAACTGGTCAGCCGCGCCATCCACCAGATCGGCCTGCGCCGCGAGGCCCCGTTCATCAAAGTCAACTGCGCCAGCCTCACCGAGTCGCTCCTCGAGAGCGAGCTCTTTGGGCATGTGCGCGGCGCCTATACCGGCGCCTATCGTGACCGCGTCGGCCGCTTCGAGATGGCCGACAAGGGCGACATCTTCCTCGACGAGATCGGCGACCTGCCCATCCCCACCCAGACCAAGCTGCTGCGCGTGCTCGAAGAGAAGGTGCTGGAACGGGTCGGCTCGAGCAGCCCGATCACCACCGACGTGCGCATCATCTCGGCCACCAACAAGGATTTGCTGCAGCTGGTGGAGCGAGGGGAGTTCCGCAAGGACTTCTTCTTCCGCATCAACGTCATCCCCATCTTCCTGCCGCCGCTGCGCGAGCGCAGCGAAGACGTCCCCCTGCTGGCCGAGAAGTTCTTCCGCACCCTGCGCTTAAAGAGCGGCAAGCATATCGCCGGCATCAGCCGCGACACCATGGAGCTCTTGCTCAACCACAGCTGGCCGGGCAACGTGCGCGAACTGAAGGGCGCCTTCGAGTATGCCTTCGTCACCTGCCATGAAGAGATCATCCAGCCCCACCACCTCCCCGAGACCATCGTCAACCCCAAGCACGGCGCTTCGGCCGCCAAGGCCCCGCTGGCGAAAAAGCGCGCCATCAACCTCCAGTCCATCGAAAAGCAGGAACTGCTCGAGGTATTGGCGCGTACCGGCGGCAACCAGAGCAAGGCTGCGCAGCTGCTCGGCGTGTCCCGCGTCACCGTGTGGAACCGCATGAAACGCTACGGCATCGACGCCAAAAAGAGCATCGAGGTGCGCTGAGCCGGCATCCTTCAGCCCTGGCGGCAGACCCTATACACTTCTTCGATGGTGGTGATGCCCTGCAGCACCTTGCGCCGCCCGTCCTCGACCAGCGACACCATGCCGTCGGCCAGGGCCTTGCGCCTGATCTCGTTGGCGTCGGCGGTACGCAGCACCAGGGCCTTCATCTCGGCGTTCATCGGCAGCAGCTCGAAGATGCCACAGCGGCCGCGGTAGCCGGTATGCAGGCAGCGCTCGCAGCCACGGCCGCGATAGGCCGTGCCGCCTTCGCAATGACCTGGCTCCATGCCGATGCGGCTCCACATCTCGGCGCTCGGCCTGTACTCCTCGCGGCAGGAAGGACAGATGATGCGCACCAGCCGCTGCGCCAGCACCACGTTGAGCGACGAGGCGAGCAGGAAGGGCTCGATACCCATGTCGCGCAGGCGGGTAATGGCCCCGGCGGCGTCGTTGGTATGCAGGGTGGAGAGGACGAGGTGGCCGGTGAGCGCCGACTGCATGGCGATCTCGGCGGTCTCGACGTCGCGGATCTCGCCGACGAGGATGACATCGGGGTCCTGGCGGACGATGGAGCGCAGGCCCGAGGCGAAGGTCAGCTGTATCTTCGGGTTGACCTGCACCTGGCCGATGCCGTCGATGCGGTACTCGATGGGGTCCTCGATGGTGATGATATTGATATCGGTGGTGTTGATGGCGGTCAGCGCCGCGTAGAGGGTGGTGGTCTTACCGGAGCCGGTGGGCCCGGTGACGAGGATGATGCCGGTGGGGGCCTTGATCGCCGCGGCGAAGGGGGTGAGGCGGTCCTCGGGCATGCCCAGGTCGGAGAGCGACAGCAGCACCGACGATTTCTTCAAAAGCCGCAGCACCACCCGCTCGCCGAAGGCGGTGGGCAGGGTGGAGACGCGCACGTCGATCTCGCGGTCGGCCACCTTGAGCTCGATGCGCCCGTCCTGGGGCAGCCGTTTCTCGGCGATATTCAGCCTGGCCATGATCTTGATACGCGACACCAGCGCGGCCTGCACCTGCCGCGGCGGGCTGAGCATGTCGTGGAGGATGCCGTCGAGACGCTCGCGGATCCTGACGTGGTTCTGATAGGGCTCGATATGGATATCCGAGGCGTCGTCGCGGATGGCCTGGGCGAACATCAGGTTGACAAGGCGGATGACCGGCGAGTCGCTGGTGTCGTCGAGGAGGTCGCCGATCTCCTCGATCTCGGTGAACAGCCGCCGTCGGTCGTCCTCGCCGAAATCCTCGAGGACGGTCGCCGCCGCGACCTGGGTCTGGTCATAGGCGCGGTTGATGGCCGCGAGGATGGCCGCCCGGGGGGCCAGCGCCATGGGCAGCCGCGGCAGGTCGAGGAGGCGGCGCAGGTCGTCGACGGCAGCCAGCTCGCCGGGGTCGTTGACCGCCACCAGTGCCGTCCCGGCGGAGAGCACCGGCACCATGCAGTGGCCCTTGAGAAAGCCAATGGTCACCCGCCCGGTAAAGGCCGGGTCCATCTCCGTCGGCAGGGCCGGCAAGACCTCGAGAGCGAAGTGGCGACCGAAAACGCGCAGCAGGGCCGCCTCGTCGATCTCGCCCCGCTGGCGCAACAGCTGGCCGAGGCGCTGCGGACTCAGCTCTCCCTCGGCCAGGGCGGCTTCCACCGCCCCGGGGCTGACGCCCTCCTCCTGCAGCAGCTCGGCCAACGACTTCATCGCCGCCCCCCTTCCTCCACCCGGCCCTTCTCTTCGGTCGCTTCAAGGCGCTCGATGGCCTCGCGGGCGAGCTGCAGCAACGAGGCGCCGCGCTTTCCTTTATCGCTCACCTCCCCGGCCACCGCCGCCGAGCCGGAGGCGATGACCAGGCGATACATCTCCACTGCCTGGCGTGGCTTGCCCTCTTTCTCGAGAATCGCCCCCATGTTCATCAGGGCAAAGGAGTTTCCTGGCTCGACGCCGAGGACGGCGGTGAAGTGTTCCCTGGCCCTGGCGAGATCTCCCGCCTGCAGTCTCTCGTAGCCGTCGGCGAGGTGCCGCTGCAGCTGTTCCCCCTGGCTGGCGGCCGGGGCCTCTTCCGTACCCCTGGCAAGCATCGCCTGGCGCTCGGCGGTCACCGTCGCCAGCTCGGCGGGGTTGCGGACGATGCGCGGGGTGATGAAGATGAACATATTGGTCTTGGCGCTGCTGCTGCTCTTCGTCTTGAACAGCCAGCCAAGGCCGGGGATGTCGCCGAGCACGGGGATCTTCCACTCGTTCTCGGAGGAGTCATGGCCGATGATACCGCCGATGACCACGGTATCGCTGTCGTTGAGCACCACCGTCGTCGAGGCGGTGCGTTTATAAGTGGTTGGGGTGTCGGCGCTGTTTTCCTTGATGCGTACCACCTCGGTGGCCACCTCGAGGCGCAGGCTGCCGCCCTGGTTGATATGGGGGACGATGGACAGCCTCGTTGCCACGTCCTTGTACTCATATTGGGTGTAGTCCTGCTCGCTGGCCGAGGTGTTGCGGCTGGTGATATAGGGCACGTTCTCGCCCACCGAGATCTCGGCCTTCTTGTTGTCGGTGGTGAGGATCTGCGGGGTGGAGATGATATTGATGTCGGTGTCGGACTTGTAGGCACGGAGAATCGCGGCGATATTGGGGAAGTTGACGCTGCCGATGCGGATGCCCTGCTTGAGCACGCCGAGGGCGAGGCCGGCGGGCAGGGTCGGCGACTCGCTGCTCAGGGCGGCGACCTGGTCGTAGGCGGTGCCGGCAAAGCCGCCGACCACTGCCCCTTCACCGCCGGAGAAGGTCCCGCCGACCAGCCACTGCACGCCGACGTCGAAGCTTTTGTCAGTGTCGACTTCGAGGATGAGCGCCTCGAGATAGACCATGCGCCGCGGGATGTCGAGCTTTTTGATAACCTCTTCGAGCATGGCGTAGTCGTCGCGGTCGGCGGTGATGACCAGCGAGTTGGTCTCTTCATCAGGCTGGATGCGCACCTTGGCGGAGAGGCCGCGGTCACGGGTCTTGCCAGCCGCCTCGCCGGCGGCACCGCCCTCCTCGGGCAGGCTGCTCAGCACCTTGGCGAGCTCCACGGCGGTGGCGTTCTGCAGGTAGTAGACGTGGATATTGCCCTCGTTTTTCGCCATCTCTCCGTCGAGGGTGGCGACAAGCTCGCGGATACGGCGCATGTCCCCCGGCGCGGCAAGGACCACCAGGGCGTTGATACGCTCGTAGGGCACGACGCGGACGACGGCGCCGGCCTCCTCGGGCTTCCTTGCCGCCGCCTCGCGCCCGTATATGGCGGCAAACACCTTGCCCATGGCCTCCGCCGAGCCGTTGACGAGGGGGATCACCGCCACCTCCTCGCGGCGCGCCGGGACATCGAGAGCGGCGACGATGTCGAGCAGCTTCTTGATATTCGAGCGGGTCTCGGTGAGGATCAGCTTGCCGGAGGGGTCGTGGGCGACGACCACCGAGCTCTGCGCCACCAGCGGGGCGAGGAGCTTCTTCATCTCCTCGGGGGTGCTGTGCTTCAAGGCCACCAGCTGAGTGACGATGCGGTCGCCGGGGCGGTTCTGGGCGCCATCGCCGAACATCTCGACGAGCTGCGAGCGCGCCCGCGCCGCCGGCAGGATCTTGGTCACCGGGCCGCTGTCCACAACGGTGTAGCCATAGACCTCGAGGACCGACTCGAAGACACGGTAGGCCTCATCGACCCCGACCTTGGTCGGTGAGACGATGGTGACATTGCCCTGCACCGCCTTGTCGACGACGAAGTTTTTCCCTGTTACCTCGCTGATATAGCGGATCAGCAGGTGGATATCGACGTTGTCGAAGTCGATGGCGATGAGGTCCTGTCGGGCCCCATCGCCCTGCACCGCCAGCCCCGCCGCGACAAGCGGCCGCGGCAACTCCACGGCGGCGGCCGCGGACCACGTCGCCACGGCGCAACACGCCGCCATCCCCACCCATAACACCAGCAGCCTGTTCATATCTCTGTCTCTCTTGCCTTGTTGACCATGATCACTGCTCCGTTTTCGCACCAGCGGCGCGCAGCAGGCGAAAGCTGCGTGCACCTCCGCCTGCTGCGCCACGGTCCTGGTCGGTTGCCACGGCGGCGTCGTCCTTGTCCGCTCCCGCTGCGCCTGCCTCGGGGCCTGCCTCGGCGGCCACCTTTTGGTCCACGGTACCACCCGCCATCTCGCCACCCCTGACGGCAACGCGGTGGCGGGCGGCCTCGCGCAGATCGAAGACCTCGCGCCGCCCGCCGCTGGCCAGGGTCGCACGGCCGCGGCCGACCTCCTCGAGCACCGCCCCCGCCACCCGCTCGCCCCTGCGGTAGAGTTGCTGCCGGCCAGTCTTCATATCAAGGAAGATGGCGCGGCCGGGGCCGGGGGTCTCGTCAACGGTGCCCATCAGCACCAGGTTGGCGAGGGCCGCGGCCCGCTCCCCCTCCGCCCCGGCTGCCTGCCGAGCGGGCTGGGCCGCGGCGAAGAGGTTGCGGGCGACGATGACCTCGGGGCCGGCCCCCTGGCGCCTCTGTTGCCCGGCTGTCGCGGCGGCGGCCGGGGCCGAAAGCTTCTGCCCGGCGGGAGCGGCCGTCAGCAGTCGCAGTACGGCGACACGACCGGCTTCGACGGCGACGACGCAGCCGAGGGTAATGAGGACCAGGGGGAGCACGATGGAGAGGCGTTTGTCCATGGCTTGCTCACAGATCGAAGCGAAAAAGAGGAGAGCCGACGCTGCCCGTCACCGTAAAGGGCAGGCCGCCTTCGTGGTCGGCGAGGAGCAGTTCCAGCCCGTGGCGCTCCTCCGCCGCCATCTTCGCCAGCAGCTTGTCCGCTGGCTGCACCTGGCCGCCAAGCTGCACCTGGCCGCTGAAGATATCGCCACCGTTTTGCCACCACCCGGAAAAGTCGGCCTTAAGCTCGGCACCACGCAACTGTCCCGAAACGATGTCAAGCCTGCCCCTGGCAAGACGCAGCCCGCAGCTGAGCTGCCCGACATCGAGCGTGTGCAGGGAGAGCAGCGGCGAGAAGAGCGAGATGCTGCCGTCGCGGAGGCTGATCTCGCCGCGGCCGCTGAGCCCGCTCTCTGAGGGAGACTTCGCCGGGCCGACGCTCAGTTCGCCCCTGGCGTCGAGACGACCGCTGAGCCGCCGTCCCCCAGGGAAGAACTCGGCGGGGAGGCGGGCGACATCGACCCCCTCCAGGCGCAGGTCGCCTCCCGCAAGGCCCGCCCCGGCAACAAAGCGCAACCGCCCCTGCACGGCCCCCCCATAGAGAGCGGCGCTCACCGCCACCTCACCGGGATAGGCCAGCGAGACCAGGCTGGCCCTGAGATGTTCGGCGAGCAGCCGCACCTCCCGCCCTTCGCCCAGGGTCAGCTCCAGCCCCGTCGCGCTCACGGTCAGCGGAAAACGGTAGGAGAGCCCGAGGATACGCCAGGAACTGCCCGGCACCAGGGCCGCCAGCCGCCCCTCGCCATAGCGGCGCAGTTCTTCGCCGGGAAAGCGCAACACGGCCAGCAGGATGAGCAGCGCCACGGCATAGAGCGTATACCCGGACAGGCGAAAAAGTGTGGCTGACATGGTCTTCATGGGGCTTTCTCGAAAGTGGCCACCTGCAGGCTGGCGTCGAGCAAGCCGCTGCCGCCGCTTTCCTCGATGACGATGCGGCGGATGAACACGGCATCCCCTTTAGATTCCACCAGCGTCAGGAAGCGAACCAGCGGCTCGAGGCCGATACGCTCCAGCCTGACCTCGACCTCGACGGCAACTTCACCCTCTCCCTGCTGTTCCGGCCGCTGCGCCAGCGGCCGGATATAGCCGAGCTGCCGCCTTGCCCCGGCCTGTTCCGCCTGGCGCTCGACAAAGGCGAAGAGCGAGAAGTCGGCATGGCGGGCGCCGATGGCCCCGCGCACCCGCCCGGCGGCCTGCTGCAGAGCACGGTACTGCCCCTGGAGCTGCACCAGCTGGCTGAGCTCCGCCTGCCGCTGTTCCACGGCGCGGCTCAGCGCGGCGTGGCTGCGCCACAGGGGCATGACGACCAGTTCAGAGAAGGCGACCACCGCCAGCAGCGCGCCGCCAAGAAGCACCAGGGCGCGCTCGCGGGGGCTCATCGCCGCGAGTCCCAGCCACTCTCGCCACCCCTGTCGGGTGGTATCCGCAGGCCCCCTGCTCATGGCCATCACCGCGCCGGAAGAAGTTTCAACTCGAAGCCGACCCGCTGCCCGCGCTCCTGCTGGGTGGCGGCAGCGATGGATACCGCACTAAAGAGCGGCGACCGCTCCAGGGCGGCGCGTACCGCCTCGACGGTGTTGTAATCTGCGGTGCTGCCCTTGAGCACGTACATCTCCCCCTCGGCGGCAAAGCGCGCCACGCGCACCGGCAGCTGTGCCGGGATACGCAGGGAGATCTCGGCAAGGACCTCGACCACCGTCGCCCTGCCGGTCGCGCCGTTTCTCGCGCCGGCCCCCTCCAGCTCGCGGATCATCACCTGCAGCTGGCGTACCGGGTCAACCATGCGGCTGCCGGCCGGCGCCGTCTCGGCGAAGGCGGCGGCGAGGCGCCGCTGCAGGTCGTCGCGCTGTGCGACCAGCCGGGCATAGTCGTAGCCAAACAGTCCACATGCGACCAGCAAGCCCAGTGCCACGGCGAGCGCCGCCCTGCCACGTTGTCCTGCCGCCCGCAGCAGGGCGGGCCGTGGCGCGAACTCCCCGCGACAGAACTCGAGCCGCTGACCTTCGCGGGCGGGCCGCGTCGCCATGGCGAACAGCCGTCGCAGCCGCCTTTCGCCAAGCTCGCCAAGGATCTCGCCCGGTGCCGCCGCTATCGGGCAGGGGCGCGGATGCCACGGGCCGGCGGAGACGGCCACCGGGCAGGGGCCGTTATGAAAGAGGCTTGCCCCGGAGAGGGCCAGACCGCCACGCGGGTCGGCCAGCACCGTTCGCCGTATCTCATCGAGGAGCTCGACCTCCGCCCCGGCGGCCAGTTCGGCGCCGGAAAAGAGGGGGCGGATGCCCGCCACCCTGCCCCCATGGGCAAGCAGCAGGTTGAAGCGCCCGGCTTCGCCGTCGAGGAGAAGGAACTCTTCCTCGCCCCTGGCAAGGAGCGACCGCGCCAGGTCGAAGCCGGCAAGGGTCACCGAGGATGGCCTCCAGCCGACCTCGGCCAATGCCGCGTAAATCTCAGTCAGCAGAAGCCGTGGCAAGAGCGCCGCCAGCACGGTCACCCCGGAGTTGTCGGCGGCGCCGACCGGGGTGGACTCGACAAGCAGCTCGTCGATGGGCTGCGGCATCTGCTCGGCAAGCTCCATGGGCAGCACCATGGCGACCTTTCTCGGTTCGGCGAAGGGCAGCGAGACAGTGCGGAAGGAAAAGTGTTCTGCCCCCAGAGCGACCAGGCAGCGCTCGCCAGGGGCCTCGCCAAGCCGCCGGCGCAGCTCGGCCAGGCACTGGCCCAAGGGGCGCCCGTCGCGCGCCACCATCGCCGCGGCAAGAGGGCGCGGCTGGGTCGCGGCTGACGCGAACAGGGCCGCGGCCACCGTCTCGCCGACTATCTCCACGCACAGCAAGTTTGATTTGCCTCGGGTCATTGCACTTTTCGCAGTCGTAGGCGGAGCTCGCCCCCTTCCCGCCGCTGGGCCACCACCGCCACCTCTCTCATGGAGACGCGGTGCCTGGCGGTAGCGGTGACGAGGAAGTGGTCACTCGCGGTTTTCAGCAGGTCATCATATAGCACAATATCCCCGGGCCAGCCGCCGATATTTTTATACCAGCGGGGTTCGGCGAGCAGGGCACGGTGGCGCGGGTCCTGGCGAAAGTCATCGAAACGGGAGAGCAGGCTCTCGTCGAGATCTCTGGCCAGACAGCCTACCAGCAGCCGCGGCGCCGTGTTGATGTTGAGCCGCCCATCGTCACCATACACGGTGAGGTAATTGGCCAGTGCTTCGCTTGTGGCGGTGCCGTAGAGCAGGGCGCGGCTCACCCCTCTCACCAGAAGGAGTTCGTCGAGGTCGGTCAACGGGCCGTTGCGGCAGGCATAAGGCCGCTGCAGGGCCTGATAGTATGAGCTCTCCGCCCCCAGCTGCTCTTCGCGGTCGTCGGCATCGAGCCAGTCGACCATGGCGTCCACCAGACGACGCGCCTCCCCTTCGCCGGCGACGGCGAAACGCCCGCTGGCGAGCAGCCGCAGCAGTACGTCACGGGCCTGCCGCTGCCGCGCCATCACCCCTCCCCGGGAGACGCTGCCGTCACTCTTCGCGGTGGCGACCAGGCTATTGAGCTGCAGACGGCCGGAGAGGTCGACGATGTGCAGTTTCACCTCGTCCTCGGCGAAGAGCGCCGACAGCTGACCTTCGTCCACCGTGGCCCAGGGGTCGACCAGGGTGTCGACACGGTCGGTGACGCCTTCCACGGCGAGCATGGCCAGGCCGAGGCGGACCGCTGAATCGGCGGCCACGCCAAGACGCATGTCGTCGCGAAAGACGGTGGCGGCGACGCTGTCGGCGGCGGTGCGGCGATGCAGGTAGAGGGTCAGGCTGACCAACACCGCGAGCAGCAGCACAGTCAGCAGCAGGGCCATGCCGCGCTGACCGGCCAGCGGGGCGGCGAGTGAGCGACCAGCGGTGGCGAGGGCCGAGGGGAGTGTTCTGCCAGCCATGACCCGCTACCTCCCTCCCTCGGCGGGCAAGAGGGCGAGGAGGGTGAAGCGTCGCGGCGTCCCCCCCGCGACAGCGGCGGGGAAGACCAGCTCCGCCCGCACCGCCCGCGGCAGCAGCCCATCGTCCTGGCCATCATCCCCGCCCGCACCCTCCGGCCAGGTGCTGGTCATGGTCCCGTCAAGGCGCTGGTAGGAGAAGCGCAGCTCGCGCACCCCCCTGGCGAGAAGGTGCCGAACCTCGGCCGCCGGCTGCCCGTCGCCCCCCGGCAGCACCAGCTGCTCGGTGCGGTAGAGGGTCAGAAGGCCCTCGCCCCCCTCGACTTCCCCGCGATAGCCGACCAGCACCGGGCCGCCGCCGGAAAGGTTGCCCCTATCGACCTCGAGCGGGGCGCGGCAGAGAAAAAGCAGCTCGTCGCGCCGCCCCCCGGCGTAGCTCGCTTCGACCCCGCCGAGCGAGGCCTCCGGACCAATGACCGCCGCACCGAGCTCATCGGCCAGGCGGGCCAGGATGGTGGCGCCGCGCTCGATGTCGCGGCTGTCGCCCTCGACGGCGGCAATATTGGCCAGGGTGGCGGTATAGGCGCCATAGCCCATGGCCGCCACCAGGGCGAAGATGGCTATGGCGAGGAGCACCTCGAGCAGGGTGAACCCCGCCGCCGTGGCCTCCCGGTTGTCGGTTGCGCCCGGGGCCATCATCGCTTCCCCTCGTAGGAGACGAGCCTATAGGAATAAGGGGTGCCGCTGCGCGTGACGAGCACTTCAACGCGCTGCACCCGAGCCGAGAGCCCCGGCACTGGTTCCCGGCCAGGGGCGAAGGCCTCGCCGACCTGCAGCCGCCAGCGAAAATCGGCGCGATCCGGGGCGAAATCCCCTTCGCCGGCCGCTGCCGGGACAAGCCCCGCACGCAACTCGCCCAGCTTGTTGGCGGCGAGCAGCGGGGCAAGGTAGTCGAAGCTCGTCTGTCCGGCACGGCCGAGGCTGCGCGCCTGGGAACCGAGCACCGCCACCATGGCGATGGCAATGACGGCAACGGCGATCATTACCTCGAGCAGGGTGAAGCCGTCCCGGCCGCCCCCTCGCGAAGCGGCAGTGTTGCTCCTTACCCAGTTCATCCGCTGGCCTCCGGGAGAGTGGCGGGGGGCCTGCCGCCATTGGCCTTCTCCCCTGCGGGGAGGATCTCCGCCGGGAAGAGGGCGTGCAGGCGCAGACGCAGCACACGGTCGCCCTCCCCCTGCAGCTCGACCGTCGCCGGCGTCACCACCCCGCGGCGGCTGATACCCAGCCTGACCGGCCCGCCGGTGGCCGAGGGGGTGAGGCCGTCGACTTCGACCGAGAGGCGCAGCCCCGCCGCCAGGTTAAAGACCGACGGTCGCTGGCGGCCGTCGCCCTGGTCCTCCGCGGTCCCTTCGTGCCAGAGACGCCCGCCGGCCCGGTCGATGACCAGCAGCCGCGGCCGCCCGCTGCGCAGGGCTTCGCTCCTCGCCGCGGCGACCAAACCGAGGATGCGCGCAGCCGCCCCGTTCAGGGGGTCGGACAGCGTGGCCTCGCGCACCATCGGCAGGGCCATGGCCAGCATGATCGCCACCAGGAGGCACACCACCAGCAGCTCCAGCAGGGTGTAGCCACGCCGGTCGCGGAGGACGCCTTCTCGGCAGAGATGGGTGGAGTGGATCAGTCGATTTGCCAATTGTGGATGTCTCTGGCGGCATCCTCGCCGCCGGGCTCCCCGTCGGCGCCAAGGGAGCTCAGGTCGAAGTCCCCGTGCACACCTGGGGAAAGGTAGACGTAAGGGGTCCCCCAGGGGTCGACAGGGACAACGCGCTTTTCCAGGTAGCCGCCGGTCCGCCAGCGCGGGGGAACCTTGCCGCTCGCCGGCGCCTCCACCAGGGCCTGCAGTCCCTGGTCGGTGGAGGGATAGAAGCCATTGTCGAGGCGGTAGGTCTTGAGGGCGGTCTCCAAAGCCTGGATCTGCAGGACCGCCTTGGTGCGCCGCGCCTCCTCGGGGTGGCCCATGAGCTTCGGGCCGATATAGCTGGCGAGGATACCGATGATGACCAGCACCACCAGGAGCTCAAGCAGGGTAAAGCCGCCGGTCTGACTGGCCATGGCGGCGTGGGTTGTCTTCCTCATGGGAACATCCTTGTGGGGGAAGATGGGCTCCGGGGCCCTGGCTGAACAACGGCGGCTGCGGTCCTCATGCGGGCATCCCCGGAGAGAGGGCACTGGCCAGACCGGCCCCGCCAAGCATCTGATTCATTTCGAAGATCGGCAACAGGATCGAGAGGACGACGAAGCCCACCGCCACCCCCATGATGGCAATCAGCGCCGGCTCGAGCAGGGCGGTCAGGGTGGTCAGCGCCGCCTCGGCCTCGCGCTCGTAAAAGAGACCGCTCTTGTCCAGCATGCCCTCGAGGTTGCCGCTGCGCTCGCCGACGGCGATCATCTGGCGCAGGGCCGGGGGGAACCAGGAGGAATCGGCCAGGGCCGCCGCCACCCCGCCACCCTCGGACACGCGCGCCATGGCCTGGTCGAGGACCTCACCGACGAGCGCATTGTCGAGCAGGGCACGGACAATGGCCAGAGCCGGCAACAGCCCGACGCCGCTGCGCAGCAGGCTGGCAAGGGTGGTGGCGAAACGGGCGAGCAGCATCTTGTGCAGCAGAGGGCCGGCAACCGGCAGGCGGAGAAGCACTGCATCGCGGAAACGGCGTCCGGCGCCCTGAGCGGTGAAGCGCCGCCAGGCCCAGACAGTCCCCGCCATGAGGAGCAGGGGCGCCCACCACAGGTCGCTGAGGAATGCGCTGCCGGCAAGGAGCAGACGAGTCGGCAGCGGCAGGGCCGTGGCCGATTCGCGAAAGATGTCGCTGATCCCGGGGACGACAAAGAGCAGCATGAAGACCAGCACCGCCGTGCCGAATACCGCCATGAACAGCGGGTAGGCGAGGGCGGCGCGAAAGCGGCCCTGCAGTCCCTCCTGCCGCTCGCGGAAGTCGGCGAGCCGCTGCAGGACGAGGTCGAGGTTGCCGGAGGCCTCCCCGGCGCGCACCATATTGATATAGAGGGGCGGCAGGAGATCCCCCTGCGTCGCCAGGGCGCCGCTGAAGGTGGCCCCCTGGTTGATCTCGGCGCGGATGGCGGCGATCAGCCCGCCCAGCGCCCGGCCGGGGTTCTGCTGCAGCAGGGCGTCGAGGGCCTCGACCAGGGGGACGCCGGCCTCGAGCAGGGTGGCCAGCTGCCGTGTCATCGCCGTCAATTCGCGAGGGCCAGGGCGGCGCCGCCAGAGCCCCGCACCACGGACGTACGCCTGGCCGGCACTCTCGTCGATGGACACCGCATAGCGATCCTGGGAGCGCAGTCGGGCCCGGGCCTGGGCGGGGCCAGGAGCGTCGATGGTGCCCGTGACCCGCCTGCCGCGGGGATCGAGAGCGACGTAATCGTAGACCGGCATCTGCAGATGACAAGAGGGAAGATGATGCAGCCACGGCGGCACGAGAGGCCGGCACCGGGGCGGGGATTTTGCCTTTCTTACCCTGTTTGCCCTTTTTCAACAATCACTTTGCGCCTGACGGCAAAGGGCCAGTTTCCCCTTTACAGCCTTCTCATCCCTCTCTATATAGGAGCAGTTCTTCCATGGCGGGCCGCATATCGTCCCGTCCGGGGAGGAACACGAGGCGACCGCCGCCGCAGGTAACGGCGCGGCCGCCAGCAGTTTGTCAGCACCCCGCAGGGCCGAGCAGCGTCCTGCAGACATCGTCGATCAGCGCCTGTCGACAAAAAACTTGCCCGGCAGGCAAACCAGGGCCAGCCATAGCTCCACTGCCCGGGAAAGAGAGGCCCAGCCGCCTCCGCCACCATCATCCGCCATGAACCTCATCGAAAAGCTCTTTTCCGTTGCGGCGATGCTCTTCGCCATCGCCCTGGTGGCGCTCCTGGTTCTCCTGCCCGAGCTGCGCCGCACCGAAACTCTGCTGCCCCTCGCCGGAGTAGGCCTGCTGGTCAATGTCGGCCTGATGGTCGTCGTCCTGCGCGATATCTTCCTGCGCCCCTTCCCTCAGCCGACCGATAAATACCTCTGGCTCGCCCTGGTGCTGTTCTGCTGGCCGGCGATCTTCATCTATCTGCTGCGCCACGGCTTCCGCAGACGCGGCTGACCCTTCCCCGCCCCACGCCCCCTCACCCCGGCCACCACCCCGCTAGGTCCAGGCAAGACACCATCGCCAAAGCAGCCGTCACTGGCGGCGAGGCGATACTGGCCACGGCCAGCGACCATTCTCCGCCGCTCCAACGGGCTATTATCGGCCGGCTTCTTCTTTAGTTGCTTGACATAAACGTCGAGACACAGTATTTTTCTTCTCTTTTGAATTTCCGCGCATCGGCCTCTTTCCCCGTCCTTTTGGCCGCTTTGCGCTTTTTCGATACGCGGCGGCCGCATCCGCCCTGACCAGAACCCTTTACAGACCCTTATGTTCGAAAATCTCTCCGACAGGCTGGAAGGAGTATTCAAGAAGCTTCGCGGGCACGGCAAGCTCACCGAAGAAAACATCGGCGAAGCCCTGCGCGAGGTGCGCGGCGCCCTGCTCGAAGCCGATGTCAACTTCAAGGTGGCCAAGGACTTCGTCGCCAGGGTCAGCGAACAGGCGGTCGGCAGAGAAGTTTCCAAGAGCCTGTCTCCGGGGCAGCAGGTCATCAAGATCGTCCATGAGGAGCTGGTCGAACTGCTCGGCGGCACCGCCCAGCCAATCAAGCTCGACGGTCGCCAGCCGGTGACCATCATGATGGCCGGCCTGCAGGGTTCGGGTAAAACGACCACCGCCGGCAAGCTCGCCAAGATGCTCCGCGACAAGGGCCGCAAGCCCTATCTCGTCCCGGCCGACATCTACCGCCCGGCAGCCATCGAACAGCTGCAGATCCTCGGCAGTCGCCTCGACATCGCCGTGCACCCGTCGACGGCCGAGACCAAGCCGGTGGATATCTGCAAGCAGGCGCTGCACGAGGCCTCCCTGCACGGCTACGACACGGTGATCTTCGATACCGCCGGTCGCCTGCACGTCGATGCGGCGCTGATGGATGAGCTCAAGGAGATCCGTGCCGCGGTGCCGCTCAGCGAGATCCTCTTCGTCGCCGATGCCATGACCGGCCAGGACGCGGTCACCGTCGCCGAGCGCTTCAACAGCGACCTCGAGTTCACCGGCGTCGTACTGAGCAAGATGGAGGGCGACGCCCGCGGCGGCGCGGCGCTGTCGATCAAGACCATCACCGGCAAGCCGATCAAATTCGTCGGCATCGGCGAGGGCCTCGACGACCTCGAAGTCTTCCATCCAGAGCGCGTCGCCTCGCGCATCCTCGGCATGGGCGACATCCTCACCCTGATCGAAAAGGCCGAGCAGGTCGTCGACAAGGAAGAGGCCGACAAGATCGCCCGCAAGCTGCGCAAGAACCAGTTCACCCTCGAGGACTTCCTCGAGCAGATCCAGCAGATCAAGAAGATGGGCTCGCTGGAGAAGATCCTCGACATGGTCCCCGGCATCAACAAGCTGCGCCAGATGAAGGACGTTCCCAAGCCGGATCAGCGTGAGCTCACCAAGACCGAGGCGATCATCCGCTCGATGACCGCCCATGAGCGCCGCAACCATCTCATCATCAACACCAGCCGGCGGATGCGCATCGCCACCGGCTCGGGGACGTCCATCGGCGACGTCAACCGCGTCATCAAGAGCTATTCGGAGATGCTCAAGATGATGAAGAAAATCAGCGGCAAGCCCGGCGCCATCGCCGGCGTCAAGCGGCGAAAACTGCCGAAAGGCATGAAAAAGCGATAAGGCATGGCGGCCGCAGAGCGCCCGCCATGCCCCGTATAGACAACTCACCATCACATCTACCGGAGGACTAACCGGAATGGCAGTACGAATTCGATTGACCCGTCTCGGCAAAAAGAAAAAGCCTTTCTATCGCATCATCGTCGCCAACAGCGAAGCCAAGCGCGACGGAAAATTTCTTGACATTGTCGGCACCTACGATCCCTGCAAGGAACCGGCCGCGATCACCTTCGACAACGGCAAGCTGCAGGAGTGGCTCGGCAAGGGCGCGCTGCCCACGACCACCGTGCAGAGCCTGATCAAGAAAGCGGCGGCACCGGTCGAGCAGTAAGAAATGGAAGAACTGATTGCCGTCATCGCCAAGGCCCTGGTCGATAATCCCGACGCGGTCAAGGTGACCAGCAAATTCGAGGACGACACCGTCACCTTCGAGCTCGGTGTCGCCCCGGAGGATCTGGGCAAGGTCATCGGCAAGCAAGGTCGAACCGCACGAGCGCTGCGCACCCTGCTCTCGGCGGCGGCGACCAAGGCCGAGCAGCGATGCCGGCTGGAAATCCTGGAGTAAGCCTGCGGCGACATGGAAGAAGAGTTCCGTTACCCCGCCGACCGCTACCTGCTGCTCGGCAGGGTGGCCAAGGCCCACGGCTTGCGTGGCGAGGTCAAGCTCTTCCTCTATTCCGGTCAGCCGGAGAATGTCGGCAGATACCGTGAGCTGAGCCTCGTCGATCGGCGCGGTACGATCACGCCGCCGCTGGAAATTGTCAGTGTGCGGCTGCAGGGCAAGACGGCCATCGTCCGCTTCGCCACCGTTGCCGACCGCAGTGGGGCGGAGAACATCGAAGGCTGTGGCGTGCTGATCGAGAGAGGCCAGTTGCCGGAGCCGGACGACGACGAATATTACTGGCATCGCCTGATCGGCAAACGGGTGGTCGACCAGGGCGGCGCAAGCATCGGTACCATACGGAGCCTTTTCGACAACGGCGCCCACGATATCCTTGTCGTTGACGGCGCAAGAGGCGAAGTGCTCATCCCGGTGATCAAGGAGATTGTCGTCAGCGAGAGCGCCACCGAAGTGGTGGTCGACCTGCCGCCGGGTCTTCTCGAACTGGGGCAGAAAGAGTACTGATCTTCGCCGCGATGATTTTTGACATCCTCAGCATCTTCCCGGAGTTCTTCTCCTCGCCACTTGACGAGGGGATTCTCCGCCGGGCGCGGCAAAGAGGGCAGATCACCATCAACGTCGTCAATATCCGCGACTTTGCCGACGACCCGCAGGCGATGACCGACGACCGCCCCTTCGGCGGCGGCGAGGGTATGGTGATGAAGCCGGAGCCTCTGGCGCTGGCTGTGAAGAGCAGAAAGCGCGACGACTCGACGGTGGTGCTGCTCACCCCCCAGGGTCGGCCCTACCGGCAGAGGGTGGTGGAAGAATTAGCCGAGCGGTCGCATCTCATTCTCGTCTGCGGCCGCTACGAAGGTGTCGACGAGCGCTTCCGGGCGCTCTATGTCGACGAGGAGATCTCGCTGGGCGACTATATCCTCAGCGGGGGGGAGCTGGCCGCCCTGGCGGTGGTGGACTCTGTGACGCGCATCCTGCCCGGGGTGCTCGGCTGCGAAGCGTCGGCGACAGCCGACACCTTCAGCCGTCCCCTGCTCAAGCACCCCCAGTACACACGGCCGCGCCTCTTCGAAGGCATGGCGGTACCGGAGGAGCTGCTCTCCGGCAACCACGAGAAGATCGAAGAGTTTCGCTTCATCGCTTCGGTGCGGCGGACTCTGGAGAGAAGGCCGGAACTGCTGCGCCAGGCGAGTTTCGACCGCCGCGAAAAGAAATGGCTTTCCCGCCACCATCTCCTCGAGAAGGTGACGGCGGCCGGATCGACGCAAGAGGCGTGATGAGCAGCGGCGCGGACAGGCTCCACCTCGTCCTGGTGCACCACCCGGTGGTGGACAAGAACGGCGGGATCATCGGTTCGGCGGTCACCAACCTCGATATCCACGATATCGCCAGGGCCGCCAGGACGTACGGGGTCGCCAGGTACTACCTGGCCACGCCCTACGAAGACCAGCGGCAGCTGGTCGAAGAACTGCTGCAGCACTGGCGGGACGGTCATGGCGCCACGTACAACCCGGCCCGTCGCGAGGCATTGTCCATTGTCCGCCTGGTCTCGTCGCTGCAGGAGGCCGCTGCGGCGGTGGAAAAGCGCTGCGGCATGAGGCCGCTGATTGTCGCCACCAGCGCCCTGAGCCGCGAGACCACCCTGGGTTACGCCACCGTGCGTCAACGGCTTCAGGAAGGTCAGGCGATACTGCTGGTCTTCGGCACCGCCCACGGGCTGGCCGCCGAGCTGCTGGCAACTGCCGACGGCACCCTGCCACCGATTGTCGGCGGCAGCGACTACAACCATCTCTCGGTACGCTCCGCGGCCGCCATCATCCTCGATCGGCTGCTCGGCACGTGACCATGAGGACGTAAAGACACAGAGGAAACACCAACCCCGATAACCGGGACAGGTTCGTGCCAGGCCTAGGCCGGCGAGCCGACGAGACTCAAACCACATAGAAAAACGTATGAGCACGATCATCGACAGGATCAATTTGGAGCAGATGCGCCAGGACCACCCCGATTTCCGTCCCGGCGACACCGTCAAGGTCCATATCCGCATCATCGAGGGCAGCAAGGAGCGCGTCCAGGTGTTTCAGGGTGTGGTCACCAGGCGTAAGCATGGCACCATGAACGCCACCTACACCGTGCGCAAGATCTCCCACGGCGTCGGCGTCGAGAAGACCTTTTCCCTGCACAACCCGCGGATCGAGCGCGTCGAACTGCTCACCAAGGGTCGGGTGCGCCGGGCGCGGCTCTACTACCTCCGCGACCTCACCGGCAAGGCTGCCCGTATCCGCGAGCGCGGCCTGCCCCGCTGATCGACACTTTCCGGTACCGTCGCACTCGCGTTCCCAGCTTCGCTTCTGGCCAAGCCGGGCGCGGGTGCGGCTGACGCCATCCCTATGGCCGTGCCGCGCCCAGGCTCGCTTCAAAACGGCAGCCCGAGCCCCGACAGTTTTTCTTTCGAACGCCACGCCCACCGGCGCGGCATCCTCCGCATCGCCGGATGCGACGAGGCCGGACGTGGTCCGCTCGCCGGGCCGGTGGTCGCTGCAGCAGTGGTGTTGCCTCCCGACTGCGACTACACCCTCTTTCGCGATTCGAAGATCCTCTCCCCCCGTGTCCGGGAAACCCTTGCCGGCCATCTCGCGGAAATCGGCGCCCGCGTCGGCGTCGGCATCGTCTCTGCCGCCGAGATCGACACGCTCAATATCCTCCGCGCATCTCTGCATGCCATGCGCCTGGCGGTTGAGGACCTCGGCCCGCCCCTGCCCGACGAGCTCCTCGTCGATGGCAAATTTGCCGTCCCTCTGCCCATCGCCCAGCAGACGCTGATCAAAGGGGAGACGAAAAGCGCCTCCATCGCCGCCGCCAGCATCGTCGCCAAGGTCACCCGTGATCGTATCATGGATGAGTTGCACAGCCGATATCCGGTCTATAACTTTCTGCGCAACAAGGGCTACCCCACCAAGGAACACCGCCTCGCCCTCCTCCATCACGGGCCGTGTGCGGAGCATCGCCAGACCTTCCGCGGGGTGGGGGAGCATGGGCGATGACCGCAAGGCCCTCGGCCAGCTTGGCGAAGACCTCGCCGTAGAGGCCCTCGGCCGCAGAGGCTACCGCATCCTCGCCCGCAACTTCCGCTGCCGCCATGGCGAGATGGACATCATCGCCAGCCACAATGGCGTCCTCGTCTTCATCGAGGTCAAGACGCGCCGCTCGAGCGGCTATGGCTCTCCCGCCGAGGCAGTCACCTTCGCCAAACAGCGCCGCATGGCCAAAATCGCCCAGTTTTATCTGAGCCAGGGCAGGCATGCTGACCGCGATTGCCGCTTCGACGTAGTGTCGGTCCTCCTGCAGACGGGCCACGCGGCTGAAGTCGAGATCATCTCCGCCGCCTTCGAGCTCAGCTGAGCGACGGGGTCGTCCGGTTGGCCTTCCCTGACGATGACCGTACCTTGCATCTTCAACAATTCGCGTTACACTGTCGCATATGCATACCATAGCCATCACCATGGGCTGCCCGGTGGGCATCGGCCCGGAAATCGTTGTCCGCCATTGCGCCAGACATCACCTCCCCCCTGGACCCCGGCCGCTGGTCGTCGGCGACCTCGGTGTTCTGCGTCGCACCGCCACCCTCCTCGGCGAAGACGTCCTCTTCGTTCCCTGGAAGGTCGGCGCGCCCCTGCGCGAAGGCGAAGTGGCGGTCCATGAGGTAACCAGGCTCAGCGCCGACGAGCTCTCCTGGGGCCGACCCGACGGCATCACCGGGGCCGCCTCGGCACGTTACCTGCAAGCGGCATTGCAGCTCATCGCCACCGGCCAGGCCGACGGGGTCGCCACCTGCCCGATCAACAAGCACTCCTGGCATGAGGCCGGTTACAACTATCCCGGCCATACCGAGATGCTCGCCGCCCTTTGCGGCAGCGAACGCTATGCGATGATGCTCGCCGGCGAGCGCCTGCGCGTAGTACTGGCCACCATCCATCTGCCCCTGCGGCAGGTGGCCGACACCCTCACCAACCCTGCCATCGCCAGCCTGCTGACCCTCATCGACTTCTCGCTGCGCCGCGATTTCGCCATCGCCCATCCGCGCATCGGCGTCGCCGGGCTCAACCCCCATGCCGGCGAAAAAGGGCTCTTCGGCGACGAAGAGGGCCGCATTATCCTCCCTGCCGTTGCCGAGGCGCAAAAGGGCGGCCTGCTCGTCGAAGGACCGCTGCCGCCGGACACCATCTTCCATCACGCCGCCGGCGGCCGCTTCGACGCCGTGCTCGCCATGTACCACGACCAGGGGCTCATCCCCTTCAAGCTGCTGCACTTCGCCGACGGCGTCAATGTCACCCTCGGCTTGCCGATCGTGCGCACCTCGGTGGATCACGGCACCGCCTACGATATCGCCGGGCAGGGCCTGGCCAGCGCCGACAGCCTGCTTGCCGCGGTGCGGCTGGCCGCCAGTATCTGCACCAATCGCCGCACCACCCAGGGAGAACTGCCATGAGCGAGGGACGCACAGGCCTGCTGATCGTCTTCGAGGGCACCGATGGTACCGGCAAGACCAGCCAGCGCGACCTCCTCGCCGCCGCCCTGGATGATCACGGCTACCCGGTGGTGGTGACCAAGGAGCCCACCGACGGCGAGTACGGTCGGCAGATCCGTCAGCTCTACCAGGAGCGCCATCGCTATAGCCGGGAGGAGGAACTGCAGCTCTTTCTCGCTGACCGCCGCCAGCATGTCGCCCAATTGCTGACGCCGGCGCTGGCCGCCGGGCGCATCATCCTCTGCGATCGCTATTTCTACTCTACCGCCGCCTACCAGGGTGCCCTCGGCCTCAATCCCCGGGACATCCTCGCCATGAACGACTTTGCCCCCAAGCCCGATCTACTGTTGCTCTTTACGGCCGACCTCGACCTCTGCCTGAAGCGCATCACCGAGGGCCGCGGCGAGACCCCCAACAGCTTCGAGCAGCGGGATTTCCTTCGTCGCGTCGCAGACATCTACGCCACCTTCGACCTGCCGTTTCTACGCACCATCGATGCAGCGAGGCCCATGGCGGAGGTACACCAGGCGGTGCTCGCCGAGGTCCTGCCGCTGCTGCCGCTGGCGCCACTCCCCCGCCGAGGACACCACTTATGATTCGCCGCCTCGTCCTCTTCGCCCTCCTGCTGCTGCTCAGCTCCTGCGCCACCACCCCCAAACCGCAGGCCCCCGACCCGACCGCCGGGGAAGCTGTCGAGTCCGACCTCTCCTGCTCCTATTTCTACTTCCTCTGGGGCTCCCATGCCGAAGTCGGCGGCCGCTACGCCGAAGCCCATGAGGCGTACGAAAAAGCACTCATCTGCGATCCCGACGTCGCCTATATCCGGGAGAAAATCCCGGTGCTGCTGCTCAAGATGGGCGAGTACGAGAAAGCCGCCTCGTGGCTGCGCCAGGCCCTCGACGAGCATCCCGAGGAGAACAACATTCGCCTCTTTCTCGCCGGCATCTACATCCAACAGGACAAGATCGACGAGGCCATCGCTCTCTACGTCCAGGCCCTCAGCTGGGAACCGGACAACGAGACCATCCACCTCCGCCTCGGCCTGCTCTACAGCCACCGCCAGCAGCACGACAAGGCCGAGGAAGTCTTTCGTCGCCAGTTGCGCAATAACGGGCAGAGCTATTTCACCCGCCTCGCCCTGGCGCGGCTGCTGCGCCGCACCGGCAAGAGTGCCGAGGCGGCCGGCGAGTATGAAAAGGCCCTCGAGCTCAACTGGTCAAGGGAGGTGGCCTACGAAGCCGGCTACATGTATGCCGCCGAGAAGAAGTTCAACGATGCCCTGCGCCACTTTTCCGCGGTGGTCGACAGCGACCCCTATGACGAGCGCGCCGCCCTGGTCAGGGTGCAGACCTTGCTCGAACTCGGCGACAACCCCCGGGCCCTGGAAGAGCTGAAGAACATTGCCGGCTTCAGTAAAAATCGCGACAGCATCGAGGTCATCGTCGCCAAGGTGCTGCTGCGCATGGAACAGCCCATCGAGGCGAAAGCGATACTGCGACGGCTGGCCGAGAAGGAGGAGGGATCTGAAGCCCGCTACATGCTCGCCCTGCTCGCCTACAAGGAGGCCAACTACGGGGAGGCCCTGACCCACCTTGCCGCCATCGCCTCCGACCGTCCGGAGTTCGAGGAGGCGGTGGTGATGCAGGTGCGCATCCATGGCGAGAACAAGGAAGCGGAGAAGTCCATCACCCTGCTGCGCAAGCTCATCTCCAGGGAGTCAAGCCGCCGCCCCCTCTTCTACTCCCTGCTGGCCTCTCTCTACCAGGAACGCCACGAGGGTCCCACCGCCCTGTCATTGATGGAAGCCGGCACCACTCTCTATCCCGACAATGTCGAACTGCATTACGATTATGGCATCCTCCTCGACCGCAACGGCATGGAGGAGCGGGCCATGCAGAGGATGGAGAAGGTGCTGCAGCTGCAGCCGGAGCATGCCGACGCCCTCAACTTCATCGGCTATACCTGGGCCGACAAGAACATCCGCCTCCATGAGGCGCGGGCCTATATCGAAAAAGCGCTGGCCCTCGATCCGCAAAACGGCTATATCGTCGACAGCCTCGGCTGGGTCTTGTACCGCCTCGGCGACTTCGCTGCGGCGGCCAGGGAACTGCGCCGCGCCCTGGAACTGGAGGCCGAAGACCCCCATATCCACGACCATCTCGGCGACGCCCTCAACGCCCTGGGCGAGAGCGACGAGGCCAGAAAGCATTACCGCAGGGCGGTGGAGATGTTCACCGATGATAAGAAAAAAGACGCGGTGCGGAAAAAACTCGATGCCCTCGACCGCTGAGCCAGGTGGTGCGGGGTGGTGGCTGCCGCTGCTGGCGCTGGCCACAGCCGCCATGCTCGGCGGCTGCGCCGGCCGTCCCTGGGGCACCGCCCTCGATGGCGAGCGCCTCGACCAGACCAAGGCGGCAATTTCCTCCCTCGACAGGGATCATGGCCGATGCGGGCAGAGCCTCGACGGGGACCTCGCCCTTTTCTACAGCGACCCACTCGGGAAAACCGCCCTGAGCGGCTACCTGCAGTTCTCCCAGCCCGACGCCTATAAATTCGTCGTCGCCAACCCCCTCGGCCAGACCGTACTCGCCATCGCCGGCGACCGCCGCAACTACCAGGCGGTCAATGTCTTCGAGCGCCAATATTCCGAGGGCAGCATGCGCTCCTTCGGCTTGCGCCACGACCTGCCGAAAGAGATCCTCGAAGGCGCCTGGGGCGAGTGGCTCACCGGCGCCAGCACCCGCGGCGCCGACGCCATAAGCATGATCAGGGATGACCGTGAGGGCCGCGGACTGTGGCTCTCCTACGACCACCGCCCCCCGGAGCCGCCCGGGAAAACCCATATGTTGTGGCAGCCGGAACACGGAACGGTGTTGATGTCAGTGGTCGACAACGGCAATGGCGGCACCATCGCCGAGATCAGCTATGGGCAGCGCCTCGGCGAGGAAGCCTGCCACCAGCCCCAGGAGATCCGCATCAGCGGCCTCGACTACGGCGTCGACATCCGTCTGCAACTCTCCGCGATCCGCTTCCAGAGCGAGAAGAAAGAGTACCGCCTGCCCATACCGCGGGGCTACCAGCAGCTCTACATGCCATGACGAGGCGTATGACGAGAGGGTGACGGGTGACCAGCCCGGACGGCGCTCAAGGGCTCCCGACACCATGGCGCGACTGATAGCGCCGTCGATGACGAGAACCGCGAAAGATGGGTCGGACGGTGTCAGTCGGCCCTGGTCGGCTGCAATTCGTTGACGATGAGCACGAAGAGGTTGTCGTTCTTGAAGAAGACCTGCTGCAGATCGTAGTCGCGGTTGGGCACGAGGTGCAGTGTGGTGCGGATGACTTCGGAAGCGCCCTGCCGACCGGTGCTGATGCGCTCGACGTACTTGCCCTTGGCGGCGATCGACGCCTCCACACCCTTGTCCATGTCCGTCGCGGTGAAGTCGCAGAAGACCATGGGGAGATCCTTTTCCACCGCCGAGACCGCCGGGGGATAAAAACCATTGAGGTGAAAGAGCACCATCTCGCCCTTGGCGGAGGAGTCATCGAAGGAGACACCGAGCAGGCGCGGCGTGGCGGCTTCCTTCTGCTCTGCCCGGGGAGCTGTGGTTACCGGCCGTGGCAGGGGCTTTTCTGCCACGGCCGCGGCGGTGGGCTTCTGCGAGGCGAGGGACTGCGCCTTGCCAGCCTCTTCCTGGGCGGGGGTCGCTTCCTGGGCGACGACGGCCTCTTTTTTGACGGCAGCTTGCTCTGTGCCAGCGACTTGCTCTTTGCCAGCCGTCTCCATCGTTGCCGCCGGCGGGGGCGTTGCCGCTCCCCTGTCGCCTGTGGCGACGACTCCCTGAGGGGCAGGGGGTTTACCCGTGGCTGCCACGTCGCCCGTAACGGCGTCCTGGTCCCCCGGCTCCGTTTTCACGGCCGGCGGAGGGAGGGCCTCGGGGGCTCCCGCCACTGGCTTGGCCGGCTTCGCCGCTTCCTTGGCGCCCGCCCCCTCAGCAACGGCATCAGCGACAGGTCCGGTCAGTTCGTAGGTGAGGATTTTTGCGGATTCTCCCGGGAGACGGGCGTGTTCCACCGGCGTTTTCGTGCTCAGGTCCACCACCACGCGCACTTTCTGTACCGGTTCGAGATGCACCCCGACGCGTATGGCGCCGATGAGTTTGCTCTGCTCCGGGGTGATGACGTTGCTGCCACGGTAGGTGGCCCCGGCGAAGTCGAGCACCAGACGGGGGCTGTCGCCCTTGATGGTGAAGACGTTCGGCGTGTCCGCTTCGCTCATGGTAAAGGTCAAGCGCTCCCTGCCATCGGCAGCGAAACTGTGGGAGATGGCTTCGATGGTCGCCGAGCGCACCGCAGGCGATGTCGCGAACAAAGCAAGCAGCCCCGCCAAGGCACAAAAAACACCCTTCAACCCTTTCATCGGATCCTCTTGATGTAGTATAACCAATGATTCCCGTGAGATCGTGCCCTACCTCTCTTTGCATACCTCATCCGATCTTGAAAAGTCAATGAGATTTCAGTAAATGATGGGGCTCGACGGCCACCATCCTGTCAACGCCACACCGCGCTCACCCTCCGCCGCAGAACGCCTTCACCCGGGGAATATAATGACCACAGAAAGCTATCTCGCCTCCATCGGCAAACCAGGCCGCTATCTCGGCCACGAATTCAACTCGCTACGCAAGGAGCACCGCCCGGGGAGAATATCCTTCTGCCTTGCCTTTCCCGACCTCTACGAAATAGGCATGTCGCACCATGGCCTGCAGATCCTCTATCACCTGCTCAACCGTCAAGATGAGTTCGTTGCCGAGCGCTGCTACTGTCCAGACCGCGACGTCGAAGCCATCCTCCGCGCCCGAAGCCTGCCTCTGACCAGCCTGGAGTCGGCCCGCCCCCTGCGCAACTTCGACGTGCTCGGCATCACCCTGCCCTACGAGCTCTGCTACAGCAATATCCTCACCATCCTCGACCTGGCCGGCATCCCCTTTCTTGCCGCCGACAGGGATGCCGACTGCCCCCTGGTCCTCGGTGGTGGCGCGGGGGCCTTCAACCCCGAGCCGGTAGCACCCTTCTTCGACGCCATCCTCCTCGGCGACGGCGAAGAGGCCATCGTCGAGATCGGCCGGGCAGTGGCTGCCGCCAAGGCCGCCGCCGTCGACCGTGCGGGAATTCTGCAACGACTGGCCTCCATCCCCGGGGTCTACGTGCCGGCCCTGTTCGCCCCGCGCTATGACGAGAAGGGGGCGGTCGCCGCCGTGGACCCCCTCCCTGGCGCAGTACCGGTGCGGCGACGGGTCCTCGCCAGCCTTTCCGCCATCGACCACCTCACCCGCCCCCTGGTGCCCAACGCCAAGATCGTCCACGACCGCCTCGGCATCGAGATCGCCCGCGGCTGCACCAGAGGCTGCCGCTTCTGCCAGGCGGGCATCACCTATCGTCCGGTACGCGAGCGCACCCCGGAGGAGATCCTGCGTCTCGCCGGTGACGGCATCGCCAACTCGGGTTTCGAGGAACTCGCGCTCTTGTCGCTGTCCACCGGCGACTACAGCTGCCTCAACCAGGTCCTGCCCCAGCTCATGGACACCTTCGCCTCGCGGCGCATCGCTGTGGCCATGCCCTCGCTGCGCGTCGGCACGCTGACCGCCGAGGTCATGGAGCAGATCAAGAGGGTGCGCAAAACCGGCTTCACCCTCGCCCCTGAGGCGGGCAGCGAGCGACTGCGCCAGGCGATCAACAAAGGGATCAGCGAGGAGGAACTGCTCGCCGCCTGCAGCGAGGCCTTTGCCGCCGGCTGGCTGTCCATCAAGCTCTATTTCATGATCGGCCTGCCCGGCGAGAGCGACGACGACATCGCCGACATCGCCCGGCTGGCGGCGAAGATCCTCGCCACCTCGGGCAAGGGCGGCGGACGCGGCAAGCGCCAGATCACGGTCAGCGTCGGCACCTTCGTCCCCAAACCGCATACCCCCTTCCAGTGGGCACCCCAGCTGTCCCCCAAGGAGAGCCTGCGCCGCATCCAGCTGCTCAAGGGGATGCTGCCCGCCAGGGGCTGCAATCTTCGCTATCACAGCCCCCAGCAGAGCTTCCTCGAGGGGGTCTTCTCTCGTGGCGACCGCCACCTCGCCACATTGCTCATCGCCGCCTGGCAGGCCGGGGCGCGCCTCGACGGCTGGGACGAGCACTTCTCCCTGGAGCGCTGGCTGGAAGCGGCAGAGGGGCTGGGCATCGATCTGCGGCGCTATCTCGCCGCCCGGGAGCCGGGAGGCCCCCTGCCCTGGTCGCACCTCGAAAGCGGCGTCGACGAAAGCTTTCTCCTCGCCGAACTTGAGAAATCGCGCAGCGGCCTCTACACCCCCGACTGCCGCTACCATGCCTGTCAGAAATGCGGTTTGTGCGACTTCAAACGGGTGCAGCCGGTGGTCTGCCGCCGTCGCCTTACGGAGGAACTGGCCGCGCCGCCCATAGCGGCCGAGCAGCTGACGCCACCCCCTGGCCACTTCCGTTACATGGTCCATTACCGCCGCCTCGGGCCGATCAGCCACCTCGGCCACCTCGAACTGCTGCAGGCCATCCTCAGGACCCTGCGCCGCGCCGGCATCGAGACCCACTTCAGCCAGGGCTTCCACCCGGTGCCGAAGATCTCCTTCGGCCCGGCCCTGGCCTCCGGCACCGAGAGCCTGGCGGAATACTTCATCATGGACCTGCCGTCGCCCCTCGACGACTGCGCGGCGGCTGCGGCGCGCATCAACGCTGCCATCGTGCCCGGCCTCGAGGTGGTCACCATAGCTCCCCACTCCGGCAAGGCGCCGCAGCGGCTGCGTATCAGCTATACGCTCACACTGCCGCGCCAGCTGAGCGCTGCCGACACGGAGAGAATGGCCGCCTTCAACGCAGCGACGAGCTATGCGGTGGACAAGACCCGCAAGGGCAGGACCACCACCATCGACATCCGCCCGTTGACTACCGCCCTCTCCATCGCCGGCGAGGACAGGGTCAGCCTTGACCTCCTCTCGGTGAGCGCCACGCCGGGCATCAAGCCGCTGGAGGCAGTTAGCGCCATCCTCCAGCTCTCCGCCGAGGAGGCCGGGGCGGTGACCATTGTCAAGACCGCCTGGCAGGCCGCGGACGATGCCTGAGCGAAACCGCCCCCATTGCCCGGCCCGGCCCGCCGCCTCCGCCGGTCTTCGTCTACTGGCGACAGTCTGCCTCATGACGACCCTCGCCATCCTCGCCCCGGCCACAGTCCCGGCCAAGGAGCGGCCAAAGCCGGAGGAACTGGTGGTCAACGGCGGCTTTGTGGTTCATAGCAGTGGCAATCTCCGCTATCGGCAGGACGAGCTCTTCATCCCCGCCTCGACCCTCAAGATCCTCACCGCCCTGGTGGCGCTCGAGCGCCTCGGCGGAGCATACCGCTTCGAGACCCATCTGTGGCTCGACAGCGATGGTGCCCTGACCATCAAGGGCTATGGTGATCCGACCCTGACCTCCGAGGCGGTCCTCGATATCGCGGTAAAGCTGGCGGCGCTGGGGGTGCGACGCGTCGTCGCCCTGCGCCTCGACGACACTGCCTTCGACCTCGCCGGCGAGATGGCCGGCGAAGAGAACTCACCCCACGGCTACGACGCCCCCAATGGCGCCCTGGCGGTGAACTTCAACTCGGTGCCGCTCACCGTGGGCAAGAATGGCAACGTGACCACCGTCGACAGCCCGCCGCCACTACTGCCGCTGGTCAGGGAGATGTCGGTCGGCCTGGCCCCCGGCCAGTATCGCCGCAACATCGCCATCCTCGGCGGCGACAAGCAGCGGCCGCCCGCCCTGCGCTATGTCGCCGAGCTGTTCACCGCCCAGTTGCGCGCCGCCGGCATCGCCGTCAGCGGCTCCTGGCAACCTGGCAAGGCCCCCCCTGGCACCCGCCCGCTCCTCGTCCATCAGAGCACCTCACCCCTCGAGGAAATCATTCGCCACTGCCTCGAGTTCTCCACCAACTTCACCGCCAACCAGCTCTTTCTGGCCATCGGCGCCAAAGAATTCGGCCTGCCCGCCACCTGGGGGAAAGGGCGCCGGGCGGTGACCGCCTATGCCGCCGCCACCCTCGGCCTCGGCGAAAAGCACCTCGTGGTCCGCGAGGGCGCGGGGCTGTCACGCCACAACCGTATCAGCGCCGCCGCCTTTCTTCCCATCCTCGAACGCTTCCGCCCCTACGCCCACCTCCTCCACGAAAAGGATGGCGTGCCGCTGAAAAGCGGCACCCTCAGCGGAGTCTACTGCTATGCCGGCTACTTCCGCCAGGAGGAAGCCCTGGTGCCCTTCGCCCTCCTCCTCAACCAGGAAGAGAATACCCGGGCCCGCCTGCTGGCCCTCCTGCAAGAGGGTGCGAAAGCGGCGACGAGCGCACGGTAAGGCAAGCCTGCCCTGGGACCACCAGAAAGGGCTTGCCTTTTGCCCGGCCCTTTCTTACCATGACCTGGTGTTTTGTCCCAATGACTGCAAGCCCTTAAGCCCCACTTCCCGGGAGGATGCCACCATGCCCACGCTACGCCGACACCTTGCCCTCTGCTCTCTTGCCCTGCTCCTTGCCGGCCTTCTCGCCGCCTGCAGCAGCGCCCCCGCCGGCAACGTCGAAAACGGCAAGAAATGGTTCACCATGAACAACTGCAACTCCTGCCATGGCGAGCAGGGCAAGGGCGGACGCGGGCCGGCCATCGTCCCCCTCGACAAGACCTTCGCCAGCTTCGTCAAAAAGCTGCGCAAGCAGGACGCCGCCATCATGCCGCCCTATCCGGAAGAGAAGATTTCCGAGCAGGACGCCGCCGACATCTACGCCTACCTCAAAGCCGGCAAATAGTCCACGAGTCGCAAGAGACGCCCGTTCCGAAGTGCCAAGCGCCCTGACGGTGTCCTGGCTCGAGAGAACGGACCTCGGCACTGGATGCCCGAGGGAAGGCTGCGACGGCATGCCATGTTGCCGCTGGAGACCTTCAGCGCCCCAAACAGCATATGCCGGTGGCGAATTAGGACTGGCGACTCATGCAGGAATGATTACCATTAACTCATGATAGCGCTGCGCACCGGCAGGAGAGTGGCTTTTCGCTCCCCGCCGGCGCAGGCGACCGGGAAGGCGGCGAGAGGGCAGATGGCCCTTTCGCCCGCACTGGGCCGGCAGGGCCAGTCATGGCTGCCGCCGGCCATCCGCCAACAAAGGAGCGCCCCATGAATTCCCTGGTTGATGGTCTCTATTCGTTTCTCGCCATGGTGGGTTTCACCCACCCCCTGCACCCGATGCTCGTCCACGTCCCCATGGGGATGATCATCGGCATGGTTCTCTTCGCCCTGCTGGCCCTGAAATGGCAGGATAAACACTTCGCCGAGGCCGCCCACTACTGTTCGATCGTCGCCCTGGTGTTCATCGGCCCGGTGATTATCGCCGGTTTGCTCGACTGGCTGCATCTGCTGCAGGGCGAGTGGAGCACGCCCATCGTCGTCAAGATGATTCTTGGCGTGGTGCTCACCGTACTGCTCGCCGTGGCCGTGCGCACCAAGGTCCGCGGCGGCACGCCGGGCCGCGTCCTGCTCTTCTACCTGCTCTGTCTGGCCTGTGCCGGCGGACTCGGCTATATGGGCGGGGAATTGGTCTACGGGTAAGGTCTCGGCAACACGGAAAGGCGGCGGCACCAAGCCGCCGCCTCCAGGGTTCTATTTACCCAGCCTCTCACCAAGGTTGACGGCGAGGAGGTCGAGGAAGGCCTCGGTGGTGAGATAGTGCTCCGCGGTCAATGCTGCCCCGTGCACGCACAAGGCGAGGTCCTTGGTCATCTTGCCGCTCTCCACCGTATCGATGCACACCTTCTCCAGGGTTTCGCAGAAGTTTACCAGGTCGCGGTTGTCGTCCTGGGCGCCGCGGAAGGCTAGGCCACGGGTCCAGGCGAAGATGGAGGCGATGGGGTTGGTGGAAGTCGGCTTGCCCTGCTGGTGGAGACGGTAGTGGCGGGTGACCGTGCCATGGGCAGCCTCGGCCTCCATGGTGCGGCCGTCGGGGGTGATCAGCGTCGAGGTCATCAGCCCCAGGGAGCCGAAGCCCTGGGCGAGGGTGTCCGACTGGACATCGCCGTCGTAGTTCTTGCACGCCCAGACGAAGCCGCCTTCCCACTTCAGCGCCGAGGCAACCATGTCGTCGATGAGGCGGTGCTCGTAGGTGATGCCGAGGGCATCCATGGGCTCTTTGTAGGTCTCTTCGTAGATCTCGGCGAAGATGTCCTTGAAGCGGCCGTCGTACTGTTTGAGGATGGTGTTCTTGGTTGACAGGTAGAGCGGCCACTTCTTGAGGATCGCCTGGTTGAAGCAGGAGTGGGCGAAGCCGCGGATGGACTCTTCGGTATTGTACATGGCCATCGCCACACCCGGGCCGGAGAAGTGGTAGACCTCGTGGCTCGTCGCCGGGCCGCCGTCTTCCGGGGTATAGGTGACTGTCAGCCGGCCGGGGCCGGGGACGACGAAATCGGTGGCCTTGTACTGGTCGCCGAAGGCGTGGCGGCCGATGCAGATGGGTTTTTTCCAGGTGGTTACCAGGCGGGGGATATTGGCGGCGAGGATCGGCTCGCGGAAGACGGTGCCGCCGAGGATATTGCGAATGGTGCCATTGGGTGACTTGTACATCTTCTTCAGCTTGAACTCGCGCACCCGTCCTTCGTCAGGGGTGATGGTGGCGCACTTGATGCCCACCCCGCACTCGCGGATGGCATGGGCGGCCTCGACGGTCACCCGGTCATCGGTGGCGTCGCGGTTCTCGAGGCCAAGGTCGAAATAGCGGATGTCCAGCTGCACATAGGGGAAGATGAGCTTCTCTTTGATGAAGCGCCAGATGATGCGCGTCATTTCATCGCCGTCGAGCTCCACCACCGGATTGGAAACGAGGATTTTTTTCATGGGAGAGTCTGCCAGGTAAGGGTTATAGGTCGACCACAGGCCATCATGCCGCAGGCATCATCATACCGGGAAAGGGCGGTCAGGCCAACGACAAAGGTGCCCCGCCATTTTTCCCCCGAACACCGCAACGCAGTACCAAGAGCGAACAACCATGCACATCGAAGTCGACAGCCACAGCCACACCATCGCCAGCGGCCATGCCTACAGCACCCTCAGCGAAAACATCGCCGCCGCGGCCGCCGCCGGCATCACCCTGCTCGCCAGCACCGAACACGGCCCGGCCATGCCGGGGGCGCCGCACGTCTGGTACTTCGTCAATATGCGCGTCATCCCGCGGGTCATCGACGGGGTCACCCTGCTGCGCGGCATCGAGGCCAACATCCTCGACGAACAGGGCACCCTCGACATCGACGACACCCTCCATGGCCAGCTCGACCTGGTGCTCGGCGCCCTGCATGAGCCGGTCATCCGCCCCAGCACCGCCCTCGCCCACACCCGGGCCATCGTCGCCGCCATGACCTCGGGTAAAATCGACGTGCTCGCCCATGGCGGCAACCCCGCCTTCCCGGTGGATATCGAGGCCATCGCCAGCACCGCCGCGGCCTGCAACGTGCTCATCGAGATCAACAACTCCTCCTTCACCACCTCACGCAGCGGCAGCGCCAAGAACTGCGCCGCCCTGGCCGAAGCGGTGGCCCGCCACGGCGGCCGGCTGACCTTCGGCAGCGACGCCCATATCGCCTGCAATGTCGGTAAATTCGAACAGTGCCTGCAGCTGGTGCGGGAGGTCGGCTTTCCCGAGGAAAGAATCCTCGCCGCCAGTCGCGACGCCTTTCTCGCCTTTCTCGCCGAACGGGGCAAGGCCTTTTCCCTCTCGTGAAGGCATCGCCCTGCCGCGAAGGACGTACAGGGCCTGCAGACAGGGTATCCTGCGCCGAGGAGAAGCCAGGCGGCCCTGCAGCCAGCACCTCAGGCAAGGGCCCCACTTCCCGCCGCCAGATAATCTGCCGTCCCGCTATCGGCCCCTGCCACCGTTCGCTGGTGACCCTGCATCCAGGCCGCTTTCCCGCCGGCAATGCCCAAGGCCCGAGGAAAAACCTTCCCTCTCCCCGGTAAATCTGCTAGAGATGAGGTGCCTGTGATCTGTCAACCTCCTCTCATCGTTCCTCTTTTATCATGCCGCAGCCCCGACACGAAACGCCTGCCCTTCGCTTGAGGGTCCCCCTGCCCAGCTTGCCGGAGACCCTGCTGCCCCTGCTGCAGGCCTGCCGCGACACGGACGCCGACCTGAGGAAGCTGGCCGAGCTTGCCACCCGCGACGTGGCAGTCAGCGGCAAGGTGCTGGCCCTGGCCAACTCCGCCTTCGTCGGCGCCCGCGTCCCCTTCGCTTCCATTACCCAGGCGGTCATCCACCTCGGTCGCGACACCCTGCACAGCCTGGTGGTGTCCCTCGCCGTCCAGGAGGTCTTTTCCTCCAGGGTCGGCCAGGTGCAAGGCATTGTCAAGGAAGAGTTCTGGTACCACGCCCTGCTCACCGCCCTGCTGGCCAGGGATCTGGCGGAGAAGAGCGGCCGGCCCGCCCCCGAGGCCTGCTACCTCGCCGGCCTGCTCCACGATATCGGCAAGATCCTCCTCATCGAGAATTTTCCCGAACGCTTCCCCGTAACCGAGGAGAGAGACGGCCTGAGGCGTCTTGATCGCGAGACCAGCATCTGCGGCATCGACCATGCCGCAGCCGGCGCCCTGCTGGCTGGGCACTGGAACCTGCCGGCAGCGCTGGGCGAGGCCATCGCCTGCCACCATGCCCCTGATCAGGCGTCCACGGCGGCACGGGACCTGGCGGGCGTCCTCTTTCTCGCCAACGTCCTGGCAGGAACCGCAACCGATTTTCCACTACCGCTCCTCACCCAGGCCATGGAGCTCGGTCTCGACGAGGAACTTCTTCGCTTAACAAGAGAAGCTGGCCGCGAGGAAGTACAAGGCCTGGCCAGCGCCCTCGGCGTCGCCGTCCGCCCGCCGGCAGACGGACGCGGCGAGCCGTCTGCAACCACGGCAACACCGCTGCGCCAAGGGCTCGCCCCCATGGCCCTCCTCCTTGGCGCCATGAACGGCCTGCTGCGCGCCACCAGCAGCGAGCGACGGCTGGAAATCTTCGAAGAGAGCCTGCTCGCCATTTTCTCCATATCCCACGCCGTCCTCCTCTGGCCGGAGGACGACGGCAAGCGCCTTGCGCCGCGCGGCTCGAAGCGCAACGCCCTTTCCCGCGACCTGCGCCGTCTCGGGGCCTCTCTGGATGCGCAGCACCACATGGTAAGGGCGGCGGAAACGAAGGAACTGCCGCGGCAGTGGGCCCGACATGAGGGGGAGACGGCTGCGGAAGCCCAGTTCTTTGCACGCTTTGATTGCGACATGCTGCACGGCATCCCGGTAGCTGTCGCCTCTGGCCGCAGCGCCCTCCTCCTCTACCGGGACCGGGGGCAGGACGCCGGCTGCGAGGCGCTGACGCTTCTTCTCACCCAGATCGTCCAGCTGCTCTTGTTCGATGACCTGCAGCGCGACCACGCCGAAGCCCTGGCTGCCGAGCGCATCGCCACCCTCGAGGAGGCGGCGCGCTCCCTCGCCCACGAAATCTGCAACCCGCTGGCGATAGTGCGCAATTACCTGCTGCTCATCCGCGAGCGTCCCGATCTCCCCGATGGCCTGGGCCGCGACCTCAGCGCCATCGGCGGCGAAGTGGCCCGTATCGAAGCCATCACCCGCCAGCTCAATCACCTCGGCCGGTCTCCGGCGCAGAGCAGCCGCGAGCCGCTGCCCCTGCCCCTGCTCATCGACGAGACCGTCGCCTTCTTCGCCGCCACCGCCAGCGACAAGGGCGTCTCGCTGCGCTGCCGAGTCGCGGCCCCCCTGCCCGTAGTCCATGGCGATCGACAGGGTCTGCAGCAGGCCCTTCATAATCTCGTCGCCAACGCCATCGACGCCGCCCCCCAGGGCGGCTGGGTGCGGGTACGCTGCTATGACGAGAGGAACGAAGGCGACGAGCAGGTGGTGATGATAGAGATCGCCGACAACGGGCCGGGGATCTCCGCCGCCGCCCGGGATCGCCTCTTTCGCGCCGGCTATAGCACCAAGTCAGGCCATGCCGGCCTTGGCCTGGCCATTGTCAAAAAGCTCGTCACCGATCTCGGCGGCAAAGTCGACCATCGTCAACCTGCCGCGGGAGGCGCCCTGTTCACGCTCCACTTCCCCGTGACGGATACCACCAGGACGTGCCAGGATCTCCGGCAGACATCTTGATATCATTATTCAATTGACTTCCCGCAGATTTTTATCTACGGTATTGCCAGGTTTTTCGCGGCGGAGCCGGGCGGGAATCGGGGAACAGACCGCCAGCGCACAGCCGCCACCGGCCGGGCAAGGCCCCGCAATACACGGCCGGCCCCAGGGGAAGACAGGCGACGAGAAGCCCCCGCGACACCATATGCAAAGAGGCCTGCAGGGCCGAGAATGCTGGGCCGTACAGGACCGATACGACACAATCTGGCGAGGACTATGGCGAGCATGTCGGATGCAATTCTCGTAGTGGATGACCAGGATCTCTTCCGCTCCTCCCTGGAACGCCTTCTGCGTACCGTCGGCTACGACGTCGACACCGCCGCCACCGGACAGGAAGCCTTCGCCCGCATCGTCACCCGCGACTACAGCGCCGCCCTCCTCGACCTCAAGCTCCCCGACCTCGACGGGCTGGAGATCGCCACCTACCTGACCACCGAGAAACCCCATTGTCCGGTGATCATCCTCACCGGACAGGCCAGCGTCGAGTCGGCGGTGGAGGCGGTGCGCCTCGGCTGCTACGACTACATCACCAAGGGGCGCAGCCCCGAGCAGATCCTGCAGACGGTGCGCAGGGCGGTGGAGACCCGCACCCTGCGCCGCCAAGTGGCGGCAAGTACCAACAAATACCGGCGACTGGCCGAGGCTACCTGGGAGGGCATCGCCTTCTTCTCCCGCGAGAGGCTCCTCGAGGTCAACCGCCAGTTCTGCGATATCTTCGCCGTCGAAGAAGCTCAGGCCCTGGAACTGTCGCTGGCCGACTTCATCCCCGGGCTGACTGTCGAGCCGCGGCGCGGCGACGGCGACGGCGGCCAGGGCGGGCAGTCCCTGCAGGTCGAAGCCATCCGCGGCAATGGCGACCTCTTCCCCGCCGAGGTCCGTGTCAAGCGCAGCCACGAAAACGGCAGCCCGGTATGGGTCGCCGCCATCCGCGACCTCTCCCCGCAGCGCGACGAGCAGCAGGCCAGGGCCAAGCTGGAGGAACGGCTCGCCCAGGCGATGCGCATGGAATCCATCGGCTTGATGGCCGGCAGCGTCGCCCATGACCTCAACAACATCCTCAGCGGCATCGTCACCTTCCCGCAGTTGCTCCTCCTCGAGATGCCGGAGAACAGCCTCTACCGCCACGACATCGACCGCATCAAGCAGGCCGGGGAGAAGGCTGCCGAGGTGGTCGCCGATCTGCTGACCATCGCCCGGGGCTCCACCTGCCAGAAGCAGCTGGTCAGCCTCAACGATATCGTCGAGGAGTACGAAAGTTCCCTCGATCTGCTCGAACAGCGTCGCAACACTCCGCAGATAGGCGTCGAGATCTTCACCGACCCGACCCTGCCGGAGATCCGCGCCTCGTCGATCCACCTCCACAAATCGCTGCTCAACCTGGTGCGCAACGCCACCGAGGCGATCAGCGACCACGGTACGGTGCGCGTCTACACCACCGACCGCTTCCTCACCGACACCCTGCAGGGCTACGAGGCCATCCCCCCGGGGCACTACGCCGTGCTCGGCGTGGCCGACACTGGCAAGGGCATCGCCGAAGAACACCGCCCACACATCTTTCAGCCCTTCTACTCGCGCAAGAGCATGGGAACCAGCGGCACAGGTCTCGGCCTGACCGTGGTCATGCACGCCATGCGCGATCACGGCGGTTATATAGACCTGCGCAGCACGGCCTCGGGAACGGTCTTCGAGCTCTATTTCCCCGCCGGTAACGGCCGCGGCCGCGGCAACGAAGCGACCATCAACCTCGACTCGCTGCTCGGCAAGGGCGAGCGGGTGCTGGTGGTCGACGACGAGGAGAATCAGCGCATGCTCGCCGCCGCCATCCTCAAGCGCCTCGGCTACACCCCCTGCCTTGCCGAGACCGGCGAACAGGCCATCCGCTACCTCAAGGAGAACCCGGTCGACCTGCTCCTCCTCGACCTGCTCCTCGGCCAGGGGATGAACGGTTATGAAACCTTCAAGGAAATTCGTCTTTTCAAGCCCAAGCAGCGGGCGGTGGTAACCTCCGGCTACCACAACCACCCGGACCGCGAGCGCATCAGGGCCTTGGGCGTGTCACGCTATCTCCCCAAGCCGCTCAGCCTCACCCACCTGGCCATCGCCATCCAGCAGGAAATGCGCACCCCCGTGGGGGAATGAAGAAGACGATCGGCCTTAGCGCTCGTAGACTTCGGCTTCGGCAAAAGGCAGACCGAGGCGGTCCTTGGCGGAGAGCAGCGGCGCCCCGCTGAGAGGCCAATCGATGGCCAGGCGGTTGTCGTTCCAGATGATGCAGCGCTCGTGCTCGGGGGCGTAGTAATCGGTGGTGCGGTAGAGGAACTCGGCCGTGGCGGAGAGGACGAGAAAGCCATGGGCGAAACCTTCCGGCACCCACAGCTGCCGCTTGTTTTCGGCGGACAAGACCATGCCCACCCAGCGGCCGAAGGTCGGCGACCAGCGGCGCAGGTCAACGGCGACGTCGAAGACCTCGCCGACCACCACCCGCACCAGCTTGCCCTGGGGCTGGCGAATCTGGTAGTGCAGCCCGCGCAACACGCCCCCCTGCGAGCGCGAGTGATTGTCCTGAACGAAGGTGCGGTCGAGACCGGTCTGCTCCCGCCACCTCCTCTCGTTATAGCTCTCGTAGAAAAAACCGCGCGCGTCGCCGAAGACTTGCGGCTCGACCAGCAGCACCTCGGGGATGGCGGTAGCCGTCACCTTCATAGGTCCCCCCTCCCCCCCGAGGCCGCGACGCCGCGCCGGCCGTACATCTCGTCGTAGTAGGAGCGGTAGGCGCCGTTGACGATGTCCTCCACCCAGCGGCGATGGCCGAGGTACCAATCGACGGTGCGCTCCATGCCCTCGGCGAAGCCCACCTTCGGTTCCCAGCCGAGCTCGCGGCGGATCTTGCCGGCATCGATGGCATAGCGGCGGTCGTGGCCGAGTCGGTCGGCGACATAGGTGATCAGGGAACGCCGCGGCAGGCCGGAGGACAGCGGCCCGAGCTTGCGGTCGAGCAGGTCGCAGACCAGGGTCACCACCTCGAGGTTCTGCCGCTCGTTGTTGCCGCCGATGTTGTAGGTCTCACCGTCCCTGCCGCGCTCCACCACCTCGACCACCGCCTCGCAGTGATCCTCGACATAGAGCCAGTCGCGCACGTTGCGGCCGTCGCCGTACACTGGCAGCGGCTTGCCCTGCAGGGCATTGTTGAACATCAGCGGGATGAGCTTCTCCGGGAACTGGTAGGGCCCGTAGTTGTTGGAGCAGTTGGTGATGCGCACCGGCAGCCCGTAGGTGTGGAAGTACGAGGAGGCGAGATGATCGGAGGCGGCCTTGGAGGCGGAATAGGGCGAGCGCGGATCGTACGCCGTCTCCTCGCTGAACAGCCCGGTGGCCCCCAGGGAGCCATAGACCTCGTCGGTGCTGATATGCAGGAAGCAGGGGCGGGTCTTCTCGGAGCCCTTGCTGGCGAGATGGTGCCGACGCGCCGCTTCGAGCAGGGTGAAGGTGCCGTTGATATTGGTGCGGATGAACTCGCCGGGGCCGACGATGGAGCGGTCGACATGGGATTCGGCGGCGAAGTGGACCACGGTGTCGAAGCCTTCGGCGGCGAAGAGGCTGTCGAGCAGTTCGGCGTCACAGATATCGCCGCGCACCAGTCGGTAGCCTTCACCCTCGGCGATGCCGTCGAGGTTCTGCAAGTTGCCGGCATAGGTCAGCTTGTCGAGGTTGACCACCCGCCAGGAAGGAAAACGCCGTTGCACCAGACGGATGAAGTTGGCGCCGATGAAGCCGCAGCCGCCGGTCACTAAAAGTGTACGCCGAGTATCGCTCATTGTCGGTTTTCTCTTTCTATTATCGGAAAAAACTCCTATCCTACGCAATTTTTTGTGCCTGATCTTATAATAGGTTCCCCCGACAATTCAAAGTCTTTATTTGCCACGCCATGAGTAAACAGCTGCAACAGGAAATCGCCCGCCGTCGCACCTTCGGCATCATCAGCCACCCCGACGCCGGCAAGACCACCCTCACCGAGAAGCTCCTCCTCTTCGGCGGCGCCATCAACATGGCCGGGGCGGTCAAGTCACGCAAGGTGGATCGCCATGCCACCAGCGACTGGATGGCCATCGAGCAGGAGCGCGGCATCTCGGTGACCACCTCGGTGATGAAGTTCACCTACCGCGATTTCGAGATCAACCTCCTCGACACCCCCGGCCACCAGGATTTCTCCGAGGACACCTACCGCGTGCTCACCGCCGTCGATTCGGCGGTAATGGTCATCGACAGCGCCAAGGGCGTCGAGGCGCAAACCGAGAAGCTGATGGAGGTGTGCCGCATGCGCAACACCCCGATCATCACCTTCATCAATAAACTCGACCGCGAAGGCCTCGCCCCCCTCGACCTCATGGCGGAAATCGAGGAAAAATTGCAGATCGAGTGCACGCCCCTGTCCTGGCCGATCGGCATGGGCAAGACCTTCAAGGGGGTGTACAGCCTCTACCACCAGGTATTGATGCTCTTCTCCCCCGGCCAGAATACCCGCGACATCAAGGCGGTACGCATCGACAACCTCGACGACCCCCAGGTGGACGCCCTGCTCGGCCGCCAGGCCGACGACCTGCGCCAGGACCTCGAGCTGTTGCACGGCGCCGCCAACCCCTTCGAATACCAGCAGTACCTCAAGGCTTCGCAGACCCCGGTGTTTTTCGGCAGCGCCATCAACAACTTCGGGGTTCGCGAGCTGCTCGACGGCTTTGTTGAGATGGCTCCCCCGCCGGGCCCACGTCACACCCTGACCCGCATGGTCGACCCCCACGAGGAGGACTTCACCGGCTTCGTTTTCAAAATCCAAGCCAACATGAACCCGGCCCACCGCGATCGCATCGCCTTCCTGCGCATCTGTTCCGGGCGCTTCACCCGTGGCATGAAGGTGCGTCACCACCGTCTCGGTAAGGAGATCAACCTGGCCAACGCCACCATCTTCATGGCCCAGGAACGCTCCAACGTCGACGAGGCCTGGCCGGGCGACATCATCGGCCTGCACAACCACGGTACCATCAAGATCGGCGACACCTTCTCGCCCAAGGAGGTGCTCAAGTTCACCGGCATCCCCAACTTCGCCCCGGAGCATTTCCGACGTGTGCTGCTCAAGGACCCGCTGAAGATCAAGCAATTGCAGAAGGGGCTGGTGCAACTCGCCGAAGAGGGCGCCATCCAGGTCTTCCGACCGCTGATCGGCGCCGACTACATCATGGGGGCGGTGGGGGTGCTGCAGTTCGAAGTGACCATGGCCAGGCTGCAGAACGAATACGGCGTCAAGGCCATCTACGAGCCGGTGGACTACCAGGCGGCGCGCTGGGTCTCCTGCGATGACAAGAAAGCCCTGGAGGACTTCGAGCGCAAAAACCAGGGTGCTCTGGCCCGCGATACTGAAGGTTTTCTTACCTATCTCGCCCAGAGCGAGTGGATGCTGAGGTATTTCATGGAGAAATGGCCGGCGATCACCTTCCACAAGACGCGAGAGAACCTTTAGGCCGACGCCACCGCCTGGCCGGCCTCGGCCAGCCCATACTCCGTTCTTTTAAGCGGGGTTGGATTCGGCGGGCTCGCAGACTTCGCCCTGGGGCTCCTGGTCGAGTTCGTCGACGAAGACCAGGGCGTGACCGCCGGTGATGGCCTCGGCGACCTTGTGCCGAGCGAGGGTGACGATACGCTGGATGGTGCCGCGGGAGACCCCCATGCTGCGCCCCGCCTCCTCCTGGGTCATACCTTCCAGGTCGCAGAGCCGCAAGGCCTCCAGTTCATCGTTATGCAGGGGAATCTGCCTCAGGTAGACGAGGGAGGTGCCCGTCGGCTTGAAACACTTGCCGCAGAATCGGCCCTGACAGGTTCGGTTTTTCTTCGGTCGTGGCGACATGACATTCTCCGCAAAAGACTCATCCCCGGGATGATCGGCTGCAGGTGGACGACGGCGGCGCTCCGGCGGCGACGGCCAACGGCGCGCTTGCTGAGCGCGGCGGAGGGGCCGAGGATAGCCCGTGTGGAACGCTCTTATACCCGGAAGTACCACAAATTGCAACTGGCCGCTGAAAGCCAGAAATCACAGATCCATTGCCTCGAGGGCAGAAAGCGCCCGGCAGCGGCACGGCAGCTCGTGTGCATTTGCACAATAGAGCACCCTGACAACGGCGTCAAGAGCCTAATGATCCAGGCAGGGCCCGGCCAGCGCCAACCATGGACAAGCGGCCACGGATCAGGTAGAGTAGCCTGCGCCGGCAGCGATTAGCGCTTCCCGGGAACTTTCCTCCCCTCACACGCCAGCGATGACGGTCCCACGACTCCTCCTTTCCTTCGTCCTTCTCCTGGCGGCCGCCCTCGCCGCAGGCGCTGGCGTCGCCGCAACTGCAGGCATCGGTGGCAAAGAGGCTCATCAGGCAACCTTCAAGGAAGTCACCGCCACCTCCTCGGACAGCTACCTGCTCTTCTACGCCACCCTCGACAACGGTTTCACCCCGGAGATGAAAGAGGTCCTGCACAGCGGCCTGCCGCTCAAATTCTCCTTCTTCATCGAGCTCTACAAAACCACCGCCAACTGGCCCGACGAGCAGCTGACCGTGCTCTCCTTCCAGCATGTCATAGCCTATGACACCCTCAAGGAGGTCTACCGCATCACCCTCGAGGAGGAAAACCATGCCACGGTGACCATCAAGAGCCTCGACGAAGCCATCCGCGTGGTGGGGGAACTGAACGGCACCAGGATCGTGCCGCTCAAGCAGCTCCTCCCCGACAACCGCTACAAGATAAAATTCCGCGCCGAGCTGTTCCAGAAGACGCTGCCCCTCAGCCTGCATGACGTCCTGCCCTTCCTATCCTGGGGAGATGTGGCCACCGACTGGCATTTCCTCGAGTTCTCCTACTGAGCGGCCTCATGACCACCCCCAACCTCCCCCAGGATTTCACCGCCGACCGGCCGCCGCGCGACCCGGAGCGCGTTCTCCTCAAGAAAAAGCTGGTGCGGCGGACGATCTTCGTCTGCCTGCTGCTCATCCCCTTCTTCGTCTGGTTGCAGAGCCGTGTCGTTCCGGGCGGAGCCGACGTCTCCCCGGCCGACAACATCCTCGTCTTCGCGCTGATCAACGTCAACGTGTTGCTGGTGCTGTTCGTCCTCTTTCTCGTGCTGCGCAACCTCGCCGAACTGCTCTTCGAGCGGCGCATCAATCGGCTCGGCAATAAGCTGAAGACCAAGCTGATCATCAGCTTCCTCTCCCTGACCCTCATCCCCACGGCGCTGCTCTTCTTCGTCGCCCTGCAGTTCGTCTCCACCAGCATGGACTACTGGTTCAACGAAAGCATCGAGTCCTCGCTCACCGAGTCGCTGAAGCTGGCGCAGTCGCTGCTCCGCGAGAAGGAAGACCAGGTGACCCTGATGAGCCGCGGCATCGAGGAGCGCCTCGACGGCCTCGACTTCAGCGCCTACACTTCGGAGTCGATCAGCAATACCCTGGAGAACATCCTCTCCTTCAACCCCATCAACGGCCCCGACAGCCTCACCCTGCTCACCAACGACCACAATCTGGAAATCGTCGTCCGCGGCCCGCAGCTGCGCAGCACCATCCTCCCTAAGGTGCCCGTCGACGTCCTGCAGCGGGTGCGGGCCGGCCAGGGCCGCGAGACCATCATCCAGGAGCTGCCCCCGGGCGACCTGGTGAGCTGCGTTGCCGAGATCCAGCTCGGCAGGGGCGACCTTGGCCGGGCCATCCTCGTCACCTCGCTGCTCGTCAAGAGCGAACAGCTGGCCAAGATGAACAATATCTCCAAGGGCATCGACGGCTACCGCCAGCTCAAACATTTCAAGGACCCCTTCAAGTTCTGGCTGCTGCTCATCCTCCTCATCGTTACTCTGCTGGTGGTCTTCGCCGCGGTGTGGTTCGGCCTCTATATTTCCCGCGGCCTCACCGAGCCCCTGGAAAAGCTGGTGCTCGCCACCCGCCGCGTCGCCGACGGCGACCTCGAGTTCGCCATGGAGAGCGACACCGGCGACGAGATGGGTCTGCTCGTCGACTCCTTCAACCAGATGACCGCTCACCTCAACTCGAGCAACAAGCGGCTCGCCGAGGCCCATGCCGCCCTGCAGCAGAGTTCGCAGGAATCCGAACAGCGGCGGCGCTATACCGAGATCATCCTGCAGAACGTCTCCGCCGGGGTCATCTCCCTGGATGAGGAGGGCAAGATCACCACCATCAACCGCTTCGCCGAGAAGCTGCTCAACATCGACAAGAGCCTCTTCCTCGGCCTCGGCTACCGCGACGTCCTGCCCCCCTACCAGTCGGCCATCGTCGACGGCTTCATCGAGGAACTCCAGGTCACCGGCAAGATGACGGTGGAGCAGCACCTCAAACTCAACGTCCTCGGCAAGACCTACTCGCTGCTCATCAACTTCACCCGCCTCGAGGATGAGAACGGCAGGCCGGTGGGCTTCGTGCTCGTCTTCGACAACCTCACCAAGCTGGAAAAGATGCAGCGCATGGCGGCCTGGCGCGAGGTGGCCAAGAGGATCGCCCACGAAATCAAGAACCCCCTCACCCCCATCCAGCTCTCGGCGCAGCGCCTGCGCCGCCGCTACCCCGAGATCCTCCAGGAGGAGAACGGCGTCTTCGATCAATGCACCAACACCATCATCACCCAGGTCGACGAGCTCAAGCGGCTGGTCAGCGAGTTCTCGCAGTTCGCCCGCATGCCCAAGGTGCAGAAGGCCCCGGAAGACCTGGTCAAGCTGGCCAGAAACACCCTCTTCCTCTACCAGGAGGGGCACAAGAACATCGCCTTCACCTGCAGCGAGACCGAGCCCATCCCCATCTTCAGCTTCGACGGCGAGCAGATCAAACGCTGCCTCATCAACCTCCTGGACAATGCGGTTGCGGTTTTGCCCGATGGCGGTAATATAGACGTCGAAATCTCCCTCGACGAAGACAAGGAGAACGTCTTCCTCAAGGTGTACGACAACGGACCGGGAATCTCCAAGGAGAACAAGAGCAAGCTCTTCGAGCCCTATTTCTCCACCAAGAAGACCGGCACCGGCCTCGGCCTGGCCATCGTCTCGACCATCGTCGCCGACCATAACGGCTATATCCGCGTCCTCGACAACGAGCCGAGCGGCTCGGTGTTCATCATCGAGCTGCCGCTGCTGCAGGCGGGCTGAGAGGCACCGTCACCGGCGGCCCTCCCTGCAGCACCACAACCCGGCACACTCCGCCTCCTTAACCCATGAGCAACCGCATCCTCATCGTCGACGACGAGACCAGCATCCGCCACGCCCTGGCCGGGGTCCTCGAAGACGAGGGCTTCGTCACCCTGGCTGCCGCCTCCGCCGAAGAAGCGCTGGAGCTGCTCGACACGGCCAAGGTCGACCTGGTACTGCTCGATATCTGGCTCGGCGACGGCATGGACGGCATCGCTGCCCTGGAGCGCATCCGCGAACGCGGCAGCCTGCCGGTGATCATGATCTCCGGCCACGGCACCATTGAAACCGCCGTCCAGGCCACCCGCCGCGGCGCCTTCGACTTCATCGAGAAACCGCTCTCCTACGACAAGATCGTCCTCGCCGTCTCCAACGGTCTGCGTTTCGCCAGGCTGGAGCGCGAGAACCTGCTGCTGCGCGAGCAGGCCCCGCAGCCGCCGACCCTCACCGGGAACTCGGCGGCCATGCGCCAGGTGAAACGGCAGATCGAGATGGTCGCCCCCACCGAGGCCTGGGTCCTCATCCGCGGCGAGCACGGCACCGGCAAGGAGCTGGTCGCCCAGGCCATCCACCGCTTGTCGAGGAGCAGCGAACAGCCGATGGTCGAGGTCAACTGCGCCGCCATCCCCGAGGAACTCATCGAGTCTGAGCTGTTCGGTCATGAAAAAGGTTCCTTCACCGGCGCCAACAGCGCCAGGCGCGGCCGCTTCGATCAGGCCGACGGCGGCATTCTCTTCCTCGACGAGATCGGCGACATGAGCCTCGCCACCCAGGCCAAGATCCTGCGCATCCTCCAGGAACAGCGCTTCGAGCGTGTCGGCGGCAGCAAGACCATCAAGGTCAATGTCCGCGTCTTGGCCGCCACCAACAAGAATCTCGAGGAGGATATCGAAGCCGGTCGCTTCCGCGCCGACCTCTTCTGGCGACTCAACGTCGTCCCCATCCAGGTGCCGCCGCTGCGCGACCGTCTCGAGGACATCCCCCTGCTGGTCGCCGACATGGCCAGGAACCTCGCCGACAAGGGGCTCAAGGCACGCGAGTTCACCGCCGAGGCCATTGCGGCGATGATGGCGCACCCTTGGCCGGGCAACGTCCGCGAGCTGCGCAACTTCGTCGAGCGGCTGGCCATCATGTGCCAGGAGCGGACCATCGACGGAGCCCAGGTGCGGCTCTTCCTCGCCCCCCGCGCCAACGGGGCAGGGGGCGGGACAGCGGGCCGTTTCGACGCCCTCCTCGCCGCCGATTACAAGACGGCCAAGCGCCTCTTCGAACGCGAGTACCTCCACCACAAGCTGCAGGAAAACGGCCACAACATCTCGCGGACGGCAGAGCGTGTCGGCCTCGAGCGCAGCCACCTCCACAAGAAACTCAAGTCCCTCGATATCGTCCAGTGACCGGCGGACACAGGCCCCGGCAAGCCCTGCGGCCGGCCGCCACAGAACAACCCCCAGCCCCAAGGAGCACCCCATGGTTTTCCCCGAATATCGCCCGCGAAGACTTCGCAAAAACAGCGCCTTCCGCGCCTTGATCAGTGAGACCCACCTGCGCCCCGATCAGTTCGTCTTCCCGCTCTTCGTCGTCCCCGGCAAGAAAAAGCGCCAGGAGATCCCCTCGATGCCGGGCATCTTCCGCCTCAGCGTCGACCAGTTGGCGGCCGAAGCCAGGGAGTGCCTGAAGCTCGGCATACGGGCGGTCATCCTCTTCGGGCTGCCGGAGAAAAAAGACGGGGTCGGCTCGGGCGCCCACGCCAAAAACGGCATCATCCAGAGCGCCATCCGCGAGCTCAAGAACGCGGTGCCGGAGATGCTGGTCATTACCGACGTCTGTCTCTGCGAGTACACCGACCATGGCCACTGCGGCTGCCTCATCGACAACGAGGTCGATAACGACGCCACCCTGGAGATCCTCGCCAAGACCGCCCTCTCCCACGCCGAGGCCGGCGCCGACATGGTCGCCCCCTCGGACATGATGGACGGACGCGTGGCGGAGATCCGCGCCGCCCTGGACGAGAACAACTACCAGGAAGTGCCGATCATGTCCTACGCGGTGAAGTACGCCTCGGCCTTCTATGGCCCCTTCCGCGATGCCGCCGACTGCGCCCCGCAGTTCGGTGACCGCAAGAGCTACCAGATGGACCCGGCCAACAGCCGCGAGGCCCTGCGTGAGGCGACCCTCGATGTCGACGAGGGCGCCGACATCCTCATCGTCAAGCCGGCGGTGGCCTATGTGGATATCATTTCCCGCCTGCGTGAGGAGTTCGACCTGCCGGTGGCCGCCTACCATGTCAGCGGTGAATACGCCATGATCAAGGCGGCCGCAGAAAGGGGCTGGATCGACGGGGACAAGGTGATGGAGGAGACCCTGCTGTCGATCAGGCGGGCCGGGGCGGATATCATCATCACTTATTGCGCCAAGGAGATGGCGAAGATCCTCGCCGAACGCCGCTAGAGAGGCGGGCTCAGGGGCCGGGAGAGAGGCGGTCAGCGCCCGAGGAGGGCTGCGAGCCACCCCGGCAACGCCCGGCGCAGCCAAAGAAATACAACGGCGGCTGCGCCGACCCCGTCGGCGACGAGGTCCCAGCCGCTCGCCGAGCGGCCGGAAATAAAGGACTGGTGGTATTCGTCGGAGAGTCCGTAGAAGAGGCAGAAGAGGAGCACCGCGGCAGCCGCGCGGGTTGCCGGCCTGGCTTGGTACGGGGCGATGGCGAATAAAGCCACCACCGCGAGCAGGGCATAGATAAAGGCGTGACCCAGCTTGTCAAGGCCAGGCAGCAGGGGCAGCTGGAGGTCGTCACCGGTCTGGTGCGAGAGGAGAAAAATGCCCGTCATGACCGCCAGCAGGGGTAGCGTCCTCGCCACACGCCACCCGAGACGTGGCATCATCATGCGCCGGGAACGTCTTGCGTTTCGAGGTGGACGTTCTGCAGCTGGCCGGAGGAGAGTTTTTTGTCGATGCGGCGCATCGCCGCATGCAGCTCACGGCAGGGGGCGTCGGCGAGAACCCCGAGCACATCGCTGTCGCTGTTATAGGGCATGACCACCAGCTGCCTGTTGTCGATGGAAAAGCGGTGGCTGTAGTTGATCTCGATGGTCTGCGGCCCCTCGTCGATGGGCGTCGGCAGCATCTCGCCAGCGCGGGCCAGCTGCAGGCAGTCACGCTCGGTCATCTCCAGCAGCCAGGCATCGCCCGCAGCGGTGGAGAAGAAGAAAAAGACGCCCACCTCGCGATAGGCGACCCGCTTCGCCACCGCATCTTCCTGCACCTTGCGGACTTCGCCCATCAAGGTCACCGCCTGCTGGGGCGGTGCGATGCCGCCAGCCTCCTTGCCAGCGCAACAATGCTTGTATTTCTTGCCGCTGCGGCAGGGACATCTGTCGTTTCTTCCGATCTTGGCCATGAGTACCCCCGATCCTGTCCTGCGCGCCGCATCAGGCGCATTTGCTATAGCCGCACTCGCGGCAGCTCTCGCATCCTTCCTCGAAGCGTAACACCCCCGAGCACTCCGGGCAGATGGACGAGAAACCCTTTTGCGTTCCCGCCAGGAAGGACTTGAAAAGCTTACTTAATTGCGCCGGCAGGTCTAGCATGTGCCCGCTCGACCTGTCAAGCTGTTTAATAATCTCGTCCATGGGCACGTTGAAGCGCAGGGCGAGGGAGACCAGGCGGCAGGTAGTGGTCCACATGGTCGACTTGTCCTTGAGGTCGACGCGGTTGTCGAAGGGGAACTTGGCGAAGACCTCCATCGGCTTCTCGTTCTCGTCGAAGCAGACGATGATATACACCGACTTCTGGTACTGATCCTTGACCCGGTAGCGCTTGGCGCTCAAGGTGTCGGGGAGGATCTGCTTCACCGGTCCGCGCTCGGAGACAATCGCGGTCTTCTCCTTGGCGGCGCTGTCGCCGGTGTTGAGCACCTGGTTGTCGCGCGAGCCGTCGCGATAAACGGTCAGCCCCTTGCAGCCCAGCCGGTAGCCGGTGATATAGGCGGTCTTGACCTCGCCGCGCGTGGCCTCGGTGGGCAGGTTGATGGTTTTGGAGATGGAACTGTCGACGCCGTTCTTCTGCAGGCAGCCCTGCATCTTGATATGATCGGCGGGGGAGATGTCCTGGGCGGTGCGGAAGATCTCCTGCCAGTGCGGCGGGATGTCGCCATGGCCGAGGACCGTGCCGCTGTCGGCTACCTTGCCCATCAGCTCCTCCGAGTAGAAGCCCTCCTCCCTGGCCACCTTCTCGAAATACTTGTTGACGAGGATGAGGCGATCGCCATCCATGACGTTCTTGACCATGACGATGGAGAAATACGGCTCGCAGCCCGAGGCGCAGTCGGCGATCATCGACACCGTGCCGGTGGGCTGGATCGAGGTCAGAGCGGCATTGCGGCGCGGGCGGTAGTCGTTGATGGCGCCGTCATAGGCCGGGAAGGGTCCCTTCTCCTCGGCCAGTTCGCAGGAACGCTCCTCGGCAGCCTCGCGGATGAAGCGCATTACCTGGCCGGCCAGATCGCGCCCCTCCTCGGAGCCGTAGGGAACCTCCATCTGGATGAGCATGTCGTGCAGACCCATGATCCCCAGGCCGATCTTCCTCGTTTTCAGGGTCATCTCCTCGATCTCCGGGATGGGGAAGCGGTTGCAGTCGATGACATTGTCGAGGAAGGTGGTGGCGGTACGGACGACGCTGCGCAGCCGGTCGTAATCGACGGCCTTGCGCACGACGAAATTGGCGAGGTTGACCGAGCCGAGATTGCAGCTCTCGTAGGGCAGCAGCCACTGTTCGCCGCAGGGGTTGGTGGCCTCGAATTCGCCCAGCTGCGGGGTGGCGTTGTCGCGGTTGGCGGTGTCGATGAACAGCACCCCCGGCTCGCCGTTATGCCAGGCGAGGTCGACGATCTTCTCGAAGACCACCTTGGCGCTCAGCCGCCGCACCACCTCGCGGGTCGAGGGCTCGATGAGGTCGTACTCGTCGTCGTCGTCCAGGGCCCGCATGAAGGCGTCGGTGATGCCGACGCTGAAGTTGAAGTTATTGAAGCGGTTCTGATCCGCCTTGGCGACGATGAAGTCCATGATATCGGGGTGGTCGATGCGCAGCACGCCCATATTGGCACCCCGCCGCTTGCCGCCCTGCTTGATGGTCTCGGTGGCGGCGTCGAAGACCGCGGCGAAGGAGAGCGGGCCGGAAGCGACCCCCTGGGTGGAGCGCACCGAGGCATTCTTGGAACGCAGCCGCGAGAAGGAATAGCCGGTCCCACCACCGGTCTTGTGCACCAGGGCGCCGTTACGGATGGCGGAGAAGATGCCGTCCATGGAGTCCGGCACCGGCAGGACGAAGCAGGCGGAGAGCTGGCCGAGGTCGGTGCCGGCGTTCATCAGGCAAGGTGAGTTGGGGAGAAAGTCGAGGTGGTAGATCATGCGAAAAAAGGTCTCGCGCAGCTCCTCGTAGAGGCCACGCGGGCGATCGATCTCGGCCACGGCATCGGCGACACGGCGCACCAGCGTTTCCCAGGTTTCGGTGACATTTCCCTCGCTGTCCTTGAGGTAGTATCTTCTTGCCAGAACCGTTTCCGCGGTCGCGGTCAACACCTGCTTGGCCATATCCGGAGTCATGAAAACTTCTCCTCATCGTGGGTGAAATGGTAAAAAATCGTCGTCACGGCAGCGCCGATACCTCAGAAAAGAGCGCAGAAAAAGGGGGATAAAAGCCCCCGGCAAAATACTTCGAGCGGCTGCCGACAATCGCTGTATATACCCCACATTTATGGTCCACTCAATATCATTCTACAACATATGGTAGTTTTTCTTCGAGTCCCCGATCTACTAAGAAGAATCTCGCCAAGGACGAAGACAGTGGTGGGAAATGCTGCAGAAACGAGCAGGCAGGTGGTCAGGGAAAACGACGGGGCGACGACTGTGCAAAGCGGAAATGGTGTCCCTCAGGCACTGTCGTGACGGCGGCCAACTGCCTGCCCGCCGTCACGACAATTGGGAACTGGCGTTACGCCGGGTGCGGCCAGTGTGCAATCCGCCACATGATGAAAGGACAAGGGGGAGGGAAAAAACGAAAGCGGCCATGCCGATCGTCAAGCGATCGCCATGGCCGCCGGATAATGCCAGGCACCAGAGTCGAAGGCCCCCCGTCGGAGGGCCTTCGACTCAACACCTGTCTGGTCTAGACATGCCCCACTTAGAAGCGGAAGCGCACGCCCATGCCGAAACGACCGAACTCGGACATGTCGTCCATCTCGTCGAGGGCAGATCTCATCTCAACGAACAGCGAAGCGTTGAAGGTCTCCGGCTCGCCATAGACGCGAGCACCAAAACCGGCGATGAGGTCGAGACCGCTGTCTTCGGCTTCGAGGTCATCGTCGCCGTTGGTGATCCAGCCGCCGAGTCCGAGGTCGATGAAATACCGGGAGAAGCTGTACTCGGCGAGAACGTCGGCGAGCATGGCGGAAGCGCCATCCTTGCCATGAACTTCCGGTGCCCAGCCGAGCATGCCGAGAACGCCGAACTGCTCGTTGAACTTATACTCGATGCCGCCGCGGGCAAAGACGTAGTTGGAGGGGTCGAACTGACGGTAGTAGCCGACATCGCCCACGAAACGCATTCTGTTGACGCCGGTCAGTTGCGCGGTGCAGGCCGGGGAAGTGGCCTCCAGACCTTTGTCGTCGGCAACCGTCACCTTGACCGTGCTGGTCCCGCACGGCATGGCAACTTCGCCCATCAGCGTTTTTCCTTCCACGACTTTCGACGATACGGTTTTGCCAGTTTCGTCGAGGACAGCGATGGTCATCTTGGCAATCTGGCCATCGGGGTCACTGGAGGTACGGGCGTCAACGGTAACGGTTTCGCCGCAGAAGGTCTTCACCGGCGCGACGGTCATGGCGCACTGCGGCGGCTTGTTGGGCGGAGGCGGCGCGGCCACCACTTCGGGGATCTTGCTCTCTTCCATCAGGGCAACGTTACCGCAGCCGAGCGGAATGACAAAGATGTACCGAATACCATCCTTGTCGACGGCAAACTTGAACCCCGGGAAGGGCTTTTCGTTACCCCAGGTGACATCCTTGACGATGCGCACCGTGCCCTTGCCTTTTTTCTTGTAGAACATCCACTGAAAATAGGAACCCTTGGGGAACTGAACCAGTTCGATATCAGTCTTGGCGACCTGAGTCATGAACGGCTCGTAGAGGTCGCTGCGCCCGGCGAGGGCAAATCCTTTGGCCACCTCAGGCATCTTCGACTTGAGCATGGCGCGGAGCTCATCCGCATTCTTCAGCGGCGGCTGATGGAAGGGACTCCGGCCAATTTCCACGAGCGTTGTCGCCGCTTGGGCAAAACTCACGGAAAGAAGCACCAGTGCCATGACAAACAACGATCCGATGTGCTTTCTCAATTCTCTCCTCCTCACCTTCACAGGTTACAGGAATTTATGGTTTACTGTCTCTTTCTCCACACCCTTGTCAATTTTGCCCGATACTACCTCGGATACTCAATTTTTTCTAGAATCATTTACTCGGAACGCGCGCCGAAGCAAGATATTTCTCATAAAAAAGCACATTCCCCGCTACAGCCTCGCCGGCGCCGGGCGCAACCACCCGCCCCGCTACCGAAAAAGCGTTGTATCGCCAGCGCCTTCCAGGTACTCTCGGTCGCAGCGACGTTTTTTCCTATGAGATAAGCATCATGTTCCGATTTTTCCAGAAAAAAAATCCCCCCTTGCCCTTGATGGAACCCTTCTCATCGGCCAAGGCGGGGTGCGCAGTGTCTATCGCCACCCTTGCGACGACGACAAATGCGTCAAAATTCTCTTCAACCGCGCCAAACAACGGGCGGTGCGACGGGAAGAGCGCTACCTCGCGCGCTATTGGAAAGAGGGCAAGCCTTTCGACCACCTCAGCCGCTATTTCGGAACCTGCGCGACAACTCTCGGCCCCGGGGGGATATTTCAACTCGTACGGGACCACGATGGGACCATCTCCCGCCCGCTTTCCTCCTATCTGGCCGGCCAGCCGTTTGTCGGGCAACTGCCGGCGGAGAGCATCGCCACCTTGCTGCGGCAGCTGCGCAGCCACCTCCTCTCCCACCGAATCATCGTCTGCGATCCCGCCCCGGGCAACATCGTTGTCAATTTCCCCTCGCCAGAAGCTCCGCGTCTGGTGCTCGTCGACGGCATCGGCACCCCCCACTTCATCAAGATCGCCGATTACTGGGGAGGGGCCGCAGAGAAGATCATCGAAAAAAAGTGGCGCTATCATGTAGAGGACAATCCTTCCCTGGCCGGAATCTTCTGAACCTTCTCCCGCAAACCGGCAGCTATGCGCCCTCACCCTCGACAGGGATTTTCGGGCAGCTTTGCCGTGCCCAATGATTTTGCGTTGCCACTGTCCAAGGCCGGCTGTCGCAGGACGAGAGAGCCAAACCGATCCTCGCGGCGTCAGATGGTGGCGACACTGTGGCGAGATCGAGGCGAGCCGGCGACACCCAGTCGGGTCGCAGGCCGAGAAAACCGTGGAAGGAAACGAGACCAGCCCCCCTCAGATGAAGCAGTCGGCGTAGTGGGTGCGGATACAGTCGGGACAAATGCCATGGGAAAAATCGATATCGAGGGCGTCGCGAAAATAGCTCTCCAACTGTTCCCAGTACTCGGCGTCGTTTCTCACTTTCTTGCAGACGCTGCAGATCGGCACGATCTGGCGAAGTTGCACGAGTTCGGAAATATCCTCCAACTGCAGGATGGCGTAGCGCCGGCCACCGTGATTGAAAGGCGAGGCGATTATCGCCATATGGACCTTCCTGATACCCCTTTCTGAACGCAGTTCCAGCTTGGCCCGCTCCCGTACCACCACATCCTCGCGAAGAGCGCGTCCCACGGCACTTCTTACCAGACAATCACCGCAGTCCCTTGCCCTGCCGCAGCCTTCCGGGGCTGATTCGGCATGGATGCAGTGCATCACCTCCCCTGCCCGACGGTGCAGGACTTCTCCGGATTCCCTGGCGAGAAGGTCACGGGAACTCTTGTTTAGGCAGACGATGGTCACATCCTCGTCGACGAGAAAGGTCGGCGAAGGCATGGCGTCGAGAAGAGAGCCGACCATCTCGGGAAGGAGTTCGTGAAAAGCGTTCATCCGTTCTGCCTCCAGCGCAAAGGAGATCAGGACGGGGTTTGGTCGCGCGTCCTGTAAACACGTCAGTTGCGTTCACTATAAAGGAAGCGCTGCGGCAAGACAAGTCCCACGAAGGATGAGAGACACCGGCACGCGCCGCCGCAGTCGCGGCAGCAAGGGAGAGTGGCACCTGGCGCCGCCTTCTCCCCTCCGGCAACGCACTTGCCACGACCACCGTCGGTCCCGCCTCCTGCCCGCGAAGGGAAAGGCGCCATCCTTCCTCCGCCCTGGGGCGATGACAAGAACATGTGGCTCACTGCATGGCAATATAGGTTTCCACAATTGACAACGATACACATATAACATATTTTTTGTTCACTATGAAAAACAAATGGATTCTCTTCTCATACTCGATCCCCGCCGCCAATGCCAAGGCACGGATGCGCACCTGGCGCCGCATCTCGGCCATTGGCGCGGCACAGCTGAAAACCGGACTGCAGATTCTTCCTCACCGCGAGGAACTGCTCGAAAGCGTCACCTGGTTGATCGGCGAGGTAAACAGCCTCGGTGGCGAGGCCATCGCCCTGCAGTGTTATCAGGTTGAAGGGATGTCGGATGAGCAGATCGAAAAGTTGTTCCAGGCCCAGGTCGATGCGGAGTTCGCGCAGATTCAGGCCGAGGCCGAGACCTTGCTGCCGTCCGAAGCTACGCTCGAGAGCGAAGATGGCATCAAGGAGGCGTCGATCGCCCTGCGTAAGCTGCGCAAGCGCTGCGAGACGGTGCGCGAGCGGGATTTCTTCCCCTCGGGGGCCGCAGCCAAGACCCTGAAGGTACTCGACGCCATCTCAGCGCGGCTGCGTCGTCCTGAACGGGGGGCGCGGCCTGCCGCCCCGCGCGACAGGTCTCACTACCAGGGGCGTGTCTGGGTGACCCGCGCTCGTCCCTATATCGACCGTCTGGGCTCTGCCTGGCTGATTCAGCGCTTCATCGACCCCCAGGCCACCTTTCGTTTTCTCCTCCCCGGGCAAGCCACAAGCCTTGCACAGGGCGAACTGCCTTTCGATATGGCCATCGGCGACTTCACCCACCGCGGCGAATTGGTCACCTTCGAGGTGTTGCTTGATGAGTTCGCCGTGGCCGACCCGGCCCTCGCGAAGATGGCTGAGCTGGTCAAGGCCATCGATGTTCAGGAGGAGGCACTTGCTGAAGATGCCGCCTTGTTGAAAGCCCTTCTCGACGGTTTGGTCACCCTCAACGATGACGATCATCGGCTGCTGGAAAAGGCGGGGCTGCTTTTTGATGCCCTTTATGCCGGCTATGCCAAAACGACATGGGGAGAAAAACCATGAACTTGCCGGATTGCCAGCCGCGTCCAGTGCTGCCATGTTGATGAGCGCTCTGCACTCCACCCGCTTTCTCGCATGGCCTTCCTTTGCCCTGATGAGGAAGCCGGTGCTGCCGCTGATGGTCATCGGCAGGCCGTCTGGCATGGCGCCCTTTGCCCTCCTGCCCCACCTCCCCGCCTGTGTTTCCCCAAGGCTCAGCGGCATGGGGAACCACAACTCCTCTCTGTCCTCAATATAACAAGGAGCACCCCTATGCCTCCCTATGCCCAACATCTCGAAACCAGCGCCGGGCGTACCGGCAAAAACTACCAGCCACTGCATGACTGGCTGGATAATTATCCCGATCACAAAGCGGCCCGCCACAGTCTTGCCGCGCTTGCCGACAACCGCGCCTACGTCGAAAAGACCTGGGGGGGAGAGGCGGTCAGCGAGTTTTTTCTCCATGTCGCCGAAGACCTGCTGATGAAGGAAATCGCCACCCTGATCAAGGCAGGCAGTCCCGAGGAGGCGGTCAGCCACAGCACAGAGGTGGCCCGCAAGGCCCTGGAGATTGCCAGTCGGGTGAAGATCCCCATCGACAGGCACCTGCTTGCCCGCGGCGCCATTTTCCACGACCTCGGCAAGGCCAAGACCTACGGCATGGAACATGGTGAAATCGGCGCGAAGATGGCCGAGGAACTGGGCCTCGAGGAGGAGATTCGCCAGATCATCCTCAAGCATATCCGTGGCGGAATGACCGCCCCGGAAGCAGCAGAGCTTGGTCTGCCGGTACGTGATTACACCCTGCGCACGCCGGAGGAGAAAATTGTCGTCTATGCCGACCGTATGGTTGATATCTATACCGACGGCATCGTTCCCGATGCCACCGAGGCCATGGCCGAAAGCCGGTTCACCGAGATCCTCAGAACCTACGCCAAATACGGCAAGAATCCCGCCACGCTGCAGCGCTATCTCGCTCTGCACGAAGAGATCCAGGGCTGGATGCGTTGACGGCATCGCCCCGGAAGAGGCAAACGAGTCCGGGGCAACACCTGTAATCCGCCATGAATGACGCTTCTTCCAATATCGTTCTGCTCTTTTGCACCAGGGTCATCAGGCTGTTTGCCTATGGCTTCATTTCGGTGGTGCTCGCCCTCTATCTTGCCGCCACCGGTTTGAGCCCCGCCGGGGTTGGGGCGATCCTCTCCGCCACCCTGGCCGGCGACATTGCCGTTTCTCTTGGGGTGACGGTGGTGGCTGATCGGGTCGGGCGCAAGAAAATGCTGGTTTTCGGGGCGATATTAATGGTTCTCTCCGGCTTGGCCTTCCTGGCGACCACCGATCCGCTGTGGATCACCCTTGCCGCCATCATCGGCATCGTCAGCCCGAGCGGGGGAGAGATCGGCCCTTTCCTGTCCATCGAACAGGCGGCCTTGTCGCAACTGCTCGCCGACCACAGGCGCACCAGGATCTTCGGCTGGTACAATCTCGCCGGCTCGTTCGCCACCGCCGCCGGGGCACTGGCCGGCGGCTGGCTGGCGCAGTTGCTGCAGACGCTGGGCTGGAGCGGCCTCGATGCCTACCGCCACATCATGGCCGGATACGCCGTTTGCGGCCTGGCCATGGCGGTATTGTTCATGTTTTTAAACAGGGATATCGAGATCAGTGGCACTATCGCGCCGGAGGAAGGTCGTGGGAAGGCGTTCATGGGTTTGCACCGCTCTCGCAAGGTAGTACTCAAGCTCAGCTCACTGTTCACCCTTGACGCCTTTGCCGGTGGCTTTGTCATCCAGAGCATGATCGCCTGGTGGCTGCATGTCCGTTTTGGGGCCGACGAGGGTATGCTCGGCTCCTTGTTCTTCGGGGCCAACCTCCTCGCCGGGGTTTCGGCGCTGCTCGCCACGCGACTGGCCGAACGCATCGGCCTGGTACGCACCATGGTCTATACCCATATCCCTTCGAACATCCTGCTCTGCATGGTGCCACTGATGCCCCATCTCTGGCTGGCGGTGGCCATACTGCTGCTGCGCGCCTCCATCTCACAGATGGACGTCCCCGCCCGCCAGTCGTATACCATGGCGGTGGTGGCCCCGGACGAGCGCTCCGCGGCCTCGGGAATCACCACAGTCGCCCGTTCGGTGGGGGCGGCGGCATCGCCGCTTCTTGCCGGATTGTTCATGGCCAGTCCGCAGCTTTTTGCCGCACCGTTCTTCATCGCCGGGGGCTTGAAGATCCTCTATGATCTCCTGCTTTATAAAGCCTTTGGCGAACACAGGGAAATCCCGTCGAGAAATGGCTGATACCCTCGAGGCGACAACCGTCAGGACCGCCGCTCGAACCTTGTCTCACCTTTTGCTCACTGCGACGACATCATGGAACAAGCACAAGACAACTCCCGACAGATATCCTTTGGCGAGGCCTTCAAGGTTTGGACGAAACTCGGCTTTCTCAGCTTTGGCGGCCCAGCCGGACAGATCGCCCTGATGCACAGGATGCTCGTCGAGGAACGCAAATGGATAAGCAACGACCGCTTTCTCCATGCCCTTAACTACTGTCATCTTCTGCCCGGTCCCGAGGCCCAGCAACTCGCGACCTATATCGGCTGGCTGCTCCACGGCACCAGAGGTGGTCTTGCGGCGGGCATCATGTTCATCATCCCCGGCATGCTGACGGTTCTGGCGCTAACCCTGCTCTATGCCGGATTCGAGAAAGTGGCGGCGGTGCAGGCGCTGTTCTACGGTCTGAAACCGGCGGTGCTGGCCCTGGTGGTCATGGCGGTGTTCCGCGTTGCCGGCAAGGCCCTCAAGACCCCATATCTGTCACTTCTCGCCGGCCTGGCCTTTCTCGCCATGTTCTTCTACCAGGCGCCTTTTCCGGCAGTGATCGTCGCCGCCGGCCTGCTTGGCTACCTTGGTATGAGCTGGTGCCCGCTACGGTTCGGCGATCGTTGTCCGCGCTGGCTGTCAGGCGACAGCGCACGCCAGGCGAGCACAGACGAAGGTGGCATCATCGATCTCCTCCTCTCCAGAGAGAATGACGGCCGGTTTTCACCGACGCTTTTTCGCAGCCTCAAGGTCCTGGCAACGTGGAGCATGGTGTGGCTCGGCCCGGTGCTGCTGCTGCTTCTCTTGCTCGGACCAGAGCACGTCTTTAGCACGATTGCGCTCTTCTTCAGCAAACTGGCCATGGTCACCTTTGGCGGCGCCTATGCGGTGCTGGCCTATATGGCCCAGGAAGCTGTATCCAGCTATGGCTGGCTGCACCCCGGCGAAATGCTCGATGGCCTGGCCCTCGCCGAAACCACCCCCGGCCCGCTCATTCAGGTGGTGCAGTTTGTCGGTTTCCTCGCCGCTTTCCGCGATCCTGGCCTGCTCAACCCCTATGTGGCCGGCACGCTCGGCGCCCTGCTAACCGTCTGGGTGACCTTCGCCCCTTGTTTTCTGTGGATCTTCCTTGGGGCACCCTATGTCGAACAGCTCCGCCATAATCGGCTGCTCAACGGCGCCCTCTCCGGCATCACTGCCGCCGTGGTCGGGGTCGTCCTGAATTTATCGCTCTGGTTTGGGCTGAATGCCCTCTTTGCAGAGACTCATCCGACCTATGCCCTGGGGGCAACCATCCCCGTCCCTGTCCTGGCCAGCGCCGACTGGTTCGGCCTGGTTTTGGCGGCGATGGCATTTCTTGCCATGAAGTTCGGCAAGCTCGGCATGATCACCGTCCTGGCCGCCTGTGCGGGCCTGGGATTTCTTTGGAAACTCTTGTACTAGGGAGACAACAATGGACACGAAAATCACCGCGGCAGAGCTCGCCCTGCTGCAAGCCTCCGACAAGGCCGTGACCCTCCTCGACGTGAGGAGAAAAGAAGATTTTGCTAAGGAGCCAACCACCTACGGGGGCGCCTCATGGAAAAATCCAGCGAAGGTGGACGAGTGGGCCTCATCACTGCCGGAAAGTCAGCAAGTCGTCATCTACTGTGTGCGCGGCGGTTCGGTCAGCCAGGCGCTGCAGCAGCGCCTGGCTGAGAAAGGGTGCGCGGCGCGCTATGTGGAGGGTGGCCTGGAGGCGTTGAACAAGAACAGCCAAGGCCGATAAGTCCCGAGCGGGCCTAGGCCCGCTCGGTGCATTCTTCGACTATCCCTTGAGAAATGCCCTGATCCTGGCCGCGGTTTCCAGGGGCCAGCGGCCCTCCGGGGAGACGCAAGCTGCACGGATAGCGCGATTACCCGCCGACAATCCGCCACACCAATGCCACCGCCCCGCAGATGACAATCCCGAAACCGATCGGCATAAAGGTCGACACCAAGGTCCATTGCAGACTTTTCGTCTCCTTCCAGATCGTGTAGATGGTCGTCGAGCACGGGTTGTGGCAGAGGCTGAAGAGCATCAGGCAGATGGCAGTGAGCGTCGTCCAACCACCCGCCTGCAGCAGCATGGCCAGCTCCGAGTCGCCTCGGGCAGTAAACATGACACCTGCCCCCTGCTCACCTATGCCCGTCACGCCGGTCGTCATCACAGTCAGCATGAGTATCGTGGGGATCACTATCTCATTTGCGGGAATGGCCACGATATAGGCCACCAGAATCACCCCGTTAAGTCCGATCAGCCACCCGGGACCGTCAAGGATACTGATCATCCACTGGGCCAGGGAGATGCCGCCAATCTGGATGTTGCTGAGAGACCATAGGACGACTCCCGCCGGTGCGGCGAAGACGATAGCTCGCCACAATACGATCAACGTTCGATCGACGAGCGAAGTGTAGAGCGTCCTGAGGAAGTTGGGTGGCCGGAAAGGCGGCAACTCCAGCGTAAAGGTCGAGGTTTCGCCCTTGAGCACGGTCCGCGACAGCATCCACGAGGAGAAAAAGGTCAGAAACACCCCCAGCAAGGCCACGCCAAGGACCGCACTGGCGGCAACCAGCCCGGTAAGTGCCGGTGGGGCCAGGGCCCCGAGGAAAACCGTTGCCAGCAGGATTTGTGTTGGCCAGCGCCCGTTACACAAGGCGAAATTGTTGGTGATGATGGCAATCAGCCTCTCGCGCGGGGAGTCGATGACCCGGGTGGCCACGATGCCGGCGGCATTGCATCCCCACCCCATGCTCATGGTCAGCGCCTGCTTGCCGTGCGCGCCGACCCGCTGGAACAAATGGTCAAGATTGAACGCTACCCTGGGGAGATAGCCGAAGTCCTCAAGGATGGTAAACAGGGGAAAGAAAATCGCCATCGGCGGCAACATGACACTGATAACCCAGGCCATGGTCAGGTACAGCCCGTCAACGAGCACCCCGGAGAGCCACCACGGCAGGTGCGCGTAGTCGGCCAGTTGTTTGAGAAATGGATGACCGATATCGAGCAGGATGGTGGCCAGCCATCCCGACGGGAGATTCGCCCCCTCGATGGTCAGCCACAGCACCAGGGCGAGCATGAGCACCATGATCGGCATTCCCGTCCAACGGTTGGTCAGCAGCCAATCCAGGCGACGCTCCCAGGCCAGCCGGTGCGTCTTGCCCTGCTGGTCGACATTGCGTGAGGCGATACGGGCCGATTCCGCGTAGATGCTTTCGACCCAGCGGTCGTGGTAATCCTGTGGCAGTTTCCAGCGTAACTCGCTGGCCCGTTCAACGATCTGTTTCGGCGTCATGGCTCTGGTTCCCTGACAAGTATTGTTCACTCTCATTTCGGAAGATTACGGAATGCCTCGATCGTGGGAAAGAGTGCCCTTAATTGCCGCAGGCGCTTATCGTGCCCGTGGCGACGTGGTCCTGCTGGAGTGACCCGATCTCGCCGGAGGCCACCGCCTGGACGATACGCGAGTCCCCCTCCAGCAGGCGCAGGGCAACCCATTCCCGGTGGGGCATATTGGGATACGCCTCCGCGAGGCACTTGACCAGTTCATCGACACTCTCCCGCACTGTCGGGATATCGACCGGCAAACGATGCGGGCGGCAGGTGCTGCGACCATTGGCCATATCGTCGATTTCCCGAAGAAGCTGCTCGATGCCCTCGCCTTGACGCGCCGCAGCCAGGACCACCGGAACCCCCAGGTCTCGGGATAGTCCGCGCCCGTCAACGGTCACGCCATGGGCTCGCGCCTCATCGATCAGGTTGACGCAGACAATCGCTTTGTCGGTGATCTGCAAGACCTGCAGGGCCAGATTGAGGTTGCGCTCGAGTCGCGTCGCGTCAACGACGACAACCGTCACATCCGGACGCCCGAAGAGAATGAAATTCCGGGCCACCTCCTCGTCCTCGGTGGCGGAGAGCAGGGAATAGGTTCCGGGGAGATCGACCAGCTTGAATTTCTTGCTGTTATACGAAAAGCCCCCCTCGGCCCGGGCAATTGTCTTGCCGGGCCAGTTGCCGGTATGCTGCCTGAGGCCGGTCAAGGCGTTGAACACGGTGCTCTTGCCCGTGTTGGGGTTGCCGGCCAGGGCGACCACGAAATCCACCTGCCCGAGTTTTACCCCCAGCCTCTCCAATCTTGAACCGGAGGAAACGGCGCAGGTTTCACAAGTGGTCGCGTGTGTCGGAGTTGTCATATCACTGCCTCACCTTCCTGATGCGGATGTGGTCGGCCTGCTCCTTGCGCAAGGCGATACAGGCCCCGCGAATGCGATAGCCAACCGGACTGCCCGAAGGGTTGATCAACTCGACCGCGGTAACGGTTCCGGGCACGACCCCAAGATCGAGCAAACGGTTTCGTTCCAAGCCCCGGCAGAGTGACGACATGCCGACTATCTCGGCTTTCTCGCCGCGGCGAAGACTTGACAACCGTTCGACGGACTCGTCAAATACCTCGCCAGCCTCCAGTTCCACCGCGGTTATCTGCGCGGCGACCTCCCCAGGAAAGGCCACGGTCAGTCCTTCCAGGCGAATGCGTACTCCGCTGTCGTCGTTTTTCTCGACGCGGAGCACGGTGTCGGTGGTTATACCGGCCTGAGCTATGCGAGCATACAGCCGTGAGGGTTCATCTTCGATATGCACCACTCTCCCCGTCCATCCGGCGGGGTACACCACCAGCGGCTGGCCGCGCCTCGGCGGCATTTCTCCGGCCGCTGTCGGGATGGGGTCGCCATGGGGGTCAAAGCGCGGGTGGCCGAGATCCTCGGCCAGTTTCTTGACCTCGTCCCTTGAAAGCGTGTGCTCCCGTTCATCGGCGAGCGCATGCCAAGCGGATTCGGGAAGCCCGGTTTTCCTGGCAAGGTAGGTTTCATATAGCCGATGGGCCTGCAGGACATGCAGGGCATACTCTCGGCCGCTGGCCGTCAGGGACAGGCCATCGGCGTCGAGCAATTCCGCCTTCCGCAGTTCGCCAAGCAATCGATCGACCTGCTGCGGCGAGATGGCGAGCTTTGCGGCGAGTGCTGCCGGGGTAGCATCCTGTCCTTCGTATTCGCACTCGGTAAGCAGTTTGAGCGCGTGTTGGATAAGCGTCTGTTCATTCATAGTACGTTGCCAAGTCGTATCGTAACATTCTCGGTGAAAATATTTTTGCAATACAGACACCTCAACAAGGAGCGCTGCCTTTGGCCGTACCAAAGGCTGTCACAGCAGCGCTGCTTGCAGTGTCACCGCTGTGGTCAAGGCACTGAAACCGGCACGGCAGCAACGCCAAGAACGCCAGCGCTCCAGTTCTGCTCCCTACAGTGTATTGCCCCGATTCCACTGTGTCGACAGTTTCTTCATCGAGCGTCCCTGTTCTTTGCTCTTCCCCTGATTGACAACATCAATACGGCCACAAACTTAAGCATTTCTTAGCAATCGAGTGGTATATTCGCGTTTATTGGCAAGCCCCTCATCCACCGTACCACACACCCAAACCACCATATCTCCAATAAATTCAAATGCCCATACCTTCAATCCCGACCAGAGGCCGGACCCTCGATTATGCCGCCTCCGTCTATGATGTGCTTGAACCACTCTGTCTGTTCAACAAACAACGGGAGTTCGACCAGAGGATCATCGACACGCTCGACATCAAGCCGTCCGACGCTCTTCTCGATCTTGGCTGCGGGACAGGCTTGCTTTGTGATAAGATCGCCCGCCTCCTCGAAGCCGGTCAAGGCGGATCGATCACCGGCATCGATGCCGCCGGACGCATGATCGAGGCGGCGCAAAGCAAGCGCGGGTCCGCGAAGTGCCGGTTCGAAGCCATGGCCGCGGAACACCTGGAGTTTGCAGACTGTTCCTTTGATGCCGTCGTCTCCAGCCTGTTTTTCCATCACCTCCCCCTGGATCTCAAGGAAGAGAGCCTCCGCGAGGCCTATAGAGTTCTCAAACCAGGGGGCAGGCTGGTCATCGCCGACATGGATCGGCCGACGACGCTGTTTGGGGCTTTGCTTTCTCATGCCTCGCGCTGGGTCTTCCTCCAACCGCAGATCGCTGAGAATATCCAGGGCCTCCTGCCGGGGCTTATCGCCGCCGCTGGCTTCGCCGACCCACAGAAAGTCGCCAGCTATTTTGGCTACCTCACTATTTTTTCCAGCGATAAGCCATTATGAATACTGTTTATTTTTCATTTTACCCCACTGCGCAAGCGAGCGAACTCGAGGCCGAACTTGGGGCGGGCCTGGAACGATTCTGGCGTGAAGCGGCCGCAGTCCTCGATAAAGGAGCTATCAACCTTGTCCAGCCCACTCGGGCATCGCTGTCGCTGTCGAGCAATTTTTTCTCCGCGCTGTTCCTCTATTCCTACTTCAGGGCTGAGATTCCCAAGGAGAGGCGCGTCTTTTACGTTGCCATCAACCAGTGTCTCCGAGGCCTGGTGACCGGCTGCGACAACCTTCTTGACGACGAGTACAAGACCACCCTGGAAACTGATCTGCCTGCCCAGGCCCATCGCTTCCGTTCGGTCCTGGATATCATGGTTGCCGATCGCGTGCTCTTCACCCTGCTGTCCGCGTATTGCCACCAGCAGGGCCTGCCGATCGACGTGGCGCTGCGCGCCAGCAATGCCTGCCTTGATGCCCTGGCCAGAAGCGGTGCGCAGGAGGCCTCCGAGGAAGGGGGCATCAAGCAGCGACTCCGCCCCGAAAAGGTTCTCACCGATGTCCACCACTTCAAGACCGGCATGCTTTTTCAGGCCCCTTGGGTGGTTCCGGCGCTTTTCGAGCAGCCCATGCCCACGGCGGCCGCGGAAGCACAGCGGTCGTTGTACAGGATTGGCATCGGTTGCCAGATTCTCGACGACATGGTCGATCTTTTTGTCGATATATCAAGAAGACGCCACAACTATGTGGCGTCGGTGATCGCCCACGGGGAATCTCGAAAAGCATGGGGTGACCTGCAATCGGCCCACGGCACGGGTCAGTCACCGGGAGACTTTTATGCAGCCCACCCCGGAATCGCCACCAGGCTGAAGCGCGAAGCCATGGAGATGTTGCAAGAAGGACTTGGCGCCCTGTTTCTTGAACCGCACCAACACCTGGTCGGGCCCGCCGCGGCATTCATCGCCGCTCGAATCGGCGGACTCACGCCAGGCTGAGGCACAATCTCGCCCGCCGCCATGCGCTTAGGCTTCGTTCTGAAACTTGCTTTCCTCTTTCTGCATCGATCGAGAAAGGCGACCTTTGTCCTGTCGTTCATGGTGCTGACGGCTGTCGCCGCCCTGGTCTTTCTCTCGGCGTTGGCCGTCGGCACCAATGATGCGATGATCGGCAACTCCACCGGTCTCTTTACGGGCCAAATCGTCGGCAGCAACCTACACCCGGGTGACCTCCCCCTGCCAGCCATCGCCGGGGTGGAGCGGGTTGTGGTACGCCGAGATTTGCCGGTGCTGTTGGGAAAAAACGGACGCGTCGAGCCGCTCACCCTGATCGGTGTCGACGCCGCGGCGGAGAAAGCCACCACCTCTCTCGCCAGGAAGACCTTGTCGGGCCGGTACCCTGACCCCGGCGAGGCGTCGATTTTCCTCGGACACGCTACAGCCGAACGCCTCGGTGTCGCCGTTGACGATCACGTCCTCATCAGCGACCGCGATGAGGCGCCCCTGGCCTCATTACAGGTGGCGGGAATCTACCGCACCGGACTCACGCATCTTGACCAGGGAATGGCTTTTTGCCCGATCGAGTCCCTGCCTGGCCAACAAACGAATCTCTCCATCGCCGTCTTTCTCGCCAAGGGAACGGCGGAGGATGTCGTCGTCGGCATCCTGCGCCGCATCCTGCCCTCCGCCAGCTTTCTCGCCTGGCCGGAATTCATGCCCGACCTGCAGCAGCTCATCGAGCTCGACCATATCTGCATGGGCATAGTCATTTTTTTGGTATTTGTGATCGTTTCAGTGGGTATCTCCTGCGCCTTTCATATCTTTATCCTCAAAAACCTTCGAGATCACGGCATCATGAAAGCGATGGGCGTGTCGCCCGCGGACACGGCGCTGCTCCTCGTCAGCCAAATCCTCATCCTGACGGTTCTGGCGGCGCTTGTCGGGACTGTCGCAGGAGTCGTCCTCGCCGAGTTTTTTGCCACCGTCGGTATCGACATCAGTTCATTCACCTCTCACAACCAATACTTTGCCGTTTCCGGACTGCTTTACCCGCGACTGACCTTCCTGGCAACAATCACCCCTCCTGCTACGGCCATCTTCTTCGGGCTGATCGCGGCTGTATGGCCAACGGCCTATGTGCTGCACAAGGGACCGGCAGAGATCCTCAGGGGGATGTAATGATGATCGAACTCCAGGGAGTCAGCAAAACGTTTTCTTCGGGCCGCGGGCACGTGGCGGCACTGTCCGATATTTCCTTCACCATGGCGAGGGGCCAGCGGGGAGTGCTTTTCGGTCGTTCCGGTTCAGGTAAAACGACGTTGCTCAACTGCATCGGCACCCTGGAAACTCCGGACAGCGGCGCCATCGTCATTGATGGATGCGATATATGCCGCCTCAGCCACCGCCAGCGATGCCACTTCCGCAGCAAATCGGTCGGCTTCCTCTTTCAAGCGGCGAATCTCCTGCCATGGCTGTCGGTGGCCGAGAATCTGATGTTCCCTCTGGAGCAGAATGGAATAAAAGGGCTCGAGCAACGCAGACGCATCGACGCTTTGTTGGCCGCCGTTGGCTTGCGTGGCTATGACAAGGCGATGCCGGCAGAACTCTCCGGAGGAGAAGCGCAACGAATAGCGTTCGCCCGGGCCATCGCGCACCGCCCGGCGATACTTCTCGCCGACGAACCGACCGCCAATCTCGACTCCGCCAACAGCCGAGTAATGATCGACGAGATACATGCGCTCTGCCGAGAGCAGCGCACGACCGTGCTTATCGCCACCCACGACCACGAGCTGGTATCGACGAGCGATGTGGTTATATGCCTGAAAGATGGAAGACTGGAGGAAAAACGATGAGGAAAAATATGCTGTTGCTGACAATATCGTTTCTGCTGGCGATCACTTCAGCAGGCTGCGCCTATCGTTACTATCTGGGGCTGCATGGCCCTTCGAAAAATACCTTCCCGGACACCCATACCGAGGACATTACTAGAGACGCTCAATGTCTCGACTGCCATGCCCCCGAAAATGCCTCCGGTGCCACTCCCGTCACTTCTCATCCCTCATTCACCGGATGCCTGAAGTGTCATAACGATCCGGTGTAAGGGTTTCGGGCAGGCCGAAGGCTCTATGCGTTCAAAGCATGGCTACGCCTGCCGCTTGCCCGCCCCGCCGCGGCCAAGCGGCCTTGCAAAGGGGCAAATGTGGACATACAATAGGTGCAGTTACGAGACTTCTCAGCAAGAGGTGCAACCATGTCCATAGGCGCCACAAGTGCTCTGCCCACCACTGGAACCGTGTCTCTCCTGAAAGCCGCCAACCGCATGCCAGAACTTGCTGGAGAGCTTATTGAAAAAACTCTCGAAGGGATGGCGACGGTACCGGCCGCGCCAGTTCAGGCAACGGCACCGGCCCCAGCCGCTTCGTCAGGCGCACCGGGGCAATACGTCGATATTTTCGCCTGATTTCTCATAAACACCGGGAGAAAAACTCGCCGCCACCTGGCCCTCCCCTCTGCCGCGTCCCCGGTACCGGCAAGGTCTGCGATGCACTGAGCCGCATGGACACGGGCTGTGCCGCCTTGTATCCGTCAAATTCGAGATCCCTGCCCAGAGCGCGAGGGTAGTGCCATACTATCCCTTGAGAAATGCCTTGATCCTGGCCGCGGTTTCCGGGGTCTGCAGGAGTTCGCCGAACTTTTGCAGCTCGCAGTCGACCACCGCCGCGACATCGGGCAGGGATGCCCGCATCAGCGCCTTGCTGGCGAGGAGCGAGCTTTGCGGCTGCGCCAGCAGACCGGCGACTATGCGTTGCGCGCTTTCCCCCGCTTTACCGGGCTCGGCGAGTTGATTGACGAGACCCCAGGCCAGGGCCTCGTCAGCGCTGAAGAAGCGCCCGGTGAGCAGCACCTCGCGCGCCGGCTTCTGGCCGATGCCCAGGGGCAGGAGCACGCTCGACGCCCCCTCCGGCCCCACCCCGAGGTTGGCGAAGGGCACGCGGAACTTGGCCTTGGCCGAGGCGACCACCATGTCGCAGTGCAGCAAAATGGTGGTGCCGATACCCACCGCCACCCCCTCGACTGCGGCGACCAACACTTTATTCAGCTTCGACACGGTCTTGAAGATGCCACCGACGCATTCCATCAGCCCCATCAGGTCGGGCCCCACCAGGTCCTGCAAGTCGTTGCCGGCGGTAAAATTGCTGCCGGCTCCGCGCAGGAGGATGATGCGGCACTCCGCCGAGGCGTCGGCCTCCTCCAGGGCGGCGATCAGCTCCCTGTAGGTGGTCATGCGGATGGCGTTCAATTTTTCCGGCCGGTTGATGGAAATCGTCGCCACCCCGCCTTCATAACGGACCTCGATATCGCTGTAGTTTTCTCTTGTCATGGTCGTTCTTCCCCCGCTGTCGTGCTGTTTATCGTTTACTGGTGGTTGCTACCTGTTCATCTCGTATTCGCCCTTCATGGCGAAGACGTAGGTGGTCCAGACCTCCTCCGCCCGGCCGTGGTCGGCCACCGGTCGCCGGATCATCCTTTTCAGCAGCAGCCGCTGCATGATGGTGGTGCCCGGCTTGGTGTAGAGCTGCAGGGCGAATTTGGAGAAATCGCGGATCATCACATCGAAAATCTGCTCGATGACCCTCTTGTCGATGCCCAGCAGCTCCATGTTTTCGAGGATCAACTGCCCGTAGACGACCAGGGTGAAAAGCTCCCCCAGGTTGAGCAGGAAATCGAAATCCTTGACCTGCTCCTTGCCGGGCTTGCCGGCCACCAGGAAGAGTTTCAACACCCGGATCTGCTTTTTGAAGACATTGACGTTGGGCAGGTCGACACGGCCGTAGACCTGGCGGTAGTCATGAAAGCGCGTCTTGCCCAGCCCCTTGGTCGGGCCCTGGCGGAAGAGGAAATCATCGTTAACCGGCCCGGTCTGGCGCGGCGTTGGCGCGTAGCTGCCTGGCTTGAAGAAATAGTTGGCCATGAACTTGATGATCAGGGCCATGTTGACATGGACCGTGCCCTCGAGCTTCGGCAGGGCCCTGATGTCGCGGGCCGCCATCTCGAAGTACATATCCTTCTCGAAGCCCCTGGCGGCTATCACGTCCCAGAGGGCATTGATGACCTCTTCGCCCTGGGTGGTGACCTTCATCTTGACCATCGGCGAGAAGAGCAGATAGCGGCGATCATCTTGCCCGGCGCAACGCATGTAGTCGATGGCGCGCAGGGCAAAGAGCTTCATGGCCGCCAGTCGGGCGTAGGCGTCGAGAAACAGCTGCTTGACGTGCACGAAGTCGGTGACGTAGTGGTCGAACAGGCGACGGCTGGCGGCGTGGTTGAGGGCCTCGTGGAAGGCGTGGCTGCAGATGCCGATGGAGGCCCAGCCGAGGTTGAACTTGCCGACGTTTACCGTGTTGAGCGCCATGTCCCAGGCCTGGCGACCCTCGGCGAGGATGTCGGCCCGGGTCAGCGGGTAACTGTTGAGGGCGTATTCGGCGACATAGTTCTGGGAGTTGATGACATTCTTGACCAGCTCGTAGTTTTCGTGCCGTGAGCTGACCGCAAAAAACACGTACTCCCCGGAGTCGCTGAACTTGCCGAAGGTGGAGACCAGGGCCGCCTGATTGGCGTTGCCGATATAGTATTTGCCGCCGTCGGCCCGATAGCTGCCGTCAGCCAGCGGCGTCAGACTCATGTCGCTGGCGTAGATATCGGCGCCGTGCTCCTTTTCCGAGAGGCCGAAGGCGAAGATCTCCCCCTGACCGAGGAAGGCGGCGGCCCGCCCCTTGACCTCCTCGTTGTCGCTCATCCAGATCGGTCCCAGACCGAGGATGGTCACCTGCCAGGTATACCAGTAGCTGAGACCGTAGAAGCCAAGCACCTCGTTGATCGCGCAATTGCGGAACGTATCCCAGCGGCAGTCGCCCTGCCCGTAGCCGGCGGGTGTCAGGAAGGTGGCAAAAAGGCCGGCATCTCTCGAGAAATCGAGAAAGTCCTGGTACCAGACCCGCTCGTGGTCGTCATGAAGGATCATGTCGAGCCCTTTCCCCTCGAAAAAAGCGATGGTCTTTTTGACCAGCTGCCGCGATGCATCATCGAGGTCACCATACTCTGCGGTTTGGGGATTGAGGATAAGCTGGCGCGTGGCAGCCACCATGGCCGTTTCCTTGGCGGCTGCGTCGGCGGTGGTCTGCGGACTGTTGAAAGAGATCATCGGACGTCCTCCGTGGTGATGGGATGGGATGCGCTGGCGGCTGGGAGCTGCAGGCCGGCCAGAAGCCGAGCGAACATCCGCTGGTATTTGGCGTGCAATTCTTCTTTGCTGTCTTTGCGCTTTTTAGAGACATAGAGGCCGAAGAAGCCGTTGCAGGTGGCGAGCAACAGCATCGCCACCTCCTCTGCCGAGTCGTCTCTCAGCGAGCCGTCCATCATGCACTCACGCACCCGCCCCTCCATGAAGCGCTGGCTGACGAAGGCATCATCGTGAAGCGCTCCCTTGACCTGGTGCTCGACCCCATGGTCCATGGTCAAAAAGAGGATCTCGTAATACTTGCTCTGCTCGGTGGCAAACTGGAAAAACTGCTCGGCGGCCAGCCGCAGACGCGCCAGCGGAGAGTCGCCAGCCAGAGACTGCTGCAGATAGGAATCGAAGGTGCGAAAGCCGCTGCGCAAGACCTCTTGGTGCAGCTCTTCCTTGTTTGTAAAGTGGCGGTAGATGGCGGTCGGCGACAGGTTTGCGCCTTTCGCCACCTTGCGCATGCTCAGCCCCCGGTACCCTTCGAGGAGGTAGATGTCGCAGGCTGCGGCAAGTATGTGATCTCGGGTGTCATGCATGTTAACAGGTGTTAACATGAGTTGACGTTTTCGTCAACGTTTTTGGAGAAGGGGAAGGTGCCTCTCCTGTCAGTTCTCCCGGTATGTCATGCGCGCGGTGTCTACCGGATCTGCGCATTCATCCTTGGTTTTCCGCGCCAGTACCGTAAGTACGATACTACGCGCCCGAAAATAATACTCCGTTACCGGAAAGTAGCTTATTGATCTTTTTGGACCTATGAACGAATATTGCACAGTCAATTCGCCAGTGATCACTCAACTCTCAACCAGCAGACCGGAGGAACCCATGAACGTAGTAGCATTCAACGGCAGCCCGAAGAAAAACGGCAACACCTTCCATGCCATCGAGATGGTGGTCGAGGAACTGAACAAGGCGGGGATCGCCACGGAAATCGTCCACGTCGGCAACAAGGCTATCCGCGGCTGTCTCGCCTGCGGCCAGTGCATGAAAAACAAAAACGAGCGCTGCATCCAGGACGATGAGGTGAACGAATGGATCCAGCTGATGAAGAAGGCCGACGGTATCGTCATCGGCTCGCCGGTGCATTTCTCCGCCATCGGCGGGACGATGAAATCGTTTCTCGACCGCGCCTTCTATGTCGGCGGAGTCAACGGCGGCCTCTTCCGCCACAAGGTCGGCGCCGCGGTGGTGGCGGTGCGGCGCTCAGGAGGACTGCCGACCTTCAACCAGCTCAACAATTTCCTCTGCTACGCCGAGATGCTCGTGCCGACTTCCAACTACTGGAACGTCATCCATGGCACCAAGCCGGGCGAGGTCGTCCAGGACGAAGAGGGCAAACAGATCATGCGCACCCTGGGCCGCAACCTGACCTGGCTGCTGCAGCTGGTCGAGCATGGCCGCGGCACCGTGCCTGAGCCGGAACGGGAAGGCAAGATCTACACGAACTTCATCCGCTGAACCACGAAGCCTCGATATTCACTGGGGAACTGCCATGAGACAGGAACTCGGCCCGATCAATGCCCTTTACCCGACGCCCACCGTGCTGGTGGGCGCCACCGTCAACGAAAAACCCAATTTCATCACCGTCGCCCATATCGGCATCATGACCCATAGCCATATCTCGATTGGTCTGGGGAAAATCCATTACACCAACGCCGGAATCCACGAGAACCGCACCTTCAGCGTCTGCCTGCCCTCGGTGGACCTGGTGGTCGAAACCGACTACTGTGGCATCATGACCGGCAAAAAGACCGACAAATCGTCACTCTTCGATATCTTTTACGGTGAGCTGCGTTCGGCGCCGATGATCGCCCAATGCCCGGTGTGCATGGAATGCCGCCTCGACCAGGTCATCGATTATCCCAGCCACGACGTCTTCATCGGCGAGATAGTGCAGACCCATGCCGAGGCTGAGGTTCTCGTCGACGGAAAAGTCGACATCACCAGGCTGCGGCCACTGCTCTTCGACATGGCCAGCAAGCAATACTGGAGCCTGGGTGAGGCCGTCGCCAACTGCTGGAACGTCGGTAAGCAGCTCAAGCATGGCCAGCCCTGAAAAGCTGGAAATGGAGCATTTTCCCCTCCCTCCGCCAAGAACCCGAAAAGCCATGTCAGCGCTCTGCTGCTGCCTCCCCCCTTCACAGACGGTGACTCATGAAAACCACAGACAAAGGCCCTCCAGCGAGGAAGCTGCTGTCCGCTCTACGCAGCCAGTTCGTACGATTGTTCAGTCGCCCCAGCTGCAAACGGCGCAACAGCATTGGTCTGGTCAAGCGCTATACCAGGCTCATCAAATAGCCATTTACAGGGAGAGATACCGAAAAAACGGACAATCTTGGTAGAGTGCAGAATGTTCTGCACTCTACCTAACCAGACTAGAGCTTTTGGAATTTTGGGGGCATAGTAGTCAATACATCCTCAGATGGATTTACTATTGAGATCGGGGGGGGGAATAGTAAGCATCAGTGTCCTCCCCGAACCTGCCACCACGATCCTCTTCGGTACCGGTCTTGCTGGTCTCGCAGCAGCACCCCGGAGGAAGAAAGCCTGCTGATAGCACATCCTTAAAAAAATCTTCCCGCCAAAGGCAGAGTCATTCACGTGGCTCTGCCTTTTTCGTTAATCGCGACCATGAATGCCCAGTGGAAACCTACAACAATTGCCTCCTCGATAAAAACTGAGGTTACTACTGTTGCCCTGGTCAGATGGTGACGCGTGTGTTCGTCTACTGATTTTCTTCAAAGAGTGGGGTGGTACTCATGGAGAAGCTCATCTGCCAAATTCATCTTTTATTGCTAGGAATCTGGGTTAGCATAAGTTCCAAAGAACAGTAGTAGTGTTTCGTTTAGGTCGGTACGCGATTGATGGAGGTTTCCACTGGCAACTCATGATGGCGAGTTGTGGCAATGAAAAAGGCAGAGCCAAATGAATGGCCCTGCCTTTGGTGTTGCGCAATTTTGAGGTAGAGAGATCAGGATGCTTTCTTTCTCCGGCGTGCGGCAGCGAGACCGGCGAGACCGGTTCCGAAGAGAATCATGGTGGCTGGTTCAGGTACTGGGTTTACGTCCGAAGCAGTCAAATTAAGCAAAGGGCCAAATCCTTCTCTGTTGCTAGAAGCAAAATAAACGACAGGATTAGCTTGGTCGATCCGTTGTATTCTCAATCCGAAATTATCATATGTTCCATCTAGCCAACCACTCACAAGTGATGTGACGTCGACAGATCGCCAAACATCTGTATTATTGTCATTGATAAAAAGAGTGCTCAATGGAGTGGGATCGTAACTAGGGCTATTGTTCCAAGTTACAGTAGTGGAGTCCCAATCTGCCGTGTTTCTATAAATTCCGAAATTTGCACCATACCCATTGTTGTAAAGATGGTACAGGTCGAGGTTGGCAACAGAAAGATTTCCCGAAAATGCACTCAAATCAAATCGAACGAGGCCAGCATTTATAGCTCCATCTGACCAATTAATTGTCAATTCGTACTGAAAGAACTGAGGTGTGTAGGAACGGCCTTCTTCCCCAAATGAAATATTCGCATCCTGTGTTGAGTAGAAAGTTGAAGAAAGTGCTAAAGATGCCTCCATTAAACAGAGCATAACTACAGCAGCGAATGTTTTTTTCACAAATACCTCCACAAAGAATATCCGAAGTTGTAGACTTACCTCCTCTCGATAAGTCTGCCGGCGATGATTTTCCGTCACCGCATTGAGTTATCTTGAACGTCACTTCGGCTTGATAATATTAACAAGCGTAGGGTTGCATGCAACATTCACGCCATCACTGCGTTTATCGCTGGAGGGACTAACAAGACAGGACAGATTGAACAAACATGATCCTCATTTTTTACGCTGTCCAATTATTTTTTCCGGAATATCCTTCCAGCATTCCGGAAAACCATCATGTCGTGAGTCTTGCTATTAAAAAACTTCCAAACTTTCGTCTTGAGACAGGGTGAAATCGAAGGAGCCGGTGCAGCACCGATGATACTGAAAGAATTGAGATGTGATCTACCTACCTATTGGTTGCTAGAAAAAATAAAAGGTAAGACTATTCCTGAGATGGTAGGATAGGCTAGTAGCAATGAATTGTTCAGAAATAGAGCAACTACCGACTTTACCTTACCAAAGAACATCTCATTAAAGTGCAACAGACCACTCGAGCGGTAGTTGGTGCATGGTTCCTCTTCAACGGGATGGCGGTGTCAGCGATGTATTGCACGCTGAAAGGCAAAACTCTGTGATATTGACAGTCGAAGGAGCATTATGCCATGACTGACAATCAGTATTTCAACCCCTTTACCGACCGACTCAGCCGCGATATACGTAACGACCTGTCCAGCGCACTGCTGCAATGTCTGCAGAATGGGTCAACCGAATCGGCCGAAACGGTGGCCATCCGCTATCTCGACCAGCGTTTGGCCGAGGTGTATATTCGCTATATCAATGAGCGGCTTGATCGCTATCGGAAAGCGGTTGCTGCCATATCCGGCAAGGTCGACGACCCGTTTCTCCGCAGCTTCCTGCTGTGGGATCTCGGTCTTTTTTTTGAGATGCATGAAGTGCTCGAACACGACTGGTATCACGCCGAAGGCGACACCAAACTACTTATGCAAGCCCTGATCAGGGCGGCAGGATATTACATCAAACGCGAATGCAAACTCATCCCGCAGGCAAACAAGATCGTCGCTAAAGCGTTGCCGGTGCTTGACCGTCAGCGAGAAGTTCTCGGCCGATACTTTGATCCAGAGCGGCTGATCGATCCATTACGCTTCGGCGACAGTGTGCCGCCGAAGTTGCTCAGCGAATGAACAGGCATCACTTTCGCGACAGATACAAAGTTGTTCAGAAATGGAGCCTCTGGAAAGAAAAGCTTTCCAAAGGACACCTCTCAAAAGTGCAGCGGAGCGCTAGCGAGAGATGTCTACTGTACATGCAGGTGGCGGCCGTCTCCATTGAAAGCGGTCAGTGGGAGCTGCCTCTAGGCCTGAAGGCGAGGCAGGCTCAAGTAGGAAAGAAGGACAGAAGTGTTTCTAAGATAGCTTGGAAAAGTTTCTGCGTTTACGTGAAAGCTTACACCACTCGTCATCTCTAATCTCAAGATACCTCCTCCATCTGAAAACTTGAGAAGAACGCACATGACGCTTTATTGAGATTTTCTTTAATAGAAATGACATAGAAACACAGCGTGAAAAACAAAAAAGCACTTATCGAATTAACGATAAGTGCTTGATTTTCTTGGTACACCAGACAGGATTCGAACCTGTGACCCCCTGATTCGTAGTCAGATACTCTATCCAGCTGAGCTACTGGTGCATGGAGAGACCTTATATACCGCAGTTCTCAGTTCAACTCAAGCCTGTTTTTTATCTTTGCCCTCTTTTTCGGCTTTGTGAAAAATCAGGTCGTGGTCCATTGGCTTCATCTCGGGGCGGGTGACAATGACCACATCGAGATCGTAGCGTTTTTCCATCTCATACAGTTCGGTCCGCTTGTTGTTGAGCAGATACGAGGCCACCTCGATGGGCAGCTGGGCCTCTATGCGCGCCACCCCCTTGCGGCTCGCCCCGGTCTGGATGCGCCGCAGGTAATAGAGCGCCAAGGTCTCCACCGACTTTACCGTGCCACGGCCCTTGCAGTGCTCGCAGCGGCGGTAGTTGCCGGCCTCGATGGGAGCGCCCAGCTTCTGTCGCGAGATCTGCATCAGGCCGAACTTCGAGATGCGGCTGAAGTCGACCTTGGCCTTGTCCTTCCTCATCGACTCCTTGACTTTGCGCTCCACCGCCATGATGTGCTTGCGGTTGCGCATATCGATGAAGTCAACGACGATCAGCCCGCCAAGGTCGCGCAGCCGCAGTTGACGCGCCAGCTCGGCTGCCGCCTCCATATTGGCCTGAAAGATCGAGGCCTCGAAGTTCTTGCCCCGTGAAGTCGAGCCAGAGTTGACGTCGATGGCCACCAGGGCCTCGGTGGGGTTGATGACGATAGAGCCGCCGGAAGGCAGGGGGACCTGCGGCTGATAGATGGATTCGATCTGATCTTCGACGCTGTACTGATTGAAAATCGGCCGCGCCCCCTGGTGCAGACGAACCTTTACCTTGCGCTGTTGTTCGGGCAACATCTCGACGAACTTCTTGACCTGCTCCAGAGCGGTACGGTCATCGACGAGAATTTCCTGAATACAGGGATCGAAATGCTCGCGGAGAAAACGCAGCACACTCTCCTGATCCTCATAGACCGAGCCGACGCCCTTCATCTCCTGACCCTTGCGCTTGATTTCTTCCCACAGCGAAAGGAGATACTTGACATCACGGGAGAGGAGTTCTTCAGTGATATCGACGCTGGCGGTCCGTACGATCCAGCCGATGCCCTCGGGCAGATCGATGGAGTTCATCACCTCGCGCAGCTGCGAGCGGCGTTCCTCCCCGGAAATCTTGCGCGAGATCCCCGAGGAATCCGATCCTGGCATCAGCACCACGCAGCGTCCGGGGATGGACAGGTAGGTGGTCATGTTGGCGCCCTTCTTGCCCACCTCTTCCTTGACCACCTGGGCGAGAACCTCCTGACCCTTTTCGAGAACGTCGACGATGCTCAGCTTCTTCCACTGATGCGTCTCGATGAGATGGCGCACCTCGGCGCTCACCTCCTGTTTGTAGTATTCGGGATGGATCTCACTGAAGGGGAGAAAGCCGTTCTTCTCGGTTCCGTAGTCGATGAACGCGGCCTGCAGGCTGGGTTCGATGGCCACCACCCGCGCTTTGTAGATATTGTTCTTGGTCTGCGTTCTCGCCACGGTGGAGACATGGATCGACTCCAGCCGGCCATCCTCGAGGAGAGCGAGGCGGCACTCTTCCGGTTCTTCGGCGTTGATGAGCAGCTTGCAGACCCGCTTCACCGGTTCTGCCGGCAGCTCTATCTCGTCGTCGTCGTTCTCGTCGTCGCCATCACGGAAGTCGTCGTCGCCATAGTCACCATAATCGTCTCCCTCGGCGTCGTCGAAGCCGCGCCGCCTGGGGGGTTCGGCATCATCCGGTGCCTCTCCCGGCGTGGCGACGCCCTGCTCCTCCTGAGAAAGGCCACCGGCCTCGGCGACCTTGTTCTTCTTGCCACGCCTGCCACGCCGGCTGCGCCCGCTCTTGGCGCGGCGCGGCTCGGCGCCCTTCTCTTCTTCCCCCGCGGACTGTTGATCGCCCCTGTCGAAGCCAGTGTCGACGGCGGTGTCGCTCTCGCTGGCGAGAGTTGTCGCCAAATCGTCGCCCTTGCCACTGGATGCCCCGTCTTCGCCTGCGGCCAAGTTATCGTTAACGGCCGGCTCCCCGACGACCTGGTCCGGTCGCACCTCGGAACCGGGAAGCTCGGCTTTCGGTTTCTTTCGACCTCGTCGCGACGACCGTCTCGGCTTGTCGGCGACTGGTGCTGACTCATCCTCCGTCGGTGGCGTCTTTGCCTCCACTACGGTCTCAACCCCTGCCCCGGCGGTCTCCGCCGGCGCCTTGTCCTTCTTTGCCCCGGCGCGTCGCGACCTGCCGCCACGCGAGGTGGTCTTTTTCGCCGGGGCAGCTTCTTCGCCACCCTCACTGCCTTCCCCAGCGCCCTGTGCCTCGGCGGTGGAGGTACTCTTCCACCAGGCTCCGGTGGTCGCTTTCAGTTGTACGACTTTGCTCTCTTTTTCGTCTGTGGTTTCATCCGCCATGACACACCTCTTCACCGGGGCACCGGAAACTGCCGAGGCGCCGGCCCATAAGTTGTGAGGACGCGTTCTGCTTTTGCAGACAGCGTCATTTGAGTATCGATGCACATGCGGCAAGGACATCCGATCCGAGGTGGGCGGTGTTGCAGAGCAACCCGCCCCATGAACGAGGGGAGACAGACCGGAAACGTGAAAACTTGCGGGACGTGCACCTCCATTTCGCAGGCCGACGAGTGCCATGCGGTACCCCGCAATCGGCCGTCGCCCGTCCACCGCAGGATTGGCCAGCTTTCATGGCAAGCCGCCTGCGGTGAATTCCCAGCGACACTAGTACTGTCTCTTGCAGCGAAACACAATTACAATTTGCCGGACCACCACAAGGAGCCGAACTCCATCGCCCCCTGACGGAACACTGCGCCCTGGCGGGCCGAGAAGACTTTAAACTTGACAGTGTCTGATACGAACCGGTACATTTCCCATTCCAATGGATTTTACAGCGAATTGCCGCCTCCCCGTCGATCCGGGGAAGCCGACGGACAGGGGACATGCCACCAGCAGACTCCCCGGCGGCAGCGCCGACCGATAACGGCGCTGCTCTCCAACCATCTCCTCAGGAGCCTCTCGTGTACCTTCGTTTTCCACTCCTCTGCGGCTCGCGTCTCATGGCCCTGGCCATCCTCGTCAACATGACCGGCGGCACACAGCTCGCCTGGGCCGAGAAGGTGGCCACGGAAAAATGGAACATCTCGGCTGACAAGGTCATCCGCTACGAAAAGCCCGACAGCATCGTCGCCCAGGGCAGCGTCGTCCTCGAAAAAAATCAGAAGGTGACGCCACGGACGACGCAAGATCAGAAGGTCTCTTCCTGGGCCGAACTGCTCGAAGAAAAGCAGAAACCCGAAGCGCCTCGCGCCGAACAGGTGGAACGCCAGGCGGCCCCCCAGTACCAGACCACGGTCACCATCAAGGCCGACTGGATGGTCTACGATGTCGAGATGGAGTCGATCAAGGCCAAAGGTAACGTGCACATCGTGACCAACGAGGAGGAACTTTTCGCCCGCGAGGCTACCGTCAGCCTACCCAAGGAGACGGGCAAGTTCACCGACGCCACCATTCTGCGCAAGGAGCTCTCCCTGCACCTCGAAGGCAAGTCCGTCGAAAAGACCGGATTCGACACCTATCGCATCGGCGATGGCTGGGTGATCACCTGTAAGCTCGACGACGGCGAGACGCCCCCATGGAGCTTCTCGGCCGCCAACACCGAAGTCCGCCAGGGCGGCTACGCCGTGCTCACCCACGCCCGCTTCAACATCAAGGACGTGCCGGTGTTCTATACACCCTACATGATCCTGCCGGCCAAGAACACACGCCAGAGTGGCTTCCTCTTCCCCTACATCTCCAGTTCCTCTCTCGATGGATTCGGGCTGAACGTACCATTTTTCCTCAATATCTCCGACTCTGTTGACGCAACCTTCTACCCCGAGTACAGGATGAAGCGGGGCTTTATGCCCGGAGCCGATTTCCGCTACATGTCGAGCTCCACCAACAAGGGTACCTTCTCCGCCACCTTCCTCGACGACGAGCTCTCCGACCCCTCGGAAACCGACTATTACCGGGAAACAGGCTATACCCACGACAACAACGACCGCTACTGGATCCGCGGCAAGGCCGACCACATTTTCGCCGATGTATGGCAGACCAGGCTCGACATCGACATCGTCTCCGACCAAGACTACCTCAACGAATTCAACTCCGGCCCCTCCGGCTACCGCAAGAGCTACGACAGCTACTTCGAAACCTTCGGCCGCAGCTTCCAGAACCAGACCGAGCTCAATCGCCAAAACTCCCTCAAGACCTTGCGCAGCTTCAAGGGCATGTCCCTGGAGGCCAATCTCCTCGCCATCAACGAGACCAACACCAACGCCAGCGAAAGCAATACCCCCCTGTGGAAACTGCCCAGCGTCGGGTTCTCCGGAGCCCTGCCCTTCGGTGAGACCAACTACTATCTCGACTGGAACACCTCCTACGTCAATTACTGGCGAGAGGACGGCGTCGGCGGCCACCGCATCGACCTTAAGCCAGCCATCTCGGCACCGATCCCCATCAGCCCTTATCTGGAGACCCTCGCCCAGGTTTCACTGCGCGAGACTTTCTACTATGTGGAGCCCTACGGCGATGCGATCTGGGAGGAAGATCAGGCGCAAAACCGGGTCCTCCCGGAATACAAGGTCGAGGTGGCCACTACCCTGGAACGCGATTTCTCCACCGGGGAGGGCGAACTGAATGGTTTCACCCATCAGGTGCGCCCCTTCGTCAAGTACGAGCACATCCCTGGCATCGATCAAATTACCTTGCCCAAGTGGGACGATGTCGATCAGATCATCGGCCGCAACGCCCTCATTTACGGCGTCGACAACTTCTTCAACCCGCTTTCCACGGCCGACATGAAGCGCACCGCCACCTGGGATGCCGCCTCCCTGCGCATCGAGCAGGCCTGGGACCTGCGTACCGAACCCGACGATGAACCACTGTCGGCGGTCTATGGCAAGCTGGCATGGTCACCTTTCGCCTCGACACGGCTGCTGTACAAGACAGCCTACGACATCTACGAGAACATCATCACCACCCACAGCTTCGGCGGCCAGGTCCGCAACAGCCGCGGCGATCAATTCGGCCTCGACTACAGCTTCAAGGACAAGAGCTATACTGAGCTGGGGGATTTTACCACTCCAGCGCTGGGCTATGAAATCGAGCAGATCAACGCCAGCTTCCGCTCGCCGCTGCCTCTTTTTGCCAGTTGGCTCGCCGGCGGTACCATCGAGCACAGCATCTCCCAGGACGAAACCATCAAGGCCAACGGCTTCCTCACCTACATGGCCAAGTGCTGGTCCCTGACCTTTGAAACCCAGTATACCCCGGCGAACACCACCTATGTGGTGTTCTTCAATCTCGCCAATATCGGCACGCCGTTCGGATTGCCCCTCAACTGAGAAAAGGGGCGCCGCTAACGCCATCGCCGCCACGCCTGCCCTGTCGCCACAATGGCGGCAGGGACTTGATAGTGACGGCAAAGGCGAAGGGGGCCAACACAGGGACGACGCTTCTGCCCCGCTCGGATCCCCCTCGATGATCACCCAGCCAGAACAATGAACCATGACCATTTCGCCGCGAGGCCACGGGAAGGATCCACCTCTTCACTGGGCGCCATCCCCATTCTCGTCATTCTCTGCGTGTCCCTCTTCTGCCCGCCTCTCTCGACAGCGCTCGCCGCAGTTCCCGAAAAAGGCGTGCTCGCCGCCGACCTGGTTACCGACAATCAGCCCATCGATACCACCAACTCCCTCTATGAGGACCTCTTTCGCGATCTGAAAGAACGTCATGGTTTCACCCAGGGAGAGCTGCGCCGCTATTTCGACGACCTGCGCATCGACCGCAAGGTGCTGCAGCTCATGGACCGCCAGGGCGAGGCCAAGCCCTATTATCAGTATCGCGCCAACTTCATCACCGCAGCAATCATTGCCATCGGCAAACAGCAGTTGGAAGTCCACCGCGCCCTCTTCGATCGAATAGAAGATGTCTATGGCGTAGACCGCGAGGCCATCGCCGCCATTTGGGCCATGGAGACACGTTTTGGCACTAACCAGGGCACCTTCGGGTTGTGGCAGACACTGAACACGCTCTTTTCCGCCTACCCCCGCCGCTCCCTTTTCTACCGCGGCGAACTCGTCGAATTCCTGTTGCTCTGCCGCCGCTATGGACTCGACCCGCAGCGCATCAAGGGTTCGTACGCCGGCGCCTTCGGCCAGGCGCAGTTCATGCCTTCCAGCTATAACAAATATGCCGTCGACTTCGATGGTGACGGCCGCCCCGACCTGGTGCGCTCCTACCCCGACATCTTCGCCTCCATCGCCAATTACCTCAAGACCTTCGGCTGGTCCTTCCGTACGCCGCTCTTCGCCGAGCTCGGCCGCGAACTCTCCTCGCCGGTGCTCGCTCAAGTGCTGCAGGAAGGACGCAGCGGGCGCATCGACTGGCGCCGCGCCGCCTCCCTGCAGAATGTGCCGCTACCGCCCTCTCCCGAGGACCGGCCGCTGTCGCTGGTCGCGGTGGAGCTTTCCCCGCAACAGGGGGGAGGCATGCGCTACATAGCCGGCTACCCCAACCTGCAGGTGATCAGCGAATACAACCACAGCAGCAAGTATGCCATGGCGGTGGCCGAGATGGCGGAGGCCTTTAAAAATTAGCCTGGAGAAGGCGATGGCCAGCGGCATATTCCGTCTTCTCGTCGCACTCTGCAGCCTGCTTACCCTGTCCTGCACCCAGCCCACTCGCCCTCTCTCTGTGCAGGAGCAAAGCCCCCCTTCTCTGCTTCTCCTTGATCGCCAGCGCCTCCCCGGTTTTCATGACGACTTCGATCGCGCCTCCCTGAAAGAGGCCGCCAGCAGACACCTCGCCTACCTCCGTCGGCAGGCAGCGGACAAGAGTTACAGCTTCGCCGGCCAGTCTCTCAGCGGACGGCGCCTCATCCGCTCGGTGGAAAAGCTCCTCGACAAGCTCCGCGAAAGCCCCAGCGACGAGCAACTGCAGCGCTTCATCGCCGACAACTTTCTCGTCTATCAGGCCGCAGGCCGCGGCCAGCCGCCCTCCGGGGAGATGCTCGTCACCGGATACTACGAACCCCTGTTCGAGGGCAGTCTCACCGCGACGGGAAGATTTCGCTTCCCCCTCCACTCCCTCCCATCGCAACCGTCCGCCTTCCGCAGTGACGAACAACCCATCCTGTGGAGCCGCAGCGAAATCGAAGACAACCCCCGCCTCCTGCGAGAGCACGAACTGGTCTATCTCGGCGACCCCTTCGAGGTCTTCCTTTTGCACGTGCAAGGCTCGGGACGTATCAGGCTTGCCGACGGCAGTATTCGCGCGGTGCGCTTCGCCGGCACCAACGGCCGCGAATATAAGAGCATCGGCAAGCTGCTCGTCGACGAAAAGAGACTCACCCTCGAAGAGGCAACCATCCCCGGAATCAGGGACTACCTGCGCCGCCATCCCGAAGAGCTGCGGCGGGTGCTGCAGTACAATCCACGCTATGTCTTCTTTCGTTGGGGATCCAGCTCCGGCCCCCACGGCAGCTCCGGGGAGGTGCTTACCCCGGGAAGATCTGTCGCCCTTGATGGGGATGCCCTGCCGCCCGGGCCCTTCTGTTTCGTCGCAACACGGCTTCCTGCCTCTCTGGGGAAATACGGCACCACCTCCCGCCAGCCGCTCGGGCGCTTCGTTTTTCCCCAGGACACCGGGGCGGCCATCAAAGGATCGGGCAGGATTGACATTTTTTTCGGCAGCGGCAGCGAGGCGGAAGACATAGCCCATCGTCTCAAGGAGCCAGGCCAGCTGTATTACTTCGTCTATAAGAATGAGGACTAGCCGCCATGCAGAGCCAGTCGCGATACCCCGCCCCACTTATCACCCTGCTCAGCGACTTCGGATTGCGCGACGAATATGTCGCTGTCCTCAAAGGCGTCATCCTCGGCATCTGCCCATCGGCGAGGATCGTCGACATCAGCCACCTGGTGCCTCCCCAGGATGTGGCCGGCGCGTCCCTGCTGCTCTCCCGCGCCGCTCCCTTCTTCCCTGAAGGGAGCGTGCACCTGGCCATTGTCGATCCGGAAGTGGGCGGCGACCGGGCCATTCTCGTCGTCGCCACCCAAGGGCACCTTTTTGTCGGCCCCGACAACGGCCTCTTCTCTTTCCTCTTCGAAAAAGACGTGAGCTTGCGGATCTTTCGCATTGACCTCGCCCTCCTCAATGTCCCACCGGCATCCGCCACCTTCCATGGGCGGGACATCATGGCCCCGCTGGCGGCAAAGCTCGCCGGAGGTGCGGACCCCGCAGCCCTGGGGGCGGAGATCTCCGCCGACCTCTGCCGCAAGCTCGCCCGATCCCGACCGCGGAGAGTCGGCTCCACCCTGCACGGGGAGATCACCCGTGTCGACATCTTTGGCAACCTCTGCAGCAACCTGCAACGCAGCGATTTCGGCGACGGGATCACTCTCCCTTCCCTCAGGGTGACGCTCCCCGACGGTCGAGCCGTGCCCTTGGTCAGGACCTATGCCGAGGCCGGGCGCCACCAAATCGTCGCCCTCTTCGACAGCAACGGCTTTCTCGAAATCGCCTGCAACCTGGGTAACGCGGCGCAACAGCTGGCGCTGGGCCCGGGAGCCCCGATCATCATCGTCGAAAACCTCTCCGGGACAGTGGAAGAGATCGACACACAAAGAAAAATTTGAAATTTTTACGATCTTGACTACACTACTTGGTATGCAGACAAGAGTCCGCTCGACCCTGTCTCCACTCCCCGGCAGAATTACGCCGGCAGACCATAACGGGGGTACAACGTGATGCCTGGCGCACGATTTTTCACATTGCTGTTTGCTGTCTTTGTCGTCCTCTCCCTCCCCCTCCCCGCGGCAGCCTTCTCCTTTGCCGAAGAGGAGCAGCAGGAGAGGATGGAGGAATCTCCCGAGAGCGGGACGAAACTTCTCCGCCTGCTGCACTGCCCGGCCTCGCTCAAGTCGGCGAAGATCGCCACCATGATCGGCGAAGTCCACCGCAGTGGCGGACGCAGCGGCCTCTATGGCTCCTTCATGGATGCCAACGCTCCCGACTGGGAGGGCCGCCACGTCACCAACAGGGCAGTGTACGGCAACGTCGTCGACGAGCTCAACTCAGGTTTTCGTATCCTCGGCCTGAAAACATATTCCAGTGCCGAAATCAACGCGCAGATCGCCCGCGCCGAACAGGAGGCGGTTCTCAACAACGACCCTGACGCCGCCATCGCCGCCGCCGACCGCCTCAGTGCCTCCTTCATGCTCAAAGGACTTATCTCGACCCACAGCCAGGTCAACCGCGTGGTGAATGTCGATGAAGTTTTCGTCACCATCAACCTGCAACTCATCGACCGTCAGGGACGACAGATCGCCTCGGCCCAGGTGAGCGAAACCACCTTTTCCGACGCCGACGTGCTCAACACCATCCACAACCTGGTGAAGAAGCAGTCCCACACCATAACCTACAAACTCTTCAGGGAATACTGTCAGGGGGGAAAGTGACCATATGAGACCACATCGACACCTCAATCTTCTTGCCGCTGTCGCCCTTGCCATGGTCATCGCGTATTACGGCTGTAGCCCGGCAACCGCCGCAGAGAAGGCCGAGACGATGATCGTCTCCGCCGAAGGCTTGGTCGACCCCAATGCGGAGATCTACAAAAAGGACAAGGGCCTGATGGTCGACGACCTGCGCCGCGACGCGCAACGACAGGCGGTGGAGAAGGCGGTTGGGGTCTATGTGGAGAGCGGCACTCTGGTGGAGAACTACCTGCTCATCGAGGATAAGGTGCTCTCGAAGACTAAGGGGCTGATCAAGCAGATCATCGAACAGTCGCCGCCAACCCTGGGCGATGACGGCCTGATGCATATGCATATCAAGGCGGAAGTCTTCCTCGGCGAGGTGAAGACGGCCCTGATGAGCCTCTCCAAGGAAAATCGCCTCAGCCTCATCAAGGAGCGCGGCAATCCGACCATCTCCGTCGCCGTTGTCGTCCGCGACGCCAAACGCAGTGCCGAGGATGTCCCGGAGAACTCATCCATCGCCGAGAACATCCTCAAGGGACACTTCGTCAGCTTCGGCTACCGGGTATGGTCCGAAGACTATACCAAGCTCCTCCGCAAGGATGCCGGCGCCGCTTCCAGCAACCGCCGCGTCGCCGATTTCTCGGTCATCGGCGAGGCCAAGTTCAAACAGACATCGATCACCCTCAAGGCTTCGGGGCTTCAGGTGACCAAGCATGTGCTCACCTCGTGGACGGTGAAGTGCATCAACAATCACACCGGTGAAGAGATCTATTTCAACAACAAGGTTCCCAGGAGCACCTCCTGGGCCGACGAAGACCAGGCCCTCGAGGATATCGGCCGTCTCATCGGCGAGGAATTCAATAAGGATTTCTTCGAAAACGAGCTGATGAAGCCGTCGCAGCGCTATCAAATCCAGCTGAGCGGTCTGCCCGACTACGACACCGCTCTGCTCTTCAAAAACGAGTTCAACGGGCTGCGCAATATCCTCAATGCCGAGTTAGAGAACTTCGAGAGCGACGGACTCAGCCTCTTCGAGGTCGAGACCAGTGGCGGCGGCAACCTCGCCCAGGTGGTCAACAGCTTTGTCATCAAACCACTCAACGCCAAGCTGGAGGGCCCGCAGCTGAAGCTCGTCTCTCAGCACGGCAATGTGGTGCGCATCGCCCTGGAGGGGGGCGGCCAGGCGGAAGCGCTGCAGAAATCCCTGCAAAGCACCCCTCCGGCCGCCCTGGCCACGGCGGCGCCGGAACGAATCAAGAAGTTAACCCAGGACAAGGCGCTGCTTGAAAAAGTCGGCCGCATGAACCCCGGCCTCGAGGAACATACAGGCGCCCCGCCGAGACAATGAAGCCTGTGGAGGAGGTCACAGCGCCTGACTGAGGCGAATAGAACCGTAGGACACCCGTACGAGGTGGCAACGCGATATCACATCACTCATCATTCTTTACCTGAGGAGGACCGAACAATGAAACAACATGGGCTGCTCTTGCTGTCTCTCACCCTCGTCTCCGTTGCCGCCCTGCTCTCCGGGTGCGTGCCCTCGAGCACCGGCGCTGGCGGTTCCTCATCGCAGATGGCCAACAAAGTGGCCGACGACAACATGTATCAACCGGTGGAGTACGCCAACGCCGCCAAAAAAGGGCCAACGGTGATCGTCATCCCCGGCAATATCAAAAGCAGCAGCGCCACCTTCACCCAGAAGGTCACCCCAAACAATATCGCCGACTTCGGCGAGATCGAGCTGAGCAACGCCAACTTCAAGGTGCTCGAGCGGACCGACCTCGGCCCGATGCTCAATGAGATCGAACTGGCTGTCAATATGGGCTCTCCTGACGCCCTGAAGAAATTCAAGAAGGGAAAATTCGGCACCACCAAGTGGTTCATCAAGTTCGACATCCTCAAGGCGGAAGAGGTTGCCGAGGCCGGCCAGGGCTTCGACGGCAACGCCATTGGCTCGATTATCGGCACCGTTGTCGGCGGCAAGGCCGGGGCAATAAGCGATACCGCCATCAGTTCTGCCAGCGCCAGCGAAAAAGCGGCAGTGTGGCTGGTCGGCCTGCGCTACAAAATCCTCGACGCCTCGACCTCGGAACAGGTCTCAACCGGCTATATCGAACGTAAAATGGAAACAGGCAAGAAGGCGCAATCCCTGCTTGGCATCTCCGGACACGCCTCGCAACTGGTCACCCTCGACACGGTGGTGCAGCGGTTGGTGCAGGAGGCGGTGGTCAAGATCGATCAGCAGAAATAGATTCGTGTAACGAAGGGAGAGGGCCGGACAACCTTGGCATGGTTGTCCGGCCGGCTTTTTTGATGAAGGCGCGGCTCAGCCCCCGCCGAGCAGGGCGAATCGCTCCCAGAAGTCGGGAAAACTCTTGGCGACGCACTCCGGACCTTTGATGCTCACCCCCGGGACTTTCAACCCGGCGACGGCAAAACACATCGCCATGCGATGATCACTATAGGTCTCGATCTCAGCCCCATGGAGATCGACGCCACCTTTGCCGTGGATGATCAGCGCCGCATCGCGCTCCTCCACCCTAGCCCCCATCCTGCTCAACTCCCGTGCCACTGCCGACAAACGATCACACTCCTTGATGCGCAGATGGGCGATGTTCTCGATGACCGTCGTGCCATGAGCGAAGGCAGCCACCACCGCCAGGGTGGGGACGACATCGGGCATATTTCCCATGTCTATGGTAATACCCTCGAGACGTTCCGCGCCGATCAGTCTCAGCCCCTCCCCGCTTCGCTCCACCGTGCACCCCATCCTGCCCAGCAGAGGCACCAGCATGGCATCCCCCTGGAGCGACGGCACGGGAACGTTGCTGACCGTCACCCGGCCACCGCATACCGCCGCTGCCGCCCAGAAATACGAGGCGTTGGAGGCATCCCCCTCGATCGCATAGCGACGGCCCCGGTAGCTGCCCTGGGGAATGGCGAATGAGCTGAAATCCTTTGCACATTCGACGAATACACCGAAGTCGGCCATGACCGACAAGGTCATGGCGACATAGGGCTTGGAGAGAATCGGCCCCTGCACCTCGAGAAAGGCCGGGGTGTGCGCGTAGGGGGCGACCAGCAGCAGCGAGGAAAGATACTGGCTGCTTTTCCCTTCAGGGAGGACGGTCCTGCCGCCGGCCAGCCCCTTTGCAACGATAACCAGCGGCGGACAGTCTCCGCCCGCCTCGGCACGGATATCGACGCCCCAGCCGCGCAAGGCTGAGAGCAGCGGGCCAATGGGGCGCTGTCGCATGCGCTCGTCACCGTCGATAAGGTAAGTCGAGGTGCCCAGAGCGGCCACCGAGGCGAGAAAGCGGGTGGCGGTGCCGTTGTTGCCGAGGTAGAGCGGCTGAGACGACGGGGCGATCTTCCCGCCCCGGCCATCAACCCGCCACTCTTCGCCCTTGTCGATGTCAACCCCGAGCTGCACCAGGGCACGTGAAGAATATTCGGTATCTTCGCTGTGCAGCGCACCCACCAGGGAACTCGAGCCTTCGGCGAGGGCGGCGGCAATGAGCGCCCTCTGGGTGAGGCTCTTTGAGCCAGGCACAGTGATAGTGGCATCTATATTCGCCACGGGGACGATCTCTTTCATGGCAGGTCTTTCTCTCTCGATTTCTTGCGTCGCTAGCGGGCCGCGGGCTTGTGCCGCAGGCAATGGTGCTGGTGATCAGTTGCAGTGCAGGGCGCCGATGATGTCACGAATAGCGGGCAGTTTCTCCGCCCGCGCATAGGCGGCGATGCCGTCGACAACCTCCTCAGAGGCCCGAGGATTGGCGAAGTTGGCCGTGCCGACCTGTACCGCCGTCGCCCCGGCAAGCATGAACTCCAGCGCATCCTCGGCGGTCTCGATACCGCCGATGCCGATGATCGGCACCGCGACCGCTTTGGCCACCTGGTAAACCATGCGCAGGGCGACCGGCTTGATCGCCGGCCCCGACAGTCCGCCGATGACATTTGCCAGGGTCGGCCTCCTCGTCTTCAAGTCGATGGCCATGCCAATCAGGGTATTGATCAGCGAGACACAGTCGGCCCCAGCCTCCTCCACCGCTCGAGCGATAACCGTGATATCGGTGACATTGGGCGAGAGCTTGACCAGCACCGGCACCTTGGCCCGTCCCTTCACGGCGCGGGTCACCGCCGCAGCCATGGCCGGGTCTGTACCGAAGGCCACCCCCCCCTTTTTGACGTTGGGGCAGGAGATATTGACCTCGATGGCCGCGACACCTGGGACGTCGGCGAGGCGAGTGGTGATCTCCTCGTATTCAGCAATGGAATCGCCCAGGATATTGACGATCACCGGCACCAGCAGTCCCTGCAGGTACGGCATCTTCTCGCTGATGAAGCGGTCGACGCCGACATTCTGCAAGCCGATGGCGTTGAGCATGCCACAGGCGGTCTCGACTATGCGCGGGGGTGGGTTGCCGGCACGCGGATGGAGGGAAATCCCCTTGACAATCACCGCTCCGAGGCGATGGAGATTGACGAGGTTCTCGAACTCCCGGGCATAGCCAAAGGTGCCGGAAGCGGTCATCACCGGATTGGCGAGTTGCAGCGAACCAATCCTCACCCGCAGGTCGGGCTCGTTTTCATCCCGCGGCATCACAACTTCCATATCAGATCCTCCGCATCATATACCGGCCCGTCAAGACAGACATGAGTATAGTCGCCGCCGGCGGCGGGACGGTTGCAGCCGAGGCAGGCCCCCATGCCACAGGCCATGGTAGTCTCCACCGAGACCTGACAGGGCACTCCGCGAACGCGGCACATGGCGGCTACCCGGGCGAGCATCGGTTCCGGCCCGCAGGCATAGACAATGCTTTGCGAGGTGAGCTGTTCGCCGAGGATTTCTGTAACGAAACCAGCATGTCCGAGTGAACCATCGTCTGTGGCACAGTGGGCTGGCCACCCGAGCAGGCGAAAATCCTCCAGCAGCGGCTTCAGTTCACTGGCGCTGCGTGCTCCAAGGAGAAGGAGGTCATCGCCACCGCTGGCTTTCTGGCGAAGAATCTCCTTGGCGAGAAAGAGCATCGGTGCGATACCCAGGCCTCCAGCGACCACCAGCGACCTTCGCCCGTGGTCGATGCGAAACCCCCGGCCGAGTGGCCCGAGCACCGAGATAGTCTGTTTTTCGCTGGCAGCGGCGAGTATCTCGGTGCCTTTGCCAACTCTCTTAAAATACACCTGTACCGTGCCACCGGAGCCAACCTGATGGATGGAGAAGGGGCGGCGCAGGAGCGGGTCGCGCCCAAGACCCGCTTTGAGCATGACGAACTGGCCAGGCCTGGCCGCCGCGGCGATCTGCGGACTGTACAGGGTCAAACGGCAATTGCCTTCGGGGAACCGCTCCACACGGACAACGGTTGCATTTTCCTGATATTGTGTCATATACACCTGTATTGAAACAGCTTTCACCGCCTATACTTCGTCACTCCTCTTTCGGAGAACCTATCGGCCATGAGCAGCACCTTATTTCTCTATCTTGTCGGCGCCATCTTCGGTGCCATCGTCGGCAGTTTTCTCAATGTCGTCATCCTGCGCCTTCCCGACCCTGATCAATCGATCGTCTTTCCGGGATCACACTGCCCACAGTGCAACACCCCCCTGGCATGGTTCGAGAATATCCCCATCTTCAGCTATCTCGTGTTGCGCGGCCGCTGCCGCCACTGCCGGGCGACCATTTCGCCGCAGTACCCACTCGTCGAGGCGCTGACCGCGGCTATCGCCATGGCCCTCCTGGCTCGGTTCCAGTTGACCTTTCTCGCCGCGGCCCTCCTCGTCTTTGCGGCAGCTCTTGTGGTGGTGATCGTCATCGACATCCGCCTGCAGATCATTCCCGACCTCATCAGCCTGCCCGGCATCGTCCTCGGCGTACTCGTTTCCCTCATCGGCGGCGTGGTGTCCTGGCAAAGCTCGCTTATCGGTCTGTTCGCCGGTGGCGGTGTCCTCTATGGCCTGGCCCTCGGTTACGCCCTGCTGCGCAAAGTGGAAGGCATGGGGGGCGGCGATATCAAGCTGCTCGCCATGATCGGGGCATGGCTCGGCTGGCAGTCGCTGCCCTTCGTCATCCTCGTCAGCTCCCTCAGCGGTTCCTTGGTCGGCATCATCGCCATGCTGCAGCAGAAGAAAGGTGGCCAGACACGCATTCCCTTCGGGCCGTTTCTCTCACTGGCCGCCCTTCTCTATGTCTTCTTCCTCGATCAGGTGCAGGAGTTCTACACCCTCTACCTGAGCGGCCAGTGGCCATAATGACCGAAACCGCTCAATAACGGTCTGCCTCTCCCAGCAACCAACTCCCCAGATTCCTGCCCACCTGCATTGCCTCCTCGCCCTGTTCCCTGCTATGGCCATAAGCGGGGTAGCGCTTTTTCCACCAGCCGTATTGGCGCGGTACGACCTTGCCGCGCAGTTGCAGAATCAGTCCCAAAACGCGCCATGGTTCCTTTTGCGGGTGCATGAAGACGATGGGGCGGCCAATGGTACATCGCTGTCCCCCAAGCAGGCGACGAAAAAAGTATACGTGCCAGCGCCAGTAGGAACGACAGGAGATAAAAGGCACTACGATATTGCCGACGCAAAGGGTCGACCGATAACGCCGCAGAAAATCGAGGACCGGCCCGCTGGGATTATAGGACCATGTCGGCCCGGCAACGACGATACAGTCCCATTTCTGATGACAGTGCGCGGCAATGGGGCGAATGGTCATTGTCTTGCAGAAAAAGGTGGCCAGCATCGCCAAGAATAGCCGCCGATTGGAACGGAAGGGAAACTCGAACGGCACATTCGGCTCGAGCCGTTCCAGAACGACCTCAATCCCTTTGCTCTCGAGACCAAGAAGAAACTTCTTCAACAGTGTTTTGGTCTGCTGAGTGTAGGAGTAGTAGACGATGAGCACACGCTTCGCAGGCAAGACCGCTCCTTCCTCGGCGTCTCGCCCCTGACTGCCGGCTGGCCGATAACCCCTTTGTAACAAAAAAAAAGGCCCCCGACAAGTCGAGGGCCCTTTTTCGTCAGCGGTTGAGAGCGGACTTAGTGCCCTTCCACCTCATGTTCCACTTTTACAGCGATTTTATAGAGAATGGTCACCAGCAGGAAGCCTGTGGCCCAGATCCCCAGAGTGATGCCAATCTCGTTGGCGGTGGGATAGTATTCCACCACCTCGTCGAGCGGGTTGACAGCCAGGCCACCCATGACAAAGCCAAGGCCTTTGTCGAGCCACAGGGCGATAAAGGTCATCAGGCAGCCGATGCCGACGAGCAGATCGTTGGACATCTTGGTGATCTTCATATAGGCGAAGAGGGCCAGCGCACCAAAACAGAAGGTCACCGAGGTCCACATGAAGGGCACGAGGTTGTTGTAGACATGGCCATGATGCTCAAGCCCGAAGAAGAGGTATTCGAGGGAATGTTTATGGCCGGGAATATTGGAATAGTAGCCTACGAAGAACTCAAGGCAGACAAAGAAGGCATTGATAATGGCGGCATACATGATGATGGTGATCAGCTTGTTGATCGCCTCCTTACCGGCATCGAAGTTGGCGATGCGCTTCATTACCAGGCAGGCGATGACGATCAGGGCCGGGCCGGCGGCAAAGGCCGAGGCGAGGAAGCGCGGGGCGGTAATCGCTGTCAGCCAGAAGTGGCGCCCGGGAAGACCGCAATAGAGCATGGCGGTGACGGTATGGATGGAAACCGCGAAGGGGATGGAGATGTAGACGAAGACATACACCCATTTCGGCGGCTTGACCTGTTTCCTCTCAGCCGTGAGGATAACCCAGCCGCAGATGACATTGAGGCTGAGATAGCCGAGCAAGACCACCATATCCCAGAAAAGCATGGAGTTGGGAGTGGGGTGGAAGATCATGTTGAGCCCACGCAGCGGCTGCCCGATATCGGCCATGATGAACATCAGACACATGACGATGGAGGCGATGGCGAGGAACTCGCCAAGGATGGTGATCCTACCGAACACCTTGTAGTTATGGATATAATAGGGGAGCACAAGCATGAGCCCCCCGGCGGCGACGCCGACCAGGAAGGTGAACTGGGAGATGTACAGCCCCCAGGAGAGGTCGCGCCCCATGCCGGTCAGGTGCATGCCGTAAATGAACTGGCGCAGGTAACATATCGCCCCGACCGCAATGAATGCGGTGAGAAATGCCAGCCACATCCAGTAGTTGGAGTTTCCTTTCAACGCTTTTTCAATCATGTTGCCCTCACACTATGTAAAAGACTGACGGTTTCGTTCCCAGGGCGGCGTTGCGCTGGATGGTGTGTTCCCGGTCAAGAACCTTGCGAATCTCGGAGTTGGGGTCGTTGAGATCACCGAAGATGATCGCTCCCACTTCCTTGACCGCCTCGACACAGGCCGGCTCCTGGCCACGCGCCAGACGCTCGCCGCAGAAGTTGCACTTCTCGACCACGCCGCGCATTCTTGCCGGAAAATCGGGATTGACCGACTTGAGGAGCGGCTGCGGGTCCATCCAGTTGAAGCTCCGTGCCCCGTAAGGGCAACCCATCATGCAGAAGCGGCAGCCGATGCAGCGATGGTAGTCCATGGCGACGATACCGGTCTTCTTCTCGACGAAGGTGGCCTTGGTCGGGCAGACACGCACGCATGGGGGCTGGTCGCAGTGGTTGCAGAGCACCAGGAACTCGCTCTCGCGGGTAATCTTCGAGGCGTGATTGACCGATTGATCGATGAAAGCATTGGCGTAGGCGGTCTTCCAGATCCACTTGATCTCGCTCTTCTTGCCCTCGATTTTCGGCACGTTGTGCACGCGGTGACAGGCCTCGGTGGCCTTGTCAAGCAAGTCGGTCCTGCCGTAGAGCTTGCGCATGTCGATGAGCAGACCTAACCGCATCCCCTGACGCGTTTCCTCTCCATGGCCGGCAGCAGCGGCCGAGGCCATGGCTGGAGTGGCGTTGAGATTGACGACCACCGGGGCGCTGAGACCGGCCAAGGCAGTCGCACCGGCGAGTTTCAAGAACGTTCTTCTTTGCTTATCCATTAGTGTGTCTCCTTCTTCGCCGCCGCGACGTCTGGGGTCAAGTGGCAGTCCCAGCAATAAACATTGACGGAGGTGTAGGTGTGGCAGCTGTCGCAAAACTTATCCTTGTTGGTATGACACTGCATGCAGGCAGTCTGCAATCCCCGACGATATTCCTTGCCCCCAACGGTGACCGCGGTCTTGTTGGCGGAGCGAAGCACGTCGTCACGCCACTCGTTGAGCAGCACCATATGCTTGGCGCGCATCTCGGTGGCGGAAGCGACACATTCCTTCTCCCCACCCGGAGGCAGCTCAAGCTTGGGCACCGTGCTGGCCGTAGAGAAGGCGTTGAACCAGATCGGGAAAGTCACCAACAGGACGAAGATCACCAGTCCCGGTATTATTGTTCCTTTATTGTACATTACCTTTGCTCCTCTATTCGATTCTCGATTGTCTACAATAAGGTGCGGAGGCCTTCGTCAAGTTCGCCGCGGGTCTCACCCTCGAGAACGAGGGCGTTGCCCACCAGTTCGCTGATACCGCACACGCCGACGTCCGGGTTCCAGTAGTTCATCAGCGAGGTCAGGGTGGCGCGGTCGATGGCGCAGACGCAGGAGAGCATGTTGACACCATGTTTGTCGTGCACATACTTAACGGCATTGGCGCGCGGTAGACCGGAACGCATGCGCAGTTCCATGATCTCGTCGGTGTTGAGACCAGTGCCCGAGCCGCAACAGAAGGTCTGCTCGCGGATGGTGTTTTCCGGCATTTCCACCCAGTCCACGACATGATCGAGGATATAACGCGGTTCGTCCATCAGGCCCATGGCGCGTGCCGGGTTGCAGGAATCGTGGAAGGTCGCCTTGAGATGGCTGTTGCGGCTCTTGTCGAGCTTCAGTTTGCCATGCTTGATAAGATCGGCGGTGAACTCGCTGATATGCACCATCTTGGTTGAGGCAGCGTTGGAGAAGACCGTCCCGGTAATGGGCGATTTGGGCACTTCGAGGAAATCGGCGGGGCCGTTCATGGTGTCCATGTACTGGTGGACGACGCGCCACATATGGCCGCACTCACCACCGATGATATATTTGACCCCGAGGCGCTTGGCTTCGGCATACATCTTGGCGTTGAGCTTCTTCATCGTTTCATTGCTGGTGAAGAGGCCGAAGTTACCACCCTCCGAGGCATAGGTCGACCAGGTGTAGTCGAGCCCGATGGCCTCGAAAAGGATCAGATAGCCCATGGCGGTATAAAGCCCGGGCTCGGCAAAGACGTCGGCCGATGGGGTGATGAAGAGAACCTCGGCACCCTTGCGGTTGAAGCTGACGTTAGGGCGAACACCGGTCAGGTTCTCGACATCGTCGACGAGGAACTCGACGTTGTTCTTGAAGGTGTGGGGTTGCAGCCCCATGTGGTTGCCGGTGCGGTTTGAGTTCGACACCGGCTCGAGAATCCAGTTAATGCCGACGCCAACCAGGTGCAGCAGCTCGCGGATCATCATGGTCACTTCGGCGGTATCGATGCCGTAAGGGCAGAACACCGAGCAGCGGCGGCATTCCGTGCACTGGTAGGAGTACATGAACCACTCCTTGAGCACACCGACGGTCATCTCCCTGGCTCCGGCCATCCGGCCGAGAATCTTACCGGCCAGGGTGAAGTCATTGCGGTAGACCGAACGCAGCAGTTCGGCGCGCAGCACCGGCATGTTCTTCGGGTCGCCGGTGCCGAGGAAAAAGTGGCACTTGTCGGCGCAGGCACCGCAACGGACGCAGCAGTCCATGAAGATTTTCAAAGAGCGGAACTTTTCGAGACGTTCCTTGAGCCCTCTCAGGATGATGTCCTGCCACCCTGCGGGCAGCTTCCAGTCCTCATCCTCCGGCGACCATTCCCGGGCATTGGGGAAACTGAGCCCGGACTGGCTGTTGAGGTACTCGACCTTTTCCTTTTTGGCAGGGTAGGCATAGTTCCCGGCCTTGAAGGCCACCGGGATATCCATCCAGTCCCTGGTAGGTATGGCACCTGTCGCCAAGGATGGTCCCTGCACTACGCTGTTGGCTAATTGCTGTAATTTTGGAACTGCCATCGTAACTCTTCCTCTCAAGCTGGTATTGGGTAAATGAACGATCTATTCATCCTTAGACGGGGTGAGTTCCTTCTCCACCGGAATGTCGGCGTTGACCATGAACTCCCGGAACTCGTCCTCATATCCGGCATAGGAATGGGGCAGGATTTTCGGGTTCCAGGGGTTGATATGGCGCACCGCCCGGCTGTCGTTTCTGAGGTTTCGCGTGGGGCTGAGGAATACTCCGGCGAAATGCATCAGCTTGCTGAAGGGGAAATAGGCGATGAGGACGCAGACCAGGAAAACGTGGATAAAGAAGATGGAGCCGATCTTTGCGCCGATGACCGGGGAGAGGGTCACCAGACCGACGGTGAGCTGCTTGATGTTGACGATGTCGATGTCGGTGCGCAGGAAGAACCTCATGAGAATGCCGGTTACCGCCACCGCAAAGATGAGTACCAGCGGGAAGTAGTCGTTGGCCAGAGAGATGTAGCGCACATGGCGGGTGATCAGCCTGCGGCTGAAGAGCAGCAGACAGCCGACCACCAGGCCGACGTCACTGATGTACCAGGTCGGCGCGCCAACTTCAAAGAGCCCGTCGACGAACTCCCACCAGCCGATCCAGGCCGGCACCGGATCGAGGAAGAGGCGGAGATGACGAACGACGATGGAGAAGAAGGAGTAGTGGAAGATCAGCGCGAAGCACCACAGCCATTTCGACGATTCGTAAGTGATGTACGGCCCTTCGTGGATCTCCGACTTGGTGTTGCGGAAGAGCGAGCGGAACGTGACCACCTCGAGGAACATCCGCGCCACCACCTCGCCGTTGGTCGACGGGGCTTCGAGGCGGTTATGCTTGATGAAATCGAGGGATTTTCCCTGGCCGCAAGTGGTCTGTATTGGGAAGGGCACCGGCGATTTCGCCCACTGCACGACCTTGTAGACACAGCCACCAAGGAAAATGATCATGGCCAAGTAGGGTAGCGCGACACCGAACAAGTAGGGCATCCCCGGTATCTGGGATCCGAGCCAAGCAATCAGTATCAACGCAATGACTGCCAGGAATGAAAAGGCGTACTTCATTTCTTACCTCGCTTCGAGTGAACTGTTGTGGCAGCCACGGGCCGGACACTGCCGGCGAACCGCCCCGCGGCAACCGGTGAAAAACCGCTTACCTTAACCGTAAATCCTGTATTTCTTCGGAAGCCACCTTTGACGGGCATCTGCTGTCGGTCAAGATGTGGCTGCCGGATTTGATCTCGTCGATACGCACCTGGTAGAGTCGCTCACGGAACTTCATGTAGATGTCGAACGCGGTCAGCAGCGCCAGATCGACGGCGAAGTCGAAATCGTACAACTCCGCCACGAAATGCCGGCGCTCGCGGTCGGCGGCGAAGACCTCCCGGGTAATGTGCTTGACCGCATTGAGAGGCGCCACCGCCTGGGAGGGGGTGAACTCCTGCACGGCGCGGATGCTCACCAGCTGTTCCAGGGCGGGAACCATGGCGGAAACTTCCGCACCCTTCACCAGCAACGGGAAAAGCTTGCCCAGCGCCTCGCGGACATTGCCGCCGATGGGATTGGCGAAAGGGTCGCGCTCGCGCTGAAAGAACCCTGACGAAGAATAGGTAGCCAGGGTATACTCGACCCACTTACCGACTATCTTGTCCCCGTGATTGCGGAAGGCTTCGTCGAGATCCATACAATAACAGCCTGTAATTAAGGAGATATCGCGTTGTGCAAAAAGTGCATAGAGAGTTGTGGCCACTGAATGGTCATTCACAAAGTGACATCTCTAGCATTTTTCCCCCGCTTTTTCAAGAGTAATCTTCCCGCCACGACAGGCGTGAAACCCAGCGGGCGCGAGGCTCCCGGCACCGTTCACAGGCGAGGCAGCTGGCTGATGTCGTCGACGATATTGACCGCTTCGCGGATGTAGGGATCCTCCTTGACGTTCTTCAACCAGACCTCCCGCGGATCGCCTTTCTCGTCCTCGTCCTCGAGGAATTCGCCGTCCTCGTCCTGTTCCTCGCGGTACTTGCGGTAGTGGGCGCCGATTTTTTCCCGCACCTGCTCCGCCTCCTGACGCTGCCGCCGCATCTCCACCAGGCCGATGTCGACGGCGCTATGTTCGGCGCGGTCTGCCGCACGGACCGCCTCCTCGGCGATGGTGCGCATGCCCTCGTCCTTCTCGCAGCGCTTGCGGCTGCGTTCGCGGAGGGTTTCGAAGTCAAAGTTCTTCTCATCCCAGGGGGTGAAGGGAACCGCAGCGATGGAGTCCCAGGGCAGGGAGTAGTCGAGGTAGCGCTCCCCCGACTTGACGTGTTCGAAGAGATTGGGCAGGAAGATGTCAGGCTCGACCCCCTTGTACTGAGTCGAACTGCCGTTGACGCGGTAGAATTTCTGGATCATCACCTTAAGTGCGCCGAGATCTTCGTACCTGCTCATGTGCAGCAGGGGGATGTTCTCGTTGAGGTCGATGATCGTCTGCACCGTCCCCTTGCCGTGGGTGTGCTTACCGCCGACGACCACCGCGCGGCGGTAGTCCTGCAGGGCGGCGGCAACGATCTCCGAAGCCGAGGCGGAAAACTTGTTGACCATGACCACCAGCGGGCCGTCATAGTAGACCTTGCCGTCGCTGTCGCTCAGCACCCGTTTGTCGCCGAAGCTGTTCTTCACCTGGACGATGGGCCCCGACTTGATGAACAGCCCGGCGATGTCGACGGCGTCGATGAGCGCCCCGCCGCCGTCATCACGCAGGTCGAGGACGATGCCGGAGACCTTCTCCTTGGTCAGGGCGGTCAGTTCCTTGAGGGTGTCATCGGTGGAATTGCGGCCCTGGGACCCGTTGCGGGTGCCTTCGAAGTCCCGGTAGAAACTGGGGATATGGATATAGCCGGTTTTGTGCCCCTCGACTGACTCGAGCACCGTGCTTTTAACGAAGGTTTCCTCGATCTGCACCACGTCGCGGACGATACGTAGCACCTGAGTGGTGCCGTCGCTCTTCTTGATGGTGATCGACACCGCCTTTCCCTTCGGGCCGCGGATGAGACGCACGGCATCGCGCAGGCGCATGTCGGTGACATCCACCGGTTCCTCGCCCTCCTGCGCCACCTGAAGAATGATGTCTTCGGGCTTGAGAATGCCCTGTTTTGCCGAGGCACTGCCGGGAATGATGCGGATCACCTTGATATAGCCGTCATCCTCGCGCAGGAGAGCGCCGATGCCCTCGAGACTGCCGCGCATGCTGATGTCGAACTGCTCCTTGCTCGCCGGAGGGACGTAATTGGTATGGGGGTCGAAGGCTCTGGCGACGCAGTTGAAAAACCGGTCGTAGTGGTCCTGCAGGGTTTCCTGGCGCAGCCGCTGGAAGAAGGTGCGGTTGCGCTTGGCGACTTTGACCAGGGCCTCCTGCCACAGTTCTTCCTCGCTCATCACCTTCCTGGCTTTCTTCTCCTCACCGCCCTTGTCGACGATCTTCTTTTTATCCGCGCCACCCTTCTCCATGGCCTTCTTCTGCTCTTCCTCGAGATCAAGGTACTGGGAGATAACCTGGGCCTTGAGGATTTTGCGCCAGCGGTCCTGCAGTTCGGTGGTGGTGGCGGCGAACTCGGTCTTCTCCGGGTCGGTTTCGTGCAGTTCTTCCTTCATGACATCGAAGGCGCCGATCATCAGCTCGCCGCCTGAACCCTTCTTGACCGTCGTCTTGGCGAGCATCTTCTCCACCGCCTTCTGCACCAGGTCGATCTTCTCATTGAGGATATCGTACCCGGTTTCCGGCAAGGTGATGCGCCCGTTGACGAGGCTGTCGTCAATATGGGGGGCGAAGGCCGACAGCTGCTCGACGTCGGACTTGAGGAGAAAGCGCTTCTGGTAGTCCAACTGCTTGATATAGAGGTGAAAGGCGGCGCGGGCGAGGTTGTCGTCAAGGACCTTGTCGCTGTAGTGCAGGCCCGGCAGCTGCTTGCTGAGCAGGTAGCCAATGAAGCGATTGCGTTTCTGGTCGATTTTGCCTTTGTCGGCAAGGGCCGTGGACGCCGTCGGCGAGAAGAGGAAAAGGCAGCAGAGGAGGAGAAGAAAGAGGCGGCGTATGCGTTCCATGGATTCGGCTGGACAGGGTTCGACTCGGGATAGGCGGAGACAAATATCGCCAAAGAAATAACAGAACGGCCGCACAAATTCCACGACAAAGACATCCCTGCGGAAAAATGCCGCAGCCGTTGGCGGTTGGCTACTGCGGCCTCCCAGGAAAGAGGGCGGGAAGAAGGAAAAGGGGCCTCATTCGGCGATGCAGAAAGGGGCAAGATGGTCCCGGAAGCGGTCGACCTCGACGCCGAGCGCGGCGGCGAACTCGCTCAGCTGACGGAAAGTACAGTTGAGCAAGGTGGTGCGCCCCCGCCCGGTCTCGTCCATCTCCCTGACAATAAAACACCGCAGAGCCTCGGCCGCCTCCCGGCGCACCGGTCCGGCGTCAAGCCCCTGGCGGCTGCAGAAGGCGATGAAACGGGAATAGTTGACAATTGAACGTGCCGGGCCGCGGTAAGCCGCGGTGTCGCGGTTGTCGTGGAGCAGATCGCGGACGATGATCTCGGCAAAGCGCGTCAGCGCCGCAGCCTGCAACCACTGACGCCGTTCGGCGTCGAGTTCGAGGTGCGGCCCGTCCTTGGCCCTGGTGAGATAATAGAGGGCCGAGTGCAGGGCGATCTCCGGGGTCTCCCCGGAGTGGCGCACCAGGTACCACTCGTTTTCGAGGATCTCCTCGAGATCAGGCTCCATGGTCCTCGCTTCCCAGGCCGAAGACCTCCCGCACCAGGGTGATCTTGGCATCGCTCCTGTCCCGCCCGGCGCAGGATTCGCTCTTCAGGTACATCAGCGGGTCGTGCAGGATCTTGGCCACCATCGCCTCGGTCATGCGCGCCAACTGCTGCCGCTCCGCCTCGCCGAGGCCGGGCATCTTGGCCACGGTGCGCTCGAGTTCCTGGCGGGCAATGTCGTCGAGCTTACCCCGCAGCGCCTGGATGGTCGGGTTGACCGCTACCCCGCCATACCAGTTCATGAACTTGAGGGTCTCCTCGTCGACGATGCGCCCCGCCTTGACCGCTTCGCGGTCGCGCTCCGACTTGTTGATCTCGACGACGCTGGTGAGATCGTCGATATCGTAGAGATAGACGTTATCGAGGGTGATCAGCTCCGGGTCGAGGTCACGGGGCACGGCGATGTCGATAAAAAACAGCGGGCTGTTCATGCGCCGCCGCATCACCGATTTCACCTCGTCGCGACGCAGGACGAGGTCGGGTGACCCGGTGGAACTGATGACGATGTCGACGTGCTGCAATTGCGCCACCAGCTCCTCCATGGACACCGCCCGCCCCGAGAAGCGCCGCGCCAGGGCCACCGCCCGGGCCAGGGTACGGTTGGCCACGATCACTTCCTCCACCCCCTGGCCGACGAGATGCTCGGCGGCCAGCTCGGCCATCTCGCCGGCGCCGATGAGCAGCACGCGACGCCCGCGCAGATGACCGAAGATCTTCTTGGCCAGCTGCACCGCGGCATAGCTGATGGACACCGCCGACGAGCCGATGGCGGTCTCGGTGCGTACCCGCTTGGCCACCGAGAAAGCCTTGTGGAGCAGTTTATTGAGCAGCGGCCCGGTGGTGCCGTTCCGCGCCGCGTGGCGATAGGCTTCCTTGAGCTGTCCGAGGATCTGCGCCTCGCCGACCACCATCGAGTCGAGACTGGCGGCGACCTTGAAGAGGTGCTGCACCGCAGCGCGCCCGTAATGCCGGTAGAGATACTGGTCAGCCTCGGCAATGGCAACGCGACCGGAGAAGAGGAACTCGACCACCCGCTCCTCGACGCCGCTGTCCGGCTCGATGACCAGCAGCAGCTCGACGCGGTTGCAGGTCGACAGCAGGTAACACTCCTTGACCCCGGGCAGTCCCTTGACCTTGGCCAGAGGCTCTTCGTAGCCGCCGGACAGGGCGATGCGCTCGCGAACGGCCAGTGGCGTGGTCTTGTGATTGACGCCGATGAGGAGCAGCTTTTCAGCGGGCATAGCTGTGCACTCCTCCAAGCAGATAGGTCACCCCCCACAGGGTGAAGAGCACGCCGATGAAGCCGAGCACCGACATCGCCGCCGCCCTCTTGCCGCGCCAGCCGACGGTGAGGCGCTGGTGCAGCTGCACCAGGTAGACGCACCAGGTGATCAATGACCAGGTCTCCTTCGGGTCCCACTGCCAGTAAGTCCCCCAGGCCTGCCGCGCCCACAGCGAACCGGTGACGATGCCAACGGTAAGAAAGGCGAAACCGGCGAGGAGGCAGTGGTGGTTGAGCTGGTCGAGGGCGCCCAGCGAGGGGAAGCGGGCGAAGAAATAGCCGAAGCGCTTGCTCTTCAACTCGCGCTCGAGGAGGAGATACATGAGGCTGCCGCAGAAGGCGAGGGTGAGAAAACCGTAGGCCACCAGCGACACCCCGCCGTGGATCGGCAGCCAGACGCTCTGCAGGGCTGGCGGCAGCGGGGCGAAGGACTTGTGGGAAAAGGAGGCAACCAGCAGCAGGAGAAAAATCATCATCGACACCGGCGTGCCGAAATTTTTGACGCTATATCGCCAGCGAAAGCTGAGGTAGGCGATGGAGGTCGACCAGGCGAAGAAGACTACCGCGTCGTGCTGCGAGGTCAGCGGGGTATGGCCGGCGATGGCGAAGCCAAGGACGATGTATCCGCTCTGAAGCACCCCCGAGAGAATCATCAGCACCCGGGCGATGGTCCGCACCTTCTTGCCCTGGGCGACGAAATGCACCATATAGGCGGCGGCGGTGAGAAAGGCGGTGACCAGCGTCACGCGAAAAAAGAGGAGAGTGAAATCTTCCATAGCCATCAATCCTTTCTGCTGCCGCAGCCGCCCCGCGCCCCCTACTCGGCGGGGCTATCGTTGCTGTCGAGGAAGTCCCGCACCACTGCCACGGCATCGACCTGCTCCGGCAGCTCGCGGAGCAGCAGCATCTGCAATTCAAACCAGTCGCCGGCAAGAACCTTGTCCACGAGTCCCTGGTGGAGGAGGCTGCGAAAGATCTCGCCGTGTTCCGCCGCGCCATCGCCGCTGCCATCCACCAGGCATTGCCGGATGCGGGCCATGAGATCGACCACCGCCCCGTAGCCGGGGCCAATTTCCTCCTCGAGACGCTCGCGCACGACTTTGGCCAGCGCCGGACTGCCACCACCGGTGGAGATGGTGATCAGCATGGCGCCGCGGCGAAAGTGGGCGGGGACGTGAAAATCGCTGCCGGCTGGATCGTCGGCGCTGTTGAGCAGCACGCCGTGACACATCGCCTCGCGCTGTACCACGGTCTGGACGGCTCGATCATTGGTGGCGGCGAAGGCCATGAAGGCACCCTTGAGGTCCCCTTCGGCATAGAGGCGCGGCAGCCACTCGACCTGTCCCCCCTCGGCAAGGTGAAGCAGTTCGCCCTCCAGGCGAGGACAGACGAGGCGGATCCGCGCCTCTGCGGCAAGAAGGCCCTTGACCTTGCGCAGGGCGACCTCGCCGCCGCCGACGACGACCGCCAGGCGACCGCGCAACTGCACGTTCATCGGGTAATAGGTCATCGCCGGCCCCTGGCCGTCCCGCTCGTCGCCGGTCATCGCGGTGTCCCGCGGTTCAGCTGCGCCGCCGCAGTCTGTTGACGATGATCGTTCGTTGCTGGCCATTTCGTCTGATGATCTGGGTCTTGGCGGCGATATCGAAGTTTTTCGCCGCCAGGTCGAGGAACCTGGGCAGGCTTTGCCGGCTGCTGTCGTGGGCGAGAAAGATGGTGCCTTCGGGTTTGAGGAGGGTCGTAAAGAGGTGCAGCAGCGGCTCGAAGAAGCTCTCGCGAAAGAGGATCTCCGCCCCGGCGAGCACATCGAAGGGCCCCAGCGGCACAGGTTTCAGCCAGTCGAGGTGGACGAAGGAGATGTCGCTCAGCCCCGAGGCGGCGGCACTGACGCGCTGGAAATCGAGAATGATATCCTCGTAGTCGCTGAGGGTCACCCGGTACCCGTTGGCCGCCGCGGCGAGGCCCGGTGCGCCCAGACCGGCGCCCAGCTCAAGCAGCTCGCGCCCGGCGACATCCTTCTGCGAGCCGAGGAAATAGGCGAGAATCATCGCGGCGTCCCAGAGGCGAATCCAGAAGGGAAATTGCGACACGTCGGCGAAGGGGTCGCGGCCGTCGAGATACTCTTCGAGGTCGGCGAGCTTGAGCAGGCGCAATTTCCTCTCATTGACCTGGAAACGGTCGAAGGTCAGGGAATAGGTCTGGCGGATGCGGTTATAGATCTGCCGCTCCGCTTCGGGCAGGGTGCGTATGTCCATGGCAGTCGCAGGAAGAAGGGAAAAAACACCGCACCTCGGCGTGCGGCGAGCCGGCAAAATACTGAAAAAGCCCGCCTCTGTCAATCGCCAAAGCCCTCGCCGCAAGGACGGCACCCTTGCACCGCTCGCCCTGGAGCCAGGCTGGCGGGGCACGGCCCCGCAAGGTTATCAGTTGAGAAGGCTGCGGATATCCTTTTCCAGGACGTGGTGCTCGACGTAGCCGTTGTATTTCTTGACCACGTTGCCGGCCTTGTTGACCAGAAAGGCCACCGGGATGCCGTAGATGCCGCCGAAGTCATCGGCGGTCTTGGCCTGGGCGAGGAGCACCGGGTAGTTGATGGCCTTCTTTTCGACAAACTTGGCCACCACCGCCGGTCCCTGCTGATCAACCGACATCCCCACCACGGAGAAGCCGGCATCGGCAAGGTCGGTATGGAGCTTGACCAGTGACGGAACCTCCTCCAGGCAAGGTCGGCACCAGGTGGCGAAAAAGGTCAGCAGCAGCACCTTGCCCTTGAAGACACTGGAGTTGACCGTGGTTCCGTTGCGGACATCCTGCAGATCGAAGGTGGGCATGGGCGTGGCCGCCACAGCCATTCCCGGGACCAAGGCCGTTGCGGCGAGAGAAAGGATCATGCCGATCAAGAGAACACCGCACCGCTTTTTCATCGTCGAACTCCCGGGAAGATTTGCTTCTTGACACTTCTGTGCTATACTCTCGCGACACTTTATTCCATATTCTCCGAATGTCAACAAGTGCCAGGGGCTGCCGGCACCCCGTCGTGCCGACCACAAACTGAAGCTTCCACCCCATTCCTACTGGGTTTTTCGGCAACTACGGGCAGACGCCCGCCGCCCGTCCGAGGGTGGCCATCTTACCGCGACGATCTCCATGAAAGCACCGTTTTCACCCCCTGGCGGACTTTTCCGCCACCTCCTCATCGCCGTCCTGCTCGCCTTCCCCGCCGCAGTTGCGGCGCAGCTGGTGGACAAGGTGGTCGCCATCGTCAACGACGAGGTTATCACCCTCAGCGAAGTGGAAGAGGAGGCGGCGCGCATTTATCAGAACATCTCTACCGAAGGTCCGGTGCCGGGGTTCGGCACTTCCATGGCGGAAGTGCGCGAATCGACAGTAAACAGCCTCATCGACCGCCGGCTCATCAACCAGCGGGCCAAAGCGACCAACACCACGGTCAGCGACGAAGAACTGCAGGCGGCCATGGAAACCACCCGCACCCGCATGGGCCTCGACCCGGCAGCATTCCGCAGGAAGATGGAACAGACCGGGATGAGCGAGGACGCCCTGAAGAAACAGCTGCGCGATCAGATTCTCCAAGGCAAACTGGTCAGCATGGACGTGCGCTCCAAGACGGTGGTCACCGACGAGATGGTCCGCGAGTATTACGACCGCAACCATGGCACCGGCTCCGACAAAGGTAACCTTTACCTTTTGCAGATGGGCTTCGCCTGGAACGCCAAGGCGAAAGACGAAGCGCAGCTTGCCGAGGAAAAGGCTGAAGCACGCAAACGGGCCGAACAGGCCCGCGCCCTGGTCGAAGATGGTCAGGACTTCTCGGCGGTAGCGAAGAAATTCTCGGAGTTGCCCTCGGCCATCGACGGCGGCGACCTCGGCCTGCTGCACCTCGACGACCTCGCCAAGGCCACCCGCGCCGCCATCGCCGACCTCAAACCTGGGAAGATCAGCGAGATCGTCGAAACCGCCGACAGCTATCAGTTCTTCAAAGTGCTTTCGGAAAAAGACAAGTCGGCCGATGAGGCCGCCTTCGACAAGGTCAAGGAGGATATTCGCGAGAAGCTCTTCCAGGAGAAGCTCAAAACCGCCTACGTCGAATGGGTCAAGAAACTCCGCGATAACGCATATATACAAAAACTCTAAGCCTTTGCCTTCTCTTTCTCACCTTTCATGACGCCGCCTGCCACCGAAACGGAAACCCTGGGCCTGGGAGAGCTGCTCCGCACGACGCGCCTGCAGCGAGGGCTTCACCTCGACGATGTTGCCGAGGCGACGAAGATCTCGCCGAAGAACCTCAAGGCCATGGAGGAGAGCGACTTCGCCGCCCTGCCGGCGGAGGTCTTCACCCGGGGATTCTACAGCCTCTATGCCAGATATCTCGGACTCGAGCAGGACGAGGTGCTGGCCAGCTATCACCGCGAACGCCGCCACGCCCCGGCCGACAACCACCTCAAGACCCCGCCGCCATGTCGGCTGGCGGAAAACATGAAAACCCTCGCCGAACCACCCAGTTCGCTGCCCTTCGCCTATTTCGGCTTCGTGCTGCTGCTGCTGCTCGTCGTCGGCGCCTTCCTGTGCTGGTATTTCTCCTTTAACCCTGCCTCGTATCTCAGCTACAAGCTGCGCAGCCTCGATGGCCAGAAACAGGTCGAGGAAACCGCTCTGCCGTCCTCCGCAGCAACCTCGGGCAAGGACTCTGCCCTGCTCGCCCCCAGGCTACTCGAGCTGCCCAGCCCGACCATTGCCACCGCCGCCCTCATCGAGCCACGCCAAAGCGACAGCCCGGGCCCGGCCCCTGCAGCCACCCGCTATCACCTCAACATGGTCTTTTCCCGCGACGCCACCGTAGCCCTGACCATCGACGACCAGCCTTCCCGCACCCTCAACTTCCGCGAGGGCGAACAGGCCAGCTGGCGGGCGGTGGAAAAGCTCGTCGTCTCCCTGCCCGCCGACGGCCGGGCCAGGGTGGTACTCAACGGAATCACCATCGAGCTGCCCCCACCGGAAAACGATCTCATCACTCTGGCCATACCGGAATCCCTGCTGCGCTAGCCCTGCATGGAAACCGACGTCATCGTCCTCGACAGCAACGACCATGGCGAGTCGGACGTCATCCTCACCCTTTTCGCGCGCCATGAGGGCCGGGTCAGAGCCATCGCCAAGGGAGGAAGAAAGAGCCTGCGCCGCTTCGTCAACAAACTCGAGCCATTCAGCTTCCTGCACGTCGTCTGTCGCCGCAAGAGTCCGGGCGCCCTGGCCTTTCTCGCCGAAGCGGAGCTGCACAGCGCCTTCTTCAACATTCGCAACGACCTGGAACTGTACACGGTGGCCTCCGTCATCCAGGAGTTTCTTCTCATTGCCATCAAGGACGAGCAGCCGGACGAGCGCATCTTCCGCCTCAGCCTGTGGTCTCTGCATCACCTCGACCAACAGCACACCCCGCGGGCGGTGCTCGCTCTCTTTCTCATCCGCTTTTTCGAATACCTCGGCTATCGCCCCGACCTGGAGCACTGCGGCGGCTGCAGGCGCGCGGTTACCGCCACCGCCCAGTGCCACTTCCACCCCGAGTGGGGCGCTCTTGTCTGCACTCATTGCCGCAGCGCCGTCACGGTGACCACGCCCCTTTCCCCTGGCGCGGTCAAAGTGCTGCGGGTAGCCCAGCACCTGCCGCTGGAGCGTCTCGACCGCCTGCGCCTCTCCGGACCGATGCTGCAGGAAGCGTTAACCATGCTCCATCAGTACGGACGCAACCTCTTCCAGCGGGATATCGTCTCCTGGCGGCAGCTGCGGCGGACGCCACGGCCGGTAGCGAAGCCGGCAGCCTCCGACGACTCCGCGCGACTCCAGCGCAATCCTGCCCCGACAGGGGCCCTCACGATCAAAGAGGAGCACATATGAAATCCCTCGTACCCGCAGCCCTGATGTTGCTGCTGTCCATCTCACCGGCGCTGGCCGCCTCGGGCGACGCCCACCGCATCGGCGGCGGCGCCAGTTACTGGGTGACCCTCGAGGACATCGAATTCGATGACGAAAAGTTCGACGATAGCGGCGTTTCCTATCTCCTCTCCTACCAGTTCTGGCCGTCGCTGCTCGGCGTCGAACTCGACCTCGAACTGCTTCCCGACCGTTTCGGCGAGACCGCACTGGCGCCTGAAGCCTACGTGCTCTTCGGCCGTTCCGTCTATGTCGGCGCCGGCATCGGTATCGTCTACAGTAACGACGAGTTCGCCGACGAACCCTTCTTCGCCCTGCGCGCCGGCCTCAACCTCGAATTGCTGCCGGGCTTCTACGCCGACATCAATGCCAACTACCGCTTCAACGACTCGGCTGACCTCGACAACGACGAGCGCAACATCGACACCGACACGGTCTTTCTCGGCGCCGGTCTGCGGCTCGCCTTTTAGAAGGACTCAGGGCAGCGGGATGCGGGACGAGACGGCCGGCGGAACGGAGGAGACTCAGAGATAGCGGATCTCGCCGCTGTATTCGGTCGTCAGCGTGCCGTCGCCATGGCGCAGTTGCAGGCCGCCATATTCATCGATGCCAACCACCTCGGCCTGATACTGCGGGGTGGTGACGACGTCGAAACCATAGACGACGCGCTTGCCGATGCTGTCGGACAGCGCCAGCCAGCGCTGGAGAAGGAGGTGGCATCCCTCGCGGCCGGAGAAATGCCCTTCACGCAGGAAGAGTTCTTCTTCGGCGAGGAGAATCCCGAAGTTGCAGGCCAGTTTGGCGAGAAAGGTGGTGGTCAGCCCGGCGAGGTCGACGGGCCCGCCACAGAGCTCGGCGAGGCTGACGGCGCTGCTTTCCAGCTCGCCGGCAAACTCGCCGTTGTTGACATTGATGCCGAAACCGATGAGGGCGTATTCCTCGCCGAGAATGGCCTCGCGATAGCCCTCGATGAGGAAGCCGGCGAGCTTTTTCCCCTCGACCAGCACATCGTTGACCCAGCGGATGACCGCCTCGACGCCGCACCGCTCACGGACCGCCTGGCAGCAGGAGACTCCCGCCGCCAGGGGCATCAAGCCGCGCCAGCGCGGCAGCAGGGTGTCGGCGAAGATCATGCAGCCCCACAGCCCGCCCGGCGGGGCATGCCAGCTGCGCGTGAAACGACCCTTGCCCATGCTTAGCCGGTCGGCGAGAATGACCGTGCCGCTGGCGGCACTGCGGCCTCTCAGGGCCAGTTCGGCGATATGCCTGCGGGCATAGTCCATGGCCCGCGGCAGATGGGAGTGGCTCTCGATGACCGAGCCGACGAAGGCGCCGTAGCGCCCGACAGGCGAGGTGTCGCCGAAAACGGCGAGGTCGGGGGCCTCGAGCTCGCGCTGCAGCTTGTGCAGCAGTTCGGAACGCGATGGCCGGTTGGCGCCATCCCCCGCCATGGCTGGCATGGCGGCATCAGTGCTCACTGTCCCATTCGGCCTTGACGCGGGTGATGATCTTCTGGATGAGCGGCAACTTCTCCGGGGCGCAGACGCCAAAGAGCGGCTCCCCCTGGCGTACCGAAACCCCGGGCTTGAAGTACACCGAATAGATGACGCCGCCCTCGCCACTATAATAAATAGGTGTGTCCCGCTTCATCAGCGACATGGTCAGCACCTCGTCGCCCGGCTCGACACTCACCGCCCGTGCCCCCTTCTTGTCGATGCGCGACTGGATATCCATGGCGAAGAAATACTTGGCCGACTCCGGCGCAGGAAAGAGAAAGAGCACATCCTTGAGGATGTTCTCGATGATCTCCTTCTTTTTCAGCGGGTGCTTGATGGTCATCAGCTTCACTCCCGCTTCGACGAATGAGCCGTCAAGTTGCGTCTCCACCGCGGCGACGATACCGTTGACCTGGGAGCCGACCAGGCGCGGGTTGCGCTCTCGGTCGATCTCGTATAAGGGCGTGCCCGGGACCTGCAGCCACTCCCCGGAGGGGGCGACCACCTCCTGCTCCACCGCCGCCTTGAAGGTGACCCGCCCGGTGTGAACCGAGTGGACATCGACATAATCGAAGGGATCGGCCTTGTACCTGCTGAAGATTTCCTCTAACGCCAACTCGCTTGCCATATATGGGATCCTGGTGAATGCTTCGCTTTTCCTTGCCCGGCTGGCGGCCCGACCGGCCATCGCGCCCTGCCTGGCCACCACCTTGTTGCCCGCCAGACTCCCGGCGGAAGTTCCTCGTTTATACCGGCTGCCATGACGCAAGGCAAGGTCATTTTACAGCCACCCTGGCCCCGCCGTCGCCCCGCCAGCCGCTTTTGCTTTGCCGGCCGCTGCGGCGGTGGTATAGTGGCCGGCCATAGCCGCCGCCTCCGCCTCTTCTTTTACCATATCCCCGATCGCGCACGCCCATGAACTCCAGGGACAGCCTCTTCGACATCGCCTCGGTCTCCGAGGATTTCACTTTCAACGAGCGGGTGGTGGAGGTTTTCGACGACATGGTCGACCGCTCCATCCCCTTCTACCGCGAGGTCATCGAGGCCACCGCGCAGCTGCTGCGGCGGCTCCTCCTCTCCGGCGACACCGTCTACGACCTCGGCTGCGCCACCGGCTCGAGCCTCCTCGCCGTAAGCCGGCTGCTCCCCGCCGAGGGCCTGCGCTTCGTCGGCATCGACAACTCCCCGGCCATGCTCGACAAGGCGGTGCTCAAGGCGGAGCTGCACGGCAAGACCGAGCAGGTTTCCTTTCTCCTCGAGGACATCGTCGACTTCGACCACCCCGGCGCCGGGGCCATCGTCCTCAACTACACCCTGCAGTTCATCCGGCCGCTGCAGCGCCCCGACTTCCTCCGCCGTATGGCCGAGAGCCTTCGCCCCGGCGGCGTACTGCTGATGAGCGAAAAGACCATCAGCCACCAGCCGCGGCTCAACCGCCACTTCATCGACATCTACCACGAGTTCAAAAAATCGCGCGGCTACTCGGAACTGGAGATCGCCAGAAAGCGCGAGGCCCTGGAAAACGTGCTCATCCCCTTCTCCGCCGACGAGAACCGGGCAATGCTCGCCCAGGCCGGCTTCGCCGAGGTCGAGTGCTACTTCCGCTGGTTCAACTTCTCCTCCCTGGTGGCGGTAAAGGCCCTCTAGCCCCATGATCCCCGGTTATCTCCCCTTCCTCGCGCCGCAGGCCGACCGCGACGCCATAATCGCCGAACACCACCGCCGCCGGCAGTGGGCGGAGCAGGACAAGAAGGGCTTTCTCCGCTATCGCCAGCCGGCGGCCCGCCTCGCCCGCTTCCCCGCGCGCCATGTCGACTGCCGCGGGCCGGAGGTGGTCATCGGCCGGGCCGACGAGCTCGACGAACAGCAGCGACGCCAGGTGGAAGACGACCTGCGCCGCTTCATGCCGTGGCGCAAGGGCCCCTTCGCGGTCTTCGGCACGGCCATAGACGCCGAGTGGCAGAGCGACCGCAAGTGGCAGCGGCTGGCCGCGGCCCTCCCCGACCTCGAGGGCAAGATCATCGCCGACGTCGGCTGCAACAACGGCTACTACATGTTCCGCATGACGGCGGCCAAACCCAGGATGGTCCTCGGCTTCGAGCCGACCATCCAGCACTTCTACTGCTTCTCCGCCTTGAACGCCATGGCCAGGCGCGACGAACTGCACATCGACCTCCTCGGCGTCGAGCACCTGCCCTGGTTCTCGCTCTCCTTCGACGTCATCTTCCTCCTCGGCATCATCTACCACCGGCCTTCACCAGTGCAGACCCTGCGCGACATCCTCGGCGCCCTGCGCCCGGGGGGCACCGCGATCGTCGAATCCCAGGCCATTCCCGGCGACGACCCCGTCGCCCTCTTTCCCGCCGATACCTATGCCAAGGTGCCCGGCACCTGGTTCGTGCCCACCGGCCCCTGCCTGGTCAACTGGATGCGCAAGGCAGGCTTCGCCGAGGTCGAGCTCTTCTGCAGCCACCCCATGTCAGACGAGGAGCAGCGCCGCACCCCGTGGATGACCTTCGAGTCCTACAGCGACTTCCTTCACCCGGACGACCCAGGCCGCACCCGCGAAGGCTACCCCGCCCCGTGGCGGGTCTTTGTCAGGGGCAGGAAAAAAGGCTGAGCCTGGGAGGAGAAATCGGCCCGGCCATGTTGCCATCTTCGGCCGTCGTGGTTACACTCTGGCGACAACGCGAACGCCCCAAATTCCCGCCGCATTTGGTCATCAGGCCGCGTTTCTGGCCCGCGGCGGGAGTCGGGCCCCAACCCATGCCCCACCAGGCCGTTCAACGGCACCCCCCGGGCGGGCAGCCTTCCCATAGAGAAACACAAGGAGCGAGGAGAATGGATCTGAAGAACTACACCCTTTACAGCAGCGGCCTGAAAGGTGCCGAGGCGGTTTTCGGCGAAAATGCCGAGAAAGCCGGTATCAACGAAGTGGTCTATTCATTCGAGGGCCACAAGCTGACTCGCGAGCGCAACGTGGTCATCCTCGGCAAGGAGCAGCTGGAGCGCGGCGACATCAGCATGGAGCTGGCCTCGCGCATGCTCAATCGCACCTATTACGAGACCGAGAAGATCCGCAAGGTGCTGCAGACCATCTTCCATATGGTCAACAGCGGCCACCAAGTCTTCGTCGTCGGTGCCATCCAGGAAGACGGCTCGGTCAAGGGGGGCACCGGCTGGTCGGTAGAGCTGGCCAAGATGTTCAACCGCCCCCTGCACGTCTTTGACCAGCCGCAGAAGAAGTGGTTCACCTGGAAGAACGGCTGGCGTGAGGATTCGCCGCGTATCGAGTACGAGACCTTCGTCGGCAGCGGCACCCGCTACCTCAGCGAGGCCGGCCGCGAGGCCATCGAACAGCTCTTCGTCGACTCCTTCTCGAGCCGCTGACAGGGGGATTCGGCCATCCCCCCGCGGGGCGTGGCCGAAGGCGAGCGGTGAATTACACCAGATGTCATTTCGACTTCCCCTCCCTGCCCTGGCTGACCAGCCCACGCCACCAGCTGCAGCTGCGTGGCGTGGCCATCGGCCTGATCAGGCTGCCGCCCAACGAAGGCTATACTTTCACCCACCGCCATCGCCGCCAGGAGGAAGTCTACCTGGTCATCGAGGGTAACGGCGTCATCTTTATCGATGGCGAGCTCCTCGAGCTCGTCTGCGGCGATGCGGTGCGGGTCTCCCCCGGGGCGCGGCGGGCGCTCAAGGCCGGCGACCTCGGCCTGCTGGTATTCTGCGCCGGCGGGGTCGCCGAGGGCTATCCCCACAACCCCAATTCGCGCTATCTCATCGACGACGGCATCGCCGACTACGATGATATCCCGCCCTGGTACCAGGGGAATGAGGACGTGCGGCGCCGCAACGAAGCGCTCAAGAAACGCCGCCGTAATTCGGTGGCCGGCGACGGCGGCGAGCCGCCGCCGTCTGTGGAGGAAGAGAACCCATGAACGACCATCCCTGGCCAGGCTCGCGCCTCTGCCCCGGCTGCGGCAGGCTGATCGGCGGCGACAATCGCTACTGTCCCTACTGCAAGCGGAGACAGCCGGCCAATGGCTGGCGGGGCTGGCTCTCCGCGGAGGGGGGAGACGACCCGAGCCGTATGGTGCGCCTGGTCATCGCCGCCAACGTGGTAATGTTTCTCCTCTCCATCGTCATCGACCCGCGCCTCTCGGGTTTCTCGCCCTTCGAGTTTCTCGCCCCCACCAACCAGAGCCTGCTGGTGCTCGGCTCCACCGGCGCCCTGCCGCTGTGGCAGCTGGGACGCTGGTGGTCGCTGGTCGCCGCCGGTTACCTCCACGGCGGCCTGCTCCACCTTGTCTTCAACATGCTCGCCCTGCGCCAGCTGGCGCCGCTCTTGCTGCGCGAGTTCGGTACGGCACGCACCGTGGTCATCTACAGCCTGGCCAGCGTCGGCGGTTTTTTCGTCTCCGCCCTGGCCGGGGTGCCGCTGACCATCGGCGCCTCGGCGGCGGTCTGCGGCCTCATCGGCGCCCTGCTCTATTATGGCAAAAGCCGCGGCGGCGTCTACGGCCGGGCAGTGTTCAGCCAGATCGGCGGCTGGGCGCTGGGCATTGCGGTCTTCGGCGCGCTCTTCCCCGGCATCAACAACTGGGGCCATGGCGGCGGCATGGCCACCGGGGCCCTGCTCGCCTGGCTGCTCGGCTACAGCGAGCTGCGCCGCGAGACCCCTGCCCACCGCCTCGTCGCACGCATCTGTATCTTCGCCACCCTGCTGGTGCTGCTCTGGTCGGCCATCAACGGCCTGGCCCTGCTCTTCTTCGCCTGACGGGGCCAAGGGCGGCCCCGCTCCCCCTCACTCGTTGACGTCGATCTTGAGGATGCGGCCGCCCGGCTTGAGGCTGTCGCCCTTCTTGGCGCTCACCAGGGTGACGATGCCGGCCATCTCGGCGAGGATCGGCGTCTGCATCTTCATCGCTTCCATGATCGCGACGCGATCGCCGACCAGCACCTCCTGACCTTCCTGCACCGAGATCTCGACGATCTTGCCGGAAAACGGCGAACGCACATCGCCCATCTTGGCGAGGTCGAGGATCTCCTCTTTGCCGAGAATCGGCGCCTCGCCCGGCCCGGCCGCCGCCGCTTTGGTCTTGAAGGTGAAGATCGACGGGTGGTGGTCGACGCTGAAGTAGACGCTGGTCTCGCCGGCGTCGTTGACCGGCGAGGGGCCGATCTCGATCATATGCTCCTTGCCGTGGTGGTCGCGGAAGTTGATCTTCTCGCCGATGTCAAAACCGCCGCGGCGGAAGAAAACCTCCGGCCCGAGAACATAGACCTGCCCATACTTCTCGTTGAACTTGAAGAACTCGACGGCATCGCCGGGGTGCTGCAGATAGAGCACCAGCTGCTCGTCGGTGGGCTCGACGCCGATCTGCTCGGCCAGGGCGTAGCGTTCATGGGCGAGATCGACCTCGAGGACCTTCTCCGTGCCGCCCTCTCTCTCCAGCACCTCTTCCCAGTCGTCGCCGAGTACCTTGCGGTAGATCCACTCTTCCGGGCGATAGAAGGGGAAGGGACCATACTTGCCGAGGAGGAGGTTGCGCAGGTCGCCGGAGGGGTTGCCGTAGCGTTCGCCGCCGAGGACGTTGGCCACCGCCGTGGTCCACAGGATCTGCGAGCCGGGGGTCACCGACCAGTAGTTGCCGAGTTCCTGCTGCACCCGCGGCAGCTCCTTGTGGAGAATCTCCGGCATCCGGTCGAGGAAGCCTCCCTTGGCCGCCTGCTCGAGGCTCGAGCCCATAGCCCCGCCGGGGAGTTTGTGGATCTGCACGGTCGGCTGAAATCCTTTGATCTGCGACTCGAACTGCTCGTAGTGGCGGCGCTGGTCGCGGATCGCCTCGGAGGTGGCGATGACCGCTTCCTCGTCGAGGCCCTCGGGCTCGTGCCCGTATTCGCGCAGGGTCTGCACCACGGTGAGGATCGGCGGCGGCCCGTAGAAACCGGAGAAGGCCGAGTCGGCGGCGTCGACGATGGTGGCGCCGTTGCGCACCGCCTCGACGATGCGGCCGATGTCGTTGCCGTCGGTATTATGGCCGTGATAGTGGATGATCACCTCGGGGAAACGCTGTTTGAGGGCGTCGACAAGTTCGCCGATGCGCTTCGGCGTGCCCAGGCCGCCATGGTTCTTGATGCACAGGGTGACGTCGCGGCCGGTGACCGCCAGCAGTTCCTCGGCCTTGCTGAGGTAGTAGGCGTTGCTGTGCTCCGGCCCGGTGGAGAAGCACAGGCAGGGCTCGTTAAGCTTGCCCGCCTTGCTCACCTCCTCGAAAACCGCGTACATGTTGGGCACGTGGTTGAGAAAGTCGAAGGTCCGCCACACGTCGACATACTTGGCGAACTCGCGCACGGTGAAGCGGATGACGTTCTGCGGATAGGGCCGGTAGCCGAAGAGGTTGACGCCGCGGCACAGGGTCTGGAACATGGTGCCGGGCATGCGCTCGCGCAGCTTCTTCAGCTTGAGGAAGGGGTCGACCTGCTTGCGCAGGATGTCGACGTGAATTGAAGCGCCGCCGGTGATCTCCAGTGAGAAATACCCCGCCCGGTCGCGATGCTTGGCGGCCATGAGGTCGGTGTGGAGGAGGATGCGGTTCTTGAAATCGGACTGCGACTGGTCGCGGGCGGTGTTGGTGATATAGTAGCCTTTGGCCTGGCGCAGGGTGGTGAGAATGGTCTCTACCGAACTGCCCTGAAGAATCCGTGTCATGCGTCTGGTCCCGTCTGATTGAGGCTCTCTGGACCGGGGCTCGCCCGGCGCCGATTGTCGTCTATTTGGAAAAGGGGTTTTCCCGGCTGTAATGGATCTTGGCGATGAAGCGCGCCAGCTTGCCCACCTCGCTGGCATCCTCGTCATAGACGAAGATATGCGGGTGACTCTCAATATAGGAGGTATCGAAGTTGCCGCTGAGGAAGTCGCGCTCGTTGGCGATATTCATATAGAAGGGGATGGTGGTCTTGGGGCCGCGGATGGCGAAGTTCTGCAGACAGCGTTTGAGGCGGCCGACCGTCTCCTCCCAGGTGAAGCCGTGCACGGTCAGCTTGACGAGCAGCGAGTCGTAAACCTCGGGAATGATGTAGCCCTGGTAGACGAAGCCGTCGAGACGTACGCCGAAACCGCCGGTGGAACGGTAGACATGGACCTTTTTGCCCCCTTCGGGCATGAAGTCGTTTTTCGGGTCCTCGGCGTTGATACGCACCTCGATGGCATGGCCGCGGATCTGTACGTCGTCCTGGGTGAAGGAGAGCGGCTTGCCGAAGGCGATGTTGATCTGGTTGCGGACGATGTCGATGCCGGTGATCATCTCGGTGACGGTATGTTCCACCTGGACCCGGGTGTTGATCTCCATGAAATAGTAGCGCTGGTCGCGGTCGATGAGGAATTCCACCGTGCCGGCGTTGAGGTAGTTGGCGGCCCGGGCAGCGCGCACCGCGGTGTCGCAGATCTCGTCGAGGAGCGCCTGGTTCTTGATCATCGACGGGGCGATCTCCACCAGCTTCTGGTTACGGCGCTGGATGGAGCAGTCGCGGGTGCCGAGGTGGAGGGTGTGGCCATGGCTGTCGGCAAGGATCTGCACCTCGACGTGCTTGGGGTTGACCACCAGCTTCTCGAGGTAGACGGAGTCGTCGTTGAAGGCGGCCAGGGCCTCGGCCCGGGCCACCGGTAATTGTTCCTTGAGCTCGCTGTCGGACTCGATGCGGCGAATACCGCGGCCGCCGCCGCCGGAAGTGGCCTTGAGCATCAGGGGGTAGCCGTAGCGGGCGGCGAAGTCGAGGGCCTCGGCGACGCCTTCGCGCCCCTGCTTGAGGTTCTGCGTGCCGGGCACCATGGGGATGCCGGCCTCGGCCATGATGCGCCGGGCGATGACCTTGTTGCCGAGGTTGTTGATGATCTCCGCCGTCGGCCCGATGAAGATGATGCCGTTGTTCTCGCAAGCTTTGGCGAAGAAGGGGTTTTCGGCGAGGAAGCCGTAGCCGGGGTGAATGGCGCAGGCCCCGGAGCGCTTGGCGGCGCGGATGATCTTCTCGATGTTGAGATAGTCGACGCGCGGCCCGTCGCCGAGCAGGTAGGCCTCGTCGGCGATACGGATATGGCGCGACATCTCGTCCGGCGTCTCGTAGACGGCAACGGCTTCGTAGCCCATCTCCTGGATGGCCCGGATGAGGCGAATGGCGATCTCGCCTCGGTTGGCGACAAGAATTTTCTTTTTCACGGCGTCTCCTCTCATCAATGGCGCACGTTACCTTTCCGTTAACGAAAAATGGCGGCTTCCCCGTCGACTATCCCGGTACGACATCACCCCCCCACGGGGGACCCAGTCAAGGGACAGGCCTGGGCGAAGGTTGCAATATGAAACAACATGCCGTTATCACACGCTTTACTTCCGCGCCCGGTGCAGTTTCAGCTGGCATGGAGGCAACTTTAATCAATATCATTACATTAATCAATCAGCAAAACTGAGACCAACCTTTGCAACACCGCTTTTCCTTTCATGGACGCGGGCCACATCCCAGAAGCGGTTCGGCAACTCTGCCGGGAAACAAGAGCGCCTCCCGTTTACGGTTGACTAAACCCGCCCGGTCAAGTTAAATATTGAGGTTTTGCCTACAGATTCAAGAGGGAGGACAATTTTTCCCTCAGCTCCCCGGCCGGGCGCCCCGCCGGCGCCGCCGCCAAGCCTTCACAACCGGATATTTCGCCGACCTTCTCCTCCGCGGTCGCCGCGTCGCCCTGCTGCGGGCCGGCGCCGCCAGCGGCCGCGGTCGGCTCAGCCCCCGAGGACCCATGCCATGAAAGCGATCATTGCCCTGGAAGACGGAACCACCTTTGCCGGCCGCTCCTTCACTGGAGACGGCGAGGCGGTTGGCGAAATGGTCTTCAACACCTCCATGTGCGGTTATCAGGAGGTGCTCACCGACCCTTCCTACACCGGGCAGCTGGTCACCATGACCTACCCCCTCATCGGCAACTACGGGATCAACGATGAGGACATGGAATCAGCCGCGGTGCACCCTAAGGCCTTCCTCGTCAAGGAGTACCACCACCTGCCTTGCAACCACCGCGCCACCCGCCCCCTCGCCGACTTCCTCCAGCAGTACGGCATCCTCGGCGTCGAGGGCTTCGACACCCGCGCCCTGGTGCGCCATCTGCGCAGCCGCGGGGCGATGAAAGGCATCGTCTCGACCCGCGATCTCGACCCCCGCTCGCTGGTTGAGCGGGCCAGGAGCTGGCCGGGCTTTCTCGGCCAGGACCTGGTTGCCGAAGTGACCTGCGCCGCCCCCTACGGCTGGGCCGACAACCGCCCGCAGCCGGGCGAACATTTCGCCAGCGCCGCCGGCGGCGCCGACAGCTTCAGGGTAGTGGCGATGGATTTCGGCATCAAATACAACCAGCTGCGCATCCTCGCCGAGAAAGGCTGCCGCGTCCAGGTGGTGCCCGCCTACACCAGCGCCGCCGAGATCCTCGCCATGCAGCCGGACGGTGTCTTTCTCTCCAACGGCCCCGGCGATCCGGCCGGGGTGCGCGGAGTGGTGGAGACGGTGCGCCAGTTGCTCGGCAGAACGCCCATCTTCGGCATCTGCCTTGGCCACCAGATCCTCGGCCTCGCCTACGGCGGCACCTCCTACAAGCTCAAGTTCGGCCACCGTGGCGGCAACCAGCCGGTCAAGGACCTGACCACCGGCCATGTCGAGATCACCTCGCAGAATCATGGCTTCTGTATCGATATCGGCAGCCTGCCGGCGGGCGAGGTCGAGGTCACCCATATCAACCTCAACGACAACAGCCTCGAGGGCATGCGCCACACCGTCCACCCGGCCTTCTCGGTGCAGTACCACCCGGAGCACGCCCCCGGCCCCCACGATGCCGTCTACCTCTTTGACCGCTTCATCGCCATGATGCGCGACCAGCGGGCGGCCTAGCCGCCGGCCAGGAGAAAGACCCGCCACCCCGCAACCCCTTCAAGAGCCAGAGCACGCGACAACCATGCCGAAAAGAACAGACATCAAGAAGATCCTCATCATCGGCTCCGGACCGATCATCATCAGCCAGGCCTGCGAGTTCGACTACTCGGGCGCCCAGGCGGTCAAGGCGCTCAAGGAGGAAGGCTACGAGGTGGTGCTGATCAACTCCAACCCGGCGACGATCATGACCGACCCGGAGCTGGCCGACAGCACCTATATCGAACCGATCACCGCCGAGTTCGTCGCCAAGGTCATCGAGAAGGAGCGCCCCGACGCCCTGCTGCCCACCCTCGGCGGCCAGACCGCCCTCAATACGGCGATCAAGGTCGCGGAGCTGGGGGTGCTCGAAAAATACGGCGTGGAGCTGCTCGCCGCCGACATCGCCGTCATCAAGAAGGCCGAGGGGCGCGAGGAGTTCCGCGACGCCATGCGCAAGATCGGCCTCAAGGTGCCGGATTCGCGCATCGTGCAGACCCTCGAGGCGGCCATGGCCGCCGGTGACGAGCTCGGCTTCCCGCTCATCGTCCGGCCGAGCTTCACCCTCGGCGGCACCGGCGGCGGCGTCGCCTACAACCGCCGCGAGCTCGAAGCCCTGTGCACCGCCGGCCTCGACCTGTCGATGACCGGCGAGGTGATGATCGAGCGCAGCCTCCTCGGCTGGAAAGAGTACGAGCTCGAGGTGATGCGCGACAAGAACGACAACGTGGTCATCATCTGCTCCATCGAAAACGTCGACGCCATGGGCGTGCATACCGGCGACTCGATCACCGTCGCCCCCATCCAGACGCTGACCGACCGCGAGTACCAGGAGATGCGCGACGCCGCCATCGCCATCATCCGTGAGATCGGCGTCGAGACCGGCGGCTCCAACGTGCAGTTCGCCGTCGACCCGGCCACCGGGGAGATGATGGTCATCGAGATGAACCCGCGGGTGTCGCGCAGCTCGGCCCTGGCCTCCAAGGCCACCGGCTTCCCCATCGCCAAGATCGCTGCCAAGCTGGCGGTGGGCTACACCCTCGACGAGCTCAAGAACGACATCACCCGCGAGACCCTGGCCGCTTTCGAGCCGTCCATCGACTACTGCGTGGTCAAGATCCCGCGCTGGACCTTCGAGAAGTTCCCCGAAGCCGACGACCTGCTGACCACCTCGATGAAGTCGGTGGGCGAGACCATGGCCATCGGCCGCACCTTCAAGGAGGCCTTCCAGAAGGCGATGCGCTCGCTCGAGACCGGCCGCTTCGGCTTCGGCGGCGATGGCAAGCAGGTCCTCTCGCACCTCGACGGCGAAGACCTCGAGGCCGGCCTGCGCACCCCCAACTCGCGGCGCATCGCCTTTGTCTACGAAGCCCTCAAGCGCGACATGCCGCTTGCCGAGCTGCATCGCCACACCAGCATCGACCTGTGGTTCCTCGAACATTTTCGGCAGATCGTCGTTACCGAAAGGGAGATCGCCGCCCGCGGCTTCCAGGGGCTGGATGGCGATTTCCTGCGCCTCTGCAAGGAGCGCGGCTTCTCCGACCGCCAGCTGGCCTATCTTACCGGCTGCAGCGAGGACGACGTCCGCCAGCTGCGCAAAGGCCTCGACATCATCCCGGTCTACAAGCTGGTCGACACCTGCGCCGCCGAGTTCGAATCGTACACACCGTACTATTACTCGACCTACGAAGAGGAAAACGAGGCCAAGGTCAGCGAGCGCCGGAAGATCGTCATCCTCGGCGGCGGCCCCAACCGCATCGGCCAGGGTATCGAGTTCGACTACTGCTGCGTCCACGCCGCCTTCGCCCTGCGCGGCATCGGCGTCGAGTCGATCATGATCAACTCCAACCCGGAGACCGTCTCCACCGACTACGACACCTCCGACAAGCTGTTCTTCGAGCCGCTGACCCGCGAAGACGTGCTCAACATCATCGAGCAGGAGAAGCCGGACGGGGTCATCGTCCAGTTCGGCGGCCAGACCCCGCTCAACCTGGCGGTGCCCCTCGCCGAAGCCGGGGTGACCATCGTCGGCACCCAGCCCGATGCCATCGACCGCGCCGAAGACCGCAAGCGCTTCCAGCAGTTTTTGCGCAAGCTCGGCCTGCGCCAGCCGGACAACGACACCGTCAAGACCCTCGAGGAGGCCCTGGCCGCCGCCGAGCGCATCGGTTACCCGGTGGTGGTGCGGCCCTCCTACGTGCTTGGCGGCCGCGACATGCGCATCGTCTACAACGATCAGGGCATCCGCGACTTCATGGCCGCCGTCGGCGGCACCAGCCTCGAGCATCCGGTGCTCATCGACAAATTCCTCAAGGATGCCATCGAGATCGACGTCGATGCCATCAGCGACGGCCGCAGCACGGTCATCGGCGGCATCATGGAGCATGTCGAGGAGGCCGGCATCCACTCCGGCGACTCCTGCTGCGTCCTGCCGCCGCACACCCTCAGTCCGGCGGCGGTCGATGAAATCAAGCGGGCCACCAAGGCCATGGCAGAGGAACTGGGCGTGGTCGGGCTGATGAACGTGCAGTTCGCCATCAAAGACAGCGACCTCTACGTGCTCGAGGTCAACCCCCGCGCCTCGCGCACCGTGCCCTTCGTCAGCAAGGCCACCGGCGTGCCCCTCGCCAAGCTGGCCACCAGGGTGATGCTCGGCGAGACGCTTGCCCAGCTCGGCCTGACCAGCGAGGCGACCATCAGCCACTGGGCGGTCAAGGAAGCCGTCTTTCCCTTCGACCGCTTCGAGAAGGTCGACACCCTGCTCGGCCCGGAGATGAAGTCCACCGGCGAGGTCATGGGCATCGACGACAACCTTGGCCTGGCCATCGCCAAGTCGCAGCTCGCCGCCGGTTCCAAGGTGCCGCTTGCCGGCAACGTCTTCATCTCGGTGCGTGACGGCGACAAGGCCGCCATGCTGCCCGTGGCCCGGGAACTGGTCGAACTCGACTTCACCATCTACGCCACCGTCGGCACCGCCGCCTGCCTCGAGGAGGCCGGCATCCCCTGCCAGCTGATCAACAAGATCTCCCAGGGGCGGCCGCATATCCTCGACAAGATCCGCGACGGCGAGATCGCCTGGATCGTCAACACCTCGCTGGGCAAGCGCACCACCGAGGACAGCTATTCCATCCGCCGCGGCGCTCTCGACTACCACATCCCCTATACCACCACGGTGAGCGGCGCCGCCGCCCTGGTCAAGGGCATGCGCGAGCTGCAGCAGCGCCGCCTCGAGGTGCAGCCGGTACAATATTTCACCCGGCCGCGGTAAGGAGAGGAAGCAATGCGGGATTCCCTCGACAATGCCAGTTTTTGCGTTACCATTACCAGGTGGCTTTCTGGCATCAAGACTATCTCGGCCCAGTTGCAGAGCCGGCCGCCCCTTGCGCCACCAGGGGCCCCCGCAGCGCAGACCCGATCGGCCGCCGCCCTCGGGAACACAGATTAACAGGAGCATCCGGAGACTTCGTTGAATACCTTCTATAAAAATCTCAGCATGTGGCTGGTGATCGGCCTCACCGTCATCCTCCTCTTCAACCTCTTCAACAAACCGCAGACCAACCAGGCCTCGCTCACCTACAGCGAGTTCATCGCCAATGTCGAGAGCAAGGCGATCACCCGGGTGACCATCAGCGGCGACACCATCTCCGGAATTCTCGCCGACGGCAAGCCCTTCCAGACCATCTACCCGATGGCCGACCTCGAGCTGCTGCCGATCCTGCGCCGCTCGGGGGTGGACATCAATGTCAAGGAAGTCCAGAAAGACTCCTTCCTGATGACCATCTTCGTCTCCTGGTTCCCGATGCTGCTGCTCATCGGCGTGTGGATCTTCTTCATGCGCCAGATGCAGGGCGGCGGCAAGGGCGGCGCCCTGTCCTTCGGCAAGAACCGCGCCCGGCTCACCGAACAGAGCAACAACAAGGTGACCTTCGCCGACGTCGCCGGCATCGACGAGGCCAAGGAGGAACTGGAGGAGATCGTCGATTTTCTCAAGGACCCCGGCAAGTTCACCGCCCTGGGGGGCCGCATCCCCACCGGCGTGCTTCTTGCCGGCGCGCCTGGCACCGGCAAGACGCTGCTCGCCAAGGCCATCGCCGGCGAGGCCGACGTACCCTTCTTCTCCATTTCCGGATCCGACTTCGTCGAGATGTTCGTCGGCGTCGGCGCCTCGCGGGTGCGCGACATGTTCGCCCAGGGCAAGAAAAACGCCCCGTGCATCATTTTCATCGACGAGATCGATGCCGTCGGCCGCCATCGCGGCGCCGGGCTGGGCGGCGGCCATGACGAACGCGAGCAGACCCTCAACCAGCTGCTGGTGGAGATGGACGGTTTCGAGAGCAACGACGGGGTGATCATCGTCGCCGCCACCAACCGTCCCGACGTCCTCGACCCCGCCCTGCTCCGCCCCGGCCGTTTCGACCGCCAGGTGGTAGTGCCGGTCCCCGACGTCGGCGGCCGCCAGAAGATCCTCGAGATCTACGCCAAAAAGACCAAGATGGCCGGCGACGTCGACCTCGAGATCCTCGCCCGCGGCACCCCGGGCTTCTCCGGCGCCGACCTCGAGAACCTCGTCAACGAGGCGGCGCTGATGGCCGCCCGCTCCGGCGCCAGGGAGATCAGCACCGAGCTGCTCGACAAGGCCAAGGACAAGATCATGATGGGCGCCGAGCGCCGCTCGATGATCATCAGCGACAAGGAAAAGGCCATCACCGCCTACCACGAGGCCGGCCATGCCCTGGTGGCCTGGTTGCTGGCGGACACCGACCCCATCCACAAGGTGACCATCATCCCCCGCGGTCGCGCCCTTGGGCTGACCATGCAGCTGCCCACCGACGACAAGTACACCCACTCGAGAACCTATCTGGAGAGCACCATCTGCATCCTCTACGGGGGGCGCGTCGCCGAGAAGATTATCTTCAACGAGATCACCACCGGCGCCGGCAACGACATCGAACGCGCCTCGGCCATGGCCCGCAAGATGGTCTGCGAGTGGGGCATGAGCGACGAACTCGGCGCGCTCACCTACGGCAAGAAGGAGGAGCAGATCTTCCTCGGCCGCGAGATCGGCCAGCACCGCGACTTCAGCGAGGAAACAGCGCGGCTCATCGACATCGAGGTCAAGAAGATCATCGACAACGCCATGGCCAGGGTAACCGCCATGCTCGAAGAACACCGCGACATCCTCGTGCGCATGAGCGAGGAACTGCTCGAGAAAGAGACCATCGTCCTCGCCGATATCGAGGAGATGATCGAGGAGCTGCGCCCGGGCAAGTACAGCGAGCAGATCGCCCGTGCCAAGGAAGCCCGCCGGCTGGCCACCACCAAGAAGAAGAGTTCGCCCCAGGCCAGGGAGCAGGGAGCCGAACAGAGGCAGCAGGCGGCGCCAGCCGCCCCCGCCGAGGAAGCGTCCGGCGAAAAGACTGCGGAGGCCTCCGCCGAAACGCCCCAGGAGCCGGCACCGCCCGCCTCTGCCAGGGAGGGCGAACAGCCGCCCCCGGCACAGGGAGAAAACAGGCCATGAGCGTCGCCCCCGGCGTGAAGATCATGGGCATCCTCAACGTGACGCCCGACTCCTTTTCCGACGGCGGCCGCTTCGACTCCCTCGACAAGGCGCTTGCCCAGGCCGAACGGCTCATCGCCGACGGCGCCGACATCCTCGATGTCGGCGGCGAGTCGACGCGCCCCTTTGCCCCGGCGGTGGACACCGCCGAAGAACTGCGGCGGGTCATCCCGGTCATCGAAGGGGTGCGCAAACATCACCGCATCCCCATCTCCATCGACACCACCAAGAGGGAGGTGGCCGAACGGGCCCTCGAGGCCGGGGCGGACATCATCAACGACATCTCCGCCCTGCGCTACGACAAGGAGATGGTGAATCTGGTGCGCAAGACGGCGGTGCCGGTGATCCTCATGCACATGCAGGGCAGCCCCTCGAACATGCAGGTCGATCCCCGCTACGACGATGTCGTCGCCGACATCATCGCCTTCTTTGGCGAGCGTGTCGACTGGCTCACCGCCCAGGGCGTGGCGCGTCAGCGCCTCATCGTCGACCCGGGCATCGGCTTCGGCAAGACCGTCGCCCACAACCTCTCGCTGCTCAAACATCTCGACGAGTTTTCCCACCGCCTCGGCCTGCCGGTGCTGCTCGGCCATAGCCGCAAGCGCTTTCTCGGCGAGATCACCGGGATCAAGGGCGAGGCGGAGCGCGACACGGCCACCGCCGTCGCTGCCGCCCTCTGCCTCTCCAAGAACATCGCCATGGTGCGGGTGCACAACGTCGCCCTTACCCGCCAGGCCCTGCAGGTCGCCGAGGCGATGGCCACCGCCGCCTGAGAGGCGACCCCGGTTCATCCGAGCAGGGGGCAATAGATCTCAGACGGCACCCATTCCTCGCGAAGACTCGTTCAGCCCTCGTTTTTCACCACGGAAAACTCGTCGAAAGAGACGAATCGATAGGTATAGGGTGTGCCAGCGACGCCGATGGCGATAATGTCGCCGTCGCGCAGGGGGACGACGCCACCATGGTCGTCGCCGCCGATCTCGCTGTCACCCACCCTGGTGCCGCAGGCGCTGCCGCGATCCACCAGGCGGTATTCCCGTCCTTCATGGCGGATCTCGAAATGCTCCCGCGAGATGTTAAGGCGATGGCCGCGGTCGATGAGGTAGATGTCGTTGGTGGGGGCGCTGTTGTCCTTCTTGGGACGCTCGATGCTCTCCAGCCGGCCGTTGATCTTCACCACCCGCGACTCCCGGCCGACCCTGAAGGGAAAGGAGTGGATGACGACCATGGCCCCGTGGCGCGCCGCTGGCGGCACTGCCTCGAGCGCTTCCGGGGTGAGGGCCTGCAACATCGCTTTGGGCAGCATGGCGCTGAGAATCTGCAACTTGTCTGGGGTCTGGTCCATGGGCTCGCCTGGGGTGGAAGTCGTTCACTGTCCCTGTCAATACCGCGGCAGCATATCGTCTCCGGGCACGAATATCAAACCCTTTCTTGCCGCCGCAAGCGGCCGGGATCACGCTTCTATCCCCTGAAATGACCATGAACCTCACCTCCCCTTACGCCGGACGGATCGCAGATCTGCTGCAGCTTCGCCCAGCACAGGTCGACCAGACCCTGCAGCTTCTCGGCGGCGGCGCCACCGTGCCCTTCATCGCCCGCTACCGCAAGGAGCAGACCGGCTCCCTCGACGAAGTGGCAGTCGCCAAAGTCGGTGAACTCGCCGATAAATTGCTGGAGATCGACAAGCGGCGCCAGGCGGTGCTCTCCCTCCTCGACGAACGCGGCCAGCTCGATGAGGATCTCGCCGGCAAGCTGCGCCAGGCAAAGAGCCTGGCCGAGATCGACGATCTCTACCTGCCTTTTCGCAAAAAGCGCAAGACACGGGCCATGCTTGCCCGCGAGCGCGGCCTGCTGCCGCTGGCCGAGATGCTCCTCACCGGTCGCTCTCCCCTGCCCCTGAGCGGCTTCGTCGACCCCGAAGGCGGCGTCGACGACGAGGCGGCAGCCCTGGCCGGGGCCCGCGACATACTCGCCGAGCAGGTCAGCGAACACCAGGCAACGCGTGGGGCGTTGCGCCGCCTCTTTCGCCAGGAGGCGGTCCTCGAATCCAAGGGGACGGCCAGCGACAAGGCGGAACGCCACAAATACCGCGATTACGAAGAGTGGCGCGAGCCAGCCGCCAAGGCCGCCGGCCACCGCATCCTGGCCTTGCTGCGCGGCGCCCGCGAAAAAATCCTCACGGTGACGGCGCGACCGGCGGAGGAGCGGGCCCTGGCCCTCCTGCGCCAGCTCCACCCCGGCGGCGGGCGACACCGGCAGGAAGTGGTCCGCGCCATCGAAGACGGCTACCGCCGCCTGCTCCTCCCCTCCATGGAGACGGAGCTGCTGGGCGAGCTCAAGGCCCGCGCCGACGAAGAGGCCATCCGCGTCTTCGCCGACAACCTGCGCCAGCTGCTGCTTGCCCCGCCCCTCGGGGAACGCCGCGTGCTGGCCATCGACCCCGGCTACCGCACCGGTGCCAAGGTGGCCTGCCTCGACGCTCAGGGCAAGCTCCTCGAATACACCACCGTCTACCCCACCCAGGGGGATAGGCAGCAAGAAGAAGCGGCACGGACGCTGCTTGCCCTGGTCGCCAGGCACCGCATCGAGGCCATCGCCATCGGCAACGGCACTGGCGGCCGCGAAACCTTCGACTTCCTTGCCGGGCTGGGCCTCGGCCGGGAGATCGTCATCACCATGGTCAACGAGGACGGGGCCTCGATCTACTCGGCCTCGGAATGCGCCCGCCGCGAGTTCCCCGAGCTCGACCTCACCGTACGCGGTGCCATCTCCATTGGCCGCCGCCTCCAGGATCCCCTGGCGGAACTGGTCAAGATCGATGCCAAGTCCATCGGCGTCGGCCAATACCAGCACGACGTCAATCAGAGCGAGCTGAAAAAGGCCCTGCAACTGGTGGTGGAGAGCTGCGTCAACAGCGTCGGCGTCGAACTCAACACCGCCAGCCTCGAGCTGCTCACCTTTGTCGCCGGCCTCGGTCCGGCCCTGGCGGCGGCAATCGTCGCCTACCGCAACGAACACGGCCCCTTCGCCACGCGCAACGAATTGCTGCACGTGCCGCGACTCGGCCGCAAGGCCTTCGAGCAGTGCGCCGGTTTCCTGCGCATCGCCGGCGGCAGCAACCCCCTCGACCGCGGCGCCGTGCATCCCGAGCGCTACCCCCTGGTGCAGCGCATGGCCAGGGACCGCGGCTTCTCTATCGAAGATCTCCTCGCCAGCGAGGAAGCGCGCCGGGCCATAGACCTCGCCGCCTACATCGACGAGGAGGTCGGCCTGCCGACCTTGCACGACATCCTCGCCGAACTGGCCAAGCCCGGCCGCGACCCGCGCCGTACTTTCGAGCGTTTCGACTTCGCCGCCAGCCTGCGCAGCCTCGATGACCTGCAGGAGGGCATGGTGGTGCCGGGGATCATCACCAACGTCACCAAATTCGGTGCCTTCGCCGATATCGGCATCAAGGAGAACGGCCTCATCCACATCAGCCAGCTGGCCGACCGCTTTGTCAAGGAGGCCGGTGAGGTGGTCAAGGTCGGTGACCACGTGCAGGCGCGGGTGGTGAGCATCGACCGCGGGCGGCGGCGCGTCGGCCTGTCACTGAGAAAAAATCATTAGATTCTGGCCGTTGCGCCATCTCGCTCTTGCTTTGGCGGGGAGAGGAATGGTACATCGGAGGGGGTGCAAAGAGACCGGCCCCCAGAGCCCCGACAACTCGCCCGCCCGAGGGCGCCGGACACGCTCGAACGTGAAGCGGAGCATAGCATGACCAGCGAGACCACAGCGACCATCCTCTATATCGAGGACAACCACGCCAACCAGATGCTGGTGCGGCTGATCCTCGAGCGCCGCCCGGGGGTGCGCCTGGTCACCGCCGACACCGGCGCCGGCGGCCTGCAGGAGGCGTGGCAGGAGAGACCCGCCCTGATCTTGCTCGACATCTCTCTGCCCGACATGAACGGCTATGCGGTGCTTGCCGCCCTGCGCAGCCACCCGGATACCAAAGAAGTGCCGGTGGTGGCGATCAGCGGCGATCTGCCTAAGACGCCATCAACTGCGGGCTTTGCCCGCTATCTCAGCAAGCCCATCGAGATCGCCCCGCTTTTTCAGGCTCTTGACGACTTTCTCCCCCGCTCCTGAGCCCTCTTCCCGCTTCCCTTTCGCCCCTTGCTTTGGCGCTGCCCTTGGCTGCCGCAGCGCCTGCAAGCGAAGCGCGGTCAAACTTCGCTCGCCGTTGGCTGGCTTGGACTGCCCATTCTTCGGCGGCTTAGGCGCGAGTGGTCATGCTGCGCCGGCAATGGTCGAGGACGGTGGAGGCGTACATCCTCGGCACCAGGCCTCTTGTCACCCCATCCTGCCGTATGCAGGCGCCCAGGGCTGGCGCTACTCATCATGCAGGGGCCTTTGCCGCGCCCGCAGGCGGCCGAGGAGATTTTCGGCGAGATAGAGGGCGAGACCGCCCCAGATGAGGCAGAAGCCGATGACCCGCGGCCGGCTGAAGTCCTCGCCATAGACGAGTACGCCGATGACCAGGTTGATCGAGGGGGCGAGATACTGCAAGAGGCCAAGAGTGGAGAGAGGGATCTGCTGGGCGGCATAACCGAAGAGCAGCAGTGGCACGGTGGTGATCACTCCCGCCCCGGCAAGCAGCAGCGACCCGGCCAGGCCGATATGGCCAAAAGAACCGCTGCCGCCCAGTTCCAGGGCGAGCAGAAAAAGGACGATGGGCACAAAGAGCACCGCCGTCTCGAGGCAGAGTCCGTCGAGTGCCGGCAGCGGGTTCTTCTTATGGAGCAGGCCATAAAAGGCGAAGGTCACCGCCAGCACCATGGCGATCCACGGGAAACGGCCATAATAGACGGTGAGGTAGAGGACGCCGAGGGCGGCGAAGACGATGGCCGCCCACTGCACCGGGCGCATGCGCTCAGCGAAAAAGAGCATGCCGAAGAGCACGTTGATCAGCGGGTTGATGAAATAGCCGAGGCTGGCTTCGACGATATGGCCGGCCTGCACCGCCCAGATATAGAGGAGCCAGTTGATCGCCAGGAGCAGCGAGGTGGCGCCGAAGGTGCGCAGGTTGCGCGACTCCCGGGCAGCGCGAAAAAACTGCCCGGTTCGGCCCAGGGCAACGATCACCGCCAGGGTAAGGACCATCGACCAGGCCATGCGATGGCCGAGGACCTCATAGGCCGGGACCTCCTGCAGCAGCTTCCAGTAGGCCGGCAGAACACCCCAGAAGAGATAGGCGACGACCGCAGCCGCCACCCCGCCATATGCCTTCATCGCTCCTCCCACCGCAAGCGGTCGCGGATAGATACCATGTTCATTGCGCCGCCAACAGCCCGCCGGAGAGTGAATAGTAGACGATATAGCCGCCGGCGCCGAGGAGCAGCAGCGCCGAGAGCTTCTGCACGAAAGGCAGCATCCGCCGCAACGTGCCGACCACCACCCCTTCCTTGACCACGGCGATGCCCAGGGTGAGCAGCTGCATCACCGCTCCCATGCCGAGGATATAGCCGAGAAACTGCAGGAGGCCGGAGGTGAAATCCCCGGCTGCCATCGAGCTGCCGACCACCATGAGAAAGATGGGCAGAGTGCAGCCGAGGGAGGTCGCCCCGAAGGCCAGCCCGAAGAGGAAATAGCCGAGCACCGAGATCTGCCGCGGGTCGCCGATGCGTGCCGCCAGGCTGACCATGAAGTGCAGTGACAGGGTGCGGCCGAGAAGCATCCAGCCGCCCAGAGCGACGAGGATGACGCCGACCACCACCGCCAGCCAGGGCATTACCGCCATCAGGGCGCTGCCGCCGGCGGAGACGACGATGCCGAAGAGGCCGAACAGGACGGCAAAGCCGGCGGTCACCGCCAGGGCGATCCACACCGCTTTGAACAGCCGGTAGAGCAGGGAGCGGTGGCGAAAGCCGCTGTCGTCAGCACCGAGATAGAGGGTGAGATATACCGGCAGCAGTGCGAAACCGCAGGGGTTGACGGCCGAAACCATGCCGGCGCCAAAGGCGTAGCCGAAAGGCAACAGATCAGCGGCCTGGCTCAGCCACTGACTCAACTCCACCTGCAGGTCCATAATTCTCCTCTCACAGCAAAGCAGCGTACACCGCCCCAACAACCTGGTCGCCACGACCTTCGTCCCGCGAAATCCCCGGGGGGATCGCCCATCATACCATATGACAGCAAAAAGTTGAAGTTTCCCGCCTCAGCCGCCGCAGGCATCAACGCCATCCTTTCCCGAAGGCGCCCTCCTGCCCCTGTAGAAAAGCCCCGTTCGACTGATCACTCACCAAAACTCCTCGCGACCTTCCCAGGCGCATGGAAAATACTCATCGCATCGCTTTGCTTTTCTGCTATAGTTGTGCACCGTTTATCAAGCAGCCATGTCCTTTACCGTTTCGCCCAAGGACACCGTCGCCATGGACACCAGCCAGGCTTTTGCGCATATCGCGGCGAGCAGACCCCTGCCGCAGCCGTCGCCTTTCGCCCGGCGCCTCGCCCGCCTCTGCGAGGGGGCCGATGGGTCGCCGCAGTGCTGCGACGAGTTGATGACCTCCGACCAGGAATTCTGCCGCGATCTGCTGCATTTTGCCGCGGGGCCGCTCAGCCGGGAAGAAGACCCTCCTGCCCTGGCGTTGCCGATGGTCATCGCCGATCTCGGCCGCCCGGCAGTGGCCTCCCTGGCCACGCTTTTTTCGCTGCTGCAGGGCAACCGCCACGGCAAGTGCCGAAGCTTCGATTACCAGCGCTTCTGGCAAAAGGCCCTCGCCCGCGGGGCGGCGGCACGGCGCCTGGCCCTGCAGGACAACGAGCCGGGCCCGCTCTTTTTCGTCTACGGCGCGCTGGCCGCCATCGGCGAGCTGGCCCTGGCCACCGCCTTTCCCGAAGAATACGGCGAGCTGCTTGGCCGGAACCTGCCTGCCGAAAAAATGCAGGAAAGCGAAGAACGGCTCTTCGGCATCAGCTCCCTCGACCTTACCGCCTTGCTCTTTGAGCAATGGAACCTGCCGGCCACCGTCAGAGAGGCCCTGAAAGAACCATCCCCCCACCCCGGCGGGCGCAGCCCCTGCCGCCTCACCGTGAAAAGCCACCGCATCCTGCGCCTCGCCGAGCATATCGCGAGAATCTGCATGCTCGATCTCCCGCTGGCGGCGACCTTTCTCACCGTCGAGCGGCTGGCCGAGGAGGAGCGCCTCGGAGTGGAAGAGTTCGCCGCGCTCTTCGACCGCATCGTCCTCTCCTGGCAGGCGGCCAGCGACTTCTTCGAGATACCTTCCCTGACCTGCCCGCCCTACCACCGCATCAAGACCATGGACGATATCGGCCTCGTCGCCGAAAACGACCGCGAACCCCTGACCCTGCTCCTCGCCGACGACGACCCGATCACCCTCATCTGCCTTGAAAAGGTCCTCAAAGCGCCCCACCGCCTCCTGCTCACCGCCCGGGACGGCCAGGAAGCTTTGGCCCTGGCTCTGGAAAAACGGCCGCAGCTCCTCGTCACCGACTGGCTCATGCCCGGCCTGAGCGGCATCGACCTGTGCAAGATCCTGCGCAAGACCAGCGTCACCCAGCACACCTATATCGTCGTCCTCACCGGCCGGGAATCAGAAGACGAGCTGCTCAAGGCCTTCGAGGCCGGCGCCGACGACTACGTCACCAAGCCCTTCAACGCCAAGGTGCTGCAGGCGCGGATCGCCAGCGGCGAGCGGCTGTTGCGCTCGCAACGCACCATCGCCCACGATCGCGAGACCATCAAGCGTTACGCCGCCAAACTCGCCGCCTCCAACCGCAAACTGCAGAGCCTGGCGATGAGCGACTTCCTCACCGGCCTGCCCAATCGCCGCAGTGCCCTGCAGCGACTCAAGAACCTCGTCTCCGAAGTGCAGCGTTACGACGAGCCGCTGTCCTGCCTGATGATCGATATCGACCATTTCAAGAAAGTCAACGACAGTCACGGCCATGACCGAGGGGACCGCGTGCTGCGCCACATCGCCCGGCTGCTTGAGGAAAAGGCCCGCAGCTACGACATGGTCAGCCGCTGGGGCGGCGAGGAGTTTCTCGTCATCAGCGCACGCAGTTCCGCCGCCGACGCCTTCCAGCTGGCCGAGCGGCTGCGTCGCGGAGTCGCCGCCGAGGAACTCGCCGTGGACCGGGGGCTACGTCTGCAGGTGACCATCTCCATCGGCGTGGCCACCTGGCATCCGACCTGCCGCAATGCCGGCGACTTGGTGAAAAAAGCCGATCAGGCCCTCTACCGGGCCAAGGCCCTGGGCCGAAATCGCGTCGAGGCGGCGCCCTGAGCCTCCCGCCCGGGCCCGCCCCCCTCGCCGAACGCTGCAGTATCTCCCTGCGCCGCTCTTCCCGTAAGCCCTTGCTCCGAGAAGGCTGTCCGAATACCTAAAAAGGATGTGCAGAAGACTAGCCGGCGAGAGGCCAAGCGCACTGCTCTTCGAGAGGAGCATGCCCCTTGCTGGCCTGCGGCAGACCGCCTCAGAAATCTTCTATGCGGTTGCCCCGCGAGACGCACTGCTCGACGCCGCGGCAGCAGGCATCGACGGCGCGCAGCATGGCGAGGATCTCCTCATAGGCCGGATCGCCTGCGCCCAGCTGCTCTTCCGCCCTTTCGAGCAGATGGCTGCCCTGCTGCAGGAAGAGGCGCAGATCACCGAGCAGTTCCTTGCGCCGGCCGTGCTTCTCTTTCTCGCGCAGCAGCAGGGGCAGGATGCGCTCGATGGAGTGTTCCACCAGGGCATCGCGCGGGGTATTGAATTCCTCCGAGACACGCTCCAGGTTCTCCAAGGTCCTGCGCGAGATGACATAGGTTTTGGCCACCCGCTGCGGGCGGATGCCGACGCTCTCGAACTCCCGGGCGATCATCTGCAGGGCCTGGGTGTCCTCGATGAGGTGATCGAAGAGCGATTTCTGCTTGATGCCGAGCTGTGCCGCGAGAAGGCTGAGGGCATCGATGGAACGTTCCGAAAGCTTGAAGGTGGTGCGCACCGACTGGCGGCCGATGAGATCGGCGGCGGTTTCCTCGGAGTATTGGAGATGAAAGAAGGCTGGGGTCTTGTCGTCCATAGGGGTCGTCCAGGTGGTGAAGGCCGGGAAACGCGTCAGGGCCTGGGGAGTCGCATGCCCGGCGGGGCGTGCCGTCTGTAGCTATTATTACCATTTACAGCCGGGAGATAAACCCTGTAAAGTGCCATCCGCCGTCATTGGCAGGATGGAGGGGGAAAAAGGCCCTTTTACGAAGGAGAACGGAACATGACCGCAGCCGCCAAAGAGCTGGTCGAGGTGGTCGACCACGACAACCGCCCCCTGGGCGGGCGGACGAGACGGGAAATGCGCCAGGCCAACCTGACCCACCGTGCCTGCTATATCATCGTCCGCGACGGCGACGGCCGACTCTTCACCCACCGGCGCACCACCGACAAGGACATCTATCCAGGCTGCTGGGACATCGCCGCCGGCGGCGTGGTCCTCGCCGGCGAGAGCTACGAGGCCGCGGCGCACCGCGAACTGGGCGAGGAGCTGGGCATAGGCGGCGACCTTGAGTTCCTCTTCGACCACTACATGGAGAGCGCCGACAACCGCGTCTGGGGCCGGGTCTATCTGTGCCGGCACGACGGCCCCTTCACCCTCCAGGTAAGCGAAATCGCCGAGGGACGCTTCCTTTCCCTGAGCGAGGCGAGGCATCTCGCCGAGCAGCAGCCGTTTACCCCGGACGGCTTGGAAATCCTCAAAAAATTCTGCACGTCCGATTTCCGCCGCAAGAGGGCCACCTTCTTTCTGCACGGCCTCGACTCTTCCGGCGGGGGCACCAAGGGGCGCTTCTTCGCCGAGCACTTCCCCCACATCCGCCGCCCCGACTTCTCCGGCGGCCTCGAGGAACGGATGGCACGGCTGGAAGGGCTCTGCACCGGCCTCGACGACCTCACCTTCATCGGCTCGAGCTTCGGCGGCCTCATGGCCGCCCTCTTCGCCCGGCATCAGCCGCAGCGGGTCTCACGCCTGGTGCTGCTTGCCCCGGCCCTCAACTACGGCAACTACCAGCCCCCGGCTGAGATGCTCACCATCCCCACCACCCTGGTCATCGGCCGCCACGACACGGTAACGCCGCCGGCCCTGGTGCTGCCTCTGGCGGAGCGTACCTTTGCGCACCTGCAGATAGAGGTGACCGAGGACGACCACATGCTGCACCAGACCTTTGCCCTCATGCCCTGGCACCGCCTGCTGCTGTAGCAGGGGCAGGAGTCAGCTATCGGGCTCGTAATGGCGGCTCGCTCCAATGGCCAGGGGGCGAAAGCGGGCCGCTGCTTCCCGGTTGCCGGCCAGGGCTTCTTCCAGTTCGCGCAGCGGCTGGTCGTAGGCGGTATCGGCCAGGGGGAAGGTGTTGTAGTGGGTGGGCAAAACCTCGGGCCGGCCAAGGTCCTCGTAGGCCTTGACCGCCTCGGCCGGGGTCATGTGGCCATAGGCCATAAACCAGATCGGATGGCCATCGCCGATGGGCAGGATGGCGAGACGGAAGCGGCCGTACTTTTCGCGGGCGGCACGGAAATAGTCGCCGCCACCATAGCCGCTGTCGCCGACGAAATAGATCGTTCCGCCGGGGGCGGCGAGGGTGAAGGCCGCCCAGAGCATCTCGTTGCGGTCGAACAGGCCGCGCCGCGACCAGTGATGCATGGGGTCGAGGTGGAGCGTCACCGCGGCGGAAAGGGGGGTGCTCTGCCCCCAGTCGTAGGCCTCAACACGCACCCCCTCTCCGAGATCGCCCAGCAGCCGCTCGTTGCCCAGGGGGACGATAAAGCGTGGCCGGTCGCGCTCGTGCAGGCGCCGCAGGGTGGGCAGGTCGAGGTGGTCGTAGTGGTTGTGGCTGACGAGGACAATATCAATCGGCGGCAGGTCCTCCCAGCGGATGCCCGGCGGATGGACCCGCACCGGCCCAAGCCACGACAAGGGACTGGCGCGCTCCGACCAGATGGGGTCGGTGAGGATGTTGAGCCCCTCGGTCTGCAGCAGCACGGTGACATGGCCAACCCAGCTGACGCGCAGGGCAGGGCCATCGACGCGCAGCGGCGGCTTGTCGGTGACCCCTGGCGGCCGCGGCGTGGGCCAGGGGCCGCGCTCCCCGGTGAAGCGCCACTTGAGCAGGTCGAAGAAGCCCTTGTCCATGGGCTTGCCGGGGTTGAAGAAGCGCTCGCCGTCGCAGTGGTCGGAAACCGGCAGGGAGGGGCCGGCGCAGCCCGAGGCGAGAATCCCCAGCAATGCCAGAAAGAATGCCGCTTTCATTTGCGGTTATGGCGCTGGCGCCAGCCGCCCAGGGGGGTGTGCACCGGCTTGTAGATCTTGCTGACGTCGCGAGCCATCTCCACCACGTAAAAGGCATTGTTGTCGATCTCCCGCACCCGCGGGATGAGGCGCCGCAGGTCGCGGCGGCGGCAGACGATATAGAGCTGGGTCACCGGGCCGGTCATGCCCTCGCCCTGGAAGACGGTCACCGGCTGTCCGCCCTGACGGAACTCGTCGGCCATGGCCTTGCCGTCCTTCTGGGTGAAGACTTTAAGGATGATCATGCCGAAGGCCAGCCGCTTCTCGACGAGGATGCCGACGACATTGCCGGTGGCGTAGCCGAGGGAATAGAAGATGGCGAGAATGGGCATCTCGGCGATCTGACGGATGACCGTGCTGACCACGGTGATCCAGATGGTCACCTCGAACACCGCCAGGCAGAAGGCAAGCACCGAGCGCCCCTGCACGGTAACGATGGTGCGCACCGTGCCGATGGAGACGTCGCAGATACGGGCCACGAAAACCAACAGGCCGGTGAGCAGCACCTGGCTGTTGAGCAGGTCGGCGAGATCGGGCAGAGGGGGCAGCTGCATGGGCGGGTCTCCTCAGCCGAGCAGCAGCGAGTCCATCGCCAGTTCCTCCCCCTGGGCGAGGTAGAACTGCTCGAGAAGATCCTTGACGGTCAGGGTCTTCTTGTCGCTGCCGCAGAGGTCGAGAAGCACCCGGCCCTGATGGAGCATGAGCAGGCGATTGCCGAAGCTGATGGCATGTTTCATATTGTGGGTGATCATCATCGTCGTCAGCCGACGGCTGGCGACGATCTCTTCGGTGAGGGCGAGGATATGGCCGGCCGTCTTGGGGTCGAGGGCGGCAATATGCTCGTCGAGGAGCAGCACCTCGGGCTTGACCATGGTCGCCATGAGCATCGTCAGGGCCTGACGCTGCCCACCGGAGAGCAGGCCGACCTTGTCGAGCAGCCGGTCCTCGAGCCCCAGGCCGAGCTGACGCAGCTCGGTGCGGAAACGTTCGCGGTCGCTGCCCTTGACCCCGCGCCCGAGGCTGCGTTTCTGCCCGCGCAGGGCGGCCAGGGCCATGTTCTGCTCGATGGTCGCCGAAGGACAGGTGCCGAGCAGGGGGTTCTGGAAGACCCGCGAGATGAGTCCGGCACGCTTGTATTCCGGCCACCTGGTAACATCGCCTTCGCCGATGAAGATCTTCCCCGAATCGGGGAAAAAGCTTCCGGCGATGCAGTTGAGCAGGGTCGACTTGCCGGCGCCGTTGGAACCGATGACGGTGACGAAATCGCCCTCGGCGAGCCGCAGGTTGATGTCGTTGAGGGCGAAGACCTCGTTGACGCTGCCCTTGTGGAAGTATTTGACGATATGCTCGAGTCCAATCATCGCGCCAGCAGCCTCCGCTTGAGGTTGGGAGTAATGAGGGCAACGATGACCAGCAGGGCGGTGATCAGGTTGAGATCGCTGGGGTTGAAGCGAAAGCCGCCCAGCTCCAGGCCAAGGGCCAGGGCGATGGCCAGGCGGTAGACGATGGAACCGAGCAAGGCGGCGATAAAGGCCCGGGCCATGGTCTGGCAGCCGAAGACGGTTTCGCCGATGATCACCGAGGCCAGTCCGGCGACGATGGTCCCCAGGCCCATGCCGACATCGGCCGCCCCCTGGTTCTGGGCGATGAGGGCCCCGCTCAGGGCCACCAGACCGTTGGACAGGCCGACGCCGAAGATGATCACCATGTGGATGTTGACCCCCTGGCTGGTGATCATCTGCGGGTTGTCGCCGGTGGCGAGTACCGCCTGACCGATCTCGGTGCCCATGAACCACACCATGCCCCCCACCACCAACGCCGCGAACAGCCCGAAAACCACCAGCCCGGCGAAATGACTCGGCACCCCGAGACGGGTGACGGCGTCGAACACCGTTTCGCTGCCCAGGAGGGCGACGTTGGGCCCGTTCATGATGCGGATGTTGATCGAATAGAGGGCGATCATGGTGAGGATCGAGGCGAGCAGGTGGAGGATCTTGAACTTGGTGTTGAGAAAGGCCGTCACCATGCCGGCGCAGAAGCCGCCACCGAGGGCGAGCAGCAGCGAGAGATAGGGATTGACCCCGCTGCTGATGGCCACCGCCGACACCGCCGCCCCCAGGGGGAGACTGCCGTCGACGGTGAGGTCGGGGAAATCGAGGATACGAAAGGTCAGATAGACCCCAATGACCATAATGCCATAGACCAGCCCCTGCTCGACCGCCCCCAGCGCCGCGTACCAGGTCATGACGCCTCCTGCCCCTTACTGGTAAACCTGGGTGGCCTTCTTGACCATCTCCGCCGGGGGCTCGAGGCCCATCTGCCGCGAGAAGCCGGCATTGATATGCAGCTGCAGCTCCTTCTGGAACTCCACCGGCAGGCTCTCCGGCTTGGTGCCGTTAAGGATTTTGGCGGCCATGGCCCCGGTCTGACGCCCGTGCTGATAGTAGTCGAAGCCCATGGCGGCGACGGCGCCGCGCTTGACCGAGTCAACGTCGGCGGCAAAAATCGGCAGCTTGTTGTCGACACCGATCTTGATCACCGACTCGAGACCGGCGACGATGGTGTTATCGGTGGGGATGAACACCGCGTCGACCCGGCCGACCAGGCTCTTGGCCGCCTGATGGACGTCGGCGGTCTTGCCGGCGGTGGCCTCGACCACCGCAAAGCCGAGCTTGCCGCTCAGCTCCTTGACCGTGGCCACGGTAGCCTTGGAGTTGGCCTCCCCGGCGTTGTAGAGCAGGCCGAGCTTCTTGATGCCCGGTTTATAGGCAAGCACCATGCGCAGATGCTCCTCCACCGGCAGCAGGTCGGAGACGCCGGTGATGCCGGCATCGGGCTTCTGCAGATCCTTGACCAGGCCGGCCGCGACCGGATCGGTAACCGCCGAGAAAAGGAAGGGCCGCTTGAGGTCGGCCGGGGCCTTGGCCAGAGCCTGGACGCAAGTCTGGGCGCTGGGGGTGGCGATGGCCACCAGCAGGTCGGCCTTCTCACCCACCATCTGCTGGGCGATCTGCGTTGCTGTCGCCATATTGGCCTGGGCATTGTGCACCGACCAGGTCACCGCGACCCCGTTCTCCTTGAGATACTCCTGCATGCCGCGCAATACCGAGTCGAGGGCGGGATGCTCGACAAACTGGCTGACGGCGACGGTGGCGGCCTGGCTGGCTACCCCGTACAGCCCGAGACAGGCGCCGAACAGGGCGGCGACAACGAACCTTTTCATCTTTCTCCTCCACAATGACGTAAAAATCTCTTCCTCCCCGCCCGCAAGGCGGGGCATGGCGCAATGCCAGCGACAGCCTGAAACCACCACCGCCGGTTCTGCACACATCTAGCCTATTCGGCGGGGAAGGTCAACGGCCCTTTTGCCACTGCAAGGAGGGCTATCGAGACGAAAAAGCCCCGGTTACCGCCGACTCCGCCATGAGGGGCGACGGAGCCGGCAGGAGCCGGGGCGAGGAGGGAAAGCGGGGAAGAATGCGCTTACTGCTGCGGCCCCTGAGGAGCCATCATCATACGGCCGCCGAGGCCATGGCCACGGCCGTGCATGCCCTTGCCGCCACCCATGGGACCATGCATGGGGCCGATATAGTCCGCGACACCGGCGGCTTCTGCCTTGTCCTGCAGCGAGGTACGCAGATCGAAGAGCTCGCCCGCCACCTTGGCGGCCACCTGCGGGTCGGGGTTGTCGCTGCGCATCAAGGCCCGCTTCTCAGCCTGCTTCATGACCATCTGCTTGTGCAGTGCCTGGTTGTCCTTAAAAAATTTCTCGATTTTTTCGCGTACCGCCGGATCGGGCGGGACCATCATCTGACCCTGACCCATGGGGCAGTTGCCGTAGCCCCCGCCATATCCGCCTCCCCGGCCCCAGTTGGCGGAGGCGACGGAGGCAATGGCCAATCCAGCGATGAGAACGATGGCGATGACGTGCTTTTTCATGGTATTCTCCTTTCTTTATGGTGTTCCCTGGGGTCTGTCCCCGGTGGCGAAGTTGCCGGCGGCATGCCGGGTGTCGACCGCCGCCTCTTGTTGCCTTAGGAAAAGCAAAAGACGGGCCAGGGAAAGTAATTTTGTAACACCCTGAAAAGAAAGAACGAATCTGTCGCGACGCCCCGTTGTCGATCTCAGCCCGGCCAAGGCTGGGTAAAAACTACCCGGCTAAGGGCGGGGCGGGCGGGTAGAGACTGCCCACCTCCAACTCACCGCTGCGGCACAAAGGTCCACACCTTCATCACCAGCCTCTCAGCCCACACCCTTGCGCCATGCCATATCTCCGCCGCATCGTCACACCTGGCCCAGCCAACACTCCCGGAGACGGCAACTGCCTCGTCTCCGCCTTCGCCTCCCGCCACCGCCTCGTACCTTGTGGCAGAAGAGGCGGGTGCCCCGCGAAGAACCCGACCATCGCCGGCCCAAGCACCGCCGCAGGCCAGCTCTGCCTGGTCGTGCTTTGGGTGCCCTTCTTCATTGCCGCCCTCCTCCTCACCGCGCCCCTGCTCGCCATCGCCGGCGAAGGCAACCTGCCCCTTGGCAAACGGATCAGCTTCGAGAAGGTGCAGATCGCCGAGGAGTACCGCCTAGCGGTGGAGCACTGCCGCAGGGAACAGCGCCAGGCGCTGCGCGAGAAGTGTATGGCGAGGAAGAAAATGGAACTGCACGAGAGGCTGGAGATGCTGGACAGCGATCCCCGCCTCTATTTCGAGAAGAAGAATCGACCGGAAGAAGAGGGCCGCAAGGCAGCCCGCAAAGGATCTCTGGAATAGGCAGGGCGGCCCTCGCGAGAAAGGCCTGTGGACACAGATCCGCCTTGGCCACCGCCCTGAAGAGGAGCCTCGGGGAGGACGCGGCCGGGCGGGCTCACCCTTCGCCGGTCATGCCGAACTCGATCGGCGCCTTGATATAGAAGACATTGATGCCCTCCTCCTTCAACCTGGCGAGCATCCGCCGCGCCTCGTCCTCGCTCACTGCCATGGTGACCTCCACCGGCTGCTCGCTCAGCTCGAAGAAGCGGCTGCTGCGAATGGTGCGGTCATGGCCGTAGCCCATGGCCCCGGCGATGAGGGTGGCGCCATTGATGCCGAGGCGGCGCGCCTCTTCCACCAGCCACGCAGCGAGGGGCTGACGGCAATGCTGCCGGTCCTGCTGGGTGAAAAAGGTCAGCTGACAGCCGATCATAGAATCTCCTTACAGTCGCTGCGCCAGGGAGACGGTGGCGAAGCCGAACAGGGTCATGACCAGGGAGCCGACCACATGGGCGGCGATGGCCGCCCCCGCCCAGAGCAGGCGACCCTCCTGCAGCAGGGAAACCACCTCCGCCGAGAAGGTGGAGAAGGTGGTCAACCCGCCGAGAAAGCCGGTAATGATGAACAGTCGCCACTCCGGGGCCAGACCGGGGTGGGCGGCGAGCACGGCGACCGCCACCCCGATGAGGTAGCCACCGAGGAGGTTGGCCACCAGGGTGCCCATGGGGATGGCGGGAAAGAAGGCGTTGAGCGACAGCCCCAGCAGCCAGCGCAGGATGGCGCCGACAGAGGCGCCGCAACCGATGGCGAAAAGAGAGGAGAGCACCGCGGCAAGAGTCCGTTTGAGGTTGAGGCCGCCGCCCTGCCGCCGGGGTGGCGCCCCGGCAAGTCCGACGGCGGCGACGAAGGGCATCATACCACCGCCCGCAGCCCTCGTCACCGGCGAATCGCCCCCGCGACCTGCCGGTAACCAGCGGGCCGGTCTGGCCGAGCCCTCTGCCCGCGACGCCCCGGCACCTGCTCGACGGTTCTTGCTTTCGCCAGGCAGCTGTCGTATGCTGTGCGACAACGTCCCCAGCCACCGGGCCGCAGGCCCGATATCGCCGCCGCCCGCGGCCATCGCCACCACGTCATGAATGACCTCTCCCTGGAACTCGTCCTCATCCTCGCCCTCATCCTCCTCAACGGGCTGCTCTCCCTCTCCGAACTGGCCCTGATTTCGGCGCGCCGCGCCCGCCTCGAACAGCTCGCCGAAGAAGGCGACAGGGGTGCCGCGACGGCCCTGCGGCTGACCGCCGCCCCGACCCGCTTCCTCTCCACCATCCAGATCGGCATCACCTTCGTCGGCATCCTCTCCGGCGCCTTCGGCGGCGCGACCCTGGCCGATTACCTCACCGGGCGCTTCGAGCAGGTGCCGGCGCTGGCCCCCTATGCGAAAAGCCTGGCGGTGGGCCTGGTGGTGGTGACCATCACCTATTTGTCGCTGGTCATGGGCGAACTGGTGCCCAAGCGCCTCGCCCTCAACAACCCGGAAAAGATCGCCAGATTCATGGCCCCGGCCATCGACCTACTCGCTCGGCTGGCCGCCCCGCTGGTCCTCCTCCTCAGCGGCTCCACCAACCTGCTGCTGCGCCTGCTACGCTATCGGCCCACCTCCGAGCCGACGGTGACCGAGGAGGAGATCAAGCTGATGCTCAGCGAGGGGGCGCGTGCCGGCACCTTCCTGCCCTTCGAGCAGAGCACCATCGAGCGGGTCTTCCGCCTCGCCGACCGCCGCGTCACCGTACTGATGACGCCACGCCAGGACATGGTGCTGCTCGACGTCGACGACAGCGCCACCAGAACCAGGGAACGTATCGCCCGCCACAACCACTCGGTGTACCCGGTGGTGCGCGGCGGCCTCGACAATATCGTCGGGGTGGTCATCGGCAAAGACCTGCTCGCCCTGTCCTTGGCACAGAAACCCTTCCTGCTCGAGAAGATCTGCCACCAGCCGGTCTTCGTACCCGATACCTCACAGGCGGTTGATGTCTTGCAGACACTACAGAAGTCCGACAGCCGCATGGCCTTCGTGGTCGACGAGTACGGCATGGTGCTCGGCCTCATCACCTATGGCGACATCCTCCGCTCGGTGTTCGACGACATCCTCGACACCTCCGCCGGCCCGCGCGGCATCGTCCAGCGCGAGGACGGCACCTGGCTGGTCTCCGGCAACCTGCCCTTCGATGAGTTCCTCACCTTTTTCGCCATCACCAAGGTCGAAGAGGAGGAACTCAAGCGCATCAGCACGGTGGGCGGCTTCGCCCTCACCAAAATCGGCATGGTTCCGGTGGAAAGCCAGCACTTCACCTGGCGCGATCTGCGCGTCGAGATCATCGACATGGACGGTCGACGCATCGACAAGGTACTGGTATCGCGCCTCGCCGCAGTGCCCGCCCCGCTCTCCTGATTTCGCGCAGCGCCGCCCCCGTCGCCCTCAATCCCTCTCGGCGGTCATAACCCGGCCGACCTTGGCGACCAGTTCTTCCATGGAGAAGGGCTTGGCGATGAACTGCACCTCGGCGCCTACCACGCCGTGCTGAGCGATGACGTCGGCGGTATAGCCGGACATGAACAGGCACTTGAGCCCGGGCAGCATCTCCTGCAGGCGCCGGGCGAGGTCACGGCCGTTCATCTCCGGCATGACCACGTCGCTCATCAGCAGGCCGATATCCCTGCCGTGCTTCTCGGCCAGGCGCAGGGCCTCGGCCGGGGAAGCGGCGGCGAGCACCTCGTAACCCTGCAAGGCGAGCATGGTCCTGGTCACCTCGAGGATCATCGGCTCGTCCTCGACGAGGAGGATGGTGCCGCTGCCGGCCTGCCCCGCCGGGCGCTCCCCGTCCCCCACCTCGCCCTGCTGTGCCTCGCGATAGCGGGGCAGGTAGATGATGAAAGAAGAGCCCTGGCCAGGCGCGCTGATGACGTTGATGGCGCCGCCGTTCTGGCGGACGATGCCGTAGACCGTGGCCAGGCCGAGACCGGTGCCACGGCCGACCTCCTTGGTAGTGAAGAAGGGCTCGAAGAGGTGCGACAGGGTCTCCTCGTCCATGCCGCAGCCGCTGTCGCTCACCTCGAGCAGGACATAGTCACCGGGGAGGAAATCGACGTGGGCGGCGCAGTAGGCGGGATCGAAGCTGGCGGTGGCGGTGCGGATGGTGACGCGGCCGGTGTCGGCGATGGCGTCGCGGGCGTTGATGCACAGGTTGGCGAGCAGCTGGTCGACCTGGGAGGGGTCGATCTTCACCGCCCAGATAGCGTCCCCCGGCTGCCAGAGGAGGTCGATATCCTCGCCGATGAGGCGGCGCAGCATCTTCAGCATGCTCTCCACCGTCTCGTTGAGATCGAGGACCCGCGGGGTCACCGTCTGCTTGCGGGCAAAGGCGAGCAACTGCCGGGTGAGGTCGGCGGAGCGTTTGGCGGAACGCCCGATCTCCTCGAGATGGACATGGAGGGGGTGCGCCTCGTCGATGACCCGCAGGGCGAGCTCGGTATGACCGAGGATCACCCCAAGCATGTTGTTGAAGTCGTGGGCCACCCCGCCGGCAAGGCGCCCCACCGATTCCATCTTCTGCGCCTGAATGAGCTGTTCCTGCAGTTTTTCCTTTTCTTCTGCGGCCTCCACCCAGGCGGTGACATCGCGTACGGCAACGATCACCCCGTTGATCGCCGGCTCAGCGAGAAAGCTCTGGCCGATGGCCTCGAAGTGGGCCCAGCCGCGGCTGCGGTGGATATGGCGGTAGCGCACGGTCACCGTCTTCTCCGGGTGGGCCACCACCTCCCGCCAGGCACTCCGCACCACATCGAGGTCCTCGGGATGGATGATCGACTCCAGGCTGCACCCCTCGAGTTCGGCGACGCTGTAGCCGGTCATCGCCTCCGCCCCGGGGCTGACGTAGCGCTGGCGGCCATCGGGGTCGAGGATCACCAGGCTGTCGCAGGTGTTCTTGACGAGGAGGCGCAGGCGTTCCTCGCTTTCCACCAACGCCGCCTCGGCGCGCTTGCGCCGCTCGACGTCCTGCAGGGTCCCGAACAGCCGCCGGCAGACACCCTCGACCATCTCCGCCCGCCCCAGACAGCGCGTCCAGCGCACCTCGCCACTAACGGTGCAGAGCCGCGCCTCGACATCGAAAGGCTCTCCGCCCCGGACCGCCGCGTCGATGGTCGCGGCCATGCGCCGGCGGTCTTCACCCTCGACGAAGAACTCAAGACTGGTTGCCATGGTGGGCTGGTAGCCGTCATCGACGCCGACCATCTCGCGGGTGATCTGCGACCAGCGCTCCTCACCGCTTGCGGGGAACTTCTCCCAGGCGCCGATACGGGCGATGCGCCCGGTCTCGACGAGGAGGTCGGTGGTGTGGGCGAGCTCGGCGCGGCTCACCTCGAGTTCGGCGGTGCGCCAGCGCACCGCATGGCGCAGGGAGCGGTTCCATGAGAACAAGAGGAGGAGCAGGGCGGCCAGGATGCCGAAGCCGACGAGCAGCGGCCCGTAGCTGAGGTTCTCGGGCAGCGGCGAGCCGCGCCAGCGGCGCTCGATCCGCTCCAGTTCCCCTTTGCTCATCGCCGCGAAACCGGCCTCAACGGCCTGCAGCAGCTCCGGCCGCCCTTTGGCCACGGCACGGTGAAACTCGCCGGAGGGCATCACCGCCGCTTCGCGAAAGTGCGTTTCGATACCGAATTTGTACAGATAATAGAGGGCCGGAGGCCGGTCGACAACGAAGACGTTGACTTTGAGGTCCCTGGCCGCGGCGACGATCTCCTCGTAGCTGCGAAAGCGTGCCAGCGTCTCCACCCCTGCCTTGCGCAGGGCCTCGATGGCGGCATCGCCCTCTTTGACGGCGACGACGAAGCCGCGCAAGGACTCGATGCCGGTAATGCCGCCGATCTCGTGGCGGAAAAACACCGACACGCCGATAGAGGCATAGGGCTTGCCGAATTCCAGCCAGGCGGTTCGTTCCTCGGTCATGAAGGCAGTATCGATGACATCGAAGTCTCCCGCCTTCATGCGTCGCTGGGCGGTCTCCCAGTCCATGGCCGCGATCTCCACCGGCCTGCCGGTCTTCTCCTCCCAGAGGCGCCACTGGTCGACGAGAATGCCCTGCGGCCGGCCGCGACCGTCGAGAAAGATATAGGGCGGATAGTTGTTGTCGATAACCACCTTCAGCGCCTCTCCGCCCGCATCGGCGCGGGCGGTGGCGGACATGGCCCAGAGGAGGAGAACGAGGGTGTAGAGGACTGTGTTGAGGCGGCTGTCATCGCAACTGCCGCGGTGATGCGCGAAAATCAAGGAAAGAGTCTCCTCTCTGCAAGATGAGGTCGCAAAGGGTGCGACGGGCGAAGATGGCGACGACCGGCCCGCCTGGCCAGGGAAATGCCGCTGCGGCGACATTGTCCTTCTTCGATTATGAAGGCGGCGGGCCTCCTTGTCAATGGTCGCCGGCGCAACTTGGAAGCCGCGCCACCTCAAGAAAATTTTCCACCCTCAGCCTCTTTCGGGAGATGTCTCCCGAAAAAGACCGCGGCGTCGATCCCCCTTTCGGCCTATCGAGAACACAGGCTCCGTCGCCATCTCCCCGCCGTCCCGAGGAAAACTGCGCCAACCTATCGAGGTGCAGCGGGGCCACCCAGCGTTGACCGCATTTCCTGGGAAATGCTCCTGGTATCGCCATCGCTTCCCTGCTAAAATATAACGAACCCTGGCGCTCCCCGCCTGCGGCGATGATCGCCGCAGGCGGGCGCCCTCTCGTTCCGCGTCTCTTGAGGCCTTCCGGACAGTTCAGCATGACGAGTCCCAACGCGCAGTGTCCCCCGTCCGAGGGCCCCAGGCTGGCCCGTGTCATCGCCTCCTGCGGCACTCTCGCCGCCAGCTGCGACGACCAGAGGGCCTTCGAGTCCAGCCTCGGCGAGCTTTTCTCCAACGAGTTGGGCCTCATCGCCAGCTTTTTCCGCTATGATGAGGATCTTTGCCGCTACCTGCCTCAGCTGCCGGCAGCGCCTCAGGACGAAGGATCCCTCTCCGCCCCCCCCGATCCGACCATGGTCGCCGCCCTCCCGGGAGGTTGGGCCATGGAGGGCAGGAGGCTGCTGCTGCCCCTTGCATCGGGCCATCCGCCGAAAACTCTCATTTCCCTCCATATGGCCGCTGGCGGCGCCCTTGCCGCAGAGATCGTCAGTGGAGGTTCACTTCTCGCGCAAGCCCTCCTCTCCGCTCAGGCGCACCTCGCCGCCCGCGTCGAACTGCCTCTCGCCCGGCAGGCAGCGGCCCGGGCCGAGTCCCTGCGCCAGGCCCTCTACGACATCAACGAGACGGCCCATCGCTCCACCGGAGCCCCAGAGCTCTATCGCGCCCTGCACCGCATCGTCGCCCGCTTCATCAACGCCGCCAACTTCTTCATCGCCCTGCGCGAGGAGAGCGGCGAGAACCGCTTCATCCGCTTTGTCTACTACTGCGACGAATATGACGCCGCCCTCGAAGGCACTTCGGTACCCATCGACCCGGCCAGGCCGATGAGCATGACCGCTTACCTGATGAAGAGCGGCCAGCCGCTGCTCCTCCAGCCGGAGGACTTTGACCACTTCTGCCGCACCAACAACGTCAGCCCCATCGGCAAGCGCTCCTACTCGCTCATCGGCGCGCCGTTCCAGGGCGAGGACCTCGCCGGCGTGGTCATCGCCCAGACCTACCACAAAGATCGCTACAGCGAAGAGGACCGCGACCTGCTCAGCTACGTCGCCCGGCATATCGGCGACGCCCTGGCGCGCAAGAAAGCCCTCGACGAGATGCGCGAAACCAACGAGATCTTCTCACTCTTTCTCCGCTATTCGCCGGTACACGTCTACATCAAGGAAGTGGGCGACGATGGCAGCCGGCTCTTGCGCGCCAGCCGCGCCTACAGCGAGACCCTCGGCATCGCTGACCCGGAACTATTGATCGGCAAGGGCATGGGGGAGATCTTCCCACCGGATTTCGCCGCCCGCACCAGTGCCGACGACCGCCAGGTGGTGGACAGCGGCCGACTGCTGCAGACCGAGGAACAGCTCGACGGCAGAACCTACTCGACCATCAAGTTCCCCATCCACCAGAGGGGCAAGACGCTGCTCGCCGGCTACAGCATCGACATCACCGAACGGCGGCAGATGCTGGAGAGCCTCCGCGAGAGCGAACGACGCTATCGTATCCTCTTCGAAAAGTCTCCCCTGGCCATGGTCAGCTTCGACACCAGCGGAACCATCGTCGACTGCAACGAAAAGTTCATCGACATGATGGGCTCGAGCCGCGAAAAGCTCATCGGCTTTTCCTCGGCCACCAAGAGCAGCCCGGAGATGCGTCGCACCATCGCCACCGCCCTCTCCGGGCGAACCACCTATTACGAGGACGCCTATGTCTCCGTGACCGGGGGGAAAAGCTCCTATCTGCGCGGATTTTTCAGCCCGGTGACACCGGGCCGCACGCCCACCGAGGTCATCGCCATCCTCGAGGACATCACCGAGCGCAAGCGCGACGAGGAGGAGCGGCAGAAGCTGGAGAAGCTCTCCTCCCTGGGAGTGCTCGCCGGCGGCATCGCCCACGATTTCAACAACATCCTCACCGGCATCATGGGCAACATCTCCTTCGTCGAGAAGCTGCTCGACGATGACCACCACGGGCGGCAGCCATTGCGCGAGGCGGTGGCGGCGGCGAAGAAGGCCGGCGAACTGGCCCGGCGGCTGCTGACTTTCGCCAAGGGTGGCGAACCGGACCGTAAAGTGCTGCATCTCGGCCCCCTGCTCCATGACGCCGTCTCCCTCAGCCTCGGCGGCGCCAAGGTGCGCGCCGCCATAAACCTGCCCCCCGGCCTCCACGCGGTGCGCGCCGATGCCGGCCAGCTCGGCCAGGTCATCAACAACCTCATCATCAACGCCTGCCAGGCCATGCCCGACGGCGGCGTGCTGGCCATCAGCGGCGACAACGAACAGCTCGCTGAAGGCAACAGCCACAATCTCGCCGCCGGCGACTACGTGCGCCTCGAGTTCCACGACCAGGGCTGCGGCATCCCCCGGGAACACCTCGCCAAGATCTTCGACCCCTACTTCAGCACCAAGACCGGCGGCACCGGCCTCGGCCTGGCCGCCGCCTATTCCATCGTCAAACGCCACCAGGGAAGCATCGAAGCGCGCTCGCGCCTGGGCGAGGGCGCTACCTTCATCCTCCACCTGCCGGCAGAGGGCGGTGGCGAGAAACCGCGCCGGGATGGCGCCACCTCTGCCGCCGGAGCCGTCGTCGGAGGGCGCATCCTGGTGATGGACGACGACCGCATGATCCGCGACTTGACCACGGCCATGCTGCGCCACCTCGGCTACGAGGTGACCTGCTGCAGCGACGGCGAGGAAGCGATAGCGCTCTACCAGGAAGCGGCCAGCCAGGGCAACTCCTATCGCGCCGTCATCCTCGATCTCACCATTCCCGGCGGCATGGGCGGCAAGGAGGCGGCGCAACGCCTGCGTGCTCTTGACCCCGAGGCCTGGCTGATCGTCTCCAGCGGCTACTCCAACGACCCGATCATGGCCGATCACCGCGCCTTCGGCTTCCGTGCCGCCATCGCCAAGCCTTACACCATGGAGGAGTTCCAGGCCGTGCTGGCCCTCCTGCCTCCTGCCCCGGCAGGGTGAGTCGGGCCATGCACCACAACCGACCGCTTCCTCCCGGAGGTGCCCGAATAGCGATGACCCGAATCCTCCTTGCCGCGACCGCCCTCATTATCCTCGCCCTGGCCTTCATCGGCGGCGACCGTTTCATCCGCCACCGCCTCGTCCTGCCCGGATTCATCGAGCTTGAACGAAGCGAGGCGGCGAAGGACATCACCCGCTGCCTGACCACCCTGCAGCGCGAGATCGACCACGTTCAGCGGCTGTCCACCGACTGGGCCTCCTGGGACGACCTCTACAACTACGTCCGCGATGGCAACCAGGACTTCGTCGACTCCAACTTCCAGTGGAGTACCCTGCTCAAGACCGATATCCACCTCATATACGTCGTCGACAACGCCGGAAAGATCGTCTATGGCCAAACCCGTCTGCCGGGCAGCGGCGAGGTAGCGCCAATGACGTCCCTGCCCTCGGGCAGTTTTCCTCCCAACCACTACCTCCTGACCATTCCCGAAGGGCTCAGCAACCGTGCCGGGGTACATCTCACCGAACATGGACCGATGCTCCTCGCCGTTCACCGCATCCTCACCAGCGAGGGACGGGGGCCGAGCCGCGGTACGCTCCTCCTCGGCCGATTCCTCGACCAGGGCCTGCTCGAGAAGCTGCGCCGCCAGACGCAGATCTCCTTCTCCATACGCGACCGCCTCACCGCCCCCCTCACCGGGGACAACCTGAGGCGTATCGACCTCCTCGCCACCACCCCCTATCTCACCGAGAACGTCGACGAGCATACCCTCCACGCCTATGGCCTGCTGCCGGGGCTGGACGGCCAGGCGGCGCTGCTGATCACCGCCGAATTGCCCCGCCGTATCGTGGCCCGCGGCCAGGAAACGGCCCGCTTCGCCTCCCTGGTGGTGCTGGTCGCCGTTGGCGCCATCCTCCTCTCCACCCTCGCCCCTGCCCTGATGCTGCGCAAGCGCTCGCGCCGCCGCCAGGAGGAGATCGAAGCCCTGGTGCAGCTGCGCACCGACCAGCTGCGCCTCTCCGAAGAGCGGCTGCACGCCCTCGCCGACGCCTCCTTCGAGGCGGTGTTCATCAGCGAAAAGGGTATTATCCTCGAGCAGAACCGAGCTGCCGAGGCCCTTTTCGGCTATGACGCGGTCGAAGCGGCGGGACGTTACCTCATCACCCTGGTCGCCCCCGACGACCGGCCGCTGCTCAAGCAGCGCGAGCTCGGTCACGAGGGGGATGCGATGGAACTGCGCGGCCTGCGCAAGAACGGCCATATTTTCCCGGTGGAGGTGCAGAGCCGCCACGCCACCTACCGTGGTCGCGAAGTGCGGGTCGACGCCTTCCGCGACCTCAGCCGGCAGAAAGACGAGGAGCACCAGCGGACGCTGATGGAGGAAAAGCTGCACCGTGCGCAGAAAATGGAATCCATCGGCATGATGGCCGGCGGTGTCGCCCACGACCTCAACAACATCCTCTCCGGAGTCATTTCCTACCCCGAGCTCCTGCTCATGCAGATTCCGGCAGACAGCCCCATGGTCAAGCCCCTCGAAGCCATCAAGGCCTCCGGCAAGAGCGCCGCGGCGGTGGTCGACGACCTGCTCACCCTGGCCCGCGGCCTCGCCGCGACGCGCAGCATCGACAATATCGAGGCCATCATCGACGACTACCTGCGCTCGCCGGAGTTCGTCAAGTTGAAGGAAATCCACGGCCAGGTGGAGTTTTTACGGGTGGCCGAGCCGCAGCTGCTCAACGTCGCCTGCTCGCCGATCCATATCAGGAAATGCCTGATGAACCTGGTGACCAACGCCGCCGAGGCCATCGTCGGCGAGGGCCGGGTGACCATCGCCACCCGCAACGTCTACTGCGAGCGGCCACTGCCCGGCCACCCCGAGATGCGGCAGGGCGAGTACGCCGTGCTCACCGTCAGCGACACCGGCACCGGCATCCCCGCCGAGAGCCTGCAGCGCATCTTCGAGCCCTTCTTTTCACGCAAGGTGGTGGGGCGCAGCGGCACCGGCCTGGGGCTGGCGATGATCTGGAGCATCGTCAACGACCACGGCGGCGGCCTGACCGTGGCAAGCGATACGGGCGGCACGACTTTCGAACTCTACTTCCCGGCGACCCGCGAGGAGGTGGCGATCGACGACGACGCCACTGGGTTCGACCGGTTGCGCGGCCGCGGCGAGCGCATTCTCGTCGTCGACGACGATTACGGCCAGCGCACCATCGCCACCGAACTCCTCGGCAGCCTCGGCTACCACTGCCACGCCGTCGCCAGCGGCGAAGAGGCCCTGGTCTATCTCGACAGCAACCGGGCCGACCTGGTCATCCTCGACATGGTCATGCCCCCGGGAATAAATGGCGCCGAAACCTTCCGCAGGATCGTCGCCGCCAACCCCGCCCAGCTGGCCATCATCTCCAGCGGCTTCGCCGACAGCGACGACCTCCAGCGGGCCCTCGCCGACGGGGTGCGGCGCTTCGTCAAAAAGCCCTACCTCGCCAAGACCCTGGCCAGCGCCGTCCAGGACACCCTGGCCGGCCGCTAGCGGAGCCGCCAGGCGGGGAGGGCCAGCCGCAGGCCAGCGGCTGACCGGCGATGTCGAGCCGCGAACCTCCCCTGCCCTGGCGGGCTACCAGGTCTCCTCATGGACCGCCATGGCATTGTAGCGATCCTCGCTCTTGAAGGCGGTAGCCGGCCAGCCGAGCGGTACCAGGGCGAAGGGCTGGATATGGGCGGGGATGTCAAGCAGGCGTCGGAAGCCGGCCACCCGCTCTTCGTTGGGATAGACACCGCACCACACCGTGCCGAGGCCCTCGGCGCGGGCGGCGAGCAAAAGGTTCTGCGTGGCGGCGCTGCAGTCCTGCTGCCAGTACTGGGGGTATTTGCGCCCTTCCGGGTCGCCGCAGACGAGAATCGCCACCGGTGCCTGCAGCACCATGCGCGCGTAGGGATGGATGGCCGGGATGGCCTCGCGCCGCTGCCGGTCACGGATGACCACGAAATGCCAGGGCTGCTGGTTACCGGCCGAAGGCGCGGACATGGCCGCGCGCAACACCCGCTGTACCGTCTCCGCGTCCACCTCCCGGTCGGTATAGGCGCGAATGCTCCTCCTCGTTGAAACCACTTCGCTGAACTCCATAACTGTTTTCCCTCCTGTTGACTGTCATCGGATAACCGCCCCGATCCGCCGCAATTGACGGCCGCGTAGGGCTGCCAGGCAATATTCCTGGCAATAACCACCTTTCGTCCCACGCGCAAGCCCGCAGCGCTCCTCCGCCGGACGACGCCCTATCGACCTGGGCGGAATTCCACGAAATAGATCGGGCCACGCCCATCTTTCCCCTTGACTCTTTTTCATCAATATTATACTTACTGACTGATCAGTCAGTTTAACGAGGTCGACCTCTTTACGGAAACCGCAATGCCCAAGAAATCGAAGAAGACCGAGATCATCGACGCCGCCACCTTCCTCTTCGCCACCAAGGGCTTCGCCAACACCTCGATGACCGAGGTGGCAGGGATGACCGGCATCGTCGGCGCCACCATCTTCTACCATTTCAAGACCAAGGAAGACCTCTTCCTCGCCGTCCTCGAACATGTCAAGAACGGCCTCACCCGGGCCTTTTCCCTCTATTTCCAGGAAGAACAGTTTCCCGACGGCCTGGAGATGCTGCTTGGCGCGGTGGCCTACCACCTGCACCTCTCCGAGACCAAACGCGAGTGGTTCCTCCTTTTGCGCCGCCACTACACCCACGAACTGGCCGCGGTCAACCCCACCTGCCGCCAATACCTCCTCGACATCTACAGCTGCCTGGTGGAGATCTTCGAGAGGCCCCTGCTGCTTGGCCAGCAGGACGGCTCGGTACGGCCGCTGGCGGCCAGCAAGTATGCCTTGATCGTCCTCGCCATGGTCGATGGCATCATCCAGCTGGAGAACAACAACCTGTACAATGCAGGGAGCCTCTACGGCGACCTGTTGGCATGCTGTCGCAATATCGTCGCAAACACAACAACGAGGTGAAATGAATGGTAACGAAAATCTTCCCGTTTCTCGGCTGGCTGAAAGGCTATAACGGCAACAGTTTCCGGCAGGACTTCATCGCCGGCCTGACCGTGGCCCTGGTCCTCATCCCGCAGTCGATGGCCTATGCCCAGCTGGCCGGCATGCCTTCCTATTATGGCCTCTACGCCGCCTTTCTGCCGCCGATGATCGCCGCCCTGTTCGGGTCGAGCCGCCAGCTGGCCACCGGCCCGGTGGCGGTGGTGTCGCTGATGACCGCCGCCTCGCTGGCCCCGCTGGCCACCGCCGGCAGCGAAGGCTATATCGCCTATGCCCTGCTGCTGTCGCTGATCGTCGGCACCTTTCAGTTCCTCCTCGGCGTACTGCGCCTCGGCCTGGTGGTCAACTTCCTCTCCCACCCGGTGGTCAACGGCTTCACCAATGCCGGCGCGATCATTATCGCCACCTCGCAGCTGGAGAAGATGTTCGGCGTCTACGTCGACGGTCGCGAGCACCACTACGAAACGATCATCGAGGTGTGCAAGAGCGCCGTCCACTACACCCACTGGCCGACACTGATCATCGGCGCCTTCGCCTTCCTCCTCATGTTCGTCCTCAAGAAGGTCGCCCCGAAGATCCCCAACGTCCTCGTGGCGGTGGCCCTGACCACGGTCATCTCCTGGGCCATCGGTTTCCAGCACGACACCAGGGTGGATATCGCCACCATCACCTCCGACAAGGCCCGCGAACTGGTGCAATCCTTCAACACCGCCCTCAAGGCCAAACCCGAACTGGAGAAGAAGCAGACCGAGGTCAGCCTGCGGCTCGACGAAGCCAAAAAGAGCGGCGACGGCATGGCCACCCTTGCCGCCGAGCACGAGATCAGGGTCATCCAGCTGGGCATCGAGGACCTCACCCGCAAGGCCCGCGAATACCGCCGCGAGATCCGCAACCTGCTCTTCGACGGCATCACGGGGGCCGACGGCAAGCTGACCTTCGCCCTGCGCGGCGAAACGCCGGCGGGAGCCACCACCGATGGCCGCACCTGGCGCATCAAAGTCGGCAACAAGCCGCTCAAGACCGAGGAACTGACCATGATGGGCGGCGGCGCCGTGGTTGGCGAAATTCCCAAGGGCCTGCCCTCCTTCTCCCTGCCACCCTTCGATATGCGCGCCATCTCCCACCTGCTGGCCAGCGCCATCATCATCTCCCTGCTCGGCTTCATGGAGGCCATCTCCATCGCCAAGGCCATGGCCGCCAAGACCGGCCAGCGCCTCGACCCCAACCAGGAACTTATCGGCCAGGGCCTGGCCAACATCATCGGCTCGATGACCAACGCCTACCCCGGCTCGGGCTCCTTCTCCCGCTCCGCCGTCAACCTCCAGGCGGGGGCGGTGACCGGCCTGTCGAGCCTGTTCACCTCGGCCACCGTCGCCCTGGTCCTGCTCTTCTTCACCCCCCTGCTCTACCACCTGCCGCAGTCGGTGCTGGCGGCGGTCATCATGATGGCGGTCATCGGCCTGATCAACGCCTCAGGCTTCATCCATGCCTGGAAGGCGCAGAAATATGACGGCGCCATTTCGGTCTTTTCCTTCCTCATGACCCTGGCCTTCGCCCCCCACCTCGACAAGGGCATCATGATCGGCGTCGTGCTCTCTTTAGCCGTGTTCCTCTACAAGTCGATGCGCCCCAACGTCTCCACCCTGTCGCGCACCGCCGACGACGCCCTCAAGAATTCCGTGGTGCATGGGCTAAGAGAATGTCAGTATATAGATATGATCCGTTTCGAGGGCCCACTCTTCTTCGCCAACGCCAGCTTCCTCGAAGACCAGATCACCGAGCGTATCCAGAATAAAAAGAGCCTCAAGCATATCGTCATCGTCGCCAATGGCATGAATGATATTGATGCCTCGGGCGAAGAGGTATTATCCTTGGTGGTTTCGACAGTGCGCAGCGCCGGCCTCGACATCTCCTTCTCCGGGGTCAACGAGTCGGTGATGGCGGTGCTCGAGCGCACCCACTTGATCGAAAAGATCGGCCGCGACCACATCTACTCGACCATGGAGAAGGCGATCTGCGCCGTGCACGATAATGCCCACAAAAAATCCGAGGAACAAGAGTGTCCTCTCACCAATGTGTGCTATATTGCCTAGCCAAGAAGAGATAAAGGAGACACTATGTCCGTCATTACCGTAGTAGGAGCAGCATTCAGCAACACGTCGTCGGTCATCAAGGAACTTATCGCCGCCTCGAGCTTTTCGCAGGTCGAGCTGCAGCGCATCATCGACCGGGCGGCGGCGACCTCCGGCATGACCGAAACCCGCCTGCGCGGCGCCTTTTCCGCCAAGACCTCGGTCTTCAACCGCTTCACCCATGAAAAAGAGCGCTCCGTGGCTCACCTCCGCCTCGCCCTGGCCGAGCTGCTGCGCGACGACGCCCTGCTCATCGCCGGCCCGGTGAGTTTTCTCATCCCCGAGAAGATCAGCCACGTGCTGCGCGTCTGCCTGGTGGCCGAGACCAAATTCCGCATCCAGCAGGCCATGGAGCGCGAGGGCGTGGCCGAAAAAGCCGCCCTGCAGCAGATCGGCCGCGAGGACGATGACCTCTCCGCCTGGCTGAAGATGCTCGGCCGCGGCGAGGACCCCTGGGCGCCCGGCCTCTACGACATCGTCCTGCCCATGGACAAGACCAGCACCAGCGACGCCGTCGCCCTCATTCTCGACAAGGCGGCCAGCGACGTCGTCGGCCTGACACCCCACTCCGAGGCCGCCCTCGCCGACTTCCTCCTCGCCGCCCAGGTCGAGGTGAAACTCGCCCAGGAGGGCCATAACGTCGCCGTCGACGCCCATAAGGGCGCCATCACCCTGACCATCAACAAAAACGTGCTGATGCTGTCGCGGCTCGAGGAAGAGCTCAAGGCAATCGTCGACAAGGTGCCCGGCGTCACCGCGGTGGCCACCAGGGTCGGCGAGGGCTTCCACCAGCCGGACATCTACCGCCGCTACGACTTCGAGATGCCCTCCAAGGTGCTCCTCGTCGACGACGAACGCGACTTCGTGCAGACCCTCTCCGAACGTCTCATCATGCGCGACATGGGCTCGGCGGTGGCTTACGACGGCGAGTCGGCCCTCGACATGATCAAGGACGAGGAACCGGAAGTGATGATCCTCGACCTGCGCATGCCGGGCATCGACGGTATCGAGGTGCTGCGCCAGGTCAAGGCCTCCAACCCCGATATCGAGGTCATCGTCCTCACCGGCCACGGCACCGAGAAGGACAAGGAGACCTGCATGGCCCTGGGAGCCTTCGCCTTTTTGCAGAAACCGGTCGATATCCAGGTGCTCAGCCAGACTCTGATGAAAGCCAACGAGAAAGTGCAGCGCAAGAAAGGGTGACCCCCTGCGGCCGAAAAGCCCCTTGCCCGGGCTTTTCGGCCACACTCCCGGAAGAGGTGCCGTATGTCCTTCCTGAAGCAGTTCAGACCGCAGTTCTGGAAAGCCGGCGAGTCCTCCTCCGGCCCCTTCCGACAGATGTTCAACTACCGCAGCATCTGGCAGAAGGCCATTCTCCTCGTCTCCATCGCGACGCTGCTGCCGCTGCTCATCATCACCGCCGTCGATTACAACTATACCGAGAAGTCCATCGAGTCGGAGAACATCCTGCGCACCCTGCGCAACGGCTCCAATATCCGTCGCACCATCTCCGCCTTCCTCCAGGAGCGGCGCTCGGCGCTGACCTTCATCGCCAAGGATAACACCCGGGAACAGCTCTATAAGGCCGTGCACCTCCAGGGGGTGCTCAACAACCTCCAGGAGAGCTTCTCCGGCTTCGTCGACCTCGGGGTGATCAATCAGGAGGGCAAGCAGGTCAGCTATGTCGGCCCCTACAGCCTCGAAGGCAAGGACTACAGCAACCAGGAATGGTTCCGCGAGATGGAGCGGCAGAATTTCGCCATCAGCGATGTCTTCCTCGGCTACCGCAACAGCCCGCACTTCGTCATCGAGGCCAAGCAGAGCCTTGCCGACGGCTCCTTCCTGGTGCTGCGCAGCGCCATCGATATCGTCGAGCTGCAGGACCTCCTCCACGGTCTCGAACTGAGCGGCCGCGCCGACGCCTTTCTCATCAACCGCCAGGGCATCATCCAGACCCCGACCCTCTACCATGGCGATGTCTTCGCCAAACTGCCCTACCAGGTGCCGCCCTTCTCGGAGCGTACCGAGATCCGCGAAGAGCTCAACCAGAACGGTGAGAAGGTCTTCGTCTGTTCCGCCTACATCCCCCTCTCGCCCTATATCCTGGTCATCGTCAAGGACAAGGGAGAACTGATGAAACCGTGGCGTGATACGCGCATCGGCCTCATCTGGTTCCTGGTGGTCAGCGTCACCGTCATCCTCCTCGTCGTTTTCGGCTTCACCACCTACATGGTCAACAGTATGTACCTGCTCGACCAGCGCCGCCTCGCCACCTTGCACAAGATGGAGTACTCCAACAAGCTGGCCTCCATCGGTCGCCTCGCCGCCGGCGTCGCCCACGAGGTCAACAACCCGCTGGCGATCATCAACGAGAAGGCCGGGCTGATCAAGGACATCTTCACCTACAGCAAGCCGTTGCAGGCCCTCGGCCAGGAAGGGCAGAACCTCGACGCCACCATCACCCGCCAGCTCGACTCCATCCTCAACTCGGTGGAGCGTTGCGGTAAGATCACCAAACGCCTGCTCAACTTCGCCCGCCACATGGACAGCACCATCGAGACCATCGACCTGGCGGCGATCGTCCGCGAGGTGCTGAGCTTCCTCCATAAGGAGGCCGAGTACCGTAACATTACCGTCAATGTCGACATCGCCAGCGACATTCCGCCTTTCAAGAGCGACCGCGGCAAGCTGCAGCAGATCTTCCTCAACATCATCAACAACGCCTTCGCGGCCATGGACAAAGGCGGCCGGCTCGACATCCACGTCAAGACCCTCGGCGCCGCCGGAGTCTCGGCAACGATCACCGACAACGGCTGCGGTATCGCCGAGGCGGATATCGGCAAGATCTTCGAGCCCTTCTTTTCCACCAAGACCAAGCAGGGCGGCACCGGCCTCGGCCTGTCGATCACCTATGGCCTGCTGCTCGAACTGGGCGGCAAAGTCAACGTCAGCAGCAAGGTCGGCGAGGGCACCAGCTTCATCATCACCCTACCCCTCGAACCGCCCGCCACCTCTACGGAGAAATAGACATGCGCATCCTTCTCGTCGACGATGAAGCCGAGTTCGTCTCCACCCTGGCAGAGCGGCTGACCATGCGCGGCTACCAGGCCGACTACAGCATCACCGCCGGGAACGCCCTTGACCTCGCCGCAAAGCACCTATATGATGTTGCCGTGCTGGACATGAAGATGCCAGGAACGAGCGGCCTCGAGTTGCAGGCCAAGCTCGCCGAGAAACATCCGGCGATGCGCTTCATCTTCCTCACCGGCCACGGCTCCGAAGACGACTACTCGGCCGGCAGCCGCCAGGCGGCCCACTACCTGGTCAAGCCGGTGGATATCAATACCCTCATCGCCAAAATCAACCAGACGGTGTTCGCCAATGACCGATAACCTCACCCCCGCCCCCTCGGTCCCCGGCGAAACCGGCCTGCGCTACGTCGCCAGGGTGACCGCCTCGATGTCCCACGAGATGAAGAACGTGCTGGCGATCATCAACGAGAACTGCGGCCTGCTCGAGGACCTCAGCTTCGCCGCCAAAAAGGGTGCGCCCATCGAGCCCGACCGCCTCGACCGCACCTGCCGCCAGATGGCCAAACAGATCGAAAGGGCCGACTCCATCCTCAAGACGATGAGCCGCTATGCCCACAGCTTCGACCACCCCGAGGAGCCGGTCGACCTCCACGACCTCTGCCAGCTGGTAGCCACTCTCGCCGGCCGGCTGGCGGCAATGCGCCGCATTACCCTGATGGTGGAAAAACCCGAGGCCCCCTGCATGGTGCACAAGCACCCCTTCGCTCTGCAAGCCCTCCTCTGGCAGTGCCTGGAACTGGCCATCGTAGCCGCCAGCGAGGGCAGCACCCTGACACTCATCCCCCAGGCCGCCGCCGTGACCATCGCCGGTATCGACCGTATCGAGGGGCTTAACGGGGGGATGTCCTCCCTCCCGGCAACCATTACCGGCGAGGGGACCTCCCCCCGCCTGACGCTTCATCTGGCGTGACCACGCCGGCAATTTCCACTTTTCTTCCTCATTCCTCTACAGGAGCACACCATGTCCGAAAAGATCCTCTTCATCGACGACGAAAAAGATTTCCTCGAGGTCATGTCCGAGCGCATGACCGCGCGTAACATGAAAGTCTCCACCGCCGCCTCCGCCAAGGAAGGTTTGACCATCGCCGCCGAAGGTTCCTTCGACGCGGTCATCCTCGACCTGGCCATGCCGGAAATGAACGGCATCGAGGTGCTCAAGATCCTCAAGGAAAAAAATCCCGACCTCGAGGTTATTCTCCTCACCGGTCATGCCACCGTCAAAGACGGTATCGAGGCGATGAAGCTTGGCGCCCTCGACCTTCTCGAGAAACCCGCCGACATCAATGCCCTGACCGAAAAAATCAGGGCGGCCCAGGCCAAGAAAATGGTCATCGTCGAGAAGAAGAGCGAGGAAATGGTCAAGAAGATCATGGCCACCAAGGGCTGGTAAGGCCCGCTACGGGGAGACGCCGCACCCATGGCGCCTCCCCCGCCCTCCCCCCTGCCAGACGCTGCCGCCAGAACGTTCCCGTCCCTGCGGCAGCAGGAGCACCGCCGCGGGACAATGGCACTGGATATGAGCTGTCATTGTGCCACGCGCTGACCGTCGCCATCCTCCCTCCCCGCACCACCGCCGACAAGGCCGCCCCTGAAACACTCGTGAAACAAACGAAACATTTTGAAACATATCGAATCATTTTGCAGCGGGGAATGAGCGACCATTCACCATTCTGCGCCAAACCTTAGGCGATCTGTTTACATTATCTCGATATTTTGCCGCGTTGAGGACAATTGTCCCTGGGACCTCCATCAGGCACGCTCCTTGCTAGTGGCATGACGACGCCTCGCCCCACATCCGCCGGGTGCGAGGATGCCGCATGCGACCGCTACTCAACAATCTTTGCTGAAAGGAGAGCCCATGTTAACCGCGCTGGTGGTGATTTTCATTCTCGCCTATGCCTGTATCGCCCTCGAGCACCCGATCAAGATCAACAAGTCCGCCTCGGCGCTGATCGGCGCCGGTCTGTTATGGACGGTATACGCCCTGAACGGCGGCGACCCGCATGTCATTGGCGAAAATTTACGGGAATCGGTGGCGGGGACAGCTCAGATCATCTTCTTCCTCATGGGCGCAATGACCATCGTCGAGGTGGTCGACGCCCATAACGGCTTTCGCGTCATCACCTCGCGCATCAAAACCACCAAGATCACCTCGCTGCTCTGGCTGGTCGGCTTCGTCACCTTCTTCCTCAGTGCCATCCTCGACAACCTGACCACCACCATCGTCATGATCTCCCTGATGAGGAAGCTTCTCGATAAACACAGCGATCGGCTCTTCTTCGCCGGCATCATCGTCGTCGCCGCCAATGCCGGCGGGGCCTGGTCGCCGATCGGCGACGTCACCACCACCATGCTGTGGATCGGCGGCCAGATCACCACCCTGGCCATCATCGAAGGCGTCTTCCTCGCCTCTCTGGCCTGCCTGGTGGTACCGCTGCTCTTCCTCTCCTTCACCCTGCGCGGCCAGCAAGTGGTGCCCCCCAAGGCCTGTGCCAAAGGCGAAGGCCATGGCGTGGAGACTTCGACTTTCCAGCAGAACCTCATGTTCTGCATGGGCGTCGGCGCCCTGGTTGCCGTTCCCATCTTCAAGGCCATCACCCACCTGCCGCCTTTCATGGGCATCCTCTTCGGCCTCGGTGTCGTCTGGCTGGTGGGTGAAATCCTTCACCTGAAAACCGAAGAGAGCAAGAAAAAACACCTTACCCTGGTGGCCGCTCTGACCCGCATCGACATGGCCTCCATCGTCTTCTTCATCGGCATCCTCCTCGCCGTGGCCACCCTCGAGCACACCCACATCCTCACCGCCCTGGCCGGCTGGCTCGACAGGGCGGTTGGCAACCAGGCGGTCATCGTCACCATCATCGGCATGCTCAGCGCCATTGTCGACAACGTGCCGCTGGTAGCCGCCTCCATGGGCATGTACGACATGGCCACCTACCCCACCGACAGCTTCCTGTGGGAGTTCATGGCCTACTGCGCCGGCACCGGCGGCTCGATCCTGGTCATCGGTTCCGCCGCCGGCGTCGCCGCCATGGGCCTGGAGAAGATCCACTTCTTCTGGTACGCCCGACACATCGGCGCCCTGGCCGCACTTGGCTACTTCTCTGGAATCTTCGTCTATATCATCCAGTACAAGCTGATGCACTAAGAGCGTAAGCGGTTGTACTTCCTGCAACACCACCGCCGACGGACTCCATCCGCCGGCGGAACAGATAACTTTCGCCCAAGAGGAGACACCCATGAACAGCAACAGGCAGACGGTACGGGATATCATGATCCCCCTCACCGGCTTCCCCCGCATGAAGGAGTCGGAGACGGTGCAGGAGGCCATTCGCCAGCTCCGTTCTTTTTGTCCCATCGGCAGCTCGGGCCCCTGTGGCTTCACCGAGCTGATGGTGATCGATGACCAGGGCGGCCTGGTCGGCCGGGTCACCCAGCAGGGCATCCTGCGGGTGCTCTTTTCCTCCCTGCTCGATACGGTCGACATAAAGAGCTTCTCGGGCAGGACCGCCGACTACAGCGACCTCGTCACCCTGCTCAACGGAACGATGATCAAGCAGGGAGTCAACCACCTCGAGGCTCCCCTGAGCGGAGTGATCGAACGCAATATCCGCAGCCTCGCCCCCGACACCGACCTGCTGCACGCCATGTCGGTGATGGTCATCGGCAAGGAAACGGTGCTGCCGGTGGTGGACAACGGCAAGCTGGCCGGCGTGGTCAAGCTGGCCGAGGTCTTCGGCGCCCTGGGCGATCAGCTCATCGCATTCAACAACAAATAGGGGGATACTCATCATGTCGTCAACATATGTCGAAACGGCGGAGGCCAAGGCTCCGTTCGACTGGAAACGGGTCTTCTTTCTCGTTCTCGGTGTCGTTCTCTTCTGTATCATTTATTACTCGCCCTCCTGGCCCGACGCCATCGACCCCATGGGCAAACACTTCACCCTCAGCCACCAGGGCAAGGGAGCCCTGGCGGTGTTCGCCCTGGCAGCCACCTGGTGGATCTTCGAGGTGTTGCCCATCGGCGTCACCGGCATCGCCATCGGCGTCGTCCAGGCGATGTTCCTCATCAGGAAGCCTGAGGTGGCCTTCAAGGACTTCATGGATCCCTCGGTGCTGTTCATCTTCGGTTCCATCGTCATCGGCCTGGTCTTTACCAAGAGCGGGCTCACCAAGCGCATGGCCTACAAGATGCTGGCCATCGTCGGCGAGAAGACGAGCATGATCTACCTCGGCTGCTTCGTCATGACCGCCGCCCTGACCCACCTCATGGCCCATACCGCAGTGGCGGCGACCATGTTCCCCCTGCTCATGGCCATCAACGCCCTCTACTCCGATGACGACCGTCCCACCAAGTTCGGCAAGGGCATCTTCATCGGCATGGCCTACGTCGCCGGGGCGGGCTCGATCATCACCCTGCTCGGCGCCGCCCGCGGCGCTGTGGCCATCGGCTTCTTCAAGGAGATGACCGGCAAGGAAGTGAGCTTCTTCGAGCTCTCTTACTACATGGCCCCGGTGGGCTGGCTGATGGTCTTCATCATCTGGGGCATGATGCTGGTGCTGTGCAAGCCGGAGAAAGCCGTCATCGCCGGCCTCAAGGAGAAGTCGATCCGCATGTACGCCGAGTTGGGCGGCTGGAGCCGCAAGGAAATCCTCACCCTGGTCATCACCCTCGGTGTCATCCTGCTCATCGCTCTGAAGAACTGGGTGCCGGCATTGAAGACCATCGACAAGACCGCCATCCTGCTTTCCTCGACCCTGCTTTTCTTCGTGCTCAACATCCTCAAGGTCGAAGACCTCGAAGACATCCCCTGGAACATCATTCTCCTCTTCGGCGGCGCCATGTCCATCGGTTTCTGTCTGTGGCAGACCGAAGCCGCCAAGTGGCTGGCGGTCAACTGGCTGGCCCTCTTCAAGGCCGCCCCGCCGGTGGTCTTCATCCTCGGCATGGCCTTCTTCGTCATGGTCATGACCAACTTCATCATGAACGTGGCCGC
>CALGIJ010000005.1 GCA_937915545.1 uncultured Desulfobacterales bacterium
TTGCTCAACTTTCTTGCTCGAGGACGAACGTTTCAATTTTCAAGGTTCCCTTATGATGTTACCCATACGTCTCCCTGCTTGTTCAATGCAAAAACGGGCTCAGCATTCATTTAACCATAAGCCCTTGTAATGACAGGTACGCCCTAAATCTTAGAAGCAAGCACAACTAAATGGCAGTGAGGAGCAGGATGAAAATAAAAAGAAAAGCTAATAAGGCACTTGAAATCCCCTCATTTGAACATTTTATCAGCGAACGCATTAAGGTTCAGGAAAGTGTCGAGAAAAAAAATATAGAAAGAATGCGAAAAATACTTCGGCATGTTGATCCGATTAAATCCGCTGCTGCATTTTGCGGAATGGCCACCTGCGGTTGTTTGCAAAGCAATCACATTCGGATTACCAATCTAATCCACGCATCGCTCAAATTGGCTAGCGGTAAAAAGAAATTCAAAAAAAGTGGGTTGAATATATTGTTTAACTTAATGGGAGGGACTACTGCTGGGCGAGATGAAGATCCTGCCGAAGATGTTTTTATAGCGACAATCTGCAGTAAAAACAAATCCTATTTAGTTTTTGAGGGTAACTGGGAAGGATCTTCTTTTATCCTTGAAAGATTTATTGATATTGTAGACCACATGCCCAGCGATGGTCACTTTGGAGAGACAAAAAAATCTGTTCATGGATTACTTCAAATATCAAATATTATCGCCACAAGATCTGGAGAACCCGTAAATGTTGTAACATGCCATATCCCGGAGGAAAAATATCTTAAAAGTGCCTTGCTAGACCCTGCAATATTACGTGAGAAAGTTAAATTTTCAAAAAATGAACTTTTATCACATGGCATTGATCCAGATAGCCTGCGTCCATTTATATTTGATATTTCAAAAGGCCCTGAACTTTCACTTCCTGTTCATAGATCATTGACACTGTTAGACACACATCCCATTCTTTTCAATGGCGAAGGAGACTATTTTTTATTTCCTCAAGGTGTCAGCACCGCTATCCGTAAATTAGTTTTATCAAGGTACGCAACTACAAGGGAAGGGAAAGAATTTTTGGGAGCAAATTTGCTTAAATCGCACCAAGAGATATTGCAAAAATATCATTTTCTCGGTGTTCTCCCATCACAGCTGACAAGCGCACAACTTACACATACTGGCAACATTCTTATCTTTGAATCCTTGGCTATCGCTCCCGGTGGTAGACCCCTTCATTGCATATTCGTTTTTGATCTTTTCGATGGAAATGTTGAAGATTGGTTTACGCCGACATCTGTCAATTTTGAAGATGGTAGTTTATCGATAACACGAAGAATAGAAAAAGTAAAAGATGCATTACCTAAACATGTCTGCATTAAAGATGGTGTCTCTTTATTGATCTTGGCCGGGTGGGGGCGCTCCTTAGAGATTTTTCATGATTTCAAGGAATCTGATAATTGGAGCGTTCGCATAATTGGTATTCATGACCTATGCCATTTAAGTGATTATCCGTCAATGAAGCCTTTGCATCTGTGGCGCATTATTAGGGCTGAGAAGGCTTTGGCATCTTTGAAAGGTAATATTTTGAACATGAATGGGATGCTTAATCTATTTGGTTGGCTTGTCAAAAATGACTGGCACATTGTTCCTCACGAAGATATTCCCAAAGATGACTTATCAGCTTCTGGTATAATGTTATACATACCAACGAATATGATTGCTGATATTCGTGAGTGCTCCAGATCTGCAAGGGATAGAAGGAAACTTCCGGATATTGATGATAATGAGAAATATGTTATGAAGTATGAAGGAAAATCATATTTTAAAGAAGATGAACGATTACGCTTGTATGGTGACCTTGAAGCCGTAAAGAATGGCAACTTAGCTGCTGCTTATATGGGAAAATCCTCATTATGGTGGTGCGGAATAAAGAATCTTAGGGAAAAGGATTTATTTAATATTTGGGAAAGTGCAACTCGCTGGCTTCCAAGGATTGACCAAGCTCTCCACAACAAGGGCTTAAAGATTCCAAAGATTATAGACTGGCAACTCGAGATATTTAGTCAAAAGAATGACGTTCCACTAACTAAGCAGTTTTCATCCACATCATTACAAAAAGGAACACAAGTCCTTACTTCCATTCAAGTAAGCCCAAATACACTTTTTTGCAAGCCGGATAATTCTGGGGAACGTGAGATGGTTTTAAGCTTTCTGCGTGAGCTGTTGCAGGATGTGAGAGAGGGTGAAATTAAAGAGTTGCTATCATATTGTCGTTCAGCGTGGAATAATAACCCCCATATAAGAGAAATCAGCGTCGAAAATTGACCCCTCCATGTTACCCCTCCAAAGTTAAAATCGAACTTGGAGGGAAAGGAGGATGCTGGTCGTGGAAACGATAGCCAAGATAAGGCGATATCATCTTGTCGAAGGTCGATCAATCAAGCAGATCTCACGAGATCTGAACATCTCTCGAAATACTGTCCGCAAAGTTATTCGCAGTGGGGCAAGCGAACACAGTTATGAACGGGAGAATCAACCAGTACCCAAACTGGGTTCCTACACGAAGCGCCTGGACGAACTTCTTGCAGAAAATCTCAACCGCCCGAAACGTCGGAGAATGACTGCACAGCGGATGTTCGAGCTTCTGCATGGTGAAGGATACCAGGGCGCCTACGACAGCGTTCAGCGTTATGCCAAGAGATGGCTGGAAGAGAGCGGCCAGGGGCAGCAAAGCTATATTCCTTTAAGCTTTGATCCCGGAGACGCATATCAGTTCGACTGGAGCCATGAACAAGCGATCCTTGGCGGTATTCCTCAGACGATAAAAGTTGCTCATTTTCGTCTGTGTCACAGCCGGATGTTCTTTGTGGTGGCGTATCCCCGTGAAACCCAGGAGATGGTTTTCGACGCCCACAACAAGGCCTTTGCGTTTTTTCAAGGGGCCTGCAGGCGTGGCATTTACGATAATCTGAAGACTGCAGTGGATAAGATCCTGCGTGGCAAGGAGAGGAAGTTCAATCGCAAGTTCGAGCAGTTATGCAGTCACTACCTTGTTGAACCGGTCGCCTGCACACCTGGAGCGGGGTGGGAAAAAGGCCAGGTTGAGAATCAGGTCGGCACCATGAGAAAGTGGCTGTTTGCTGCACGGCCACGGTTTGCCAGCTTCACCGAGCTCAATCAGTGGTTGCGAGACCAATGTATCAATATTTGCCGAAAGCGGCCCCATCCCGAAGAGAAGACAAGGGCCATCTGGGAAGTCTTTACGGCAGAACAGGCCAGTCTGATCCCGCTCTCGTCCGAATTTTTGGGCTACTCGGAAACAGAATGCCGGGTATCAAGCACCTGCCTGGTCAGATACGATCGTAATCATTACAGCGTCGACAGCAGGCTTGCCGGCAAGACGGCCACGGTACGGGCTGGTGCCGAGAGAATTACGGTGCTCAGCAACGGTAAGGTTGTTGCCGATCATCCCCGGCAGTTTAGCCGTGATCATGTTGTTTACGATCCCTGGCATTATCTCAGCGTACTTGAGCGTAAACCTGGTGCACTGAGGAACGGGGCACCGTTCAAAGACTGGGACCTGCCCGTGGGTTTATCCCGGGTCAGAGAGCGGCTTTCGAGATACCAAGGCGGTGACCGGGAGTTTGTGGACATTCTCCTTGCTGTTCAGCGACACGGCATGGATATCGTCGAACGGGCCTGCTGTCGGGCATTGGCGGAAGGTACTGTGCGAGGCGAAGTTATTCTCAACACGATTGCCCGCCTTTGTGATCCGCTGCCGATGGATACTGTCAGCGTGCCAGATTCTTTATCGATAACAATCGAGCCCACTGCCGACTGTTCCCGTTATGATGCGCTGCTTCAGGGGGTGTACCATGGAGCGCCATGAGGTGATTGAGCAGCTGCGCTTGCTCCAACTCCATGGAATGGTGGGTGTCTATGATGAAGCGGTTACGCAAGGAATACGCCGGAATAACAGCGTCCAGGAAATCCTGATGGCGCTTTGTCTGGCTGAGGCGACAGAACGAAAGGCACGTTCCATCAAATACCAGCTCGGTATAGCCAGGTTTCCAGTTCATAAGAATCTGGATACGTTTTTGTTCTCTGAGTCGGAGGTAAAGGAAGAACTGATCAAAGATCTGTATACTGGCAGTTTTCTTGAGGAGGCGAGGAACGTCATCTTCATCGGCGGTACCGGTACGGGAAAAACCCATCTCGCCACCGCCATTGCGCTCCAGTGCATTCGCCTGGGCAAACGGGGAAGATTTTTCAGTGTCGTTGACCTGGTTAACAAGCTTGAACAGGAAAAACTTGCCGGCAGGACTGGGTCACTTGCCAGCAAATTGTCCAATATTGACGTCGTTGTCCTCGACGAACTTGGCTATCTGCCATTTTCTCACGCAGGCGGTGCTCTTTTATTCCACCTGATCAGCGCCCTTTATGAACGAACTTCGCTGATTATCACCACAAATCTCAATTTTGGCGAATGGTCAAAGGTCTTTGGCGATGCAAAAATGACTACCGCATTGCTGGATCGCTTGACCCACCATTGCGATATCCTGGAAACAGGCAATGATAGCTTTCGCCTAAAAAGAAGAAAAACCGCTCAGAGATGAAAACCGCCCAAGTCTTTTCCTCCGCTCCGACGAGCATGCAGTTGGGGCCCATTCTCGCTCCGGAAAGGACTTGGGCTACCTCCGTGCTGTAATCAACAAAGAGAGAGGATCGATGAAACACTTTTTATTAATTTTGGGGGGTCAAAATTAGACGCTGATAGGGGGTCAAATTTCAACGCTGATTGACAATCATATATTTTCCCGAACAATGACGCCAAGCATAGTCATTTCCTTCAAGCAACAACATTCAATGATTATGTGGCAAGCACTCTCCCTCCGCCAATCTTGGTAGAGCAGGCCGATGATGCGTTCCTCCGGCTGGGTCTTGGATGGCAAGAGGGGGAGGAAGGGAAATTTCTCAAAATTTCAGGGACAGACGCCTGCGTAGCCCGTCTTAATCAAGTAGTCGATAAATTGTGGAAAAAAGTTTCTATCGAATTGACCAAATATAATCGTTCAGGTTTATGCAAAATGCTACTGCTAAATCTGGAGTCAATAAGGGAAAATAGACAGCACTGGGAGCGAACGGTTCGGGCAAACATCGCCCTCCATTACAATATCGAAGATGTTTTCGAGGTTACAACTCGACAGATCGGTAAGTTTTCTGCTGCAAGTTTAGGCAGCAGGATTTTAATTGAAATGGCTATCTGTACTTGCTCTCTTGATGAAGAGGAAGTACCAGATGAACTTGAAATATCGACTCTTTTAGGGTCTGTTTTATTATTATTTCACCTAGGAGCATGGTCTGATGCTATCCGATCAAACCTTTTCCCTCCGCAAGTTCATATCAGTGCCTTCGGGCAGGTTATGCTGAATTATGATTTCGAAAAAACTGTAATGACGCCTTACCAAACTATGTTTGGCTGGGAGCAAAGAACAGCTGAAGCAAAGAGATATGAAAAGCTATATGAGAATTACAATGATGCTAGGCCATTCGATGAGATTTTTCCTGCAAGCTATCTTGAGGCATGGAATGAAGAGTATCATGTCTCGGCAAGCGACATGCGTAGGATGTTTGATGCCTTGGAAAATTTAGGCATTTCTCAGAAAGAGGCCGTGTTCGCAATGAATCGATCAGGTTTGATTGCATATTTGCTAGGTACTGTTCATGGGCTTAAAGATATTGAAGTGGAAAAGTGTTTAAAGAAAATATCCCTCACCTCACGCTCCAAATGGGACCAATCTAAAAAGATGCTTCCGGTCCACATAGAACCTCAAGACTGGTATCCTTGGAACTTTCGCCGAAAATTATCGCTTGTTTCTCGACCTCTTGTTGAGTTGGATTCTAGTGAAGACCCTCTACTCCTAGTGAGTCCCAGTGCTCTTCGAGAGAGCTTTGGTTATTTATTGTCAAATTCTTTCGATGCTGTTTTTGAGGAGAGACATTTTGAATCCAGGTTAATGAAAAAATGGATAGGAGGGCGTAGAAACCAACTTGGTAACGAGTTCAACCAAATGGTTGCCCGAAAGATGGTTGACCTAGGTTGGGAGGCAGAGAGCGATGTTTTGGTTACCAAGCTGTTAAATCGCAAAACAGATAAAGATTATGGCGATATCGATGTATTGGCTTGGTATAAAGAGCTTGGATTGGTTGTGGCTGCAGAATGTAAAGATTTGTTTTTTGCCAAGACTCACAAGGAGATCGGAAACCAAATAAACGAGTTTTTAGGTGTAATAAATGAAAAAGGGGAAAGAGATCGATTGCGGAAACATTTCGATCGGCTTGATGTGTTAATGGCTAATATCTCAGCCATAACCAGATATATTGGTTTGGGGAAAATCGATAAAATTTACGGACTTATAGTTTTCAGTCAACGAAATATTATTGAGTACGCTCCTCAGATTCCTAAAACCCGTATCCATGTTTGCGCTCTGGAGACGTTAACAACGCCAAAGGAACTGGCGCAAAAGTTAATCCCGTGGAGCCTGAAGTAATTATCGGGTTAGCAGGGGTTCCTGGGGTTTGTTTCGATTCTCGTGAATTAGGCGTTTCTCCTCTTAGGCTTTCCTTTTGTTTTCTTACGTTTTGACGCTCTCTTGATTTCAGAGCTGACATGGAACCCACATGGAACCAATGAAAAAGGCACTTAACTGAAAATCTAGTTAAGTGCCTGAATTTCTTTGGTAGCGGGGACAGGATTTGAACCTGTGACCTTCGGGTTATGAGCCCGACGAGCTACCAGACTGCTCCACCCCGCGATGAGCTGCCTACTATACACCCCAGAGAGAATCTGTCAACGATTATTCGTCGCTGGCTGTGGATGGGTCGCTGCTGGCCAGGTAACGGGCGATCTTCTGGTGGATTTCTTCGGGGATGCGGGCGAGGCGGCCCTCGCGGGTGACGGCGGCGTGCACCGTATAGCCCTTGACCAGCAGCCTCGCCCGTTCTTCATCCTGTCGCAGGATGCGGTAGTTGAAGCGGCACTTGAGGGAGCTGATCTCGGCGATGGTCGTCTCGACCACGAGGAGGTCGTCGTAGAAGGCCGGGGCCTTGTAGCGGCTGTAGCACTCGGTGACCGGCAGCACCAGGCCGAGGCCCTCGATCTCTTTATAGGAGCAGACCCAGGTGCGCATCAGCTCGGTGCGGCCGATCTCGAAATAGCGCAGGTAGTTGGCGTTATAGACCACGCCACCGGCATCGGTATCGCCGTAGAGGACGCGGACGGTGGAGGTGAAAACCGGCTGTTTAGTCATGACGGAGCAGTTTTTCCACCAGCTGGTGGCCGGCGTCGAGCCTGATGCCGGTGGCGGCGTCGTGGCTGCGGGCATTTTCCTCGTGGAAGTCAAGCCCACAGCCCGGCTTCCGCCGCCGCGAGTCGTAGAGCAGGGTCGGCACCGGGTCGGAGACGTGGGTGCGCAGCGCCAGCGGAGTGAAGTGGTCCATGGTCACCACCACGCGGTAGTCTTCGCCGCGGTCGTCGAGGTCGGCGACAATCGGCGCGACGATGCGCGCATCGAAGTCAGAGATGGCGGTGAGTTTGTCGGCCAGCGAGCCCTGGTGGCCGGCCTCGTCCGGGGCCTCGAGGTGCACGAAGACGAAGTCGCCCTGGCGCAGGGCCTGGCTGGCGGCCTGCGCCTTGCCCTCGTAGTTGGTGTCGATATAGCCGGTGGCGCCGGGGACGTTGATCACCTGCAGGCCGCCGACCACCCCCAGGCCTTTGAGCAGGTCGACGGCGCTGATCATCGCCCCGCTGATGGCGAAGCGGTCGACCAGGGTCGGCACCGAGGGCATCTTGCCCTCGCCCCACAGCCAGATCTGGGTCGCCGGGTTCTTGCCGGCGGCCCGCCGCTTCTCGTTGACCGGGTGGTCGGCGAGAAGCTTTCCGGTCTGGTCGAGCAACTCGCGCCACGGGCCATGCTGCCGGTAGGCCTGCCAGTAGGTGGTGACGTCCCTGCCGATATGGTCATGGGGCGGCACCGGGGCGAAACCGGGATGCTCTCCTTTGAAGATCACCAGATGGCGGTAGCTGACCCCGGGTTTGAAGTGAAAGGTCGGCGAAGAGCAGTGGCGCTCGAGATCGGCGATGAGCTGGTGGGCCTCCTCGTTGGAGATGTGGCCCGAGCAGAAATCGCGCATCACCACCTGGCCGTCGCCCTCCTCGTCGAGGGTCACCAGGTTGCAGCGGAAGGCGGTCTCATCGGCAGCGAGGTGGATGTTCATCGCCGCCGCCTCGAGGGGGGCGCGGCCGGTGTAGTAGCGCGCCGGGTCGTAGCCGAGCAGCGACATGTTGGCGACGTCGCTGCCCGGGGGAAAGCCATCGGGCACGGTCTTGGTGAGAAAGAGCTCGCCTGCGGCGCAGAGCCGGTCCATGGTCGGGGTGGCGGCGGCCTGCAGCGGGGTCTTGCCGCCGAGCTCGGCGATGGGGTAGTCGCCCATGCCGTCGCCGACGAGAATGAGGTATTTCATCGCGTTATTCCGGGTTGAGGATGCGGATCTTCACCGTCGGGGCGCTGCATACCGGCAGGCCGTCGATCTCGGCGATGGCCTTGACCACCGCGTCCTCCTCGGCGTTATGGGTGCGGAAGACGATATAGACCGGCTCGCCGCTGTCCTGGCCGTCCTGCATCATCGACTGGATGGAGATGCCGTACTTGCCGAAGATGCCGGTGATCATCGCCAGCACCCCCGGCTGGTCGAGGGCGGTGACACGGAAGTAATAGGGGCAGACGAGATGGCGCATCGGGGTGATGGTCGGCTCGCCGATATGTTCCGGCAAAAAGGCCAGGGCCGGCACGCGGTTGACGCTGCCGCAGCTGATATTGCGGCCGATGTCGACCACGTCGGCGCAGACGGCGCTGCCGGTGGGCATCATTCCGGCGCCTCTGCCGTAGAGCATGACGTCGCCGACCGTGTCCCCCTGGAACTGGATGCCGTTGAAGGCGCCGTTTACCGTGGCCAGCATGTGGCTCTTGGGCACCATGGTCGGGTGGACGCGGGCCTCGAAGCTGTCGCCGTGGTTGCGGCTGATGGCGAGCAGCTTGATGCGGAAGCCGAACTTCTCGGCGAAGCGGATGTCGATAGGCTCGATGGAGCTGATGCCCTCGACGGTGATGTGCTCGAGGCGCACGTTTTTCCCATAGGCCAGGGTCATGAGGATGGCGAGTTTATGGGCGGTGTCGATGCCCTCGACGTCGTAGGTCGGGTCGGCCTCGGCGTAGCCGAGCTGCTGCGCCTCGGCGAGCACCTCGACAAAGGGCGTGCCACGGTCGGTCATCTGCGAGAGGATGTAGTTGGCGGTGCCGTTCATGATCCCCTCGATGAAGTTGATGCGGTTGGCCACCAGCCCTTCCTTGAGGGCCTTGATCACCGGGATGCCGCCGCCGACACTGGCTTCGAAGCCGACTTCGACGTTTTTCGCCGCGGCGGCACGGAAGATCTCGCCGCCGTGCACCGAGAGCAGCGCCTTGTTGGCGGTAATGACGTGCTTGCCGGCGTCGATGGCGGCGAGCAGGAAGCTTTTCGCCGGCTCCATGCCGCCGATGAGCTCGACGACGATATCGATCTGCGGGTCGGCGAAGATGTCGGCGGCCCGTGCGGTCAGGGTGACTCCGGCGAACTCTGCGGGCAGCTCGGTAATGGCGATGTCGGCGACGGTCTTGAGGGTGAAGGTGATGCCGGTTTTCTGCCGCAGGCGTTCCTGCTGTTCGAGGAGAGCGTAGGCAAGGCCTTTGCCGACGGTGCCGAAACCGATGATGCCGACCTGGATGTCTTTCATGTGCGTTCAGTAGGTGGAAGGTGTTGACGTGAAGATGGAGTGCCTGTGCTGGCGCCGGCCACCGGCCATGGCGGGCTGGCGGGAAAGGCGCGGAGCGTGGCGGGAAGCAAGTACGGTACCCGCTTTCCGGTTGAAAGTCAAAATCTTCGCGGAGATATTTTTATGGCCCGGGCTGCTGATTTGGTCTATAGTATTTCGCTTGCCAACGTGGCGCCCATGGCTGCGGCGCCGCGTCGATATTCTCTCGTATGTGACCGGATTTCCCGCATTGGCGGGTCGTTGGTATTCTTATTCGTGCCGCCCCGCGAGGGGGCTGCGCCAACCTTGAACGTAAGCAGGAGGAAAGGAGCATCATGGGCAAAAATATTCTCATCTTTGGGCCGAACGGCAGTGGCAAGGGCACCCAGGGGGCCATCGTACAGAAGAAATTCAACCTGCCCCATATCGAGTCGGGCGCCATCTTCCGCGAGCATATCGTCGGCGGCACCGAGCTTGGCAAAAAGGCCAAGGCCTATATCGACCGCGGCGACCTCGTGCCGGACGACATCACCATCCCGATGATGGTCTCCCGCCTCCAGAAAGAAGACTGCAAGGCCGGCTGGATTCTCGACGGCTTCCCGCGCTCCAAGGATCAGGCGATCACCCTCGCCGAGACGCTGAAGAAAGAGGGCCTGGCCCTCGACTACGTCATCGAGATCGTCCTCGACCGCCAGATCGCCCGTGAGCGCATCATGGGCCGCCGCCTCTGCGTCAATGACAACAACCATCCCAACCATATCGCCTTCGACGCCATCAAGCCGGTGGAAAAAGACGGCAAGCTGGTGTGCCGCGTCTGCGGCGGCGAGCTCAAGACCCGCGCCGACGATCAGGACGTCGAGGCTATCGACAAGCGTCATAATATCTACTACGACACCGTCACCGGCACCATGGCGGCGGTCAACTACTTCAAGAGCGCCGACGGCCCCAAAGTCATTTCCGTCGACGGCTCGGCCTCGATCGGCGAGGTCACCGAAGCGATCATGAAACAGCTCTAATCCGTTTCCCCGGCGGGCGCGGGCATTTCCCCGCGCCCGTCCGCCGTCGCGCGGTTTGCCCAGGCAAAACACCCGCCGCGATGCCTGTTCAACTCCCCCCTTTGTCGCTCGTTTGCGCGAGCCCTCTAACGCAATGAAGAAAATTGGAAAGGTATACCTGGTCGGCGCCGGTCCGGGCGATCCGGGCCTGATCACCGTGCGTGGCAAGAGCCTGCTGGAAAAGGCCGAAGTGGTGGTCTACGACTATCTCGCCGGCAAGAAGCTGCTGAAACATGTGACCCCGGGAGCCGAGCTGATCTACGTCGGCAAGAAGGGCGGGGTGGAGCACAGCCATACCCAGGAGGAGATCAACCAGATGCTGGTCGATCACGCCCGCAGCGGCAAGATGGTGGTCCGTCTCAAAGGCGGCGACCCCTTCATTTTCGGCCGCGGTGGCGAGGAAGTGCAGGAACTGCACGCCGCCGGCGTCGCCTTCGAGGTCGTCCCCGGCGTGACCTCGGCCACCGCCGCCGCCACCTATGCCGGCATCCCCATCACCCACCGCGACTACACCGCCACCGTCGCCTTCCTCACCGGCCACGAGGACCCGACCAAGGAGAACTCCGGCATCGACTGGGAGAAGCTGGCCACCGGGGTCGGCACGCTGGTGGTCTATATGGGCATCAAGAACCTGCCCATCATCGTCGCCAACCTCATCAAGTACGGTCGCGACCCCAAGACCCCGGTGGCGGTGGTGCGCTGGGCCTCGACCCCGGAGCAGCGCTCGGTGGTCGGCACCCTGGAGACCATTGCCGACGTGGTCAAGGACGCCGGCATCAAGCCGCCGTCGCTGATCATCATTGGCGAGGTGGTGCGGCTGCGCGACACCATCGACTGGTATGAGAAGCGCCCCCTGTTCGGCAAGAAAATCCTCGTCACCCGCACCCGCGAGCAGGCCAGCGAACTGGTCGCCGGGCTGGAGGAATTTGGCGCCGACTGCCTCGAGTTCTCCACTATCCGCATTCAGCCGGTGGACTCCTACGCCGCCCTGGACGAGCAGCTGGAGCGCCTCGACGAGTTCCACTGGATCCTCTTCACCTCGCTCAACGGCGTCAAATACTTCTTCGAGCGCCTCCACAGCAAGGGCCTGGACGCGCGCAGCCTCAAGGGACCGGAGATCGCCGTGGTCGGCAAGAGCACCGCCGACCTGCTGCTCCACTACGGGCTGCATGCCGACCTCATCCCCAGCGTCTTCACCGGCGAGGGGCTGGCCGAGAGCCTGCTCGACCAGGGGGTGGAAGGACGCAACATCCTCATCCCCAGGGCCCTGCAGGCCAGGGAGATCCTTCCCGAGACGCTGCGCGGCGCCGGCGCCCAGGTGACGGTGGTGCCGGTCTACCAGAACTGCCCGGCCGAAGGCGACAAAGAGTTCCTCCGCGCCGAGCTGGAGCGTGGCGCCATACACATGGTGACCTTTACCAGTTCCTCGACGGTGCGCAATTTCCTCGCCCTGCTCGAGGGTGGCGCCCCCGGCGAGGTGGAGAAGCTCATGGCCGGGGTGAAGATTGCCGCTATCGGCCCGATCACCGCCAAGACGGTCACCGACAGCGGGCTCAAGGTCGATGTCATGCCAGAAGAGCACACCATCGCCGCGATGATCGAGGCGATCGTCGCCCACTATGGGGCCGCTCAGTAGGCGGCCTCTGCGCGTGCGGGATGGCCGGCCGGAAGAGAATGGCCGGCCGGCTGTCAAGAGACGCCGTCAAACGGCGCCCAGCAATGAAGAGGGCATTCGCTGCCGTGCCTGCGGCCAGGTGGTCACCGGGGGCGAGCAGCGATGTGCCATGGGCGGCGCCCATAAGCATACCTTCTTCAACCCGGCCGGTATCGTCTACGAGGTCGGCTGCTTTCGCCAGGCAGCCGGCTGCATTGTCTCCGGGCCACCCTCCGCCGAGTTCAGCTGGTTCGCCGGCCACCTGTGGCGCATCGCCCTCTGTCGCCGCTGCCGCACCCACCTCGGCTGGCACTTCACCGCCGGCGACGAGTCGTTTTTCGGCTTGATTCTTCCCCGGCTGGTGCCATAGCGGTTATTCAGCCCGCTGGCACCGCACCGCTGTTTTCCAGCAGGCTTTCTCTCCTCGCCGCCCTCTCGTCAATCGTCAGGGGCGCCACGTCTGGCCGGCCTCTGCCCGTATGCGCCGGGGTCGGCTCAGCTGCCCCTGATGAGATCGAGCAACTCCTCGGAGCTCATCTTGGCGCTTATGTCGCTGCCGTCGAGCAGGCTGCCCGCCAGCTCCCGCTTTTCCTGGTGCAGCTTGACGATCTTTTCCTCAACCGTGCCCTTGCACACCAGGCGGTAGATGGTCACCGGCCGCGTCTGGCCGATGCGGTAGGCGCGATCCGAGGCTTGGTCCTCCACCGCCGGGTTCCACCACGGGTCCATATGGATGACATAGTCGGCGGCGGTGAGATTGAGGCCGAGTCCGCCGGCCTTGAGGCTGATGAGAAAGAGGTCGCCATGGCCGGACTGGAAGGCGTCGACGCTGACCTTGCGCAGTTTCCCCGGGGTACTGCCGTCGAGGTACTGATAGCTGACGCCCTGGCGGTCGAGATATTCGCGGATAAGCGACAGGTGGCCGATGAATTGGCTGAACACCAAGGCCTTGTGGCCGCTGGAGAGGAGTTCCTCGACAATGGAGGAGAAGACGCGCAGCTTGGCGCTCTCGGCATTGCTGTTGGCGTCGATGAGCCGTGGGTGGCAGCAGGCCTGGCGCAGGCGCATGATCTCGGTGAGGATGCGCAGGTGGCGACCCTTCTTGTCGGTGTTGTTTTCCAGGCTGTCGATGGCGTTTTGCCGCAGGGCCTCGTAAAAAACCGCCTCTTCCGGGCTCATCTCCACCTCGAGGGTGACCTCGGTACGCAGCGGCAGCTCTTCGAGCACCTGGGACTTGATGCGCCGCAGGATGAAGGGGCGGATGAGTTTTTTCAGCTGCAGCTTGGCCTCGCGGTCGTGGAAGCGCTCGATGGGGATGGCGAAGCGCTCGTTGAAGCTGTTGAGGCTGCCGAGCAGGCCGGGGTTGATGAAGTTGAAGAGGTTCCACAGCTCGCCGAGGTGGTTCTCGATGGGGGTGCCGGTGGTGATCAGCTTGAACCGCGCCGACAGCGCCATGGCCGCCTGGGAGCGCTTGGTGCTCGAGTTCTTGATGGCCTGGGCCTCGTCGAGGATGATCGCCTGCCACTGCACCGAGGAGAGCAGCTCGTGCTCCTGCTGCAGCAGGGTATAGGTGGTGATGAGCAGGTCGAACTTGCCGAGGCTGCGGATGCTTTTCTCGCGGTCGCGGCCGGTGAACAGCTTGACCTTGATGGTCGGGGTGAAGCGGCGTACCTCCGACTGCCAGTTGGAAGATACCGAGGTCGGGGCGACCACCAGGGATGGCCCGTCGACGGCCAGCTTGAGGACTATGGCCAGCGACTGCAGGGTCTTGCCGAGGCCCATGTCGTCGGCGAGACAGCCGCCCACCCCCCAGTGCGCCAGGCGGGCCAGCCACTCGAAGCCCTCGCGCTGATAGACGCGCAGTTCGGCGCGCAGGGTCGAGGGCAGTTCCGGCATATAGTTCTGGGCGTCGCGCATCTTCTCGAGGACCCGTGACCAGCCGGTGTCGGTCTCGGTGCGCACCTGGCTGGTCAGCTTCTCCAGCTGCATCGCCGCCAGGGGGTGATAGAGGAGTTCGTTGTCATCGCCGCCGTCGCCGTCGGCAAAGAGGCTGAGCTCGTCGAGGCGCTTGCGGAACTCCTGGGTCAGGGCGATGAACTGGCCGTCGTTGATCTCGACGAAGCGGCCGGTGCTGGTGCGCATGCGGGCGAGGAGGTCCTTGAGCTCGATGACCTGGCCTTGGTCGAGGGTCAGCTGCCCGCTCAGCGAGAACCACTCCTGGGCGTTGGTGCGGATCTTGAGGTTGAGATTGCGGTAACCGACCTTCTGGGTGATGGTCAGCTTTTCGCCCTCCGGCCACTCGATGACCACCTTGTCGCGGATGGCCTGCAGCTCCATCAAGGTCTGCAGGCAGTCATCGGGGTCGAGGAGGTGCCACTCGCGGTCGTTTTCCTGCTCCATGTCCATGGCCAGATCGAGCATCGGGCACATCTCTTCTATGTCGCGCGCCTTTTCCTCTTCGAGGGCGAGGTTGCGGCGCGTCTGCAGGCGGCGGCCGTTGACCTCGGCCATGATATTCTCCACCCCCTGGCCCGGCTTGAGGTAGTGCCCGCCCTCGACGAAGGGTTTGACGAACATCTCCAGGCGAAAGCCGGTGCCGTAGGGAATGAGGTGCATGTAGATGGTGGAGTCGGCCTCGACGAAGGTGATGTTGCCGGCGTGGCGGCTGCTGTCGGCGGCGATGGCCGAGTGCACGGTCATGAACGAGGAGATGTTGCCGATGGCGGTGAGGACCTGTTCGCTGGCCGATTTCGGCACGGTGATGCCGCTTTTGCCGGTGATCTGGGCGATGCGCCGGTGGTTGTCGTTGATGCTGATGATCTTGACCCGGGTGGGCGTCTCGCGGAGGGTGTTGATGCTGTCGCCGGTGACCGGGTGGGCGAAGCAGATATGCAGAAAGTCGCCGCGCTCCTCGACCAGCAGTTCCGGTTCGCCGGCAACGAACTCCACCGGCGTGCTGGGGGAGTTGGACAGGTAGAGATGGGGGTGGCCGATCATCTGCGGCAGGGCCTTGTCCATCGGCAGGGAGAAGGAAACGTGCTGGGTCTCCGGAGCCTCGATCTTTTTGATTTCGGCGCAGATGCGGCGATCCTGGCTGGAGAGGTAGGGAAGCGTGCCCGCCTGGTAGAGGCGCGCCAGGGAGATCGGCCGCCCTTTGCTCCAGCGCCCGTCGTCGCCGAGTTTCTGCTCTCTTGGCAAGACCTCGATGTCTCTGCCTTTAAAGGCCACCATCCACGCCAGGCGGGTCTGTCCGCGGGCGGCGTCGTGATCCTGGGAGGTGGCGAGAATCAGCGCTTCGAGGGTGCGTCGCCATGGTTCCTCGGCCTCGAGGAGGGGCAGGAGGGGGATGATCGCGGTCTCTTGGCGGAGCAGGCTGTAGGCGGCGGCATAGTCGGAGCCGTCATGGTGCGCGGCGGCGAGAAGCTCGGCCAGCAGTTGAGTGAAGAGGCGAAAACAGCCGTTCTCGCTGCGCTGGTAGCTGTCCTCGATGACGGCCAGGCTGTCGGCATCGATGGCGCTGTTCAGCCAGTACTGGCAGAGGCCGGCAAAGATGAGGCCAAGCGTCGAAGGCCGGGGGCGTCCTCCGAGGGTCAGCGTCTCTCCCGGAGCTTCCTTGGTGAGGTGCGAGGCGATGACCTGGGCGAGGAAGCGGTAGGCCTCGTTCTCCGGGGCGACGGGGAACTGTGCCAGGGCGATGCCGATGTCGTCGGCGATGGCCGCGTACTCGTCCCGGGAGGCGCCGTCGAGCCGGGCGAGGATGTAAAAGAGGCCGGCAGGCCCGAAAAAGGCTACCTTCTCGCCCTTGCCGAGGGAGCGCAGGAAATCGAGGTCGCGCTCGAAGGCGGCCATGGCGGCCTTCTTGTCACCGCGCAAAAAGAGCAGGGTGCCGCGAGCGCCGGTGCCAAGGAATGAGTCGTTTCTGTCGAGCAGGAGGGCGGCGTCGTCGAGCCGACCGCGATAAAGCAGTTCGTTATAGAGCAGCCGTCTGAATGGCAGACGTTCGTCCTCGCTCAGCTGGGCGAATTCCTCTTCGTTTTCGAGATAGGCGAACACCTCGGGGTAATCGGCGAGAGTCTCGCTGCCGTAGTGGAGGACGTTGTTGAGCAGGTAGAACTGGAAGGAGGTGGACAGCGAGCGGAACCACTGGCGATCGAAGGGCCTGGTCATGATGCGCACCGCCGGCGGCGGGTCGGCGGCGAGATCGCGGCACTGGGCGGCGATGAACTCCCCGGCGTCGTCGATGAGCTGGAACTGCTGGGTGTAGATGCCGATGCGCATCTCGCGCATGCCCCGCCAGCAGCGCGTCGTCCATTTGCCGTAGTAGTAGGAAACGGGGGCCTCGGCCTGGATGACCTCGGCCCAGGTGGCGAAAGTGCCGCCGGCAATGGCCAGCTTGCTGAGGCTCTCCACCAGATCGGGGTGGCACTGCCGTTCGCGGGTGATCAGTCCCAGTTGTTCGAATTTATTGAGATAATGGGAGAGGTTGGCGGCGGTTGGCTTGTTGCCGCGAGGGTTTCTGATGTCGAGCCGGCGCAGGCAGTTGATGATCAGCGTGGAGTGCGCCGGTTCGTAGACGATGGAGAGAAATTGGAGGAGTGCCTGTTCGAACGGGGTGAGTTTGTGGTATTGGTCGAGGAGGCGGAGGGTGTCCATCAGTTGAATCGTTCCTTGCAGGCGTGACGGCGGGCCGCCAGCGGGGTTGTCGGCAAAGGGCCAGAGAACCAGTCAATATAGCATTGTCACCGCCCCTTGAGAACCAAAAACTGTCACTGCGCCGCCTCCGCGTCAGTGACGGGAGGGCAAGGCCTGGCCGGTGGTTCCTTTTCCCCGGGGGCCCGCGCGATTTTTCCTTGAAAACCTCGGGGAAACCTATATCCTGCCTATAAGGCCTCGAAAAAGCGACCATCCCGCTGTGGGTTGCGGTTTGCCGCAGGCCGTAGAAGAGGGTCGTTCCTGTTGATCTGATGGTGTCGCAACAGCGGTCGCAATGACGCGCCATCGATGGTATCACGGAGATGCAGATGCAGGTACTGGGCTATATTTTTCTCGCACGGGACAGGAGTCAGCTGGTGGCCGAGGCGGAACAGGCCGCCGCCATCTCCACCTATTGCCGTGACCTCGGTCTGTCGGCGCCACGGTGCCTGGTGGAAGAACATGGGCACGTCAAGCGCCCCTTGAGGCTGCGCCAGCGAGGGAAGGAACTGCTGGCGCAACTTTCCCCTGGAGACGAGGTGGTGGTGCTGCGCGCGGCCTGGGTGCTGTCCTCGGCCTTTGAGGGCGAGCGCCTGCTGCAGCAACTCAGGGAGGGGGGCATCGCCTTGCACTGTGTCGATCTCGGCGGCAATATCAGCCTGCCCGAAAAACGCCGGCTGCAGGTCTCGGAAGGGCCGGCATCTCTCGTCGCCAAGCTTCTCGCCGCTCTCACCGTCTGCGAACGAGGCGGCCAGGGGCGGGCGATCCGCACCGCCAAACGCCATGGGCGCGACCTCGGCAAGTATCTTGGCGGGCCGGTGCCCTTTGGCTGGGAGGTCGACGGCGGCGGCTTTCTCACTCCCCACGAAGGGCAGCAGCGCATCATCGAGGCGATGCATGTCTTGCGCCGCGAGCGCTGGTCGTACCGCGAGATCTCGCGCAAGCTCCTCGAAGAATATGGTGTGCGCCTGTCCCATGAAGGGGTGCGCCGGCTGTGTTCGGGGGGGCGAGACGGGGGCAGTGCCACTCGTGGCCAGGGCACGAGTTCTGGCGCAGGGGAAGAGGTGGCGCGGGAGCGTCACCCCCGCTAGAAAACGACCCTGGCTGGAATCAGCCTGGCCGCAAGTGGCCTGGTGTGATCGCTGGGAGCAGGTTCGTCCGCCAGGGAGGCGGCAACACGGCAGTCGACGGACTGCCGTGTTGCATCGCTGGTGGAGCTTTTCGACTCCAGGCCCCTTCAGGCTCTAGAGTTAGAGATTCTGGTGCTTGGTGATCTTTGCCGCCAGCTCCATGTTGCGTAACCAGGCGGCGAGCAACTGCTGCTGCTTGAAGCGCTGCAGGGTGTCGCGATAAAGGGCCTTCTCCTCGGCATCCTCGGCCATTTTGGGAATTTCCCGTTTGACGAAGGCGTAGACATAGAAATCCTCGCCGGAACGGCCCGGAGTCTCCGGGACGGGGTTGGCGGTAGAAAGGAGAAAGGCCCCGGGCAGCAGCGTGGCGGGGAAATCATCCTTGCCTGCGGACTCCGGCTGCTGGGCGAGCAGTCCAGATTCCTTGACCGTCAGCTCTTTCTCCTTGGTCGCCTCCTCGAAGGTCTTGCCCCCTTTGACGAGGGTGAGTACGTCCTTGGCGACGGCCTCGGCCATCTCCGTCGCCTTGGCCTTGCGGAAGTCGTCGCCGGCATGGCTCTTCACCGCCTCCAGCGTCGGCACTTCGGGTTCCTTGCGGTCGACGGCAAAGGCGATGAGGTACCCCGATTGCCCCTTGATCAATGAGCTCAGTTCGCCCTTGTTGAGCTCGAAGACCTTATCGAGAAACTGCGTATCACCTTTAAGAGCTGCCGGGGCATTGCTCTTGCTGAAGAGCTCGGTATTCTCGAGGGTTGTCTCCGGGTGATCCTTGCGATAGTTTTCGAGACTGCCGGCGGCGATGATCTTTTCGTAGGCCTCGTTGGCCAGCTGGAAGGCGAGGTTTTCCGCCTCCTTGCGGCGCAGGGTTGAGACGATCTGCTCGCGTACCTCACCGAGACCCTTGGTGGTCGATTCCCTGATCTCTTCGAGCTTGATGATGTGGTACCCGAACTGGGTGCGCACCACCTCGCTCACCTCGCCAGGTTTCATGGAGAAGACCGCCTCGTCGAAGGCCGGCACCATCTGGCCTTTCGAGAAAAAGCCGAGATCACCGCCGGTGTCTTTGGAGGCGTCTTCGGAATATTCCTTGGCCAGGGCCGCGAAATCGGCGCCGTCTTTGGCCTTCTTTGCCACCTCTTCTGCTTTGGCGGCCTTGGCCTTGTCGGCGGCCGCGCCGGCCTTGTCATCGACTTTGAAGAGGATATGTCGGGCGCGACGCTGTTCCGGCACGGTGAAGCTGCGCTGGTTGCTCTGGTAATACTCCTCGATCTTCGCTTCGTCGATGGTCACTTTGTCGCCGATGGCGGCAAAGGTGAAAGAGGTGTATTGCAGCTTGACCTGCGGCTCGCTCTTGTAGTTCTCCTTGGCAGTCTCGAACCAGGTGGCAAGGGCGGCATCGTCGACGGCGACCTTGCCGAGGTAGCTGGCGGGGGATATTTTAGCGTACTTTACCGCCACCTTCTCGTTGCGCCGGCTGTAGACGTCGGCGATCTCCTCATCGGTGGCGGTGGTGGAGAACCCGGCGATGCGCTGCGCCGCCGCCTCGGAGAGGTGGTCGAGGCGGATGGTTTCCTCGAACTTGGCCGGGGCCATGCGGTTGGCGGCGAGCACCTCTTTGTATCTGTCGATGCTGAACTCGCCCAGATTCTGAAACTGCGGCATCTCTTCGATGACCCTGCGGATTTCCTCCCCGCTGACCACGATGCCCATGGCCGCGGCGCCCTGGCGGAGCAGAGCGGTCTGCACCACCTGATTGATGACCTGCTGCTTGAGGCCGAGGGACTCGGCCAGGCCCTTGGGGACATTGCCGCCGAAGCGGGCGGCCATCTGCTGGTAGGTGCGGTCATAGGCCTGCTGATACTGCTGGAAGGAGATCTCTTCGTCGTTGACGACGATGGCCGCCTGATTCTTATTGCCGATATTGGTGCCCACCCCCCAGAAGATGAAGACCAGGGCGATTATGACGACGATCGCCTGAATGAGGGGCGACTGGGCCTTTTTACGGAGTATCTGCAGCATGGAGAAAAAATCCGTGGGTGGATGTGGACGGAAACCGGCTGGGGTGGGGCCTTGTCGAACCATCTTCCCGAGTTGCCGGCGGTTTGTTCGATAACGGTTCGATTTACCCTTTCTGGGCACCTCCTGCAAGGAAAAACAGGCTCTGGTGAGGTCGGTCCGCGTTGTGGCGCTGGCTTCGGCGGCCCCTTGCGCCACAGCCTTTTCGGCTCCTGGCGGGGAGGCGCGAAAAAGGAAGGTCAGGTTAGGCGCTGCACGTGGCGGAGCAGGGGCCTGGCGGCCCGCAGCGCACCCCCGGGCAGGGATGCGGCAGGGGCTGACTCATTGTGGGATAACATATAACATTTTGAAAATATACAACATATGGCGAGGCGACGGAGAACGTTGCCGGGCGAAGAAATGCATCGCCATTCGCTTGACAAAACCATTTCCCTATAGTAATAAGACCATTCAGTTTTTGCATCAGACAACGCAACGGCGCAAGCCAAACACAATTATACCAAGGAGGTTGCAATGCCCACTATAACTCACAATGGTAAAAGCTTCGAAGTAGATGAGGATGGTTTCCTGCTGAAAGGCGATGACTGGAATCCCGAATGGGTGGACTACGTCAAAGGCTCCGAGGGTATCTCCGAGCTGACCGACGAGCACAACAAAGTCATCGACGCCCTGCAGGAATACTACAAGAAGAACGGTATCGCTCCGATGGTTCGTATCCTCTCCAAGACCACCGGCTTCCCGCTGAAGCGCATCTACGAGCTGTTCCCCTCCGGACCTGGCAAGGGAGCCTGTAAAATGGCCGGTCTGCCGAAACCCACCGGCTGCGTCTGATCGTCGAAGTTTTTACCTTTTGTTGTTAAAAAAGGGGGTAAGTGGCGCAAGCCACTTACCCCCTTTTTTTTATCACTGCTTCAGAGGCCCAAACGCGGAGGGCGCAGGGGCAGAGGAAAGCAAATGTCCCGGGCGCAAAGATCCAACGGCAGTGGCGGGTATTGCGGAGAAGTGCGTGGAACCTGTGGGGGGAACGTGCAGACGGTCGCCGCTAAAAGATCATTTCGGTGAAACGCTGGTGGAAAGCGGTGAGGTCTTCTTCGCAGTTGCCACAGAAGAGCTTGACGTCGCCGAGGGCCTGGGTGGTCTTTTCTTCGATGGTAAAGCTGCCGTCGGGGTTTTGCACGTAATGGGTGGTGGTGATGATGTCGTCGGCGATCTCGAAAAAGCTTCGCTCGTTACCGCAGTGCGGACAGCGGAGCAGGTTGCCGACTTTTCGCTGGGGCATGGTGGCTGTCCTCGTGTACCGGGCTCAGGGTTGCGGGGTGTCGTCAGCGCTGCCGGAGGCGGAAGCCATTCCGTCTACCGCCACGCGGATTTCGCCCTGGATGGCGGCTCCCGATTCGACAGTGAGGCTGCCGGCCTCGAGCTTGCCCTTGATCGAGCAGTTCTTCCGTGCCGTCAGCATGCTCGTCTTGATGTTGCCCTCGATGATTCCGTAGCAGTTGAAGGATGAGACGACGATATCGCCGTTGATGCGTCCGGTTTCGCTCAGCACCAGGTGCTCCCCTTCGATATTGCCATTGATGACGCCGTCGATGCGCGCCTTGCCCTTGAAGGTGATGCCGCCGGTGACGATCATCGTCTTGTCGATGATCGAGGAGATGGCCTCGGCTTCGACCTTCTTCATATCCTGGTCGTGTGGCGAATTCTTGGCGAACATACCCATGGTCAGCGTTTCTCCGCAGTGGGGCCGGCAACTTCGCTGGCGCCGGCGACTTTCATGAAGGTGTCGGGATCGATGGGCTCTCCGTCGAGGAGAACCTCGTAGTGGAGGTGCGATCCGGTTGAGCGTCCTGAGTTGCCGACATAGCCGATGAGCTGGCCGCGACGCACCTTGTCCCCCGGGCGCACCAGGAATTTTTTCATATGCGAGAAGGCGGTGGCGTAACCGTTGTCATGGTCGATGAGCACGTAGTTGCCATGGCCGCCGTTGTAGAAGGCCTTCTGCACCACGCCGTCGGCAGTGGCGTAGATGCTGTCCCCGGTTTTGGCGCGGAAGTCGATACCGGTGTGGAAAGCCGACTTGCCGTTGATGGGGTCGTAGCGCTGACCGAACTCCGAGGTTATCTGGCCATCCACCGGGCTGCCGAGGGGCAGGAAGCGGATGGCCTTGAGATAACGGTCGGCGCGGTTGATGAGCGTCCCGCGGCTGTCCGCAGGGTGGGCGATGAACACGCCGCCGCTGTTGCTGGTGTCGTTGCGGGCAATCTCCGGAAGCTCGATGCCGATGCTGTCGATCATCTTTTCGATGAGCTCGCTGCGCTCGGTGAGCTCGTTGACGGCGGTGGAGAGGATGTTCTCCTTCTCTTCCTTGAAAGCCACCGCCTGCTGGACATTGCTCAGTTCGAGCTTGGCCACCTTGAGGCTCAGGCGCAGCTGTTGCTGTTCGCTCTCGCGGCGCATCTCGTCAAGTACCGCGGCACTGGTGCGCAACTGTTCACGCAGCTCGTCGAGCTGCAGGGAAGCGACGCGGTTCTCGCGGAACAGCGACATGGAAAACAGGCTGGAGACGGTCAGGGTGGTGAGAACGACGGCCCCCAGGGCGAGGCCGGTCCACAGCTTCCCGCGTGACAGGGGCAGGCGGATGATGCGCCCCCTGCTGCCGGCGATGATGATGTGGAGAGGCTCGTTCATGGTCCAAAACAGTTGTGAAGAAGAACTGCAGAAAGTAAGATGGCGGCCATGAACGGCCGCTCGCTCACCCGCTCACCCGGCCGGCGACGTCCGCCCCGGAGGCGGCGCAGTGACGGGGAAACGGCTGTGATGATTCCGTCGAAGTGTATCGTTTATACTAAGGCGAGGCAAATTGCGCAACAAGAAATCTTTGTCGCAAAGGGGCCTTGCACATCATGTAACATTTTGCAATAATACAAAATATTTCTGGTGGCCGAGAAGAATCGGGGGCTTATCGCCGTCCCGCTGACGGCCCCGTACCCTCGTTGCCACCATGAGCACGCTCCTCACCTGCAAAGCCCTCGGCAAGGCCTTCGGCGCCCAGGATCTCTTTCACAATGTCAGTTTCACCGTCGGCGCGGGCGAGAGGATCGGCATCATCGGTCCCAACGGTTCCGGCAAGTCGACGCTGCTCAAGATCGTCTGCGGCCTCGAGGAGGCGGATAGCGGCGAGGTGGTGCCGCGCAAGTTCCTGCGCCTCGGCTATCTCTCCCAGGAAGACCTCTTCGCCCCGCAGCAGAGCGTTTTCGCGGCTCTGATGGCTGCCGCCGCCGAGCTCGACCTCGATGATGGTGCCAGGGTGAGCCGCGTCCGCGCCCTCCTTGGCCGGGGCGGATTCGTCGACGAGGAGACCGCTGTCGCCGACCTCTCCGGCGGCGGGCGCAAGCGGCTGGCCATTCTCCGTGTCATGCTCGCCGAGCCCGATGTGCTGGTGCTCGACGAGCCAACCAACCACCTCGACATCGAGGGCATCCTCTGGCTGGAAGGGATGCTCGCCAACGCCTCCGCCTTCCTGCTGGTCAGCCATGACCGCCACTTCCTCGAGAACTGCTGCAACCGCATCATCGAACTGTCGAGCGTCTATCCCGAGGGCACCTTGCAGGTCGCGGGGGGCTACAGCCGGTTCCTCGAGGTGCGCGAAGACTTCCTTGCCGGGCAACTGCAGGAAGAGGATCGGCTCGCCAACCGCGCCCGCCGCGAGATCGAGTGGCTGCGACGCGGCCCCAAGGCAAGGGCCACCAAGGCCAAGTACCGCATCGACGAGGCCTATCGCCTGACCGACGAGCTGGCCGCGGTCAAAGCCCGCAACCGCGCCATCTCCGAAGTGCAGCTCGATTTCGAGGCCACCGGCCGCAAGACCAAGAAGCTGCTCGAGGCGGTGGGGTTGGCCAAGAGCTACGGCGATCGGGTCCTCTTCAGCGGCCTCGACATGACCCTCTCCCCCGGCCTGCGCCTCGGCCTGGTCGGCCGCAACGGCTGCGGCAAGTCGACGCTGATGGGCATCATCGCCGCTGCCGGCGGCGAGGGGGAACTGACCCCCGATGAAGGCACCATCCGGGTAGCCGACAACGTCAAGATCGTTTCCTTCGAACAGGACCGGCGCAGCCTCGACCCCAGCCTGACCCTGCGCCGCGCCCTGGCTCCAGACGGCGACGGCGTCGTTTTCGCCGGCCGCTCCCTGCACGTGGTCAGCTGGGCGAAGAAGTTCCTTTTTCGCCCCGACCAGCTGGAGACGCCGGTGGGACGCCTCTCCGGCGGCGAGCAGGCGCGCATCCTCCTCGCCGCGCTGATGCGCCGGCCGGCGGATATCCTCCTCCTCGACGAGCCGACCAACGACCTCGACATCCCCTCCCTCGACGTCCTCGAGTCGGCCCTCGTCGAGTTTCCCGGGGCCCTGGTGCTGGTCACCCACGACCGCTTCCTCCTCGATCGCGTCTGCCACCGCCTCATCGGTTTTGGCGGCAGCAATGGCGTCGGCTGGTATGCCGACTACCGTCAGTGGCTCGAAGACCTTCCCGCGCCGGAGGAAAAAAGCGACGGCCGTGCCCGAGCCGGCGAGCGCCGTGCCGCCGCCAGCGCCCCGGCCAAGCCCAAGGGGCGCCTCTCCTATATGGACCAGCGCGACTACGACACCATCGAAGAGCGCATCGCCCTGGCCGAGGAACGGGTCACCAAGCTGGAGGGGGAGATGCAGCTTCCCGAAGTGGTCGCCGACGCGGCGCGGGTCGCCAGGTGCTGGCAGGAGCTGGAGGAGGCCCGCACGGTTGTCGAAGATCTCTACCGGCGCTGGGAGGAGCTGGAAGCAAAAAAAGGGGAGCAGGGCGGCTGATGCTGGCGATCTTGTCCGATATCCACGCCAATCTCGAGGCCTTCGAGGCGGTCTGCGCCGACCTCCGGTGCCGTGGCGTGGAACGGGTCTTTTGCCTTGGCGACAATATCGGTTACGGGCCAGACCCCGAGGAGGTGGTGCGACGCATGCGCGACCTCGGCTACCACTCGGTGCTCGGCAACCATGAGATGGCCCTCCTCGACCCGCGCGCCAGGCGATGGCTGAACTTCCTCGCCCGGGAGAACAACCTGCGCACTGCCCGCCTGCTGTCTTTGGAGAACCACGCCTACTGCTCCACCCTGCCCAAGGCGCTCACCGTCGGCATCGCCTATCTCGTGCACGGCTTCCCGCCGCAGTCGGTGTTCCGCTATCTCGACCGTCAGGACGACAGCCGTGTCGCCGCCCTCTTCGCCGCATCCTCCTCGCGGATCTTCTTCGTCGGCCATACCCACCGGCTCCAGCTCGTCCACAGCCGGGGGGAGGAGATCGTCCGCCGCGGCCTGGGCGAGGAGCGCATCGAGCTTCTCGCCGAGGAGAAGTACCTGATCAGCGCCGGCAGCGTCGGTCAGCCGCGCGACGGCGACCGCCATGCCAAGTATCTCCTCTGGGACTCAGAGGCCGGCACCATTGATGTCTGTGCCGTCGCCTACGACATCGCCAGCACGCAGCGCAAGATCCGCGAGTTGGGCTTCCCGGAAATCTACGCCTCGCGGCTTGGCTGACCGTGGAGACCATCGGCAGATACCGGGTCACCGGGCGGCTCGGGCGCGGCGGCATGGCCACGGTTTACAAGGCCTTGGCCCCGGTGACCGGACGTCTGGTCGCCGTGAAGCTGCTGCGCCCGCGCGATGTCCTCCTCGATCTCGTCGGCGAGGAGGCGTTGCGCCAAACCTTTCTCGACGAGGCACGAATCATGGGGGGGCTCAACCACCCCCACCTGGCGCGGATTCTCGACTGCGACAGCCATCAGGGGCGGCCCTTTTTCGTGCTCGAGTACTACGCCCATTCCATCGGCACCTCTATCGGCGAGGCCTACCGCGCCGAGACGCCGTCGCGGCCGGTGTCCGCCGACAGGGCCCGCCACTACCTGCGCCAGGCGCTGTTAGGCCTCGAGCGGCTGCACTTCGCCGGCATCGTGCACCGCGACATCAAACCCTATAACCTGATGATAACCGGCGACGACCGCATCAAGATCATCGACTTCGGTCTGTCGAGGGTGCGCGGTGAGGAAAGGGGCGAGGGCAGCCGCCCGCCGGGCATGCAGGTAGGCTCGCCCTTTTACGCCGCGCCGGAGCAGAACAGCGACCCGCAGGGGGTCGACGGCCGTGCCGACCTGTACAGCGTCGCCGTCATGGCCCTGCGCATGCTCACCGGACGGCTCTTTGGCCATCGCCAGGAGCTTGTCGCCTTGCTTGGCGAGGTGCAGGCGACCCGTGGCCCGAGCTGGCGCGAGTGGCTGGAACGGGGGTTGGCGCGGTCCCCGCAGGAGCGCTTTGCCGACAGCCGCGCGATGCGCCTCGCCCTCGAAGCGCTGCCCACTGCCGAAGGTCATGGCGGTCAGGCCCCCGGCGGCACGGCATGGCGGCCGGCGACCCTGCGGCGGGAGCCGCGGCGTATCCTCTATAAAGAGATACAACAGGAGCTTGGCCTCGACGACTTGCTGCGGCCGCGGCCCTCTTGCCGGCCGCAGTTCGTCGAAGTCGGGGCGGAGGCCATGCTCGACCAGGCCACCGGATTGATCTGGCAGCGTCTCGGGGCCGGCTTTCTCCTCGACTGGCACCAGGCGACGGAGTATGTGGCGCAGGTTAACCGGCGCGGCGAAGGGGGCTGCCGGAGCTGGCGGCTGCCAACCTGCGAGGAATTACGCACCGTGTTGTCCTCGCCATGGGCCCCTATGGGGGAAGGGCGGCGGCTCTTCGACCCCTCGCTGCACTGGCTGTGGAGCTGCGACCCCAGCACCAGGCGGCAGGCGTGGTCGGCGGACGTGGTCGAGGGCTTCTTCGAGCGCCTCGACCGCGACGCCGCCGCCTCAGTATGCCTGGTGCACGACTGCGAAGAGGGGCAGGGGATGGGGTGATGCTCCCGCCGCCTCTGCAGCGAAGCGGCGGCGGGGTGTGTGGACCTTGTACGGCGCACCCATGACTTCTTGGGGATGGCCGAACGGGCAGGGAGGCGATCCGCTGCCCGATGAGGGGGGCGGGGAGCTAGGCGGCGGCCCCACCGAAGAAGTCGCCCACCGCCTGCAGTACGCGCTCGATGTCATCGCCGCTGATATCGAGATGGGTCACCAGGCGGGTTACCGCCCCGGCGCTGACGAGGATGCCGCGCCCGCCGAGATAGCGGCCCAGCGCTTCAGCCCGGCTCGGGGCGCAGCGGAAAAAGACCATGTTGGTCTGGGCGGGGTTGGCCTCGACGGCGAGCTCGTCAAACGATGCCAGGCCGCTGGCGAGCCTGGCGGCGTGGCGATGATCGTCGGCGAGCCGTTCCACGTTATGCTCCAGGGCGAAGAGCCCGGCGGCGGCCAGGATGCCGGCCTGGCGCATGCCGCCGCCGACCATCTTGCGCCACTTGCGCGCCTCCTCGATGAACTCGCCTCGGCCGGCGAGGACTGAGCCCACCGGGGCCCCAAGGCCCTTGGAGAGGCACAGCGAGATCGAGTCGAAGTGGCGGGTGATGTCGGTGACGGCGAGCCCGTCCTTGACCACGGCGTTCATCAGGCGCGCCCCGTCGAGGTGCAGCTTGAGGCCGCGCTCCCGGGCGAAGGCCGCCGCCTGGCCCAGGTAGGGCAGGGGCAGGGCCTTGCCGTTCTGGGTGTTCTCCAGACAGAGCAGGCGGGTACGGGCGAAGTGGATGTCGTCGGGCTTGATCTTGGCGGCGACCTTGTCGAGGTCAAGGGTCGAGTCGTCCTCGAATTCGATGGGCTGCGGCTGGACGCTGCCGAGCACGGCGGCGCCGCCGGCCTCATAGCGGTAGGTGTGGGCGGTCTGGCCGACGATGTACTCGTCGCCGCGCTGGCAGTGGCTGATGATGGCGATGAGGTTGGCCTGGGTGCCGCTGGTGGTGAACAGCGCCGCCTCGCAGCCGAGCAGCCTGGCGGCATGCTCTTCGAGGCGGTTGACGGTGGGGTCGTCGCGGTAGACATCGTCGCCGACTTCGGCCTCGGCCATGGCCCGGCGCATCGCCGGGGAAGGCTTGGTGACCGTGTCGCTGCGCAGGTCGATGATGGCTGTCATGGCATTCTCCACAGGAGATGGCCGCGGGGCGGGGCTTGCCCGCCATGGGCGGCCTTGATATGGTAAAAGGGACCGGCGGTTCGCTGCCAGGGTACAGGAGGGAGAGGGAAAAAGCGATGGGAAAAGGGATGACACTGAGCCTGGCGCAGCGGGCGCTGGTCGAGGAATCCGGCTATCAGTGGCAGGGGCTGAGCGAAGAAACGGCGCTGGCCCTCGCCAGGGGCGAGATGACGGCGGCGGAACTCGACGACCGGCGGCTGCTCGCCTTTCTGCAGCTCGCCAACCTCCTCTATCGCGGCGGCGAGCCGCTCATTGACGACGCTGCCTACGACTTCACCTATCTCGCCGAGCTGCGCCGGCGCCACCCGCAGCACCCCTTCCTGCACAGTGTCGAGCCGGAGCCGCTGGCCATGGCCAAAACGGTGGAGCTGCCGGTGCGCATGCTCTCCACCGAGAAGGCCTACGACTTCGCCGCCGTCGCCGCTTGGGCCAAGCGCCTTGAAAAGGCCGCCGAGGAGCTGGGCAAGGACTTTAAGGCGCTCATTTTTCGCGCCATGCCCAAGCTCGACGGCTTCGCCGCCTACGACGACGGCAACACCCTCTACACCCGCGGCGACGGGCGGCGCGGCACCGACATCAGCCGCGTCTTCGAGCGCGGCCTGCAGGTCGCCCGTGGCGGTCGACGTGGCCTCGGCGCCGGCGAGATCGTCGTCGGGCGCAGCTACTTTCAGGAACACCTTGCCGGGCTCTTCGACAACTCGCGCAACTTCCAGGCCAGCCTGATCAAAGAAAAGGAACTCGAGGCGCCGGCGCTGGCCGCCATCCGCTCCGGCGAGGCGGTGTTCTTCCCCTTCGCCCTGCTGCCGGACTGGCAGGGCCCCTGGGAGGAGCTGGCCCGCGATTTCGAGGAGGTGGTCAGCAGCCTGTGGCGAGCGGTGGACTACGACGTCGACGGTATCGTCATCGAGGTGCAGGAAGACGAACTGCGCCAGCATCTCGGCGCCACCCGCCACCATCACCGCTGGCAGATCGCGTACAAGAAAAATACCGAAACCGCCGAAGTCGAAGTGCTGCGGGTGGTACCGCAGACCTCGCGCTCGGGGCGGGTCAACCCGGTGGCCGAGGTCGAGCCGACGCGGCTCTCCGGGGCCCTCATCCAGCGGGCCACCGCCCACCATTATAGAATGGTGGTGGAGAACGGCATCGGGCCGGGGGCGCTTATCCGCCTGTCGCGCAGCGGCGAGGTCATTCCCAAGATCGAGGAGGTCCTCGAGCCGGTGGTCGCCGAGGTGCCGCAGAACTGCCCCAGCTGCGGCGGGGCGCTGGTCTGGGAGGGAGATTATCTGCTCTGTGTCGACGGCATGAACTGCCCGGCGCAGATCACCCGCGCCATCGAGCACTTCTTCAAGGTCCTCGGCAATATCGACGGGTTCGGGCCGTCGGCGGTGGAAAAACTCTACCTGGGCGGTAAGGCCAGCCTGCCGGTCATCTACGGCCTTGGCGAGGGTGACTTCCAGAGCCTCGGCTTCGGGCCCAAGCAGGCGGAGAACATGGTGGCGCAGCTCGCCCGCAGCCGCCTGCTCGCCATCGAGGACTGGCGCTTCCTGGCTGCCTTCGGCATCTATCGCCTCGGCCTCGGCAACAGCGAAAAACTTCTCGCCGTCTATCCCCTGGAGAGGATGTTTTCCCTCTGCCGCGAGGAGATCGTCGCCGTGCGCGGCTTCAACGACAAGACCGCCGACGAAATCCTCGCCGGGCTGGCCGCCAACCGCAAGCTCTTCGACGAGCTCTACGCCCTTGGGTTTAATGTGCTGGCCACCAGACAGGAATCAGGCGATGAGGGCGGCAGCGGGCCGCTCGCCGGCAAGCTCGTCGTCTTCACCGGCACCATGCACAGCGGCAGCCGCGACGACATGAAGAAAGAGGCCAAAAGGCTTGGCGCGAGGATCGGCGAGGCGGTCAGCGGCGCCACCGACCTCCTCGTCTGCGGCGACAAGGTCGGCGCCGCCAAGCTCACCAAGGCGGAGAAACTCAGGGTGCGCATCGTCAGCGAGGAGGAGTATCTGCGCCTCATCGCACCCCGCTGAGGCTGCTGGTTAGTCTTGCTGGAGGCCACCGCGTCTGTGACCTGCTGTACGAGGAGGAGTGAGGATGTGGTGAGGCCGGCGGCCCGAGGGGGTGATCGTCACCGCTCCCCCTCCTGGCCATAGGTTTGGATGCCTATTTGGGCGGCTGCAGAAGCTTGCCGGCCTTGGCGATGTTCTCGTGAGGGACTTCGTCGATAAAGATCAGTACCGATTCCGGCGGCTTGCCGGCTTCGCGGCTGAGGACGTCGGTGACGCCCTGGCTGATCTTCTCCTTCTGCTCCTTGCTGAGGGTTCCGGCGACGCGGATGCTGATGTAGGGCATGGTGGTTTTCTCCAAATAAGAGGTGGAAAAGGATGGCTTGCCGTGGCCCTGGGGCCGCATCCACTGTACCCGGTTTGCCGGGTTGACAAAAGAGGCAGTTGCGCCGCCAGCAGGTTGCGTCGCAAAGGGAAAAACGTTTGCAGAGGGAGGAAACGATGTTTGTCGACAAGAACGCCGTTTTGGCCGGACTCGCCAATACCCCCAAGATTCTCGCGGCCTTCATCGCCGATATCGACGAACGGCGGCGCCAGCTGCTGCGCGGCCCGGGCTGCTGGACCATCGATCGCCACCTTGATCACCTCGCCCGGGTGCAGCCGATGCTGCTCGAACGCCTGCAGCGCTTCGCCGCCGAGGAATCGCCCTGCTTCGTGCCCTTCGTGCCGCCGGCTGACGGCCGGCCCGTTGAGGGTGAGTGCCTCCCCGCCGACGAGGCCATCGCCGCGTTCACCGACGGGCGCCGCCGCCAGCTCGAGCTGCTCTTTGGCGTCGACGAAAGCTACTGGACCCGCCACGGCAGCCACCCCGAGTACGACCGCTACTCCACGGTGATACTCGTGCGCCACATGCTGGCGCACGACTACTGGCATATGTACCGCATGGAGGAGCTGTGGCTGACCAAGGACGCCTTCCTGACTCGGCTCGACTGAAGTGAACTCCCGTTTCGCTCTCAGGCAGTGGGCTGGCCGCTCGCGGCAAAGCGCAGGGTCTGGCCATCAGCGGGGATAAGCAGCCGCCGGCCGTCTGTGCCGGCCTTGTCCACCGCCTGCCGCAGGGCGGCGCGGGTGACGGTGCAGTGGTCGAGGGCCTCGAGGTGAACGGCGACCACCGTGGCATCGGGGGCGGCTTCCAAAAGGCGCAGGGTGTCGGGGATGTCCATGATGATCGGCGCGAAGCCGGGCAGCGTCGCCCCGCCGCAATGGCTGATGATGAGCTGCGGCTGGTGGGTGGCGAGGGCCTCGGCCACCGGCTCGCACCAGATGCTGTCGCCGACCCAGTAGACGGTCGGCTCGCCGGCGGCGGCGAGGACGAAGCCGGCCACCTCGCCGAGCCGTTCGAGGATCTGGCCGCTGCCGTGGCGGCCTCCGGTTCTGGTAATGGTAAGGTTGTTCCAGGAAAGACGCTCGGCCAGCGCAGTGACATCGGTAAAGCCGTGGGCACGCAAACCTTCCACATCGACCGGGCTGCACAGCAGGGGCAGGTCCTTGGGAAGGCTGGCGATGGCCGCTTCGTCGAAGTGGTCGGGGTGAAGGTGGCTGACCAGGACGGCATCGACCCCGGCGAGGATCTCGCTGACCGGCAGCGGCAGCGGGGTGGTCGGGTTGGGGGCTTTGCCGGCGAAGGAGCGCGTCGTCCCGACCTCGCCGAGCATCGGGTCGGTGAGGATGGTGTGACCGCCGAAGCGGATCTTCATGGTGGCGTTGCGCAGCAGTTGCAGGTCCATGGCAGTCTCCAGGGGGTGAGGTGAGTGGGGCGAAAATGATCGCATCAACGTGTTTGCAGATTACCGGCAACACGGCCGTTCGCCAAGTGGCGAAAATGACCAGGAGCTGACTGCTGGCGATTTCCTGCCCGGCCCTCAGGCGAGAGCCACCTCGGGGCTAGGCGAGCCCCGGGTGCGGGGCTTTGCCCTTGTCTTTCTCGCCTCGCTGTGCTATCTCGGGGCGACGCAGGCCAGTACATCCACTTTTACACGGAGGGGTTTATGCATATTCTCGTCACCGGCGGGGCCGGCTATATCGGCAGCCATACCTGTCTTACCCTGCTCGAGGCGGGCCACCGGGTGACGGTGGTCGACAACCTCTCCAATTCCAGCCGCGAGTCGCTGCGCCGGGTGGAGGAACTCACCGGCCGCTCCGTCGCTTTCCATCATGTCGATCTCCTCCACCGAGAGGGGCTTGCAGCGGTTTTCGCCGGCTGCAGGGAGAAAATCGACGCGGTCATCCACTTCGCCGGCAAGAAAGCGGTGGGCGAGTCGGTGGCCAAGCCGCTGCTCTACTACCACAACAACCTCACCGGGACCATCAACCTCTGCGAGGTCATGGCCGCCCACGATGTGCGCGATATCGTCTTCAGCTCCTCGGCCACCGTCTATGGCGATCCGGCCTCGGTGCCGATCAGCGAAGACTTCCCCCTCTCCTGCACCAATCCCTACGGGCGCAGCAAGCTGATGGTCGAGGAGATCCTCCGCGACCTGCACATCGCCGACTCCGCCTGGCGGGTGTGCCTGCTGCGCTATTTCAACCCGGTGGGGGCCCACCCCAGCGGACGCATCGGCGAGGACCCCGAGGGCATCCCCAACAATCTCGTACCCTATATCGCCCAGGTGGCGGTGGGCAAGCTGTCCTGCCTGTCGGTATTCGGCGACGACTACCCGACTCCCGACGGCACCGGGGTCAGGGACTATATCCATGTCGTCGACCTCGCCGCCGGCCATCTCAAGGCACTGGAGCGGCCCGAGCGCGGGCCGGGGGTATCGGTGTACAACCTCGGCACCGGGCGCGGCTACAGCGTCCTCGAGATGGTGCGCGCTTTCTCGCAGGCGGCGGGGGTGGAGATCCCCTACCGCATCGCCGCACGCCGGCCCGGTGACATCGCCGCCTGCTACGCCGACCCCGGCAAGGCCCTGCGTGAGCTGGGCTGGCAGGCGCGCCTCGACCTGGCCGACATGTGCCGCGACACCTGGCGCTGGCAGAAGGCCAACCCTCAGGGCTATCCCAAGCAATAGCGCCGCGTCGCCCCTGCCCGGCGCCATGATGCGTCGGGCCCCTCCGCCTAGTCCTTCCCCTGACAGCTCATTTGCTCCTGCTGTCGCCGATCTGTTCGTGAAAACGACAAAAGTTCGTTGAGATACGACATTGTCGCAATTATGAATTTTGTTGAATCAAACATTAAAAATTAATGTGCGTGTTTAGCAGTGGTTTCGCGGGGATGATCGTATCGCAGTGATTTGTCCTAAAAAACCGCCTTGCACTTCTTTCTGCCCGGTGGTATTTGTTCTCAGAAACCCCACTGAGGCACTGTTTGCACAATGCGACCAAACGAAAAAAAGACAATGATCTTCGGCTGTGGCAACGTCATCATGGGCGATGACGGCTTCGGCCCAGCGGTCGTCGACCGTCTTCACGAGCAGTACATTCTGCCCGCAGAGGTCGAGGCCATCGATGTCGGCACCTGCGTGCGCGAATATCTCTTCGACTACCTGCTCACCGAGGAAGGACGACCGGAACGGATCATCGTCCTCGACGCCGTCGACTTCCCCGGCCGCGCGCCGGGCGAGGTCTTCGAGATCGTGCCGACGGAGATCCCCGCCAAGAAGATCCACGATTTCTCCCTTCACCAGTTTCCCACCGTCAACCTGCTGCAGGAACTTGCCGAGCACACCGGAATCTCGGTAACCATCCTTGTGGCGCAGATAAAATTCATCCCCGAGGAGATCGCCCCGGGCCTTACGCCGGCCATGACCGAGGCCGTGGCGAAGACGTGTCAGAAGCTCTCACAAATTCTTTCGTTACAAGCAAAATGAGGTGACCTTGTATGATGTATGAATTTAAAGTCAGCGACCTCGCAGAAGAATTTGGGGTTCATCGAAACACCATAAGGAACTGGATCAATGCCGGGACCCTGCCTGCCAAGGAGGGTCCGGGCCGCAAGTACCTTATGAAGTTTCAGGATTACCAGAAACTCTGTGAAAAGTTCGGCCGCGAGCCGCACATCAGCCCCGCCAACAACGTCAGCGCCAAGGCCCTCGGCGCTCTGGAAGTCTCCGATGTGGCGCCGCTGGAGATTACCGGAAAGAAGAGCGAAATCGCCATCGACCCCTCGTGGGCCGATGCCTGCCTCACCTGTGGCACCTGCGCCAGCGCCTGTCCCATTTCCGGTGTCGACGGGCTCGATCCGCGCAAGATCGTGCGCATGGCGGCGCTCGGCATGGACGAGGAACTGGTCGCCTCGAACTGGCCATGGAAGTGCACCATGTGCGCCAAGTGCGAGGAGAGCTGTCCGGCGAACATCCAGATCATCGCCCTGATGCGCAAGATCCGCGGCAAACGGGCCCGCGCCAAGGTACCCGGACCGATTCACAAGGGTGTCGCCATGTGTCTCGAACGCGGCAACAACCTCGGCATCCCCAAGGAAGATTTCGTCTTCCTCTGTGAAGATCTCGGCCAGGAACTCGCCGAGGATTGCTGTCCCGGCTTCAAGACCCCCATCGACGTGCACGGCGCCCGCGTACTGGTCACCGTCAACTCCAAGGAACCGTTCGGCGAGCCCGACGACATGAAGTGGTGGTGGAAGATCTTCTACGCCGCCGGGGAATCCTTCACCATCTCCTCCGAGAACTGGGAGGGCGTCAACTGGGGGCTCTTCTCCGGTGACGACGAGGCGATGAAAACCGTTGTCGGCCGTATCGTCGACAACATGAGGAGGCTGAACTGCAAAGTTCTCCTCCTCCCCGAGTGAGGCCACGCCTATTTCGCAACCCGGTCCGGGTTGAACAAATGGTACCCCGAAGTCTTCAACGAGTTCAAGGTGGTGAGCGTGTTCGATCTGCTCCTCGAGTACATCCAGGAGGGCAGAATCCAGCTCGACAAGTCGGTGCATACCATGCCCGTCTCCTACCATGACCCCTGCAACTACGGCCGCAAATCCCTCAAGGCCTTCGGCAAGGCCTATTTCGAGGAGGGCCGCGCCATCACCAAAGCCTGCTGCGACGATTTCCGCGAGCTCAATCCCAACCGCAACGGCGCCTATTGCTGCGGCGCGGGCGGCGGCGCCTGGGCCATGCCCTTCTCCGAGGAGCGCGTCTACTATGGGCGCATCAAGGCCCGGCAGATCGTCGAGTCGGGGGCTCACCTGCTCATCGCCCCCTGCCACAACTGCCGCGACCAGATCATGAAATCGCTGATCAAGGAGTATGACCTCAACCTCGAGGTCAAGTATATCTGGGAGCTGGTCGCCGATTCGCTGATCATGCCCAACAAGCAGTAGGCTGCCGCTCGGGCAAAATGGCCACTGTCCCCGGGAACGGGGCGGGGCAAGGAACATTGTCATATCCGCCGCAGGCGGCGGATATGGAAGACACACAGAGGAGACACCCAAGATGCAGGACACCAAGAAAATCGGGTCGGTGATGATTGTCGGCGGCGGCGTTACCGGAATGCAGGCCGCCCTCGATCTCGCCGATGCCGGGTACTATGTGTATCTGGTGGAAAAGAGCGGCGCCATCGGCGGAGCCATGGCCCAGCTCGACAAGACCTTCCCCACCAACGATTGCTCGATGTGAATTATCGCGCCAAAATTGGTTGAGTGCGGTCGGCACTTGAATATACAGCTGATGACCTTGAGCGAGGTCACCAAGATCGACGGCGTTGCCGGGAATTTCACCGTCACCGTCAAGGAAGCGCCACGTTATGTGGACATGGAGAAGTGTATCGCCTGCGGTGCCTGCACCGAGAAGTGCCCGAAAAAGGTGGACAGCGAGTACGACGCCGCCACCGGCAAGCGTAAGGCGATCTACGTCAAATACGCCCAGGCGGTGCCGCTCAAGTACCAGATCGACCCCGCCAACTGCATCCGCCTGCAGAAGCCCGGTGCCTGCGGTTTCTGTGAGAAGGTCTGCGATGCCGGGGCGATCAACTTCAACGACACCGAGAAGATCCACACCCTCAACGTCGGCGCCGTGGTCCTCGCCCCCGGGTTCGAGGCCTACGACCCCACCGACGCCAAGGTCTGGGGCTTCGGCGTCTACAAGAACGTCATCACCTCGCTGCAGCTCGAGCGCTACCTGTCCGCCTCCGGGCCGACCGAAGGGCACCTCATCCGCCCCTCCGACGGCAAGCCGGTCAACAAGGTCGCCTTCCTGCAGTGCATCGGCTCCCGTGACGAGAACCTCTGCGGCAATGGCTACTGCTCCTCGGTCTGCTGCATGTACGCCATCAAGGAGGCGGTCATCGCCAAGGACCACGTGCCCGGGCTGCAGACCTCCATCTTCTATATGGACATGCGCACCCACGGCAAGGAGTTCGATCAGTATCTCGAGCGGGCCCGCGAGGATTCGGGGGTGCGTTTCGTGCGCTGCCGCGTCAATGGTGTCGAGACCGACGGCGCCAGCAGCGACCTGCGTCTGCGCTATGTCAACGAGGAAGGCCGTCAGAAGGAAGAGTTCTTCGACATGGTGGTGCTCTCCGTCGGCCTGCAGACCCCGAAACACGTCCTGGAACTTGCCCAGACCGCCGATATCAAGCTGACCGCGGACAACTTCGCCGCCACCTCCGATTTCGCCCCGGTGCAGACCTCCCGCGAGGGCATCTTCACCTGCGGCGCCATCGCCGGGCCGAAGGACATCCCGCAGTCGGTGGTCGAAGGTTCGGCCGCGGCGGCGGCTGTCGCCGACCTTCTCGCCCCATCCCGTTTCGCCTTGACCCGCCAGGCGAGCTTCCCGGCCGAGAAGGACATCTCCCAGCAAGAGCCGCGCATCGGCGTCTTCGTCTGCCATTGCGGATCGAACATCGCCGGTGTGGTCGACGTCAAGGCGGTGGAGGAGTATGCCGCCACCCTGCCCGATGTGGTCTACGTGGAGCGCAATCTCTTCTCCTGCTCCCAGGATACCCAGAACATGATCGCCAAGCGTATCCAGGAGAAGGACCTCAACCGTATCGTCATCGCCGCATGCACGCCGCGGACCCACGAGCCCCTCTTCCGCGAGACGCTCAAGGCCGCCGGGCTTAACGAGTATCTGGTGGAGATGGCCAACATCCGCAACCACAACTCCTGGGTGCACAGCAAGAATCCCCAGGATGCCACCGCCAAGGCCAAGGACCTGGTGCGCATGGCGGCGGCCAAGGTTACCTTCGGGGACTCCCTCAAGCCGGTGGCGGTGCCCATCACCCAGAAGGGCCTGGTCATCGGCGGCGGCGTCGCCGGCATGACCGCCGCCCTTAACCTCGCCCGTCAGGGATTCGAGGTGCATCTGGTGGAGAAGAGCGACACCCTCGGCGGCAACGCCCTCAACATCAAGCACACCTGGTCAGGCGAGCACGTGCCCACGCAGGTAGCCAAGCTGATTGACAAGGTTATCTGGAATGACCGCATCATCATCCATAAGGAACACACGGTGACCGCGGTGGAGGGCTTCGTCGGCAACTTCCGCTCGACCATTACCGGCGCCGACGGCAGCAGCAAGGTCATCGAGCACGGCACCGGCGTCGTCGCCATCGGCGGCGAGGCCTTCCTGCCCAAGGAATACAACTACGAAACCATCACCCGCGTCGTCACCGCGGTGCAGTTCGACAAGCTCTTCGAACTCAAGGAGAAGCACGTCAAGCAGGCCAAGCGCTTCGTCTTCATCCAGTGCGTCGGCTCCCGCGAGGGGGACCACATGTACTGCTCCAAGGTGTGCTGCACCCACTCGGTGCAGTCGGCCATCGCCCTCAAGAAAGAGAACCCGGAGCGCAACGTCTATATCCTCTACCGTGACATGCGCACCTACGCGCAGCGTGAGTCCCTGTTCCGGCAGGCGCGCAAGCTCGGCGTCATTTTCATCAACTACGAGCTGCACGGCAAACCCAAGGTCACCGAGAACGGCCCCGATATCGACGTCGAGGTTTGGGATCATGTCCTGCACCGCCCGCTGAAGATCAAGGCCGACATGGTCATTCTCGCCACCGCCATCCGGCCGCGCGAAGATGCCGCCGAACTCGGCAAGCTCTACAAGGTGCCGGTGGATGGGCACGGCTTCTTCCAGGAGGCCCATGCCAAGCTCAAGCCGGTGGATTTCTCCACCGATGGCATGTTTGTCGCCGGTCTCGCCCACTATCCCAAGCCGGTGGAAGAGGCAGTGGCCCAGGCCCTGGCGGCCTCGGCCCGTGCCGCGACGCTGCTCTCCAAGACGCAGATCTCTCTCGATGCGGTCAAGGCAGCCGTCGACGAGAACTACTGCGACGGCTGCGCCCTGTGCGTCGACGTCTGCCCCTACCACGCCATCACCCTGGTGGAGCGTGCTGGAGAGGACGATCGCGCCAAGGGCCGCCTGATCAGCGTCAACAAGGCCAAGTGCAAGGGCTGCGGCCTCTGCCAGGGCACCTGCCCGAAGCGTGGCGTGGCCGTGTCCGGGTTCACCATGCGGCAGATCAGCGCCCAGATCCAGGCGGCGCTGGCGGTTTAGTCAAGGGGAAACCGCCGTGGCGCCGGCCTCTGCCGGGACCGCGGCGGCCTATAGCGACATATGATGGCCGCCGCGCCGCAGGGCGCAGGGAGTGGCCGCAAGATCTGGCCACAGGCCACGGCGGCCATCGTCAACACCCCTTAGGGGGATATGGGCGTGACGATGTGGGGAATGCCCGCGACAGTATCCGGGCTTTCCCCGCGTTCATCGCCAAAAGGAGCGATACAATGAGTTTCGAACCGAAGATAGTTGCCTTCTGCTGCAACTGGTGTTCCTACGCCGCCGCCGACCTGGCGGGAACGGCGCGTATGCAGTACCCGCACAACGTGCGTATCATCCGCGTCATGTGCTCGGGCATGGTCCATCCCGAGTTCGTCATGGACGCCCTCGCTCAGGGGGCCGACGGTGTGATGGTGCTTGGCTGACACCTCGGCGAATGTCATTACCTGGATGGTAATTACAAAGCGATGTCCCGTTCGGATATGGTCGTTGAACTGCTCGAGGATTTTGGCTACGACCCGGAGCGCTTCAGCCTCAATTGGGTCTCCTCGGCGGAACCGGACAAGTTCGTCGCCGCGGTCACTGAGATGACCGCGCGCATCAAGAGACTGGGTCCTGTCACTGCCCAGGATGCCAAAGCGGCATAAAGGAGGAAGAAATGGGTGTACCTACTGCGTTGGAGTGGCTTGGCTCCTGTTCCGGATGCGAGATCGCCATCCTGAACATCGGCGAGGCCCTCGTCCCCATTATCACCGAGGCCCTGGACATCGTCCATGCCCCGGTCTTGATGGACCATAAATATTTCGGCCAGTGCGGCGAAGGGGTGACTCTGAGCATCCCCGAGGCGACGGTTGGCATCGTCACCGGCGGCGTCAGCAACCACGAGCACCTCGAGGTGCTGGAAGAGATGCGCGCCAAGTGCAAAGTGCTGATCGCCCTCGGCACCTGCGCCACCCACGGCGGCATCCCGGCCCTGATGAACGGTCAGGACCGCGCTTCGAGCTGGGAGGAGATCTACCAGACGGTGACCACCGACCCCGGCGCCGCGGTGCCGAACGTCGAAGTCCCCGCCCCCCTCGAGCGCGTCTATGCCTGCGACGAGAAGGTCAAGATCGACATGCAGCTGCCCGGCTGCCCGCCCAACCCGGAGCTCATCGCCGAGGTCATCGTTTCGCTGCTCGAAAACCGCTCGCCGGTGCTGCCGGGCAAGAGCGTCTGCGACACCTGCCCGACCCAGCGTCAGGGCAAGGGCGATGTCGACCGCGTCAAGCGCTTCATCACCAACGCCAAGTTCACCCCCGGCGCGCCCATCGACGAGATGCGCTGTCTGCTCGAGCAAGGCTACCTGTGCATGGGCCCGGTGACCGCCGCCGGCTGCGCCAAGCGCGGCGCCCCGAGCTGCATCTCGGCGCGGGTACCTTGCCGTGGCTGCTTCGGCCCGGTGCGCAAGGACGGCAACCAGCTGCTCGACATGATGAACGCCCTGGCCAGTAACGGCATCGATTTCAAGTCGGTGGTCGATCGCCGCTCCCTGCTGCGGTTCTCGGGAGCGCACGGATTATTGCGGCCGTCCAAGAAGACTGCCGTCAAGGAGGATTAAGATGGGAAAAGTGTTGAATATCGCCCCGGTCTCGCGGATCGAGGGCCACGCCAAAATCGCCATTCATCTCGGCGACGATGGCAATGTGCAGGATGCCTTCCTGCACATCCAGTCGCTGCGCGGCTTTGAGAAGTTCATCGAGGGACGGCCGGCGGAGGAAGTGCCGCGCATCGTCAACCGTATCTGCGGCATCTGCCCGTGGATGCACCACCTCGCCTCCAACAAGGCGGTGGACGGGGCCTTCGGCGTCACCCCCACCGAAACTGGGCACAAGCTGCGGGAGATGTGCCAGGTGATGGCGCACATCAACGACAAGATCCTGCACTTCTTCTTCCTCGCCGCCCCGGACTTCGTCCTCGGCCCGGATGCCGACTACTCGGTGCGCAACGTCATCGGCGTGGTCAAGGCCGCCCCGGAGCTGGCCACCCAGGTGGTCAAGATGCGGCAGCTGGGGCAGATGATGCTCGACAAGTTCGCCGGCAAGGCCATCCACCCCATCGCCGGCGTCGTCGGCGGTTTCGCCAAGCCGATGGTCGAGGAGGAGCGCCAGGAACTGCTCGCCGGTACCCGCACCCTGCTCGACTTCGCCTGTTTCGCCCTCGATTTCGCCATAAATAACGTCTTTTCCAAGTATATCGACGTTATCGGCGACCTCGGCGTCATCAAGACCGGCTTCCTCGGCACCGTCGACCGGGCCGACGGGGCGCTGCGCCTCTATGACGGCAAGCAGCGCCTGATGAAGGCCGACGGCAGCTATGTCGATTTCGAGGGAGTCGACTACACCCAGTACCTCGGCGAGCATGTCGAGCCCTGGGGCTACTCGAAGATGCCCTACGCCAAGAGCTGGAACGAGGGCTTCGACATGACCCTGGCCGCGCCCAAGGGCATCTACCGCGCCAACACCCTGGCGCGCATCAACGTCTGCGACCGCATCTCCACCCCCAAGGCCCAGGCGGCCCTGGAAGCCTTCCGCGCCTCGTTCGGCCGGCCGGCGCAGCAGACCCTGCTCTACCACTATGCCCGGCTCATCGAGCTGGTCTACGCCTGCGAGCGCACCATCGAACTGCTTCAGTGGGAAGGGATCACCGATCCCAGGGTGCGGGCCAAGGTCGAACCCAAGGCGGGCCGCGGTGTCGGTATCGTCGAGGCGCCGCGCGGCACGCTCATCCACGACTATGTCACCGATGACAATGGCTGCATCAAGAAGGCCAACCTCATCGTCGGCACCACCCACAACATCGCCCCGATGAACATGAGCGTCAAGCAGGCGGCGACTTCGCTGATCAAAGGCGGGGTGTATAACGAGGGCCTGCTCAACCAGGTGGAAATGGCGGTGCGCGCCTACGACCCCTGAATGTCCTGCGCCACTCACCGCCTGGATGGCGGCATTCCGGTAGCAGTCAGCATCATCGACGCCAAGGGTAACGAGGTCGACAAGATCGTCGCCTGATCGATTCGTGCCGTTCGTGCAGCCTGCCGTGCCCCGCGGGGCGGCAGGCTGCCGAGGTGACCCGCAAAGGGCCTATTGACGGCCCTGGTGTTTTTTTGGTCGAAATTGTTGTATAAAAGGTGTACTTATTGGTTCCCGCCCGGTCGATACGAGGTGGGGCCTGTTGGAGGGTAACATGGTAGAAAGCAAGCGAATTCAGGTTCGTGCCGAGAATCCCAGCGGTTCCTGCGGGAAGCTCGACCATATGACCATCGACGAGTTGAAGGCCCGCGCCGTCGGCGATGAGTTCGACGGGACCTGCCCGGCCTGCGGCAAGTTCCATGTCAGCCGCGCCGAGATCGAGAAGATCGAGCGCGAGAAAGTGGTCGACAGCGAGACCTATAAGGCGATGAAGGCTGAGGCCGAAGCCTCCGAATAAGACCAGCCGCATATGGCGGGTTGGCCGTTGACCCGCGACAAGGAGCCGCTCCCGCGAGCGGCCCTTTTTTTCACGACCCCCCCGGCGTCGGGGGAAAATCTGGCGTCGATCGGCGATGGCTCTGGAAGTTCTGCCACGGCCACGGAGGGAAGCAGCACGGTTTCCCTGCGGGCCTGCAGCTTCCCCATCGAGAAAAGGTGTGGCGAATGGCGATAGCCGAAGTGTCAAAAGATCAAGAGCGCCAGCGGGCGCTCCTTGCGGAACTGCATCAGCTGGTGGATCGGCCGATGCGCCTGATGGTGGTCTGCGGCACCCAGAACCGTGCCATCCTCAAGTACGGCCTGCGCCACAAGCTCCCGGAAATGCTGGAGCTTGTTGCCGGCCCCGGCTGCTCGGTGTGCGTCATGCCGGCCGGGCATATCGACGCCTTCATCAAAATTGCCACTCAGCCCAAGGTCATCACTGCCGCCTGCGAGGACTTGCTGCGCGTCCCCGGCAGCAAGGAGAGCCTCGCTTCCATAGCCTCCCGCGGGGCGCGTATCGAGGTGATCATCTCTCCCATGGACGCCCTCGACATCGCCCGGCGCGAGCCCGACTACACCGTGGTCTACCCGGCGGTGGGCTTCGAGGCCACCGCCCCCAGCGTCGCCGAGACCATTCTCGAGGCGGCCCGCCTCGGCATCTGCAACTTTTGCGTCATCCCCTCTATCCGCCTCTTGCCGCCGACCATCGATCTGCTGCTCCTCGACCCGGACCTCGATATCCGCGGACTGCTCTGCTCCGACCACATCAACACCATCTCTGATACCAAGGCCTATACGCTGCTGGCCAAAAAGCACCATATCTCCTGCTATATAGCTGGCTTCGAGGTGGTTGACATCCTCGAAGGCATTCTCAGTCTGGTCAAGCAGATCCGCCGCGGCCAGACGCACTTCGACGACGGCACCGCCTTCATCTACTCCAGCGCCGACAACCGCAAGGCGCGGCGCATGGTCTCCGAGGTCTTCTTCGCCGTCGACACCGACTGGCGCGGGCTCGGCACCATCGAGAACAGCGGCTTCGTTATCCGCGACGAGCTGGCCCTGTTCGACGCCACCAAGCGCTTCAACGTGCGCTTCGAGGAGGGCGTCGAGTCCTGCATGTGCCAGTGCAACGCCATCATCACCGGGCGTGGCCTGCCTCCCGACTGTCCGGCCTTTGGCCTCGCCTGCACCCCCAAAAATCCCATCGGCCCGTGCATGATCTCCGACGAGGGGATCTGCCACTCCTACTACAAATACAGTCTGCAATCCTCGCGCTGACAGGCTGGCGGGTGAGCTCTGCACCAGCAGGGGTCAGGACGCCGCCGGACCGAGCAATTCGCGGAGCAGCCGGGCGAGGCCCTTCTTGGTCAGCGGTTTGGTGGCGAAGCCCTTGATGCCGCATTCCCTCGCCTGGGCCTCGTTGACGAGGTTGCTGTAGCCGGTGCAGAGGATGATGGGCAGGCCGGGGCGAAGCTCGAGCATGCGCCGCGCCATGTCGAGGCCGGTCATCCCCGGCATGGTCTGGTCGGTGACCACGGCGTCGAAGCCTTCCGGGGCACCTTCGAAGGTGCGCAGCGCGTGGAGACTGTCGGTGCAGGCGGTGACTTCGTAGCCGAGGCGGCGCAGCATCGACTGGGTCATGTTGACGAGGAGCTCTTCGTCGTCGACGAGGAGGATATGTCCCTGTCCGTGGTCATCGCCTTCCGCCGCCTCCACTGGCGTGGCGCCCTCGCTGGGGCAGGAAGGCCAGTTGACGGCGAAGACGCTGCCGCGGCCGAGTTCGCTGTCGCAGGTGAGGAAGCCCCCGGAAGAACGGACGATGCCGTCGACGATGGCCAGGCCCATGCCGGTGCCCTTGCCGACCTCCTTGGTGGTGAAATAGGGGTCGAAGATACGGGCCCTGATCTCCGCCGGGATGCCGGCGCCGCTGTCGGCCACGGTGAGGCGGACGAAGGGCCCGGGAGCTACCCCCGGGTGGGCGGCGAGGGCGGCATGGTCGTAGTCGACGTCGCGAACGGTGATCTCCAGCCGGCCTCCGCTCTGCTCCATGGCATGGAAGGCGTTGGTGGCGAGGTTCATCAGCACCTGGTGCACCTGGGTGGGGTCGGCGAGGATAAAGCGTTCGCTGTCGACGCGATGGATGATGGCGATGGTCGTTGGCAGCATCGGGCGGAGCAGCTTGACCACCTCCTTGACGATGGGGCCGAGGAGCAGGGAGATGCGGTCGCTGTCCTGGCGGCGGCTGAAGGCGAGGATCTGGCCTACCAGGGCGGCGGCGCGTTTGCCGGCTTCCAGCACGCGGTCGAGGTTCTGCGAGATCTCCGAGTCGCGCGGGCAGTCTTCGCGGGCCAGTTCGGTATAGCCGATGACCGCGCCGAGGATGTTGTTGAAGTCATGGGCGATGCCCCCGGCAAGGGTGCCGATGGCCTCCATCTTCTGGGCATGGGCGAGTTGCGTCTGCAGCTGCTTGCGCTCGTCCTCGAACTGCCTGCGCTCGGTGATGTCCAGCGAAATGGAGAGCACCGCGGCAATGTGCTCGCGGCCGTATTCAATTGGTTGCAGGCGGTTGAGGAACCAACGCTCGCCGGAGGCCATGGCGACCATCACCTCGCGGATCAGGAGCTGGCCGCTGGCGATAGCCTCGCGGAAGGCGGCCAGACTGGTCGCAGCCTGCTCGGCCGGGAGGAGTTCGGCGATGTTTTTGCCTATCAGGTCCGCCTCCATGTTTCCGGTAAAATTTCTCGCCGAGCGCCGATTGGCGAAAAGAATGGTGCCATCGGCGGTGATGACGGTGACGCTTTCCTCCATGCCGTCCAGCATGAGGCGGATGTTGGCCTCGTTTTCGCGCAGCTGCTCTTCGGCCCGGCGACGCTCGGTGATGTCGTTGCAGAAGCCGAGAACGCGCCCGTCCTCGGCCCTGACGGCGGTCACCGACCACCAGCGCCGCTGTCCGTCCCTGGTGCGGAAAGGCAGCTCGGCCTCGGCCCGGCCGGTGGCCAGGGCGGTGCGCAAGGCGGCGCGCCCCAACTCGCGGTCTCCGTCGAAATGGAGGTCGTCGATGGACATGGTGAGCAGCTCGGCCTGGCTGAAGCCGGTGATGCGGCAGGCCGAAGGGTTGGCCTCGAGGAGGCGCCCTTCCTGGTTGACGGCGAAGACACAGTAAGGGGTGCTTTGCAGGTAGTGGCGGTGGCGGTGCTCGCTTTCCGCCAGCAGGCGGCGGCTTTCCGCGAGCTGTCGGTCGAGGGCGTGGCGGTGCAGGGCCATGGCGATGGTTGCCGCCAGCTCGCGCTCGGCTACCGGCTTGATGAGGTAGCCGTAGGGGGCAGCGACCTTGGCTTGTTCGAGCAGCGGGTCGTGGGAGAAGCCGGTGAGGAAGACGACGGGGATGTCGTGGCTGCGCGACAGGCGGGCGGCGGTTTCGATACCGTTGAGCTCCCCGGCCAGTTCGATGTCCATCAGTACCAGGTCGACCGCATGGTGCTCGAGCAGAGCCAGGGCCTCCTCGCCGGTGGCCAGCGGGCCGCGCACCTGATAGCCAAGGGCGCTGAGGATGACCTCGAGATTGGCGGCGAGGATGCCGTCGTCTTCGACAATGAGCAGGGTGGCGGGTGTCATAGGCGGCCTCGGTTTTCCTGGAAGGTGAGGGTGACGCTCAGTCCCTGGTTGCTTGCGAAGGTGTAGTCGCCGCCCAGCTGGTGGCGGCCGAGCATGCGGATGAGTACCATGCCGAGGGTTTTGACGCCTTCCCAGTCGACATGGGCAGGCAGGCCGATGCCGTTGTCGGCGACATGCAGGGTGCACCGCCCTTCCTTCTGGTCCATCTCCACCAGCACCTCGCAGCGGTCGCGACCGGGGGCGGGCCTGCCGCCGGGAAAGGCGTGCTTCATGACGTTGGTGACCAGTTCGTTGACAATCATGCCGCAGGGCACCGCCACATCGAGGGGCAGCGCGACCCCGGTGGCCTCGATGCGGCAGTCGACGTGGGTGGCGCCGAAGGAGGTGCGCAGGTGGGTTACCAGGGAGCGGAGGTAGTCGGGGAAGTCGATGCGCGCCAGGTTGGGTGAGCGGTAGAGCTTCTCGTGGATGAGGCTCATCGAGCGGATGCGGTTGCCGAGTTCGACAAGCATTTCGCCGCTCTGGTCGTCGCCGAGCAGGCGGCGCTGCATGTCGAGCAGGCTGACCACCGCGGCGAGGTTGTTCTTGACGCGGTGGTGCACTTCGCGCAGCAGCACGTCCTTTTCGGAGACTGCGGACGTTAACTCCTCCTCGCTCTGCTTGAGCGGGGTGATGTCGGTGTGGGCGACGAGCACCTGGCCGGGCGTCCCGCTGAGCGGCAGGACGCGCATGGTGAACCAGCGCTTTTCGCTGCACGAGTGGCATGCATAGTCGAACTGGAACGTGTCGCGCTCGCCCCGCTGCACCTGACGGATGCCGGCCTCGGCGGCAGAGAGGTCGGCTTGCACGTCGCTGCGCCCCTGCCAGGAGGCGAAGTAGTTGGCGCCGGGGCTGATGGCCTGGAGGTCGGCGATGCCGCATGCGAGGCCAAAGCGTATCCATGGGGTGTTGACGTCGATGATGATCCCATCGGCGTCGAGGATGGCGATATGGGCGTCGGTGGAGTCGAGCACGCGGCGGATGAAGTCGGAGCGCTCGCGCAGCCGTCGTTCCGCCTCCTTGCGCTCGGAGATGTCGAGGGCCGAGAAGGTCACCCCCTTGTCGAGGTCGGCAATGTCGATGGGGGTCGAGCTGAGCAGCACGTCGATGACGCGGCCGTCCTTGCGCCGCCAACGAGTCTCGACGCTGCCGGTGCCGTGGCGCTCTATCTGCCGGTACTTCTCCTCGCCCACCCAGCGGAAATCCTCCTCGCTGGGGTAAAGCATGCGGGCGCTCTGGCCGAGCATCTCCTCGGCCGGGTAGCCGGTGATCTCAGTCAGGCGGGTGTTGGCCTCGCTGATGACCCGCTCGTGCACCACGCCGATGCCCACCGGCGAGGAGCGGAAAATGGCCTGCAGGTAAGCGGTGCGCTCGCTTAGCTGCCCCTCGACCACCTTGGCGCTGGTGATGTCCTCGACGATGGGCAGGAAGAAGAGCGGCTCGCCCTCGTCGCCGCGCACCAGGGTGACGTTGACCCTGGCCCAGACGACGTGGCCGTCTTTGTGGATATAGCGCTTTTCGACATCGTAGGCGTCGATTTCCCCGGCGAGCAGCCGCTGCGTCTGGAGGAGGTCGCGCTGCCGCTCCTCGGGGTGGGTGATGGTGGCGAAGCTCATCCCGGCGAGCTCACTCTCGCTGTAGCCGATCATGCGGCAAAAGCAGGCGTTGCTGCGCAGGAAGCGGAACTCCGGGGTGAGCATCATCGTCCCCACCGGCGAGCGCTCGAAAGAGAGGCGGAACTGTTCCTCGCTGTGGCGCAGGGCGGTCTCCGTCTGCTTGCGGAGGATGATGTCCCAGGCGAGGTCGCCGAGAGCGGCGACCAGTTCGACGTCGTTGCCGTCGTAGTCAGTCTCCTTGTTGCCGACGCCGCACATGGCCAATAGCCTCCCCTCGCGGAGGACCGGCACTATCATCACCCGCCGCAACTCGATATGCCCGCCGGGCAGCAGGGCGGGGTCGGGCTGGGACTGGAAATCGTTCAAGATGACCTGGCCCTGGCGCTCGAGTTTCTCGATGAGGAGGCAGGTTTCCGCCGAGGAGAGGTGCTTGTCCCCTTCCCTGACCAGGCAGGTGTCGGCGGTGTTTCGCGACCAGGCTTTGCGCGACAGAATCATCTTCTCCCGGTCGACAAAATGGAAAAAGCCGATGCTGCTGCCGGTGAGGTTCTCCGCTTCGTCGATGGCGGCGACGAGCAGCTGGTCGAGGGGCAGGGCGGCGGACATCTCGCTTACGCGCAATCGGGCGGCGAGGAGGTTCTCCTTGCGGTTGAGCGAGCGGAACAGGGTCTCCAGCGGGCGTTGCAGGCTAGAGTGCACCAGGGCCTTGTAGATGAGAAAGACCGAGAACAGGTGCAGGTAGTGGCCGGCGACGATGAGCGGGCCGGTGACGGTTGTATAGAGGGTGAAAACGAGTTCGCCGGCGATGGACAGGGTCACCCCGCCGGCAAACAGCAGGCCCACCCCCGGGTGGAGGTGGTGGCGCTGGCGGTGGAGGAGGGCGAGGGTGACCAGACCGGTCAGGCAGAAGAGGTACTCGCTGGCGATTTTGAAACCGGTCAATCCCTTTCCCTCGACGAAGCAGTCGGGGAAGATCCGCCACAGGAGGATGGCCAGGGCGAACAAGGTTGGCAATACGCCCCACAGCAGGAGGTGCAACGGCGCCCCGAGGCGGCGGCGCAGGGTGAGCGGGAAGAGGAGAAAGGCCAACCCCTCCTGGTAGCGGGCGGCGACCCAGAACTGGGTGGCCATGTTGGCGCCCTCGGCGGTGGCCAGGAGGTTCATTCCTTTGTAGGCCAGGGTATGCAAAAGGGTCAGCATGGCGATGCCGAGATAGCCGAGGCCAAGGGCCAGGAAGGCGTCGTCGTCGACGAGATGGCGGGTGTTCCAGGCGACGGTAGCGATGGCGATGGACAGGCCGATGATGCTCAACTCGACGATGAGGTGAAAGAGCAGGAAGTTGCTGCGGGTCATCGGTTGCAGGACGAGGAGCAGCCCCATCCCGGCGACGAGGGCGAAGGCGGTGGCAGAGCGACGGGGCAGGGTGAACCCCGGCAGGCGGACCGCGGCGGTGTTCATGGGCTGTCCTCAGGGGCGGAGGGCTTGCCTTGCGGCCATCCTTTGGCTGCTTCCTTTTCTGCTGCGCTCGCTGTCGCCGGCAGATAGACGCAGAAGCGCGAGCCCGACCCGCTGCGGCTCTCCACGGTGATGCAGCCGTCATGGCCGCGGAGGATGCCGAGGACCACGGCAAGGCCCATGCCGCGGCCGGGAAACTTGGTGGTATAGAAGGGGTCGAAGATCAGCGGCAGTTCCTCGGGCAGGATGCCGCAGCCGTCGTCATCCACCGTCAGGCAGGCGTAGGTCTGTTGTACCTCCCCCTGCCAGTCGAGGGGGAAGCGGTTATCCCGGGCGATCTCGCGGTGGCTGGCAAGGCTCAGGGAGAGCAGTACCCGACCCGGCCGGCCGTGCAGGGCCTCGAAGGCGTTGGCAGCGAGGATGCCGATCAGCTGGCGGAGCTGCCCGCCGTCGGCGGCGACCTGCGGCGTTGACGCCGAGAAGTTGCAGGCGATGGACACCTCCGCCGGCTTGATCTTGAGAATTGCCGGGAGGATGCTGTCCCACACTGCGGCGAGGTCGACTGGTGTCTTGTGCACCCGGGCCTGGCCGAGGTAGGTGCGGATGAGGGCGGCGGTCTCGGCGGCGCGCTGGCCGGCTTGCTGGGCGTCACGCAGCTCCTTGAGGGGTATCTCCCCCAGGGGCAGCATCTCCAGGGCCAGCTCGAGGTTGCCGAGGATGACCGCCAGCATGTTGTTGAAACTGTGCGCTACCGCCCCGGCGAGACGGCTCAGGCTGGCCTCCTTGTCGAGCTGCTTGACCTTCTCGCTGAGCAGGCGTTCCTTGGCTTCCAGCCGTCGGCGGGCGGTGATGTCGGTGATGGTGACGAGGAGCTGCTCGCCGCCGGGGAGGGGCGAGCCGCTCAACTCGATATGGATGGTGTGGCGCGTGTTGCGGCGCAGGCGCAGGGGGATGTGCTTGGCCAGGGGCTGCTTGAAGAACGAGCGCAGCCGCGAGCGGAAGATGACGCCGTCCTCGTCGACCATCAGGTCGGCGAAGACGCGGCCGTTGACGGCGGGGCACTCCAGGTCGAGCATGGCGGCAAAGGTGGCGTTGCTCTCGACGATGATCCCCGAACGGTCGAGCACCACGTAGCCCACCGGGGCGTGGTGGTAGAGGTCGCTGTAGCGGCTGCGGCTTTCCTCGAGGAGGACCTGGGCATGGCGCAGCTCCTCGTTCTGCTGCTGCAGTTCGATGCGGTGCACCTGCAGTTCGTGGAGCAGGGCTTGGTCGCCGTGGAGGTCGGCTGCGGTCGGCTCTTTGTGCCGCTCGGCAGGCCGCTGCTCATCTCCCTGCCCTGGCGGGGGCGGTCCCTGGGACGGTTTGTCGTTCATGGCTGTGGCACCGCGGGTTGATCGCCGCCGTCGCGCCGGGCGAGAAGCTCATAACGGTCGGTGATGTCTTCGAAGGTGGTGTAGACCTGGCCGGGCTTTTCCTCGCCCTCGCTGAACAGGGGGCAGGAGTTGACGAGGATCCAGCGGCGTCCTGCCAGGTTCGGGGCGCGCACCGCCATGATGAAACCGAACACCGGCTTGCCGGTAGCCAGCGAGACCATGGCCGGGTGTTCCTCGCCGGGCAAGGGGCTGCCATCCTCGCGGATCGCTTCCCAGCGCGAATCGAGCGAGGAGACGCCGCGCATCTGGTCGAGGCTTATGCCGAGGATGCGCTGCGCCGCCGGGTTGGCGGAGACGATGCGTCCGGCGCGGTCCTGGTAGACCACTCCCTGGGCCATGGTCTCGAAAAGCTCGCGGCACTTTCGCTCCCGCTCCTCGAGGTCGCGGCGCAGGCGCCTTGTCTCGCCGATGTCCTCAAAGGTGACGGCGAGGCGCTGCTCCGGCAGGCGGAAGATGCTCAGGCGGTAGACGCCGGCGAGGCGCTCGTCGCGGTAGGCGAGTTCCTCGAGGAAGTCGGGGCGGCCGCTCTCCATGACCCGGCGCATGCGCTGCAGGAGGCCGATCTTTTCCGCCTGGGGCCATAGCTCGGTGAAGGGCCTGCCGCCCCACTCGGCCAGGGTGACGCCGGTGAGGCGTTCCGCCTGGGGGTTGCAGCTCTCGAGGAGGAAGTCGCCGACACTGTTGCGCTGGTAAATGAACAGCCCCGAGGGCATGTACTGGCCAATGTCGAGGGTCGCCTGGCGGCTGCTGGCGAGGCGCTGCTCGGTGGCGCGGACCTCGGTGATGTCGATGAAGGTGAGGATGACCCCGGAGTAGGTGCTCGGGCCGATGGCGTAGGGCATGATGCGGGCCAGGTAGAGGCGACCGCTGTCGGTGGCGATCTCCTGCTGCAGCGGGGTGTTGCTCTGCTGGACCTTCTTGATCAAGGCCAAGGGGTCGACTTGCGCCAGCCGGTGGGCGATATGGGTGATCGGCCGGCCGACGTCCTTGTCGAGGATGTGGAAGACGTTGACGATTTCCGGGGAAAACTTCCTGATCTCGAGGTCCTCGTCGAGCAGCAGGGTGCCGATGCGCGAGCTGGTGAGCAGGTTGTCGACGTCGTTGTTGAGCTCGGTCAGCTCGATGATCTTGTTCTGGTGCTCGGCGTTGACGGTGTACAGCTCTTCGTTGGTGCTCTGCAGCTCTTCGTTGGTGCTCTGCAACTCCTCGTTGCTGGCCAGCAGCTCTTCGTTGGTGGCCTGCAGCTCCTCGTTGGAAGTCTCCAGTTCCTCGATGGTCGCCTGGAGGTTTTCCCGGGCGAACTGCAGCTCCTGCTCGAGGTCGGCGATGCGCCGCTGCGCGTCCTCGCCGAGGTTGTAGCTCTGCCGGCCCTCGTCGCCGCCGCCATCCTTTCGCTCGACATCTTCGAAGAACACCGCCGCCAGCGGCTGCTGGCCCTTGGCCTCGGGCATCGGGAAGATGCGGATGGTGAGTTGGCGCGGTTTCTCCTGGCGCTGCAGGCGGACATTGGTGTAGGTGAGCGGCTCGCCGCTGCGGAAGACCTTGTGGATGCCGGTGGCCAGCGGGATGGCGAGCTCCGGCACGACCATCCTGGTGATGTCGTATTCCGCCGGGCCGGAAGGCAGGCGGAAGAGGCCCTCGCTGTTGCCGACGATATGGAGGATCTCCAACTGCTCGTTGGTGATTACCGCCAGCGGCAGGTAATGGCCGGCGGCGAGGTCGAGGAACTGCCGGACGATGCGGCCGCCGTCCCCGTCGCCGCCGCGCCGCTCGCGCCCGAGGAAGGCGAAGGTGCGCGGTGCCAGTCGCCGTTCGCCAGGGTGCGCCTCATGGCGCTCGCGGTCGCGGTGCGGCGGGTGGTTGTGGCCCTTGCTGCGGTAGATCTTGTGCTTGGCGTGCAGGGTGGCGAAATAATCGCCCATCTCGCCGAGGCTCTCGCTGGTGCCGAGGAAGAGCAGGCCGTCCGGGTTGAGCGAGAAGTTGAACATCTCGAACGCCTTCTGCTGCAGGACCGGCTGCAGGTAGATGAGCAGGTTGCGGCAGGAGATGAGGTCGATGTTGGTGAAGGGCGGGTCCTTGACGAGGTTGTGCTGGGCGAAGACCACCATCTCGCGCAGGTGGCGGGCGATATGCAACTTCTCGTCCTTGTGGTAGAAGTACTTGCCGACCATCTTCGCCGGCAGGTCGCCGACGATGCTGTCCGGGTAGATGCCGGCGCTGGCGGTGAGCACCGCCTCTTTATCGATGTCGGTGGCGAAGATCTTGATGTCGCGGCTGACGCCGGCCTTCTCCATGGCTTCCTTGAGCATGATGGCCAGGGTATAGGCCTCCTCGCCGGTGGAGCAGCCGGCGACCCAGAAGCGGATCTCGCGGTTCCTGACGCGCAGCAGCAGCTCCGGCAGCCACTTCTCCTCGAGCTCGGTCATCGCCTCGGGGTCGCGGAAGAAGCTGGTCACGCCGATGAGCAGGTCGCGGTAGAGGAGGTTGACCTCCCCGGGGGTGTTCTGCAGGTAACGGACGTATTCCTCGAAGTCGCTGATCTGCGTCACCGACATGCGCCGCTCGATACGGCGGGTGATGGTGCTCGGCTTGTAATAGGTGAAGTCGGCGCGGGTCTTGTCGCGCAGCTCGGCGAAGAGCCGGGTGAGGGCGTCGGCGTCGTGGAGCAGCAGGTCCGAGGCCTGCTTGGCCCCGGAGACGTAGGGGTGGGCGATGTAGGCGAGGAGCTGCTCGGGCATCTTCTCCGGGGCGAGGACGTAGTCGGCGACGCCGGTGGCGATGGCCGCCTTGGGCATGCCGTCGAACTTGGCGCTGTCTTCGCTCTGCACCATGACCATGCCGCCCATCTCCTTGATGGCCCGCACCCCGCGGGCGCCGTCGCTGCCGGTGCCGGAGAGGATGATGGCCACGGTCTGTTCGCCCTGGTCCTCGGCCAGGGAGCGCAGGAAGATGTCGATGGGCAGGTTGATGCCCTGGGTGGTCACCTTGTCGTTCAGCACCAGCTTGCCGTGGAAGATGGTGAGGTTCTTTTTCGGGGGGATGAGGTAGACGTTGTCGGCGAGGACCTCCATGCCGTCTTCGGCGCGGTGTACCGGCATTTCCGTCTTCTTGGAGAGCAGCTCGACCATCAGGCTCTTGTAGTCCGGCGAGAGGTGCTGCACGACGACGAAGGCCAGGCCGCTGGTGGCCGGCATGTTCTTGAAGAAGGCCTCGATGGCCTCGAGGCCGCCGGCGGAGGCGCCGATGCCGACATAGTGACTGGGAGTGGGGAGTTTGGCCTTGGTCTTCTTTTGCGGCATGGGTCGTTCCTTCGGGAAGTGGCGATGATGTCGGCGGTGGTTGCCAGCGCGTCCGGCAATGACTATCGACATTGAATAAGAATAGTGAAAATGAAGGCGCTTTGCAAATGGATGCTCGGCCTGTCGAGCTTTTCCGGGCAGGGTGTACCCCGTCGTAAAGACGACATTGTCGTGGCTTCGCCGCCCGGTGACGTCACCAAAGGAGAGACATGAAGACCTCCGCAACTTGTACCTGGCAGGGAAAGATGGCCTTTACCACCGAGCTCGGCGACCATCAGGTGGCCACCGACGCCTCGGTCGCCTACGGCGGCGACAACGGCGCCGCCAGCCCGAAGAGCCTGATGATGGCCGCCCTGGCCGGCTGCACCGGGGTCGACGTGGTCACCATCCTCGGCAAGATGCGCATGCCCTTCTCGGGCCTTGCCATCGGCGTCGAGGCCGAGCTGACAGACGAGGTGCCCGCCGTCTTCAGCAGCATGCACCTCGTCTACCGCTTCACCGGCGAAGAGGTCGATGCCGACAAGGTGAAGAAGGCGGTGCAGCTCTCCCAGGACAAGTACTGCGGGGTGAGCTTCATGTACCGCCGCATCATGGAGCTGTCCTGGGAAATCGTCATCAACGGGCAAAAGGTGGTGTAAGACCTTCCCGTTACGGGTATATTCCCGCCAACGGGTCGGGGCCCCCCTCCCCAGGTGCCGCAGGAGCGTCTGGCGGCGGGGCTGCGGGGGCGGGCCGCTCGTAACCGGGCAGCGGTGAAAGAGGAGAACGCTATGCAGACTGCGGTATTGGGTGGTGGCGCCTGGGGGACGGCCTTGGCCGATCTCCTCTGTGCCAAGGGAGTGGTCACCAGATTGTGGGCCCGCGAGGCGGAGGTGGTGCAATCCATCGGCGAGGAGGGCGAGAACCGGCTCTTTCTGCCGGGGGTGCGGCTCTGCCCGCGGCTCAAGGCCTCCAGCGACGCCGCCTGGGTGCTCGACGGCGCCGAGGTGGTGCTGGTGGTGGTGCCCAGCCAGTTCCTGCGCCACAGCCTGGCCGCCATGGCCGGCCACCTCGGGCAGCGGCCGATCATCGTCTGCGCCAGCAAGGGCATCGAGGTCGAGACCCTCGAGCCGATGTCGGTGGTGGTGGGCGAGGCCCTGGCCGCGCTTGAGCCACGCTATGCCGCCCTGTCGGGGCCGTCCTTCGCCATGGAGGTGGCTGGCCGTCTGCCGACCAGCGTCACCCTCGGCTGCGCCGACCGCGAATTGGGCCGCACCCTGCGCGAGCTCTTCTCCACTCCCGTCTTCCGCGTTTACAGCAGCCCCGATTACCGTGGCGTCGAGCTCGGCGGGGCGGTCAAGAACGTCATGGCCATCGCCGCCGGCATCTGCGACGGCCTTGGTTTCGGTCACGACGCCCGCGCCGCCCTGATCACCCGCGGTCTCGCCGAGATGTGCCGCCTCGGGGTGGCCATGGGGGCGCGGCCGGAGACCTTCATGGGCCTCTCCGGCATGGGCGACCTGGTGCTGACCTGCACCGGCGACCTGTCGCGCAACCGCCAGGTGGGGCTCAAGCTCGGCCAGGGCATGAAGCTCGCCGAGATCGTCGCCGGCACGCGCACCGTCGCCGAAGGCGTCAAGACGACCAGCTCGGTGTACCGCCTGGCGGAGCGGCTCGGCGTCGAGGTGCCGATAACCGAGCAGGTGCACCGCATCCTCTACGAGGACCGCGACCCGGCCGAGGCGGTGCGCGAGCTGATGAGCCGAGGCCTTAAGGACGAATCCGGCGGCGAGGCCTAGCGGGTAAGGGGGTGTGGCGATGGGCCGCATGACTGGCGATGAGGAATATCGGGGCTTCGAGCAGGGGCCGATCCGCCCGCCGAGCGAGGCCGGCAGCCTCCTCTTGCGCGTCACCCGCAACTGCCCGTGGAACCGCTGCAGCTTCTGCCCGGTGTACAAGGGCAGCCAGTTCTCCCTGCGGCCGCTGGCCCATGTGCTCGAGGATATCGAACGGGTGCAGGGCTGTATCGAGGAGATTCGCAGGCGTAGTGGCGGCGGCGACCTCTCGCGGCGCGACTTCGCCGAGCTGCGCCACGAGCGGCCCAGCTTTGACCGTCAGGCGATGAACGCCGCCCTGCACTGGGCGGCCTCGGGAATGCGCGCCATCTTCCTCCAGGACGCCAACAGCCTGGTCATCAAGCCGCACGATCTCCTCGCCATTCTCCGCCGGCTGCGCCAGGCCTTCCCCTGGGTTGAGCGTATCACCTCCTATGCCCGTTCGCGCACGGTGGCGCGCATCGCCGATGACGACCTGGCCGCCATGGCCGAGGCGGGGCTGTCGCGCATCCATATCGGCATGGAGTCGGGGTCGGACCGGGTTTTGGCGCGGGTCGGCAAGGGGGTCGACAAGCAGACCCATATCCTCGCCGGGCAGAAGGTCAAAAGGGCGGGGATGGAGCTGTCGGAATACCTCATGCCCGGCCTCGGCGGCAGGGACCTGTGGCGGGAGCATGCCATGGAGAGCGCCGATGCCTTAAACGCCATCGATCCCCACTTCATCCGCCTGCGCAGCCTGGCCATCCCCAACCATGTCGAGCTCTACGGGGAGTGGCAGCGTGGCGAGTTCGTCAAGCTTACCGATGACGAGACGGCTCGGGAACTCCTTCTCTTTCTCGAGCGCCTCGACGGCATCCACTCGACCCTGGCCAGCGACCATATCCTCAACCTCTTCGAGGACCTGCACGGGCGCTACCCCGAGGACAAGGAGCGGCTCGCGGCGATGGTGCGCCGCTATCTGCAACTGCCCGCCGAGGAGCGCATGCTCTATCAGGTGGGCCGCCGCATGGGCCTCTACCGCGGCCTTGGCGACCTCGCCGACGAGGGGTGCCGCCACCAGGTGACCAGCTTCTGCCGCCGCCACGGCATTACCCCGGAAACGGTGGACATGGCCATCGATGAGCTGATGAAGCGCTTTATCTGAGCCTACACCCTGTGCCTGCGCAAGCTTCTGGGAGTTTTACCCTCTAATTTTGATGCATTCCTGGAGATTGGCACCAGGCTCGCTAGAACATCATGCCTGGCAAGAAGAGGACAATTTGCGGGAAGATGGAAAAGAGGATTGTGCCGACGAGAACCGCGATCATGAAGGGGGCGATACCCTTGAAAATGGTTTCCAGAGCCATTGCTCCACCCTCAAGGCTCCTTGAGATGCCATAGACGACGTAAACGTTCAGACCCACCGGTGGGGTTATGACCCCCATTTCTGTGACCATGACGATCATGATTCCAAACCAGATGGGGTCGAAGCCCAGGCCGCTGATCAGAGGGAAAAACACCGGCACGGTCAGCATGACCAGGGCCAGCGAGTCCATGAAACATCCGCCGATAAAATAGACGAGGATGACCATGGACAGGACCAGCAGCGGTGGCAGGTTTAAGCCGCCAATGATGTGGGCGATGTCATAGGGAATGCGGGTCACCGCCAGGAATTTCCCGAAAACGGTGGCGCCTGCAACGAGCATCATGATCATGCAGGACGAGGTCAGGGTTTCATAGAGTGACTTGGTGAAGCTCTCCCAGTTTAGTTGTCGTCGAAGCAGGGCGACGGTCAGGACCGCCACCGCGCCGATCCCGGCCGCTTCGGTGGCGGTGAACAAGCCAAAGAACATGCCGCCGATGACGAAGATGAAGATCAACAAGGTATCGGCCATTCCCGTCAACGAGCGGAGCTTTTCGCCCCAGGTGAACTTCTCGCCACGGGGGCCGTCCTGGGGGCGGAGGGTACACCAGATGGAAATGGTGAGCAGAAAGAGGATGGTGACGACGATGGCTGGGACGATTCCGGCCATGAACAGTTTGCCAATGGACTGCTCGGTGAGGATGCCATAGATGATGAGAACTACGCTCGGCGGCATGATCATCCCCAGACCTCCACCCGAGGCCACCGAGCCGGCGGCGAGGGTATCGCTGTAACCGAACTTGCGCATCTCCGGCAGGCCGACCGTGGCCATGGTGGCGGCGGTTGCCGCGCTCGACCCGCACACGGCGCCGAAGGCGGTGCAGGCCGAGACGGTGGCGATAGCCAGGCCGCCTCGGGTGTGGCCCAAGAATTTGTAGGCCGAGGTATACAGCCTCGAGCTGATTCCAGAATTAAAGGCCAGTTGTCCCATGAGGATAAAGAGGGGGATGGTGGTCAGATTGTAGGAGGCAAAGACCTCGTAGAGGTCCTTGGCCAACAGATTCATGCCCCCCTGGAGAGAAGAGACGACGGCGAAGCCGCCGAAGCCGATTAATGCCATGACATAGGCCACGGGCATGCGAGTGGCGAAGATGGCGACCATCGCTCCTATGCCGAGCATGCCAACTGTGGTCGGGTTCATGTGCGCACCAATGTTTTAAGAGTCGTGATCACTGAAGAGAGCATCACCAGGCAGAGGATCAGGCAGCAGCAGCCGAGAAGGAAGACCACCGCATACTCGGGGAGATGGAGGTTCATAGAGACTTCGCCGGAACTCCTCAGCTTGGTGCTGAGCAGCAGCACGCGCCAGGCAATGATGAGGAAGAGAACCAGGCTAGCCAACTCGGTTGCCAGTTCAAAGAGTAGCCGGCCGGTTTTGGGAAGTTTGTCGACGAAGAGCTCAACGCCGATATGGCCTTTTTCCCGCTGTGTCAAAGGCATGGCCATGGCGACGGTCAGGACTCCAAGAAAACTGACCAATTCGATGGAGCCAAAGAGCGGGCGGTCGAACAGCCGGCCGATGACATCGACACAGGTCAGGACCGCCATGCCGAAAAGGCAAGCGGCGCCGACAATTTTCAGTTTGGTTGAAATGGCATCCAATAACCATTCAAATGACCTGGTAGGCATGGCCTTTCTCCGTAATGTTGAGATATTCACGGTTGCCATGAAAGCTGTCCTGTCCTGGCGCTGTCGGGGGGAAGGCTCTCCCCAAGGAAATGGCCGCTTCAGGTCATGGCGGATATGTTTCGCATCTCCTTGTGCCGCGGTGCAGCGGCCTTGATCGGGCGCCGCTTGATACTCACCATGTCGGAGCGGTCCCAATGGGGCAGACTAAGACGTGGCCGGATCCGGGGTGAGGGGTGCATGACGACACTATATTGCTACGTTGAAATAAGAGTGGATGGGGCCTCGGCGGTTGCTGGAGTTAGCTCGCAGAGGCCGTCTGTCCCTGCATTATATTATCTGATATGTGCTTATATACTTGATAATGTATTTTGTTCAACAGCAAATGTTGGAGAGTTGGTTGCAACGAACAGTTAATGTTTTTATGTAATAATCACGTTAAAACATGAATTATAAGATATTACAATGTAATAATTAGCGATAGGAACGAAACCATCGAGGTGTTGTAGTGGTGACGATGGGTCACGGACCAGGAACTCTGTGATCGATGCGGGGGGCGACGTCTTGGGAGTTGAAAGCGATTTCACTGGGACAGAGACCTCCGCTTACCCCAATAGACAATCACCTTGCTTCCCAGGGCAACCCGTGGTTAGTAGCAGATCAGGTCATTGCTGGCTCACCACGCACAGTGGCCAAGGTTCGCTTACCCTTCAGGGTGGCGGCGCATCGCTGCCGGCCCGGATAGCAGGAAGCCACTTGCCTGGGGAGGGGAGCCCCCGCCCTGTCGACAATTCCCCGCAGTGAGGACACAATGAGTTTATATAATTCGGAAATAGTCAAGGATAACTGTGGCTTCGGCCTGATGGCCCACCTCAGGGGGGAGGCCAGCCACCGGCTGGTGCGCACCGCCATCTCCTCGCTGGCGCGCATGGCCCACCGTGGCGGCATCGCCGCCGACGGGCGCAGCGGCGATGGCTGTGGCCTGCTGCTGCAGAAGCCGGACGGGTTCTTCCAGGCCATTGCCGGCGAAAACGGCTGGAATCTCGGCGGCCGCTATGGCGTCGGCATGGTCTTCTTCAGCGCCGAGCGCGAACGCGAGCTGGCCGCCCGCCAGGTCATCGAGGAGGAGCTGGCCCGCGAGACGCTGTCGCTGGTCGGCTGGCGCGAGGTGCCGGTCAACCCGGCGGTGCTCGGCGAGTTCGCCCGCGCCACCATGCCGGCCATCGCCCAGGTGCTCTTCAACGGCCCCTTCGGCTGGGGCGCCAAGGAGCTGGAGCGCCGCCTCTACATGGTCAAGCGGCGGATCGAGAAGCGCATCGTCGACGACCCCGACTTCTATATCGTCAGCCTCTCCAACCTGGTCATCGTCTACAAGGGCCTGTGCCGGCCGGTGGACCTGCCGCAGTTCTTCCCCGACCTCGCCGACTACCGGCTGCAGTCGGCCATCTGCCTCTTCCACCAGCGCTTTTCCACCAACACCCTGCCGAAGTGGCCGCTGGCCCACCCCTTCCGCTACCTGGCCCATAACGGCGAGATCAACTCCATCACCGGCAACCGCCGCTGGGCCCGGGCGCGCTCCTATAAGCTGCGCTCGCCGCTTCTCCCCGACATGGGCGAGGCGGCGCCCTTCGTCGGCGAGAGCGGTTCCGATTCCGCCTCCCTCGACAACATGCTCGAACTCTTCCTCGCCGGCGGCATGGACCTCTTCCGCGCCTTCCGCCTCCTCGTGCCGCCGGCCTGGCAGAATCACCCCAGTATGGACGACGACCTGCGCGCCTTTTACGACTTCAACTCGATGCACATGGAGCCCTGGGACGGCCCGGCGGGCATCGTCATGAGCGACGGGCGTTTCGCCGCCTGCGGGCTCGACCGCAACGGCCTGCGCCCGGCGCGCTACGTCGTCACCAGCGACAACCTCATCACCCTCGCCTCCGAGGTCGGCATCTGGGACTACCAGCCCGACGAGGTGGTGGAGAAGGGCCGTGTCGGCCCCGGCGAGTTGCTCGTCATCGACACCCTCAGCGGGCGGCGCTGGACTTCCTGGGACATCGACCGCGAACTCAAGGGCCGCCACCCTTACCGCCGCTGGATGGACAAGTGCTGCCGGCGGCTGCGCTCCTTCGACAGCGATCTCGAGCTTTCCTGTGGTGCCCGCGACCTCGACGACGATACCCGCCTCGTCTACCAGAAGCTGTTCAACTGGACCAACGAGGAACTGGAGCAGATGGTGGCGGTGCTCGGTGAGAGCGGCCAGGAGCCGGTGGGCTCCATGGGCGACGACACCCCGATGGCGGTGCTCTCCGCCGGGGTGCGCACCTTCTACGACTACTTCCGCCAGATGTTCGCCCAGGTCACCAACCCGCCCATCGACCCCCTGCGCGAGCGCCATGTCATGTCGCTGGCCACCTGCATCGGCCGCGAGCAGAACGTCTTCGACGAGGCCGAGGGTCACGCCCACCGGGTCATCTTCCAGTCGCCGGTGCTGGTCTACAGCGACCTGGAACAGCTCAAGGGCCTCGATGAGACCCATTACCGCCATGTCGTCATCGACTGCAATTTCCCCCGCAGCCAGACTCTCGCCGAGGCGGTGGAGAGGGTGGCCGAGCGGGCCCTGGCCGAGGCGCGCGACGGCGCCGTGCTGCTGATTCTCTCCGACCGCCTCATCAGCCGCGACACCCTGCCCATGCCCATGGCCATGGCGGTGGGGGCGGTGCAGAAGATTCTTGTCGACAACCACCTGCGCTGCGACGCCAATATCCTCGTCGAGAGCGCCTCGGTCCGCGACCCGCACCACTTCGCGGTGCTCCTCGGGGTGGGCGCCACCGCCGTCTATCCCTATCTCGTCTACGAGTCGCTGGCGCGCATGGTCGAGGAGGGCACCATCGCCGTCAGCCTGCGCCAGGCGATGATCAACTACCGCCACGGCATCGACAAGGGCCTGCTCAAGATCCTCTCCAAGATGGGCATCTCCACCGTCGCCTCATACCGCTCGGCGATGCTCTTCGAGGCGGTGGGGCTGGCGGAGGAGGTCTGCGCGAGGTGTTTCCCCGGCATCGCCAGCCGCATCCAGGGGGCCGGCTTTGCCGATTTTCAGCGCGATCAGGAGCGGCTGGCGGAGCTTGCCTGGGGGCGGCCGCACCTGCCGCTGCCGCGCGGCGGGCTGTTCAAGTATGTCCACGGCGGCGAGTTCCACGCCTACAACCCCGAGGTGGTGCAGGCCCTGCGCAGGGCGGTGCGGGCAAGCGACTTCACCCTGTGGCAGGAGTACGCGCGCCTTGCCGAGAGTCGGCCGCCCGCCTATCTGCGCGACCTGCTGCGGCTCAAGGGCAGCGGCAACCCCATACCTCTCGAGGAAGTCGAGGCGGAGGAGACCTTCTATCCCCGCTTCGACTCGGCGGCGATGTCCATCGGCGCCCTCGGCCGCGAGGCCCACGAGGCCCTGGCCACCGCCATGAACCGTCTCGGCGGCTACTCCAACTGCGGCGAAGGCGGCGAAGACCCGCGGCGCTTCGCCACCGAGCGGGTCAGCCGCATCAAGCAGGTGGCCTCGGGGCGCTTCGGCGTCACACCGCATTACCTCATCAACGCCGAGGTGCTGCAGATCAAGATGGCCCAGGGGGCCAAACCGGGGGAGGGCGGGCAGCTGCCCGGCCACAAGGTCACCGCCGAGATCGCCGGCCTGCGCCATGCCGTGCCCGGGGTGACGCTCATCTCGCCGCCACCGCACCACGACATCTACTCCATCGAGGACCTCGCCCAGCTCATCTTCGACCTCAAGGAGATCAACCCCGCCGCCCGGGTCAGCGTCAAGCTGGTCTCCGAGCCGGGGGTGGGCACCATCGCCGCCGGGGTGGTCAAGGCCTACGCCGACATGATCACCATTTCCGGCTACGACGGCGGCACCGGGGCCAGCCCCCTGACCTCCATCAAGTACGCCGGCAGCCCCTGGGAGCTGGGCCTGGCCGAGACCCAGCAGACCCTGGTCGCCAACGGCCTGCGCCACAAGGTGCGGCTGCAGGTCGACGGCGGCCTCAAGACCGGCAGCGACATCGTCAAGGCGGCCATCCTCGGCGCCGAGAGCTTCGGCTTCGGCACCGGGCCGCTCATCGCCCTCGGCTGCAAGTACCTGCGCATCTGCCATCTCAACAACTGCGCCACCGGCGTCGCCACCCAGGACGAGACCCTGCGCCGCGAGTACTTCGGCGGCCTGCCGGAGATGGCCATGGCCTACTTCCAGCATCTGGTGCGGGAGACCCGCCTCATCCTCGCCGAGCTGGGGGTGCCGCGACTGGTGGACCTCATCGGCCGCACCGAGCTGCTCGAGGAGGTGACGGGCCTTGCCGGGCGCCAGCAGGGGCTCCGCCTCGCCCCCCTGCTGGCCTCGCGGCCGGCCACGCCGGGCTCAGCGCTCTACTGGCGCGAAGACAATCGCCCCGCCGACAGGGGCGAGCTCAACCGACGCCTGGAGGCCGATTTCGCCGAGAAGGTCCGTCTCGGCCTGGGCGGCGCCGGCGAATACCTGATAGCCAATACCGACCGCAGCGTCGCGGCGCGGCTGTCGGGAGTCATCGCCCGCCACCACGGCAATCGCGGCATGGAGGATCGGCCCATCCGCCTGCGCTTCACCGGCACCGCCGGGCAGAGCTTCGGCGCCTGGAACGCCGGCGGCCTGCACCTGGTGCTGGTCGGCGATGCTAACGACTATGTCGGCAAGGGCATGGCCGGCGGCAAGCTGGTGCTGCGCCCGCCCCAGGGTGTGGGCTGCCGTGCCCACGAGGCGGCCATCGCCGGCAACACCTGCCTCTACGGGGCCACCGGCGGCAGGTTCTATGCCGCCGGGCGGGCCGGGGAGCGCTTCGCGGTGCGCAATTCCGGAGCCGAAGCGACCGTCGAGGGCATCGGCGACAATGGCTGCGAGTATATGACCGGCGGCGTGGTCACCGTCCTCGGACACACCGGCATCAACTTCGGCGCTGGCATGACCGGCGGCTTCGCCTATGTCCTCGATGAGGACGGCACCTTCGCCAGCCGCGTCAACCCCGAGCATGTCGAGGTGCTGTCGCTGGATGGCCACGGGGTGCTGCAGGAGCACCTGCGCGGCATCATCGACAGCCACCGCCAGGAGACCGGCAGCCTCCTCGCCGGGCGCCTGCTGCGTGGCTTCGATGAACATTACGGGGGGCTCTTCCGCCTGGTCAAGCCGAAGACGGCGGATATCGCCACCCTGCTCGGCCATCGCGGCACCTCGCCGCGGGAGACCCTGGCGGTGATTCAGTGAGGAGAAACGGATGAGCGGCAATCTCTATCAGTTCGTCGAGGTAAAGCGGGTCGATCCGCAGAAGAAGGCCGTCGAGGAGCGGTGTCGCGGCTTCGTCGAGATCTCCCACCCCTTCCAGTGCGGCCAGGCGCGCATGCAGGCCGACCGCTGTCTGGCCTGCGGCAACCCCTACTGCGAGTGGCGTTGCCCGGTGCACAACTACATCCCCGACTGGCTGCGCCTCGCCTTTGCCGGGCGCATCGTCCAGGCGGCCGAGCTCTGCCACCAGACCAACAGCCTGCCGGAGGTCTGCGGCCGGGTCTGCCCCCAGGACCGCCTCTGTGAGGGCGCCTGCACCCTCAACGACGATTTCGGCGCGGTGACCATCGGCGCCATCGAGAAGTACATCGTCGACACCGCACTGCAGATGGGCTGGCGGCCGGACCTCAGCCGGGTCAAGGCCAGCGGGCGGAAGGTGGCGGTGATCGGCGCCGGCCCGGCCGGGCTGGCCTGTGCCGACGTGCTGACCCGCAACGGCGTGGCGGCAACCGTCTACGACCGCCATCCGGAGATCGGCGGCCTGCTCACCTACGGCATCCCCGCCTTCAAGCTGGAGAAGAAGGTCATGGAGCTGCGCCGGCGCGTCTTTGCCGATATGGGTATCGAGTTCCGCCTCGGCGTCGAGGTCGACGACACCCTCTTCGCCGAGCTGCTTGCCTCCCATGACGCGGTCATGGTCGCCGTCGGTGCCTACCGGGCGACCAGCGGCGGCCTGCCCGGCGAGGACGCCCCCGGCGTGTATCGCGCCCTGGACTATCTCATTGGCAACACCGACCGCCTCCTGGGTGGGCGGCGCGAGCGCTACCCCTATGTCGACCTGTCCGGCCGGCGGGTGGTGGTGCTCGGTGGCGGCGACACCGCCATGGACTGCCTGCGCACCGCCATTCGCCAGGGAGCGGCCGAGGCCTCCTGTGTCTACCGGCGCGACCGCGTCAATATGCCCGGCTCGCGCCGCGAGGTCGCCAACGCCGAGGAAGAGGGGGCGAATTTCCTCTGGAACCTGCAGCCGCAGGCCATAGAAGTGGATGGGAAAGGAGAGGTGTGCGGGGTGCGGGTGGTGTCGACCCGCCTTAGCGAGGCGGACGGGCGCGGCAGAAGACGGCCCGAGGCGATTCCCGGCAGCGAGCGGGTGGTGGCGGCCGATGCGGTCATCCTCGCCTTCGGCTACAAGCCCAGCCCGCCGCCATGGCTGGCCCTGGCCGGGGTGGGTTGCGACGAGGGCGGCCGCATCGTCGCCCCGGCGGCGGCCCCTTATCCCCAGCAGACCGCCAACCCCAAGGTCTTCGCCGGGGGCGATGCGGTGCGCGGGTCCGACCTGGTGGTCACCGCCATCGCCGAGGGGCGGGCGGCGGCCCAGGGTATCCTTTCCTGGCTGGAGGTGTAGCGTGCGCAGCGTCGCCGGCTGAGCTATTTCCTGCCCTGGCGGGCCTGCTCGATGAGGTAGCTGTTGACCGCTTCCTGCAGGGTCTGCACGGCGAGGGTGGCGCAGTGCTCTTCCTGCTCGGGAAAGGTGCCGATAAAGCGCAGCACCTCGTCGCCGCTCATGTCGAGCACCTCGTCGAGGCTCCTGCCGGTGGCCAGTTCGGCGGCAAAGGAGCCGGCCACGGCGCTCGAACCGCAGCCATCGGTGGTGTACTGTGCCCGCTCGATGCGGCCATCCTTGATCTTGACGAACATGCTCATGGTGTCGCCGCAGCCGCCGGTGAGGCGCGCGCTGCTGTCGGCATCGGCCATGGCGCCACAGAATTTCGGGTTGCGCCAGCGCTCGAAGCCTTTGTCGCCCAGGGCTTCGCGGGCCTCGGCATGGACTTCGCTCTCGATCTTGCGCACCATTTCCTCAAATTGCTGGTCGTTCATTTTCTGTCTGCCTTTGCGTGGTCCGGGAAAAGGGCCATTACCAGTGTCCTTCCTTATTGGGGCCTTCGCTGTACACGTACTTGCCTGCCTTGAAGTTCTCCACCACCTCGCGGACCGTACCGGAGACGTCGTTGACCACCTTGATGTCCGCCGCCGAGACGGTGGTGAAGGCGTTGGGGCCGCAGTAGCCGGTGAGCAGGACCTGTGCCCCGCGATCGGCGACCATGGTCGCCGCCTGGATGCCGGCGCCCTTGAAGGCGTTGACGTTGGCCTGGTTGTCGAGGGCTTCGACCGCCATGGTCTCGGTATCGACGAGGAGGATGTAGGAGGCCCGGCCGAAGCGGGGGTCCACCGCGTCGTCCAGCCCTGTGCCTTTTGATGTAACCGCGATTTTCATAGGTTCTCCTTTGCTGGTTCCCGGCTGGGGAACGGCCTGGTGCAACCACGCCTTTGTTCAGCCGGCAAATCTCTGGGAAGGGCCGCCCGGCCGTGGGCCGGGCCGTGCTCCTTCTCCCATGCCTCCCGCCGGGGGGCGGGAGGTCATGCACCGCGGATCAGTGGCCGCCACCGCCGCCGCAGACCTGATGGTCGCCGATCATCGGCAGCTTGCCGGCGATCATGTCCATGACCACCGGGCGGATCTCCTGGCGCTCGCCGTCATAGTAAACGTCGATGCCGACCTGCCTGAAGCCCATCAGCGGCCGCATGCCGATGCCGCCGACCACCAGGCGCTGCACCTTGTTGGCGGCCAGCAGCTGGACCGGCACCATGCAGCCGCCCTGGACGTGCTCCTTGTTGGGGAGGACCGAGACTTCCTTGATTTCGCCGTCCTCGAAGTCTACCAGGGTGAAGACGTCGCAGTGACCGAAGTGGCCGGCCCTGAGGCCGTCGAGACCGCCTTGTCCTTCCGAGGGAATCGCCAAACGTACTTTTGCCATGATGTGTTACCTCTTCTCGTTCTATTGGATGGTTGATGAAAAATCCTTGATCCCCAGCGGGTTGAGAGCCGGAGAAGAGAGGATGTCGTGCCAGACTGCGGTGATGGCGGCGGCTGCCGCCGAATTCTTGTCGTACTCGAGAATATTCTTGCCGGCGATCATTGCCCGGGTGAAGATGGGGTCGAAGGGCACCCGCCCGACGACGCGCATCTTGCGCTGCACGGCATAGTCTTCGATGCGCGCGGTCATCTCCGGGTTGAGATCGAACTTGTTGATGCACACCAGCCCCGGCACGCGGAAGTGGGCGGCGAGATCGGCGACGCGCGCCATATCGTGCAGGCCGGAAACCGTCGGCTCGACGATGATCACCAGGGCGGTGGCCCCGCCGATGGCGGCGATCACCGGGCAGCCGATGCCGGGGGGGCCGTCGGTGAGGATCATGCCCAGGCCCTTCTCCTCGGCGAGCTGCATGGTCTCGCGCCGAACCAGGCTGACCAGCTTGCCGGAGTTCTCCTCGGCGATGCCCAGGCGGGCATGGACCATCGGCCCGAAGCGGGTCGAGGAGATATACCACTCGCCGCATTTCTGTACCGGAAAGTCGATGGCCGACACCGGGCAGAGATCGACGCAGACGCCGCAGCCCTCGCAGGCGATATGGTCGACGACGTAGTCGGCGGAGATGGCCGCGAAGCGGCACAGCTCGCGGCAGCGGTCGCAGGAGGTGCAGTCGTCAGTGCGGATGTGCGCCTTGCTGCCGCCCATGAAGTCGGTGCGTTTCTCGATGTGCGGCGCCATGAGCAGATGGAGGTCGGCGGCGTCGACATCGGCGTCGCAGAGCATCGCATTCTCTGCCAGGGAGGCGAAGGCCGCGGTGATGCTGGTCTTCCCCGTGCCGCCCTTGCCGCTTACAATTACCAGCTCTCGTATCATTGTCGTCTTCCTTGCCCAGCTGAAAGTGCTGCTATGCGGTCGTAGAGACCGCGGAAACGTTCCGCCCACTCCGGCATGGCGACGACTATCGGCGTGCCGCGGGAGTAGGCCTCGGCGATCTTGCGCTCGAAGGGGATCTCGAGGAGGATCGGCAACCCTTCTTTTTCGCAGTAGTGGCGCACGCGGTCGTCGCCCATGTCGGCGCGGTTGATGACCAGGCCGCAGGGAATGCCGAGGACGCGCACCGCCTCTACCGCCAGTTGCAGGTCGTGCAGGCCGAAGGGTGTCGGCTCGGTGACGAGGAGCACGAAGTCGGTGCCCCGCATGGCGGCGATCACCGGGCAGGAGGTGCCCGGCGGGGCGTCGATGATCACCGTCTCCGCCCCGTCGAGGCGCTCGCGCACCTTGCGGATCAGTGGCGGCGACATGGCCTCGCCGACGCGCAGGCGGCCGTGGGCGAAGGCGAGGTCGCCGCTGTGGCCTTCCTCGATGGCGCCGAGCTCGCGCCGGCCTGGGGCGATGGCCCCTTCCGGGCAGACCTCGAGGCAACCTTCGCAGCTGTGGCACAGCTCGGGGAAGACGAGCACCTTGGCGCCAACCACGGTGATGGCGCGAAATCTGCAGATTTCCGCGCATTTCTTGCAGGCAGTGCAGCGTTCGGCGATGATCTCGGGGATGAAGGTGGTGACCGTCTCCGCCTCGTTGAGCTGCGGCGCGAGAAAGAGGTGGCAGTTGGGCTCCTCGACGTCGCAGTCGAGCAGCTTGACACCCGCTCCCAGGGAGAGGGCGAGGTTGGTGGCCACGGTGGTCTTGCCGGTGCCGCCCTTGCCGCTTGCTATGCTGATGATCATTGGCGTTCTTCCTCTGTTACTCGGACAACAGCAGGTCGATGGACTGGAGAATCTTGACCATCTTCTCGGCCTCGGCGGCGCTCACCGCCTGCGGCAGCTGCATGAACAGGCCCAGCCCCTCGGTGGCCTCGTGGAACTCCTCCGGGGGCAGGGGGCTGACCAGGGCGCAGTTGACCAGCGGGTAGCGCTTGGCCAGCTGTCCGGCGCAGGCCCGGCCGGAGTCGTCGGCAAGCGAGCTGTCGAGGACCACCGCGGTCATCGTCTTGGTGCCGAGGACTGCGAAGGCCTCCTGCGCCGAGGTGGCCTGGAGAATGCCGAATTTTCCCGTATTTTTCAGATATTCGCTAAACTCGGCAAAGCGCTGCGGCTGTGCCGAGACGATGAGGATGCTGCGCATGAACCTCTCCACTGCGGATGAACATTGATCTATGGCGGCGGCCCGGCTGGCGGGCCGCCGCGACGTTTCGGGCCGCTAGCCCTGCGACTCGAGCCGGGTGATCTTCTCGCCCAGCTGGCGCAGCAGGTCTTCTGCCGCCCGGTACTGTTGTTTCAAGAGGTCGAGCTCGCTGGCGCTGTCCACGTCGGGCGGGGCGGCTGGTGTCGCCTGCTGCTGGCCACGGCCGCCTGCGCTCCCGACGCCGCAGCGCCCGCCGCCCATACCGCCACCCATACCGCCACCCTGGCCGCAGCCGCGACCCTGGCCGCCGCCCATGCCGCCACCCTGGCCACCGGCGTTCTGCCCGTCGCTTCTCCGGCACCTGCCGCCCTGTCCTCCACTGCCCTGGCCCTTTCCGGTGGGACCGTTCCGATCGAATCCAGGCATGATCTTCCTCCTTGGTTGATTCTGGTTGCTCTGCGGGTCGCTTTGCGTCCGCTGCGGGACCGACAGCGCTAGCTTGTCAGCGTCCCGTCGCCTGCCGTGGTGATCTCCTCGTCGCGCCTGGCGCGGCAGCATCTCTGCCAGCGGCAGCCGGGCATGGCGTACCGGTCGAGCGGTTTGCCCTGCACGAAGACCCGCAGGATTTCTTCGGCGTCTCCGGTGAGAAAGGAGATGACGCTGATCTTGCGCGACTCGAGCAGATGCGCCGGGGTGGCGCACAGGGCGCCGCAGATGAGCACATCGACGCGGCACTCCTCGAGCAGGCGCACGAAGCGCTCGAACTGCCCTACCGGGGTGTGCAGGATCCTCCGCTCGACGACCTTCCTGCCGCTGACCTCGGCGATCATCAAGGTTTTGGCGGCATCACAGACAGGTGAGATTCGTGTATCCCAGAGGGTGATGGCGACATTCATGGCCGTTGCTCCTTTGCTGCCCATTTTGCAGGAGACAAAGCAAACGGAGTGCCAGAATCGGATGTAAAAAAGCATGTGGCATGAAAACGGAGGCTTGGCGCGGAGGCGGCTGGACCAGGCAGGGGCGGCGAGGGGAGTGCGGTCGCGGTGCTGCGACTCTCTGCGACTGTCGTCGGTCGCAATGTTGCGACTGTCTCCGCGACAGCGGTAGTGCGACTGGGGGTAGCCGCAGGGGGGGCGTGGCGCGCTAGAAGATGCCGAAGTCGACCCCGGCGGCGAGCGTCTGGCCGAGTTCTTCAACCGCCGCCACCTCCTCGTCCCCGGGCGGGCCGACGAGACGCAGGTGCTCCAGGGCCTTCTTCCACTTGTAACCGGCGGCGAGGCGTTCGATCTGGGTGATGGCGCCGCGCCCGTCGTTGCCGGCGCAGACGAAGACCACGAAGGGCAGGCCCTGGGTGCGCTCCGCCGCCGCCTGGTAGGTGCGGTCGAAGAAGTCCTTGATCATTCCGGCCATGGTGCCGAAGTACTCCGGCGAGCCGATGGCGATGGCCTGGCAGGAGAGGAGATCATCGAGTCCGGCCTCGCCGGCCCGCCTGAGGCGCACCTCCACCTCCGGCTCCCGGGATGCGCCGATGGCGAAGTGGTGGGCGAGTTTCTCCATGGTGCCGCCCTGGGAGTGGTAGATGACGAGGATGGTCTTGCCGGGCATGGTGCAGCCTCCTGTGCCGTGGGCCGGTCTTCGTGGGGCGGCCGCAAGGCGTCTCGCCCTTATCCGTCACCCATGCTAGCCTGCCCCGCCTGCGACGGCAACGCTTTTCTCAATAAGGGCCCGGGCATCGTCGCGGGGTATGCCGAGCTTGTTCTTCCTGTCGTCGTCTATGCTTTGGCCCTGGAAGGTCTGCTCTGCGATGGCGCTTGCTTTTCTCCTCTTGTCGACCAATACTGTACAAATGCACGTAACGACCGTTGTCGGCCCCTAGGCCGAACGAGGTGGCAGCGATGACCAAGAGCAAGCGGGGCGAGACAGCCCCCGTCCATACCGAGGCAATCCTCGAGAGCATCTCCGACGGGGTGTTTACCGTCGACGAACGCTGGCAGGTGACCTCCTTCAACCGCGCCGCCGAGGAGATCACCGGCATTCCGCGGCGGGAGGCCATCGGCCGCCCCTGCTCCGAGGTGCTGCGCTGCAATCTTTGCGGCGACGACACCTGTCCTCTGCGCCAGACCCTGCAGGATGGGCGGCCGATCATCGGCCGCACCGGCTACTTCATCGACGGCGACGGCAGCCGCATCCCCATCAGCCTTTCCACCGCGGTGCTGCGCGACGGTGCGGGAGGGGTCATCGGCGGCGCCGAGACCTTCCGCGACCTCTCCGAGGTGGAGCGGCTGCGCCGCGAGCTGACGGCGACCTGCGCCGTGGGCGAGCTGCACAGCCGCAGCCCGGCGATGCGGCGCATCTTCGAGCTCCTCCCCGCGGTAGCGGTCAGTCCCAGCACCGTGCTCCTCCAGGGGGAGACCGGCACCGGCAAGGAGGTGGTGGCGCGCACCCTCCATGAGCTCAGCCCGCGTCGCCACCGACCCTTCGTCGCCGTCAACTGTGCCGCCCTGCCCGACACCCTCCTCGAGTCGGAGCTCTTCGGCTACAAGGCCGGGGCCTTTACCGGGGCTGTGCGCGACAAGCCGGGGCGTTTTGCCCTCGCCGAGGGCGGCACCCTCTTCCTTGACGAGATCGGCGAGATCAGCCCGGCCCTGCAGGTGCGCCTGCTGCGTGTCCTGCAGGAGCGCTGCTACGAGCCCCTCGGGGCGGTGCGCTCGGAACGGAGCGACGTGCGGGTGATCGCCGCCACCAACCGCGATCTCGCCCAGCTGGTGCGGGAGAACCTCTTCCGCGAGGACCTCTACTACCGCATCAACGTCGTCCTCCTCCAGCTGCCGGCCTTGCGTGAGCGCCGCGAAGACATCGCCCTGCTCGCCGCCCACTTCGTGGCGCGTTTCAACTCCCTGCAGAACAAGAAGGTCAGCGGCGTCTCCGCCGAGGCCCTGTCGGTGCTCTTTTGCCACAGCTGGCCGGGGAATATCCGTGAGCTGGAGAACGTTATCGAGCGCGCCTTCATCCTCTGCCACCATGGCGAGATCACCCTCGACCAGCTGCCCGGCGATTTCCTCGCCCGAGGTCTTGCGCCGGGGGGTGGCGGCTCGCTGCGCCACGTCCATGGCATCATCGACGCCCAGGCCATCACCGCCGCACTGCAGCGCAACGGCCACAGCCGCACCCTCGCCGCCCGCGAGCTGGGCATCCACAAGACCACCCTCTTTCGCCGTATGAAGCGCCTCGGCCTGGAACTCCCTGAGGTCGACGGGCGCACTCGACACAACCGGCAGGAGTAGCGCCGGCGCTCTGCCTGCTTTGCGCTTGTGGTGCACGATTGCACCACAAGCCGGGGCCATGGCCGTCGATTCTGTTCTGAAATACCCTGTAAAGACAATGAGAAGGCCGGGGTTCTTCCCTGTCTCCTTCCCGCGGCACCGATCTTGCTACTGCAAGGGTGACAGTGCAGGCGACAGGGAGGGTCGACGATGAAAACGGCATTTCCATACTGGCGGGAGCGGATCGCCCCGGTCTTCGAGACCGCCCGCCATTTTCTCGTCATCGACTGCCGGGAGGGGGTGATCGTCGCCGAGGAGGAGCTCTGCTTTGCCGACGACGACGGCCTGTTGCGAGTCCGCGGCCTGGTCGAGTGGCAGGTGGCCGCGGTGGTCTGCGGCGCGCTCAGCCGACCACTGCACCACCTTCTCGTCGATGGCGGCATTCGCGTCATCCCCTTCGTCGCCGGCGATTTGCGCCAGGTGGTGGAGGCGTGGCGTCTTGGCCGCCTCGACAGGCAGTCCTTCGCCATGCCGGGCTGCCGGCGGCGGCGGGGCCGTTTCCGGGGCGCTGTCTGACCGGGGTGGGGCCGCGCTGGCACCACCTATGGCGGCAGCGCGGGAAACATACCATTTTGCAGCACAGGGAGGAACGATCATGCCACGAGGAGATGGAACGGGACCTATGGGAGCTGGGGCGATGACCGGCCGCGGCGCCGGAGTGTGCAGTGGACAGAGGACGCCGGGCTACGGCGGAGCGGGCTTCGGCCGCATGGGCGCCGGGATGGGCTCTGCCTGGGGGCGGGGTATCTGCGGCGGCAGGCGGGCCGGCTGGGGCGGCCAGATGTTTGCCGGCGGCAGAGGTATGGGCCCCGGCCCCGTGCAGATGTGGCCCGAGGCCGCGGCGGAGAAGACGATGCTGAAAAACAGGGCCCAGGCCCTGCAGGCCGAACTGGCCCAGCTCAACGAGCGGCTGGCGAAACTCGATGACGACAAGGCCGGGGAGTAGCCGGCCAGCGGTGTGGCGCCGCCCTTTTTTCGCTGCGGGCGGCGCCGCGGCCGACACCACGGGGCTGGTGGCGTCCGATGCCGTTTCCTCGCCCTTGCAGAGGGGGATTTATGGATGACAACGACAAGGGAGAGGACGCGGGCGGGCAGGTGCAGTCGCCTCGACGCGGGTCGTGCGACTCCTGCTCCAGGAAGGGTTGCTCGGCCAAGCTGCGCGATGCCGAGGAGAGTGAACAGGCCTTTGCCGAGCGGCGCCGCCTGACCTCGCGGATGTGCCATATCCGTCATAAGATCATCGTCATGTCCGGCAAGGGCGGCGTCGGCAAGAGCACCGTCGCCGTCAATCTTGCCATGGCCATGGCCATGGCCGGGCTCTCCGTCGGGCTGCTCGACGTCGATATCCATGGGCCGAGCATTCCCACCATGCTCGGCATCGAGGACGAGAAGGTGCGCGCCGGCGAAGACGGTTGGTCACCGGTGCTCGTGCACGGTCTCGAGGTGATGTCCATCGGCTTTATCCTCAAGAATCGCGACGACGCCGTCATCTGGCGGGGGCCGAAGAAGATCGCCGCCATCAAGCAGTTTCTCGGCGAGGTGCTGTGGGGCGACCTCGACTGTCTGGTCATCGACTCCCCGCCCGGCACCGGCGACGAGCCGCTCGCCGTCTGCCAGCACATCGAAGGTCTCGACGGCGTGGTCATCGTCACCACGCCGCAGAAACTCTCCGCCGTCGATGTGCGCAAGTCGATCAACTTCTGCCGACAGATAGGGGTCGAGGTGCTCGGGGTGGTGGAAAACATGAACGGCTTCGTCTGTCCGGAGTGCGGCGCGGTCACCCATATCCTGCCGTCGGGAGAGGGCAGCAAAGTGGCCTCGGACATGGGCCTGCCCTTTCTCGGCTCCCTGCCCATGGACCCGCAGGTGGCCATGGCCGGCGATGTTGGGCGGGTTTTCTTCCAGCAATACCGCGAAAGCGCCACGGCGAAGATCATGGCCGAGATCGTCGCCCCCCTGCTGGCCCGCGTCGCCAGGCCCTAGGAGGGCGCCGGTGACTCAGGCTGCCAGGCGAGTAGCGGCCGAATTGGTCAATCGGTCGAGCGCGGCGGGTGCCAGAGAGACAGGGCAGGGCCAGGGGCTGCCGGGGCGGGGATGGCTGTCTTCCCCTCCCGCTTCGACGCGCAGGCGCAGCGAGGCCAGCAGTGGCCGGTCTTCCATGAGAATATGGTGGAAGAACTCATGGCGGATGGCGGCGAGGATCGACGAGTCGAGGACGATTTGCCCCGCGAGCAGTTCGCGGTAGAGGGCGTAGACCGTGGCGTCGAAGTCCTTGTGGGCACGCCAGTGGTGGTGCAGACGGTCCTCATCGCAACCCAGCTGGCGCAGTACTCTCAGTTCGAGGACGGAGTGGCGGCTGCCGTAGTGGAGCAGCCGTTCGAGGATATGCAGGCGTTTCTTGCGCTCGTAATTACCCGGTGCGCTGACCAGAAGTCTCTCCATCTCGTTCATCAAGGTCAGCACTTCCATGTGCTGGCGGTCCAGTTCGGGGTGCGCGACGGAAAACGAAGGGTTCCAGGGAATGGCTGGCATGGCGGTGCTCCTCTGTTGCGGCTCTCTGCCGGGGGTGTGGTGCCTGTCGCACCGTGGCCCCAGATAACCGCCCCGCTGTTTGCCGGTGATGAGGTTTGTGTTTCGATTTCTTTGCGTTTTGGCAAGGAACCGCCGGCCTTGCTCAGCCGCCGCGGACGAAGAGGTCGAAAAGGGTGAGAAAGATCTCGACGACGATGAGGATGACGATATACCACTCGACCCGCAGGCTGCGCCGCGCGTGCAGCAACTCCAGGGCGGTCTGGGCGGTGCGCGACACCAGATTGATCTTGCGTACCAGGGCGGTGTCCCGCTCCACCAGCTCGAAGTCGTTCTCCAGCATGAGGTAGAAGCCCTCGAGTTCCGAGTGCTCCCAGAGGAGGTCGGGTTTCTCGGTGACCGCTGCCCGGCCGACCATGTCGTGCTCGGTGGCAAGGGCGGTGCCGATGGTCTGGAGGAGCTGGCCGCCGGTGCGCGGGCCCCGGCTGCGGCGCAGCTTGGCGACCAGCGGTTCGACCATGTCGAAGCTGCGGCTGATGCGCGCCTCGTAGTCGGCGAGGAGCACCGAGCGTGCCATGACCTCGGCGAGGATCTGCAGCCGGGGGATGGAGAGGTCGCGCAGGTTGATGGTCTCCCCCTGCACGCGCTCCTCCTGGTCCGAGGCCACCGCCACCTGCAGGCTTTCCTCCTCCCCGCCCTCCATGGGCTCGTCGAAGTAGGCGCGCAGCGTCTTGTCGATGAGGTGACGCTGCTCCAGCGGCGGGATATTGAAGAACACGGCCACGCCATAGCGGAAGAGGGCGACATAGCCCTGCTCCCCCTGGGAAAAGAGCATCGGGTTGAGGGCCGTCGCCGTCTCCGCGGGGACATGGCGGAGGAGGATGCGCCGTGCCACCAGCACGGCGCGCACGGTGAAGTGGTCGGGCAGCTTCATGATCGTTCCTTTGTGATGGGGGAGGGGGCTCTGCCCATGCAAGCGCGGGCGGGAGGTTGCGCCCGATACGGTCATGCGGCGGGCAAGGGCGCGCCGCTGAACGTCTGCATGGTGGGGCCCGCTGTTCACAAGATATCCGCCATTTTCCCCTTGCCGTCAAGGAGCAAGTGGATTGTCATGGCAGGGGCTCGGGGGAGGGCAGGCGGCGGGTGTTTTTCGCTGTGAGCAGTGGCGAAGGCCTGCTGGTGGGGCCAAAACCCTCGAATCGGTGGCCCGCCGCTGTCTGAGATCCTCGGCGCCGCCGTTTGCGTTGCCGCCTGTCCGGGTCTATCTCGACCCTCTTGTTGTAAAAATTTTTCGATAAAAATATTCCGAAGCAATGGCCGCAAGGTTGAGAATAGAACATAAATATATGATATAATTTGATAATACTTGATTTGTCCTCATTCATTGACAGCTCCTCCACACCTGGTTAATAATATAAATTACCGTTAATCAAAAGACGCCCGCCTTGTCCTGCGTTTGTGGTGGGGCAGGGCGCGGGTCTGGCCAGCAGGGAGGTAAGACAATGAAAGCAATCGCAACGCTTGCCCTATTGATGGGTATATTCGTGTCCACCTGCAACCTGGCACAGGCGGCGGAGGCCGCGGCGCCGGCAAAACTGCGGGTTATCGCCACCCTCTTTCCCTATCATGACTGGGCGAGGATCGTCGGCGGCGACCGTGTCGAGTCGACTCTGCTGCTGCCGCCGGGGGTCGAGGCGCACAGCTTCGATCCCACCCCAAAAGATATCGCCCGTATGCGCCAGTGCGATATCTTCATCTATACCGGGCCCTATATGGAGCCGTGGGCCGAAGACCTTGTCGCCGACGCCGCTCGCAGGGGCGTTGGCGTGGTCGAGGCGGGGGATTTCGTCGAGCTCTTCGCCGGGGCAGAAGAAGGGCATGGCGAGGCCGTCGCTGCCGGGAAAGGGCCGTCGCCTCACGGCCATGACAACAAGGGTCATGCCGATCATGACGACCATGCCCATGACGACCATGGCCATGGCAAAGAGGCGGATCGGCATGGTCACGAAACTTCCGCCCACCATGACGACGATCATGGCCACCACCATGGCGACGTTGATCCCCATATCTGGCTGGAGTTCGGCAATGCCGGCAAAATCGTCGCCGGCATTGCCCGCGCCTTCGCCGCGAAAGATCCGCAGAACGCGCAGTACTATGCCGAGCGCGCCGCCGCCTACCAGGAGAGCCTGCGACAGCTCGACGAGCGCTATGCCGCCGGCCTGGCCAACTGCAGCCGGCGTACCATCATCTACGGCGGCCATTTCGCCTTCGGCTATGCCGCCAGACGTTACGACCTTACCCATGTCTCGCCCTACAAGGGCTTCTCGCCCAATGCCGAGCCGAGCCCGCGCGATATCGCCGAGCTGACCCGCCGCATGAAGCAAGAAGGTCATAGCCATATTTTCTACGAGGAGGGTATCGACCCCAAGGTGGCTCGGGTGATCAGCGGCGAGACCGGGGCCGGCATGCTGCTCCTGCACGGCGCCCATAACGTCGGCAGAAAAGAGCTCGACGTCGGGGTGACCTATCTCGGGCTGATGAACGACAACCTCGAACGCCTGCGGAAGGGGCTGCAATGCCGATGAACCTCATCGAAGTCTCCGGCCTCAGCGTGAACCAGGGCGGGACGGAGATCCTCAAGGGGCTCGACTTCGTCGTCGCCCCCGGGGATTTCCTGGCCTTGGTCGGCCCCAACGGCTCCGGCAAGAGTACCCTGCTCAAATGTCTGCTCGGCCTCATCCCGTTCAGCGCAGGGGAGGTGCGCCTCTTCGGGCAGTCGCCGCAGGACTTCACCGAGCACCGTCGTCTCGGCTACCTGCCCCAGGTGGCGGGCGGCAACGCCCAGGGCTTTCCGGCGACGGTGCGTGAGATCGTCGCCTCCGGCCGCCTGCCCTTGAAGCGCTTTCCCAAGAAGCTCGACGCCGGGGACTGGGCGGCGGTGGAAAATATCCTCGCCCGCCTCGATATCGGCCATCTCGCCGGGCGCAAGATCGACCGGCTCTCCGGCGGGCAGCGGCAGCGGGTGTTCCTCGCCCGGGCCATGGTCGCCGAGGCCGAGCTGCTCTTCCTCGATGAGCCGACCTCGGCCCTCGACCCGGGCACGCGGCGCAGCTTCTACGAGATGCTGCGCGACATCAACCGCCAGCAGGGGCGGAGCATCGTCATGGTCACCCACGACAGCGGCTCCATCGGCGAATACGCCACCACCCTGCTCTATATCGACCACACGCAGATCTTCTTCGGCAGCTTCAGCGAGTTCTGCCACTCCCCGGCGATGACCGCCTACTTCGGCAGCCATGCCCAGCATCTCATGTGCCGCCAGCACGGGGGGGCATGCCAATGATCGCCGAGGTGTTCGCCCAGGCCACCGAGGCCCTGCAGTTCTCCTTCATCCAGCGGGCACTGCTTGCCGGCTCGCTGGTCGCCGTGAGCTGCGCCCTGCTTGGCGTCTTTCTCGTCCTGCGGCGCTTCTCGATGATCGGCGACGGCCTCGGCCATGTCAGCTTCGGGGCCATCGGCCTGGCGCTGATGCTCGGCCTGCACCCGGTCTACGCCTCCATTCCCGTGGTGCTGCTCGGCTCGCTGTGGATCATGCGCCTCGCCGGCCGCTCCGGGGTGCAGGGTGATGCCGCCATCGGCCTGACCTCGGCCATGGGCGTGGCCACCGGCATGATGCTCGCCGGCATTGGCGGCGGCTTCAACGTCGATCTGTTCAGCTACCTCTTCGGCAACATCCTCGTCATCTCCGCCACCGAGGTCTGGCTGAGCCTGGTCCTGACGGTGGTCGTCCTGCTGGCGGTGGTGCTCTTCTATCACGACCTCTTCGTCATCGCCTTCGAGGAGGACTCGGCTCAGGTGCTGGGGGTGGCCGCCGATCGGGTCAACACCCTGCTCGTGCTGTGCACGGCGCTGACCGTGGTGCTGTCGATCCGCATCGTCGGCATCCTCCTCGTCTCCAGCCTGATCATCATGCCCGGGGTGGCCGCCTTGCGGGTGGCCTCGGGCTTCAGGTCGACGCTGCTGCTGGCGGTGGTCTTCTCGCTTTTCTCGGTATGGATCGGCATCCTTGTCTCCTATCTCCTCGACCTGCCTACCGGGGCGACCATCGTCTTCGTCAACTTCTTCTTCTTCCTCGGGGCGCTGCTCGTCGGCCGCCTCGGCGCACGAGGCTGATATGACCAACGACGAGGCCATCGCCGGCCTGCGCGAGGCCTTCCAGACCATCGGCAAGCGCTTTACCAGCCAGAGACGGCACATCTGGGAGCTTTTCGCCGCCCACCCCGCCGGGCTGACCATCAGCGAGGCCGCCGAGGGGGTCAGGGACGGGGGCATCGGCCATACCACCGTCTACCGCACCGTCAAGGAGCTCACCGAGCTCGGCTACCTGCAGTGGGTGCACGACCGCGACGGCGAACACCGCTATATCGCCGGCCGCGGCGGGCACAGCCACCCCCTGGTCTGCCGTGGCTGCGGCCGGGTGCAGCTCATCGACTGTCAGGGCATGTCGACCCTGCACAAGCTCATTGCCGTACAGACCGGTTTTATCGTCGACGGCCACCACCTCGAGGTCTTCGGCACCTGTCCCGACTGTCAGGCCCGCCACCGTTGAGCCCCGTCATGCCGGGGGATGATCCCTGCCCCCGGCATGCCGCGGCGCTCTTCCCGCCGGGGGCCGCCATCGCCCCATAGCAGCAGTCGCCGTGCGCTCGCCGGTGGCTGTCGCCATCCGCTTCCCCCCTCGCCCTCTTGCAGCGGGTATGGAACCGATCCGCCTGCCCTGCCTCTCGCGCCGCCCCTATGGGCTGGCCCGCTGCCATCGGAACTACCAATTGGACGAAGAGTGCCAACGTGTGCTAACTGCTCTGCGCACAGAGATTCGTTTCGTATTTGACACTCCTCCCAGGGGAAAGATCAGCGATGCACTATGCAGGAATCGATATCGGTTCGCGGACCATTGGCGTGGTGGTGGTCGATGGCGAGGGGCGGCCGGTCGCCGACCGCCTCGCCGACACCGGCTACGACCCGCTGGCTGAGGCCAAGGCGGTCCTCGCCGGGCTCTGTTTTGATCGCATCATGGCCACCGGCTACGGGCGCAGCCTGTTCGAGGTGGCCTATGCGGCACCGACGGTCACCGAGATCAAGGCCCACGCTCGCGCTGCTGGTACCCTGTTCGACGGGGTGGCCGGGGTGCTCGATATCGGCGGGCAGGACAGCAAGGCGATTGCCCTCGACGGCTCCGGCCGGGTGACAAAATTCGAGATGAATGACCGCTGCGCGGCCGGTACCGGAAAATTTCTCGAGGTAATGGCCAGGGCGCTGGGCTTTTCCCTCTCCGCCTTTGCCGAAGAGGCGCTGGCCGCATGCGGCGAGGCGGCGGTTTCGTCGATGTGCACCGTCTTTGCCGAATCGGAGGTGACCTCGCTGCTCGCCCGTGGTGGCGACCGCCGGGAGATCGCCCGGGGCCTGCATCGCAGCGTGGTGCGGCGCGCCGTGGCCATGCTCAACCGGGTGGTGCCCCGCGGACCGCTGGTGTTCAGCGGCGGAGTCGCCCATAACGTTTGCGTTCGCACCCTCCTCGAGGAGGAGCTGCAGCGCCCGATCCTGCTGCCCGAGAGGCCGCAGCTGGCCGGCGCCTACGGGGCGGCGCTCCTGGCAAGGGACCTTGCCTGATTTTTCAACCTCAAGGGGACCAACGATGGACGCACGACTTGTCAATGCCATGCAGCAGCTCGGTGATGAAAACCTCCTCGAGCTCGAAAAGGCCAAAAACGCCGGTCAACCGATTGTCGGCTTTTACTGCCTCTATTCGCCGGTAGAGCTGGCGGTGGCCGCCGGCGCGGCGGTGCTGCCGCTGTGCGGCACGCGCAACGACCCCATCGCCGCCGCCGAGGAGATCCTGCCGCGCAACCTCTGCCCGCTGATCAAGAGCAGCTTCGGCTTTGCCGCCACCGGCTCCTGCCCCTATTTCCAGGCGGCGGGGCTGATCGTCGGCGATACCACCTGCGACGGCAAGAAGAAGATGTTCGAGCTCCTCGACGCCTACCGGCCGACCCACGTCATGCAGCTGCCCTCGGAGCAGGCGAGCGAGGACTCGCAACGGCTGTGGCGGGCGGAGGTGGAGCGGCTGAAGGGGCGGATCGAGGCCTATGCCGGACGGCCGATCAGTGAAACCGACCTGCGCCAGGCGATCTCTCTGCTCAATCGCGAGCGCGCGGCGCGCAAGAACCTCATGGATGTCAACCGGCTGCATCCGGCGCCAATGCGCGGTACGGAATTGGTGACGGTGCTCTTCAAGATCGGCTTCCTCCTCGACAAGGAGCGGGGTGTCGCCGCCATGAACGAGGTCGCCCAGACCATGCGCGAGGAACATAAAAAGGGCGGCGGCGATCCGCGTCGTAAGCGCATCCTGCTCACCGGGGTGCCGGTCGGTCTCGGCTCCGACAAGGTGGTGCAGATCGTCGAGCAGTGCGGCGCCGATATCGTCGCCATGGAGAATTGTTCCGGCTACAAGCAGACCTTCTGCGTCGAAGAGGAGGGCGACCCCCTGACCAACCTGGCTACCGCCTATCTCGCCACCCCCTGTTCGGTGATGAGCCCCAACCCCGGCCGCTTCGCCATGCTCGAGGAGATGATCTCCGGTTTTGCCGTCGACGGCGTCATCGACCTCACCTGGCAGGCCTGCCATACCTACAATATCGAGGCCCATCAGGTGGAGCGCTTCGTCTCCGAGACCTTCTCCAAGCCGACCCTGCACCTCGAAACCGACTATGCGACCAGCGACAGCGAGCAGCTGCGCGTCCGTATCGAGGCCTATCTGGAAATGCTCTAGCTGTCAACTGCGCAGAGGAGACGACAATGAAAACGACCTGCACCCTGCTGACCCTGTTCTGCTCTCTATTGCTCGCCGGCCTCAACGTGGCCAGTGGCGAGCCAGCCACCCCGCTGGGCAAGGGGATGAAGATCTGGTTCGACACCGGCGGTCCGGTTGGTGGTCCTTACAATACCATCGTCCAGAACGGCGCCACCCAGGCGGCCGCCGACCTCGGGGTCAACCTGACGCTGCTCTATTCGGAGTGGAACCCCGAAAACATGATCGCCAACTTCAAGACCGCCCTGGCAGCCAAACCGGACGGCATCGTCGTCATGGGCCACCCCGGCGACGACGCCTTCGCCCCGCTGGTCGATGAGGCCATGGCCGGCAATATCCTCGTCACCTGCGTCGATACCGACCTGCCCAGGCTGCGGGCCAAATACGCTTCCCGCGGCTTCGGCACCATCGGCACCGATCCCGAGGTGATGGGCAGGACTCTTGCCAAAGAGGCCCTGGCCCGCTCCGGCGTCAAGAAGGGCGACCGCGCCTTCGTCTGGGGATTGAAACGGCTCGAGGAACGCGGACGGCGCGCCAGGGCGATGTTGAAAACCCTCGAAGAGGCCGGCCTGGTTGTCGATTATCTCGAAATCAGCCCCGAGGTGGACAAGGACACCGCCATGGGCACCCCGGTCATCACCGGCTATCTGTCCAGCCATGCCGACTGCAAGCTGATTCTCATCGACCATGGGGCGCTCACCAGCCAGATGGAAAACTTCCTCAAAGCCGCCGGCGTCGGGCCGGATCAGGTCTATGTCGGCGGGTTCTCCCTGTCTCCGGCGACGGCCACCGCCATCGAGAGCGGCTATGTCGACCTTGTCTCCGAGATGCAGCCGTACCTGCTCGGCTACCTGTCGGTGACCCAGCTGGTGCTGACTAAAAGTTACGGCTTTACCGGGCTCAATATCGATACCGGCGGCGGGCTGGTCGATAAGAGCAGCATCGGCAAGGTGGCCCCGCTGGCCAAAAGGGGCATCCGGTAGCGGCGATGAGCGGACCCGGAAAGGATCGTCCGCCGATCCTCGAGTTGCGCGGGGTGGGCAAATCCTTTCGCGGGACCCCTGCACTGAGCGATATCCACCTCGCCGTCTATCCCGGCGAGGTGGTTGGCCTGGTCGGCGACAACGGGGCCGGGAAGTCGACGCTCATCAAGATCCTTTCCGGGGTGCACCGCCCGGACAGCGGCAGCCTGCTCATCGATGGCGTTGCCGTCGACTCGTCGCGCTATGGCGTTGCCCAGGCGAGAAGCATGGGCATCGAGACTCTCTTTCAGGAGAGCACCCTCGGCGAGCAGCAGCCGTTATGGCGCAACATCTTCGTCGGCCGGGCGCTGGTCAATCGCTGGGGCATGCTGCGCGTGGCGGAGGAGAAGCGGGTGACCATGGAGATTCTGCGCCGCTATGTCGGTCTCCAGGGCCGGGCGATTACTGCCGATACCCCGGTGCAGACGCTCTCCGGCGGTGAACGCCAGGGGGTGGCCATCGGTCGGGCGATGTATTTCGATGCCCGCCTGGTGGTTCTCGATGAGCCGACCACGGCGCTGTCCCTGGGCGAGGTCGACCGGGTGTTGACCTTCATCGAGCAACTCTCCAGACAAGGCAGGGCCTGCATCCTTATCTCCCATAACGTCGGGCATATCTACCGTGTCGCCAGCCGCTTCTTGATCCTCGACCGGGGAGAGATGGTGGCCAGCTACGATCGGCAGGATATCTCTCTTGGCGACCTGCATGGGCGGCTGCTGCAGATCCATGGCGGGGCGAGGTGATGGGGATGGCATTCCTGCACCGCTATCGGCTGCAACTGGGCATCACAGCCTTGCTCGCCATGCTGCTGGCGCTCTTTGCCCTTCTCAGTCCGCAGACCTTTCTGGGCGGGCGCATCTACATCTCCTTTCTCTCGACCATCCCCTTCATCGCCATCCTCGCCCTGGGGCTGACCTTTCTGGTCATCGCCGGGGAACTGGATATGTCCTTCCCCTCGCTGATGGCTATGGCCGGCCTGCTCTTTGCCGAGATCTATCTGCGTACTGCCTCGCCCTGGCTGGGCTTTGTCGCGGCCCTCGCCGCAGGCGGCATCGGCGGGTTGCTCAACGGGCTACTGGTGGTCAAAGTCGGCGTGCCGTCGATCATCGCCACCATCGGCACGCAGTTTTTCTGGCGCGGACTGTCGGCCCTGCTCGCTTCGGGCTTGGCGCGTAACATCGCTTCGATCCGGGGAACGGATTTTCACCAGCTCATGGTGGGGCGGGTGCTGGGCATTCCCGCCCAGGCGCTGTGGTTTCTCGCGCTGGCGATCTTGCTCGCTCTGCTGCTCAACCGCCATGTCTTTGGCGAGCGGGTGCTCTTTACCGGCGACAACCTTCGCGCGGCGCGCCTTAACGGGGTCGATACCGACCGGGTGCGACTGTGGCTGTTCACCATGATGGGGCTTTTGAGCGCCTTCGTCGCGGTGCTCGTCTGCCTGGAGATGGGCAACTGGTGGCCGACGCAGGGGGAAGGCTATCTGCTGCTGGTCTTCGCGGCCATCTTCATCGGCGGCACCTCGGTGTTCGGCGGCCGCGGCACCCTCTACGGCACCTGCATCGGGGCGATCATCATCGGCATCATCGAGGCGGGCATCATCAGCGCCGGCTTTTCCGGTTTCTGGACGCGGCTGGTGCATGGCCTGATCATCGTCGTCTCGGTTTCCATCTATGCCACCATCTTCCGCACCGGGCGATCCTGAATCCAGGCGCAGTGGGGAAGGCCGGCCGTCTGGGCGGGCTAGCGCTGGCGCAGCAGGGTGCGTTCGCCAAGGAGATAGACCTGGTCGGCGATGCGGCTGATCTGGTCCTGGTAGTGGGAGACGAGGACGATGGCGCAGGATTCCTTCAATTCGAGGAGCAGTTCCTCGATGCCGGTGCAGGCCTTGGGGTCGAGGGAGGAGGTCGGCTCGTCGAGGAGCAGTACCTCGGGGTGGAGCATCAGCGCGCGGGCGAGGCAGAGACGCTGCTGCTGACCTCCGGAGAGGAGGCGGGCGTCGCTGCCCAGGCGGTCCTCCACCTCGGTTAGCAGGTGGACCCGGAGCAGCGCCTCGCGGCTGCGCGCGGCGATCTCTTGCTTATCCTCTATGCCCGCCAGCTTGAGCGGAAAGGCGAGGTTGGCGGAAATCGACATCGGCAGGGGGTTGGGTGTCTGAAAGACCATGCCGACGCGGCGCCGCAGCATGCTGACCGGCATCTCCGCGGCATGGATATCCTGCCAGCGCCCCTCGAGGCGGAGGAGGACCCGGCCGCGCAGCGCACCGCCGCCGATCTCCTCCCAGAGACGGTTGAAGACGGTCAGCAGCGTCGACTTGCCGGTTCCGGAAGGGCCGGTGATGGCGGTGATGGCCTGGTCGGCGAACTCCACCGAGATGTCGCCGAGGAGCAGCCGCTCGCCATAGGAAAAGGAGAGTTTTTCGGTGCGGATTTTGCCGTTCATGGTCGTAGTCATGGCCGCCGCCTCAGTGGATTGCCTGTGGAGAGCAGCTGGGCCGCCAGGAGCATGACGACGCACATGGCCAGCAGCAGCAGGGCTGCGGCGAAGCCCCGCTGCAGCTCTTCGGGGTCGGCGTACTGGCCGGAGATATAGTAGATATAAAAGGGCAGGGCCTCGTACTGCGCCAGCAGCGAGCGCGGCACTCCGGCGGAGGCGACCGCCCCGGTGAGCATGATCACCGCCGTGTCCTCGATGGCCCTGCCCACGGCAAGGATGATGCCGCCGGCGATCTCGGGCAGGCAGGCGGGCAGGAGCACGGCGCGGATGGTGGTCAGCTTGTCGGCGCCGAGAGCGGGGGCGGTGAGGCGCAGGGTGCGCGGCACCGACTCCAGCGCCAGCTGCACGCTGCGTACCAGGTAGGGAAGGACGAGAAAGGCCAGGGCCAGGGCCGAGATGAGCAGGCAGGGGCCGATGCGTCCCGGGAATATGCGGTGCAGGATAATGGTCAGGGCCAGCCCGGCGAGGCCGACAACGATCGACGGCAGACCGGCGAGGATGTCAAAGAGCAGGCTCAACAAGGCCTTGCCTCTCCCCCGGGCGTACTCGGCGAGATAGATGCCGGTAGCCAGCCCGGCGGGGACGGCCAGGGTCATGGTCAGCGCCATCAGCGCCAGGGTGCCGGCCATGGCCGGGAAGAGACCGTCGAACACCTGTCGTCTCAGCAGCAGGGCGTCGAGGGGCCGGGTGTCGCCGAAAATGAGGCCGGGGGCGAGCCCTGACCAGCCGCGGTAGACGATGACGCCGACGAAGAAGAGCACCGCGGCGAAGAGGAGCAGGGTCGCCGCGAAGGAAAAGGCGATGGTCAGGGTGCCGAGGGCTCTTCTCATGGCCTGGCCGTGGCTGGCAGGGGCAAGGTCCGGCGCAGTATGGCCACCAGCGCCGCCGTGAGCAGATAGAGGACGATGCCGCAGGCGAAGATCGACTTGAACTCCATGCTCGAGAAGTCGGCGGCGATGACCAGGGCGATGTGGCTGGTCAGGGTGCGGCCTGTCGAGAGCATCGAGTCGGGCATGATGGCGCTGTTGCCGGCGAGCATCAGGCCGATCATGGTGTCGCCCAGCGCCCGCCCCAGGCCCATGACGATGCCGGCGGTAATCGCCGGGGCCGCCTGGGGGAGGAGGAGGTAGAGCAGCTTGTCCACCGGCCGGCAGCCCAGGGCGTCGGCGGCGAGGCTGTAGCCCTGCGGTACCGCGCGCAGGCCGCCGACGAAAAAGACGATCATCGTCGGCGCGATGAGCACGGCCAGGACCAGGGTGGCGGTAAGCAGGGTGAAGCCGGAGCCGCTGCCGATCCACTGGCGCATCAAGGGCACCAGAGCGAAGACGGCGGCGAAGCCGTAGATGACGGTGGGGATTCCGGCCATGAGGCGTACGCACAGCATCAGCGGCGAGCGCAAGAAGGGCGGCGCCAGGGCGACGGCGGCAAAGGCCGTGCCGAGGCTGAGCGGAATGGCGAGCAGCACGGCGCTGATGGCGAGCAGGAGGCTGGCCGCAAGCATCGGCGCGATGCCGTAACGGCCGGCGGCTGGTTGCCAGTCGCCGCCGATGAGGCTCAGCAGCTGGCCGCTGTGCAGCAGCGGCCAGGCGAGAACCAGCATCAGCACGAGCATGGCGGCAACGAGCAGGCCGCAGCAGACGGTGGTCAGCTGCAGAGCCCGCTCGGCCGCGGAGAGGCGGCTCACAGCACCGAGATGAAGCCTTTGTCGGTGGCGATTTTCTGCCCCTCGGGGGTGAGCAGATAGTTGAGGAAGAGCTTGGCGAGGCCGCTGGCCGGGCCTTTGGTGAGGCTGTAGAGGCCGCGCGCCACCTTGTAGGAGCCATCCTTGACCGTGGCGACGCTCGGCACGATGCCGTCGAGGGCCACCGGGCCGACTGTGGCGTCGATATGGCCGACGGAGACATAGCCGATGCCATAGGGGTCACCGGCGACGGCGGTCTTCATGGCCCCGTTGGAGACGACGACGTTGGCGGTCTTGGCCACCGTACCGTCTTTCAAGCCGTTTTTCAGGAAGACTTCCCTGGTGCCGCTGGTTTCATCGCGGTCATAGAGGTTGATGCCCTTGTCGCTGCCGCCCAGTTCCTTCCAGTTGGCGATCTTGCCGGCATAGACGTCGCGGAGCTGTTCGCCGCTCAGTGCTTTCACCGGGTTGCCGGGATGCACCACCACGGCGACGCCGTCGATGGCCCACTGCACCATGTGCAGGTCGTAGCGGCTGACCTCCTCGTCGGTCGGCTTGCGGCCGGCGTTGCCGATGTCCACCAGGCCTTCGCCGGCCTGCTTGATGCCTACCCCGGTGCCGCCGCCGGCGATGGTGATCTGCACGTCCGGGTTGCTGCTCATGATCGCCTGGGCTGCCTCTTTCATCACCGGGATATGGGCGGTGCCGCCGGCGATCTTCAAGGTGCCCTTGGCGCCGGCAAAGCCGTCGAGGGCGCCAGCAGTGGCGCCGATGGGGGAAAAGAGCAGCATGCAGCCAAGGGCCGCGGCGAGAAGGGAAGTTTTCATATGGAGGCTCCTGATGGTTGAGGGGGACGGTGGGATCACTGACGCAGTATCCACCTAGCATAGACGGTGGTGCAGTTCAAATAGTTGTTTTCGATGGGTGCTTTGTCGTCGATAGGCTATGCCGATTTCACACCCGTGGCGGTGGCCAGGGTCTTCCCGCCAGGGAATCGGTTCCCGTCAAATCATCGAGTATTCCAATTGGAGTTACAGGAGGATATGCACTATTCTGCGGCGAAGAATCGACCTCGGCGGCCCGTGAGCCCCAGCCGGTTTCATGGTCAACGGACATTGTCTGCGCTTCCTGTCATGGCGCCACCGGCCGTTGCCGACGCCGCAGCCGAGGTGGGAGGTCTTCCTCTCGGCTGGGGGCGATTCGCACTCCATCACTCCACCCAACTCTCATTCGCAAAGGAACCTCTCATGCTACACGTCTCCACGCTGGCGGTGGAAAAGCTGACCGCCTACATGACCGAAAACAACATCTTTTCAGCCTTGCGAGTCGCCCTTATGCAGGGCGGCTGCGCTGGGCCCTCCCTCGGCCTCGCCCTCGACGAGGGCACTTCTGAAGACGAGCGCTACGATAAGGACGGCCTGGCCTTTATCGTCGAGAAAAGCCTGGTGCAGCAGTGCGGCGCCATCACTATCGACTATGTCGATGCCCCCGGCCGTTCCGGCTTCTCGATTCGCTCGACGAACCCTCTCCCCACCGGCGGTGGCGGCTGCAGTTCCGGATCCTGCGGCAGCTGCGGCTGCTGAGCTTTCACGGCCGGGCCACCCCCGGCCTGCACGGCCCCGCGCCCGGGTGGTATGCCCAGGCGCGGCCCTTCGTGGTGCTCACCCCTCGAGCCTCATCAGGGCTTATCCCTTGCCTGGGCAGCAGGCGGCATCCTTGTCCGCGGGGGCGGCTGTCGCCTTGTCGGGGTCGAACTCCCGGGCAACCACCATCAGCTCGCGGTCGGTGAGCAGGATGGACACCTTGGGCGTCAGCCAACGATCGCCGTTCGCCGTCTGCTGACAGGGCGCTCCCATCTCCCTGACGAGGAGGTTGTGGACCTCCTGGCGGTGTCCAGGGGTGAAGACCATGTCGGCGCCATAGAGGCGCTGGTCGAAGAAATTAACGAAGATGGAGAGCAGGGGAATGCCCTCCAGCGCCATGGTCAGTTTGCCTGAACCTTCTCCGAAGAATGCCGAGGATGGGCCTTTCTTATAGATGTTGTTGAGCGCGGCCGGCTTCAAGCCGAGGTCCGGCAACTCGTCCTTGCTGATTCCCCAGGCCAGTCCCTGAAAGCCGTGGTCGAAGGGCGAGGTGCTGGCGGCGGAGAGGCCGGCCACGGAGAGGAAGAGTGCGCAGAGCAGGAACTGGCGGAGAAGGGTCGGCGGATGCAATCTTCTCATCACAGGGTCCCTCCCGTTTTTTTCGGGGCGGTTTCCCCCTGGTGTCGCAGGGCTTCGGGCAGGAAGCCGTAATCGATCATGGCGGAGATGTCGACACTGTTCTTGATATAGCCATAGGTCGCCATGAGGTTTATCTGCTCCTCGAGTCTCTCGGGAGGCTCGATGGCCTGGTAGTGGCGGAGGGCGGAGATCATGCACAGCTCTTCCTCCACCTTGGTGTATTTCGGTAAAAAGGCGCGGGCCTCGCGGTCATTGCCGGCAATGAAGTCGAACGACTTGACCAGCCCATCCATGACCTTGCGGACATTGTCGGGCTGCTCCTTGAGGTACTTGTCGGAGAAATAGAGCCCGGCAAAGACCCAGTTGGCGCTGATGTCGTGAAACGAGGCGAGAATACGGCTTGCTCCATGCGCTTCCAGCATGGCGGCGAGGGGGTCTCAGACGATGAAGCCGTCGATGCCCCCGGAGCGCAGCGCCGCTTCGTGCTGCATCGGGTTCTCCGGAGTCGCCCCCCACATTGGCTTGATATCCTTCAAGGTCAGCCCGCCCTTGTGCACGGCATGGGTGAGCAGGGTCTTGACCATGACGCTGCCGCTGGTGGCGATGCGGATGCCGCGCAGGTCTTCGAGGGTTTTATACTTCGTCTGCGCGCCGACGTGAATGCCGCACTTGGTTCCGGGATGGGCGTGGCCCATCCACGCCACCACCTTGACCGGGGCCTTCTCTTCAGCCAGTTTGATCAGCGAGGAGAGGGAGATATAGCCGCCGGCGACGTCGCCGCGCATCACCGCCGCCAGGGTATTGGGCTCGCCGCTGATGTATTCGAGCTCGACATTGACGCCGGCTTCCTTGAAGAAGCCCTTCTCGACCCCCACGTAGAGCGGCAGATCGTCGATGCTGCGCCAGTAAACGAGCTTGACCGTGGGCAACTCGGCGGCATGCGGCGCCTGCGGCCAAAGCAGCAGGCCGAGCCCCAGGAGGAGCAGGGCGAGGGGCAGGCCATGGGCCCTTCTCTTCCGGCAATGGTAGATGGTGTTCATACAAAATCCTCGCAGTGCAGAATTATGGGTATTTCCCCCCGAGGGAGGTATGGGTATGCCAGGCGACAGCCTTTGACTGGATGATGCGGGCGGCGAAATCGATGGAGAAGCCGACGGCGGAGAGGACGATGATGCCGGCGAAGACGCGCCGCGTATCGAAGGTGCGCTGGGCGTCGATGACGAGAAAGCCGAGGCCGGAGTCGCTGGAGAGCATCTCCACCCCGACCAGGGACATCATCGCCATGGCGGTGGAAATGCGCAGCCCGGTGATGATCACCGGCAGGGCGGAGGGGATGAGCACCTGCAGCCACAGCTGCCGGCCGTTGGCGCCGAGGGACTGGGCGGCGAGGATGAGCTTGCGGTCGACGCCCTTGATCCCGGCGATGGTGTTGAGGAGGATGGGGAAAAAGCACGACTTGAAGATGATGATCACCTTGGAGGTGTCGCCGACGCCGAACCACAGGAAGAGAATGGGCACCAGGGCGAAGGTCGACAAGGGGCGGATGAGCTCGATGAGCGGGTCGAAGAAGTCCTCGATGAGGACCGACCAGGCGATGAGCAGGCCGAGGCCGATGCCGACCGCTGCCGCGACCAGGTAACCACTGGCCGCCCGCCCCATGCTGACTGCCGTGTGGTAGGGCACCTCCCCGGAGACGATCATCGCCCACAGGGTGGCGAAGACCTCCATGGGCGGGGGCAGAAACCAGCTCTCGACCATTCCGGCCCTGGTAACCCCCTCCCAGCAGAGCAGAAAGAACAGCGGCGAGAAAAATTTTCTGTAGGCGATCTTCATCTTAGGCGAAACAGGCCTGCGGTATCTGTTCCTCTTCCCAGATACACTCCTTGAGCAGCCGTTCGTAGTGGCGGAAACGCTCGCTGGTGAACATCTCCCGGGTGCGGGGGCGTTCGAGTTCTATAGCGACGTCCTTCTTGATACTTCCGGGGCGGCTGCTCATCACCACGACGCGGTCGGCGAGAAAGATTGCCTCGCTGATTGAGTGGGTGATGAACAGCACCGTGCAGCGCGCCTGCTGCCAGATTTTCTGCAGTTCGATCTGCATGCTCTCGCGGGTGATGGCGTCGAGGGCGCCGAAGGGTTCGTCCATGAGCAGTACCCTGGGCTTGTTGGCCAGGGCCCTGGCGATGGCCACGCGCTGCTTCATGCCGCCGGAGAGCTCGTAGGGGTAGCAGTGTTCGAAGCCCTGCAGGCCGACGAGACGGATGAGTTCCTCGCTCAGCAGGCGATACTGGCTCTTTTTAACCCCGTTGAGGCGGGGTCCGAACTCGATATTGCCGCGCACCGTCTTCCAGGGGAAGAGGAGGAACTCCTGGAAGACGATGGCCCGCTGCTGGTCGGGCCCGGTTACCGGCCGGCTGTCGATGGTCAGCTCTCCACGAGTTGGTTTCTCGAGGCCGGCCACCATGAGCATGAAGGTCGACTTGCCGCAGCCGCTGGGGCCGACCAGGGCGATGAACTCGTTCTCGCCGATGGCCAGGCTGATATCGGCGATGGCGAGGGTCGCCTCGGCCCCGTTCCTGCCGCTGAAGGTCTTGGTTATATTGTGTGCATCGATAAAACTCACCGATCTCTCCCGAGGCTGTTGTGACGAAGAAAAATGTGCCGGCAAGGCTGTCTCCGGCCGGCGCGTGTCGCATGCGCGGCTTTCCTCGCCGGGGCATGAATGCGCCAGGCTGCGCGGTGATCGCCGCGCTTTCGTCACTGATGTTCTTCTGCTTAATCGATACTGCTATGTGATATACGCCATGGGCATTTCCTCCCTGGCGAGGTTTTCTTACAAAGAAATGTTATGCAGTGTCAAACTGGTATTACCGATGGTTGCGGGGGGCAGGCAAGGTTCTGCCGATAGAGGCGGTGGCGGGAAGGGCGGGGGAGGAAGAAGGTGACGGGCGAGGGGGGTGAGAAGGTTCGTGGAGAGCTCGCCTCGCGATGGCGGGCGGGCGATGGTCATCACTTCCACTCCTTCACTCCAGAGAAAGCCTTGTCCTTGGTTCCCCTGAGGTTTCGGGATAACCACTTCCGGACGACAACTGTCTTCCCGCAGGCAGGGCCTCACAATGTTGAGATTCTGCACGGAACGGGGCGGTCGCCACCTTGTCGCAGCAGCCATTGTAGCCGAGGGACCCGTATATCGGGTTTCGATTACTGATGCATAGCTTTGTACAAGGGCTGGAGAATATAAAAAGAGTGACCTTTTTAATGAAACAATTCTATGTTGTAATCTATCTTTTACATGAAGTTGTTGATATTTTCTGCCAGTGCGCAGATTTCTGTTGTGTAGATTCAGGCAAGTTGTTATGAAGATCTCGTCTATCTGCATGATAATAAAGATAATATGCTCTGCATGATTCTGGGATTATTTCGGCGGTGATAGTCGGTAGTATAGGGAGGATGTTGTTTTGTGGAGTTTGTTTTGCGGTGTTAACGCTTTAATAGGTAGTTAAATATAACTATTAATTAGTGTATATAAGCCGGAAACTATCTCTTTGTAGGGGCGGTGCTCGCTGTGAGCCTGGTCGGCAAGTCGGCCGGGATATGCTTGGCAAGCTCGCCAGAGACCAACCACGACTCGAGAAGAGCACCCATGTCTATGAAATCAGTGCGATGCATATTGTCTGGTGTTGCGG
>CALGIJ010000006.1 GCA_937915545.1 uncultured Desulfobacterales bacterium
AGGACGACGAGGACGACGAGGACGACGAGGACGACGAGGACGACGAGGACGACGAGGACGACGAACCCAAGTCAAAGAAAGGTAAATCAAAGTCAAAGTCAAAAGGTAAGTCTAGTAAAGATGATGACGATGACGACCTTGACCTCGATGACGACGATTTAGACTTGGATGATGAAGATGATGAACCTAAAAAGAAAGGAAAGTCCAAATCCAAAGGCAAGTCCAAGAAAGTAGAGGACGATGACGGTGATGAAGATGATGACGACCTTGACCTAGATGATGACGATGATGTGGATGCGCCTCCCAAGAAAGGTAAGAGTAAATCGAAGTTAAAGACTAAAGGTAAAGCCAAGAAAGTAGAGGACGATGACGATCTTGATGACGACGAACTTGAGGAAAAGAAGAAACAGAATATCTCCAAAAAACACTGACTAGCAGAAAGTCACGAGGAAAGTTCGGCAAAAAGTCAGCTATCCAGGAGGACGAAGATCTTTTCAACGACATTTTAGACGAAGAAGATTAATTGGTTATTCCAGTAAAGGGCTAACTACTATCTTGGAGGACACCCAGTCAATGACAAACGACTGTAACTTTGTTCAGAAACACATGTGTGCTCAAAATCAGAGGAGAGGAGAAATGACACCGATTTATCTTACAGTTTTGGAGTTGAGCATCCAGATCAAATATTCCGAGCAGAGCATTTATAACCTGATTTGTAACGGAACTTTTGTCGAAGGAAAGCATTTTTTCAAACCGACACCTAAAAAGGTTCTCTTCAAGTGGCAGGCGATAGTTGAATGGATAGAAGGCGATGGGAACGGTACCAACAATGAAGGAGATGTTCCCAAAGCAAACCTAGCAGTTTGCCACTGCGAATCAGAAGTGAAATCCTGCCTCAGCGCCATAACCATCTAGAATCAGATAACTTTCATTCATACACCATCTCTGGTATAATGCTCTATAGTTAAAAAGCATCAGAAGGAGGTGGTGTATGCGTGGAGGGTAATTAGACATGTTACAATTATTACAGTCAACGGATACTGATCGAAAGGCTCGATGCAAACAACTTTCTATCAATATCAATAAGACAGGAGTCGTTCGTAACATCAATGGCCTGGTTTATGTTGATTTTCTGTACCTAAACCAGCGGGTGCGCGAATCATCAGGGCTTCACTGGTCTACCAATAATGCAAAACTTGTGAGAGAGCAGTTGGATCGAATTGCACTGGCAATAGCAGCAGGCTCTTTCGAGTTTAGAAAGGTTTTCCCGAAAAGCAAAAAGCTCGACTTCTTTTCCGGACTCGAGAAGAAGGTTTTGAGACGATCCTTGAGGCCAGACGAAATCCTCTTCAAAGATTTCGCTTGGGAATGGCTTTCCCTCCTCAAAGCCACTGATCGTGTAACAGAACGTACCTTGCTCGATTACAGAAGGTTGCTTACCGGCTACCTTATCCCATTTTTTGGAGAGTTCCGGTTTTCTGACATCTCCCCTGCCGGGATTGATGAGTTCAATGCATGGGGTAAGCAGCAGCGATTCCGCAACAAGGTGGTGAGCAACAAGACTCTCAACAAATGCCTAATCCCGCTGAAAATGATCTGCAAGAATGCCGCAATCAAGTTCAACTGGGGTGCAAGCTACAACCCGTTTTTCGGATATAAAAACCTTCCAGTAAGCTCTAGCACGTACAAAATCGAACCGTTTACCATTGATGAGCAACAGCGCATCATTCAAATGTTGCCGGAACACTGGAGGCCGTATTTTCAGTTTGCGTTTAGTTCTGGTGTCCGCCAAGGGGAACAGTTCGCCTTAAGGGCTAGCGATATCCATTGGTCGCAGGGTGTCATTGCCATCACCAAGGCTCTGACTTTGGACGAAGACGGGAGGAAAGTGGAGGGCAAGACGAAGAACCGATACAGTCGACGGGAAATCCCAATACTTCCAGCGATGAAATCGGTTCTCCTCAAACAGCAATCCATTTGTGAACAGCTGGGAAGCGAGTATTTGTTTTGTACAACCGAGGGCAACCTGTTGAACCATGCAAATCTCAGCAATAGGGTGTGGAGGCCCGCACTCGAAAGAGCAGGAATTCCTTACCGCCCTATGATCCAAACTCGGCACAGTTTTGCCACGACCGCCCTTTCTCTTGGTGAAAATCCGTTATGGATAGCAAACGTCATGGGGCACAGAGATACTGATATGATCATCAGAGTCTATGCCAAATACGTGAAAAACGCGTTCAGCCGTGACGGAAATGCTTTGAATGACATCTATTGCAAAACCATAGGTAGGCAAGAGTAGCCATGGGGAGGTTCAAGTTTTGGCAAAATTTTGGCAAAACCAGGGCCAAAAACAAAAATGGGTTAAGCCATTTCTGACTTAACCCATTGATTTTACTTGGTGCCGGGACCAGGAATTGAACCAGGGACACACGGATTTTCAGTCCGTTGCTCTACCTACTGAGCTATCCCGGCGAGTAATTTTGAGACGCTCTTTTACCCGACTTCACGAGGGGTGTCAATTCTTTTTCTTTCCCTCGTCCACATCGCCGGCGGCGCCTCTCGATGAGTCCAAAACCTCCCTGCCGCCACCCCTCCACCCCTTACCGCGGGGGGAATCAAAGATCCTTGTGGAGCGACAGTCCGCCGAGGTCGAGTTCGAAGTTCAGGTCGTCATCCATACCGGAGCCGTTGCTGGCAGCCTTGGCCTTTCCCTTGGCGGCGTCCTTCTCGGCGAGTGGCCCGGAGAAATCAATATCGTCGAGGGCAAGAACGGTCTCCCGAGGAGTTCCACCAGCGGCAGCCGGCTCCTCTTCCACATCCCCCAACCCGAGATCGAAATCGAGAGCCTCGATCTCCATGTCGTCGTCTGCCGGCTTTGCAGCGCTTTCCACCGCGACCGGCCGGGGCGGTGGCGAGAGATCGGAGAGATCGTTGAGTTCCTCGGGCAAGTCAAGAGAGAGAGACAGCTCATCGTCCTTCTTCGGTTTCTCGACCACGGCATCACCGCCCTCGAATTCTTCGGCGTCTTCGAACTGGCTGAGATCGATCTCTATCTCGCGGTCCTCGTCTTCGGCGTCATCCTTGCCACCGCTTTTCACCACGGCGACGGAAGCATCCGCGTCATCGCGTTCGTCATCATCCACCAGTACTTCGAGGTCGTCATCAATGAAGTCATCCTCGAGGAGGGGTGCTTCTGCTGCCAGCACCTCGTCACCCTCCTGCTCACCGCCATCCAGATCGAAATGCAGGAAGGCCGGCGCGGCGACGCTTAACACCGTGCCATGCATCGTATCGGAGACCGCTTTGATGTTCTTCTTGCATTTTACGCATTCTTCCAGATGGTCAAAGGAGATAAATCCGCATTTTGGACAACGCATGTGCCGAGACCTCTCTTTCTGTACGTTATGCCAGGGTTTCACCGGAAAAGGCACGATACCTTCGGCTCCCCCTCAGGAGGACGTAACTGCCTGATTGCACTGTTTGATCCCTCAGCTGCAGACCAAAAAAACCTCTGAAAACTAACACACCCCGGAGTATTCCATACTCTGGCCCATGAAAGCAAGGCCTTTTCAGCAGTCTTTCCCGTTAACCCGGTGTATACGCATCATCTTTACGCCACCAGCCAGTCCATGCCGATATCGCAGGCCTGCGCCGAATGCGTCAGGGCGCCTACGGAGATGATATCGACCCCGCTTGCGGCAATGACCTCCACCGTCTCCAGCCTGACCCCCCCGGAGGCCTCCACCAGGGCCCGGCCGGCGATGGTAGTCACCGCTACCCGCATCTGCTGCGGGCTCATATTGTCGAGCATGATGATATCGACGCCGCAACGCAGGCACTCTTCCACCTGCTCCAGGGTATCGGTCTCCACCTCGATGCGCACCGTATGCGGCGCCGCCCACCGCGCCCTCGCCACCGCCTCGGCTATCGAGCCGCAGGCGGCGATATGGTTGTCCTTGATCAGGACCCCGTCAGTGAGGTTGAAGCGGTGATTGCTGCCCCCGCCGACGCGCACCGCATATTTCTCGAGCACGCGCAGACCTGGCGTGGTCTTGCGGGTGTCGGTGATGCGCACTGGATAGCCCTTGACCCGGTCGACAAATTCCGCCGTCAGCGTGGCGATGCCCGACAGGCGCTGCAGCAGGTTGAGGGCGACACGTTCCCCCTTGAGCAGATCGACGACCGGGCCGGCAACGGTCAGCAGCACTTCACCGGGGGCCACGCGCCTGCCGTCCGCTGCCGCTTCGGCGGCGACGATGTCCGGGTTCTGCGTCCTGAACACCTCGGCCGCCACCGTCATCGCCCCTGCGACGACGAAGCCGTGGCGCGCCACCAGGCGCGCCTGGCCGGTCTGCTCGGCAGGGAAGATAGCCTCACTGGTCAGGTCGCCCCGGCCGATATCCTCGTCGAGAAAGCGGCGAAACATCGCCCGCAGCATGTTCTTCTCCATGGGCCGATCCTCACGCCGAGCGTTTGAGCCGCTCTTCCGCCTCGACGATCTTGGCCATGGTGGCATCGAGCTGGGCCTTCTTCTCCTGCTCCTTGGCGACCACCTCCGCCTTGGCGTTGGCGAGGAACTTTTCGTTGCCGAGCTTGCCATTGACCTGGGCCAGCTTGACCTCGACCTTCTCCCGCTCGCGGCGTAGTTTGGCCAGCTCGCCGGCAACGTCGACCAGTCCCTTGAGGGGAACGAAGACCTCCAGGTCGTTGTAGATGTAGGTGGCGGCGTCGGCGGGCTTGTGGAGTTCGGGGCCGACGTTGAATTCGCTCAGCCGGGTGAGATCGACGATGGCCGCCGCGAAGGAGCGCAGCAACTGGCAGCGCTCGCCGTCAGCGCAGATGACGGCAGCGGCAATCCTCGCCGTGGGGTGAAGCTCGGCCTCGGAACGGATATTGCGAATACCGGTGACCACCCCCATAAGCACCTCCATATCGGCCACCGCCCCGCTGTCGAGCCACGCGGCGCGGCGCTCCGGGAAAGGCGCCACGGCGAGCAGGCCGCGCTCGCCGGGGAGGACCGACCAGATCTCCTCGGAGACGAAGGGGGTGATGGGGTGGATGAGTTGCAGCACGGTCTCGAGCACCGTCAGCAGCACCCCGCGGGCCTGCTTCTTGGCGGTGGCATCGTCACCGAAGAGGTCGGCTTTGACCCACTCGAGGTACCAGTCGCAGAACTCCCGCCAGACGAACTGATAGACGGTGGTGGCGGCGTCGTTGAAGCGGTACTCGTCGAGGGCGGCGCGCATCTCGTCGATGACCGTGGCCAGGCGGCTGAGAATCCAGCGATGCACCAGGGGCAGCGAACCCGGGGCGTCGATCACCGCCCGGTCCGCCTCCGAGCCCTGCGGCAGGTGCATCAGAGCGAAGCGGGCGGCGTTCCACAGCTTGTTGATAAAGTGGCGATAGCCCTCGATGCGCTCCTCGTCGAGGCGGATTTCCCGCCCCTGGGCGGCAAAGGCGGTGAGGGTGAAGCGCAGGGCATCGGTGCCGTACTGCTTCATCACCACCAGCGGATCGATGACGTTGCCGGTCGATTTCGACATTTTCTTGCCGTGCTTGTCGCGCACCAGGGCATGGAGATAGACGTCCTTGAAGGGCACCTCGTCCATGAAGTGAAGGCCCATCATCATCATTCGCGCCACCCAGAAGAAGAGGATGTCGAAGCTGGTGATGAGCACCGAGGTCGGGTAGAAGGTGGCGAGTTCCAGGGTGCGCTCGGGCCAGCCCATGGTCGAGAACGGCCACAAGGCCGAAGAAAACCAGGTGTCGAGGACATCGGTCTCCTGGGTCAGAGCGGTGGCGCCGCACTTCGGGCAGCTGGCCGGGTCGACTGTGTCGACGATCATCTCGCCGCAGGCCTGGCAGGTCCAGGCGGGAATGCGGTGCCCCCACCAGATCTGCCGCGAGATGCACCAGTCGCGGATGTTGTCCATCCACGCATAGAAGGTGTTGTACCAGGTCTTGGGATAGATGTTGATGCGCCCGTCGCGCACCGCCGCCACCGCCTTGTCGGCCAGGGGGCGCACGGCGACGAACCACTGCAGGGAAGTGGTCGGCTCGCTGACCGTCTTGCAGCGGTAGCAGACGCCGACGGCATGGTCATACTCTTCGACCTTTTCCAGGAACCCGAGACGCTCGAGGTCCTCGACCACCTTTTTGCGGCAGGCGAAGCGGTCGAGCCCGTGGTAGTCCTCGCCGGCGGCCTCGTTCATCACCCCCTTGTCGTCCATGACCTTGAGATGGGGCAGGTCGTGGCGCCGGCCGATCTCGTAATCGTTGCGGTCATGGGACGGCGTCACCTTGAGGGCCCCGGTGCCGAACTCGCGATCGACATGCTCGTCGAAAACCACCGGGATGACCCGCGTGGTGAGCGGCAGGCGAATGCCGACCTCGGCGAGGTGCCGGTAACGCGGGTCCTCGGGGTGCACCGCCACCGCGGTGTCGCCGAGCATCGTCTCCGGGCGGGTCGTGGCGACCACCACATGGCCCGAGCCGTCGGCATAGGGATAGCGGATATGATAGAGCTTGCCCTTGGTTTCCTCGTGTTCGACCTCGTCGTCGGCCAGAGCGGTATGGCAGCGCGGGCACCAGTTGACGATATAATTGCCCTTATAGATGAGCCCCTCGCGATAGAGACGGACGAAGACCTCGCGCACCGCCTTGGACAGGCCTTCATCCATGGTGAAGCGCTCGCGATGCCAGTCGCAGGATGCCCCGAGGCGCTGTAGCTGGTTGATGATCGTGCCGCCCTTCTCCGCCCGCCAGGCCCACACCTTTTCGATGAAGGCGTCGCGGCCGAGGTCGTCGCGGGTCTTGCCTTCGATGGCGAGGTGGCGCTCGACGACATTCTGTGTGGCGATGCCGGCATGGTCGGTGCCGGGAACCCACAGGGTGTTGTCGCCGCACATGCGGTGATAGCGGGTGAGGATATCCTGCAGGGTGTTGTTGAGGGCGTGCCCGACATGAAGGACGCCGGTAACGTTAGGCGGCGGGATGACTATGGAAAAGGAGGGGCGGCCCGGCTCCATGGCGGCGCTGAAACAGTGCGCCTGCTGCCAGCGCTGCAGCCATCGGTCTTCCACTTCGGCGAACTCGTATCCCTTGCTCAACGTCTTTTCTTTTTCGATCTCCATGCCTTGAACCCGTATTTCGTTTGCTTTCGTTATTCGAGGTGACGCACCAGCTGCGAGCGTAACTGTGGAGCTTCAAGAATTCAACCGCTTTTCCACGGAAAAGGTAAAAATGCCAGTTGCCCCGGCATCCTGACAAGGATGGCAAGACATTTTCCTTCTGCCGGGTGAGCCACGCCCGTTTTCCCTATTTACTCGAACGGCAACTCTGAGCTATATTCCCGTCGCTATCAGAGCCAACAGGCCTTCTCCGATCCTTTCTCCTCGAGGTTGCTCATGTCCTTACATCATGGCGGCGCTCCGTTTCTTTCCCTCGTCCTCCTCTGCCTCTCCCCCCTGCCGGCTCATGCCGCCGATGCTGCGGCAACACTCAACCACAAGGCCGACAAGGCGGTGTGGGCATGGGCGGATCGTGTCGGCGGGGATAACGTCGTCTTTGTCAGCCGCCGCGTAGACGGCGCCTGGAGCAGCCCACAGCCGATTTCCGAAAAAGGCGGCATCAATGTCGTGCCGTCGGTCTCCTCCAACGGCAGTGACGACGACCTCTTCGCGGTGTGGACCAACTACAGCGACTCCCAGGCGCAGCTGCGCTACCGCCAGCTCAAGGCGGGCAGCTGGGGCGAGGAACAGGAATACTACACCGGCCTGGTCTCCAATACCGCCGCAACCCTGGCCGATGACGCCTCGGGCACCCTGTGGATGGTCTGGGCCGGCTATAACGGGGTCAGCGACGAGATCTATTACAGCCGCTGGAACGGCAGCTCCTTCGACACCGCCAAGGCTATCACCGCCAACGATATTCCCGATATCCTCCCGGTTCTCGGCATCGACGAGACCACCGGGCTGCCCTGGGTACAGTGGCTGCAGTTCTCCCCTTCGGGATACAACAAATACGAAACCACCTGGGACGGCTCGGCCTGGACCGAACCGGTACGGGTGGAGGCCGAGGAGAAGTCAGCGGCCGCCGCCAGCACAGCAAATGCCCGCGCCCTGCCAGCGAGAAAACTCGCCGCCAGCGGCGACACCCCGGCGACCTCCACGGAGGAGGACGGCACCCTGCGCATCGAGATCCCGTCCTTCGTCACCAGCCCCGAGTCCGCCTCACTTCATATCCCCGGCTACCCGGTACGCTCGCTCCCGGTACGCAGCATGACCGACGCCGAATGACCAGCCTCTCCCCTTCCCTCTTCCCATGAGCAGAACGACGATGAACATATTTCGCCAGGCATCGACCCCGATCAGAGCGCTTCTCCTCGCGACCCTCCTCTCGGCTACCTTGGCCAGCCCCGCTATCTCCGCCAACATCAGCTGCTTCGGCGACAGCATCACCAGGGGCTATGGCAGCGACACCGGCGGCTACCCCCCTAAGCTCTCCGATCTGCTTAACGGCAACAGCCGCCCTGCCGTGGTCGTCAACTTCGGGCAGGACGGTGAAACCACCTATGAAGGGGCCGGGCGAATCGATTCCGTTCTCGCCTCCTTTCCCGCCCAGCTCATGCTCATCCAGGAAGGGACAAACGATGTCATCATCGGTGTCTCCTCCTTTACCAGCGCCTACAACCTGCAGAACATCATCACCAAAGTGAAGAACGCCAAGGTGACACCCCTGCTCGCCACGCTGCCTTCCTGTGACCGCAACGGCGGGCAGACCCTCATTCCCAACGAATGGAATCCGATGATCAAAGGCCTGGCCAGCTCCAACAAACTCGTCCTGGTCGACATTTATGCAGCCACCCTGCCGACGTGGAGCGCCAACTTTCCTGACGGTGTCCACCCCAACGACACCGGTTACCAGATAATGGCCAACACATGGTTCGCCACCCTGGCCGGGATGATTTCTTCGTCGGGCGACATCCGCGGCAGCGGCGGCGGAGGGGGGAGTTCCTCCTGTTTCATCGCCACCGCCGCCTTCGGTTCCCCCGTCCAGCCCCACGTCGCCCTGCTGCGCCAGTTCCGCGATATCGTCCTCTTGCCCAGCGATCTCGGCCAAAGGTTCGTGGCCGCCTACTACCACTATTCCCCGCCAGCGGCGGACTTCATCCGCCGCCACGAGGAACTCAAGCCGCTGGTGCGCATGGCGCTGTATCCCTTGATCGGCATGGCCTGGCTCATGCTGACCCTGTCGCCGACCGCGGCCGCCCTGCTTGCCCTGATATGCGGCGGCAGTGTCGTTCTGGTCGCCGTGGCGGTCAGAACGCGCCGCCCGACTCCGAACTGACAGCCCCGCGACTACCCCGCGCCCCAGGTGCGGGCGGCACGGGAGGATCGGAAGATGATCGCTACCTGACGTTCCAGGGCTCGGGCAGGAAGATGTGCTTGTAGATGGACAGGGCGTAGCGATCGGTCATCCCGGCGATATAGTCGCACACCCGGCGGTGCGCCTCCTTCTCGTCGGCCCAGTTCTCCTTGTCCACCCCGCACTCCCACTGATCGCCGCGCAGGCGGACGATGCCGTTGTCGAGGAAGTAACCGTAGAGATCGGAGATAATGCGCTGTGCCTTGATGAACTCGTTATGCACCTTATAGAAGGTGTAGACGTTGTTGTAGAGAAAGGAGCGCAGTTCGGTGATCGCCTCGAGCATGCCGTCGCTGATATGCAGATTGCCGTCGTCGGCGGTAAGCGTCTCGACGATGAGGTCGCGGACCATGGCGCCGATGCGCTTGGAGTGGCGCTCTCCCACCGCCTTCTTGATCTTTTCCGGCAGGTCGCTCTCCTTGAGGATCCCGGCGCGCAGGGCATCGTCGAGATCGTGGTTGACATAGGCGATGATGTCTGCCAGGCGCACCACCTGCCCCTCCAGGGTGACGGCGATCTCCGACTTGTCCTTGGGGAGGATGTCGGCCCGTCCTTTGGAGTGGCGGACGATGCCGTTGCGCACCTCGAAGGTGAGGTTGAGCCCCTTGCCGTTGTTCTCGAGAAAGTCGACAACCCGCAGGCTGTGCACGTAGTGGCGAAAGCCGCTGGGATGAAGTTTATTGAGGGTCGCCTCGCCGGCATGGCCAAAGGGGGTGTGGCCGAGATCATGCCCGAGGGCGATGGCCTCGGTGAGTGGCTCGTTGAGGCAGAGGGCCGAGGCGATGGTGCGGGCGATCTGCGACACCTCCAGCACGTGGGTCAGGCGAGTGCGGTAGTGATCGCCGGTGGGGGCGAGAAAGACCTGGGTCTTGTGCTTTAAGCGGCGGAAGGTCTTGGAGTGGGTGATACGGTCGCGGTCGCGCTGGAAGGGCAGGCGGATATCGCTCATCTCCTCCTCTTCCTCGACATGGCGCCCAGAAGAATTCTTGTTGAGGGCGGCGAAGGGGGAGAGGATCTTCTCTTCCCGCTCTTCCAACTGCTTTTTAATCGACTTGCCGATTACCGGTAGAAACGACATGTTCGTTCTCTCTCTGGCCGTGGCCCCGTGGCCTTGGGCCAGTAAAGCCGGAGAGCCGCGAATGCCGTCAACGACGAAAGGCAGGGGCGAGGCGAACCTGACCTCGAGACGACAGCCTCCTCGTCCGCTCGGCCCCTCCCCTATAAACCACGCTCGCGTCACCTTTTCAATAGCTTACCGACACCTCCGGACGCAAACCCCGCCACCGCGACTGGAAAAAAGCGCACCTTCGAGCTTGACAAGGCCGCCGCGAGAAAGAATTACTATCGCATGTGTCGCCGCGATTTTTGTACTGCGACGCCAGGCATTGAAGACAACTCACATCCATCGCAACACGGAGGAACACCGATATGGCAACCATTACCCTCAGGGGCAATCCCATCGATACCGTCGGCGAATTGCCGGCCGTTGGCAGCGCCGCTCCCGATTTCCAACTGGTCAAAACCGACCTGAGCACCGCTTCCCTCAAGGATTTTGCTGGGAAAACCCTCATCCTCAACATCTTCCCCTCCATCGACACCGGCGTCTGCGCCTCCTCGGCTCGCCGCTTCAACAGCGACGCCTCGTCCCGCCCGGAGGCAGTGGTACTGTGTGTCTCGGCCGACCTCCCCTTCGCCCACAAGCGTTTCTGCGAAGCAGAAGGCCTGCAGAACGTCATCCCGGCCTCGGTTTTCCGTTCCCCCGAGTTTGGCAAGGCCTATGGGCAGACCATCGTCAGCGGACCGCTGGCCGGTCTCCTCGCCAGGGCGGTGGTAGTGATTGGCGCCGACGGCAAGGTAAAATACTGCCAGCAGGTGCCGGAAATCGGTCAGGAGCCCGATTATCAGGCAGCCCTGGCCCATATCTGAGGGCCCTCGCCCAGAGACAACATTGCCGGTCACCCCGGCGGAGCACCCCATGTGGGATCAGCGCTACAGCGTGGACGAATACGTCTACGGCACCGCCCCGAACGACTTCCTTGCCCAGTCCCTCCCCCTGCTGCCACCAGGCGGGCAGGCCCTCTGTCTTGCCGAGGGGGAGGGGCGCAATGCCGTCTTCCTGGCCGAAAAGGGCTACAATGTCACCGCCATCGACTCTTCGGCGGTGGGTCTGGCCAAGGCCGAAGCCCTCGCCGGGCAGCGCGGGGTGACCATTAACACCCGCGCCGCCGATCTGGCGGACTTTCCCCTGTTAGCGGAGTCCTACGACCTCATCGTCGCCATCTTCTGCCACCTGCCCCCGCCGCTGCGTCGCCGCGTCTTTGCGCAAATTCCGGCGAGTCTGCGCCCGGGAGGCATGTTCCTTCTCGAAGGCTACACCCCGAAACAGCTGGAGTATCGCACCGGCGGCCCGCCCGACAGGTCGCTGCTGCTTTCTCTCGACGACTTGCAAAATGAACTGGCGCCGCTCGTCTTCCTCCATGGCAAAGAGCTGGTGCGAGAGGTACGGGAAGGATCTCTGCACAATGGCCAGGGTGCGGTGGTTCAGGTACTCGCCACCCGCCAATGACCCGGCCTCGTTTAAAGGAGCCACGATGACCGCCTTTCACCACTACCCCAGCCCCATTGGCACCCTGCTGCTCGTCGGCGAGGGGGGCAGACTGCGCGAACTGCATTTCGCCAACTCCCCCGACAACCAGATGATGGCTGGCGCATCGCTCCATCAGGACCTCTCCCTGGCACAGGTCGCCAGCCAGCTCGACGAGTATTTCCGGGGGGAACGGACCAGCTTCGACCTCGATCTCGACCTTCGCGGCACCGACTTTCAACAGCGTGTGTGGCGCGAACTGCAGAATATCCCCTACGGCGGCACTGCCAGCTACAGCGATATCGCGCAGCGCATCGGCAACCCCAAAGCCTGCCGGGCGGTAGGCATGGCCAACCGTCGCAACCCCATTCCGATCATCATTCCCTGCCACCGGGTCATCGGCCGTGACGGCTCGCTGACCGGCTTCGGTGGTGGGCTGGATGTCAAGGAACGGTTGCTCGCCCTCGAGCGAAAAGCCTAAGCGAAGCAGAGCGCCCCAGCCGCAACCCCCATCCTCTCTTCCTCCGCCAGGCTCTCCTCCCGGCGCAGGACATCTCCTGGCAGCACAGTCCAGGAAAACGCCCTTCTTCCATCACCAGCCCCCGCTTCTTTCCCCCAAGGATTCCAGTATCTCCAGCCCTTTGACAGGCGTTTGTCGCCCAATATACGATCCATCTCAATGTCAGTAATACTACTGATACAGCCATTTCAAATGGCGATGATATGGATGGCACATTATTCTAAAGAGAATTCTTTTTCTGCTGTTTTTTACTTTAATACCGTGTAACTGTTCTTTGCATTCATTGAATGACTACAACTCGATCAAACACCTTTTATAGTGTAGGCATAGCAGTCTTTGCACCGGACAAAAGAGCTGGATATCGCCGTGCAATGAGCACCCCCAGCCTACAGAGCAGAGCCCTATGACGGTTACCACCGGCAACATCATCGAGCATGTTGACACCATCAAAAACCTCCACGGACATGGCACCAACGTCCTGCGCTGGCACCCCGACGGCCGACAGATGGCGGTAACCGGCGGCACCGGCAACCTCATCTTCATCTGGGACACCTGGGAACGCCGCGTGGTGAAGACCCTCGACAAGAGTGACTGGGCGGCAGCGGGGGAACTGACCTATTCCCGTGACGGGAAGTATCTGGTGGGCAGGAACTACGCCCTGGGCGGCACCGACACCAGGGGTTTGCGGCGTGGCTGCCTCACCCTGTGGTCGGTGTATGAAGGGTATCGCCTCCTCGACGGATCCAGAGAAGGCCCCGCCTTCGACTTCCTCCTCGCCGCCCCGGACGGAAAGGTATTCTCCTTCCGGCCCGGCAGCCACCAGACGAGGCTGGCCAAACTGGTCTTTTTCGACATCCCCTCACTGAAGTCCATCGAGCACCATATCGACCTCGATGGCCCCGACGCGGTTGCCTTCAGCCATGACGGCAGAGTGATGGCGGAAGGCTACATGCGGCCTCTGGCAGAAGGGTGGAACGACGCCGGCAGCGGCTGCCATCTGCGCCTGTGGCGGTACCCGGAAATGCGACTCCTCTGGGAGAACCGCGGGGTGCATAACGGCCCGTTGGCGTCGTTGGCTTTTTCTCCCGACGACCGCCACCTCGTCTCCGGCCCCCAGTCCTCCGACGAGAGGGTCATCAGACTTGCCGACGGCCAGGAACGACTCAACCCGGCCTATCTGGAGCCGATGAAACAGTGGCGGGTCGATGACGGCCGATTCATCCGAGAGATCACGCCGCTGCCGCAGACCCCGAAGTGGCTCCACTTTCTTGACCCGCGGCACCTTCTCGGGGTGACCAGCCCACGACGGGAGATCATCGTCTGGGAGTTTCTCTCCGGCAAAACGCTCGACCACATCACCCTGCCCAGGGATCGCTACCCATGGACGGCGCAACTCTCCCCCGACCGCAGGACTCTGGCCGTGGGCAGGCGCGATGAGATCCTCCTCTTCGGCCTCGACCTGCCGGAACAATGATTTCTTCCTGCGGTGCGCCCTAGGGTGCGACGGGGATCTCCTTCCAGCCTCCGGCGCCGGTGAACTCCCGCGCCGCAAAGCACCACACCAGCGCCTTTTTGCCGGCCAGATAGCTGGGATCCTGTTTGGCGCGCTGGAAGAGCTTTATGCGCGCCGGGGTGACACCCGAGCCCCGCACCCCGAGGAGGTCGACGGCAAAGCCGAGTTTGGCGGAGAGATGGTCGAAGAGCCCCGCACCCTTGGCATGAAGGTCGCCTCCCGCCTGGAAGACCAGGGTATGGCTGTCGCCGAGAAGGATGACTGGGCTGCGCGGATCGCTCTCCAGCTGACTGCCGCTGTCCGCCGCCGTCACCACCTGCAGTTCCATCTCCTCCTCCGCGCCGCTGCCGCCAACCATCTGCCGCAAATCGCCGTTGAGACTGAGCGGCAGCTTGGCGATGGAGAACTCCTTTTTGGCGGCATCTTTGTACCAGGGCTCTTTCTTCAGCGCATCGGCTGCTGCTGCGGCGAACATTTCCAGTCCGGCCGCGGAATAGTGGCTGTCCGTGCGGCAATAGAGCTGTCGCTCGTCACGGTGCTTGAGGAGCTGCGGCAGGAGGTTTATGACCTTCACCCCGGCCCCGCTCAGCTTGCCGTAAAACTCCTCGTACCGTGCCACTTCGCCGGCGGCATCCTTAGCCGTCAGGCCGGGGGCGAGTTTGTCGGGGTAGACGAGCGCCTTGGGCGGCACCGGCATGAGATAGAGGGTGATACCGCGCTCGGCGAGGTGGCCGTTATAGGCGACGATGGCCTTGAGCGGGTCGGCGCTGGCCTTGTCGCGGGCCAGCGAGGCGCTGGCGGCCTGCTCCCCCCAGAAGGGGCCGGCGGCGAGATGCTGCAGCTCCTCCTTGAGAAACAGCCAGCCACCCTCGCCGGCGACCGCACCGCCCGATGTCGCAGCCGCCAGTTCCCGGCTCTTCTCGGTCAAAGTGGCCGCCTGGCCAACGGCGGCCACGCCAAGCACCAGCAACACCAGCACCAGCAGTTTTCTACTTCGTCTCATCGCTCAGCTCCCCCCAGTTGGGAATTTCCAGTTCCAGCAGATCGTCGTCGAGCGGTGTGCGGCGGTAGCTGCCGTACTCCCCTTCGACCTCCTCCCACGGCCGCAGGCGCAGGGTCACTCGGTCGCCCGGGCGCTGTGCGGCGAGGGGGGTAAGGACATTGTCGCGCATGCCAAAGCCATAGACCACCGCCTGCCCCTCGGCCGTCTTGCCTTGCGCCGTCTCGAGATCGACGAGATGGAGGGTGAGGACAGCGTCGCGATAGGGCACCGTGCCCGGACGAGCGCTCGGCGAAATGGCGGCGAGCGTTGCGCTCACCGTCACCGTCGACCCCGGCGGCACCACATAATACCGTCCTTCCACCGGCTGCCCAAGGCGCAGCTCTACCGGCTTCCAGTCGCCCAGGGCCAGCTCGCGCTCGGCAAACTGCCAGATCACCACCTTCTTGGCCTCCAGACGGTCATGGCCCCTGGCCAGCTCGGCGGCCAACATTTCCCTGGTAACATAGGCACCGCCGTCGTTTCTGGCAAGCAGGTCCACCGGCCGCTGCAGGTGGTAGGCGAGCTGCTCGGCCAGGCCGGCGCCGCTCTTCCAGCCCAGCCCCTCGCTGGCGTAGATGTTGGTGAACGAGTCGCCAAGCAGCAGCACCTCGGCGTTCTTGTCCGGCAGCCACAGCTCCTGGCGGGCGCTGAAAATGCGCCGCACAGAGACTTCCTCGGGGGCATGGACTTCCACCCCGGCGGGCAGGGTGAGCATGCGGGCGATATCGCCGACGCCACGCACCTTCTCCTCCTCGGCCACATAGCTCGCCGCCGTGGACAGCCCTTCCACCTTGGCTTCGATAAAGCCAGCCATGTCCTCCGCCACCGCCTGCATCGCCCCCGGCAGCCAGTGGGTGTCGGTGGCGAGGTAGGCCGAGCCATGTTCCCTGGCGTAGCGCGACAGGGTCGGCCGCGCATCGAAGACGAGAATGCCCTTGGCGGACAGTTTTGCCATCATCTCGCCCAGGGAGCGGTTGGCCAGCGGGGCGGAGGCGTCCCGTCGCGACAGCGAGCGGGGCTCAAGCGCCGCCCTGGCCGGCACCGGCAGCACGATGAGGCGTATGCCGCGGTCCGCCAGCTGCCAGGCAAAGCTCTCGATAGCCGGCAGCGGGTCGGGGTGTACCGCCTTCTCCCATAGCTTATGGCCGGCGGCCCGCTCGCGCAGCTGCTGCGGGTGGAGAAAGGGCGGGCCGAGCAAGGCGTCGAGGTCGGGGGCGTAATGCAGCGTCCCCTCGAGGCCGGGCACCGCCTTCTCGTTGCCCTTGCCGAGAAGGTGCAGCATCACGTACTGCAGCGGCGGCAAAAAGAGGCGGCGCAGGAAACTTCCCTCCTCGAGGTCGCCTTCGAGGCTGTTGATGGCCTTCAGCACCGCCGTGTTATTGCGGTCGACGAGGGAGAAGAGCGACTCGCCCTCTCCCCTCCCCGCCGGGCTATAGGCGAAGGCGGGCGGGGCCGCGCCGCGGTCGATTAAGCGCTGGCCGAGGGGCACGAGAAACACGGTGGCGAGAAAGCACAGGGTCAAGAGGCGTGCCGCGGCGGCGGAGACGAGGGTGGTGCCGATCTCCCTCTTCGCCACTTCCTCGCGATTGATCTTGTGGGCGGCCATGGCTAGAAGTTGAAGTAGATGAAGGGGTTGTAGGACTGCATGCTGAGCACCGCCACGGCAAGGGCGAAGACGGCCAGCACCGTCACGATCTTGCCCGGCCCCAGTTCCCTGCTCCAGTCCCAGGTCTGCGGCGCCCGCCACACGACCAGCGCCGCCACCAGCATGGCGACGAGGTTGTAGGGAGTGTAGAAGAGGCCGTCAAGGAGCAGCGCCGTCGGCGGCACCTGCACCAGGCCGAACATCGAACCGAGGTAGTCGATTGCCGCGGCAAAGGTCTTGGCGCGGAAGAAGACCCAGGCGATGAGCACGAAGAAGAAGGTCATGAGGATGCGCAGTCCCTTGGGCAGGGCGGCGTAGAAGGGCTTCTTGCCCAGCAGGCGCTCGCTGCCGAGCAACAGGCCGTGGATGGCGCCCCAGATGACGAAGTTCCACGAGGCGCCATGCCACAGGCCGCCGAGGAGCATGACGATGGCCAGGTTGACCGCCGTGCGCCACTGCCCGCAGCGGTTGCCACCGAGGGGGATATAGAGGTACTCGCGCAACCAGGTGGACAGCGAGATATGCCAGCGCTGCCAGAACTCGGTGATCGACGTCGAGAGGTAGGGGGAGTCGAAGTTCTTGGCGAAGACGAAGCCGAACATCAGGCCGAGGCCGATGGCCATATCGGAGTAGCCGCTGAAGTCGAAATAGATCTGAAAGGCATAGGCGACGATGCCGAACCAGCTGTCGACGACGGAGAGCGTCCCGGCCGAAAAGGCGGTGTCGGCAATCTTGCCGCAGGAGTTGGCGAGCAGCACCTTCTTGGCCATACCGAGGCTGAAGAAGGCCACCCCGCGGGCGAATTTCTCAAATGAATGCACCCTGCCGGACAGCTGGTCGGCGACCTCCTGGAAACGGATGATCGGCCCGGCGACGAGCTGCGGGAACATCGCCACGAAACAGGCAAAATCGAGGAAGTTGCGGATACAGCGGGCGTCGCCGCGGTAGACGTCGATGGAGTAGCTCATCGACTGGAAGGTATAGAAACTGATGCCCAGCGGCAGGAGAAAGCTGAGCACCGGCACCGGGTCGAAGCCGTCGATACCGATCAGGGTGAACAGCTGGTTATAGCTCTCCATGGCGAAGCCGGTATACTTGAAAAACCCGAGCAGCGAGAGGTTGCTGACAATCGAGATCGCCACACCGAGCTTCCTGCGGCGCTGGCTGTCCGGCGGCGCCAGGCCGATGATCAGGCCGCAGAGGTAGTCGATGAGCGTCGAGACGAACATCAGCAGGGTGAAGAGCGGATTGGACCAGCCGTAGAAGATATAGCTGACCGCCGTCATCAGCACATTGCGGCCACCTCTCGGCATGGCGTAGTAGGCCAGCAGGCTCAGCGGCAGGAAGTAAAAGAGGAAGATATGGGAGGAAAAGACCATGAAGACGCTCGAAACGACAGATGATGGAAAAACCTCATCGACAGGGGCGAGAAGCACCAGGCGACCGGCGTTCAGCGCACCCCGCCTGACCGGGGCAAAAACCAGCCCCGTCAACGGGAGCAAGAACCGCACAGAATAAACGCTTTACGGGTCGGAGGCAACGAGATTCGGCAGGATCCCGGACTAGGCACTGGCCCCAGGCTCAACCTCCCGCCCTGCCGTCAGAAACGCAACAACTGGAAAATATTTGAATAGTCATCAGTCCACGGCCGCACTTCCTCGTCGGCGGGCAGCAGGCGCCAGCGCTCCGCCGCCGTGATCTCCGGCGGAAAGGCCTCATCGCGGGCCAGCAGCACGACCTGGCTGTGGCTGAACAAACCGGAGAGCATCGAGGTCCCCTCGGGCCTCTCGACTTTATGACGGGAGCCATAGTAAAGGCTGTATCCCGGCGGCAGCCTCGCCCCCTGCAGCACGCGCGGCAGGTCGAGGTAGCGGTTGCTGAGATGGAAGACGACCAGGCCGTCCTCCTTGAGCTTGGAGAGGTAGAGGGCGATGGCCTCGGCGGTGAGCAGGTGCACCGGCACGGCGTCGCCGCAGAAGGCATCGAGGGAAATGAGGTCGAAATGATGATCGGGGGCCTCGGCCAGCTTCATCCGCGCATCGCCCTGGATGATATCGATTTTCCCCCTGGCCTCGCTGACATAGGTGAAGAGGGTCGGGTTGGTGGCCATGGCCACGACTTCGGGGTCGATCTCGTAGAAGACCATCTCGTCGCCCACCTCGGTATGAGCGCTCATTGCTCCGGCCCCGAGGCCGGCAACGGCGAAACGCAGCGGCCGCCCCAGGTGGTGACGCATCGCCGCCACCGCCTGGCCGATATTGCCCTGACGATGAAAATACATCAGTGGCTCGCGGTTCAAGGCCAGGTCGTCGCCGAAACGCTGCATGTTATGGCGGGTGCTGCCGTGCAGGAAGAGATGAAAGGGCACGCCGTGCATATCGCGCTTTTCCTTGACCCGCAAGGCACCATAGAAGGAACGGGCAAGGTGCAGGGTGGACTGCTCGGAGGAATGGACCACGGCATTGGCGCCGACCACCAGGGCAAGCACCGCCACCGCTACCCGCCGCGTAGCTCCCCCGCGCCTGACGGCAATCATCGCCGCAATGACCACGATCATCAGGGAATAGAGGGCCAGGGCGGTGCGCCCCTCCGCACTCACCGCCCCGGTGAGCAGGCGGTCGACGAGGAGAAAGAGCAGCAGCAACAGGGCCGACAGCCCCGCCGCTCGAGCGGCGGCTGGCACTTCCTCCCCCGAGCCGCGAACCAGGCGGGTCAGCGCCAGACGCAGGGCGATGGAAAAAATGACGATCATCACCAGGTAATATTCGAGGACCTGATGAAAGACCAGCGGTGCAACGATGCCGTTGAAGATTCCGCCCAGCGCCCCGCCGCAGGCCGTCCACAGATAAAACTCGGTGAGACCTCCGACGCCGGGGCGAAGGCGGTAGAGAAACCCGTGCAGGAGGCAGGCGGCGGCGAAAAAGAACAGCAGATTGAGGGGAATGGAAATGAGAGTCCGCGCCATGGTGCGGTCGCCACCCCAATAGCGCAGGGCTAGCACCGCCACGGCGAGGAGCACCACCGCCCAGGCCAGCATGGCCGGCGGCAGCAGGGCACGCGCCCGTGAAAAGACGATCACATAGGACAGGAGATACGACGCCAGGGGCAACACCCAGAACATCGCCGCCGGGGCGATGTCGGTGGTGACGTGGCTGGTCAGGCCGAGCATGGCGCTCGAGGGCAGAAAAGCCCAGAATACCCAGGCGCAGCGGGAGGCGCCGGAACTCGCCGGCGCCTCCTGTTCGAGCCTTGGCGCTTGCCCTGCGTCAGCCCGGGAAGTGCGCAAGGCGAACAGGGCGCAGCCGCAAAGCAGCACGGCGAGAAGAAAAAAACCACCCTGCCAGAGGATGGTCTGCGGCACCACCGCCAGCGCCGGCTCGAGCAGCACCGGGAAGAGCAGCAGGGCGGCCATGCTGCCGAGGTTGGACGCGGCGTAGAGGAAGTAGGGATCGCGGCCGCCGGAGGAAAACCACAGCTGCAGCAAGGGGGCGGTGGCGGAGAGGGCGAAGAACGGCAGACCGACGGACAAGGCGGCAAGGAGCAGCACCGCGACGATCGGCGAGTCGCCGGCCGCCATGCCGCCTTCCCCGAGGGAGAAGGGCAGCGCCAGGGTGGCCAGCAAGAGGAGGAGGCTGTGCAGGATCACCTGCAGCCTGCGACGCAGCCAGCGGTCGCTGAGATAGACATACCCGTAGCCGAGCACCAGGGTGACCTGGAAGAAGAGCATCACCGTGGTCCACACCGACGAGGCCCCGCCGAAGCGCGGCAGGATCATCTTGGCGAAGAGCGGCTGCACCCAGAAGAGGAGGAAGGCGGAGACGAGGACGGCGAGGGCGAAGAGGATAGTCGGCATGGTGGCGGCAAACAGTTTCGAATTGTCATCTCCCGGTGCTTCTGGTAAAGAACAGTCCTTCTTTCCCCCCCAAACCACCACCGCCCATGGACCTTCTCACCATATTCGGCATCGCCGTCGCCCTGGCCATGGACGCCTTCGCCGTGGCCATCGCCACCGGCGTCAGCCTCAAACGGGTCAGCCTGCGTCAGACCTTCCGTCTTTCCTGGCACTTCGGCCTCTTCCAGGCGATGATGCCGGTTTTCGGCTGGGCCCTCGGCACCTCGGTGCAAGGCCTCATGGAGGCCTACGCCCACTGGGTCGCCTTCGCTCTGCTGGCCCTGGTGGGCAGCAACATGCTCAAGGAAGCCATCCTCGCCGATGAGGAGGAAGAGGAGGCGGCCGCAAAGGACGCCACCCGTGGCCTGAGCCTGGTCATGCTTTCGGTGGCCACCAGCATTGACGCCCTGGCGGTGGGGCTGTCCATGTCGTTGCTGCGGGTATCCATCGCCACCCCGGCGCTGATCATCGGCCTGGTTGCCGCTCTGTTCACCATCGCCGGCCTGCATCTCGGCAAAGGGGTCGCCCGGCTCACCTGGCTGAGCACCTGGGCGGAGATCGTCGGCGGCCTGGTGCTGTGGCTGATCGGCCTCAACATCCTCCGCAAGAGCGGCGTCTTCGCCGCCTGGTTCTGATCATCCCCTCTGATCCGGCTCACGGCAGGCGGTAATACATCTCCAGATCGGGCTCGAAGACGTCCATCATCTGCCGCTCCCCCTCGAGCTGCGGGTGGTTGGCGAAGGGCTCCAGCACCAGCTCCTCGGACGCCGCCGGCTCGGCGTAACTCTTGACCACCATGCGGTCGAGGATGGCCCACTCGGCGACGAGGATGCGCTCCTGGCCGTAGTTGCCGCGCCGCACCCGGTCGACCTTGTAGACATTGACCACCAGGGCACGCCGATAGGCGCCGATGGCGTCGGGGGCGGGGATCTCGGTGCGCTCCAGCAAGGTTGCCTCGACCACCAGCGGCTCGGCCGCCGCACCCTGGCCGGCCTGCTCCCCGGCCTGGCGGCTGGCCAGCTCGATCTCTCCCTTGGCCAGCGGCCGGTCGTAGACGGCGATGGCCTCGAGCTGCGCCCGCAGCCCTCCACTGCTGTCCCCGAGGATAAAGCTGTCCACCGCGAGGGCGGCGAAATCGACCTTTGCCTCCCTGACGCCGGCACTGACGCCATCGACGAAGAGCTCGGCCCTGCCATCGGCGAGGTTGAGAGCGAGGTGCCGCCTCTCCCCGACGGCCAGCGCCTTCGCCCAGGAGACACTGCCAGAGGCGGTGACCAGCTGCAGGTCGCCGCCCTGCTGGCGCAGTTGCGCCACGGGCGCCGCGCCGGCGGCAAAAGTGGCGATGGCCGCCGCCTGCTCCGCCTCCGGCAGCAGCGCCAGGGTCAGCCCCAGGCGACCGCTCCTGGCCAGGGCGGGGCCCATCTTTTTGCCGGCCTCGCCGGTGTCGCCAAAGCCGCCGCCGGTGGAGAGGCGCAGCCGGGGGGTGAACAGGGCCCGCCCGCGCAGGTCGATATTGCATTGGAAAAAGCCGATCGGGCTCTCTTCCGGGAGCTGGTTGGCGGCCTTCATATTCTCCCAGAGAAAAATCCGCCCGCCAGGTTCCGCCGCCACGGCCGCGGCAGGCTGTTTGGACGCCTCCTGCTGCGCCGCCGCGGCCAGTTCGGCCTTGCCGCCGCCGTCGATCCACACCTCGGGATAGAAGTCGGCGCGGCCGTTTTTCGTCACCTGCAGCCAGGCCTCGACCTTCTCCACTTTGGGGTCGAAGCGGCCGAGGAAGATTTCCACCTTCTCGCCGCCGCCGCCGATGCGGTTGCCGCCCTCGCCCTTGAGGTAGGGCCCGGTAATGGCGAAAAAGCGGGGGTGGTTGCTCCAGCGGGGGTGGTAGACCTCGAAGCCGCCTACTTCCGGAGCGCCGTTGATGTTGACCGTCCACGACCGGCCGCCTTTGACGTCATGGACCTGCACGTTGCGGTGCAGACCATCGAAGATCCACAGCAGCTTGGAGTTGTCCGGGCTGAGGCTGGTCCAGCAGCCCTGGCCGAGACGCTGCCAGCGCTTGTCCGCGGTCCACAGCACGCCACCGTCCGGCCAGGGGAAGAGCCCGCCGAGGAGTTCGCCGTCGCGGGACAGCTGCACGTTGTCCCAGGCCATGTTGGTCTTGTCCCAGAGCAGTTCCTTCTTCTTCGGCGAATCGAGGCGGAAGCGGTAGAGCGGCTGCGAGGTGCCGTACTTGTTCTCCGGCTGCAGCCCGGAGAAGCAGTAGACCCAGAGATTGCTCCGCCACGGGGTGAGGTTGCGCCCCGGCTCGCGCCACACCGCCACCGCCACGCCCTCACCGAGGTCCTTGACCTTGCCGCTCTCCCAGTCCACCAGGGACATGCGGCGGGTCAGGCGATTGCTGACGATGACCTGGTCGCCTTCAGGAGTGAACAGCGGCCGGAAATAGTTGTCGACCTTGTTCAGCAGGGGGCGTTCGCCGCGGCCATCGCGGGAATCGTAGCCGAAGAGCATCAGCCTGTTGCCATGGGCGAGGCTGTCGGCACCGTCACCGTGATCCTGCAGCCAGACCAGCCTGGTATGGGTGCCAACCCACTGCTCGACCCGGTCGCCCCCGGCGGCGACGACGGGGCCCCCGCAGGCAAGCATCACCAGCACAAGAACCAGGATTCCCAACAGCCTTTTCATGCAACTCCTCCACTCGGCGCCCTGTCCGCACCGCGTATCCGTAATATCCGTGCCGGCGCGCCGACGAGCACTGCATAATCGGGGGCGTCTTTGGTGACGACAGCCCCGGCGCCGACGATCACCCCCTTGCCGAGTCGCACCCCGTCAAGGACGACCGCCCCGGCACCCAGCCAGCAGCCCTCGCCGATGACCAGCTCCCCGCGGGAATAGGCGCCCTGATCCATGATCGGCCTGTCGCTATCCCCATGGTGATAGCGGCCGCCGCCGAGATAACAGTTGCCGGCAATGATCGTCGCCGCCCCGACCCGTATCCCGGAGGCCGAGGCAAACACCGTGTTGACGCCCACATCGACGCGCTCGCCGAGCACCACATGGCCGTTCTTGCCAAGCACGACGCAGTTGCGCGAGAGGAGGACGCCGTCGCCAAGGACCACGCCGATTTCGCCGCTGCCGCTGCCGTCGATGAAGCTGTAATCGTCGATGGCCACGCGCTGGCCGACCGAGATCTTCCCCGGGTGGCGCAGCACCACGCCACGGCCAAGGATGAGCCCCCTGCCCGCCGAGCGCAGCAGCCGCCCGGCGGCCATCTTGCGCAGGGCGTAGCCAAGCGCCCCGCCAAGGTCGGCAAAGAGCAGGGCGAAGAGCTCGTAGAGCAGATAACTGCTCAGCGACAGCTCGCCCACCGCCTTGCGCCGGTATCTGGCAAAGGCCGAGCCGCCCCCGTGGAGCTGCTCCCCAAGGTCCTGCTTGGCGATATCCCTCTTCTCCACGCCGTCTCCTCCCAGGCCACCCTCGCCCACGTCACATCACCGCCACGCGGGGGATGCGCAGCAGGGCCTCGAAGATGAAGACATAACCGGCCAGGCAGAAGAGCGGCACCACTCCGAACAGGATGACCCGGCGATCGATCACCTGATGGTGCCAGCCATAGAGCATGCCGATGATCGGCAGCAGGGGGAAGAGATAGCGCCCCTGGGCCTGGAAGTCGACAGTCCACGAGTGATGCAGGGATTTGCCGATGAGGGCGGCTGCGATGGCCAGGGCGACCACCGCCAGGCCACCGCCCAGCCAGCCGCCGCCCCGGAAGACGGCGGCGAAAAAGAGCGCCAGGCAGAACACCCCAGACCAGCGCACCAGGTCGTAGAACCCTTCCCCGGCGGAGATGGTGAAATAACCGAAGACTCCGAAGCTGGAACGGAAGACCTTCTCGAACCAGCGATCCACGGTGACGATGCGCTCGAGCGTCGCCCCGCGCGCCTTGCGGTAGAGGGAGATATGCTTCTTATGAAGCTCGGTGCTCGGCTTGTAGAGCGGGCTTGCCATGCGCTCCTGCACCTCGGCGATCTTCGCCTCGCGATCGGCGCCGTTGACGAGATAATCGACCCCCACCCGCCCCCCGTACACCGCCAGGCCGACCAGGGTGACGAGCAGCAGGCGCAGCACCGCCCCCTTCTTGTCCCAGAAATACTCGTCGGTGGCGAAGATCTTGGCCAGCAGGACGAGATAGAAAAAGGCGACAAAGGGCAGGTAGTTGACCTTGAGCAGGAAGACGATACCGAGCAGCACCCCGAGCAGCGCCGTGCCGCCCAGCGCGACCAGCGCCCCCTCGCCTTTCAGGTAGCGATGCAGCAGACTCTCTGGGTTGATGGCCTCACAGGCGGCGATAAAGGCGAAGAACAGGGCGAAGGCGTCGGAGGCGCTGTAGGAGAAGATATACCAGATCTGCGCCGAGACGAGAAAAGGTAGCGCCACCATGCGGGCGTGACGACTGCGTATGGCATAGAGGACGATCAGACCGAAGAGGAGGACGTTGAAGAGGCGCAGGGAGAAAAACTCCGGCAGGTGCATCGACTGCAGGAACTTGTGGAACTTGCCGGCGAAGAGGTAATAGATCTCGCCGTTGTTGAGCCGCGACACCCCGTAGACGCTGAAGGTCTCGCCGATGTCCGGGTCGTCGATCTGCGGCGGCAGCCAGTGGTCGACATAGTAGCGGATGGCCGCCATATGGACATACTCGTCGGGGTGGCTGTTTTCGCGGCTGATGCCGGCCATGGCGACGATCAGCAGCCAGGTGCCGAAGAGCAGCACCGGCACGAAACGCAGGTTGGCGGCCAGGGGTGCGGCGCCATAATAGACGGCGAGGGCGAGGAGGATGACCACCGCCAAACGGCACAGCAGCGAAAGGAGGTCGAAGCCGCTCCGCTCCGGGCTGATAGGCAGCTCGAAGTTGCCGTCGTTGCCGGCAGTCGTCACCCGCAGACCATCGTCGTCGATGACCGATTCGACGATGTCGTGCAGGGGCTGCAGGCGGGCCAGTTGTTCACGGTCGGCGAAGACCAGGGGACGATAGCCCTCCTGGGTGATGACCAGCCTCTTCAGGACCGCCTCGCCGGCATAATTGTGGGTGTCGATGCGCAGGCGGGCGAGCTTGCCGATATCGGTGAAGAAGAAGGTGTATTTCTTCCGCTCCGGCTTGGCTACCACCCCCGCCATATGCTCTTCGGCATAGAGTTGCCCTTCCTTGGCCCAGTAGATCTTGAAATCGGCCTTCTGCGACACTTCAAGTTCCACCTCCACCCTGGCGGTAGCAACGAAGAAATAATAATAGAGGCCCGAGGCGAGCAAGGCGACGACCACGGCGAAGAGATGCCTGAGCACCTTCTCCTTGCGGCCGGCCGGCTGTTGCAGGGATGGTGTATCGAGATTCACGATGACCCCCGTGATGAGTTGGATCGCGGTGCCGGCCTTCGCTGCCCGGCGCCGGAGTGCGTATTATTGGCTTGCTGGCTGGGAGAGCGGGGCCTTGGTCTCCTGTTCGAGCGTGACGCCCCACTGGTTGTTGATGGTGAACAGACCCACCTTGCCGGGTCTGCCCCTGGAAAAGGTGCCGACATAGATGGAGCCGGTGTCGTTGGTGACCCGCAGGGTGCCGCTGCCCTCTTCATAGCTCCACTTGCCGCTGCCCTTCTTGGCCGAGCCGTCGCTCAAGACGATATCGTAGCTGTGCCGGCCGGCGGGGTGGAACTCGTAGGTGCCGCTGTAGGTTCTCGTGTCCTTGTGGCTCTTGCCCTCAGCCCGCCAGACGCCATGAATATCGACTGTGGCAGGGAAGGCGATCCAGTCGCGGCAGCCGCCTGCCATGGCCAACAGCGTCAACACAACCGCCAGGCCATACAACACCTCCCGGCCGGCCATCGGTGGATGGTCGGTGGTGGGAACTCCCTTCATCCTCACTCCATTTTCCGTGCCTGAAGCGGCGCCGCCCTTGCCGCGCAGAAGCTCTCCCGGCCATCGTCAGCCCCGTCGCCAGACCCGGCAAGGCGCCGCGGAGGCGTCCGCGCACGATTCCCTGGCAGGCCCGAGGCCCGGCAGGATACTGTTTCTATTTCACATGATAAACTTCGTTAAGTACACTCTCCCCCGGGCCAATGCAACCATTATTTCCCGGCCGCGGCGGGCCGCCAGCCTGGGCCGAATCCGCAAAAACCATTGGCAGAACCGGTCTATGGCTATATAGTGGCAGGAGTCGCACCCCCGGCGGGGAGGCCGGCGGTCTTTGAGATCAACCCATTGAAAATTGAGGATAAACACATGAAAGAGGCAATTGCGGCGGTTCGCGGCATGGAGATCCTGGATTCGCGGGGCAACCCGACGGTTCGTGTCTTTGTCGAGCTGGCGGACGGCACCGTTTCCTCCGCCTCCGTGCCCTCCGGGGCCAGCACCGGCGAAAACGAGGCCATCGAACTGCGCGACGGCGACAAGAACCGTTATCTCGGCAAAGGCGTGCTCAAGGCGGTGGAAAACGTCAACGCCATCATCGCCCCGGCGCTGATCGGCATGCCCGCCACCCAGCAGGTGGCCATCGACCTGAAGATGATCGAGCTCGACGGCACCGACAACAAGTCGAACCTCGGCGCCAACGCCATCCTCGGCGTCTCCATGGCCGTGGCCAGGGCCGCCGCCATGTCCTGCCGCCTGCCCCTCTACCGCTACCTCGGCGGCTCGGGGGCGCGCCGCATCCCGGTACCGGCGATGAACATCATCAACGGCGGCGCCCATGCCGACAACAGCGTCGATATCCAGGAATTCATGGCGGTGCCCATCGGCGCCCCCAACTTCCGCGAAGGCCTGCGCTATATCGCCGAGACCTTCCACACCCTGAAGAAGCTGCTCAAGGGGCAGAACCTCGCCACCAGCGTCGGTGACGAAGGCGGCTTCGCCCCCAACCTGCCGAGCAACGAGGCGGTGATGGATATCATCATTACCGCCATCGAGAAGGCCGGCTACGTCCCCGGCCAGGACATCGCCATCTCCCTCGACAGCGCCGCCAGCTCCTTCGCCACCGATCTCGGCGGCAGCTACGACCTCAAGTGGTCCGGCGGCGGCGCCAAGAGCTCCGACGACCTGGTGGCCATGGCCGAGCAGTGGGTGGAGAAATACCCCATCGTCTCCTGGGAGGACCCGCTGGCCGAGAACGATTGGGCGGGCTTCAAGAAACTGACCGCCAGGGTGGGCGACCGCATCGACATCGTCGGCGACGACATCTTCGTCACCAACACCCAGTACATCTCCCGCGGCATCGAAGAGAAGGCCGCCAACTCGGTGCTCATCAAGCTCAACCAGATCGGCACGGTGTCGGAGAGCATTGACGCGGTACGCATGTGCCGCGACGCCGGCTGGCGCTACTTCATCTCGCACCGCTCCGGCGAGACCGAGGACACCTTCCTCGCCGATTTCGCGGTGGCCATGGACGGCGGCCAGCTGAAGACCGGCTCGGCCTCGCGCAGCGAGCGTATCGCCAAGTACAACCGCCTGCTGGAAATCGAGCAGGAGTTGGGCGGCGCCGCCCTCTACTACTGGTAAGCCCCCGGCGCCGCCTCTCGCTCCTCAGCGCCGGGGCGGCACCAACACCCGGCAAATCCACCTTCGCCCATTGACAGAAGGGGCCATCGGGGCAACTCTATCTGTCATAGGTCGATTCCGCCTGGCACTTCTGTCCGGGCCAGGCAACAACGGCACCACGGAGCATAACGATGGCCCCTCTCCCCAATGAAAAACCTGATCCGCAGCGGGTGGCAGTCCTCCGCGCGCTGCCCCTGGAAGTCAAGGAACAGCTCACCGGCGAGGAAGCGGAAGCGTTCATGTACAACCGCGAACTGCCCGAGTCCCTGCTCGAAAAGCTTAAGGACTATCTCGTCGACGAGCGCCCGTAAAGAAACGAAGGTCTTTTTTTCCCCCACCCCAAGGAGATCCCCATGGCCGAAGAGAAACGCACCCCCTGCCCCACCTGTCAAGGCAAGAAGATCATCGATGGCGTCTGCGAGGTAAGTTCGGAGTGGCGCGGCAGCCAGGACGACCAGGCCGACGACACCCAGTGCACCCCCGACCAGGTGTGCCCGACCTGCAAGGGCAAAGGCTACGAAGATTAAGACGATCGCTGTGCGGGGCCTCTTTCTGCTTGGCCCCGCCCGTTTGTCGTGACCAGCTGTGCCGCCCCCGGAACGCGACGCCCGTTTCATGGTCATCAGGCCGGTGACTGAGGAGATACCGCAACATGCCCCTTGAACACTGGCTGGCCTTTGTCGCCGCCTCGGTAGTGCTGCTGGTGCTGCCTGGGCCGACTATCCTCACCGTCATCGGCTACTCCCTGACCCACGGCCGCCGGGCCAACCTGCCCCTGGTGGCGGGTGTGGCCCTCGGCGATTGCACCGCCCTGCTGCTCTCCATCGTTGGCCTAGGCGCCCTGCTCAAGACCTCGGCCCTGTGGTTCACCGCCGTCAAGCTGATAGGCGGCTGCTACCTGCTCTACCTTGGTGTGCGCATGCTGCGCGCCGGGGCGCTCAGCGGGGAGGTGGCCATGGCGACAACCTCCGCCGCCCCGCCGCTGCAGCTCTTCGCGAACACCTACCTGGTCACCGCCCTCAACCCCAAGGGCATCATCTTCTTTGTCGCCTTCCTGCCGCAGTTCCTCAGCCACAACGGCCATGAGGGGCCGCAGCTGGCCCTGCTGGCGGCAACCTTCGTCATCCTCGCCACCATCAACGCCACCCTCTACGCCACCTTTGCCGCCACCGCCCGCCGCATCCTGCAGAAGCCGGTCTTTCGTCGCCGCTTCCACCTCCTCGGCGGCTCACTCCTTGCCGGAGCCGGCCTGTGGGCCCTCTACGCCAGGCGGATGCCGTAAAATCACCGCCGCATCTGCGGCCCCCGGCCGCCACTAGCCCAGATACAGCTCATCGAGGGCGGTGAAAAACTGCTCGCGAACCTGTTCGAACTCGACCATGAGTTTTCGCGCCTGCTCTGTCCGACCCTGGCTGGCGAGTTCGGCAATGCGCCCGGCATGCTGGTGCACCTGGGTATGGAACTCGCCAACCTCCTTGAAGGAGGGATAGGAAGTCAACGCCTGGCCCTCGGCTCCGTAATACCACTTGCCGAAGTCGCACTCATGGGCGGAAGACACCTCCTCGGGACGCAGCGCCGCCTTGCCGTTGAGTACCGCCTCGAGGCGCGAGCGCCACTGCATGTGGGCCGCCTTGACCTTGCCGATATCGAAGCGTGCCTGGGCGGTGCGGAACTTGCCCACCACCTCGGAGAGACGCTCGGAGAGCTTGAGCAAGTCATGGGCATGGGTGGTCAGCTGGGCGCTGACGATGTTCATCTCCGCGGAGGAGTCGCTGACCTCGTGGATATCGGCGGTGATGCCCCCGGTCACCGAAGACACCTCGGCCACGCCCCGGTTGACTTCCTTGATGCCCTGAGAGGCCTGGCCGAGATTCTCGGCGATTTCGCTGGTGGCCTTGGACTGCTCCTCCACCGCCGTGGCGATGGTAGTAACCAGCTCGTTGACCTCATCGATGATCCCCGAAATGCGCGCGATCTCGCCGACGGCGTCGCTGGTCGAGTCCTGGATGGCCTCGATCTTAGCTTTGATCTCGCCGGTGGCCCCGGCGGTCTGCCGGGCCAGCTCCTTGATCTCGTTGGCGACCACCGCAAAGCCCTTGCCCGCCTCCCCCGCCCTGGCCGCCTCGATGGTGGCGTTGAGGGCGAGGAGGTTGGTCTGGTCGGAGATCTCGGTGATGACCTCGGTGACCTTGCCGATCTCCTTGACGTCGACCCCGAGACGATCGACCTTCTGCGACGCGGCATGCGCCCCCGATGCGGCGCTCTGCGCGATCTTGCGCGCGTTCTCCGAGTTGCCGGCAATCTCGCGCACGATGACCGCCATCTCCTCCGCCGCCGAGGCGACGGCGTCGAGGTTGGTAGCCGCCTCCTCGCTGGCAGCGGCCACGGTGGCCATATTGTCGCTCATTGCCTGGGCGCCGTGGGCGACGCGCTGCGAACGCTCGCTGCTGTTGCCGGCACTGCTGGCAAGACCGGTGGCGATGGTGGTCAATTGATCGGAAGAGAGCTGCAGGCTGTTGGCCTTGGAGCCGAAGTCACGGACGATGCGCTCCAGGCGGTCGAGGAAGAGGTTGAACCAGGTGGCCAGTTCGCCGATCTCGTCGTTCTTGAGAATCTGCAGCCGCCTAGTGAGATCACCCTCGCCCTCGGCGATATCCTTGAGCATGGCCACGGTGCGCTTGATCGGTGCGACCACCGCCCGCACGGAAAAGAGCAGCGGCAGAAGAATGGCCAGCAGCAGGGCCAGGCTGAGGCCGAGGATACCGAGCTTGATGGTGCGGAACTGGGCGAAGAGCTCTCCGGCGTTATAGACGAAGGCCATGACCCCGACCTGCTTGCCGGAGAAGTCGTTGATGGGGAAGGTGGTGACGAACTCATCGCCCACCTGCTGCATGAAGAGCCCCTTGCTGCCCTGGGAAAGCAGATCGGCACCGACCACCGCATCGGTCACCTCGCGACGCGAGGAGGATACGAAGACGAAAGCGTCGCCGACCACCGGATGCTTGGCCGCGTCCTGCAACTCCTTGGCGAAGCCCAGCTTGTCCTTGTTCATATAGACGGCGATATGTTCCTTGTCGTTGCTGACGCCGTATTTGACCAGCGGGTCATAGGAAGAGAGGGACTCCACCGAGCCGAGGTACTTGCCGTCGGCGGCGAAGATCGGCGCAATGCCGCGTATCTCGAAGCCCCCCACCCCCACCTCGACACCGACCACCGGTTTCTGGGTCTTGGTGATGGCCAGCACCGTTTCGCGGAACTCGCGCAGGTCATCGCTCTTGTTCTGCTTGGCGTTCCACACCCGCAACAGGCTGCGCGCCGGCGGCAGGTGGAAGTGAAGGCGCAGGGCCTGGCCGTCGAGATTAGCTTTCAATCCTTTGGCGACGGAGGAAAAGAAGTCGCGCAGCAGGCCGCGCGCCGCCTCGAGCTGCGGGTCGTCGGCTTTGTCGATATTGCCCCGCCAGGCGGTGTCGTAGGCGGCGAGAACCTCCTTCTGGGCGCTGAACAGTGACGCCTGGGCGAGCATCGTCTGGGAGATGCGCTTCTCGCTGGTGGCCATGTCGACCATTTTCGACTGGCCGAGTCGCTCGAGATTGTTGGTCAGCATCCGGCCGACGATGTTCTCCGCCACCACATAAAGGAATAAGGAGAAAACCATGGTGGCCAGGGCGATGGGCAGCATCAGGCGGGGGCCGATCTTCTGCAGTCTGTTCATGCGGCGTCTTCCTTGTGCGAATGTTTTCGTCTCGTACTTCGTCCTTGGTGATGGTTCTCCTTATTATATCGATTTTAGTCCCGCTACAAAGAGTTGACGGGCAAAAAAATGAACAGCCACAGCCGCCTCACGCGTAACATCCAGAAATGGTAAGAGGAAACCGGATGAAAAAAAATCACCGCCTTTCCGGCACAGGGCGGAAAGAGCCAGCGCGGAGGACCGGATAGAGACGGAGACGGCTTCAAGAAAGAAACGGCAATACTCGGGCGAAAATGACGCAGCGGGAGCCAGATCAGCCCCCCAGGGTGAAGAGGAGTGAGGAGAAGAAGAGGCGGCCGCCCCGCCCGGCCACGGGCGGGGCGGCCGCCGCCACCTATTTCTTGCGGGGATAGGGCCAGGCCATGATGCCCCCTTCCATGACCCGCACATTGCGGTAGCCATGGGCGCGCAGGATGGGGATCATCTCGTAGCCGCGCAGAGAGATTTTGCAGAAGCAGATGATCTCGGCATCCTTGTCGGCGGGCAGTTCGGCGAGCCGCGAGCGCAGGGCCCCCAGGGGGATGAGCTGTTCGCCGATGCCGAGCTGCATCTCCTCGAACTCCTGGGGAGTGCGCCCGTCGATGAAGAAGGGGCGTTCACCTTTTTGCAGCTTGGCCCACACCTCGCTGGCGGAGATACCCGCCATGCGCCCCTTGAGGGTGTTCTCCATGATGTGCGCCGAGGCGATGAAGTGATCGATGGCCAGGGAATAGGGCGGGGCGTAGGGCAGATCGGCGTGGACGAGGTCCTCGACGCGCAACTTGCCGAGAATGGCCATGGCGGCGGTGGCCACCTGCCGGCCGACGTCGCCGGGGCCGACGCACTGGAAGCCCATCAGGCGCCCTTCCGGCCCGGCCACCAGTATCCGTGAGACGAGCAGCTTGCCGCCCATGAAGTTCGGCTTGTCGGGACCGGCATTGACCACCGCCCGGCAGTCGGCCAGGCCCAGTTTCGCTGCCGCCGCCAGCGACAGGCCGGTGATGCCGGCGGAATAGTCGAAGACCTTGCAGATGCCGGTGTGGTAGGTGCCGGGGAAGGTCACCGTGCGGCCGCAGATGGCGTTTTCCCCGGCGACGCGGCCCTCGAGGTTGGCAAGGTCGCCCATGGGGGCGAAGACCGGCGCCCCGCTGATGCGGCTCTCGATCTCGACACAGTCGCCGGCGGCAAAAATTGCCTCGTCGTTGGTCTGCATATAGGCGTCGACGACGATGCCGCCGCTCTGGCCGATGGCCAGGCCGGCGTCACGGGCGAGGTCGCTGTTGGGGGCCACGCCGGCGGCGACCACCGCCACCTGGCAGTCGATGACCGTGCCGTCGGCGAGCTTGACCCCGACGAGATTGCCATCGCGACCGAGAAACTCCGCCACACGCTTGCCGGTTTCCACCCGCACCCCCTTGGCGCGCATGTGGTTTTCCACCAGCATGGCGAGATCGCGGTCGAGAAAGGTCAGCACCTGGTCGAGCGCCTCGACCACGGCCACTTCCATGCCCGCCCGGTGCAGGGCCTCGCAGGCCTCGACGCCGATCAGGCCGCCCCCCACCACCACCGCCTGGCGGACCTTGCCGCCATCGCGGACGGCGCGCAGATAATCGGTATCGGCCATGGTGAGGAGGGTGGTGACGCCGGCGAGGTCATGGCCCGGCACTGGCAGCCGCCGCGCTTTGGCGCCGGTGCAGAGGATGAGGGTGTCGTAGGGGCGGGAGAACTCCTCGCCGGTCTTGACACGGCGGCAGCGCACCAGCTTGGCGGCGCGGTCGATGGCCACCACCTCGGTCTCCACCAGGGCCTCGATGGCCTTGGCCTTGGCGAAGAAGGTGGTGTCGCGCACCACCCCCGCCGGGGAGCAGAGCAACTCGCGGCGATCGTTGAAGACCCCGCCGATATAGTAGGGGTAGCCGCAGCTGGCCATGGACAGCTCCGCCGTCTTCTGGATGAGGGTGATCTCGGCGAACTCGTCAAGCCGCCTGGCCTTGGCGGCTGCCTTGGCCCCCGCCGCCGACCCGCCGACAACCACTATCTTCTTGCGTTCCATATCTTGCCCCTTTGCGCATCTGGTAGTGCGCGATATATGCCCCGACAGCCATTACCGGCGACTCAGGCCACACCGGGACCCTCTGCCCCAGGCGGCCTGTCGCCGGCCGGTTCCCGTTTCTGGTAGCAAAGGTTGGGCCAGCAATACGAAAATCCCGTCAACGGAAGAATGGCGTCATCACGGCAGGCTAGCCCTGATGCAGGCCGGAGAATGAGAGGCAACAGTCGCAGAGAGGCGACTCTTGCCAAGCTACGCCGTTGCACAAATGCGACTGTCGCTACCCTTCCTCGCCACGCTTGCGCCCATCGATCTCCGGCGGCAGGGCGATATTGAACTTCTTGAGCTTGCGGAACAGGGTGCTCTTATGGATGCCCAACGCCTTGGCGGCGGCCAGGCGGTTATAGTGGTGCTCGCGGAGGGCGGCGAGAATGGCCTCCTCCTCGCTGGCCTGGCGCTGCATGGCGATGGGCGAAGGCAGCGGGCCGGCGGACGGCGGCGCAGCCTGGGGGACGGAGGCGCTCGACTCCCGCCGCAGCAGGTAGGCTGGCAGGTGGGCGACGGTGATTTCGCCTTCGCTGCAGAGCACGAAGGCGTGCTCGATGATGTTCTCCAGCTCGCGGATATTGCCGGGGAAGTCGTGCTGCAGCAGCAGCGCCATGGCCTCCTGGCTCACCCCCGACACGGCGCGGCCGCGCAGGGCGTTCATCTTCTCGACGAAGCGGTCGCAGAGCAGGGGGATGTCCTCCATGCGCTCGCGCAGCGGCGGCAGATGGAGGCGGACGATGTTGATGCGGTAGAAGAGGTCGCGACGAAACTCGCCCTTCTCGACCATGGCGGCGAGGTCGCGGTTGGTGGCGGCGATGACCCTGGTCGCGGTCTTCATCCTGTCGATGCCGCCCAGGGGGGTGAACTCACGCTCCTCGAGGACGCGCAGCAGCTTCACCTGGAAGGCGGCGCTGGTGTCGCCGATCTCGTCGAGAAGGATGGTGCCCTTGCCGGCCAGCTGGAAGAGGCCCGGCTTGTCCTTCTCGGCGTTGGTGAAGGCCCCGGCCTTGTAGCCAAAGAGCTCCGACTCGAGCAGCGAGTCGGGCAGGGCGCCGCAGTTGATGGCGATAAACGGCTGGTCGCGGCGCCCCGAGAGGTTGTGCAGGGCGTTGGCCATGAGTTCCTTGCCGGTGCCGGTGTCGCCCTCGATGAGCACCGTGCTGTCGCTCTCCGCCACCTGCGGCAGGATGGCGAAGATCTTCTGCATGGCCCGGCTGCGGCTGACCATGTCGCCGACGCTGTAGCCGCCGCGCAGTTCGCGGCGCAGCTCCTCGACCAGGCTATGGTCGCGGAAGGTCTCCACCCCGCCGAGGATCTCGCCGCGCTCGTCGCGCAGGGGCGAGGTGGAGACGGTGATCGGCACGCGCTGCTGGCGGCTGTTGATGATGTAGGTGGCGCTCGAGACGAAGGACTTGCCCTCTTTCATGGTGCGCTTGAGGGCGCAGGCCCCCTCGCACATGTTGGAGCGAAAGACCTCCCAGCAGTAGCGGCCAATGGCATCCTGGCGCGGCGTGCCGGTAATTTCCTCGGCGGCACGGTTGAAGGTCATGATGCGCCAGTTATGGTCGACGGTGAACACGCCTTCGGAGATCGACTCGAGGATGATCTCATGGGCCTTGTCGGTTATCGCGCCTTCGGTCCCCGCCAGCTTGCGCTCCTTGGGAGTTTTCCCTTTCATCGTAGCCACCGGACTTGACTAGTGCTTGCCCTCGGACCAGTCGTTGTCCATGAACTGGTCATGGTCGGGGTGGGGCGGCATCATCTCGGCGAGGCGCATGTTGAGCCACTTTTCGACCTTGTCGATCTCCGCCTTGAGCTCGGCCAGGGCCTTGCCGCGATGGCTGACGCGGTGCTTCTCGGCCGAGTCGAGTTCGGCGAAGGTCTTGCCAAGTTCGGGGAAGAGAAAGAGCGGGTCATAGCCGAAGCCGTTGGCGCCGCGCTTTTCCTCGAGGAGCAGGCCCTCGCAGCGCGCCTCGTAGGTCAGGGCCGGGCCGCTCGGCACGGCGATGGACAGGGCGCAGTGGAAAGCGGCGCGGCGGTCGGTCTTGCCGGCCATCTCGCGCAGCAGCTTCTGGCAGTTGTCGTCGTCGCTGGCCTTGTCGCCGGCGTAGCGCGCCGAGTAGACCCCAGGGGCGCCGCCGAGGGCCTCGACCATCAACCCGGAGTCGTCGGCCAGGGCCGGCAGGCCGAGGATCTTGGCGGTGTGCAGGGCCTTCTTGTAGGCGTTCTCCTCGAAGGTGGTGCCATCTTCGATGGCTTCGGGGATCGGCCCGAAGTCGTCGAGGGAACGGATCTCGAAGCGCATGTCGGCGAGGAGCTCGCGGAACTCGCGCACCTTGTTCTTGTTTCTCGTGGCGATGACCAGTACCGAAAACATCGTTCAATCCTTCTGTTGAGGTTTTTTCAAGCTTTTGTCATAGCGCTCCCGCTCGCTGTAGATACAGCCGCAGTAGGCCTGACGGTACATGCCCAGCTCTTTGGAGCGCTCGATTCCCTGCTGCCAGCCCTGGCGGAAGTCGCGGTAGAGAAAGGCCACGCCATAGACCTCGGCGAGCCGCAGGGCGCTGGCCCTGATCCTCTCGTGGTTCTGGTAACGGCTGTAAAGCAGGGTGGTCGAAAAGGCGTCGAAGCCTTCCTTCCTGGCCAGGGCGGCGGTCTTCTCGAGGCGCATCTCATAGCAGCCGGCACAGCGCTCGCTCTCGCGGAACACCGCCTGGCGGAGGAAGGCGGTCAGGCCGTATTCCCCGTCGATGATCGTCGCCAGGCCGACCTGATGTGCAAAGGCGGCGCAGGTCTCGAGGCGCTGGCGGAACTCGCGGAAGGGGTGGATATTGGGGTTGTGAAAATAGGCTGTGAGCTCCATGCCTTCGTCCCGCAACACCCCTTGGGGATAGATCAGGCACGGCCCGCAGCAGCTATGCAGAAGTATGCGCATGACAGGCTCCCTTGCCGATCACCTCGGCCATACCCACCCATGGGCTGGCCCCGGCAACCGACCGGCTAATACCTACCCTCTTCTCCCTCCCTTGGCAAACAGTTTAGCCATGCCGCGCCGAAGTGCAAGCAGCGGACCGTTGCCGACGGGGAAATCGTCCTTATAGAGGACAACAGACCAGCTGGCCGCTGCCGGGGAGCCGCAGGGATGGCTACCAGCCGGGCGCATGCCAGCAGGACAACATCGACAGACAGCTGGAAAAGAGCCGGCCGTGACGGCCGCCCCACTGTCATTGCAACGGAGGGATGCCATGTCAACCGTGGAACTCGATCTTTTTACCGATATCGTCTGACCCTGGTGCTATTTCATTACCGGGCGTATTGAAAGACTTCAGCAGGAACAGCAGGTGAACATTCGCTATCGCGCCTTTCCCCTCCACCCGGAGACCCCCGAGGAAGGACAATCGCTGCAGAGCCTCTTTGGCGCCGACAACGCGCGCCTGGAGGGCATGCTCGCCCATCTGCGGCACACCGCCGACGAGCTCGGCCTGCCCTTCGCGGCGCGCACCATGACCTACAACAGCCGCCTTGCCCAGGAGCTCGGCCAGTGGGCGGCAGGGCATGGTCGGGAGGGGCAGTTCCACAACGCCGCCTTCCATGCCTATTTCGCCGAAGGCCGCAATGTCGCCAAAAAAGAGGTGCTGCTCGATATCTGCCGGGCCAGCGGCCTGCCCGTGGACGAGGCGGAAGAGGTCCTCACCAGCCGCTCCTTCGCCGGCCAGGTCGACGCCGACTGGCAGCTGGCGCGGCGGCTCGGCGTGACGGCGGTGCCGACCTTCATCGTCGGCGAGCAGCGCCTGGTCGGCGCCCAGCCCTACGAGGCCCTGGAGTGGCTGGTGCGCCAGGGGCGCGGCTAGGCTTCCCGGGTGCTTTCGAGGAGCTGTTCGAGGAACTTGAGATAGTGGTTGGGCAGGGTGCGCTTCTGCGCCGTGACCACGTAGAAGCTGCGCTTCATGTCCACCCCGGCGATGGCGATCTCGCGCAGCACGCCGCTGGCCAGCTCGCGCTGCACCGCCAGCCGGGACAGCACCGAGACGCCGAGATCGGCCCGGACCGCCTCCTTTACCGCCGAGCTAGAGCCCAGGGTGGCGCAGATATTGAGCTGCTCCAGGGAGCGCTGCTGCCCGGCGAGCAGGGCCTCGGTGCTGCGCCGGGTGCCCGAGCCGCGCTCGCGGACGATGAAGGGCAGGCGGCACAGTTCGTCGACGCTGACCTCGGCGGGCGCGGCGTTGCCGGCGGCGGCGACGAGGATCAGCTGGTCATCGAGGAGCGGCTGGAACTTGAGCCGGGCGGTGGGGATCTTCGCCCCCACCACCCCGAGCAGCAGCTCGTTGGCCGCCACCTCGGCGACGATGCGCGCCGTGTCTTCGATGCGGATCTCGAAGGAGATCTCGGGGAAGCGGCGCTTGAAGAGGGTGGCGATGCCGGGCAGGATATAGGCCCCGGGGATGGTGCTGGCGCCGATGAGCAGCTGGCCGCTCACCGTCGAGCGGGCCAGGCCGACCTCTTCCTCGAGGCGGCGCAGGTCCTCGAGGATGGCGATGGCGCGCGGATAGAGGGCCTCGGCCTCGGCCGTGGGCAGGATCGAGCGGCCGAGGCGGTCGAAGAGGCGGCAGTTGAGCCGCGCCTCGAGGTTCTGGATATGCTCGCTCACCGTCGGCTGACTGGTGTAGAGCTCCTCCGCCGCCCTGGTGAAGCTGCGCGTGCGGTAGACGGCAACGAAGATTTTCAGGTGTCGCGTTTCGATGATGCCACCTCCACCGGGCGTTGTGTCGCCCGCCAGTTGAGCCTACCTCGGCCGGCGGGCCTTGCAAGAAATAACGTTTCCAGAGAGCGACAATAACCGTTCACGACAGCGTAATAACCTTGTCGGCCAGCTGCGTGGCGGTGACGATGTCGAGCATGTTGGTGCTCTGCCCGACGCGCTGCCGCTCGCTGACCGCGAAATGGGCCAGGCAGGTGCCGCAGGCAAGCACGATGACCCCGTCGCGCTCGTATTCCTGCAGCTCGGCCAGCACCGGCGAGTCGTCGAGGGTCAGCCGGACGCCGCCGTTGACGAAGATGAGCTGCCACAGCTCCGGCCCCATCTCCTTGAGCGTCTTGAGGTAGCTGACCATGAGCTTGCCGCCCAGTTGCTCGTCGCCGCGCCCCAGCTGGTCGCTGCCGATCAGCACCACCACCCGCGGTTGGGCAGCGGCCGGCTGCGCCTGGGCCGCGGCCGAGGTTGCCGGCGACTCAGCCGCCACTTCGCCGCCACCCCCACCCTGCAGCACCCCGCTGAGCAGGTAGTCGTCACCCTGGCGCTCCACGGACACCGCAAAACCGCGGCTGCCGAGGAAACGGCCGACGTTTTCGCGGGCGGCGTCGTTATCGACGAGCATCGCCAGCCGCTCCGGCCGCTGATCGTCAATGGTCTTCTTGGCCAGCAGCACCGGCCCCGGACAGGCCAGTCCCCTGGCATCGAGTGTGTTCATTGTTTCCTTCCCTGTTGTTCTGTCAGATATCACTCCCAGCCGCCGCGCGGCCGGGGGGCGCCACCGGCTCAGCGCACCTCGATCATGCCATCGCCTGCCACGACATGGCCGACGATCGCCGCCGTCTCCACCCCGGCCTCGCGCAGCCGCCTGACAAGCGCCGGCGCCTGCTGCTCGGCAAGGCCGATGAGCAACCCGCCCGAGGTCTGCGGGTCATAGAGGATGTCGCGCAGCAGCGGGTCGAAGTCGTCCGCCATCTCCACCATGGAGCGGCGGTATTCCCGGTTTTTATAGGCCCCGCCGGGCACCAGGCCAATGACGGCGAAGTCGCGCGCCTCGGGCAGCACCGGGACCGCACTGGCCTCGATGCGCACCCTGGTGGCGCTGCCGGCGATCATCTCGGCGAGATGACCGAGCAGCCCGAATCCGGTGACGTCGGTGCAGGCGGAAACGGCGAAACCCTCCATCACCCGCGCCGCGACCCGGTTCAGGGTGGCCATCTGTTCGGTGACGCGGCGGACGGTCTCCTGCGTCGCCAGGCCGCCTTTGACCGCGGTGTTGACGATGCCGACGCCGAGCGGCTTGGTCAGCACCAGGCAGTCCCCCGGCAGGAGGCCGCGATTGGCGAGCACCCGCTGCGGGTGGACGAAGCCGGTCACCGAGAGGCCGTACTTGAGCTCCTCGTCGACGATGCTATGCCCGCCGAGGAGCACCGTCTCCGCCTCGCGCAGGATGTCGATGCCCCCGGCGAGGATGTCGCGCAGCACCTCCACCGCCATGCTCTGCGCCGGAAAGGCGACGATATTCATCGCCGTCTTCGGCGTCCCGCCCATGGCATAGACATCGGAAAGGGCGTTGGCGGCCGCGATGCGCCCGAAATCGTAAGGGTCGTCGACCACCGGCGGAAAAAAGTCGAGGGTCTGGATGAGCGCCAGATCCTCGGAGATACGGTAGACGCCGGCGTCGTCGGCGCTCTCCGCGCCAATCAGCACGTTGCTGTCGCGCGGAAAAATCAAACCTTGCAGCACATCGTCCAGGTCCCCCGGAGCGAGCTTGGCTGCTCACCCGGCGCCCTTGACGCACTTGCTGAGAGCGGGTCGTGAATGTGTCATGGTGTCGGGAGAATGTAGGGAAAAAGGGGCCGCGGGCCCCGGCTGAGTAAGAGATTAGCGGCTGCAGGAGGCCGGGGACATCTCCCCCGGCTGGCGCTGCTGGCAGAGGCCCCGGAAGACCTCGCGCAAGAGGCGCTCGTCAAGAGGCGGCGACTGCTCCTCGTCGCCTGAATCGGCGCTGACCTCCAGGCTTCCTTCTTCACTTGTCACGGCGGCGCCATAGGCGGCCGGGTGCAGCAGCTCGCGGGTAAAGCCAGATTCCTGCGGCGTAAAGCCCTCGCGGCGGCGCAGGTCGAGCCATAAATCGACTTCGTCATGGCTGCCCAGCACCGGCAGGTAGAGGCGGTCGCCGATGCGGATGGTGACCAGCCGATAGCCATGGCCAAGATGATACTTAATACAGTTCTTCACGCGAAGCTCGCCGTTTTTCGTCCTCCTGGCCATGAGTTCGGGCGCCTCGGGGCCTTGCTGGCGCAGCTGCTGGCAGATGGTGCGGAAATTCTCGACCGCCTTCTCGCCCTTCCTGCCGGAACGCTGCAGCACCTCGAGCTGGCGCTCGACGCTGCGGGCGATATTGAGCGATGTAATCATGGCCGTCCCTCCTGGAATTCTGCGCTGTTGGCTTTATCGATTGTGACGTTTTGCGGGACGTAAGTCAAATACACATATCCTATGGATAGCTATCCATGTCATCGACATGCTCGATACCATGCTTCAGTGCCCCTGCCGACACCCCCACCGAGGCCATGGCCGCCAAGAATCACCGACGTTCTCCGCCGGCCCCGGCAGGACCATTACCGCCCCCGGTCCCTGGTGCACTTCCATTACGGGCTCGCCGGCCAGCCCCACCCACCCATCTCTTCCGCCCATGGCCGACGCGGCATTCATCGGGATAAACGATTGGACTGACGGAAAATCTCCCGGTATGTAGCATCCATAGCGCCTTCACGGGAAAACTCGTTATCTGTACGTTATCACAAAGTTACCATTAAGGGGGAAAGGATGGAGGGGATCAAGGCATTCTTCGCCAGTCGCCGCGGCATCATCGCCGTCGGGCTGGCCATCGGCGTCATTGCCGCGCTGCTGCAGAAATTTGGCAATCCCGCCAACATGGGCATCTGTGTCGCCTGCTTCGAGCGCGACATGGCCGGGGCCCTCGGCCTGCACCGCGCCGAGGTGGTGCAGTATCTGCGCCCGGAGATCATCGGCTTCGTCCTCGGCTCGCTGGTCGCCGCCCTGGCCTTCAAGGAGTTCCGCCCAAGGGGCGGCTCGGCGCCGGTGGTGCGCTTCGTGCTCGGCGCCTTCGCCATGATCGGCGCCCTGGTCTTCCTCGGTTGTCCATGGCGGGCGGTGCTGCGCCTCGCCGGCGGGGACGGCAACGCTCTCCTCGGCCTGGCCGGGCTGACCACCGGCATCGGCGTCGGCGCCCTTTTCCTCAAGAACGGCTATACCCTCGGCCGCGCCCAGAAGACCTCCGCGGCGGCGGGGTGGCTGCTGCCGCTGATCATGGTCGGCTTCCTCGTTCTCCTCCTCGCCAACCCCCAGGTCGCCGAACAGGCCAAAAGCGGCGTCCTCTTCTACAGCCTCAAGGGGCCGGGGGCGGCCCACGCCCCCCTGTTCCTCTCGCTGGCGGCAGGCCTGCTCATCGGCATCCTCGCCCAGCGCAGCCGCTTCTGCACCATGGGCGCCATCCGCGACCTGCTGCTCTTTCGCCACACCCATCTGCTTGGCGGCTTTCTCGCCCTGCTGGTGGCGGCGCTGATCACCAATATCGCCCTCGGCCAGTTCCACTGGGGCTTCGACAAACAGCCGGTGGCCCATAGCCAGCACCTGTGGAACTTCGCCGGCATGGCCCTGGCCGGCCTGGCCTTCGCCCTCGCCGGGGGCTGCCCCGGCCGCCAGCTGTTCATGGCCGGCGAAGGCGACGGCGATGCCGCGGTGTTCGTCTTCGGCATGATCGTCGGCGCGGCCTTTGCCCACAACTTCGGCCTGGCCAGCTCACCGGCAGGCATCGGCCCCAACGGCATGGCGGCGGTGCTGGTCGGCCTGGCCGTCTGCCTGTTCATCGGCTTCACCATGCGTAAAACGGCATAAGGAGGAAACCCCATGGCAACGACAGTAGACGCACGCGGCCTGAGCTGCCCGCAACCGGTACTGCTCACCCTGGAGGCGATCAGCGCCGGGGCGGAGGAGCAGCTCATCGTCCTCGTCGACACCGACACTTCGCGGGAGAATGTCACCCGCGCCGCCTCGAGCCGCGGCTACGCAAGCAGCAACGTGCAGGCCGAGGACGACGGCTTTCGCCTGACCTTCACGAAAAGCCGCGCATGACCTTGCTCGCCCGCCTGAAAGGGGCGTTGACGGGAAAAAAAGCCGCATCCAGCGACCTCTCCTCGCCGGATCGCGGCTTTCTCGTCTTCGAGAACACCAGCGAGGTCATCGCCGCCGAGAACCTGCTCCGCCAGGCCGGCTGGAAGGTGCGCGTCATGGGGCCGCCGGCGGAGATCCGTCGCGGCTGCGATCTGGTCATCGAGTTCCCGCTCATCGAGCGGCTGGAGATCGCCCGCCTCCTCCAGTCGGCACAGCTGCCGCCCCTGGAGGTGGTGCCGGTGAGCGGCCCACTGCTGCAGCCGGTGGATCTCTTCCATACGGTCGACTACGGGGACTACCTCATGGTACGCGCCGCCAACATGAAGATCTGCATCGATAAGCGCAGCCAGGTGATCGTCAACATCTCCGGGGGCGGCTGCCCCGACGTCCCCCACCTGGCGGCGCGGATGGTCGGGCAACACCTGACCAGCACGCCGCAGCCGCGCGATATCGGCCATACCCTGTGCGGCTACGCCCTGCAGCTGGCCTACGAGGAGCTGAGACGGCAATGCTCGCCATAATCGGTACCGTGCCCGACGCCGCCGTGCCCATCACCATCGGGCCGGCCGAGCTCGTCGGCCAGGAAGTGGCTGTCGCCGGGCGTTCCTTTGCCGTCAACCGCGGCACCCCGGCCCTGCTCGCCGCCGCCATCGCCACCAGCGATGTGCTCGGTCTGCCGCCGCCCATGGCTTACCTGGTCGGCGATATCGGCCGGGGCGACGGCAGCCGGCGCCTCTACGCCCACCTCGCCGCCACCCTGCCCTCCCTCGACCACGAGGTGCTCGTCTTCCACTACCTGCAGCCCGACGTCGACTGGCATGGCCGGGTGCTGCTCGCCATCGGCGAGATGAGGCGGCGGCCACTGCTGATCGCCGACGCCGGCTATATGTACGTGGCCAAGATGAGCGGCCAGGCGGCGGACTACGACCTCTTCACCCCCGACGTCGGCGAGCTGTCCTTCCTCGCCGACGACCAGGCGCCGCATCCCTTCTACACCCGCGGCTTCCTCCTCCACATGGACGAGGAGGTCCCGGAGATGATCGCCCGCGCCTACCAGTATGGCAACGCGGCGCGGCACCTGCTGGTCAAGGGAAAGCGCGACTATGTCGCCTGCCCTACGGGAATCCTCGCCGAGATCGCCACCCCGAGCGTGGCGACCATGGAGCCGGTCGGCGGGACCGGCGACACCCTCACCGGCATCGTCGCCGCCCTGGTGGCGAGCCGCCTGCCGATTCCCCGGGCAGCGGAGGCTGCGGCGCACATCAACCGCCTCGCCGGGGCCATGGCCAGGCCGACCCCGGCCACCCAGGTGGGCGAGCTCATCGCCTGTATTGCCCCAGCCGCCGCCCAGGCATTGCCGGATCTTGGCCTCTACCCAGGTCCTGCCCGGCCAGGCTCTGCTTGACAGCCTCGCCGCAAGCCCCTAAAATTGCCAGGCAGGGCGACGGTTTTTGGCCAGGGCATCGACAGTCCTGCCTTTTGTTCTAGGTTCCCGCAAGGGGGCGGCCGCCGCAAAGAGCGACAACCACCTCCACCAACAGGGCATCATGCAGCGCGTCTATCTGCACTGGCGGGAATTCATCCAATCGGAATCGGCAGGGGGCATCCTGCTGGTGGGTGCGATGCTGCTGGCGATGATCGCCGCCAACTCCCCCCTGGCGGCGCTGTACAGGTACTTCGTCGAGCTGCCGGTGCAGGTGCGCATCGGCCCGTTGGAGATCGCCAAGCCGCTGCTGCTCTGGGTCAACGACGGCTTGATGGCGGTGTTCTTCTTCCTCGTCGGCCTGGAACTGAAACGCGAGCTCCTCGTCGGCGAACTCGCCGAGAAAAGCAGTATAGCCCTGCCCGCCCTGGGGGCGATCGGCGGCATGGCCGTCCCGGCGTTGATCTACGCCGCCATCAACTGGGGCGACCCGCTGGCCATGCGCGGCTGGGCCATCCCCACCGCCACCGACATCGCCTTCGCCCTCGGCGTCCTCAGCCTGCTCGGCTCCCGCGTCCCCAACAGCCTCAAGGTGCTGCTCACCTCGCTGGCCATCTTCGATGACCTTGGCGCGATAGTCATCATCGCCCTTTTCTACACCGACAACATCTCCATGGCCGCCCTGGGATTCTCGGCCTGCTGCATGGTCATCCTGCTTGCCATGAACCGCAGGGGCCAGGAGGCGATCAGCCCCTACATCTTCATCGGCGTACTGATGTGGATCTCCCTGCTCAAGTCAGGCGTCCACGCCACCCTGGCCGGGGTCATCCTCGCCTTCTTCATCCCCCTGCGCTCGTCCCGCAACCCGGAACACTCGCCGCTGGAAGAGATCGAGCACGACCTGCACCCGGTGGTCGCCTTCTACATCCTGCCGATCTTCGCCTTCTGCAACAGCGGCATCGCCCTGGCCAACGCCGGCGCCGAGTTCTTCCTGCACGGGGTGCCGCTGGGCATCACCCTCGGCCTGTTTCTCGGCAAGCAGCTCGGCATCTTCGCCCTGCTGTGGGCGGGGATCCGCCTGGGGCTGGCCACCATGCCGGCGGGCTGCACCTGGCGATGCCTCTACGGCATGTCGGCACTGTGCGGCATCGGCTTCACCATGAGCCTCTTCATCGGCTCGCTGGCCTTTGATCAGGGCGATGCGAGTATGATCTTCGACGAACGGCTGGGGATCATCGTCGGCTCCCTGCTCTCCGCCGTCCTCGGCACGGTTATCCTGCGCAGGGGACTGGCGGCGCGCTAACCGCCGATAACACAAGCGGCTCGGGGGGCCGGCCTCCCCCTCGTGTTTTTATTGCAGGAGGCGGGCCCAGGAGTTTTCGCGGGGATTAATCGAAAGAGTCTTCCTTCTTGCCGGCCGTCTTGCCCTTCGGCGCCTTGGCCTTTTCCGCCGTTCCGCCGAGGCTGTCGTCGCTGGCGATCTCGCCGCCAGTCACCGGACGGAACTCGTTCTTGCTGGAGGAAGACGTCGAGGCGCCGATGACCACCGGCTTTTTGCGCTTCATCGGCACCGGGGGCGGGGTCTGCGACGGCGGGTGGGCGATGCTGTTGCGGATGGCATCCTCCTCGACGATCTTCTGCCCTGAGGACTGGATGCGGAAGCTGCCGATTCTGCCCACCGGGGGGGCGTTATCCTGCTCCTCCACCTGGGGTGCCGGGGAGGCCGTCGCCACGCCGCTTTCCGCCGCCGCACAAACGCCCGCCGTCAGGCCCAAGGCCAGCAGGAGGGCCGCCACTGCAACCGCTGCACGCTCTCTTCTCATGGTGTTCCTCATCGATGATGCCATAACCGCAAAACGCTCACGCCCATGCGTTATAGCACCTTTTCCATAAAGGTCAAAAAATTCCCTTTTCCCTCCCCTCCGAATCGGCCATAGCACCACCGATGTCGATGACGACTCTTTCCCCCCGGCACTGCAGGGGGATGATCCGGCAGAGGCTGGGCCCCTGGCCCGCATCACCTCCTCCCTGGGCGGAGACCTTGAGGGAGAAGCTCCCGGAAAAGCCCGGCACCTCCCAGGCACGTCGCAGGTCGACCGCCACCTGGCCGCCATGGCCGGTCAGGCTGCCCAGCGACCAGACGACACACTGGTCCCAGCAGGCCTGCAGGTCGGGGACGAGGAGGCGCTCCGGCCCGCGGGTTTCCCGCAGCAGCATCTCCACCCAGGCGTCGACGACAGCGCCGCTCGCTTCTGGATCGGGGTGGAGCAGATTGCCCCAGTGCAGGGGGAGGACCGGCCCGGAAAAATCCCAGGATGGTACTGCCGCCACCTCGTGCCAGGGCACCGGGGCGAGGCCGCGCTCGAGCAGGCGGACGCCGTGTTCCCAGGCGCACCAGGGGGTCTGCGGCGGCATCTGGCAGCGCATACGGGTAAATCTCGTCACCACCACGCGGTAGCCGAAGTCGGCGAGCAGCCTCTGCATCGACGGCCGGCCGCCGAAGCCGTGATTGAGGGCCGGGGGCAAAAAGAGGCGCGGCGCGGAAGGCAGGCCATTGCGGTGGAGTATCTCCTCATAGGCCCTGAGATGGCGGCGCACCACCGCCTCATCACGCAGAAGACCCTCACTGTCATGGAACTCGGAGCGGCTCAAAACCCCTTGCTGCCAGAACTCGTGACAGAGGCCATGGCAGGCCAGCTCAAGCCAGCGCTGGTTGTCGCGCAGACAGGCGGCCGCCTCGTCGAGGTGCGGACCGACATTGCCCTGGTTGTCCCAATCCTCGCCCTGCCAGGTGGCCCCGGGCACCGCGGCGAGGATATTGTCGCGGTCCCACTCGCCCAGCACCATGCCGACGGGCACCCGCATGCCGAGGCCCCGGCCGAGCCGCGCCAGGGCGAGATAATCGCTCGGGCAATGGTTGCGCGGGAAGCGGTTGCGATAGGGCTGGCCACCCTGCGACCCGTCCTCTCCCCTCCACCAGCCGACATCCTCGACCACCACCAGCACCGGCATAGGCACGGCGACGAGAGCCGGGCCACAGTGCAAAGAGTTCATCGTCCGCCTCACAAACTGATATAGCGACGCACCAGCGGCCCCTTGAGACTGGCCTGACCGAGGTCGAGGCCCTGCCAGCGCGGGTCGCTGAGCATCTCCAGCTGCGGCCGCCACACCGCCCCCTGCCGCGAGAAGACATGCCAGGAGAGCGGCCGGCTCATCGCCCCCCACTGCGCCTTGAAGCGGTGCGCCGGCGAGTCGGCCGTCGACCTGCCGAAATCGAAGACGGTGCAGCCGCGGGCGATGGCCAGCTCGAGCATCGTCCAGTAGAGCAGCATGTTGACGCAATATGGCCGCAGCGGACGCCGCGACGAGGCCCAGGGATTGCTCATGGTACCGTTATGGATGAAGACCACCGCCGCGGCGGCCCTCTTGCCGCCGAGGTCGACGACCACCACCGCCGCATCCAGGCTGTCGTCGCCAACAAGACATGCAAAGAGCCGTGGGTCGTGGACCGGCGAGCCGAGATCGCGCATGTTCTCGGCGAAGACGGTGTAAAAGTCGGCCAGCAGCTCGCTGCCGCCGACCCGCACCGTGGCGCCATGGCGGCGCGCCTTGCGCACCTGATTGCGCACTTTGTCGGGCAACCTTCCCCACAGGGTGCAGGCGCTGGCCGGAAGCTCGCGGCACAGGCCGATCTTGAAGGTGTGCGCCTCGTGGCTCCAGCCGGGCGGAAGAGAGGCCAGCCAAGGGCCCTTGCCCTCATCGTACTGGCGCAACTCGAGATGGGAACAGTCGTGGCGCTCGGCCAGGGTCAGTGCCTCGTGCAGCAGCTCGCTCGCATCCTGGGGCTGGTCGGCGACCATCCCGGCGGCATCGCTGAAGGGCAGGGAAACAAGCCGCTTCTCCCGGCCCGGAACGGCAAAGAGGAGCAGCGGCAGGATGCCGCAGAGCCGCCCGTCGGCGGAGGTGGCCTGCAGGAAGAACGCAGGGTGCCCGGAGGTCTCGGCAAGGGCCGTGGCGTAGCCGTGGCGATGGGTGAAAAGCCCACCTGGCTGCCCTTCCAGATAGGCGTCCCAGGCGGGATCGGGGCGTTGGCTGCTATGGGGCATCGGCGGTCACTGGGGATAACGATCGTTCAAACCTATGGGCCTGCCTCTATCCTATCGAAACAAGCGATTGGTAATCCGCGGCAGGCTCATTATACTGCCGTCAAACAAAGAGTTCGAGAGCTGCCATCGCCATGTACCTTGCCACCGACCAGTATTTTCCGCCCCTCGCCTCCCTTCCAAGCCGACGTCCCCAGGTCAGCACCCTGCGCGAGCGGGGCAGCGGCCGCATCAATGAGGACGTCGTCCTCGCCGCCGGCAACCTCTTTGGCGTCTTCGACGGCGCCACCAGCCTCGACGGTGAGACCTTCGCCGGCGGGACGACGAGCGGCGGCCTGCTCGCCGCCGACATCGCTGCGCAGACCTTCGCCGAAAACGACGCTTCCCTGGCAAGCCTTGCGGCGCGGGCCAACCGGCGCATCGCCACTGCCCAGCAGGCCTACGGCATCGATGTCCGCCAGCGCCACCGCCTGTGGTCGACGAGCATGGCGGTGCTACGCCTCGAAGGGGATTCCTTTGCCTACTGCCAGATCGGCGACGCCGCCATCCTCCTCCTCCACGAAGACGGCAGTCATCGCCTGCTCACCGCCGAGGTCGATATCGACGGCGAGACCCTCGCCCAGTGGCAGGAGGCCGCCTCGGCCGGTGCCAGCGACATCTACGAGACGCTGGGCGAACAGATCCGCCGTGTGCGCCTGGAGATGAACCACACCTACGGCGTCCTCAACGGCGAGGAGCGGGCGCTTGGTTTTCTCAGCCACGGGCGACAGTCCCTGGAAGGGGTCAGCGCCCTGCTGCTCTTCACCGACGGCCTGCATCTGCCGCGCCGCTCGCCGCGCCTGCCCGGTTCCTGGGAGGAGTTCGCCGCCATCTATCGCCGCTCTGGCCTGCATGGCCTGCATGACGAGGTGCGTCACCGCCAGCGGCAGGACCCGCGCTGCCATGCCTACCCCCGCTTCAAGTGTCACGACGATATCGCCGCCGTGGCCATCGACCTGCACCCCACGACTCACCCGGCCACCGCCCTGGCATAGGATCGTTCGATGCGGGCGAACACCGCCCGCCAGCCATAGCCCGCGACACTGCCGGCGACATCCGCCCGGTCCACCTGACCTTCCTCGCCCACCCGTCGCGCCATGAGCTGTATGAGAACGGCAAGCCGACCTTGCAGAGCGGCCATATCCGCCGGCGCCGGCCGGCCATCCCCGCCAAGCGGCGGCAGCTGGAGAAAGGCGATGCGCCGCGCATCGCCGCCCTGCAAGGCTTCCCGGCAGCCCGGCAGGTCGCTGACGATCAGCCGACAGCCCGAGGCCAGGGCCTCGAGCACCACCAGCGGCAAGCCTTCGGCAAACGAGGGCAGCACGAAGATATGGCAGCGCCGCATCAACCGGGCCAGCTGCGCCTGCTCAAGGGGGCCATGCAGGGTGACGGCACTGCCGCAGCCGGCGGCGAGCCGCCGGCACAGCTCCTCCTCCGGCCCAGCCGCCGAACCGGCGAGGTGCAGATGCAGGTCGCTATCGGCAAGCCCGGCGAAGGCGCCGAGGAGGAGGTCGACCCCCTTGGCGAGGCTGAGCTTGCCGGCATAGAGCATTTCCACCGGCGGGGGCGGCGCTTTCTCGCCCCAGGTGAACAGCTCCTCGTCGAAGCCGGCGCCGACTATATCGATACGCTCTTCGTCGATGCCATAGAGGGTTGCTATCTCCTGCCGCTGGCCTGACCCGAGGGCCAGCACCCGCTGCAGCCGTCGGCAGGCCGGGGCGACCCCCTGCCGGTACTGCGGGCACTGGCGGAACTGGCGCAGATCGGTGGAATGGCAGGAGGCCACCATGGGGATATCGGCAAAGCGCTCCCTGGCCAGCGCCGTCAACAGCCATAGATGGTGGCTGTGGATGATCTCCGGGCGGAACCTGCTGACCATGGCGGCAAGCGCCGTGGCGAAGGCCTCGCGGTAGAGGAGGAGCTGCGCCGGACTGAGGCCGGAAAAACGCGAACTCGCATAGGGCATGACATCGCTCATGCCAGGAATCGGGAAATCAAGCGGCGGGGTGGCAAAGCGCACATAGCGGCGCAGATCTGCGGCAACGCCCTCGAGCCCGGGCTCCATAGCGCCGGAGACGCCGGCCACCAGGGCGTTGACATGGCCGGCGGAGGCCGCCATGCGCATCACCTGCCGCAGGTAGATGCCACTGCCGGTGCTCTGCGGGTGCTGGCTGAGGAGGTGAAGGATGCGCATGAAGTGGGCGAGGGTGACCTATGTTGTGAACAGGGCGTCTCCACCATGCCGCCGAGCGGGCGGAGCACGTTTCTACTCCTACCCGCAAGCCATGGCTTTGACAAATCGGAAGATCCAATCGACCGGCCACGTCATATCGGCCATACCGATAGCTGTCGCCCTGTCCCTCTCCCCTGCCGACAGCTCGGGCAGCCGTATCTTGATCTCCGACGACCGGGGTAACAGCCCGTCACCTCGCCATGCGCAGCCACTGAGTTCGGGAAAATGCAACAGGACAGTTGCCAAAGTCTTCACGAAAGGGTAGTAGGGAATGTGCGAGGCATCAGGAACGAAAAGCGGCTTCGAAACGAGGTCGGCTTGTGTCATTCCCACCATCAACCCTGACCCCATCCGTCGGCCGGGCAGCGAAAATGAGCACCTACCTGCGACTTGTCATGCTGTTGCTCCTCATCGGGGGGCTGACTCTCCATACCACCGGGGCGATGGCCGGCGAAAAGGACAGCCCGGCCAGGGTGGCGCCACGAAAGACGGTCGGTAAATCGCCGACAAAGAAAACGGTCGCCAGAAAGAAAGTCTCCGCGACACATCCCGCCGCAACCGACACCATCGTCAAAACAGGCAGCGAGAGCAAAAGGAGCGTCGTCAACCCGCCCATAGCGAGCAACGCGAAGAACTCCCGCCCCGCCTCCCCCGCACAAAACGCCGGCGTGAATAAATGCGCCACCAGCAGAACCGTCGTCAAGGCGGCAAGCGTATCCACGGCTGCCGGTGCAGCGGCGGTCGCATCCGCACGGCCCGTTTCGGACCGGCTCGATCTCAAGTCGGGGGCGGCTCTGGTCCTCGAGCAGCAGACAAGCAGGGCGCTGTTCGAGAAAAACGCCGACCAGATCATGCCCATCGCCTCGCTGACCAAGGTGATGACAGCCATGGTGGTCCTGGACAGTGCCCCGGACATGGACGCCCCGATCACCATCACCAACGACGACGTCGACCACCTCCGCGGCAGCAGTTCGCGGCTGCCGGTGGGAGCCATCCTCCCCCGCCGCACCGCCCTGCTCCTGGCTCTGATGTCTTCCGAGAACCGTGCCGCCAACGCCCTCGGCCGCCACTACCCCGGCGGTATGTCGGCCTTCGTGGCGGCGATGAACAAGAAGGCCAGGGCAATCGGCATGCTCGAGAGCCATTTCGAAGACCCCACCGGACTGACCAGCCACAACGTCTCCACCGCCTTCGACCTGGCGCGGATGGTCGACGCCGCTCACGACTACCCGCTCATCCGCGAGCTGACCACCAACGGCGAGTCGACCATCAACATCGACGGCCGCGAACTGGTCTACCGCAACACCAACCCTCTGGTGCGCAGCACCACCTGGAACGTCGGCCTCTCCAAGACCGGCTATATCAGCGAGGCCGGCCGCTGCCTGGTCATGCAGGCCCACCTCGCCGGCAGGCCGGTGGTCATCGTCCTGCTCGACTCGGTGGGCTCGATGACGCGGGTCGGCGACGCCAACCGCATCAAGCAGTGGATGGAAGGGGCGCAGGGCCGCGCCCGGCAGCCCATCCACGCCGCCGCCGGCCGCAGCGACACGAGAACCACCGGCTGATCCCTCCCCTTTTCTACAGACCGGTGCGCTGCGGGTATTCGGCGATAAAGCGCAGCCAGTCCTTCTCCACCTCGGTATCCGCCTGAGCCTCGCCGCGCACCACGGCGACGAAATGGCGGTGCTGCTCATCGAAGGGTGCGATGCGCCCCGCCGCCAGGGCATCCAGCCAGCGCCCAACATGGCGGATGCAGTAGCGCCCCAGCGGCGAGTAGTCGCCGACTAAAGGCAGGTCGTAGCCGCCTTTGAACAGCTCCGCCATATGCTCCTCGGGATAGGGGACGCGCACCGCCTCGATGGCCGCCATAACCGTGGCGATGGCCTGGGGGTCGGCGAGAACGCCGCTGTGGGTGGCGTCGAAGCCTACCTGCTTTGTCGCCTCCTCCTGGGCCTCGCGGCACAGCTGACTGGAGAGGGGCACCACGCCATCGCTGTTCTCCCCCACCTTGACCGTGCTCTCGTTGCCGAAGGCATAGAGCAGATGGTAATCGAGCCCCGCCGGCAGCTTTTTGCGGCGCAGCTGACGCATGAACTCGCTCGACGGGTCGACATCGCGCCACGAGGGGATGAGCACCGGCCCCTGCGCCGCCATGGCCGCCGCCGGGTGGCCGCCGAGAGGGCTGGCGACCGTCACCAGCGCGGCGACGCGGTTCTCCCCCTCCCTGCCCTCCAGGTGATTGAAGGCCTCGCGCACAACCAGGCCGCCCATGCTGTGGGCGACGATCACCATCTCGATCTGGCCGAGGGAAAAGGTCTTGCCGGAGAGGAAGATCTTATGGAACATCTCGCCCAGCTGGCCGAGATCGTAGCCGGAAGGGTAGTAGAAGAACCAGGGGCGATAGCGCCTGCGGTCGAGGTGGGGAAGGATGGCGGAAAAATCGCGGGGGCTGCCGCCGATGCCGTGCACGAAGACCACCGGCACCTTGTAGCCGAGGTCCTCTTCCAGGGCATAGAACATCATCGGCGCCTCCTCCATGAACACGGCCGGCTCGTACATGCCGAGGGAGGCCATCTGCGGCGAGAAGAGGTCGTCGTCGAGGGACCTGATCGACCCCGGCGGGAAGAAGAGCGACTCGGCCAGGGGCGGGCTGACGTTCACTTCGAGCCGGAAATCCGCGGCAAGGCGGCGCGCTTGCGCTGACAGGGGCGCCGCCAGGTCGATGTGGTATTCGCCGAGGACCTTGCCCGGCAGGGCCTGCGGGTCGAGGTGCAGGAGGCGCCCGCCAACCACCTCGTCAGCGGTATAGACGCCGTCATGGTTGAGGTCGCTGACCACCATCAGCCGATACTGCCCGGCGGGAAGATTGAGCCCGTAGTAGTTGTCCGGCCTGGCACGGTGGCTGACATCGACCACCTCGCCTTCGCGGTGCATGTCGGAGACGGCGAGCAGCGCCGTCGCCTGCAGGTTGAGGCCGCTGCCGTTCTCGACGCGCCCGAAGACGAAAAAGGTGCTGCTGCTCAGCATATGCTTGTAGAGCCGCTGGCTGGGGGCCTCGCGGTAGCGCTGCATGAGGCCGGCCTGCTTGAGGCCGCTTTCCAGGTACGAGCAGCCGCAAAGCGCGATGGAGGCCAGCGCCACGAGCGGCACCAGCAAAGCCTTGCCTTTGCGCCGGACTTCACGGCCCGCTGGCGTCGCGGCCGTTCCGCCTGGTACGCGTCCCGCGTTCCTCCCCACCATGCCGACAGCCACCCCGCCTCTCCTTCAGGCAGTGACGCCGAACAGCTGCGGCTCCTTGCGCGCCGCGCAGTTCTCGGCAAGCCAGGTGGATATCTTGAGCATCATCGGGTCTTCCCAGAACCGCGCGTCCTCCGGGCAGCTCTTGATGCAGGCACAACAGCGGATGCAGGCGGCAACCTCGGTGGTCACCTGCTCCGCAACGACGATGGCTGCGGTGGGGCAGACGCCGGCGCAAACGCCACAGAGGGTGCAGCGCTCCACGTTGGTGGCCGGAACGACGTTCATCGCCCTCGGGCCGCCCTCGTAAGGGAAGCGCCCGGGGATGGACAAGGTGCCGAGGTCGGAAAGCGATGTCATCCCGGCCAGCTTATCCCTGACCGCGCCCCCGAAGGCCGCCGCCAGACCGAGGTCCGGGCCATCGGGACGGCCGACGGCGATGGGCAAGGCGCGGGTTGAAAAGGAGTGCTCGCCGATAAAGGCGGCGCCGGCCACCGGGACGAAGCCCTGCTCCACCGCCAGGTCTTTCAGCTCGAGCAGGGCGTCTTCGAAGTCGCGGTTGCCGTAGACGACGACCACCACCGCCGGGGTCTTGTCGCCCCTGACCGTGCGCAGACGGCTGATCGCCTCGGCCGGCAGACGCCCGCCGTAGACCGGGGCGCCGATGATCGCCAGGCCGTCGCCGCCAAGCTGCGTCGCTGGCCGTCCCGCGTCGGGCGGCGTGAGGTTGACCGCCTCGACCTTGGCGGCCTTGAAGCCGTTGGCGATGCCGACGAGGATTTTCCGGGTGGTGCCGGTCGGCGAGAAACTGACGACATATGCTGTGTTGAGTTCCATGGCTGCTCCTCAAGGTAAGGGTGCTGTTGCTGCTGGCGTATTGAGCGAATGCACTATAGCCCGGTTTGTTTGCGAACCCCAGCCCTCTTTTCGCCGGACGGCCATGACATGGAGAGAAAATCAGTCCAGGGGCAGAATCTGCACGGCGATGGTCCACATGGTCAGCCACACCCCGATATCGAGAATCCGCCAGGCCAGCGGTTTTCTGAACACCGGGGCCAGGGCCCGGCCGCAGAGGCTGAGGGCGAAAAACCACAAGAGCGAGGCGGAGCTGGCGCCAAGGGCGAAGAGATAGCGACCGTGGCCCTCGAAGCGGCCGCTTATGCCGCCGAGGAGGACGATGGTGTCGAGATAGACATGGGGGTTGAGCAGGGTCACCGCCAGCGTCGCCGCCAGCACGGCCATGCGCGTCTGCCCGGCCAGACGCTCGTCGGCCTGCAGCACGCCGCCGCCATAGGCCGAGCGCAAGGCGCGGCAGCCATAGAGGAAGAGGAAGATGGCGCCGCCATAGCCGGCAATGTCGCGCAGCAGGGGGTGCTGCGCGACCAGCGTCCCCACTCCGGCCGCGCCGAGGAAGATGAGCGCGGCGTCGCAAAAGCTGCACACCGCGGCCACCAGCCAGTTGTGCTCGCGGCGCACCCCCTGGGCGAGCACGTGGGCGTTCTGCGCCCCGATGGCGATTATCAGCCCGGCCCCGGTACCCATGCCCTGTAAAAATGCAATCATGTTTCCCTCCTCTGCTTGCCTTGTTGCCGTCACCATAGTACAGGGAGGATGATAAAGTAAAATTAAACGTTTTTATAATCCATTAGCACAGGTAATACCATGTTCGAGTATCGCAATATCGAGGCCTTCGCCATGGTCATCCTGCAAGGCGGTTTCGAGAAGGCGGCGCGCCACCTCCACGTCACGCAGAGCGCGGTATCGCAGCGGGTGCGTCTCCTCGAGGAGCAATGCGGCCAGGTGCTGCTGCGGCGCTCCACCCCGCCCGAGCCCACTGAGGCTGGCCTGCCGCTGCTCCATCACTACCGCAAGGTGCGCCAGCTGGAAGACGACCTGCGGCTGTTCGATCCACAGGGCGGCGACGAGGGCTACAGCACCATCGCCATCGCCGTCAACGCCGACACCCTGGCCACCTGGCTGACCGGGGCGGTGGATGCCCTGCTCCACCGCCACCGCATCGTCCTCGACCTGCAGGTCGACGACCAGGACGCCACCCACGACCTGATGCGCGCCGGCCATGTGTGGGGCTGTATCTCCACCCGCGCCGAACCGCTGCAGGGCTGCGGCGCCGAGCTGCTCGGCCGGGTGCGCTACGCCATGTTCGCCACCGCCCCCTTCCAGGAACGCTGGTTCCCGGAGGGCCTTACGGCAGAGCGTCTGGCCGTGGCGCCGATGGCGCGTTACAACCGCAAGGACGACCTCAACGCGCGGATTTTTCACACCATCGGCCTGATTCCGACAAAGACGCCGCCGACCTTCTACCTGCCGTCGACGGAGATCTACGGGCAGTTCGTCGCCGCCGGGCGCTGCTGGGGCATTTTACCGGAGCAGCAGAGCGGCCCGCTGCACAACGTCGGCAAGATCGTCAACCTCAGCCCGCAGCACTGGGTCGATGTGGTGCTCTACTGGCACAGCTGGAACCTCAAGTCGGAGCTGATGCAGGAATTCAGCCGGGACTTTCTCCTCGCGGCCAGGGCCCGGCTGCGGCCCTGGTCGGGCTAGGCGCGCCGCTGGTGGAAAGTGCCCCCCGACCGGGCCGGGGCCCACTCTTCCATGGACTTTCCCCGACATACCCGGTACCATATCCCTCCTGAAAAGGCGGCGTGGCGGAGCAGCAAGGCCGCAGCCGCCAGCCCCTGAACCAATCTTAACCTCCTCAAGGTGCGACATGATCTATGCAGCCATCACCGGCTGGGGCAAGTGCCTGCCGCCCGCCGTACTCTCCAATGACGACCTGGCCACCTTTCTCGACACCGACGACGAGTGGATCACCAGCCGGACCGGAATGAAAGAGCGGCGCATCTCCCATGTCGAGGTCTCCGAGCTGTCGGCCGTCGCCGCCGCCCGGGCGCTGGCCGCCGCCGGCAAGACCGCCGCCGACGTAGAGCTGATCGTCTTCGGCTCGACCACCTTCGACGAGATGTGCCCCAACGCCGCCTCCAACGTGCAGCGCCTGCTCGGGGCGAGCAACGCCGCCTGCATGGATGTCAATACCGCCTGCACCAGCGGCATGTACGGCCTGTCGACCGCCGCGGCGATGATCAAGTGCGGCGCCATCCGCTCGGCCATCGTCATCGGCGCCGAGGTCATCTCGAAGCTGATGGAGTGGAGCAACCGCAACGTCGCCGTGCTCTTTGGCGACGGCGCCGCCGCCCTCTACCTCGAGGCCAGCGACAAGGAGGAAGGGGTCATCGCCGAGTCCCTCGGCTGCTCCGGGGAATCCCGCGACATCCTCTCGGTGCAGGGCTGGGGCGCAAAGTACGCCGACAAGAAACGCCCCTTCGGCACCACCACCTGGCAGTTCCTCGGCCAGGATATCTTCAAAAAGGCGGTGGCCGGCATGAGCCGCGCCTGCGAGAGGGTCATCGACAAGACGGCCATCGCCATCGACACCATCGACCTGGTGGTCCCCCATCAAGCCAACCTGCGCATCATCGACACCCTCACCAAAAAGCTCAAGCTGCCGCCGGAGAAAGTCTTCATCAATATCGAGCGCTATGGCAACATGTCGGCTGCCACCGCCCTGGTGGCCCTGGTCGAGGCGGTCGAGGAGGGCCGTGTCACCCCGGGCTGCACCATCCTCATGCCGGCCTTCGGCGGTGGCCTGACCTGGAGCGCCCACCTGCTCAAGTGGGGCCAGCGCACCAAGGCCCTGGGCGAGACCGACATCGACCTGCCGCCCAACAGCCGCACCGGCCTGGAGATCGTCAACAGCATCCGCAACCCCGCCTGAGCGGCGCATCCGGCAGAGGCACCGGCCTTTGCTGGGATGGCTTGCTGACCGGAGGGCATGCCCGCCGCGATTGCTGGCGCCGGAAAAACGGCCAGGCAGGCATCCTCCACTCGGCTGGGCTGACCGTCCGGTTTCCGCCGCCCCCGACAGGCCACGGTCATGTGGCTTTCGGCAACAGCGCGTCTTGCGTCATAACCATGTCATATGGCGCGGTTCTCCCAACAAGTTTCCCTCATGTCGCCCCGTGGCGATGCATCCAGGAGTGCAGATGCCGCTCGACGGCGTAGTGCTGCTGCAGCTGCACCCCGGTCAGCCGCTCAAGGTAGCGCAGCTGGCGCGGATCGGCGGCGTGGCGGATGTTGTGGCAGAGATAGTTGAGGCAGAACATCGGCTTGAAGAGAAACTGGCAGCCCTCCCCGGTGAGAAAGGTGCAGGAGTCGTCGTCATGGGGCAGCAGCCGTATGTCGACCCCGGCGAGGAGATTCATCAGCAGCTGCAGCTGGTCGGTTTCTCCGGCCATAAAGGCGCTGCAGCATCCGCCCCCCTGCCGGGACGCGCAGTCGCAGCAGAAAGCGCCCAGGCCCATCGCCTTCATATGGGCAGCGACGGCCTCCGCCCGATTCCCGAGATCGTGCAGGGCCTGCACCGTCTCACCGTCGGCGCGGAGGCCATCCCCCCAGCGGCTGCATAAAAGCCGGGCGGCGGCCACCTTCTCCTCCACTGCCGAGGCACCGTGCCGGCCTGCGACACAACCTGTCTCCCTCATCTTCTCCCCCTTCGCCTTCAATCCTGCCTGCCACCACACCCCTGACGACCTACCCCAGGCACTCTACCCGACCGGCGCGGCATAACCGAGAACAAGTTGGCGACATCCCCCGGCAGCGTGGCGGGGAACGCTCCGGCATCTCGCGCCTCTCACTTCCGCTCTTCTCGCCGCTTTTTCGTGGGCCGGCATTTCGCCATTTTACGATATATCGACACCACAAAGATCGCACCCTGCAGGGCTCGTTCATTTATAGCTTTGTAATTAAGTCTCTTTTCATCATTGTATACCATGGCACATCCCTTGCTCATGGGGAGTATGCTGTTGCCAAGGGGGCAAGGCATGGGTCGGCATGCCTGCCGAGACATTCACCATGAGAAGGAGAGATATATGGAAGCACAAGGCCAAGGTTTGAGAAAATCCGTCATACATCTCTATGGATTGCCATCATTTGGCTTCCAGCTCTTTGTCAGTATGGAAATCTTCTTCTTTGCCGCGTTCTTGACCGATTACGCCAAGATTCCCGTGGCAATCGCCGGCACCGTACTGATGATCACCAGTATCTTCGACATCGTCTGGGTACCCACGGCGGGGGTTATCCTCGAAAAAAGCAACATGCGCTGGGGCAGATACCGCTCATGGATGCTGGTCGGCCCTCCGCTGGCGGTGATTTTTTACACCATGCAGTTCACCAAGATCGCTGACCCGACCCTCAACGCCATCCTCATCTCCGTCGGCTTCATCGTCTCCCACCTCATCTGGAACCTCTTCTATGCCGGCCATGTCGCCATGAACAACTCCATGACCACGGTACGCGAGGAGCGCATCTCCATGGCCTCCAACCGTGGCATGTTCAACGCCCTCGGCGCCCTCGCCTTCTCGATGATCGGCGCCAAGTCCATCAAGACCCTCGGCGCGGGCGACCAGGCCTGGGGCTGCACGCTGACCGTCCTCGCCACCGGCGCCGTCATGATCCTCTGCTACTGGATCCTCTTCGCCATGACCAAGGACTATGCCTACCATCGCAAGCCGGGCACCAGCGCCGCGGCCGCCCCGGAAGAGAAGATGACCGTCGGCGAGATGCTCAAGCAGATCATCGTCAACCCGCCGCTGATCGGCCTGATGATGGCCGAGCTCGGCCGCTTCCTCGGCCGCTTCATCATCTTCGGCCTCGCCTTCTACTATTTCAAGTATGTGGTCGTCAGCCTCGGCTCCATCTCAACCTTCTTCACCGGCCTGACTGTCGTCGCCTTCTTCGGGGCCATGGCCTCGGCGCCTCTCGCCAAGAAATTCGGTGAACGCAACACCTACATCCTCTCGCTGACCCTCTTCATCATCGGTCTGGTACTCGTCTGGGCCTTGCCGATGAACTCCCTCTCCTTCATGGTGGTCATGTTCCTCGCTTACCTGGGATATGGCATGCCCGACGCCCTGAGCGTCGCCATGTACTCGGCGACGGTCGACTATGGCGAGTGGAAGACCGGCAAGAACGCCCGCGGCTTCATCATGTCGCTGATCAGCTTCCCCATCAAGACCGCCATCTTCGTGAGAAGCATCATCATCACCGCCGTGCTCGTCTCCGCCGGCTATGTCGCCGATATGGCGCCGACTCCGGAGCTGATCTCCGGCATCAAGGCAGGCATCGCCCTGGTTCCGGCCCTGTTTATCGGGGCCGGCCTGGTGATCATCGTGCTGCTCTATCGCATCACCCCACAGAAACACCGGGAGATGCTGGAGGAGATCGCCGCCCGCAAGTAAGCGGACCGCACCAGCGGCTGGTGTCCATGGCAGTCGGACACCAGCCGCCACAAGGCAGATTGGCCACAAGGCCCTCAACCCTGACCCGCCAACGATACGCAGGAGAACGCCATGAACGACCCGCGCCGCACTCTCGACCAGGAGAAGATGAGCCGACTGCAGATTGGCGTGGTGGCTATCACCACGCTCTTGAACGCCATCGATGGGCTCGACGTGCTCTCCATCAGTTTCGCCGCGCCGGGCATCGCCCGAGAGTGGGGCACCAGCCAGGCGGCGCTCGGGGTTGTCATGTCGATGGAACTCATTGGCATGGCCATCGGTTCCTTTCTGCTCGGCGGGGTGGCCGACCGTATCGGCCGGCGCCGTACCCTGCTCGGCTGCCTCCTGGCCATGACCATCGGCATGTTCTTCGTGCCGACGGCTAGCAACACCGTCGAGCTTTCCATCTGGCGCGTCGTGGTCGGCCTGGGCATCGGCGGCATCCTCGCCTGCGTCAATGCGGTGGTCGCCGAGTTCACCAACGTCAAGCGGCGCGGCCTGTGCATCTCCATCATGGTCATCGGCTACCCCCTGGGCGGCATCTTCGGTGGCATGCTCGCCGCGAAACTGCTCGAGACCCACGACTGGCGGGCGATATTCTATCTTGGCGCCATCCTTACCGCCGTCTGCATCCCGCTGGTATTCTTTTTCGTCCCGGAATCCATCCACTGGCTCTGCCAGAAACAACCGCGGGGCGCCCTCAAGAAGATCAACAAGGCTCTGGCGCGGATGAATTTCCCCAGTGTCGACGAACTGCCAGCCCAGAACCTCGCCGGACAGCGGCAGAGCATCGCCGGGATCTTTTCCCCGGCCCTCCTCGCCACCACCCTGGTCTTGGTAATCGCCTATTTCATGCACATCACCACTTTCTACTTCATCCTCAAATGGTCGCCGAAGATCGTCGCCGACATGGGCTTTTCCCCGGCCATGGCCGGTGGCGTACTGGTTGCCGCCAATATCGGCGGCGCCCTGGGCGGGGCGATCTTCGGCTGGCTGACGACACGCATCGCCTTAAAGAAGCTGACCGTGGCCATCATGTTTCTCACCACCCTGTCGGTAGCCCTCTTCGGCCAGGCTTCCGCCGACCTCGACAAGATCAAGATGCTCGCCGCCTTTGCCGGGTTCTTTGGCAACGCCGGTATTTCCGGGCTGTACTCGATCCTCGCCATCGCCTTTCCCACCGAGGTGCGCGCCACCGGCTCGGGCTTCGTCATCGGCGTCGGCCGGGCCGGCGCGGTGATCTCGCCGATCCTCGCCGGCGTGCTCCTTCACGCCGGGGCGGGGCTGCCCGTGGTGGCCGCGGCCATGGGCCTGGGGTCGCTGTTCGCCGGCCTGGTCCTCATGTTCTTTACCATCCGCAACGCCTAAGGCCGCTCCCGCGGCGGAGCCCGGTCCAAACGAGACACACACTCGAGTCAAGGAGACAATGAAATGATCATCATCGGAGAAAAAATAAACGGCGCCATCCCCTCGGTGGCGGAAGCCATTGCCAAGAAGGACGAAGCCTTTATCAAGGACCTCGCCAAAACCCAGGCCGAGGCAGGGGCAAACTTCATCGATGTCTGCGCCTCCACCGACGTGGCCATCGAACTGGAGACCATGAAATGGCTGATCGACCTGGTGCAGAGCGTCACCGACACGCCCATCGCCGTCGACAGCCCCAGCGCCGAGATCTGCGCCCAGTCGCTGCAATTCTGCAACAAGCCCGGCCTGGTCAACTCGGTTTCCCTCGAAGGCGACAAGATCGACACCATCTTCCCGCTCATCGCCGGCACCACCTGGGAGTGCATCGTCCTGCTCAGCGACGACAAAGGCATCCCCAAAAGCGGCGAGCAGCGGCTAGCCGTCTTCGCGGGCATCATGGAAAAGGCCAAGCGATACAAGATCAGCCCATCCCGCCTGCACGTCGACCCGCTGGTCGAAATGCTCTGCACCTCGGAGGATGGCATCAACATGGTCCTCGATGTGATCAGGAAGATCAAGCAGCAGTATCCGACCATCCACGTCACCGGCGGGGCCAGCAACATCTCGTTCAATCTGCCTGCGCGCAAATTCGTCAACCAGGCCTTTCTCATTCTGGCCATGGGAGCCGGCATGGACAGCGCCATCATCAACCCGCTGCACAAGCACATGATGGGCCTCATCTATGCCACCGAGGCACTGCTCGGACAGGACGAATACTGCATCGAATATATCGGCGGATACCGTAAGGGCCTCTACGGCCCGGTCAGTCAAGATCACAAATAAGGAGGTTGGAAGTCATGTCAAAGATAGCGGAAGTCAGAGCCCATGTGGAAATCGGCAAAACCAAGATCGTCCCCGTCCTCGTCCAGCAGGCCCTCGACGAAGGCCACACCGCGGTGGAAATTCTCCAGGCGATGATCGACGGCATGGGGGTGGTCGGCGACAAGTTCTCGGCCGGGGAAATCTTCGTCCCGGAGATGCTCATCGCCGCCAAGGCCATGGCCAAGGGGGTCGAGGTGCTCAAGCCCCATCTCGCTGGAGAGTCCTCGCTGTCCCTCGGCACCTGCGTCATCGGCACCGTGCAGGGCGACCTGCACGACATCGGCAAGAACCTCGTGGCGATGATGATCGAGAGCGCCGGGTTCACGGTCATCGACCTTGGCGTCGACGTGCCGGCGGAAAAGTTCATTTCCGCCGTCAAGGACAATAGCGGGGTCAACCTCGTCGCCTGCTCCGGCCTGCTCTCCACCACCATGCCGGCCATGCGCGCCACCGTGGCGGCCTTGAAATCCTGCGGTCTGTCGGGCTTTAAAGTGCTCGTCGGCGGCGCCCCGGTGACCCGCGAGTTCGCCGACGAGATTGGCGCCGATGCCTACGCGGCGGATGCCGGCAGCGCCGCGATCATGGCCAAGGAACTGGCAGCGGCAGCCTAATCATCTCTTCGAGGAGACACTCATCATGCTCAGCAAACGACAGAATCTCATTGAAACCATCCGCGGCGGCAACCCGGACCGCTTCGTCAACCAATACGAATTCCTCGATATCATCCTCGAGGCGCCGCTGAGGACCCGCCCGCAGCGCGGCCAGACCATCACCAACGAATGGGGGGTGACCATGTCCTGGCCTCAGGACCAGCTGGGCCCCTTCCCCGTCCATGACGAGGCGCACCGGGCCATCAAGGACATCACCAAGTGGCGCGAAACCATTCGCTGCCCGAGCGTCGAGTTCTCCGACGAACGCTGGGCGCCGGCCATCGCCCATGCCGCCTCCGTCGACCGCGAGGATAAGTACGTCACCGTCTTTTTCGCCTCGGGCACCTTCGAGATGACCCACTTCCTTATGGGCATGGAAGACGCCATGATGAATTTCTACGAGGAGCCCGAGCATATGCACGAGCTCATCGACTTTCTCACCGATTACGAAATCCGTTACGCCAAGCAGATCATCGAGCGCATTCGCCCGGACGCCCTGTTCCACCACGACGACTGGGGTTCACAGGTCGCTTCGCTGCTGTCGCCGCAGATGTTCAGAGAGTTTTTCCTCGAACCCTATAAGAAGGCTTACGGCTTCTGGAAGGACAACGGCGTGGAACTGATCGTCCACCACAGCGACTCCTATGCCGCCAACCTCGTACCCTCTATGATCGACATGGGCATCGACATCTGGCAGGGGGTGATGACCACCAACAACACCCCGGAGCTGATCAAGAAGTACGGTGGACAGATCGCCTTCATGGGAGAACTCGACAGCGGGCCCCTCGACCACCAGGACTGGGACGCCAAGGTCATCGCCGAACACGTCGAAAGGGCCTGCCGCAGCTGCGGCAAGCACCATTTCATCCCCTGCCTGACCCAGGGCTTGAACTTCAGCTCGTTCCCCGGCGTCTACGAGGCGACCAGCAAGGCCATCGACGAGATGAGCAAGAAGATGTTCCCTTAAGCGTCCCCGCCCCGCCGGCCGCGCAGGCTGGCGAGGCGATAGCCTTCCTTCTCGATACCGAGCCGCTTCATCATCGAGTAGAGGGTGGTGGGCTTGATGCCGAGCAGGGCGGCGGCACCGCCCTGCCCGCTGACCTTGCCCCGGCAGTGCTGCAGGGCCTTGAGGATATGGCGGGCCTCCATCTCGCGCAGCGTCGGCAGCGGCTCGTCACCGCCACCGCCCGGCGCCGGGGCAACATCGAGAAGAGGTATGGTCAGGCGGCTGCCCTTACTGAGCAGCACGGCGCGCTCGATGACATGGCGCAGCTCGCGGATATTGCCCGGCCAGGGGTATTCGAGCAGGGGCTGCAGGTCGCGGGGAGTGAGCCGCTCGAAGTGTTTGGCGAACTTCTTGGCGAAGAGGTCGAGGAAGTACTGCGCCAGCAGGGCGATATCGTCGACGCGCTCGCGCAGCGGCTTGATGTGGATGGGAAAGACATTGAGGCGGTAGTAGAGGTCGGAACGGAAACTGCCCAGGGCCACCATCTCTCTGATATCGCGGTTGCTGGCGGCGAGCAGGCGGAAGTCGGTCTTCAGGGTGCGGCTGCCGCCGACGCGCTCGAACTCCCGCGTCTCGAGGACGCGGAGGAACTTGGCCTGGATGTCGAGGGAGAGGGCGTCGATGTCGTCGAGAAAGAGCGTGCCGCCGCCGGCCAGCTCGAAGCGCCCCTTGCGGGTGGCGTTGGCCCCGGTGAAGGCGCCCTTCTCGTGGCCGAAGAGCTCGCTGGCAATCAGCTCCGGGCTCAGCGAGGCGACATTGATGGCGATGAACGGCCCACTGGCGCGGTCGCTGTTACGGTGCACCGCCTGGGCGACGAGATCCTTGCCGACCCCGGTCTCGCCGGTGATGAGCACGGTGGTGTCGGAGGCGGCGACATCGTCGATGAGACGCAGCACCTCGCGAAAAGCCTCGCTGCGGCCGATCATGTGCAGGCCGGCGGCACCATTTTCCTGGCTCTCGCGGTAGAAGGCCGCCTCGGCGAGGAGCGAGCTGTTGCGGTCGCTGACCTCCTCGTAGGCGATCATGTTCTCCAGCACCACCGCCGCCTGGTTGCTGATGATGCGCAGCAGGGCGACCTCGTCCGCCGGCAGATGCTGCCGGGCGAGCTCGCAGTCCATGAAGATGGCGCCCATCACCCTGGCCCGCAGGCGCACCGGGAAACAGGCGCTCCAGCCCCGGGCACCGTCGCCGTTCCTCTCCTCGGCCTCTGCCGTCTCGCCATTGCGCACCGCCTCGCGGCCGGACTCGAAGACCTCGTCGAGCAGCCGCTGCTGCGCCGCGAAGTGCGGCGAGGTGATCTCCGCCGCCTCGAGGTTGCGGCAGGCGGCCATCTCCAGACCTCCTTCGTGACGGAGGAAGATGGCGCCGCGCTCGGCCCCGGCGATGCGCATGGCGTGCTTGATGATCTGCCCGAGGAGTTCCTCTCGCTCGCGGATCGAGCCGAGGCCGTCGCCGACGGCGATGAGCGCCTCCACCCACAGGGCATGCCGGGCGGTCTGATCGAGGTAAGGCTTGAGATCCTCGGGGAAGAGCTCGGGATTGACCCGCGAGAAGACCTCCCAGGAGGCGTTGAGCAGCTTCTCCGCCTCCTCGCGACGCTTGCCGGCCAGGCGCAGCCGCGCCAGCAGCAGCTGCGAATGTGCCAGCTCGATCTTGCCCCCGGCGCGGGTCAACAGGGCGATGCTGCGCTTGAGGTCGGCGGCGATGCCCTCCATGGGGTCGCCGCGGCGATAGGCCTTGAGGGCGCGGAAGCGCAGGGCGACGCCCTTCATGAAGATGTCCGGCCAGCCGAGGAGGCGCTCGATCTCCGCCTCGAAATGCCACTCGGGGTCGAAATAGCCGCGCTCCTCGAGGCCGAGCATGACCTCGATGTTGTCCGGGCCGCGGTGGTGCGGCACGCCGAGGGCCTTGGCTTTTTCCCAGGTCAGGCGGTGATAGTGGAAGGCCTGCTCGTAGTCGCCGCGGCAGAAGGCGAAGTAGGCCCGCTTGCCGTAACCCGGCCAGAGGATATAGTCGTCGAGCAACTCGCTGGCGCTGGCGAAGACCTCGTCGAGAAAGGCGGCGCCCTCGTCGATGCGTCCGGCGTCGGCGAGAACGATGACCAGCACCAGGGTGGCGTAGCGCTCCAGCTCGCGGGCGCCAAGCTCGCGCGCCCGGCGCCGCACCCGGCGGATGAGGCCGACACCGCGGGCGGTCTCGCCGGCGACGCCGTAAATCCAGCCGAGGCGGATGCAGCCCTTGAGGGTCTCGGCATCGCCGGGCAGCTCCTCGAAGGTGCCGATCTCCGATTCGTAGCGCTCCACCGCCTTGCTGATATAGCCCTGCCAGAAGAGCAGTTCCGACTGGGCCAGGGCGACCTGCATGCCGATCTCCCGCGAGACCTGGTAGCCCTCCAACATGTGCCGGGCGCGGTCGAGGTGCTTGTCGGCCTCATCCGACTTGGCCGTCTTGAGAAAGGTGCGGGCGAGCAGCACGCGCAGGCGGATCTCCTGCTCGGGCTTGTCGGCGATGAGGCAGAACTCCAGCGCCTGCTGCAGGTAGACGCGCTGCGTCTCCGGCGGCAGCGAGTTCTCGCGGCAGGTGCACAGGCCGATGGCCGCCTCGATATAGCTCTCCTGGTCCTCGGTGCCGAGGGTGGTCGGATCGCAGTTCTCGACGACGATACGGTAATAGGCGGAGGCATCGAGGAGGAGATTCTGCCTCTGGCAGTGATGGCCGGCCTGCACCACCTCGCCAAGGTGGGCCAGGGGCAGGTCGGAGATGAGGTAGAGATGGGCAAGATGCAGCCAGCGGCGCGGACCCTGCGGCAGGCAGCGGCAGACGCCGTCGATGGCCTGCGCCGCCACCCGCTGCAGCCTCTCGGCGGGCACCTCGGCCAGACGGGCCGTAACATTGCGGAAATCGGCGAGCCGGTAGTAGCCGAAGCCCTTCTCCTTGTAGCGGCAGAGATGCCCGGTGGCGACCAGTTCCTCGGCCTGCTGCAGGATGGTCACCGGCTGGCGGCCGGTGATGGCGCAGAGGATGTCGAGGGACAGCGGAGGCGGCAGCAGCGAGGTGAGCAGGGCGAGATCGCCCTGGCCCTCGTCCTCTTCGGCGAAGGGTTCCATGGGGACCGTCAGGGTAAGGGAATGAGCAGTGTTACGGCAGGGCTTGGCCTATGGTCCCGACAGTACTATAGTAACGGCGCGGCGATGTCAATTCTTTCCGCCAGCAACCTTTGCCGGCACCTATAGCGAGAGCTATTAACCCCACCAGGACGCCATGACCATCCTGCAACACACCCTCACCCTGCCCACCCTCGCCGTTCCCCTGGCCTGGGAGGACCTTGTCGACCATCTGCACCGGCTCCCCGGCGGCGAGAAGCTCATCGACCAGGCCGAAGAGGTGTTCGAGGCCAGCGGCCGGATCTCCAGCCCGGCGGCCCTGCTGACCACGATGAGTCCGCTTTCCCGCAGCGACGGCCGGGTGGCGGTGCGGCGCAGCGACAACGGCCTGGAAGCGCAGCTCTGCCTCGGCTGGGCGGCCGGTTTTCTCGACGCGGCGGAGGTGCTGGTGGCCGGCGCCTATACCATCGGCCCCGAGCTGCAGCACAAGGCCGCCGAGGTGTCCAAACACGGCGACTACCTCCACGCCTATCTTCTCGAGCAGCTGGGCCTGGCGCTGCTCGGCAGGACCGGAGCGGCGGTCAACGCCATCATCGAGGAGCACGCCCTGGCCCGGGGCTGGGGGGTCGGGCCGTTGCTCAGCCCCGGCTCGGTGCACGGCTGGGAACTGCCCGACCAGGCCACCCTGTGCCGGCTGCTGCCCCTCGCCGAGATCGCCATGGCCTGCAGCGAGGCCGGCGTCCTCTCCCCCTTCAACTCGCTGACCTTCATCATCGGCCTCGGTCCGGGATACAAGGCCACCCGGATCGGCTCGCCCTGCGAGGTCTGCAACAACCGCGACAGCTGCCAGCTGCGCCGCCATAGCCCATGAACGAACATCAGCCCGCGGCCACCCGCACAGTCACCATCCTCCCCGAGAAACGCTGCATCGCCGCCGCCTGCGGGGACAATCTGCTCGCCATCCTCGCCGACCACGGCATCCTCCTGCGCTCCGACTGCGGCGGCAAGGGGGTATGCGGCAAGTGCCTGGTGCAGGTGGTCGGCGACAAGGGGCAGAGCCTCGCCAGCCCGGCCTGCAGCTGTACCGTCACCGAGGACATGGCCATCGCCATCCCCTCGGGGTCGCTGGTGCCGCCGCATATCGTCGACAAGGCGGAGATCTTCCTGCCCGCCTCCTTCCAGCAGGCCGCCGGGGCAGCGCAGGACTCCCTGGGCGTCGCCGTCGACCTCGGCAGCACCACCATCGCCGTCTACCTCGTCGACCCTGCCGCTCGCCGCGTGCTCTCCTCCCTGGCGGTGAAGAACCCGCAGAGCCTGCACGGCGACGACGTCATGAGCCGCATCGGCTACGTGGGAGACAACGCCGAGAGGCTGACCCGCCTGCAGCGCCTGACCTGCGGGGCGATCCTCTGGGCGGTGAACGCCCTGACCGCCCGCACCGCATCGGCCAGCCTGGACCTGGCCAGCATGGTCGTCGTCGGCAACCCGACAATGATCCACCTCCTCCTCGGGCTGTCGCCGGCCTCCATCGGCATCTCGCCCTACGTGCCGCAGTTCGTCACCGCCAAAGACAGCGACGCCACCTCCCTCGGGCTGGGTGCGGTGGCGAGCACGGTGCGCACCCTGCCGCAGATCTCCGGCTTCATCGGCGGCGACATCCTCGCCGCCGCCGTCGCCGCCGAGCTGACCCGGCAGCCCGCGGGGACCCTGCTCATCGACCTCGGCACCAACGGCGAGCTGCTCCTCAAGGGCGAAGACCGCTTCTACGCCACCTCCTGCGCCACCGGCCCGGCCTTCGAGGGGGCGGCCATCTCCTGCGGCATGCAGGCCATGCCGGGGGCCATCGAGCGCATCGCCATCGACGCCGGGCAGCGCCCCACCGCCACCACCATCGCCAATGGCTCCGCTCCCGTCGCCCCCCAGGGCATCTGCGGCTCGGGCATCGTCAGCGGCCTCGCCGCCATGCTCGCCAGAGGGGTCATCGCGCCGAGCGGCGCCCTCGCCAAAGCCCTGCCCGAAGGGCTGGAAGGCCAGCGGGACGGGGTGCGCACCTACCGCATCCACCGCGATGACCAGGGCAATGAAATCGCCATCAGCCAGAAGGATGTGCGCCAGGTGCAGCTCGGCAAGGCGGCCCTGATCTCCGGCATCGACTTCCTCCTCGCCAGGGCCGGCATCGACCGGCCGAGCAAGGTCCTCGTCGCCGGGGCCTTCGGCAGCCACCTCGACAAGAGGGACCTGCTGACCCTGGGCATGCTGCCGCCGCTGCCGCCGGAGGACATCACCATGATCGGCAACGCCGCCGGCAGCGGGGCAGTCATGGTCCTCTGCGACCCCCGCTACCTCCAGGAGGCCGAGGAGCTGGCGAGTCGCACTACGGTGATCAACCTCGCCGCCGACCCCCTCTTCCAGGAGCACTTCATCACCCGCCTCTCCTTTCCCTGAGGGGAGGCGCCGCCGCTAGCGGCGGTCCTCACCATCGGCGGAGATATTGCGGCAGCGGGTCTCCCTGAGGCACAAGGCGCCGAGCACGGCGATGGCGGCGAACGCCAGCATGAGGTAAAAGCCGCGCTGGTAGTCGGCGGCAGCGTAGACGCGGATATCGTTGACCATGCGCCCGTCCCAGGCGAGATCGGCGAGGTAGCCGAAGAGCGGCTGCATGAGGGCGGTGCCGATAAAGCAGCCGGTGTTGACGACGCTCACCGCCATGCCCGACAGCCGTGGGTCGATGAGTTCCTTGGCGGCGGCGAAGGTGAGCACGAAGCCGGAGCCGGCCACCCCCATGGCGGCGAAGAGCAGCATGCCGGAGAGCCCCGGCTGCCAGGGGAGGGAGACCAGGGCCAGCCACACGGCGACGTAGAGGGCGACGCAGAAGAGCAGCGGCGCCTTGCGGCGGCCGAGCCGGTCGGAGAACCAGCCGAAGAACAGGGCCCCGAAGGCGAAGGCGAGCAGCATCACCGTCATGTGCTGGGCGGCCACGGCGCGCTGCACGGCAAAGACATCGCGCAGGTAGGGCACCCCCCACAGGCCCATGAACGAGTAGAGGCCGCCGATCATGCCGAACTGCACCCAGAAACCCGGCCAGATGCGCCGCGTGGCGACCACCGAGAAGAGGCTGCGCCACCAGCGCCCCTCGCGCCCGGCCGGCGCCGCGCCGATGGCGTTGACCGGCGGGTAGCCGAGGTCTTCCGGCCGATTCCGCACCACCAGTACCGCGAGAAGGCCCAGCACCAGCGACAGCAGGCCGATGCCGATGAAGATCGCCCGCCAGGTGAAGTGGGCGAGCAGCCCGGCCAGCGGTCCGGCGGCAAGCACCGAGCCGAGGTTGCCGATGAGCAGGGTCAGCCCGCTCATCAGGCCGAAGACGCGCTCGGTGAACCACAGCGAGTTGCTCTTCATGATGCTGACGAAGATCACCGACACCCCGAGGCCGACGAGAACGCGCCCCAGGCAGGCCATGGCGAAGGTGTCGGCCAGGCCGAAGCACAGGGAGCCGACGCCGGCGACCAGGTTGCCGCCGATCACCGAGGCCCGCGTGCCGAGGGTGTCGGCGATGATCCCCGAGGGGATCTGCATGCAGGCGTAAACGATGAAATAGAGGGCCGACAGGGTGCCGAGGCTCGAGCCGGTGGTGCGGAAGGCGGCCATCAGATACTCCGCCACCACCCCCGGGGCCATGCGGTGGAAGTAGACGAGGATATAGGAGAGGATGAGCACCGCAAAGATGCTCCATTTGACCAGGGCGAAGGTGCTGGCGGCCGCCGGCCGCGTGGGGATGGGTGCAGACATAGTCGTTCCTTGAAATAGACGCAGGTATCCACCGGCCGCAAGCGCCTCACCCCTCAGGCAAAGGGCGCTTCAGCGGGCATGCAAAAGCCACCGCGTGCGGCGGCACTCCACACGGCAACGGCAACGGCTTCCCCCCGGGTAAGCCGTGGGGAAGCCAAGGTCGCGCCGACTCTCAGTTTTCCTGCTGCACCCCGCCAGCCTCGCCATCGAGGACGAGGCGCAGCTGCCGTGACAGCAGGGCGAGGCTGTAGGGCTTCTGGATGAAGCCGCGGCAGCCGCGGTCGAGAACCGCCTGGGCGGTATCGTCGATGGCATAGCCGCTCGACAGCACCACCGGCAGGTTCGGAAGGCGGCGGTGGATCTCGTCGAAGACCGCCGCGCCGTCCATGACCGGCATGATGAGGTCGAGGAGGACGATGTCGATCTCCTGCCCCTTGTCGGCCAGCATCTGCAGGGCATCTTCCCCCGATCCCGCCGGCAGCACCCGGTAGCCGAGGGACTCGAGCATCGCCGCCCCTACCTCGAGGATGAGCTCCTCGTCGTCGACGAGCAGCACCGTCTCCCTGCCGCGGTGCAGCTCGCCGTCCTCGCGCACCAGCCGCGTCGGCCGCGCCGCCGACAGCGGCAGGTAGATGGTGAAAGTGGTGCCCTGGCCGGGGCTGCTGTCGACGGTGATGATGCCGCCATGGTTGTCGACGATGCCGTAGGCCGAGGCGAGGCCGAGACCGGTGCCCCGCCCCTGGCCCTTGGTGGTGAAGAAGGGGTCGAAGATGCGCTGCTGCGTCGCCTCGTCCATGCCGACGCCGCTATCGGCGACGATGATCGCCCCGTACTCTCCGGCATGACGGCGGTAGCGGCGACAGAACTCCTCGCCGAGGGTGACGGCCTTGGTGCCAAGACGCAGGGTGCCGCCGCCGGGCATGGCCTGCCAGCCGTTGACGAGGAGATTGAGCAGCACCTGCTCGATCTGCGGCCCGTCGACCTCGCTGACCAACCTTTCCGGGCAGGGCGCAACGACGATCTCCAGCTCCTTTCTGGTGCGGCCGAACATCTCGACGCTGGAGACCACCAACTCGTTGAGGTCGAGCGGCCGCGGCTGGTACTTGCCGCCGCGGGCGAAGCCGAGCAGCTGCCCGGTGAGGCTGGCGGCGCTGACGATGGCATCGTCGATGGCGCGCAGGTGTTCGCGACCCTCGGGCTCGAGCCTGGCGCTCTGCGCCAGCAGGGCGGTGCGTCCCTGGATGCCCATGAGGATATTGTTGAAGTCATGGGCGATGCCCCCGGCGAGGGTGCCGATGGCCTCCATCTTCTGCGCCTGCCGCAGCACCTCCTCGAGCTGGCGCTGCTCGGTGATGTCACGGACGAAGTTGAGCGTCGCCCGCCTTCCGTTCCACTCTACCAGCACCACATTGAGCTGCACGGTGTGCTCCCGGCCCTCTTTGTCGACAATGCGGAAGGCGTAGGTCGAGGGAATGTCCCCCCGTCCGCTAAGGCGCTCCATATGACGCTGCACCACTATGTCGCGGTCGTCGGGGTGGATGAGCCCGGCAAAGGGCAGGGAGTTTAATTCCTCGGCCGAATAGCCGGTGATCAGCGAGGTGCGCTGGTTGCTGAAAACGATGTCTTTGCCGAGAATGACGAAGATGGCGTCGCCGCTGTTCTCCACCACCAGGCGGTACTTATTTTCGCTGTCGCGCAGCAGGGTTTCCGCCCTCTTGCTGGCGGTGATGTCGCGGATGAAGGCCACCAGCAACGGCACCCCGCCCTCTTCGCCAAAGCTCTTGAGCCGCACCTCGCAGTCGAACTGGCGTCCGTCGAGGCCCTGGTGCAGCCACTCGAAGGTGGTCAACTCCCCCGGTCCGCTCTGGCCGATGAGCCTCTTCGCCAGCTCCGTCGAGCTCTGTCCGCAGGGCTGCCGTTCCGGGGAGAGGTGCAGCACCGTTTTGCCGAGAAGGTCCTCCCGCGGACCGGCGAAGAGGGCCAGCGCCGCCTGGTTGCAGTCGATCAGGGTCTGGTCGCGGAGGACGATGACCGCATCGGGGCTGGTCTCGAAGAGGATGAGATAGCGGTCTTTCTGCCGCCGCAGCTCTTCGCCGGTGGCCTCGATGGCGGCCAGAAAGAGGTTGAACTCGCCCGCCAGCCGCGCCATCTCGTCGTCGCCAAGCACCGGCAGGGGATCGTGACGCAGCTGCCGGGCATTGCGGTCGAGCTGGGCGATCATCGCCGCCACCGGCCGGGTCAGCCGCCCGCTGAGCAGATAGCTGACCAGGGCGGCGGCCAGACAGAGCAGCAGGGTGGCGCCATAGGCCAGCTGGCGCGCCCAGATGGCCGGCTCGAGGATCTCCTCCTTGTAACTCGAGGAGACGATCACCCAGCCGTATTCGTCGATGCTCTCGTAGACGGCGATCTTGTCGCTGACCGCCTCCTCGCCGGGATTGCGCCAGCGGTACTCGATGACTCCGGAGCCCTTGTCGATCATGGTGCGCAGGAAGGCCGAGGAGAGGTCGCTCTGGCGGAAGGCGTTGTAGTCGGAGAGCACCGGATGGATAAGCGTGTCGCCCTGACGGTTGACCACATAGGCATAGCCGCGGGCGCCGAAGCGCGGCGACAGCACCAGGCTCTTGAAGTCGTCGATGTCCACCAGCTGGCGGAATTCCTCGCGGTAGCTGGACACCGAGACGATCCAGTCGAGGCCGGGCACATAGACCATATAGAGGGCCTTGGGCCGCGCCTGGGGCTCGCCGGGGTTGCGCCACTCGTATTCGATATAGCCCTGGCGGCGCGCCATCTGCTCACGGACGAAGGAAAAGCGGGTATTATCGGTCCCTTCGACCTCTGGATTGGGGTGCACCACCGCCACCCCCTGAGAATCGATGCAGTAGATATAGCCGGAGCTGCCGATGCGCTGCGCCAGGAGGATCTCGCGGGCGCGGGCCTTGACCTCGTCACCACTCAGCCGGCCGCTGTCGCCCTCGGCGAGGAGGTGGGTGACGATCTCGGCGTTCTTCTCGGCGATGGCCTTGAGATGGTTGCGCACCGCCACATCGGCGGCGGTGCCTACCGCGTTCTTGAGCATCCGCGTCGAGTTTTCGAGACCCTGCCGGGCGCTGGCGGCGATCTTCGGCAGAAGCAGGAACTCGACGGCCGGCACGCACAGCACCATTACCGGCAACAACGCGACAAGAAAGGAGAAGAAGATGCGCTGGCGCAGGGTGCGGGGGTGGCGCGGCCTGGTCATGAACGATGAAGGGTAGAGGGTGGGTGGCTGCCTGCCGGACGGCCGGCGTCAGACAGCAAACGCGGCTCAGCCCGTCGCTGCCGCTATCGCTAAGGCATACCAGAAAAAGCCATAAGAGAGAAAGGGTTTTCTCGGCGGCGGCAGGGCCGGCAGGCACCGAAACAGGCGAATGGCGAAAAAAGGAAGGCGCGGGCGACGTTCGTCACCCGCGCAGCGCTGGGGAAGAGGCAAAGGGTTGCTCCAGGCGGGATGCCCCCGTCTCCGGAAAGAACTTTGCAAAAGGGCCCGGGCGGCGAAGCGCCACCCGGGCCGGCTGCATCAGACCACCGGTTCCTCCGGGGGAGGAATGAGGGTCTCGAGGTCGATATCGGCTGCACCGTTGAAGTCGGTGGCCGTATCGTTGTTCCCCGGATCGACGAAGGTGTCGGTCTCGGCGACGTTGCCGCCACCGGTCATCTGGTCAACCACGCCATCATCGACATTGCCATCATCGGGGAAGAGGGTGTCTTCGCCCTCTTCGCCATCGAGAGCGTCTTTGCCGGGGCCGCCCACCAGGGTATCGTTGCCCTCGCCCCCCGCCAGGGTGTCCTCACCTTCTCCGCCAAAGAGGACATCGTCGCCCTCCCCGCCGTCGATGGTGTCGTCGCCGGCGCCGCCGATGACGATATCGTCACCGCCACCGCCTTCGATGACGTCTGACAGGCTGCTGCCGGCGATGACCTCGGCCCCGTCGCCGCCGTCCAGCACGTCGTCGGTCTCGAAGGTGACGCTGAACTCGGTGGTCGCGCTGTCGCCGTCGCCGTCGGTGACCTCGGCCTGGAAGTCGAAGACATATTCGGTGTTCTCCTCGTACTCACCCTTGATCGACTCGATGCGGAACCCTTCGGCAGTGTCGGGCGAGATGATGGATACCTCCAACTCCTGGAAGGTGGTATCCCCGCCATCGATCTTCACCGTGTATTCGACATCGGTGGAGGTGCCGCCGGTGATGCCCGGGAAGGAGCCGGAGCCCACTTCGACCCTGTTGTTGTCGTCGTCGTAGGAATAGGCCTTCCAGGTGGCATGCTCGGCGTTATTGAGACCGTCATGAGGCGGGTTGTCGAGATGGTCGAACTCCAGGGTGACCTGGGTCATGTCCAGGGGCTGGTCATCGAGCCCGGAGAAGACGAACTTCAGCGTCTCGGGGACCCCGTTCACCTCGTTGATGAGGTTATTGTCCACACCCAGCCCCTGATTGGAGGGATTGACCAGATCAGGGTCGGCGCTGGGGCTGTCGGCGGTGACGACCATCTTGACACCGTCGCTAACGAAGACCTTCTCTTCCACCGGGGCTCCCGCCTGGGTGGAGAACTTGAGGAAGAAGTTCTTCTCGGTGGCGAAGTCGTTGACCTGCTCCACCGTGTAGTTGCCGGTGAAGGCGCCGGCAACCACTTCCGGGGCGACGGTGAACAGCACCACGCCGCCCCTGGCCACCGCGCTCCAGCGGCCGTCGCTTTCCTGCCAGGTGACATCCTTGCCGTTGACGATGAGCTTCTCGCCGTTGCTGTACACCTTGTCACCCTCCTCCACCGGGTTGCCCTCCTTGTCGAGGGGGTTTATCACCACCGCCTTGTAGCCGTCGGCCCCTGCCTCGAGATTGAGGTCGGCCACCAGGCTGTTACCCGCCTCGCTGGCGAGGATGGCGTCGTAGGCCGGGGCCACCGCCTCCGGCATATCGTCTTCCACCGAGATGACGAAGGCGCCTCGATTGGCGGTGACCGTGTCACCATCGGCGTCGCTGGCCACCACCAGGGCGGAGAGGTCGATACCGGTAATGGCCTCGTTCATATCGTCGCCGGAGAGGAGCTCGAGGTTTTCGCCGTCGCCGGCCACGTGATCGAGCGGGCCGTCGAGGTCGAAATGCCACGAGCCGTCTTCATTGATGGTGAAGGTGAACACCGTCTCCCCGCCAACATGGGCGGTGAGGGTGTTGCTGCTGAAGGAATATTCCACCGGTTGGCCGCCGGAATAGAGCCGCGGCAGGCCATCGCTGACATGGGCCATGGAGAAGGTCAGCTCCTCGTCGGCACCGACCGTGAAGAGGGCGGCGAGGTTCTGCCCGGAGAGGCCGCCAGTCTGGTCATCGTCACTGGTCTCACCGCTTTCCTTGTTGCCGGTGGCGTTGTCGTCGTCACCGGGGATGGCGGCGTCAAGGCCGTCCTCGAGCACGGTGGCGGTGATCAGCGGCGTGGTGGTGACCAGCAGCTGTGGCAGCACGGCGACGAGATCGTTACCATCGTCGATATTGAGGGCGTCACCGGTACTGTCGAGGGTGTCGAGACGGTTGTCCTGGGTGCCGCTGACGTTGATGCCGATGGCGCGGACACTGTCGGCCCAGGCGGCGAGCAGGGTGATCTCGTTGCTCACCTGGGCCATGGCGGTGGACGTCGACGAACCCTGGGGATGGTGATTGGTGCCGTCGTAATCCGGATCATTCCAGCGGTTGGGATCTCCGTCGGAGATGAAGATGACCTGATTGATCACCTCTTGTCCACCGACATCGGCCGACGTCAGCGGGTTGCCGGTATTGACCCAGTGCAGGGCCTGCTGATAGCCGGCCTCGTAGTTGGTGAAGCCACCGGCGTTGATGGCGTTGACCTGGGTGGTGGCATCGACGAGATCGATACCTCCGGCACCGTTGCTGCGGATATTGAAGGTGCCGATGGCCTGGGCCTCTGTGTCGTAGGCGACGATGTGCACGCGGACGTTCTCCGCCGCGCTGGAATCGAGTTCACCGAGCAGGCCGACCACCGCCGTCTGCAGGGCGGCCATACGGGTGATGCCGTCGGTGCCGTCGAACTTGATCTTGTTATCGCCCATGCTGCCCGACTTGTCGAGGATGAGCACCAGGTTGAGGTTGGCCGGCACCGTCTCCACCTCCCGCGCCACCGGGATATCGTCCTGCACTTTGACGACGAAGGAGTTGTCGGCTGCCCCGAGGGCGGTATCGCCGTCGGCATCGGTGACCATCAGCGCCGAGGAGAAGTCGATGCCTTCGCCGTCCGGGGCGGTGCTGCCCTTGAGGACATAGCCTTCGGTGTTGCCATCGAGCTCGTGATCGAGCTGGTCCTTGAGGTCGAAGGCCCACGAGCCGTCACCATTGACATGGAGGGTGAAGACCTCGTTGCCACCCGCGGAGGTGGCCACCAGGGTGTCCCCCGAGCCGTCGCGGACGATATCGTAGCTGAGCGGCTGGCCCTTGGACTGCAGGTCGCCGAGGCTGGTGAAGTTGTCGGTGAGGCCGTAGGTGACGTTGTCGTTGTCGGCGCCGACGTTGAACAGGCCGGCCAGCGTGCCGGAGACGAGGGACGAGGCCTCGTCCATGCCAACCGAGCCGTCCTCGTTATAGCCGGCGGAAAAGTCGCCGTCGGTGAGGGCCATGTCGTCCTCTTCCACCGTGGCGACGATGGCATCGACGTCCTCGGCGGCGCTCGGCCCGTCATCATTGATGTTGATGACCAGCTGCGGCGCGACGCTGTCGCCGTCGGCGTCGGTGAAGGTGAGGTCGAAGATGTCCTGCACCTGGTCGCCGGTGCCGCGGTCGCTGTCGCCATCGGTGTTGTTGCTGCCACCCTTGTCGTTGTCGGGATGTACGAGGGTGTTGTTCTCCAGGGTGTAGTACCAGCGGCCGTCGTCATGAATCTCCAGCCGGCCGGCCTCGCTGAACACGGTGAGGAAGTCGCCGCTGCCGTCCATGAGCAGGGTCAGTGGCGCGCCGAGATTGCCGCCGGTGTTGGTGGTGGTGATGGCGTTGGCGTTGACGGTGAGGCTGCCCGGTTCGTCGGCGCCGCCGAAGACCTTCACGCCGCCGACCCCGGTGAAGAGGTTGCCGCCCACCGTCAGCGGGGTGGCGCCGGGGTCGCTGCCGTCGGGCAGGCTCGACTCGTCCACCGCCGGCCCGACCTGCACGCGCAGCACGGTGTCGTCGTAGTCGGCGTCGCCCAGGCTGAGATCCTCGATACGGATCTCGCCGCCCTCCGGGGGTACGGCGTTGAGGAAGTTGCCGTTCTCGTCCTTGAAGTGCTCCTTGCCGTCGGCGTTGAGGGCCACGTCCATGTAGTAGACCGGTGTGCCGTAGCTGGTGGAGCCGTCGATCTCGAGAATCCACTGCGGCGCCGAGGGGTCGCCGGCATAAGCCGGGTTCTCGACGAAGCGCAAGTTGTTCAGGTCACCCAGGTCGGTGCTCGCGCCATTGGCGACGAGGAAGAATTTGGTGCCGGCGACAAAGTCGCCCATGGGGGTATTGGGGTCGAGCTGCCCCATGCCGCCGCCGACGGCGTCATTGCTGCTGGCGAGGAAGATCTTGGCGTCGACGGGGTTGCCGTTCTCGTCGAGGCGGTAGGTGCCGATGATGTTGTCGAAACCGGCGAACTCGGAGACGAAGAAGGAGCTGCCGGAGAATGTCGCGTCAGGCACGTCGTCCTGCACCTTGACCACGAAAGCGCCGGTGGCGACGCCGGTGACGGTGTCGCCGTCGGCGTCGGTGGCGGTGATCACCGCGGAGAAGTCGATGCCGTCGACGCTGCCGTCGCCTGAGCGCAGGCTCCAGTTCTCACCGTCGCCAGCAACGTGGTCGAGCTGATCCTTGAGGTCAAACTTCCACGAGCCGTCATCGTTGACCGCGAGGGTGAAGACCTCCCGGCCCGAACCGGTGGTGGCGGTGAGGGTGCTGCCGTCGGAAGAGTAAGAGAGTTGCTCGCCCTTGGAAGACAGCTCGCTCAGTGAATCAAGCAGGCCCTGGTCGGTGGTAATGCCTATGCGCAGCGCCTCGTCGGCGCCGCTGGCAAAGAGGGTGGCGAGGGAAGTGGCGCCGTCGCCATCGGTCTCGTCGCTGTCCAGCCCTTCTCCGGCCTCGCGCAACCCCTCGGAGAGGTCGCCCTCGCCCAGGCTGAGCCCGTCCTCGAGCACCTCGCCGACGATGGCCCTTGGCTCGACCAGGGCCATGGGCACGTCGTTTTCGACGTAGATCTTGACCAGGCCGGTGAGATCGATGGTGTCGTTGTCGGCGTCGCTGGCCTCGACAAACCTGCCGAGGTCGAAGCTGAGGTTGCTGTCGTCGTCCTTATACTTGCCGCTGTGGTCGAGCTGATCCTCGAGATCGAACGCATAAGCGCCATCGGCGGCGACGGTGAAGGTGAAGACGACGGTGCTCCCGGCGGTGGCGGTGAGGGTGTTGCCGCTGGTGTTGAAGTAGACCTTTTCGCCGTTCGACTTGAGGCCGGAGTCGACATTGCTCACATCCTTGAGCCGGAAGGTGAGGCTCTCGTCGGCGCCGGGCTTGACCGCGGCGGCCAGACTGCCGGTGACTTGCTCGACGTCGTCGTCCGAGTCGAGCAGACCGAGCGACTGGTCTCCGCCATCGCCGCGGTTGCCGAGGGCGTCCTCCTGAACAAAGATCTTCACCTTGGCGTCGCCCTCGGGAATATCGTTTTCCACCTTGACCACCAGCCTGTCGCCGAGATCGACGGTGTCGCCGTCATAGTCGCTGGCGACGACGAACTGGCCGAGGTCGGTGATACGGAGGAAGTTGTAGTCAGCCCCGAACTCGCCGGCATTGTGGTCCAACTGGTCGTCGAGATCGAACACCGCCCAGCCGCTGTTGCCGTCGACAGTCAAGGTAAAGATGACCTGCATGGCCTCCGGCGAACCGGTATAACCGGTGAGGGTGTTGCCATCGACACGGTAGTAGACGGTCTCACCCTTCGAGGTCAGGGAGGAGGCGTAGTCGCCGGCCATGGCGATGCCGAAGTCGCCCTGCCCCTCTTCGGGAACCTCCTCTGCCGGAGGCTGCCGGAGGGTCCAGGTGAGCTGTTCATCGGCGCCGGTCTTGACCAGCGAGGAGAGGTTGAAATAGGCGCGGTCGGTGGCCAGCAGGTTGCCGGCCCCCTCGAGGTTACCAGTGGAGGAGTCGCCATCGGCATTGTTCCATGGGTTCCACGAGGGGTTGTCGTTGCCGAGGGCGTCTTCGGAGACGAAGAAGAAGGCTTGGCCGACGTGAACCAGCCGCGGCACGTCGTCGACGATGGTGAAGGTCAGCGCGCGATCGACAAAGCCGGTACTGTCGCCGTCGCTGTCGGTGGCGACGATTGCCGCCCCCAGGGCGAGGTCGGCGACACTCTCGCCGTCGCCGGAGAGCAACAGGGTGTTTTCGCCGTCGCCTTCGACATGATCCAACTGGTCGAGCAGGGTAAAAGTATAGCTGCCGTCTGGCTGCACGTCGAGGGTGAAGACGAGGCGGTCGCCCCCCTGTCCCTCTCCAGGGAATTCCTGCGTTCTTGCCGCCAGGGCCACCTCTCCCTCAGGGGGCGGCTCGAGGCGTACCCATGCCTCGAGGGTGGTGCCGTTGACGTTCATCTCGTAGGTGATCATGCCTCCCTTGGAATAGAGCTCCGGCAGGCCGGGGGGGATGACGATCGAGAAGGTGCCGGGGTTGTCGGCGCCCATATCCACCAGGGAAGCGAGGGAGCCGGTAACGACATGGGCGTCGGGCTGAGTGTCGTCCTCGGGGCCATCGAAGGGGTCGGGGTTGCCGTCGGAGCCCTCCACGGGGCTGGCGCCGGGGCTGTAGTTGTCGAGGGCTTCCTCTTCGAGGACGCGGGCGATTGCGGCATCCCTGGCCTCGGGGCCGTCGTCATAGATGTCGATGGTCAGGCTACCGGGACCGGCCGGGGTGCCATTGCCGTCGATGACGATGATCGAGAAGGGATCGGAGACGATATCGTCGCTGCCGGTCTGTCCGGCGTTGGGGTGGCTGACGTTGTCGTCAAGGATATACGTCCACGCCCCGGTGCCGTCTATGACCAGGGTGCCATACTGGCCAACGACATTAACAGTATTGGCGGGGTTGCCGTCGATGGGAATGGTTTCCGTGCCGCTGCCGTCGAAGTTGGTAAAGGTCAGGCTGCCGGGGCCGTCGGGCCCGAAATCGACACCGAGGTCGGCCAGGGTACCGGAGGTGACCAGACGATCAGGGTCAAAACTTTCATCCTGCTCGGCATTGTCGGGATTGGTGCCGTCGTCGAGGTTTTCTTCGTCGAGAATCCGCAGTGCCGAACCGACGCTTGGCGCGAAATCAACCGGCGGCGGGGGCGGAGGAGGCGGAATAATTGGCGGCTCAGCTGGGGGAAGCGGGGCATCGGCCGGGGCCGGTTCCTCGGCGGGAGCAATGGCGGCAAACACAACCGGTTCCTCAGGCTCCTCGAACTGCGGGGCCAGGGGGTCGAGGAAGTTCAGGCCGACACCGGTGGTCTCGGCGCCGGAGGTCGGGGTGACCGCGGCCCCGGTGAGGTCGAACTCGACATAGGAGCTGCCGCCGCCGTCATCGGCCGGGCCGGCTGCCGCCGGGCCTGCCGCGGTCGGCTCGAAGTCGGTGGTTGGGTCGAAGTCACCGGCGATCAGGGCCTGCTGCACCTGCTCCACTTCGGCCACCGCTTCGCTGAAGTCTCCAGGCTCGCCGGGGAAGAGGTCGGCGTCGACGAGCACCTCGGACATACGCCCCAGATCGAGACGGGTGCCGAGGCCGTCTTCGAGAACGATGCTAACCATGCCATCGCCGCCGGTGATGATGCGCTCGCCCATAAAGACCGGGCTGCCCACCTCAAGGATGCGCATACTGCCGTCGCTTGCCTGGGCCTGGACGGTGCCGTTCACCACCATCACCTTGCCAACCGCCGGGGAACCTGAGCCGCTATTGTTAATGGTCGCTGTCGTCGCCATGGTGTCCTCCCTCTCTTGGGTTATGCAGTTTCCTGCAGGATATAAGAGGGACGATATGGCAGATGCGGCGGGAGGAAATTGTACCTTGGTACTAAGAGTCGTTCTTAAATAACAATTCCCGTCAAAATTTTCCCCCGACCGGCGGCCTCGCGGCCGGAGAAGACGGCTGATGCGCAGGGGCGAAGCACGAGACCGGCGACCTTTGCCTCGTCCGCCGCCGCCATGCCCTGGGGCGATGGCGGCGGGGTGCGGTTCAGCTCAAGGGGCTGCTGGCGGCATCGACGAGGTAGAGGATGGAGCGATAGGGGATCTCGCCATGCAGCGAGAGGCCGATCTCGCAGGTCTTGCTGGTCGAGTAGCCGGCCTCGCAGGTGCAGACGTGCTCGCGCAGGCCGTGCAGGGCGGCCTCGTTGAGCTCGGGGAAGTTGAAGCCGCGGTCGCCGGCGAAGCCGCAGCAGTAGATGTCCTCCGGCATCACCACCTCGCGGGCGCAGGCCCGGGCCAGCTGCAGCATGCGTTCCTCCAACCCCATCTTGCGCGTCGAGCAGGTGGGGTGCAAGGCCACCCGGGTATCGACCGGGGTGAAACGCAGCCGCTCCATGAGGAAGAGGAGGACGAACTCGATCGGCTCGTAGAGGGTCAGCCGCGAGTCGAGGGTGTGGCGCATGCGATAGAGGCAGGGGCTGGTGTCGCAGAGCACCGGCAGCCGACCCTGCTGGGTGGCGGCAAGCAGGGCCTGAGAGAGCTCCGCCGACTTGCGGTCGGCCTCGGCCATGAAGCCCTTGCTCTCGAAGGCCTGGCCGCAGCACAGGCCGTCCAGCCCCGCGGGGAGGATGACGCCGTAGCCGGCCTTCTCGAGGAGGGAGACCACCACCTCGGGCAAGGGGCGGCGCTCCTCGTCATAACGCGCCGGCCCGCCCATGAAGCGGGCGGCGCAGCTTGGGAAGTAGACCACCTGCAGGGCGGGGTCGGCGGCGGGGACCGGCGCCGGCACCCGGCCAGGGGTGGGCATCTCCTTGTTCCACAGAGGCAGGGTCGAGCCGCTGGCCCCCCGCGCCAGACGTGCGAGGCGGTCGAGTTTGTCCGTGCCCAGACCGTCGTGCACCTTGTCCACCACCGTCAGGGCCGTGCCAATGCCCCGGCCGACCCCGGCGAAGTGGTCGGCAACCCAGCGGGCCACCGTTTCGCCCAGCTTGCCGTTGGCCTCCTGGCGCAGCATCTTGACCATCTTGCCGGTGTCGATGCCCACCGGGCAGCGGGTGGCGCAGAGGCCATCGGCGGCGCAGGTGTCCTTGCCGGGGTAGCGATAGAGGCGGGCCAGCCGCCGTACCCGCGCCAGCTGCGTGCCATCGCTCATCAGGCGGCTCAGCTCGCGGCGGCCGGCGATACGCTGACGCGGGGTGAAGGTCAGCTCCCGCGACGGGCAGATCGGCTCGCAGAAGCCGCACTCGATGCACTTGTCGACCACCTCGTGGGTCGCCGGCAAGGGCTTGAGGTTCTTGACGTGGATCTCGGCGTCGTCGTTGAAGATGACTCCGGGGTTGAGGATTTCCTGGGGGTCGAAGAGGGTCTTGATCTCGCGCATCAAGGCGAAGGCCTCCTTGCCCCACTCCTTTTCGACAAAGGGCGCCATATTGCGGCCGGTGCCATGCTCGGCCTTGAGCGAGCCGTCGTATTTCTCCACCACCATGGCCACCACCTCGTCCATCAGGCCACGGTAGCGCTCGACCTCGCGGGCCTGGGAGAAGTCCTGGGTAAAGACGAAGTGGAGGTTGCCGTCGAGGGCGTGGCCGAAGATGATTGCCTCGTCGTAGCCGTATTTCTTGAACAGCCGCTGCAGATCGAGGGCGGCGTCGGCGAGATGCTCGCCGGGGAAGGCGACGTCCTCGATGATCACCGTGGTGCCGGTGCGGCGCACCGCGCCCACCGCCGGGAAGAGCCCCTTCCTGATTTTCCACAGCTTGCCGTACTCCGCCGGCACGTCGGTGAAGACGATGGGCCGCACCGTCGGCAACACGGCCAGGGCGGCCTCGATGGCGGCGATCTGCCCGGCCAGCTCCTGGGGAGTCTCGGCGCGGGTCTCGACGAGCAGGGCGGTGACCGTCTCGCCGAGCTCGGCGAGAAACTCGGGCATGCCCGGCTTGCCCTCCACCGAGCGCAGCCCGGCACGGTCGATGAGCTCGGCGGCGGCCACCGCCTGGCGGCGCAGGATGGGGATGGCGCGGCAGGCGGTGGCCACGTCGGGGTAGAAGAGCAGGGCGCTGGCCTTGTGGCGGTGCTCGACGACGGTGCGGTAGACCACCTCGGAGATGAAGCCGAGGGTGCCCTCGCTGCCGATCATCAGGTGGGCCATGATGTCGAAGGGGTCGGCGAAGTCGACCAGGGCGTTGAGGCTGTAGCCGGTGGTGTTTTTGATCTTGAACTTGTGGCGAATGCGCCCGGCGAGGCCTTCGTCGGCGAGCACGCGGGCGCGCAGGGCGGCGAGGCGCTCGAGCAGCTGACCGTGGCTGCGCGCGAAGGCGGCCCGGCTCTTGTCGTCGGTGGTGTCGACGACGCTACCATCGGCAAGCACCAGGCGCATGCTGTCCAGGGTCTGGTAGCTGTTCTGTTCGACGCCGCAGCACATGCCGCTGGCGTTGTTGGCGAGGATGCCGCCGATCTTGGCGCTGTCGATGGAGGCCGGGTCGGGGCCGATCTTGCGGTCGAACTCGGCGAGGAGGGCATTGGCGCGGCTGCCGATGATCCCCGGCTGCAGCCTGATGCGCTGCGCCCCGTCGAAGACCCGGTAGTCGCTCCAGCCGCGGCCGAGGCGTATGAGGATCGAGTCGGTGACCGCCTGCCCGGAGAGGCTGGTGCCGGCGGCGCGAAAGGTCACCGGCAGCCGCATACGGTGGGCATGGCGGAGCAGCAGCCGCACCTCGTCCTCGTTTTCAACATTGACCACCACCTTGGGCACCAGGCGGTAGAAGCTGGCGTCGGTACCATAGGCCACGGTACGCAGAGGGTCGGTGACGATACTGGCAGGGGGGATATCCTTGGCGATGGCGTCGACGAATCGTTGATAGGCTTCCGGCAACATGCTTTTCCTCCCGGCGTCTGGCGCCTCAAAATATACCTGGTTCAGGTGCGAAACTCCCTGGTGGTGCGGGCCGAGCTTTCCGCCAGCTTCTCGACACTCGCCGAGGTGTGGGAGATCTCCTGCACCGCCTCGTCGACCGAGACCGCGGCGACGGTGACATCGTCGGCCATCCTTGCCATCTCCTCGGCATAGTGGGCAGCCTTGGACACCTTGTCGTTACAGTAATTGATCTTGTCGCTGGCGGCGGCCAGGGTCTTGGCGATCTCCTGCACCGTCGCCGACTGTTCTTCCACCGCCCCGGCAATGGTGGCAACGATAGAGCTGTTGTCGGTGACCATCTCCGCCGCCGCCTTGATGCCGGCGATGGTCGACTGCGTCACCCCCTGCACGTGCTCGATGCGCTCCTGGATCTCGGTGGCCGCCCGCGCCGTCTGCTTGGCCAGTTCCTTGATCTCGTTGGCGACTACCGCGAAGCCCTTGCCGGCCTCCCCGGCCCGGGCCGCCTCGATGGTGGCGTTTAGCGCCAGCAGGTTGACCTGATCGGAGATGGTGGTGATGACCTCGGTGACCTTGCTGATCTCCTCCCCGGCCTGGCCGAGGACAGCCACCTCGCGCTCGAGCTGCTCCATCTTCTCCCTGGCCCGCTCGGTGTTGCCATGGGCGCGTCCGGAGGTCGAGGCGATCTCCTCGACGGTGGCGGTCAGCTCGCCGACAGCGTCGGAAACGTTGCCGATGTTTGCCGCCGAATCTTCCATCGCCGCCGAAATGTCGCGCATGTCGCGGTTCATATAGCCGGCGGAGCGAAAGACGGTCTGCGAGATGCTCTTGGTGCTGGCCGCCTTGTCCTCGATGGTGCGCAAGGAGCTGTGTATGCCCCCGGCGGAGCCGGCGAGCTCGTCGGCTTCGCGTTGCAGCTTCTGCACCACCTTCTGCAGCTTCGCGACGAAGGTGTTGAAATAGCTTGCCACCATGCCCGGCTCGTCCTCCCCGGAGACGCTCAGGCGGCGGCTCAGGTCGGCGTCGCCGGAGCTGATCTGCTGCAGGCCCGCCGCCACCTCCTGCAAGGGCCGGGCGATGAAGCTGGCGACCACCCAGGCGCCGACGGCGGCGAAAATGATGACCGCGCCGACGATGGAGAAGAGCAGCACCGAGGCAGTGGCGATCTTCTTGTCCGCCCGGGCGGCCAGATCGCCCACCAGCCGTTGCCCGTCAGCAGCGCTGGACAGGGCGGTCGTGTCGCTCTTGGTGGCCAGCGCCGCCAGCAGTTCGCCCTCGGTGGTGCTCTTGAAGTCCTTCAGCAGGTAGAGAGACAGTATGGTCATGAGGACGCCAAAAGCAATGGTCGAGGGGATGACAAAGGCGGCGATTTTGGTGCGAATGGAAAGATTGCGGAAAAACGTCAACATACCTGCTCCGAAACACTATTGAGAGTCCATGGACGACGGAAACCCCCTAAGGTTCCCGCGGAAACGGCCCCGGCCGACACGGCCGCCTTTGCCGATTGTCAAAGGCGGCCAAAGAGGATACTATCTCTTGGCGAAGAAGTGAACGATCAGTTAACCACCACCCCCGTGAAAAACGCCATGGTCACCTCGATTATCCTGATGAACGTCGAACGGATGAAGATAAACGAAGTAGCGGAAGAGCTCAAAGCCCTACCGGGCATTTCCGAGGTATATTCGGTGAGTGGCAACTACGATCTGGTGGCCGTCGTCCGGGTCCCTGACAACGATGCCCTCGCCGATCTGGTGACCAGGAAGATGCGCGGCTTCACCGCCATCCTGAAGACCGAGACCATGCTCGCCTTCAAGACCTTTTCGCGCCACGACCTGGAATCGATGTTCGCCGTCGGCATGTAGCCGCGGCGCCTGCGGGAAGGGGTGCGGCCTATTTGTTGCCACAGCCCGGGCAGGCGGAAACGATGAAGCGCGGGTCGGCGCCGTTGTCGAGGATGTCGTCGTAGCCGTGCCACTCGCCGTCGAAGGGGCTGTAGACCTTGCGGCAGGTGCGGCAGCACTCGATGCCGTTTTCGAGCATCTCCACCTGGTCGAGGGCCTCTTTCAGCTCGGCCACGGTCTCCGCCAGGGAGAGCTGGGCGCGCACCAGACGCTCCGCCACCCGCACCCGAGCCCGCAGTTCGTTGTCGTTGAAAGGCTTGGTCATGTAGTCGTCGGCCCCGGCGTCGAAGCCCTTGACGATATCCGTCTTGCTGTCGCGGGAGGTGAGCAGGATGACATAGGGCGCGGTTTCCGTCAGCCGCTCCTTGGCCAGCCGGCACACCTCGACCCCGTCGAGCTCCGGCATCTCCCAGTCGAGGATGGCGATCTGCGGCCCCTCTTCCTTCTGCATGGCCGCCCAGGCGGCGTTGCCGTCGACCACGCTCTCCACCCGGTAGCCCCAGCTTTCGAGGCATACCTGCACCATCATGCGCGTGGTGAATTCGTCTTCTGCGATCAAGATCTTCAAAAATTTTCCCCCCAGGTTTGTCATGCGGCGGCAGCATCAGCCCGCCCGTCGCCCCCTTGCCCTGCGGCGTTGGCAAGCCGCCTGTCACGGCACGCTCCCCGGCGGGGAACGCCGCCGCGACACCGTCCCGGGAGGCGACCTACCGCAACCCTGGGGCGGGATTTTCCGAAAGCGGCCGCCGGCAGCCCTCAGCGAACCGTTAACTGCAGCAAATCACAGGCGTTTTCACTGCCACTTCTTGACTTTTTACCATCGCGGTGTCATTACATCAACAAGTAATGCAGTGTGCCAAAAAAATGCCGGTTGAAGCGATCTCCGGCAGAGCCAACGAGAGAGGAAGGCGATGGGCGAAAGAGTGACACAGGTCAGGCGGCCAGGAACCTGCGGCGGCCAGATTATTTGCAAACAATCCCGCCCCTTGCCCCTCTGCCTCCGCCACCTGGCCTGCGCAGCCGGCACCGGCCTCTCGCGCAGGAGACGCCGATGAGCCTGTCGCCCTTCGCCATGAGCATGGCCTTTCGCAGCGGATCCATCGACATGCAACCGAGCGCCCGGTGGTGGTTCATCTTCGCCGGCGGCAAGCTGCTGGTGACCCTGAATGAGGAGGGTCACCCCAGCCCGGTGGACATGTCCCCCGAAGAGCTTGGCATGGCGGCGCACTTCAGCCGACCCCTGGGCATGCTCGGCACCATCGCCTGTTCGGTCGCGGCGGTGGCCAAGGAAACCCCGCCGCCCCTGGCCATGGAGTTCCGCGACCTGCGCGGTCTCTACGGAGCCATCGACGACGACCTCTTCCGCCTCGCCGGCCGTGCCATCCAGATCGTCCACTGGCAGCGCCAGCACCGTTATTGCGGCTTCTGCGCCACCCCGCTGGAGGATGCCCCGGGCGAGATGGCGCGGCGCTGCCCGAACTGCTCGACGGTCAGCTACCCGCGCCTGTCGCCGGCGGTGATCATGTCGGTGGAGCGCGGCGACGAGATCCTCCTCGGTCGCTCGCCGCGCTTTCCCAAAGGGATGTACAGCGTATTGGCGGGCTTCGTCGAGCCGGGCGAGACCCTTGAGGAGGCAGTCAAGCGCGAAGTCATGGAGGAGGCGGGGGTCACGGTCGGCGACATCCGCTACCTGGCCAGCCAGCCCTGGCCCTTCCCGCATTCGCTGATGATCGGCTTCACCAGCCGCTACCTCGGCGGTGAGCTGGTCGTCGACCGGGGCGAGCTCGAAGATGCCCGCTGGTTCAGCCGTGACAACATGCCGGCCCTGCCGTCGCCGATCTCCATTTCGCGGCTGCTCATCGAAGACTTTCTCTCCCGGAGGTGAAAAGGATGAGCGAACCGCGCCCCCCCGCCAGCCAGGACCTGGCCGAGACCACCTTTCGCTGCGCCGAGGAGCTGCGTCAGTACCGCGACCTCTTTCGCCTCGCGCCCATCGGCATCGTACGCACCTCTCCCGCCGGTCGCATCCAGGACGGCAACGAGGCCTTCGCGCGCATGCTCGGCTACGACGATTTCGACGAGCTGTGCGCCGCCACCGGCAACTCGGTGCTCCCCCTCTACCACCGGCCCGAGCAGCGCCACGACCTCCTCGCCAGGCTGGCCGCCGGCGAGCGGCCGCAGCCCGAGGAGGTCTGCTGGCAGAAGAAGGACGGCTCCCCCTGCCACTGCCGCCTCCATGTGCGTATCGCCCGCTCTCCCGCCGGGGAGATGCTCCACCTCGAGTCCTTCGTCGAGGACGTCACCCCGCGCCACCTCGCCGAGCAGGCCCTGGCGCTGAGCGTCGACCGCTACCGCAGCGTCTTCGAGAACACCGGCACGGCGACCATCATCATCGAGCCGGACACCACCGTCTCCCTGGCCAACGAGAGCTTCGCCCTGCTCACCGGCTACAGCAAGGAGGAGATCGAGGGGCGTATTCGCTGGCCGGCCTTCATCGCCAGGAGCGACGACCTCGACCGTATGCTGCGCTACCATCAGGCGCGGCGCAACAGCCATCCAGGCGTGCCCATCGAGTACGAGTTCACCCTGCGCGACAAGAGCGGCAACCTCAAGGACGTCTTTCTGCGCGTCGACATGATTGCCGGCTCGAGCGCCAGCGTCGCCTCGCTGCTCGACATCACCTCGCTCAAGGCCGCCCGCCGCTACCACATGGAGAGCTCGTCGCGCCTCAGCGGCATCCTCGAGGCCTTCGACGGCTTTCTCTATATCTCCACCGCCGAGCGGCGCCTCGTCTACATGAACGGCAAGCAGCAGCAGAGCCAGGCCGACAGCGCCGAAGACGCCCCCTGCCACCGCCGCCTCTACGGCCTCGACGCCCCCTGCCCGTGGTGCGACGACCAGCGCGTCTTCGCCGGGGAAACCGTCAAGTACGAGTTCCGCAACCCCCACAACGGGCGCTGGTATTACGCGGTCGGCTCGCCGGTCTACTGGGCGGAAAACGAGATCGGCGCCAAGCAGACGGTGCTGCTCGACATCCACGAGCGCAAGCTCGCCGAAGACGCGCTGCGCGAGCGCGAGAGCTACCTCGCCAAGGAGAACCTGCGCCTGCGCGAGAACATCGGCGACCGCTTCCGCTTCGGCAGGATCATCGGCCGCAGCCCGGCGATGCAGAAGGTGTACGAACTCATCCTGCGCGCCGCCGCCAGCGACGCCAATGTCATCCTCTACGGCGAGTCGGGCACCGGCAAGGAACTGGTCGCCCGGGCCATCCACGAGATGAGCGACCGCGGCCGCCACTTCTTCGTCGCCGTCAACTGCGCCGCCATCCCCCCAGCGCTGATGGAGAGCGAGTTCTTCGGCTACTGCCGCGGCGCCTTCACCGGCGCCGACAAGGACAAGCCCGGCCTCTTCGACCGCGCTGCCGGCGGCACCCTGTTCCTCGACGAACTGGGGGAAATCGACGAGGCCATGCAGGCCAAGCTGCTGCGCGTTCTGGAGAGCAACGGCTACACCCCCCTGGGGGGAGTCAGCGGCCGCAACGCCGACGTGCGCATCATCGCCGCCACCAACCGCAACCTGCGCCGCCTGCTCGAAGAGGGGCGCATGCGCGAGGACTTCTTCTATCGCGTCCATGTCATCCCCATCACCCTGCCGCCGCTGCGCCAGCGCCGCCAGGACATCCCCCTGCTCATCGAGCACTTCCTCGCCAAGCATGCCGCCGCCGGCCAGCCGCCGCGCCTGAGCGGCCGCGACATGGACGCCCTCCTCGCCCACCACTGGCCGGGCAACGTGCGCGAATTGGAAAACACCATCCAGCGCTATGTCAACCTGCAGGTGCTGGAGTTCCCGGAAAGCGCCGGCGACGAGGCTCCGCCCCCTCCGGAAGGGCCGATCCTGCCCCTGCGTCAGGCCGGCAAGCGCTTCGAGCGTGACTATCTCCTCCAGGTGCTCGGCCGCTGCCGCTGGAACCGCACCCAGACGGCGCGACAGCTGGGCATCGAACGCAAGACGCTCTACCTGAAGATGCGCGAGCTCGGCTTGTTGCAGCAGGCCGACTGAAGGTTGCCACGCCACGCCCGCCTCCGCGACATGAGTATTTTATTACCCATTTCGAGTAATGTTGCGAACAGCCCCATTTACTTCTTTATTTCAACAGTCTAAGGCCCTCGTCCCCGCCTTCCCGAGTTATTTCTTTCCCACGCCTCCCATCGCCCCCCACCTCGCCACCCGACGCATCCCCCCGTCATCATGGCGATAAGGGCGAAGCCCGCGACCCGGCATCGTTTTTGCTACACCATGGCCACACGAGAAGCTCTCGTTCCCCTGCCGCCACGGCCCGCCGCCCTGGCACCAACCCTTTACCAAGGAGACAGCGATGCCAACCAAGATCCTTCCCCCCACCGCCGAGGCCTATCAGTACCCCCTGCTCATCAAGACCCTGTTGTCGACCTCGCTGGTCTACGCTCCGCAACAGAGAATCCTCTTTCGCGACCGGGGCGGCTACACCTACCGGGAATTCGGTCAGCGCGTCTGCCGCCTCGCCCACGCCCTGGGGCGACTCGGCGTATCCGCCGGCGACACCGTGGCGGTGATGGACTGGGACTCGCCGCGCTACCTCGAGTGCTATTTCGCCGTACCGATGATCGGCGCCGTATTGCATACCGTCAACATCCGCCTGAGCAGCGAACAGCTGCTTTATACCATCAACCATGCCGAAGACGACGTCATCCTCATCCACCACGACTTCCTGCCGATGCTTGACGCCATCCGCGACAAGCTGACCACGGTGAAAAAGGTGGTTCTGCTCCATGACGACGCCGCTGCCGCCCCCTACGGGGACGGCGAGTACGAGCAGCTCCTCGCCGCCGAGCCGGACAGCTACGATTTCCCCGACTTCGACGAGAACAGCGTCGCCACCACCTTCTATACCACCGGCACCACCGGCCTGCCCAAGGGCGTCTACTTCACCCACCGCCAGCTCGTGCTGCACACCCACGGCATTCTCGCCGCCCTGTGCGCCAACGACACCAGCGCCCGAGTCGGCTCAGGCGATATCTACATGCCGATGACGCCGATGTTCCATGTCCACGCCTGGGGCATGCCCTATCTTGCCACCCTGCTCGGCTGCCGCCAGGTCTATCCGGGACGCTACGAGCCGGCCATGCTCCTCAAGCTGGTGGCCACCGAAAAGGTGACCTTCTCGCACTGCGTGCCGACCATCCTCCATATGCTGTTGTCGCACCCCTCCTGCGCCGAGTACGACCTCAGCCGCTGGAAGGTGATCATCGGTGGCTCGGCGCTGCCCAAGGGGCTGTGCAAGCAGGCCCTCAAGCATGGCATCAACATCTACACCGGCTACGGCATGTCCGAGACCTGCCCGGTGCTCAGTCTCGCCCTGTTCAAGCCAGGCATGGAAAACCTCTCCGACGAGGAGAGGCTCACCCTGCGCTGCCGTACCGGCCTGCCCATCAACCACGTGGAACTGCAGCTCTTCGACCCGGAAGGTCGCGCCGTGCCCCACGACGGCAGGAGCACCGGCGAGGTGGTAGTGCGCGCCCCGTGGCTCACCCAGGGCTATTTCAAGGACGAGGAGAAAAGCCGCGAGCTGTGGCAGGGCGGCTGGCTGCATACCGGCGACATCGGCTATATCGACGAAGAAGGCTACCTGCAGATCACCGACCGCCTCAAGGACGTCATCAAGACCGGCGGCGAGTGGATCTCCTCCCTCGAGCTGGAGGATATCATCAGCCAGCACCCGATGGTGGGCGAGGTGGCGGTGATCGGCGTGCGTGACGCCAAGTGGGGCGAACGTCCCCTGGCCCTGGTGGTGCCCAAGCCGGGCAATGAAAACACGATCGACGCCGAAGAGATCCTCGCCACGGTGCGCCGCCGTGTTGATGAAGGCAGCCTTCCCAAATACGGCATCCCCGAGCGGGTGGTGATTGTCGAGCAGATCGCCAAGACCAGCGTCGGCAAGATCAACAAGAAGCAGCTGCGCCAGGACTTCAGCTGAGCGGCGCCTCCTCTACGGCGGGTGGCCGCGGCCGCGATTTCGGCCGGCGCCCGCCGTCCCTAAAGACCGGAGACGACGATAGGTCCCTTGCCGCCGAGATAGCTCTCGGTGGCCAGGCGCAGGGTGGTCTCGGCGAGTTGCGCGCAGTGCAAGTGAGTCTCGGGGAGCTGGCCGACCTCCTCCATGACGGTCATCATGGTCATCCTGCCCAGTTCCTCCACCGTCTTGCCCCGGGCGAGCAGGGCAGCCGCCTCGACGCAGTTGCGGCTCACCGAGCAGCCATTGGTCCAGGCCATGGCGTCGCTCACCCGACCATCGCGAAACTTGAGGGAGATCTCCATGGTGTCGCCGCAGTTGCCGGTGACCGTGGCACTGCCGTCGGGGTCGATGAGCGGGCGATTGCCGAGATAGTGGAAGCCGAACCAGCACAGGGCCAGGCCGAGTAGGGTGCCGAGGGCAACGAGAAGACTGACTATATCCATAGCTGGTGACGAGAAGGAGGGCGAGGGCTGGCCAGGCGAGTTTTCCGATATCCGCGGCAGTGCCAGGCCGAGACTCCCGTAAGCCTACCCCTGCCGCGCCCCTTCGGCAAGGGGCAAGCTGTGGCCCGCGTAGGGTACGGGGAAAAAGGCCGATGCGCCGGGACGCCGACCATGGTATACTCCCGCTCCTCCCCGGCCGAAATCAGTCCAAGAGCTGCCACAACCGCCGCCCCCTCTCCCACTTCCCCATGAATATCATCATCTACGGCACCACCGATATCAGTTACCTCGTCGCTATGCGACTGCACCAGCAGCACAATATCACCATCCTCCACGAAAGCAGCGAGCTGAGCGACAAGTTCCACAACCTCGACGTCAGCCTGGTCGAAGGCAGCGGCGGCGACATCGCCGCGCTGCAGCGCATCGAGGCGCAGAAGGCCGACCTCTTCATCGCCTGCGCCGCCATCGACGAGGCCAACATCGTCGCCTGCTGGACGATCAAGAAGCTCGCCGACACCGAGACCATCTGCTTTGTCGGCAAGGCCTCGCTATACCGCAACTTCTCCTCGATGAGCAACAACCAGTACCAGACGCGCTACGACATCGACTCGGTCATCTGGCCGGAGCTCCTGCTCACTCAGGACATCTACCGCATCATTTCCGTGCCCGAAGCCCTTGACGTCGAATTCCTCGCCGGCGGCAAAGCCAAACTCTTCGAATACCGCATCAAGAAGGACTCGACCCTCGTCGACCGCGCCATCAGGGACTGCCGCTTGCCGCAGCATGTCCTCATCGCCGGCATCACCCGCGAAGGCAAGCTCTTCATCCCCAACGGCGACACGGTCATCACGCACAACGACAAGGTGTTCTTCATCGGCTCCGGCGTGGCCCTCGACGCCCTCGCCGCCGATATCTTCAACCACGAGAGCAAGATCAGGACGGTGTCCATCGTCGGCGGCGGCGCCGTCGGCTTCATGCTCGCCGACCGCCTCGAAAAGAGCGGCATCAAGGTCAAGCTTATCGAGCACACCCAGCAGCGCTGCCTCTTTCTCGCCGATTCCTTGAAAAAGACCCTGGTACTGCAGGGCGACGGCACCGACCTCGAGCTCCTCGAGAGCGAGTCCATCGCCCAGGCCGACGCCTGCATCTGCACCACCAACAACGACGAGAAGAACCTGCTCTGCTCCCTGCTGCTCAAGCAGCTCGGCGCCAAACGCATCGTCACCAGGGTGGGCAACATCCAGAACTACGAGCTCTTCGAGCACGTCGGCATCGATGTGGTGGTCTCACCCAAGGCCTCGGCGCTCACCGAGGTGCTCAACCGCGTCCAGGCGCAGAAGGTCGACGTGGTCGCCCTCATCGAGGGCGGCAAAGGGGAGATGCTCAGCCTCACCCTGCCCGACACCTTCGAGGAGAAGCGCATCCGCGACCTGCAGTTGCCCGCCAAGGCCATCATCGGCGTCGTCATCCGCGGCCACCGGGTGATCATCCCCCACGGCGACACCATCCTCTCCGCGCGCGACCGGCTGAAGATTTTCAGCATGAAGGAAGACTCGGAGAAAATCAAAACCTTCTTCTTTTCATGAATCTGCGCACCGTCGCCGCCGCCCTCGGCATCATCCTCATCGCCTTCGGGGCCATCGTCCCCACCCCGGTCTTCGTCGCCCTGCTGTATGGTGAAAAGCAGGCGATCACCCCCTTCCTGGTCGCCGCGGCGCTCTCTCTGGGGGGAGGCCTGCTGTGCAGCCGTTACGGCCATTTCGGACGCAACTTCGACAACATCAAGCGCAGCGAAGGGCTGCTCATCGTCACCCTGTGCTGGGTCCTCGTCGCCGCCATCGGCGCCGTGCCCTTCGTCTTCTTCGGCCTCTCCCCCCTCGACGCCTATTTCGAGTCGGTGTCGGGCTTCACCACCACCGGGGCCACCATCCTCCTCGACTTCAGCCTCTACCCCAAGGCCTTCTTCTTCTGGCGCAGCCTCACCCAGTGGCTGGGCGGCATGGGCATCATCGTGCTCTTCGTCGCCATCCTGCCACAGCTCGGCGTAGCCGGGCGACGCATCTTCTTCGCCGAGGCCCCCGGTCCGACCGAGGACAAGCTCACCCCGCGCGTCGCCCACACCGCCAAGGCCCTGTGGCTGATCTACCTGGTGCTGACCCTCCTGGAAATCGCCCTGCTCGCCCTGGCCGGCATGCCGCTCTTCGATGCCGTCTGCAATGCCTTCTCGACCATGGCCGCAGGCGGTTTTTCCCCCCACCCGCAGTCGATCATGGGCTACCAGAGCCCGACCATCACCTGGATAGTCACCCTGTTCATGGTCCTCGCCGGGGCCAACTTCGCCCTGCAGTACAAGTGCTTCTTCAAGGGCAAGGCGCAGGCCCTGCTTGGCAACGAGGAGTTTCGTCTCTATCTGTCGATAATCGTCGCCGCCTCGCTACTGCTGGCCTTCTTCGTCTTTACCGCCCCCGGCGGGGAGCTGGCGGCGAGCCTGCGCGACGGCGCCTTCCAGGTGGTGTCGATCCTTACCACCACGGGCTTCGCCTCAGCCGACTTCGCCCTGTGGACGGTGCCGGCCCAGGCGGTGATTTTCGCCATGATGCTCGTCGGCGGCTGCGCCGGGTCGGCGGGCGGTGGGGTCAAGGTGATTCGCGTCCTCTTCGTGGGACGCTTTCTCAAGCGGGAGATCGACCAGCTGGTGCACCCCAAGGCGGTGCTGCCCATCAAGATCGACAGAGTGACGGTGGCGGAGGACACGCAGCGGCAGATGCTCGGCTTCGTCCTCTTCTATCTGGTGCTGATGCTCTTGTCCGGACTGGCGGTGACAATGCTCGAACAGAATGCCACCATCGGCTTCGTCGGCACCGCCGCCACCATCGGCAACGTCGGCCCCGGCTTTGGCGACATTGGCCCGATGGCCAGCTTCGGCACCCTGCACTGGCTGAGCAAGACCATCTTCACCGCCGACATGATCGTCGGCCGCCTCGAACTGATCCCCTTTCTGGCCATGCTCTGCCCGGAGTTCTGGTCGCTGCGTCGCGACTGAGGGGGGCCCCCTATTTTTTGAGATATCGCCGTCCGGCGACCATATAGGCGAGAACGGTGAAGAGGATCAGCGAGCCGAACATCTCGACGTTCCTCGTCTTGAGGATATAGGAGATGATCAGCACCATCGCCGCGCAGGTGACGAAGAAGAGCGGCTTGGGGATCTCCCTGAGGATGACCCGGCCAAAATGCGCGAAGCGTACCGTGCTGACCATCAGCCCCACCGAGAGAAGGGCCACCAGCCACAGATACTGGGGGGGCACCACCAGGGCGGCGCCCAGCACTACCAAAGCGCCCGCCGGGCTGGGCAGGCCATTGAAGATGCCGTAGGGGAGGTCGGTGCGCTTCTTGTCGACCTTTACGAAGCGGATCAGCCGGTAGGCGACACCGGCGATATAGATGAGGCCGAAGATCCACGCCCAGGAACCGCCCTTGAGGGTAACCACATAGGCCGGAGAGAGGCCGAAGCTGACGAAATCGGCGACATCGTCGAGGTAGGGCCCGTACTTGGTGCCGCCATGCTTCTCGGCCATGCGCCCGTCGAAGAGGTCGAAGAGCTGGCCGACGATAATGGCGAAGATCGCCCAGGCGAAGCGTTGGTTGTAGGTCAGCACCAGGCTGGCCACGCCGCAGATGAAGTTGAGCGTCGACAGGCTGTCGGCATAGAGACGGTTGGGGATGAACTTGCACACCACCGAAGCGGCGGCGAGGACGAGGCAGGCGACAAGCACCTCGTCGCCCATATCGATGACCCCGGACTGGCCATGGAGCAGGGCGCAGTAAATCACCAGGGCGAAGCAGATGATCGCCTTGATCTTGCCGAAGTTGTTGGCCGCCCCGGAGATCTTCAGCATGGAGAGGATATGCCGGGCGAAAAACTGCCCCACCACCTCCACCGCCACCAGGGCCCACACCAGTTCCACCGACATGATGCCGAGATAGGCGAAGGCGATGAGCGGCGGCAGATAGGTGAGCTTGTCGCACAGGGGGTCGAGCCACTCACCCAGCTTGGTGGCCATGTTGCAGCTTCTGGCGACGATGCCGTCGACACCGTCGAGGATGGCGGCGAAGGTGAAGATATAGATGGCCACGGATTGCCAGCCGACGGCGAAGTAGAGCACGAAGCCCACCAGGGCCATGGCCGTGCGCCAGTAGCAGATCGAGTTGGGGTGCAGCAGCCACTGGTGGTCGGCGATGAACTGGCGAAAGGCAGGGCGGCGCAGCATCACCGAAAACCACAGGTAAAATCCGGTGCCTATGGCCGCCGCCGCGGCGATGGTCAACAATCGTTCCATAATTGTCCGTGCGCAAGAAGGTTGAGAAGTCCCCCAATGTCGCGCCTATTTACCATTTCGCCGCCATACATGCACCAAACTTCGCAGTCGGCGATACTGTGGCAGGGGATGATGGTGCACCCGGAACCGGCCCCACCCGGCGCGCGGCGGCTGCCGCCCCGGTGACCGCCCTGCCGTCAGCACTGCCGGAGAAGATCGCCTCAGGCATGGCGAAAACCGCTGCCGGCCCCGCCATGATCATGGCGGGGCGAGTCTCGTAGAGGCGAGGCAGTCCTTTCAGAACCCACCCACCATGCGCAGCAGGCGGAAATGGTTGGCGAACATGGTGCGCACCACCGCCACGGAATTATAGCGGGCCCGCGACAGGCTGGTGATGGCGTCGAGCAGATCCGACTCACGCTGCAGCCCTTCCTGGTATTTCAGCTCGGTGATGCGCAGGTTTTCCTCGGCCTGCTCGATGGAGCGCTTGGCCACGGGGATGTTGTCGAGGCTGACTTTCAAATCGATGAGGAGGTTGTCGAGGTCATTGGTCAGGTTCTCCTTGAGCTCCTTGAGCTCCTCCTGCTGAGCCCGCAGCTGATACCTGGTCTTTGCCAGGGTCGCCTCGGTTGCCCCGCCCTGGTAGAGGTTGAGCGTCATGACCATCTGCGCGCGCCACTCCTCGTCACTCTCCGAGGCGTCGGCAAGCAGGGTGTCGTCACCGCGGCGATAGCTGCCAATGGCGTCGAGGCGCGGGTAATAGCCGCTGCGCGCCGCCTCGATCTGCGCCGTGGTGGCGGCGATAGCCGCCTCCAGCGCCTTGATCTCGCTGCGCTCGGCGAGCATCTTGGCGGCACAGGCCTCGCGGTCGGCAAGCGGCGCCTCTTTGTCGAAGTCGGCGAAATCGAGACTGGCGTAGTCCACCGCGGTTCCCACCTGCCGGGCCAGGTCGTTGATGCTCTTTTTCAAGGCGGCATCGGCGGACTTGGCGGTAATATCAGCGTTATCGTAGTCGACGCGGAACTTGAGCAGCTCGTTCTTGCCGATCAAGCCGACCTGGTAGCGGCTTTCGCCATCGCGATAGACCTTGGCCAGGGTCTGGTAGGCCGAGTCGGCCACTTCCTTGGCGGCGCGGCGCTCGAACACCGTCAGATAGGCCAGGGCCACGTTGAGCTGGATATCCTGGCGGAGTCCGCGCAGCTTGTGTTCCTCGATCTCGCGCAGCATCTCCGCCGAGCGCACCCCGTATTTATCGCGAAAACCGGCGAAGAGGTTCCAGCTCACCCTGGCCAGGGCGATAGAGTTCTCCCGGGCCTCGAACATCGCATCCTCGTCGAGGAGGTTGGTGGTGTAGGAGAGGTCCGCCGCCGGGTAGAGGGCCGAACGGGTGCGGCGAATCTCCTCCTCACTCATCTGCAGGGTGGCCGTATACTGTTCGATCACCGCCCTGCTGCCCAGAGCCGTGGCCTGCAAATCGGCGAGATTGACCGCCTGGACGGTGCTGGCGGTGAGGAGAAGGGCAACGGTGAGGCTGCACAGTTTCATCGAGTGTACTCCTTTATGGGGGAATGCTGAGTGTGGTGAGGTTGTGATCCGCCTGCGGCGGACATCCTTTCGATATTGGCGGTGATTTTCTCCAGCACCATGGCGGCGGTGTCGCGGTGCGCCTCGCCAATGCCATCCATCAAGTGGTGACGCAGGCCCTGAAAAAGACTGATGACCTCGTCGCAGAGGCGCGCTCCCTCGGCGGTGAGGAAGACCAGGCTCGAGCGACGGTCCTCGGGGTTGGGGCGACGGACGACACGCCCCTTGCGCTCCAGCCGATCGAGGATCCTGGTGATGTTGGCCGGGCTCTTGGCGGCCGCCGCGCCGAGCACGCTCTGCGGTCGGCCCTGGTCGACGGCCAGCTGCGTGAGCAGATGAAGTTGTTCGACGGTGAGATCGAAGCCCTTGAGGCGCTGATCGGCGATGGTGCGTATCAACTGGCCGGTGACGGCGATCTGGCGGAGGAACAGCTCGTCGCTCCGGGTCATTGTTTTCCTCCTTAATAGTTAACGAGTCAACAATCTAGACCCTCACCGACCTCTTGTCAAGATGCACCTGACACCCACGAGGTCCCCGCCGCGGTTAGGGCAGCCGCCCGGCGATCCGCGCCCTTGCCATCAGGACCCGGTTACGTTCGGCGAGGTCTTCCTGGCCACGGCCGATCAAGGTCTCGGCCTTGCGCGCCACCTGGACCGCCTCGGCGTAGCGACGCTGGTTGAACTTGGCCCGGGCCAGGGTGTGCCAGTAAAGGCCATTGCGCGGCTCGATGCGCAGAGCGCGCTCGAGGAGGATCTCCGCCTCGGCGGCCCGCCCGTGATCGAGGGCCTTTTCCGCCTCGGCATGAATGCCCGCCGCCGGGCCGGGAACGGGAGCCTTCTCCGGACTTTCCACCTGCCTGCGGGACGGTTCCGAGGCGGGGGGCGCCGTCTGGGCGGGCTTCTTCGACGAGCTGGCGCAACCGGCCAGGGAGATGACGAGCAGCATCAGGAGCAGGCGGCGCAAGGCTTGCGGCGCCGGGACTGAGGTGCGGAGGGCGGAAACGAAAAAGGTCATGGTCGCCATGGGAGCCAGCCGCCGAGGGTGTCAAGAAACGTCTTGTTCTCCCCCTGCACCGCGCCGGCGGCTGGTCGTTCGGCGAGGGACGAGGCAAGCACCGGCAGGCGCAGGGGGCCGTCTGCCGGGGGAAGGGTGTCATAACCGGCGCTATCGACCTCGACCCAGGCGACTGCCTGCGGCGGCAGCGGCGAAAGCGGCGAGGTGGGGATATCCTCCATGATCGCCCGCCACACACGCAGGGCGCCACTCGCCCCGGAGAGGCCGGTGGGCTTGTTATCGTCGCGGCCGACCCAGACCACCGCCAGGTGGTCGCCGGTGAAGCCGGCGAACCAGCTGTCGCGCATCTCGTTGGTGGTCCCGGTCTTGCCGGCGACATGCAGCCGCCCCAGGGGGGAGGAGAGCAGTGACGCGGCAGTGCCCTCGCTGACCGCCCGCTGCAGGGCATGGGTGAGCAGGTAGGCCGGCTCGGGGGTGACGCGCTGCGTCACCGCCAGGCCATAGCGGGTGAGCAGCCTGCCGTCTCCGGCCATGACGCTGTCGATGGCGCGCAGGCCGGTAAAGAAGCCGCCGGCGGCGATGGTCTGGTAGATCTGGCAGACCTCGAGTGGCGTCATCTCCACCGCCCCGAGCAGAAGCGAGGGATACGGCTCGATGGCCTCCTGATGGCCGAGAGCGACGAGGGTCTCGACCACCCGCGGCAGGCCCACCTCGAGGCCGAGGCGCACCGTCGCCAGGTTATAGGAGCGGGCCAAGGCAAGATAGAGAGGCACCCGGCCATGCTGGCGCCGGTCGTAGTTTTGCGGCTGCCATGTAAGGCCATTTTCCCCGGGCAGCTCGACCGGGCTGTCCTCGAGGGCGTCGGCCAGGCTGCGGCCCTCCTGGAGGGCGGCGAGATACACCGCCGGCTTGACCAGCGAGCCGATCTGCCTTCGCGCCTGCAGCACCCGGTTGAAGCCGGGCAGCAGCGGGTCGCGGCCACCGACCAGGGCGAGCACCTCGCCGGTCTCGCGCCTGGTCAGCACCACCGCCCCTTCGAGGAGGCCATCACCGCGGTTTTTGCCAAGAAGCAGCAGCTGTTCGCCGAGATTGCCCTCCACCCCCCGCTGCAGACGCGGGTCGAGGGTGGTGAGGATGCGCAGACCGCCGCTCTTGAGATCGTTCTCCTGGTATTCGCCGGCCAGCTGGCGACGCACCAGCTGCAGAAAGGCCGGGTAGCGGTTGAAGCCGTTGCGGTGCACCTCCGACTCGAGCAGCGGCCTGGCCAGGGCCGCCCGATACCCCGCCTCGTCGAGGAGGCCGCGCTGGCGCATCGTTGCCAGCACCAGGTCGCGGCGCTGGCGGCTGGCTTCGGGGTGGCGACGCGGGTCGTAGAGGCTCGCCCCCTTGACCAGGCCGACGAGCAGCGCCACCTGTTCCGGGCGCAGGTCGGCCAGCTCGGTGCGGAAATAGAACTGACTGGCCAGGGCGAAGCCGTGCACGGCGCGGTTGTCGTCCTGGCCGAGGAAGACCTCGTTGACATAGGTGGCGAGGATCTCCTCCTTGCCGACATGGCGCTCGAGGAGCAGGGCCATGACCGCCTCGCGCACCTTGCGGCCGATGGTCCGCTCGCTGCTCAGGAAGAGATTCTTGACCAGCTGCTGGGTGAGGGTCGAGCCCCCCTGCACGGTGCGGCCGGCACGGAGGTTGGCGATGAGGGCGCGCAGCAGAGAGAGCGGCGCCACGCCATGATGGGCATAGAACTGGCGGTCCTCCACCGCTAGCAAGGTGTCGATGAGCAGCGGGGGGATGTCGGCACGAGGCACGACGATACGGTCCTCGTGGACCAGGGGGTGAAAGCTGCCGATACGTGCCGGGTCGAGGCGCGCCAGCGACAGCGGCTTGCCATCCTCGTCCTCTACAGCGGCAACCCGGTCGCCGCGAAAGCTGACCGCCATCGCCCGCCCCGGCTCGACCCCGCCGGGGTAGTGGAAATCACGGCTCACCAGGCGGATAGTGCTGCCGCTGACCTTGTAGCTGCCAGCCCCCTCGGCGGTGGCGCCGCGGCGGTAACCGGCCAGGTGCAGTTCCTCCTCGAAATCCCGCTGGCTGAGAGACAGCCCGGCATAGAGTTCCAGCGGCCGGGCATAGACGAGCGTCGGCAACGCCCAGCGCTGGCCGTCGAAGCGCTCGCGAATCTCGGCGCCAAGGTGACGGGCGGCCAGCCAGCAGGCGGCGGCGAGGATGAGGAGAACGGCCAAGGCTACCGTGCCGGCACGCACCGGCACGGCTCTTCCGCCCGCCCTGCGTTTCACCGCCACCGCTCGCCTCTTGCTGCGATGCTATTCCTTTTCGGCATCGAGAATGTCACGGCTCCACGACAGGGCCGCCATGGTCTGTGGAAAACCGATGGTGGAGATAAGCAGCAGCAGGGTGTGCTGGATCTCCTCCGCGCTCGCCCCGGCCTTGCTGGCGCGGCGGATGTGGGAATGAACCGCACCCTCCGAGCCGGTGGCGGCGGCCGCCGCCAGCTGTATGAGCTGCCCGGTCTTCTCGTCCAGCGGCCCGGCGCCGCGCACCGCTTTGCCGAGGGACTCCACACCCTCGAAGACCTGGGGATAGCTTTTCTCGAGAATCTGATAGATCTTGCCTGGCTTGTTCTTTTTTTTCGACATGATGCACCTCGTGTCAGTGGATGATGTACACTCCCGTCCCGGCCAAAACGGCCGGGTGCTTAGCTTAACTTGTTTTTTGTGCCCTGGCGATGCCCGCCGGTGCCGTGGTGGTCAACCGACCATCTCCCATAGCACTGCCAGGCGCAGGTTGAAGATATCGCTGCGCCGCGGCGAGAGGGTGACGGTCTCGACCTCGCACAGCGCGGGATCATAGGCCTTGGCGAGTTCGGCCGCCTTCACTTCCAGTTCCCTGGCCAGGCCGTCCAAGGCGCCACGCAGCAATTCGATCTCTTCCTCGACGCGTTTGACGTCGCTCTTCTCCTTGACCACCCGACCAACGCTGCGCACCCCGGTGGCCGCCCGGCCGAGGGTGGCGGCGGAGAAGGTCTTGCGCCCGAGAAAGGCCCCGACCACCGCCGCACCGATGGAGATGAGCGAGTCGGTGGTCTTGGCCTGAACATCCACCGCCTCCTTGTCGAGGCGGGCCATGAGGCGCTGCAGCTTCTGCTCCAGCGCCTGCTGCTGCTGCGCGTATTTGCCGCGCAGCTTCTCCATCGCCTCGTCCTTCTGACGCCGCAGATGGTCGGCGAAGCGCACGCGGAAGTCGGCCGGCGATTCCCCCGGCCGCGACTCGAAGGCCAGGCCCCTGATGCGCATCAGCTGAAGACGCTGCTGGCGGTAGAGGAAATCGCCAAAGGCCTTGAGCGGCTCGCGGACATCTTTGAGGGCCGCCACCACTCCTGGCAGAGGGAAATAGCCGCAGCCGGTGGGCGCCTGGGTCAGACAGGTGTCGAGCCCGCCGTCCATGGCCTCGGCCTCGGCCCAGTCGAGGCGGGTCAGCTGTTCCTCGAGATAGAGGCGCAGGCAGACGTCAACGGTCTGGTCGATGTTGCGCGGGCCATTGTAAAAACGCACCGAGCCGCAGGCCACCAGCCACGGTTGCAGCAGGGGTCGCTCGCTGACCACGTTCTGCAGGCGGTAGCGTTGCTCGATGGTTGGCGAGAGCGGCGGCGGCATGGTGCTGGCGCCACCGGCGGCGGCAACTGGTGCGCCGGCGCTGGCCGGCGGCTGGGGTGACGGCGCCGCCAGGGCGGTGGCAACCTGCCCGCTCCCCAGTCCGCTCCGGGGTGAGGCCAGCTTTTTGATATCGTCGAGGGAGATCGGCCCTTTGAGAAAGGACATCGCCCAGCGGGTCTCGAAGAGCAGCGGCCGTTCGAGGTGGGCGGAGTGGAGGATGAACTGTCGCCCCTTGAGGCCGCTGAGCAGGCGGCGCACCTCCTGCTCGTCGCTGGTCGCGCCCCCGGCGCCGGCGATGCCGCTGACCACGCGGTCCTGATCGCCCCGGGTCTGCAGGCGGCCGACGAACCAGGTGCCGATATTGGACAAGCCCTTGTAGTCGAGGTCCACTGGGTTCTGGGTGGCGAGCACCACCCCCAGGCCATAGGCGCGGGCCTGCTTGAGCAGCAGCAGCATCGGCTTCTTCGACGGCGGCTCGGCGGTGGGCGGGAAGTAACCGAAGATCTCGTCCATATAGAGCAGGGCCTTGAGCGAGCCGCTGCCCTCCTGCCGGCGCAGCCAGCCGATGACGCGGTTGAGCAGCATGGTGACGAAGAACATGCGCTCGCCCTCGCCGAGGTGGGCCAGGGAGAAGATGGCAGTACGCGGCCGGCCGTCCTCGCCGTAGAGCAGCCGCTGGATGTCGAGGGGCTCCCCTTGGGTCCAGGCGGCAAACGTCGGCCCGGCGAGGAGGGTGTTGAAGCTCATCGCCAACCCCATGCGCTGCGCCTGGGGGTAGAAGGTCTCCAGGGGGAAGACGCCGATCTTGGCAAAGGGCGGGCTGACGATGGCGCCGATCAGCCCCTCGAGGCTGAGGTCCTCGCCAAGGCGCCAAGAGTGGAGGAAGAGCGAGCTGAGCAGGAGATGTTCGCGACTCTGCAAGGGGTCCCCGGAGATGTTCACCAGGGCGAGCAGGCTGGTGACGGTGGTGCTGACCATGCCGTTGATGGTGTCGATATCGGCCACCGCCTCCGGCGCCGGGGCGGCGAAGCTGCCCAGCACCGAGACCGGAGCGACGGAGGCGCCGGGGGTATAGATGGCCACTTCCATGCGATCACGCAGGGCGGCGATGCGCTCCGGCTCCTGGTCCCAGGAAGCCAGGCCGTTGCGCCACTGCTTTGCGGTATCGCTGGCCAGCTGCTGCAGGCTGACGCCTTTCTTCTCGGCCTCCGCCGGGTCGAGCCAGGGCTGGAAGTCGCCGGGGGAAAGCTCGGGAAAGGTCAGTAGGAGGTTGGCCATATCGCCTTTGGGATCGATAACCAGGGACGGTACCTTGTCCATGATGGCCTCTTCGATCAGCCCGATGCCGAGTCCGGTCTTGCCGCTCCCGGTCATGCCAATGATCATGCCATGGGTGGTGAGATCCTTGTTCTTGAAGAGCAGCGGGGCGGCGCCGGTTTTTCCGGTGGCCGCATCAAGCTCGCGCCCCAGGTAGAAGAGGCCCAGCTTCTCATAGGGATATTGCGTCTCCATAAGCTCTCGACTCCTCGAAAAGGTGGTGATTGCGCCAGGTACCGCCCGACGGCAACGGTAGTTCTACTCATAACTAAAGGCCCGAGATTTTCAAGGAGCGCAAGCAGTATTTTCACCCGGCGAAGCATAGCATTGTCCTGGAATGGCGCTCGAACCACCACCTCCCGGCAAGCAGCCTTGCAATATGCGACGATTTATGCTTTGCAGAAAGGATAGCTCATCCAGGCAGGGCCGATGACGTGAAGCGACCAGGGAGAGAGACAGGGACTCAGTCCTCGGGCGAGACACGCATGCCTGGTCTTTCCAGCATCAGGAACGAGATCCATGAAGGACAGCAATAACGGGAGCCCCGCCGGGACTGGCCGCGGCGACAGCAGGCGGTTCACCGGCCAGGTGGTGTATGTCAGCGGCGCAGGATCCGGCATCGGCCGGGCCGCCGCCCTGCTCTTTGCCGGCGAGGGGGCCTGGGTGGCGGCTGCCGACTGCAACGAGGAGGCCGTTCGCAAAACCGTCGAACAGATTATCGCAGACGGCGGCCGGGCCTTTGCCCTGACAGTGGACGTCAGGAGCGAGGACTCGGTGCGGCAGGCCATCGACGGGGTCGTGGCACGCTGCGGCCGGCTGCATGTCGCCTTCAACAACGCCGGGGTGACCCATAAGGCGCCCCTCGAGGAGCATCGCGAGGAAGACTGGGACCGCGTCATCGACACCGACCTCAAGGGCGTCTGGCTGGCGATGAAACACGAAGCCCGCCACATGCTCGCCGCCGGCGGCGGGGTCATCGTCAACACCGCCTCCACCTACGGGCTGGTCGGGGCGCCAGGGGTGGCCGCCTATGTCGCCGCCAAACACGGGGTGATCGGCCTGACCAGGGCGGCGGCGGTGGAGTACGGCGGGCGCGGCATCCGCGTCAACGCCGTCTGCCCCAGCGCCACGCGTACCGCCATGCTGGTGCTGGACGGGGGAATGGAGAAGGTATGGAACGAACGCCACCCGCTGGGGCGTATCGCCGAAGCGGGGGAGATCGCCAGGGCGGTGCTGTGGCTGTCCTCGGCAGAGGCGGCCTTCGTCACCGGCACGGTGCTGCCGGTGGACGGCGGCTACTGCGCCCGCTGAGGGGCCTTGCTGCCAGCTCTAGGGAATGGCCTCGGCCGGGGCTGAAGGCTGCGGCATGGCGAGGAACTTCTCGACAAAGCCTACCGGCCGGTAGCTGAGCTTGGCATGGCGCAGGCCTTCCTGGCCGAGGTCCTGCTCGCGGTTGATGGTGGCGTAGTTGTCGCCGATGATCGAGGCGAAGGCCTGATTGACGAACTGGTAGAGGCCCTTGTAGCGGTTCAGCGCCTTTTCAAAGTGGATGACGAAGCTGCTGCCGCAGGCCAGCTCCTCGCCCAAGGTATAGGCGGCGGGCTGGCCGTCGGCATAGTAGATACCGCCGCAGAGCTGCAGTTCCTCCCCTTTTTCGAGGGCCTCGCGGGCGGCGTGGTAGTCGCCGAGGGAGTCGTGCTCCTCCCGCCACTGTTCGAGAATGGACAGGGCGTCGCCGAGATAGTCCTCCAGCAGCGGCCGCCCCTCGTAGTGGTAGTTATTGACGAATGCCTTGATGAGATTGCGTTTTTTCTGGAACTTGCGCCCGCTCAGCTCGGCCAGCTCGTGGCGCAGGTAGAGGTAGTCGAAGTTGTCGCGTTCGGCGCTGACATGGTAGCCCATGGCCTCGAGCTGGCTCTTCTGACTCTGCGAGACGCACTTCATGCGGCTGTGCTCGGCCATCAGGGTGTCGAGCCGGGCTTTGTCGGGCAGAGCGAAGGGCGACATGAAGAACGGCTGCCCGTCATCGCGGCCAAGGAGCACGAGGAGGCCGTCGTCAAGCCGCGACAGACGGTAGGTATGGCCGTCGCGGAAGAGGTAGATATTGGCGAAGGTGAACTCGGAGATGCCCTCGGCGAGCCGCTGGAACATCGGGTGGAGGAGTGGTCGGTGCGCGAGGGTGACTTCCGTCGCCAGCGGGTACTGAGGCACCGGCACCTCTTGCGGGCGCGGCGTTGGCGAATTGATCAACATAATTGCGGCCTTAATGAGAAAGAGGCCGCGCGGGGCGGGCGACACCTCCCCGCGCGAGAACGGGCAGCTTCGCCGCGACTATACCGCGCCGCCACCGTTCGGCCAAGGTATTTCCACGAAGCCCCACCCCCACCGGCAACGGAGGACCATCATGAGCTTCATGCATCTCGACACCCTCGGCCTGCAACCGTTCCGTCCCAGCATCGCCAGCCACGCCGAGTTCGGCGCCAGCCTGACCATGGTGGTCATGGAGATCGGCCCCGGCCAGGAGGACACCGGCCACCAGCATCCCTTCGACCAGTGCGGCATGGTCCTTTCGGGGAGCATCGAGATGTTCGTCGGCGACGAACGCCGCCTGCTGCACGCCCACGATGGTTATTTCCTCCCGGCCGGTGTCATCCATGGCTGGAAAACCTTCACCGATGCTGCTAAACTGCTCGACGTCACGCCAGCCAGACCCAAGGCATGAACACGGCAAACTCATAGCCATAACGGCGTACGCCTGGCGCCGCCCCGCAACCCTCTCTCCACCCGGAGCCCCATGGATCTGCCCACTCCGCCTTTTGCCTCTGACAACGACGACCTCGGCGACGACCTCGACCCCTCACCATGGCAGCCCGCCGCCTCCGCGGAAGAGGTGGAGGCATTCAGCACCATCCTGCGCCTGCTCCATGACAGCAGCGGCGTCGACTTCTCCCACTACCGTCAGTCCACGGTGCTGCGGCGCTGCCAGCGGCGCATGGCCCTGCGCAAGCTCGTCACCTTCGCCGAGTACGCCACCGCCCTCGCGAGGGACGACCAGGAACTGCGGCAGCTCTATCGCGACCTGCTGCTCTTTTTCACCGAGTTCTTCCGCGATCCCCAGGTCTTCGACACCCTGAAGGAGGAAATCTTCCCGCGCCTCGTCGAAAACCGCACCGTCAAAAGCCCAATCCGCGTCTGGGTGCCGGGCTGCTCCACCGGCGAGGAGGTCTACTCGCTTGCCATCTGCCTCTACGAATTCCTCGAGGCGCACCGCCTCGAGGTGGGGGCGCAGTTCTTCGGCACCGACCTCGTCGACCGCCATATCGGCGTAGCCCGCGCCGCCATTTACGGCGAGAAGAGCGTCAAGAACATCTCCGCCGAGCGGCTCGAGCGTTTTTTCGACAAGACCCCCCAGGGCTACCGGGTCATCAAGCGCATCCGCGAGATGTGCGTCTTCGCCACCCAGGACATCACCCAGGACCCGCCCTTCCCGAGTATCGACCTGCTCAGTTGCCGAAACCTGCTCATCTACTTCGACGCCACCTTCCAGGCCACCGTCATCCCCCTCTTTCACTTCGCCCTCAAGCCGAGCGGCTTTCTCCTCCTCGGCACCTCGGAAAGCCTCGGCCGCTTCCCCGAACTGTTCACCCCCTTCGACAGCCATGGCAGCATCTACTGCAAGCGCTTTCTCGGCAGCAGAGCCCCCTACCGCCTTCCGGTGAACCAGCCGGCCTTCAACAACAAAATACGAAACCTGGGCGAGACCTCGCAGCCCCTCAAAGGCCCGGAGCTTGAGGAACTCGACCGGCAGATCGAGCGACTGCTGCTGCAGCGCCACACCCCCCCGGGGGTGCTGGTCGACGCCGACATGCACATCCGCCGCTTCCATGGCCGCACCGCCAGGTACCTCGAGCCGGCGACTGGCGAAGCCAGCCTCAAGCTCTCGAAGATGGCCGGCAACAGCATCATGCCCGACCTCTATGTGGCCGTCGAGGAAGTCAAGCGCACCGGCAGATCGGTGCGCAAGCGTAGTATCCCCTTCGACCGTGACGAGGGGCAATACTCCGTCGACGTCTCCGTGCACCCCTTCGCCAACGCCGGGGACGGCGAGATGTTCTTCCTCATCCTCTTCGAGGGAGAGCGGGAGCAGGATGCAGCGCCGACCGGCAACACATTGGCCGAGGGCGACGACGACGGCCGCAGCGAGCTGGAACTGCGCGAGCTGCGCCGCGAGCTCATGGCCACCAAGGAGTACCTGCAGACCATCATCGAGGAGAAGGACGAGGTCAACCAGGAGCTGTGGTCGGCCAACGAGGAGGTGCAATCCACCAACGAAGAGCTGCAGAGCGTCAACGAAGAGCTCGAGGCGGCCAAGGAGGAACTCGAGTCGAGCAACGAGGAGCTCATCGCCGTCAACGAAGAGCTGCACCTCAAGAACATCGAGCTCACCGAGGCCAGCGCCTTCAGCGAGAGCACCATCAACGGCAGCATGGACGGCATCCTCACCTGCGACAGCAGCCTGCAGATCAAGATCTGGAACCCGGCCATGGAGCGCATGTGGGGCGTCAAGCGCGAAGACTGCCTCAACGGCTCACTGCTCGAGCTCTTCCCCTTCCTCCGCGTCAACGGACAAGAAGAGGTCCTGCGTGCCGTGCTGCGCGGGGAGCCGGCCATCGTCGCCAACCAGCCCTACATCCACCGCCAGCTGGGACGGGAGGGTTTCTTCGAAGGGCGCTATTCCCCCCTGCGCGACCGCAACGGCCACATCATCGGCGTGCTGGCCATCATCCACGACAGCACCGAGCGCAAGTGGGCCGAAGAGAAGCTGCAGGAGAGCGAGGAGCGGCTGAAGATGGTCATCGAGCAGTCGCCGGCGGCGGTGGAAATCTACGACCTCGACGGCCTGCTCGTCGGCGCCAACCACGCCTGTGAAAAACTCTGGGGCCACAGCGCCCCGGCAATGATCAACCGCTTCAATATCCTCCTCCACACCGACGCCGCACGAGCCAACCTGCTGCCCTCTGTCCGCCGCGCCTACCATGGCGAGGCCGTCTTCATCCCTGAATATCTGCTGCCCGGCGAAGGCGATGCCGGAGCACCCAAAGACCGCTGGCTGAGCGTGCACATCTACCCCCTCAAGAATCGCGAGCGGGTCACCAGCATCGTCCTCTCCTGCGAGGACATCAGCGCCGCCAAGCGCACCGAAGAGGACCTGCAGAAGATCCACAAGCTGGAGAGCATCGGCACCCTGGCCGGCGGCATCGCCCACGACTTCAACAACATCCTCACCGGGCTGTTCGGCAGCCTGGCTATCGCCACGGCCGAGTTGCAGCCCGACCACCCGGCCATGGAGCACCTGCGCGACGCCCAGCGCTCCATGGAACGGGCGACGCGCCTCACCCAGCAGTTGCTCATCTTCGCCAAGGGCGGTGTGCCGCTGCGCGAGGGGGTGAGCATCGACGGTCTCGTCGAAGAGGTGGTGCGCTTCGACCTCTCCGGCAGCAATGTCAAGCCGGTCTTCGACATCGCCCCCGACCTGTGGGTGGCCGAGGTCGACAAGGGACAGATACAGCAGGTCTTTTCCAACCTGACCCTCAACGCCAAGCAGGCCATGCCCGAGGGCGGCCACCTCTTCATCACCCTCGTCAACAGCGTCGTCGGCGAGGGGGAGATCGCCGGGCTCAAACCCGGGCGCTATGTCCGCGCCACTTTCCGCGACGAGGGGGTGGGCATCGAACAACGCCATGTGGCGCGCATCTTCGACCCCTACTATACCACCAAGCGCTTCGGCCGCGGCCTCGGCCTGGCCATCACCTACACCATCGTCAAGAAGCATGGCGGCGGCATCGTCGTCGACTCTGCTCCCGACATCGGCTCGACCTTCACCCTTTACCTGCCGGCACCCGCCGCCGACCAAGAAAACCTCTCTCAACCTCAGCCGGCCACCCCCCTCTCCGCCCCTGGTGACGAGCGCCCGCGGCGCGTTCTCATCATGGACGACGAAGAGATGATCTGCAAGGTCGCCGCCCGCTTCCTCGCCAAGGAAGGCTTTCTCACCGAGATCGCCCACGAAGGCCGCGAGGCCATCATCAGCTACCGCCGTGCCATGGAGCGCGGCCAGCCCTTCGATCTGGTCATCATGGACCTGACCATCCCCGGCGGCATGGGTGGCCGCGAGGCGGTGAAGAGACTCCTCGACCTGCACCCTGAGGCGCGGGTCATCGTCTCCAGCGGCTACGCCGAGGACCCGGTACTCGCCAACTACCGGAGCCACGGCTTCCGGGGCATCGCCCCCAAGCCCTACACCCGCGAGGGCCTGCTGCAGGTGGTGCGCCAGACGCTGCGCGAACGCTGACCCCCTTTCCTTCTGGCCGACATCCCTCCAACCCGGCGACAGCCGTTGGAGGAAAAAAAATTGCTGCCAAGAAAATCGCGCACATTACATGTAATACTCGGGGCGACACTTGCCCTGGAAATTGCCCCAGCACAGCACAACGACAAAACCAAGATATTGTAATATAACGACATATAACATCTCTCCACTCCGCCTCGCCCCGATTCTCCGGCAAGACACCGGACCTGTCTCCTCGGCATCCAACCTGCTTCGTTTCGATACACCGTTTCCATTGCCTACAGATAATTCCCGCAAAGACACTGCATATTTCCGTTATGCCTGACATACTCACATCTCGGCTTGACAGAGAAAGGCGGTGCGTGGGATATTGCATGCAATAATTGGCGCCGCAACGAGTCTGCAAGTATTGCAGACCACGGCGGCCGCCGCGCCGGCTGGTGCCGGCTTACAGGCAATGTCCAGCGCGCTCGGACTGCTCCGATTCCCGGAGGGGTCGCAGAAGGACGCGCCCCACAGTCATTATCCATGGAGGCACAGATGAAGAAACGCATCACCACCGCAATTGTCGCCGCAGCGATGACCATGAGTTTCGCCGTGGCCGCCGGCGCCGAAACCATCACCCTGCGCTTCGCCCATCAGAACCCGGATACCGGGCTGAGCACCAAGACCTGCATCGAGCCCTGGTTCAAGCAGATCGAGGAGGCTACCGGCGGCAAGGTCAAGATTCAGCCCTTCTATGGCGAGACCCTGGCCAAGGGCAAGGACATGTGGAACGCCACCAAGATGGGCATCACCGACATGGGCTGGGCATTTCATGGCTACTGGCCCAATATGACCCCGGTGACCGACGTCATCAGCCTGCCGGCGATGTCCTTCAACAGCGCCGAAAAAGGCAGCGAAGCCCTGTGGAAACTCTACGAGCAGACCCCGGAGATCCAGAACGAATTCAAGGATGTCAAGGTGCTGCTCTTCTACACCAGCGCCCCCTACACCCTGATCACCACCAAAAAGCCGGTAAAAGCCCTCGATGACCTCAAGGGCATGAAAGTGCGCATGACCGGCGGCCCCCCCACCGAAATGGTCAGCGCCCTCGGCGGCGTGCCGATGCTCATCCCCATGCCCGACAGCTATCTCTCCCTGCAGAAAGGCGTCATCGACGGCATGGGCGCCCCTTGGGAGGCGGTGCACGTGTGGCGTTTCTATGAAGTGGTCAACCACTATACCGAAGTCCCCTTCCCGGCGGTGTATTTCTCCATCATCATGAACAAGAACAAGTGGAACAGCCTGCCCAAGGACGTCCAGGAGGCCTTCATGAAGGTTGGCGGCGAGGCCGGTTCCAAGTTCTGGGGCAAGAACTTCTTCGATATCATGAAGAGCGAGGCGATGAAGAAGCTCGAGGAGAACAAGCAGACCGGCAACGTCTACGAGCTGTCGGCGGAAGAACGGCAGAAGTGGATCGACGTCGGCGCCAAGCCGGTGTGGGACAAGTGGGTGACGAGCATGGAGAAGCAGGGCGTCACCAATGCCCGCAAGATCCTCGACAAGGCTCTCGAACTGGGTAAATAACCTGCCCCTGGCAAAATCCTGAACACAGGAGGCCGACGGCGCTGTCCGCCGGCCTCCCCGCTTCTGCAATCCGCCGCCCCGGGCCGCACCGTCGATGAGGCGGCACCGGGTCACCGAGGAGAACAGCCCATGGAACCCAACCGAATCGAAAAAGCCATCAACAGGGTCGGCAAGGTGCTGTCGATAATCGCTGGCACCGCCCTGGCCGTGATGATGTTCCTCATGGCCGCCGATGTCGTCTGTCGCTACCTCTTCAACGCCCCCATTCCCGGCGCCCTGGAACTGGTGGAATACATGATGGCCATTTCCATCCCCCTGAGCATCGCCTTCTGCACGGCGATCCGCTCCCATGTCAGCGTCGAGATGATCGTCGAGAAGCTGCCCACGCCCTTGCAGGCGGCCATTTCCTTCGTCGTCACCGTGTTGATGGTGGCCTTTCTGGTCATCCTCAGCCGGCAGAGCTTTCTCAACATCATCGACAGCTACCAGTCCAACATCACCTCGGCGGTGTTGAAAATCCCGGCCTACCCCTTCACCATCCCCGTGGCCCTGGGCATGTCCTGCTACGCCCTGTTCCTGGTCCTCCACTACTTCTTCGGCAAAAGGAGCTGAACCATGGAACCCACTACCATCGGCCTCATCGGCATCATCGTTCTCATCGTCCTGCTCCTCTCGCGCATGCATATCGGCCTGGCCATGGGCATGGTCGGCTTCGCCGGGTTCGCCTATGTCGCCGGCTGGGAGGCCGCCCTCGGCGTGCTGACCACCGTGCCCTACACCACCTTCGCCAGCGACTCGTTGAGCGTCATTCCGCTCTTCGTGCTCATGGGGGCCTTCGCCTTCTCCTGCGGCATGAGCGAGGACCTCTATGCCGCGGTGCGCACCATCTTCGCCAACCTCCGCGGCGGGCTGGCCATGGCCACGGTGGCCGCCTGTGCCTGCTTCGCGGCGATCAGCGGCTCGAGCATCGCCACCGCCGCCACCCTCGGCAAGGTGGCCATGCCGGAGATGCGCAAGTACAACTATGCCGAGTCCCTGGCCTGCGGCGCCATCGCCGCCGGCGGCTGCATCGGCATCCTCATCCCGCCGAGCGTCATCCTGCTCATCTACGGCATCCTCACCGAGCAGTCCATCGGCAAGCTCTTCGCCGCCGGCCTCATCCCCGGCATCATGCAGGCCGCCTTCTATATCGTCACCATCTACATCCTCACCCGCCGCAACCCGAACCTCGGCCCCCCCGGCCCAAGCTCGACCTCCAGAGAGAAGGTGGTCTCCTTCCTGCGCACCTGGGACGTCATCGCCCTCTTTCTCATGGTCATCGGCGGGCTCTACGCCGGCGTCTTCACCCCCACCGAGGCGGCCGGGGTTGGTGCCTTCGGGGCCTTCTGCTTCGCCCTGCTGCGCCGCCGCATGAGCTGGGCCAGCTTCACCGACAGCCTCGGCACCACCGTGGCCACCGCCGGCATGCTCTTCACCATCGTCCTCGGGGCGATGATCCTCGGCTATTTCTTCTCGGTCACCCGACTGCCGGTGGAGTTCGCCAGCTTCGTCTCCTCCCTGCCGGTGAACCGCTATGTCATCATCCTCTGCATCATCGTCGTCTACATGATCCTCGGCTGCCTGATGGACTCCCTGGCCATCGTCCTGCTCACCGTGCCGGTCTTCTTTCCGCTGGTCGTCCAGCTCGGCTTTGATCCCATCTGGTTCGGGGTCATCGTCACCAGGGTCACCGAGATGGGCATGATCACCCCGCCGGTAGGCATGAATGTCTACGTCATCCACGGCATCACCAAGGTGCCGATGCCGACCATCTTCAAAGGCATCGGACCCTTTCTCGTCGCCGACGTCCTGCAGGTGGCGGCGCTCATCGCCCTGCCGCAGATTTCCACCTTCCTGCCCAGCCTGATGTAGACTGCAACAAGAGGGCATAACGCAGGAGGCCCCGTCCTTTTCCCAGAGGGAAAGGAACGGGGCCTCGTCGTTTCGGGGGTGCGGCCGGCCGCTCAGCTGCTCAGGGCGGGGATATCCTCGAGATGGATCTCCAACTCGGCCAGGTCGATGTCGCGCAGAGTGAGCGCCTGGGCCTCTTCACGGCCGGAAAGCAGGATGCGCTCGTCTTTCTTGAGGCCGATGCCGAGCTTGTGGCAGGCGAAGTTGGCGAGACGGACCAGCAGCAGCAGGTGGTTGCGATGATCGGCCTCGGCTTGATGGTGATCGCGGGCGACCAGACAGTAATCCTCGGGCATGTTCCACTGGCGCATCAACTGCTCCCCCTGCACGCAGTGCAGCGAGTCCATGGTTTCGAGGAGCAGGGCGTGGTTGACCGGCAGGTTGCCGTCCTTTTCGCGCAGGCGATCGACCACCATGAGCACGAAGAGCTTGCCGATATCGTGCAGCAGTCCGGCGAAAAAGGCGTTGGTCTCGAGGTCGGCGAACTGGCAGCGGTTGGCCAGCCAGCGGGCCCCCATGGCGCAGCCCACCGAGTGCTGCCAGAGCTTCTTCATCACCACGTTGAGCTCGCGGTCGCGGCTGCGGAACTGGTTGCGGGCCGAAGCGAGCAGGGCGATGCGCCCGACTTCCTGCAGACCGAGGCGGATGATCGCCGCGCGCACCGTCTTGACCTCCACCAGCCCCTTGTAAAAGGCGGAGTTGGCCATCTGCAGTACCTGGCTCGACAGGGACTGATCGCCGGCGAGGATGCTCTCCACCACCCGCGTGTCGGCATCCTTCTTGATCAGCTCGCGCTGCACTTTGAGGGCCGAGGCGCTGAACACCGGCAGGACCACCGTGCCTTCGGCCATGGCCTTGTTGATGCTGTCGAGAAAGGAGGAGCTGTTGTCCATGGGTCTATTCTCCAAGAAGTCGCTTGAGTTCGGCGAGAGGCCGCGGACGGTCGAGTTTAGGCAGGCAGCGCAGCACCTCGTCGACGCTGGTGATGCCGCTGGCGGCCTTGACCAGGCCGTCTTCGAGCAATGTCACCAGGCCGGAATGCTCGATGCTGGTCTGGCGGATCTCGTAGCTGGTGCGCTGCTCGAGGATGGCGGTGCGCACCAGCTCGTCGAGGACAAGCAGCTCGAAGACCCCGACCCGGCCGCGATAGCCGGTCTGCTTGCAGTTGCTGCAGCCGCGCCCCTTAACGAAATTGGCACCGAAGAAGTCCTCCGCCGAGGCCCCCAGCCGCTTCAACTGCACCGGGGTGATGGCCGTCTCCATGGCGCAGTCCGGGCACACCCGCCGCAGCAGGCGCTGCGCCAGGACGCAGACCACCGTCGACGAGACCAGGAAGGGGGCGATATCCATGTTGAGCAGGCGAATCAGGCCGCCGATGCTGTCCTCGGTGTGAAAGGTGCTCAGCACCTTATGGCCGGTCAGCGCCGCCTGCATGGCCATCTCCGCCGAGCCATGGTCGCGGATCTCGCCGATGACGATCACATCCGGATCCTGGCGGACGATATGGCGCAGGGTTTCTTCGAAGGTCAGGTTGATGGACGGCTCGATGGAGCACTGGGCGACGCCGTCGATGAAGTACTCCACCGGCTCCTCGGCGGTGACGATGCTGATCTGCGGGTTCTTGATATGGTTGATGCAGCTGTAGACGGTGGAGGTCTTGCCGGAGCCGGTGGGCCCGGTGACGAGGAGCACCCCGGTGGGCGGGTAGACGGCGTCCTCGAGGAAGCGGTTGAGCATCTTCGGGGCCATGCCGACGGTGCGGATGTCGATGAGCTCGCGCTTCTGCTTGAGCAGGCGCAACACCACCTTTTCGCCGTGCACGGTGACATAGAAGGAGACGCGGATGTCGACATGACCCTCCTCGTGCTCGAAGAGGATGCGCCCGCCCTGATGACGGCGCTTCTCGGCGATGTCGGCACTGCACATGATCTTCAGGCGGCTGGTCAGCGGGGCGATGATCTCCCGCTCGAAGTCGCGGTAGTGGCGCAGCACCCCGTCCTCGCGGAAGCGCACCTGCAGGCGGTCGGCGAAGGGCTCGATATGGATGTCCGAGGCGTTGTTGTCGATGGCGGCGATGATAATGGCGTTGACCACGCCGACCACGCTCTTGTTGTCGACGCTCAGCGTCTTGCCCGAGGCCAGGCCGGCGAGGAGCTTCTGGGTCTCGACGATGCTCTTCTTCTCGCCGATGGCCGGGATGATGTCGTTGCCGAGCAGGCGCCGGGCGATCTCCTGACTCTTCTTGTCGAGGGGATCGGCAAAGGCGACCATGGTCTGCCCGTCCTGCGACTTGAGGGGCAGGAAAAGGTGATCGACGAGGTTCTTGAAGGGTACCGTCGCCACCTTGGCCCGGTCCACCAGGGTCATGTTGACATCGACCAGCGGGTAGCCGAGCTGCATCGACAGCACGCGGTTGAAGACCTTCTCCTCGATGAAGTTGTACTTGACGAGGATCTCGCCGAGCTTCTGCCCCTTTTCGCGCTCCTGCTGGATGGCGAAGGCGGCGCGCAGGTCGTCCCCCGAGAGGTAGCCGAGTTCCACCAGCAGCTCGCCGATGCGCGGGTTGAGGTTGCTCTCGGCGAGGGCCTTGCGCACCATCTCGTCGTTGACCACGCCAAGCTCCTTGAGGACATTGAGCAGGGTGGTCGATGTAGCGAGCTTGCTCCGCACCCGCTGAGCGTGGCGCAGCTGTTCCTCGCCCACCCAGCCCAGGCGCTGCAGCAGGGTGACGATCTCGCAGTACTCGGTATTCGTCGCGGTATCCGTGGTCATGGCGTGCCCCTGGTGGCGACGGGCAGCCGGGCGCGGCATTCAGGCCGCGCGTGCGCCATCCCATCGTTTTTCCCGGCAACACTAGCAAATCCAGGAAGAAATTGCCAATTTTTCCTCACCGCGCCTCGCCGTAACGGCGAGGCGGCGGGCCGCCACTATAGCCTAACGATAATACAGGCTCGGGCTGCCCATGGTGAGCAAGGACTTGTGGAGGTTGCGGCGGAACTCGCGCCGGTCCCAAATTCCTTGAATATGCCCGCGTTTCAAGGCGTTGCGGGCGGAGTGGTAGTCGGGCGGAATGTCGGTGCCGGTGGTCTCGCGGATGACCCGCGGCCCGGCGAAGCCGACACGGCTCGAGCGAATGGCGAACTGATAGGGGGAGCAGCCGAGAAAGGAAGCCACCGGCCCGGCGTAGGAGTTGTTATCGTACACCACCAGATAGAGCCCGCCGGCGTCGATATACTCGCGCACCGCCATGGTGCACTTGGGCATCTGCACCACCCCCAGGGTGCCTTCCTGGATGCGGATGCCGCCGGTGGTGTGGATATAGGCGAGCAGCGGCCGCTTCTTGCGTTTCGCGAGGAGGCAGGCCTGGACGAACTTCTCGCCCTCGGCCGAGCCCACCGTGCCATTGCGGAAATCGGAATAGAGCATGGTGACGACGATCTTGATGCCGTTGACCATGGCGTGGAAGGTCATATTGCCGGAGAGCCGGCCGGTCTTGTCCTTGGAGCGCTGCAGCCGCTCGTCAAAGCCGGTGTAGTGCTGCGGGTTGCCGGCGCCGATGCCGATATTGAAGGGCCGGATCGAGCCCGGGTCGAAGATGTTCTTCAGGTACCAGGTATACTCGAGGGGAAAGTGGTGGCCGCAGGTCTCGCAGACCCCGGCGAACTCGCCGTAGAGATCGGGTACCCAGAGATCCTTGCAGCCGTGCTTGTCGGCGTTGGGGCAGCTGATGGTGCGGTCCTCGTTGGCCAGAGGGCTGGTATAGGTATCGGTCAACTCCAGGGGGTCGACCCGCGGCGACTGGGCGTCGGTGGCCGCGGCGCTGTTCATGGGCAGGAGGCGCTGCGGCTTGTCCTCTTTCTTCTTGCCCCACAGGTCGGCGATGGCCTGCAGCGGCTCCTTGATGCGGCGGATCATCACCGAGCCCTCGCCGGAGACGTCGCTCAGCACCTTGCGCACCTGGCGCTTGTGGTTCTTCATGACGTCGTAGCGGATGGCGTAGTAGGCCTTCTCCATCCGCACTTTCATGGAGGTCATGGCGCCCTCCTCGGTGTCGATCCTGCCAACGAAACCGTTGCGCGCCATCTCCAGGTATTTCTTCGAGCGGAGAGCGAGCAGTTTGTCGATCTCCACCGCGCTGAGGTCCCAGGGCAGCTCCAGCTGGTGCTCCTCGGAGGCCGGCTGATGCTTCTTGCGGCGGATTTCGTAGGTGCGCAGGGCGGAGAAGCTCTTGGCTGACAGCACCACCTTGTCGGTGGCGCGCAGCATCTCGGCGCGCAGCTTGGCGAAGAAGGCGAAGTCGTCGCGGCGCGCCCCGAGCATCGGCTCGTAGACGATGCGGTCGATGGTGCCTTTTTCGAGATTGTCTTTGGCGGTCAGGCGCAGCCGGTCGGCGCAGACCTCGATGAGCTCACGCGGCACCTTGGCGCCCTCGCGGATCTTGCCCTCGATGGCCGCCGCCCCCTCCGGGGAGATGACCGAGTAGTAGCCGTGGGAGGCCATGAGACGGTAGTCGGAGAGGCCGATGGCCTCGGCGCCGCCGGAGCCGCCTTCGGAGATCATCGACACCATCGGCACGCGCAGCTTGGTCATGGCGTAGATGTTGCGCGCGATCTGCTGGGCCGCCCCGGAGCCTTCCTCCACCGGGTAAGACCCGGGGGTGAAAATATAGAAGTGGATGGGAATGCCCTCGGTCTCGGCGACGCGCATATAGCGCAGGGCCTTCTCGTTGCCCTGGGGGTGACAGGAACCGCCGTTGCGGAACTCCTCGCCATGGCCGGTCTCCTGGCCGATGACCATCACCGAGGCGGTGCAGGGCTTGTTCTTGATGCGTCGCGTGATGGTCGCCTTGGCGCAGATCATCGCCGGGTCGACGTTGGCGTCGCCCTCGCCGCCGAGCTCGGTATAGTCTTCGTAGACATTCTCGAGGATGTCTTTGAGGGTAAAGCGCTGGATGGAGCGGACGATGCGCACCCTCTCCATGGGCGTGAGGTTTTCCTCGGCCCGCTCCTCGAGAAAGCTGATCGACTCGTCGAGCTTGCGGATCTCGGCACGCAACTGTTCCTCGGTGTGGTCGTAGACCGTCTGCTTGAGCTGCTCGCAGGTCTTCTTGAAGCCGTCGAGGTTGCCCCAGGCGGCGTAATCCTTGATCTGCAGAAGGTAGTTGATGCGTTCTTCTATCTTGAGCAGCTGCTTGAAAAGTTCTTTCATATTCCTTGGCCGTAGATGACGGGAGCGATTTCAGAAGGCGAAGAGCCGATCGAGATTGTCGTGCAGGTACTGGAGGTTGGTGACGATCGGGCTGCCGCCGCTGTCGATGCCGCCGATGGTCGTTTCCTTCAGGAACTGCACCGCCTTGTCCTTGGCGTCCTGCACCGACTCGCCCCACACCAGGGCCAGGGCGAGATTGGGGTCGAAGTCGCTGGGGATGGGGTAGGGCCGATCGAAGGGCACATGGGTGTAGACCGCCGACCAGGGGTGGCTGGGCAAGCTGAACTCGGTGATGGTGCCGATCCACGGGGCGAAACCGCGCCGCGTGTCCTCGGCGACGATGCGCAGCTCGATGGCCGTGCCCCTGAACTTGATGGCGCTCTGCTTGTAGCCGAGCCGCTCGCCTAGCCCGAGGCGGATCTGCTCGCGGATGAGGTTGGGCTGCTCGCCGCCGATATAGCTGATCCGCGCCGAGATGTCGTTCTCCACCTGGATGCGCGTGTTGACCTCGAGGAGGTAGGGCTGGCCGGAGCGGGTGACGATCCACTCCCAGGTGCCGACGTTATCGTATTTGACGTGCCCGGCAAGCTTCAGCGAATAGTTGACGATCTGCTCGAGGACCTTCTTCTCGTCGAAGTCGTAGTCGAAGGCGGCGCGGTCGAACCCCGGCGACGCCTCCACCCGCTTCTGCCGCCCGGTAGACTGGATGGTGCAGTTGCGCGAGCTGAAGTGCACGCGCTCGCCGTATTTGGAGCACACCAGCTGCACCTCGAGATGGTTGTAGTCGCGCAGACACTGCTCGATGAGCACCCCGCCGTCGCCGAACTGGCGCTTGGCGTAGTTCTGCAACTGGCGATAGACGCGGCGGAAACGCTCGATCTCGGTGACTTCCTCGATGCCCATGCCGCCCCCGCCGGCGGCCGCCTTGACCAGCACCGAAGGTTGGTCGACGCCGTTGCGGCGCTGCTCCTCGAGCAGCCCGGCGGCGATCTCCTCGGCCTCCATCTCGTTGTAGATGGGGGCGTCGGTGCCGGGGATGGTGGGAATGCCGAGCTGGTTGGCGACGCGCTTGGTGTTGATCTTGTCGCCGAGGTCGCGGATGACTTCCCAGCTGGGGCCGATGAAGACCAGCGGCCGGTCGCGTTTGGTGGCGCGCCGGGCGAAGCGGAAGTCCTCGGAGAAAAATCCGTAGCCGGGGTGGATGGCGGTGCAGCCGGTATGGTCGGCGACCGCGAAGAGGTCATTGGGCTCGGTGTAGCTGGTGATGCGCCAGGCGTTCTGCTCCGGGCCACTGGTGACGTTGCGCCGCACGTGCTCGGAATCGCGGTCGGCATCGGTGTAGACGACGACATGATCGAGGCCGAGATCCTGGCAGGCGTTCATGATGCGTATGGCGATTTCGCCGCGATTGGCGATAAGAACCTTTCCTTGCAAACCGTTCCTCGTTTCTGAAGTGGGGAGAAGAAAGAAGGGGCTGAAGCTCGACCCTTTACTACCACAAACGGCCGAAGATGTACAGCATGGCGGACAGAGCCGCCCGTGGCCGGGGCGCGTCCGCTGGCCGGCCCCGGGAATCGGCGCTACTATAGTCATCAGGAGGCGAAGAGAAAAGGAAATTATCGGCGGCAGCCCCCTCTTGTGAAAATATTCATAGAGTATCAGTATCATAGCGCCTTTTCAAGAGCCAAATACGAAGCCCGCCGACCGCCGCCGGGAGCATCTCCGCGCCAGGCGGCCATTGCTTTTTGTGGCTATAATGGTAAGTATGCCCATCATGATCACCACCACTCGGCTCCACCCCAGGGACGGGATGCCCTTTTGCCGCCCCCGCAGGAGGCGGACGGCCCCGGGGCAAAGGCCGAGTGGACCGCCATCCACAGAGCGCCGCAGAGGGCAGCGGGCGCCAAACCATCTCACACGATGAGCGACGACAACACGCGCGAGCAACAGGAGGCCGACCAATCCGGTGGTGTCCTCAAACGCCTAAAATCCCTTCTTAATTTCACAAAACCAGGCACCAAGGAAGATCTCGAACACGAGATCCAGGAACTCCTCGAAGAGGGGGAGGAGCACGGCCTGATCTCCTCCCTCGAGGAGAAGATGATCAACTCGATCCTCGAGTTCCGAGAGACCTACGCCTCGGAAATCATGACCCCGGCGGCGGAGATCGTCTCCTTCAACGAGGCGGCGCCGATGGCCGAGCTGATCGACATGGTCATCGAGAGCGGTTTCACCCGCATCCCCATCTACCGCGACAACCCCGACCACGTCATCGGCGCCATCCACGCCAAGGATCTGCTCAAGCTCTGCGCCCGCTCCAGCCAGCAGCCGGGGCCGGTCAACCTCGAGTCCTACCTGCGGCCGGTGTATTTCATCTCCGAGTCCAAGCCCATCGTCGACCTGCTGCGCGAGTTCCAGAAGCGCAAGCTGCATATGGCCATGGTCGTCGACGAGTTCGGCACGGTGCGCGGCCTGATCACCCTCGAAGACATCCTCGAAGAGATCGTCGGCGAGATCGACGATGAGTACGACGACGACGAGAAGCAACTGGAGATCGTCGACGAAAACACCGTGCTGGTGGCGGCGCGGGTCGACATCGAGGTGCTCGAGGAGCACTTCCAGGTGGAGTTCCCCGAGGGACCCTATGAGTCGGTGGGCGGCCTGGTCATCCATGTCCTCGGCCGGCTGGCGGTGATCGGCGACGTGGTCGACATCAGCGGCTTCCGCTTCGAGGTCAAGAACGCCGACCCCCGCCAGCTCAAGACCCTGCGCATAACGAGAATCCTCGATACCCCGGACGTCCCGTGACCGCCCTGCTCCACCCATTGCTCCAGGCCGCGGCAAGCGGCTTCCTGCTGTGGCTCGCCTTTCCCGGGGGCGGGGCCATGCCGGCCCTGCTCCTCCTCGCCCTGGTGCCCCTGTTCGGCACCCTTACTCAGAACACCCCGCGCATGGCGGCTCTCTGCGGGCTGGCCGCCGGTCTCGTCCACCACCTCTTGCTGCTCTACTGGATCACCATCGTCCTCTCCACCTATGGCGGCCTGCCGTGGTTTCTCTCCGGGCCGGCGCTGCTGCTGCTCGCCCTCTATATGAGCCTCTACTGGGCAGTGTTCGCCCTGGGGGCACGCCTCGCCCTCGACACCCTGCCCCCCTGGGCCTGCCTGTGGCTCCTGCCGGCCTTGTGGGTGGGCCTCGACTGGTTGCGCGCCCTGCTCTTCACCGGCTTCCCATGGATGGACCTCGGCTATGCCCTGGCCGGCCAGCCCCGCCTCATCCAGGTCGCCGACCTTTTCGGCCACTACGGGCTGACCTATGTCATCGTCCTCGTCAACCTCCTTCTCGTTCTCCTCCTGCGCCACCGCCAGCGCCGCCCCACCCTGGCGGCCCTGTTCCTGCCCGTCTGTCTCCTGCTGCTCGTCGCCGGCTTCTATAACCGACAGCGTTTCGAGGAGATAGAGCGGCTGGCAGAGCAGGCGCCGCGGATGACGCTCGGCGTCGTCCAGGGCAATATCGACCAGGCGGTCAAGTGGTCGCCGCAACAGCTGCAGAAGACGGTGGACAGCCACCTGCGGCTGAGCGAGAAGCTCGCCGCCTATCCCGCCCCGCGGCTGCTGGTCTGGCCGGAGACCGCCCTGCCCCACTATCCCCTCGAAGATCGCCTCATGGAGCGCCTCGAGACGCTCCTCGAGAACCGCCAGGTCGCCCTGCTCAGCGGCGTACCCTGGATCGAGATGAGCGCCCGGCCAACCGGCAAGCCGCCGCTCTATAACAGCGCCCTGCTGCTCAACGCGCAGGGTCGGATCGCCGGCCTTTACCACAAGTCGCACCTCGTGCCCTATGGCGAATATGTGCCGCTGCAAGACCTGCTGCCTTTCATCGCCCCGCTGGTACAGGCGGTGGGCGACTTCAGCGCCGGCACCATAGAGACCCCGCTGACCCTGGACGACGCCCGACTGGGGGTCCTCATCTGCTTCGAGTCGGTCTTCCCCGAGCTGTCACGCCGCTGGGTCGAGGCCGGGGCCAGCCTCCTCGTCAACCTTACCAACGACGCCTGGTACGGCCGCAGCAGTGCCCCCCAGCACAGCCTGGCCATGGCGGTGCTGCGCGCCGTGGAGACGCGGCGCAGCCTGGTGCGCTCGGCCAATACCGGCATCTCCGCCTTCATCGAGCCGAGCGGAGTCATCGCCAGCCGTTCCGAGATCTTCGTCCCCTGGGGGGAGAAGCGCAGCGTTGCCCTGCTCGAGGAAAAGACCGTCTGGGCCCGTTTCGGCTATCTTTTCGCCCCTTTGTGCCTCGCCGCCGGCCTTTTTACGGTGGCCCTGGCATCGACCCTTCGACGGCGCCGCCAAGAGTGACTATACTGTCGGCACCCGTGGGCGGCCCCGGCCGTCCCCATCCACCAACCTCAACCCACTGCAAGGAAGACAACCATGGCTATCGACACCGGCGCGGCTGTATCGAAACAACGACTCGGCGACCTCAAATCCCGCCTCCTGGTGCTCAAGGAGCATCTTTGACGTCGACAGGAAGAAAGAGAAACTCGAGGCCCTGGAACGACAGACCCTTGCTCCCGGTTTCTGGAACGAGGCGGAGACCGCCCAGGCGGTGCAGAAGGAGCACGGCCAGCTGCAGGAGATCATCAACTCCTGGCAGGAGCGCTGGAAGCAGCTGCAAGACACCGAACTCTTCCTTGACATGGTCATGGAGGAGCGCGACCCCGAGCTCGAGCTGGAAGTCGCCCACACCATCGACCACATGGAAAGCAGCCTCGACCAGGCGGAGCTGGAGTGCATGTTCAACGGCGAGCACGACGGCAACAACGCCATCGTCGCCATCCATGCCGGGGCCGGTGGCACCGAAGCCCAGGACTGGGTGGCCATCCTCATGCGCATGTACCTGCGCTGGACGGAGCTGCACGGTTTCAAGACCGACATCCTCGACTACCTCGCCGGGGACGAAGCCGGCACCAAGAGCGTGACCATCATGGTCAAGGGCCGCTTCGCTTACGGCTACCTGCGTTCGGAGCTCGGCATCCACCGGCTGGTGCGCATCTCGCCTTTCGACGCCAGTGGCCGGCGCCACACCTCTTTTGCCTCGGTGATGGTGCTGCCCGAACTGGACGAATCGATCAAGGTGGAGATCGACGACAAGGACCTGCGTATCGACACCTACCGTTCCAGCGGCGCCGGCGGCCAGCACGTCAACAAGACCGACTCGGCCATCCGCATCACCCACCTGCCCACCGGCATCGTCGTGCAATGCCAGAACGAGCGCTCGCAGCACTCCAACAAGGAGACGGCGATGAAAATGCTCGCCGCCCAGCTCTACGAGCTCGAGCGGCAGAAGAACGCCGAGCGCCAGGAAGGCCTGGCCGGCGACAAGAAAGGCATCTCCTGGGGAAGCCAGATCCGCTCCTATGTCCTCCAGCCCTACCGGCTGATCAAGGACCACCGCACTGAGTACGAGGTCGGCAACGTCGACGCAGTCCTCGACGGCAACCTCGACCCCTTCATCAAGGCCTATCTGTTGTGGGGCAAATAGCTGCGGCAACACCGTGAAACGACAAAAGGCCGACCCATGCGGGTCGGCCTTTTGTCGTTTTACTGCCTGCTTGGCCCGGCGCACTCGGCACTGTCTGGATGGCAGAGTGGCGCCAGGCGCCTCAGCGGGCTGAGAGCGGAATTAGAGCAGCTCGCTGAGCGGCGTATAGGGCAGGTCGAAGGCCTCGGCCACCGCCTTGTAGGTGACCTTGCCGTCGAGGATATTGACGCCGACGGCGATCTCGACGTTCTCCTGACAGGCCTTCTTCCAGCCCTTGTCAGCGATCTGCAGGGCATAGGGCAGAGTGGCGTTGGTCAGGGCGAGGGTCGAGGTTTTGGCCACGGCGCCGGGCATGTTGGCGACGCAGTAGTGGATGACGCCGTCGACGGTGAACACCGGGTCGGCATGGGTGGTGGCCTTCGAGGTCTCGAAGCAGCCGCCCTGGTCGATAGCCACGTCGACCATCACCGAGCCCGGCTTCATCACCTTGAGCATATCGCGGGTGACCAGCTTGGGCGCCTTGGCGCCGGGAATGAGCACCGCGCCGACGACCAGATCGGCCTCACGCAGCAGCTCGCGCAGTTTCGGCTTGGAGCTCATGATGGGGAAGCAGTTGCTGGGCATGACCTCGCGCAGGTAGCGCAGGCGGTCGAGGTTGGTGTCGAGCAGGTAGACCCTGGCGCCGAGGCCGCAGGCCATGAGGGCGGCATTGATGCCGACGACACCGCCGCCGATGACGACGACATTGCCCGGCTCGACGCCCGGCACGCCGCCGAGGAGAATGCCGCGTCCGCCCTTGGTCATCTGCAGGTAGCTGGCGCCCTCCTGGGTGGCCATGCGCCCGGCAACTTCGCTCATCGGGGTGAGCAGGGGCAGGGAGCCGTCGGCCTTCTGGATGGTCTCGTAGGCGATATTGACCGACCCGGCGTCGATGAGGGCCCTTGTCTGCTGCTCGTCGGCGGCGAGATGGAGATAGGTGAAGACGATCTGGCCCTTGCGGATCATGCCGTATTCCTGCGGCTGCGGCTCCTTGACGTGCATGACCATGTCGGCCTTGGCGTAGATCTCGGCCGGGGTGGCGACAATGGTCGCCCCGGCGGCGACATACTCCTCGTCGGAGAAGCCGCTGCCGCGCCCGGCATTGGTCTCGACGAGCATCTGGTGGCCATGCTGGGCCATGACCTCGACGCCGGCCGGGGTCATACACACCCTGTTCTCCAACACTTTAATTTCCTTAAGAATTCCGACAATCATGGCAATCTCCTGTGGGTGGGCTGTTGGTAGTCATGGTCCCGCCGCCGCAGGTCTCGCCTTCGGCCGCGGGGGCGCGGGGCGAAGGAGGGGCGGCGATACCGCATCCCCGATTAGCGGGGCTGTGACTTCTGACGCGCCCAGGGGGGGAGAGGGACGCGACAGAAGGGTGTTCGGGCACTACAAAATATAGGGAACCTTGAGGTTATAGCCTTTGTAGACGATGTAGCTCTCCACCGTCTGCACTTCCTGAACCCTCGCCACCTGCTCGGTGATGAATTCCAGCAGGCTGTAACCGGGTCCGAGCAGCACCTGGAGGATGATATCGTAGCGGCCGGTGACGATGGCCGCCGACACCACGCCGCGCAGGCGACTGAACTCCTCGGCCTTCTTCTGCAACTCCATGCTTTTGAGCTTGACCCCGAGGTAGAGGAGGTTATGGCCGTCGAGGACATCGACCTGCACCATCCCGGAAAACTTGAGGATACCTTCGTCGATCAACTTGTTGACACGGCTGCGCACGGTGTTCTCGGTAATCGCCAGGTCATCGGCGATGAGCTTGAAGGACTTGCGGCCGTCCTTGAGGTGGCGGAGGATGCGGATATTGGTATCGTCGATTTCCATGAGGCCGGGGCGAGGGAGAAGCGGGCGATCTGCGGACAACAAGAGCGAATTCACGTTTACCGCATTTTTCTTATAGTACATTTATGAAAATGTCAAAATAAAAACCTGATATTTAGCAATACATCATTTTTTCTCTACAGAAGACATCCCCTGGAGAGGCCCGGTAAAGGTGCTAACGATGTGAATAGTGAGGGAAAAGACCCTGGCAACCTTACGACCTGGGGTGCTGAGAGGAGCGTGCGGAAATCTGCCCGGCCGAGGAGGGAAAGGGAGGGATCAGTGGAGGAAGCGGAGGCGAGGCCTGAAAACCCTGGCCAAGAAAGCTTTCACGGGGTAGCCTGCGGCGAACCGGGAGCGCTCCTGCCTTGAGGAAGGTTCCATGGCGAATACGGGCAGGCGACACCCATAGGCCACCACCATACAGCATCTTGCAGCGGGCGGCGGAGCAGCGCAGCCGGCAACGCGGCTGGTCGCCCCAGGGCAGGCCAGACCGTAGGCCGCCCCCCTGCCGCAGACAACGACGCCACAAGCACCCCTGCCATGACCACCACCGCACTGCTCTATATCGCCGTCGTTCTCATCTGGGGCTCGGCCTGGCTGGCGGTCAAGTTCCAGCTTGGGGTGGTGCCGCCGGAGGTCTCCGTCGCCTACCGCATCGGCATCGCCGCATTGTGCATGTTCGCCTGGGCGAAGCTGAGGCGGTTACCTCTCGGCTTTCCCCCATCGCAGCACCGCTTCCTGGCACTGCAGGGCATGGCCATCTTTTCCTGCAACTTCATCTTCTTCTACCTGGCGGCAGGCCACCTCACCACCGGGCTTATCGCCGTGCTCTTCTCCACCGCCTCGGCCGTGACGGTGATCATCAACGCCCTGCTCATGCGGCGCTGGCCGCAGGGCACGGTGGCCGCCGGCGCCGCCCTGGGAGTGATCGGCATCGCCGTCGTCTTCCGCCCCGAGCTGGCCGCCTTCAACTTTGCCTCCGGGGCCGGCATGGGCCTGCTGCAGACCTTCGCCGGCACCCTCTGCTTCTGCTGCGGCAGCGTCATCACCGCCCGCAACCACCGCGCCGGCCTGCCCCTGTGCGGCAGCACCGCCTGGGCGATGCTCTACGGCTTTCTCTTTCTGGCCCTGTTCGCCACCCTGCGCGGCAGCCCCTGGCGCTTCGAGCCGACCCTGCCCTATACCCTCTCGCTGGCCTACCTCTCGCTGTTCGGCTCGGTGGCCGCCTTCGCCGCCTACTTCGCCCTCCTGGCGCGCATCGAGGCGGAGCGGGCCGCCTATGCCACGGTGCTCTTCCCGGTGGTGGCGCTCAGCCTGTCCACCGCCTATGAAGGCTATCGCTGGACCTGGGCGGCAAGCCTCGGCATCCTGCTCATCTTCGCCGGCAACATCCTCGTACTGAAAAAGAACAGGCCCAGGCAACGAGCCTAACCCACGAGAGGCAGCGTCATGGTCACCCTCAGGCCGCTTACCCGGTGGCGGTTGGCCACGCCCAGGCTGCCGCCATGGGCCTTGACCGCCTGCATGGCGATGGCCAGACCGATGCCGGTGCCGCCGCTGCTGCGCTCGCGCCCCTCGGCCACGCGGTAAAAGGGCTCGAAGAGATGGGGCAGATCGGCCTCGGGCACGCCTGGCCCGCAGTCCTCGACGCAAATCTCCACCCGGCCGTCGACGACGTCGAGGGCGATCTCGACGTCGCTGCCCTCCGCCGTATAGGTTACGGCGTTGCGGACGATATTTTCCAGGGCGCGGCGCAGCGACTCGCGGCAGCCGAGGACCCGGGCCGGGCCGCTGCGCAAGACCCGCAGCCCGCGCCCCGCCGCCCTGGCCTCGAACAGGGCATCGGCCGCCACCTCCTCGAGAAGCAGATCGACGGCAATGACCCGCTTTTCCTGCCCACCATGCTCGAGACGGCTCAAGGCCAGCAGGTTGCCGATCAGCTCGTCGAGCCGCGCCGCCTCGCGGCCGATCTTGTCAAGGGCCGCTTCACCCTCGGCCCCGCCGCGCCTCCTCGCCAGCTCCAGCGCCACCGACAGCCGCGCCAGGGGCGAACGCAGCTCGTGAGAAATGTCGCGGAGAAGCCGTGTGCGGGAGCTGATCACCGCCTCGGTGCGCTCGGCCATGATGTCGAAGTCCCGCGCCAACGCGACCAGCTCCTTGCCGGGCAGCCAGAAGCCGCCGCCGACGCGGGCACTGTAATCACCGCCGGCGAAGCGCTGCGCCGCTTTCTGCAGCCGCTTCACCGGTTCGGCCAGCGACCGCGCCAGAAAGAAACAGACCAGGGTCAGCACCGCCAGGGTGACCAGGGTACGAAGCACCTCCCCCGGACCAAAGAAGGGCGGCAGGAGCGGCCGAGGCATCCGCGGCGGTGCCGGCCCCGGAGGGCGCAAGGCTGGCGGCGGGCCGTAGAGATGGCTGCCGAGCACCACCATCCCCTGCTCACCGCTCATCATTCCGGCAAAGCGCATGCCCTCCGAAGTCTTTTCAACCACTGTCGACCCCTGCCGGCGAACCTGTCCGGCACGATGCCTCTCCTCGGCGGAGAGACCGTCCTGGGAGGCCAGCACCCCATCGTCGCTCACCACCTTGAGCTCCAGCCCAAATCCCTGGCGCAGCGACTCGAGAAATGAGCGATACGCCTCCGCGCCGCCGCAGCGATGGACCCCCAGCGCCGCCTGTCCGGAAAGGAGGATGAGCCTGCCGATATTCTCTTCCATGCGGCGTTCCATGTCGTCATGGCGCCAGTCGGTGGAGAGATGGTGCAGGGTGGCAATGCCCAGCCCGCTCATCAATCCGCCGAGGACCATGGTGAGAAGAAAGCCGCAGAACACTCGCCAGAAGATGCTGCCCATGGTCGACCGCCCCTATGCCCGCTGCCTCGCCGGCTGCCCGCCGGCGACATACATGTAGCCGACCCCGCGCACCGCGCGGATACGCTCGTAGCCACCGGCAGAGGGGCCGAGCTTGCGCCGCAGGCTGGAGACATGGACATCGACGCTGCGATCAAACATGGCCATCCTCCGACCCAGGACCTTGTCCGTCAGCCGCTCCCGGCTGATCACCTCCCCGGCCTCGCCGAGCAGCATGGCGAGCAGGGCGAACTCGGCGGCGGTGAGGGCGACGGCCCGTTCGCCACAGGTAACGCTATGGGTGAGGCGGCACAGCCGCACATCGCCCACGGCGAGGCTCGCCGCCGGCAAGCGCGCCCCGCCCTCCGATGGCCGGCCGGCACGGCGGGCGATGGCGCGCAGCCTCGCCACCAGCTCACGCGGGTTGAAGGGTTTGGGGAGGTAGTCGTCGGCCCCCATCTCCAGCCCGACGATACGGTCGACCTCCTCGCCGCGCGCAGTCAGCATGAGCACGGGAATGGGCGAGGAGAGGCGCAGCCGCTGCAGCACCTCGAAGCCGCTGATGCCCGGCAGCATGACATCGAGCACCACCAACTGGTGATGGCCGGACAGGGCCAGGGTCAGCCCCTCGCGCCACTCACCGGTGCCCTGCACGGCGAAGCCCTCCGCCTGCAGGTAGTCACTGAGCAGCTCGCGCAGTTCGTCATCGTCATCGATCAACAGCACGGTAATCATCGGCACTCCCCCTCATTATCGCAGTCTGGTCCGAAACACCGGCCAGCCTACCGCCCGTCGGCGCCTGCCGCTGTAAAGATTTGTAAAGCCGCCCCGCCACGCCACCGTCCCCCTCCCTCCTCCACGAACAGGCTGCCAGGCACGGCAGGCCTCATGCGGGTGAGCTTAACCCTTCTTGACCTATCTTTACCAACTCTTTACGGGGAAAGGCGAACCAATGGCCGATACTGCATATACAGTCGACCCCCCGGGTAAAGACGCCAGCCTTTTACCCACCGACACCGGGTGGCAACAACCACAATTGGAGGAAAGCACATGAGCAGCATCAGCGGCATTGGCAGCAGCGCCATCGGAGGGACCTCGGGCATCATGCAGAGCACCCGCTCGCGGCCCGATCCGGCGGAAAAATTCAAGAGCCTCGACAGCGACGGCAGCACCACCCTGGACAAGACAGAGTTGAGCGACCTCGCCAAGGAGTTGTCGAAGATGACCGGCAAGACCCTCGACGTCGACGCCTCGATCATCACCTACGACAGCGATGGCGATGGCGCCCTCAACGAGGAGGAAACCGGCATGATGATGCGGGAAGTTCTCGGGCCGCCTCCCGGGGGCGGGCCACAGGGGGCCGACCCGGAAGCGCGCTTCGCCGAGCTGGATGAGGACGGCAGCGGCGGGCTGAGCGAGGCCGAGTTGGAGACGATGGCGGTCGGGGCCCCCGAGGGGATGGCGCAGAGCCTCGACGTTACGGAAGCCCTGTCAAAATATGACAGCGACGGCGATGGCGAACTGAACAGCGAGGAGATGGCGGCGATGATGAAAGACATCGGCCCGCCCCCTTCGGCGGAGCAGGCCTCAACGCAGCAGACTTCGACAGAACAGACTGCGACGGAACAGGCCACAAGCTTCATGGCCAGGCAGGCCTCCGAGGCCTATCTCGCCAACAGCGGCGAAGACAGCCTGGCGCGGCTCATGGAACTCCTCGAACAGCTCCAGGCGACAAGCAGCGGCAGCTCCGATCTCTCCACCCAGGAGAGCTGATCCACCCTACCCCCTTCCCCACCGCCGCCCGCTGCCGCCCTCTCCCTGGCGGCGGCGGGCGGCGGCCTTCGCCGCCGGCCCCCATAGCCGGCGGCGGCCCACAGTGTCATTGCACGGCCTGGCCCTCGCAACCCGCCTTCCCTTCGGGCACTTCGCCCCCTTTCTCGCGGTAGGCGCCGGTGTCGGAGACATGGCGGTGCACCATATTGTCGATGGAGAGAAGGCGCTGCAGCTCTTCCTCGCTCAGCAGGCCCTCGTCGCGGACCAGCGCCGCCACCTGCCGCCCACCGGCCAGGGCCTCTTTGGCGATACGGCAGGCGGTCTCGTAGCCGAGCACCGGGCTCAGGGCGGTGACCACGCCGATGCTGTTCTCCACCAGCTCCTGGCAGTGGCGGCGGTTGGCGGTTATGCCGAGGACGCATTTGTCGGCGAGGGTCAGCGAGGCCCGGCCGATCTGGTCGATGGACGAGAACAGGCAGTGGGCGATCACCGGCTCCATGACGTTGAGCTGCAGTTGGCCGTTCTCCGAGGCCATGGAGATGGTGACATCGGCGCCCACCACCAGGTAGGCGACCTGGTTGACCAGCTCGGGAATGACCGGGTTGACCTTGCCGGGCATGATCGACGAGCCTGGCTGCAGCTTGGGCAGGTCGATCTCGTTGAAGCCGGCGCGCGGCCCCGAAGAGAGCAGGCGCAGGTCGTTGCAGATCTTGGAGAGCTTGATGGCGTAGCGCTTCAGTACCCCGGAAATCTGCACGTAGGCCCCGGTATCCCAGGTGGCCTCGATGAGGTTGGGCGAGAGGACGAAGTCGATGCCGGAGAGGCGGCGCAGGTGCGCCACCGCCACCCGGGCGTAGCCCCGCGGTGTGTTGATGGCCGTGCCGATGGCGGTGGCGCCGAGGTTGATCTCGCAGAGCAGGTTGCGCGCCTCGAGGATGCGCTCGATATCCTCGTTGATGGTGGTGGCGAAGGCGGCGAACTCCTGGCCGAGGGTCATCGGCACGGCGTCCTGCAGCTGCGTGCGGCCCATCTTGACCACATCGGCGAACTCGGCGGCCTTGGCGGAAAAGACCTCCCTGAGGTAGCGCGCCTGGCCGCTCAAGGTGGAAAGCATGTTGTACAGGGCGAGGCGGAAGGCGGTCGGGTAGACGTCGTTGGTCGACTGCGAGCAGTTGACGTGGTTGTTGGGGTGGACGCGGGCATAGTCGCCCTTGTCGTGGCCGAGCAGTTCTAGGGCGCGGTTGGCGATGACCTCGTTGGCGTTCATGTTGGTGGAGGTGCCCGCCCCGCCCTGGATGGGGTCGACGACGAACTGCTCGTGCCAGCGGCCGTCGATGATCTCGTTGCAGGCGGTGACAATGGCCGCGGCGATATCCTCGGGAAGCACGCCGAGATCGCGATTGGCCAGGCAGGCGGCCATCTTCACCAGGGCCAGGGCCCGCACCATCTCGGCGGTGCGTGAGATGGCCGTGCCGGTGATGCGGAAGTTCTCCAGGGCGCGGCAGGTCTGGATGCCGTAGTAACAGAAGCCGGGAATTTCCCTCTCGCCGAGGAAGTCTTTTTCGATTCGCGATATGGCGGACATGTGCGTTCTCCTACACTTCGTCCAGAGCCGCCAGCAGGTCGCCTGCCGTCTGCCTGGCGTCCCCGGTGAGGACTATGGTTTTCTCGTATCCGTAGAGCGGATTGGCGACCCCGGAATAGCCCGGCCGGGTGTCGAAGTTGCAGACGATGACCCGCCGCGCCCTGTCGGCATGGAGGATCGGCATGCCGGAGATCGGTGTCCCTTCCACCTCCACCGCCGCCGGGTTGACGACGTCGCAGGCGCCGACCACCAGGGCGACATCGGTTTCGGCAAAGATCGGGTTGGCCTCCTCCATCTCGAGGAGATCCTCGTACTCGACCTCGGCCTCGGCGAGAAGGACGTTCATATGTCCGGGCATCCTCCCCGCCACCGGGTGGATGGCGTAGTTGACCGTCGCCCCACCCTGGCGCAGCCGGCTGGCGAGCTTGACCAGGGTGAACTGCGCCTTGGCCAGGGCCATGCCATAGCCGGGGATGATCACCACCCGTTTCGCCCCGGCCAGAGCGAGAGCCGCCTGCCGCCGCGGGTCTTCCGCTGCCGGGGGGGCGGAAGGCGGTGCGCTCTTCCCACCGCCGGCAAGGAGACGCTCGTGCAGGCTGGCAACGGTGTGCCGGGCATCGCCCTCGAGGACGGTGACGTTGTCGCGCAGATAGAGGCTGTTAGCCACCCCGGAGTAGCCGGGCCGACGGTCGAAGTTGCAGCACACCACCCGCCTGGCGAGGTGGGCCATGAGGATCGGCATGCCGGAGATCGGCGTGCCCTCGACTTCCACCGCCGCCGGGTTGACGACATCGCAGGCGCCGACGACGACGGCGCAGTCGGTGACCGGGAACTGCTCGTTGATGGTCTCCATCTCCACCAGCATCTCGTAGTCGACGCCGACTTCGGCGAGGAGCACGTTCATATGCCCCGGCATTCGCCCTGCCACCGGGTGGATGGCGTAGCGCACCGTCTTGCCGCGGGCGACCAGGGTGGCGGCGAGGTTGGCCACCTCCTGCTGCGCCTTGGCCAGGGCCATGCCGTAGCCGGGGATGAGAATCACCGTGCCTGCCTCCGCCAGGGCCTCGGCCGCCAGCCCGAGCTCTACCTCTTCGCCTGTGGCCGGAGAGCGGCCGCCCGGGGATGAGGAGGGCACGGGCTCTGCGGCCGCCGGCGACGCAGGATCCGGCGTCACCACCGCTGGGGAGGCTGGTCGCGACGCCGCCGTATAGCGCGGCATGATCACCCCGCGAAACTTCCGGTTCATCGCCCGGCACATGACCAGGGTGAGGATCGATCCGGATGCGGCGACGGTGGCGCCGAAGGCGATGAGCAACTGGCTGGCGATGACCATGCCGCACAGCGAGGCCGCCACACCGGCGGTGGCGTTCAAGGCCGAGATGAGCACCGGCATGTCGGCGCCGCCGATGCGCATGGCGACGAGGACGCCGAGCACGGCGCCAAGGGCGATTACCGCCACGTAGAGCGCCAGGGCCAGAGCGGCAGGGGCGAAGCAGGAGGCCACCCCCGCCGCGATCAGGGCAAGGAGGACGAGCAGAACCCAGCCGTCATGGCCGGGCAGCGCCTGCGGCGCCTGCCGCATCCGCCCGGCGAGCTTGGCGCTGGCGATCATGCTGCCGCTGAAGGTCAGCGCGCCGATGGCCAGGCCGAGCAGCCCCGAGATCTCGCCGATCAGTCCGAGGCCGTGCCCGAGACGGCTCAGCTCCACCAGGGAGACGAGAAAGGCGGCGACACCGCCCGCCCCATGCTGAAAGGCGACCATTGCCGGCATGTGGATCATGTCGACAAGCCGGGCCAGCAGATAGCCGGCTGCGGCGCCGGCCGCCAGGGCGACAAGGACGGTGAAAACATCGTCCACCCCGTGTCGAAAGAGCACGAGCACGAAGGCGCAGCCCAGCGCCAGGGCCGCCAGCCAGTTCCCCAGCCTCGCCCCGGCCGGCTGGCGGAACTGGCGGATACCGAGGATGAGCACGGCGATTACCGAAAAATCGACGAGTACGGTCATGATGTGGCACTCCCTGGTGCGTAGGATCAGCTCTGCCGCTCTCTGCTGCGAAAGAGGCGCAGCATGCGATCGGTCACGGCGAAACCGCCGACGACGTTAAAGGTGGCGGTGAAGATGGCGATGCCGCCGAGGACCTTTTCCACCAGGCTGGTGGGCTGGGCAAAGAGCAGCAGCGCGCCGAGGATGGTGATCGCCGAGATGGCGTTGGTCATCGACATAAGCGGCGTGTGCAGCAGGGGCGGCACCCTGGAGATGAGCGCATAGCCGATCAGGAACGCTCCGAGGAAGACGGCGACCATGAGGAGGATATTGGACATGGAGAGACTCCGTGACGAAGAGAGGGAACAGAAAAAACCTCGCGGCCGGCTGCGGGGTTTACTCTGCCGGCCGCGAGGGGGCCCCGCCTGCGGCACCGCTCTGCCGACGGTGCCAATGGCGAGGCCGGTGACCAGGTTCAGCCCATGGCCTTGAGCGTGCCCTCGTGGACGACCTTGCCCTGATGGGTGACCAGGGTGCTGCGCACGATCTCGTCGTCCAGGTCGAGGACGCCGTGCCCTTTCTTGAAGAGGTTCTCGATGAAGTGGCACATATTCTGGGCGTAGAGCCAGCTGGCGTGGACCGCCATGCGCCCGGGAATGTTCTGGATGCCGCAGATCTCCACCCCGTGCCGCTCGCAGAAGGCCCCGGCCTCGGTGGCGGCGCAGTTGCCGCCCTGATCGACGGAGACGTCGATGATCACCGCGCCGGGCTTCATCATCGCCACCATGTCGTCGGTGATGAGGATCGGCGCCACCTCCCCCGGCACCAGGGCGCTGAGGATGACCACGTCGACGTCGGCGAGGTGCTGGGCGATGAGCTGGCGCTCCTTTTCCAGCCAGCTCCCGTCAAGCGACCGGGCATAGCCGCCGGGTGCGATGGCCAGCTCCTCGGGGACCGCGAAGGTTATCGGCTTGCCGCCCAGGCTCTCGGCCTCGACCGCGGCGTTGGCGCGGATATCGAGGGTCTTGACCACTCCCCCCAGCCGCTTGGCGGTGGCCACGGCCTGCAGGCCGACGACCCCGGTGCCGATGACGAGAAACTGCGCCGGCTTGATGGTGCCGATGGCCGTGCCGATCATCGGCACGAACTTGGGCAGGCTGTTGGCGGCCATGATCACCGCCTTGTAGCCGGTGATGGCGCTCATCGACGACAGGGCGTCCATCCTCTGCGCGCGGGAAATGCGCGGGATGGAGTCCATGGTCAGGGCGGTGATGTTCTTCGCCCGTAGGCTGCGCACCATGGCGTGGTTGCCCGGGGCCGCCGGGTGGAGGAAGGTGACGAGGATGGCGCCCGAGGGCAGCATCTCCACCTCGTGCTTGCGGCGCTGCTCGTTATACACCGGCTGCTTGACCTTGAGGACGATATCCGCAGCCGCGTAGAGGGCCTCGACGTCGGCGGTGATATTGGCCCCGGCCTTTCTATAGTCGTCGTCGGAGATGCGGATGCCGGCGCCGGCGCCCTGCTCGACATTGACGGCAAAGCCGAGTTCGACGTATTTCTTGACGGTCTCCGGGGTGGCGGCGACGCGCTTTTCCTCGGGGAGTATTTCTTTGGGGATGGCGATGAGCATGGATTCCTCGATGGTGGTGAAGGTTGAGTGGGGCGAGTCGGCCACGGCTGCTTACTGCGCCGGGAAGGCGACCCCGAAACGTTCCGCAAAGACCAGCGCCGCGACGCGCAGCGGCTGGCCAAAGAGCGGCGGTTGCGGCGTCGCCAGCAGGTTGACCAGGGTCTTGTGAATGGCGGTGATGGTCGCCTGCGGGAAGTGGCAGGCCCGGTTCTTGAACATCGCCGCCAGGGTCTCGGCAGCCAGGCTGCGCACCTCGTAGTAGAGGTTCTCGTCGGCGAAGATGCGCAGCACCTGGCGGATGACCGCCTCATCGGGTTGCGCAAGCTCCCCGGCGCAGCGCAGGCCCTCCTCGCGCAGGCGCCAGTTGTCGTTATAGGCCAGCAGCCGCGCCAGACCGGGCTGGTGCCGGTCGAGTTGGCGCTGCGCCGAGAGGTGCTGGAGCTGCTCGAGAGCGGGCCCCCAGTCCTTGAGATTGCCGAAGGGATCAGCGTACATGTGATTCTCCTCGCTGCCAGAAGGTGAACGTGTCGGGCAGGGCGAGGCTGCTCCTGCCACCCAGGCGGCGCAGCCTCTCCCCTGCCCCCGGTCCCGGGGCGCAGGCTCTGGCCTGGGCCGGGACAACATCGCATTGGCGGAGGAAAGAGCAAGGAGGGTGCCAGCGGCACGACGAGTTGGCAAGCCATTGAATCTACTGATATTTCTTTGCAAGCGAGGCGCACAAGCTGCCACCGTGAACGGGCGATAACGCCCGCAGGAAGGCTTCGCAATGTGATTTACCGTTAACTATCGGACAATTAGATATTTCGGGCGATATCGCCCAATGGGGCGATATCGCCCCATTGGGCAGGGGGGCGGGATGGGCGGTTCAGTCGGAACCGAGGCGGCGGAACAGGGCTCTACGGGAAATACCAAGCAGGGACGCGGCTTTGGTTCGATTGCCGGCGGTCATGTGGAGGGCTTCGGCGATCATCCGCTCTTCCACTTGCCGCACCGCCGCCGGCAGGTCGAGAGAAGCGCCCCCCTTGGCGGGAGAGGCGGGAACCGCCAGGCCGGCCATGGGCTGGGGGGTGAGGAACTCGAGGCGCCCCAGGGAGAGATAGCGCTGCAGCACGTTGCGCAGCTCGCGGACGTTGCCCGGCCAGTGGTAATCGACGAGAATATCCATGACGTGGCCGGGGATCTTCGCCGGGGCGGCGGAGGGGGACATGCGGCGCACGAAGTGGTCGACCAGCAGGGGGATGTCCTCGCGCCGCTGACGCAGGGGCGGCAGGCGGATGGCGATGACCTGCAGCCGGTAGAAGAAGTCGCTGCGCATCTGGCCGCTGCCGACCTTTTCGGCGAGCTCGACGTTCGATGCGGAGATGATGCGGAAGTCGGCGGCCACCGTCGCCATGCCCCCCACCGGCCGGTAGCCGCCGCCCTCGATGGCGCGCAGCAGCTTGGCCTGCATGGCGAGGGTCAGCTCCCCGACTTCGTCGAGGAAGAGGGTGCCCTTGTCAGCCATGTCGAGATACCCGGCAGCACTGGCATGGGCGCCGGAGAAGGCCCCCTTGCGATGGCCGAAGAACTCGCGCTCGAAGAGGGTTTCCTGGACGGCGCCGCAGTTGACCGCCACCAGGCGGTGGTTCTTGCGACTGCTGTTGTCGTGGATGGCCCGTGCCACCAGTTCCTTGCCGGTGCCCGACTCACCGAAGATGGCGACACTGGCCTCGGTGACCGCCGCCTTGAGAATGAGGGCAAAGACCTCCTGCATCAGTGGCGAGCGGCCGAGAATGTCGCCGAAACGGTAGCGGTCCCTGAATGAGGAGCGCAGCACGCGGTTCTCGTCGGTGAGCTTTCGCGCCAGGTTCTGCGCCGCCACCTCCTGCTGCTTGATCTGGGTGACGTCGTTGAAGGTCGACAACAATGCCGGACGGCCCTTGAAGGTGATGGGCCGGTGGCAGACCTGCACCCACATGGTCCTCTCGGCCCGATGCAGGGCATGGACCTGTTCGCCGCCAGCCGGGCTACCCTCACCCGCCTCCTGCGGGAAGAGGGGAGCGATATCGAGGCCGGCCGCCGCCAGGGCCTCATGCAACGGACGGTCGAGCGCCAGGTGGGCCGAGGGCAGGTCGAACATGCGGCAGAACACAGGGTTGACATACCGCAGCAGCCCCTCCTGGAGGAGAGTGACGCCGTCGGTGACCTGCTCCATGAGAAGGCGGTAGCGTTCCTCGCTCTCCTTCAAGGCCTCCTCGGCGAGCTTCATGCCCAGGACGCGGCTGAGGCGCTCGCCGATGGCGCGCAGCAGGTGGCGTTCCTCCTCGAGGAACAGCCCGCGGGCATCCCCGGCGACCTCCTCGCTATAGAACACTTCCAGCTCGCCCACCTGGCGCTCGTCGAGCATGATCGGCGTTTTGCTGCTCCACAGGGTCTTGCGGAAGTTGGCCGAGAAGTACTCGCCCCCGTCGAGGGTGATGCTGGCGCAGGCCTTCTCGGGAAACTGCAGGGCGGCGGGGATGAGAGTGACGGCGCGGCTGAGAATCCACGGCAGGGAGACGCCATGGTTTTCGAGGAGGTTGGAGATGCCGTAGAGGCAGTTGAGCTCCTTGATGCGCTCGGTGAGGGCGTTGGGCTGGGCCGAGGCGGAGATCAGCGGCTTCATGCCGGGAATCGCCGCCTCCTGCCCCGCCGCCACCTGCTCGTGTCCGCTCATCGCCCCTGTCGGCCCGGGACCTTCGTCCGGCCCCGGGGAAGCGTCTGCCCTGCTTCGCTGCAGCTGCAGCAGGCGGCGCCACCGCTCTTATGGCACATGCCGGTCAGGCCGTGCTTGCCGGGGCGCCGCCCCTTACAGTAGCTGACCAGGAACATGACAGCCACGACGACGACAAACGACAGCAGCAATGTGAAAAGAAAGAGAGTCATGGCATAACCGATAAGCATCGCCGCCCCCGCCGGCAAGCCGTCGCCCGCCTCACCACGGCCTGGGACGAGGCTCTCCGCCACCTGGAAAACTGCCCGCGGGGGGCGAGAAACGAACTCCTCCTGGCTGGCCAGGAGATCCCTGAACGTCTCGTATTCTTACACTATCGGCGAAGACCCCGAAACACCCCCATCGCACAATCTGGTCGACTGAGGTGAATTGTTATTCTGCTTCCGCAACATCTCGCACGGAAAGCCCCTCAGGGCAGGGTGGGCAGCTCCACCGCCCAGGCTGCCAGTGGTGGAACGGAGTCAACCATCTTCTCGCGGCGCAGGAACTCGGCGAAGCGCAGGTAACGGGCGCTGTCGAGGGCTCCCGGCCGCAGGGCGAAGCGCGGCAGGGTGTCCCGCCAGGCGAGGCGGTTGAGTTCGTCGTCCAGTTCGGGGCGGCCGGCGATGAACAGCTGCCAGCTCTGTTCGGGGTGGTTGACGAGAAAGTGCGCCGCCTCCTCAAGGGCGTCGACAAAGAGGCGCAGGCGAGGGTCGCCCACCCTGTCCCGGGCGGCGACGAAAATCAGCTCGTCATAGAGCGGCACGCCATGCTCTTCGACGAGGAAGGCCCGCCCCGACCGCCCCTGCAGCCTCATCTGGTTGAGCTCGAAGTTGCGGAAGGCGCCGACCACCGCGTCGACGCGGCCGCTGAGCAAGGCCGGGGCGAGGGAGAAGTTGACGTTGACCAGCTGCACGTCATCGAGCCCCAGGCCCGCCTCCTTGAGGATGACCTGCAGCAGGGTGGTCTCGAAGCCGCCCACCGAGTAGCCGATCTTCTTGCCCTTCAGCGCGGCGGGCGAGTCGATGCCACTGTCGGCGGACACCACCAGGCAGTTGAGCGGCGTGGCGATGAGCGTGGCGATGCGGGTCAGCGGCAGCCCCTGCTCGACCTGCACCTGATGCTGGTACTGGTAGGAGATGGCGACGTCGGCCTTGCCGGCAGCGACCAGCTTCGGCGGGTCGTTGGGGTTAGCCGGGGCGACGAGTTCCACATCGAGGCCGCGCTTTGCGAACATGCCGTTTTCGAGAGCGACATAGAGCGGGGCGTGGTCGGGGTTGACATACCAGTCGAGGAGTACGGTGAGCCGCTCCCCGGCCGCGGCAGAGTGCGCCGACAGCAGGCAGAGGGCCAGGGCGAGCAGGACGAAACGGGCAGACAGGGACTTTCTCACGGATCTCTCCTTGGTGTAACGGGCTCCCAGAAGACCAACCTCCGCATGAGGCGGTCGACGGCGAACCAGAGAAAAAGGGACAACAGGAGGAGCAGGGTCAGGGCGGCGAACATCTCAGCGATCTGCATACGGCCGTTGGCGTGGAGCATATAATAGCCGAGGCCGCGGCTCGCCCCCACCCACTCGCCGACCACGGCGCCGATGGGCGCCACCGCCGCCGCCATGCGCACCCCGGAGGCAAAGGCCGGCAGGCCCCAGGGGATGACGATGCGGCGCAACACCGCCAGCCGCCCTCCCCCCATCAGGCGGGCGAGGTCGAGGAGCTGCGGCGGCACCCGCCCCATGCCGTGGTAGAACGAGGCCGCCACCGGAAAAAAGATGATCAGCATGGCCATGGCGATCTTCGAGCCCAGGCCATAGCCGAACCACAGCACCAGAAGCGGCGCCAGGGCGAACACCGGCAGGGCCTGGCTGATCACCAGCAGCGGCTGCAGCCAACTCCGCGCCACCTTCGAGGCGATCATCGCCACGGCACAGGCAGCGCCAACCAGCACCCCGGCAACAATGCCGATGACGATCTCCAGCGCAGTCACCGCAAGATGGGAGAGCAGCTGGGGAAAATGGACGACCATGGCGCGCAGCACCGGCAGCGGCCCGGGAAGGATATAGGGGGGCGGCGCGGCCAGGGTGACGGCCAGCTGCCAGGCCAACACCAGGACGAGGATGGCGACCATTCCGCGCCACATCATGGCCGCCCCCCGTCCATAAGCAAAGAGAGGAGATGGCCATGGAGAGGGCCCATCTCCTTCTCGCCCACCGCCCGCGGCGGCCGCCCCGGCGGCTCGAGGCGCGCCACCACGGCCGCCGGGCTGCCGGCGAGCACGACGATGGCGTCGGCGAGGCGCAGGGCCTCGAGGGGGTCATGGGTGACCAGCAGCACGGTGCGCCCGCCGACCAGGCCCGCCGCGAGATCCTGCAGGCGCAGGCGGGTGAGGGCGTCGAGGGCCGAGAAGGGCTCGTCCATGAGCACCACCGGACGGTCCTCGAGCAGCGTGCGCAGCAGGGCGCCGCGCTGGCGCATGCCGCCGGAGAGCCGCGCCGGCAACAAGTCGCCGAACTCGGCCAGGCCGGCCCGGGCGAGCAGGGTGCGGGCCCGCTGCTCGGCCGCCTGGTCGCGCTCGCCGCGCAGGGTGACGCCGAGGAGGAGGTTGTCATGGAGCGACAGCCAGGGCAGCAGCATGTCCTCCTGCCCCATCCAGGCGCAGGGACCGCCGCCACCGCAAAACTCCACCCTGCCCCGCTCAGGGCGTGGGCCGATGCCGGCCACCAGCCGCAGCAGCGTCGACTTGCCGCAGCCGCTCGGCCCGAGGATGCAGGTGGTGCGGCCGCCGTCGAAAACCAGGCTGAAGCCGGAGAAGAGCTGCCGCCCGCCGAGGCTGAGCGACACTTTGTCGAGCACCACCGTCGGCGCCGTCACCTCTTCCCGCCCCGGCCCAGCCCCTCACCAGAAGGCATGGAAGTGGTGCACCGGGCCGTGGCCGCCGCCGAGGCGATAGTCGGCCCCGGCGGCGATGGCGCGGCCGATATAGTCCTTGGCGCGGCCCACCGCCTCGGCCACGGTCAGCCCCTGGGCGAGGTGGGCGGCCACCGCCGACGACAGGGTGCAGCCGGTGCCGTGGTTGTTGGTCGTGGCGATGCGCCTGGCGGAAAAGGACAGCAGCCGGTCTTCACCGCCGAGGTAGAGGCAGTCGTCGCTCTCGCCGCCCTCGAGGTGCCCGCCCTTGACCAGGGCGTTGGCGCAGCCGAGGCCCACCAGGGCCCGCGCCGCCTCGGCCATGTCCGCCGCGCTCGCCACCGGCCGCCCGAGCAGCGTCTCGGCCTCGGGGACATTGGGGGTGAGCAGGTCGGCAAGGGGGATGAGGTGGCGCTTGAGGGCCTCGACGGCTTCGTCCTGGAGGAGCCGGTCGCCACTCTGGGCGACCATCACCGGGTCGAGGACCACCCGCCGCACCCGGTGGCGGCGCAGGCCCTCGGCCACCTCGACGATGAGCTGCGGCGAGAAGAGCATGCCTATCTTCACTGCGTCGCAGCCGATATCGCCCAGTACCGCGTCCAGCTGGGCGCGGACGAAGTCTACCGGCACGGCGTGGATGGCCGACACCTCGCGGGTGTTCTGGGCAGTCAGGGCGGTGATCACCGACATGCCGTAGCAGCCGCAGGCGGCGAAGGTCTTGAGGTCGGCCTGGATGCCGGCTCCGCCGCCGCTGTCGGAGCCGGCGACGGTCAGCACGCGGTAGTACGTTTTTGCGGGGTTCATCCTTGTCTGCCCTCCCTGGCGGCGAGAATTTCCTCTTTGAGCGCCCGTGCCGCCAGCAGCGGGCTGTCGGCGGCGACGATGGCCGAGACCACCGCCGCCCCGTCGGCCCCGGCGGCGATCACCGCGGCCACATTGTCCACTCCGATGCCGCCGATACCAACCAGCGGCAGCCGCACCGCCGCCCTGATCGCCGCCACCCCGGCCAGCCCCAGCGGCGGGGCGGCGTCCCGCTTGGTGGCGGTGGCGAAGACCGGGCTGATGCCGATATAGTCGGCCCCTTCCCTCTCGGCGCGGACGGCGTCGGCCACCGATTCGGCGGAAATACCGATGAGCAGGCCGTTGCCGGCGATGCCTCGCGCATCGCCAATGGCCATATCGCTCTGGCCGAGGTGCAGGCCGTCGGCCTCGGCGGCCAGGGCGACGTCGAGGCGGTCGTTGATGACCAGCGGCACCCGCGAGCCCCGCAACAGAGCCTTGAGGCTCCGCGCCAGCCTGACGAACTCCCCGGTCGTGCAGTCTTTCTCGCGCAGCTGGACCACGGTGGCCCCGCCGGCCACCGCTTCCTGCACCACCTCAAGGAGCTGCCGCCCACGGCACAGGGAGCGGTCAGTGACCAGATAAAGAGAGTAGTCGACGACCGGCGCCGCCCGCATCGTCATGCGGCGAGGCGACAGGAAGCGGCCGCCTCCTCCGGGGTGATGCTGTAGAGGGCATCGACCAGCCGCACGGCGAAGGTGCCGGGGCCGGGGAGGCCAGCGGCGGCCTTCTCGCCGCAACTCTTGAACAGGCTGAGGGCGGCGGCGGTGGCCGTGAAGGGATCGCCGTCGACGGCGAGAAAGGCGCCCAACACCGCCGTGGCGGCGCAGCCGGTGCCGGTGACCCTGGCCATCAGCGGGTGCCCGCCGGCGATATGCAGGCTACGCTCGCCATCGGTGACCAGATCGACCTCGCCGGTGATGGCCACCACGGCGCCCAACCGCCTGGCCAGGTCGGCGGCGGCGGTGGCGGCCTCGTCTACTCCGTGAGTGGCGTCGACCCCCTTGCCGCCGCCGAGACCGGCGCCAAGGGCGAGGATCTCCGAGGCATTGCCGCGCACCACCGTCACCCTCTTCCCGGCGAGGATGCGCCTTGCCGCCTCGTCACGCAGCCTGGTGGCGCCGGCCCCCACCGGGTCGAAAACCACCGGCGTGCCCCGTCTTCCGGCCACCTCGGCGGCTCGGACCATGGCCTCGACCCACGGCTCGTCGAGGGTGCCGATGTTGACCACCAGCGCCCCGGCGAAGAGGGCCATCTCCTCGACCTCCCCCAGGGCATGGGCCATAACCGGCGAAGCCCCCAGGGCAAGGAGGATGTTGGCGGTGGAGTTCATCACCACGAAATTGGTGATATTGTGGATCAAGGGCCGGCGCTCGCGGATGGCCGCAAGGCTTGCTGCAATAGTGGCGGGGAGATCGGACATGGGGGTGCCTCGCTGAAGAAGATGAGAATGAACGGCGGGGCGGAGCGGAGGGAGAAGTTCCGCTGTGGACGAGCGATGGCAAGATTGCTGCAATTCCCTACGCTGGAATTATCCAGATCAGGTTCAACGGGTATGATCTCAGGCCTTGCGCCACCCCGGCATGTTACTGCCTTGCAGTTGCCTTATGTAGAAGAAGGAAGCGGCTTTGTCAAGGGAAAGCGGCCCGCAGGGGGCCGCCATCCGCTCAGCCGCCGAAGTCGTCGTAGTGGATGTTGCGCCGCTCGACGCCGAGGCCGTCGAGCATTTCGAACACCGCCTTGTTCATCATCGGCGGGCCGCAGAGGTAGTAGTTGACGTCCTCGGGGGCGGGGTGATCCTTGAGGTAGCGGTCGTAGAGCACGAGATGGATGAAACCGGTATGACCCTTCCAGTCGTCCTCCGGCAAGGGGTTGGAGAGGGCGAGGTGGAAGGAGAAGTTGGCGAACTCGCGTTCCAGGGCGAGGAACTCCTCGGTATAGAAGACCTCCTTCTTGCTGCGCCCGCCATACCAGAAGGAGACCTTGCGCGTCGTCTTCTTGGCCTTGAAGAGGTCGAAGACGTGGCTGCGCAAAGGGGCCATGCCGGCCCCACCGCCGATGAGGATGACCTCGGAATCGCTGTCATCCATGAAGAACTCGCCGAAGGGCCCGGAGATGGTCACCTCGTCGCCCTCCTTGAGGTTGAAGATGTAGGAGCTGACCTGACCCGGCGGCAGGGCGTCCTGGCCCGGCGGCGGGCTGGCGATGCGCACGTTGAGTTTGATGATGCCCTTCTCCCCCGGGTAGTTGGCCATGGAGTAGGCGCGGGTCACCGGGGTGTGCACATGGGATCGGTACTGGAACATCTTGAACTTGGTCCAGTCGGAGAGAAAGCGCTCGTCGATGTCGAAGTTGCGGTATTCGAGGGTGTGCGGCGGCACCTCGATCTGGATGTAGCCGCCGGCGCGGAAGTCGACCTCTTCCCCTTCGGGCAGGCCGATGACCAGTTCCTTGATGAAGGTGGCGACGTTCTGGTTGGAGACCACCCGGCAGTGCCATTTCTTGGCTTCGAGGTTCTCCGCCGGCACGGTGATCCTCATGTCGCGCTTGACCGCCACCTGGCAGGAGAGGCGCATGCCCTGGCGGGCTTCGCGGTTGTTGATCTTCGACTTCTCGGTGGGCAGGATCGAACCGCCGCCCTCGTTGACGATACAGCGGCACTGCCCGCAGGAGCCGCCGCCGCCGCAGGCCGAGGAGAGGATCACCCCGTGCTCGGAGAGGGTGGTGAGCAGCTTGCCGCCGGGCCTGGCGGTGAGCTTCTTCTGGCCGTTGATATCGATGGTGATCTCCCCCGCCGGCAGCAGGGTGCGCTTGGCGATGACGATGCAGGTCACCAGCACCATCTGGATGGCGAGGAAACAGAGGACGCCGTAGTAGATTTCAGCCATGGCCACACTCCCTTGTCAACGAGTTGCTGCGGGTCATGCTACATCTCCATGCCGGCCAGGCCCATGAAGGCCAGGGCCATCAAACCGACAGTGATGAAGGTCAGGCCGAGGCCGCGCAGGCCGGCCGGGGGGTCGGCGTACTCGAGCCGCTCGCGGATGCCGGCCAGGGCCACCACGGCGAGGAAGAAGCCGCCGCCCGAGCCGATGCCGTAGGCGACGCTCTCGGCAAAGGTGTAGTCGCGCTCGACCATGAACAGGGTGCCGCCGAAGATGGCGCAGTTGACGGTGAGCAGGGGCAGGAAGATGCCGAGGGTGTTGTAGAGCGCCGGCAGGAAGCGGTCGAGGACCATCTCGAGGATCTGCACCACCGCGGCGATGATGGCGATATAGGTGAGCAGGCCGAGGAAGCTGAGATCGAGCCCGGGCTGCCCGGCCCAGGCCAGGGCCCCCGGCTTGAGCAGGTAGACGTAGATGAGATTGTTGAGCGGTACGGTGACCGTCTGGATGAAGAGCACCGCTGTCCCCAGTCCGACGGCAGCCTTGACCTGGCGCGAGATGGCGATGAAGGTGCACATGCCGAGAAAGAAGCTCAGCGGCAGGTTCTCGATGAAGATCGAGCGGATGATGATATTGAGATAGTGCTCCATCACTCCTTCTCCTGTTGGCTGGGGTCAGCGGTCCGCAAAATCCAGATGATCAGGGCGATGAGGAAGAAGGCGCAGACCGGCAGGACGAGCATGCCGTTGCGCGGGTACCAGCCGCCGTCGGTGGTCAGCGGCAAAATGACCACCCCGAAGAGGGTCCCTGAACCGAGCAACTCGCGGACAAAGGCCACCGACATGAGGACGAAGCCATAACCGAGGCCGTTGGCAATGCCGTCGATGAAGCTGGGAATGGGCGGGTTGGACATGGCGAAGCCCTCGGCGCGGCCGAGGAGGATGCAGTTGGTGATGATCAACCCGACATAGATGGAGAGCTGTTTCGAGAGGCCGAAGAAAAAGGCCTTGAGCACCTGATCGACGAGGATGACCAGGGTGGCGGCGACGATGATCTGCAGGCCGATGCGCACGCTGCTCGGGATATGGTGGCGGACGAGGCTGATGGTCATGCTCGAGAAGGCCGTGACCAGGGTGACGCAGATCGACATCACCAGGGCGGTGATCATCTGCCCGGTAACCGCCAGGGACGAGCAGATGCCCAGCACCAGCAGAGCGATGGGATTGCGCTTGAAGATCGAGCTGGTGAGAAGTTGCAGGTTGCTCTCAGCCATGGGATGGTCCTCCGTGGGCGGCGGGTGTCGGGGGGGCGGTGCCCTGGTGGCCCTCAGCCCGCCTTCTCGCGAAGAAGGGCTTGAAGCCGTGCTCGCCGAACCAGAACTCCATCAGGCTCTCCACCCCCTTGGTGGTGATGGTGGCCCCGGAGAGGCCGTCGATCTGGTAACTCTTCGCCGGTTCCTCGGTGGCCGCCTTGCCCTTGACAAAGGACAGACCGACCGCGCCGGCCTGATCGTAGACTTTCTTGCCCTGCCAGCCCTTCTGCCACAGGGGATTGACGATCTCGCCGCCCAGGCCCGGGGTCTCACCGTGCTCGTAGAAGGAGACGCCGCGGATGGTGGCGAGGTCGCCGTCGATGGCCACGTAGGCGTACATGGTCGACCACAGGCCCTTGCCGCGTACCGGCAGGATGTATTGGGCAACGCGGTCGCCCTCCTTAACCAGGTAGACCAGGGAGTATTTCTCGAGACGGCGGATGCGCGCCAGGTCTTCGTCGGCACCGAGGAGGCGGCCGCCGTCATCGCTGCGCGCCGCCTCGAGCTGCCGGTAGGAGTCGGGGGAGAGGGTGCCCTCGGGGACGAACTCGCCGCTGGCCAGATCGACCAGCCTGGTGTCGACGAGGGCGAAGAGCTCGCCTATCGGCCGAGCCGGGTCGTAGAGCCCGGCGGCGCGAAGGACATGGCGCTTGCGGTCGAGGTCGCGGTTGTCCTCCTGCAAGGGACGCAGGCCCACCGCCGCCCCGGCCACCAGAGTCGAACAGACGAAGGCGAGGACGAATACCGTGTAAAAGGGGCGGGCGAAGGATTCATCGGCCATGGCGCAGCACCCTCCTTCTCATGTTGGCCCTTATGACGAAATAGTCGAAGAGCGGGGCGAAGACGTTGCCAAGAAGAATGGCGAGCATGATCCCCTCCGGGTAGGCCGGGTTGACGACGCGGATCATAATGGTCAGTACACCGATGAGCAGGCCGTAGGCCCACTGCCCGGGGAAGGTGTGGGCGGCGGAGACCGGGTCGGTGGCCATGAACACCAGGCCGAAGGCGAGGCCGCCGACCACCAGGTGCCAGTGCGGCGGGATGCCGTAAAGGGGGTTGACAGCGCTGCCCTGGAAATAGAAAAAGCTCGCGGCGAGCATGGCGCCGAGCAGGGTGGCGGCCATCACCCGCCACGGGGCGATGCCGGTGACGAGGAGAATGATCGCGCCAATGAGGCAGGCCAGGGTCGAGGTCTCCCCCATGGAGCCGGGGATGGTGCCGACAAAGGCTTGCAGCCAGCTGACATCGAGCCCCTCGAAGACCTTGCCGGGCTGGGCGGCGGCGAACTTAGCGAGGGGGGTGGCGCCGGAGACCGAGTCCACCGCCGTCCATACCGCGTCGCCGGTCATCTGCGCTGGATAGGCGAAGTAGATGAAGGCGCGCGAGGCCAAGGCGGGGTTCATGAAGTTGCGCCCCACCCCTCCGAAGACTTCCTTGGCGAAGACCAGGCCGAAGCTGACCCCCACCGCCACCTGCCACAGGGGAATGGTCGGCGGCAGGGAGAGGGAAAAGAGCAGGCCGGTGACGAGGAAGGCCTCGGAGAACTCGTGGCCGCGGATGATATTGAACAGCCCCTCCCACAGGGAGCCGACCACCATGGTCACCACATAGATGGGCAGGAAGTAGAGGGCGCCATGGAGGCAGTTGGCAAAAAAGCTCTCGGGGTTGCAGCCGGTCAAGGTCATGATCTCGCCACGCCAGCCCCCCGGGCCGGGGAGGCCCATGAGGGCGATGGCGGCGTTGGCCTGATAGCCGGTGTTCCACACCGCCATGGCGACGCAGGGCAAGAGGGCGATGAGCACCGTGGTCATGATGCGTTTAAGGTCGATGCCGTCGCGGATATGCGGTGCCGCCTTGGTGGTCGCGGCAGAGCCGAGCAGAAAGGAGTCCACCGCCTCGAAGAGGGGGTACCAGCGGGCCAGGCGACCACCGGGGGCGAAATGTCTGCCCGCCCGATCCATGAGTTTGCCGAGAACGTTCATGAGCTGTCTGTCACCGTGGGTAGAAGGATGATATGGGGTGCGGCTGAAAGCCGGCCCCCGTCAGTTGCCCTGTTCGATGGCGCTCAGCACCTGCCGCAGGGCCGGAGCGAACTCGTTCTTGCCGGGGCAGACGAAGCTTAAGGGGCCGAGATCCTCCTCGATCAGCTCCAGGCAGCCGAGCGCCTTGGCCTGTTCCGTGTCGCCACGCACCACCGCCTTGAGCAGCGCGGTGGCGATGATATCGAGGGGCATGACCTGCTCGTAGGTGCCCAAGGGGTAGATGGCACGCCGCCCGCCCCACAAAGCGGTGTTCATCGGCAGCGGCCGCCTGGGCAGAAAGGCCGAGGCGAAAACCGGCTTGACCGAGAAACGCTCCCGGCCGGGCATCAGCCAGTTGAACAGCGAGCGGCCGGCGCTCTCGGCAACCACCGAGACCTGATTATGGTAGCGGCCGAGAAAGACATGCGGCTCGCGGCACTCGCGCCCGGAAAGGAGCGAGCCGGAGACGATGCGCAGGGGCTCGAGGGACAGCTCGCGACGACACAAATCGGGCAGCGAGGCGCCGAGGCGGGTGCGCAGCAGGGCCGGCGTGATCACCCCTTCCCCGCCCAGGGCCACCACCCGCTCGGCGAGCAGCGTGCCGCTGGCCATGAGGTGGCCGATGGCGATGACGTCCTGGTAGCCTATGTGCCAGACGGTGCGGTTCTCGTGCACCGGGTCGATGAAGTGGATGTGGGTCGAGGGCAGCCCCGCCGGGTGCGGTCCGACAAAGCGCCATGGCGTCACCCCCTCGACAATCTCCCAGTCTTCGAGGCGCTCCTCGCCGGTACAATAGTGGATGGGCGCCTCCACCAGCCGCCGCAGAAAGCGCAGCCCGAGGTGAAATTCCTCGTGGCGCGGGAGGATGATGGTCTGCGGACGGCCGGAGAGGGGCTCGCTGTCGATGGCGGTGATAAAGAGCGCGACCGGCTCGGCGTCCGCCGTCGGCGTTCTGCCGTAGGGGCGGGTGCGCAGCGCGGTCCACAGGCCGGACTGCTGCAGCAGCTGGCGCAACTCGGCCGGGGAGCAATCCTCCGGGGCCCGGCCGGCCAGGGCGAACTCCAGCCGTTCGTCGCCATCGACGTCGATGACCAGCGACTCGAAACGCCGCTTCTCGCCGCGGTTGACCGCCACCACCGTGCCGCTGGCGGGGGCAGTGAACAAGGCCGCCGGGTTGCCCTTGTCGTGGAACAGGGGCTGGCCGAGCACCACCCGATCCTCGACCTTGACGAGCATGGTCGGCTTCATGCCGATGTAGTCGTCGCCGAGCAGGGCCACTTGCCGCACCTCGTTGCCCGGACGGAGGGCGTCCTGCGGCCTTCCGGCCAGGGGCAGGTCAAGTCCCTTGTTGAGCACAATCGTCTTCATCTCAGCCGCCTCCCTCACCTCTTGAACCACGCCATGCATCTCCAGGCCATCCCTTCGCCCTGCCGCCGGTGACGGTCGACGAGACGCCCTGCGCCAACATTTTCCCCGCACCACCGCCATCTTCCACCCCGACAGAATCGGGAAAAGCGCTCGCCTGGCGCGAGGGTTGCACCGGCATGGTCAGCTCTCTTTCCCGCTCCCTCCGCCTTCGGCAAGGACAGGGGAACTGCCGCGCCATGGTCAGGAGAGGGACGAAAGGGTCCTTGTGCCGTGGAATCTCGAAAAAAACGAGAAGAAACAGAGTCTCCGTTGATAAGGAAACGAACCACGTTTTACGCCAAAAGTAAATACTCGATAAGGGAAAAAGGCCGGCAGCGCCCAGCGACAACCAGGCCATGCGATGGGGCGGCAAGAGGTGGCCTCTGGCATTTTTAACACACATTCCTAAAATCCCTTGCCCTTCTGTTAATTTTTAAACATAATGTTTTAACACTTGTTTGAACATTAGCAGCAGGAGAAAGGGGCATGGAGGACAAAACGTTGAGCCGTTACTGGGAAACAGTGGTGGAAATCATCCACGACGGGGTGATGATGGTCGACCCCGGCGGGGCGATCGTCTCCGCCAACCGCGCCCTCACCGAAATGACCGGCTACAGCCGCGACGAACTGCTCGGCCAGCCCTGTTCGATCCTCAAGTGCAGCAGCTGCAGCAAGGTCTTCGACCCCAGCGGCCAGCACTGGTGCCTGCTCTTCCGCAGCGGCGCGGTCAACATGCGCAGGTGCTCGATCACCGCCAAGAGCGGCCGCCTCGTCCATGTGATGAAGAACGCCTCGGTGCTGCACGATGAGACCGGCACCATCATCGGCGCCGTGGAGACCCTGGCCGACATCAGCGAAATCATCGAAAAAGACAGCCAGATCGAAGCCTTCCGTCGTGAACTGCGCCAGGAGAACGGCTTCCAGGGGATGATCGGCATCTCGGCGCCGATGCGCCACACCTTCGATCTCCTCGCCAAGGTGGCCGCTTCCGACGCCCCCGCCCTGATCCTCGGCGAGAGCGGCACCGGCAAGGAACTCGCCGCCCGGGCCATCCACCAGCATTCGGCGAGGAAAGACAAGCCTTATGTGCAGGTTAACTGCGCCGCCCTGAACGAATCGGTGCTGGAGAGCGAGCTCTTCGGCCACGTCAAGGGGGCCTTCACCGGCGCCTACCAGAACCGCCAGGGGCGCTTCGAGGCGGCCCACGGCGGCGATATCTTCCTCGACGAGATCGGCGAGCTGCCACTTTCCACCCAGGTCAAGCTGCTGCGCGTCCTCGAAGAGAAAGTCATCGAGCGGGTCGGCGACAACCGCCCCATCCCGGTGGACGTGCGCATCATCACCGCCACCAACCGCAACCTCAAGGAACTGGTGGACAAGGGCCTGTTCCGCAGTGACTTCTACTACCGCATCAACGTCCTGCCGGTGGAGCTGCCGCCCCTGCGGCGGCGCCCCGAGGACATCCCCCTGCTGGCGGAGATGTTCTTCCACCACCTGCAGTTGAAGAGCAACAAGAAGATCCTCGGCATCTCCCCCGAGGCCATGCAGCTCCTCGTCCGCCACTCCTGGCCGGGCAACGTCCGCGAAATGAAGAGCGCCTTCGAGTATGCCTTCGTCACCTGCAGCGAGGACCGCATCGAGCCGCAGCACCTGCCCCCGGACATCGCCTTTCCCCAGGTACAGGCACCCCCGCTCCCGGTGGCGAAACACGCCACCCTGTCCAGCGACGAACGCAAGAAAGGCGAGCTCCAGCAGGCGCTGGCCCAGGCCGGGGGCAACCAGTCCCTGGCGGCCAAGCTCCTCGGGGTGAGCCGGGTCACGGTGTGGAACCGCATGCACCGCTACGGCCTGCTGCACCGCGACTAGCCTCATCCCAGCCCAGGTCGACTTCACTCATGGCACGCCTTTTGCTCTCTCTTTTCTGCCAGCGGGCCGCATAAAGAGCCTCCGGCAGCGTCAACAGGGAGCCGGGATCTTCCCGGACAAGACCATCCCGGACCAGAGCAAGACAACGGAGCAACCACATGCAGATCGAGATCTCACGCAGGAGATTCCTCAAAGGCAGCGTCGCCCTGATGATCCTCGGCGGCACCGCCCTCTCCGGGGCCGACATCCTCGCCGAGGCGATGAGCAAGGCCACCGCCGCCCCCGTCGCCGCGAAAGGCCGGCGCAAGGTGGCGACCATTTGCGAGATGTGCGTCAACAAGTGCGCCGCCATCGCCCATGTCGAGAACAACATCGTCAAGAAGCTCGACCCCAACCCCCTCTTCCCCAAATCGCGCAACATGCTCTGCGCCCGGGGCCAGGCCGGCATCAGCGCCCTCTACGACCCGGACCGCCTCAAGTACCCGCTGATCCGCGCCGGCGAGCGCGGCGACGGCAAGTACCGGCGCGCCACCTGGGAGGAGGCCTACAAGCATATCGCCGACAAGCTCACCAAGATCCTCGACGAGGAAGGCGACAACCGCTCGACCATCGGCTACTGCGCCGGCGAGGGCCTCGCCGAGCACACCTTCAAGAGCTTCATGTCGGACAAGTTCGGCAGCAGCAACTTCCTCAACCACTCTTCGATCTGCCTGCAATCGACGGTCACCGGCTATACCCTGACCATCGGCGGCTACGGCATCGCCGACCTCGAGAACGCCAGGTATGTCATCATGGCGGGGGCCAACCGCGCCGAAGCGATCCTCACTCCGGACACCATGGACCTCTTCAAGCGCACCCGCGGCCGCGGCGCCAAGCTGGTGGTGGTCGACCCCCGCTACACCAACACGGCGATGCACGCCGACACCTATCTGCAGATCAAGCCGGGCACCGACCTGGCCTTCGTCCTCGCCCTGACCTACGCCACCCTGCTCGGCCAGCTCTATAACAAGGAATACGTCGAGAACAACTTCCAGGACTTCGAGAAGTACAAAAAGCACATCCTCGACAGCGGCTACACCCCGGAATGGGCGGAGAAGATCACCGGCATCCCGGCGGGCACCATCTGCAAGGTCGCCCACGACTTCATGGCCGCCGCACCCCAGGCCATCTATTACCAGGGCCGCCGCACCACCTGGTCGAAGAACGACTTCCAACTGCGCCGCGCCATGGCCCTGTTCACTGCCCTGGGCGGTGGCGTCGACGTCAAGGGCGGCATCGTCTTCGGCCACAAGCTGCCTCTCGGCGACCACGCCATCACCGCCCCCATCTACGCCAACGCCAAAGGCCGCATCGACAAGGATGCGGCGGCGGTGGTCGGCTCCACCGGGTCCTGGGTGGCCTGGCGCAACATGGTCGCCGAAGGCAAGACCCCCTACCCGGTGCGCGGCATGTTCGTCTACAAGCAGAACCCGATGCTGTCGGTGCCCGACACCGCCAGAACCGCCGAGATGCTCCGCAAGATGGACCTGGTGGTGGTCATCGACACCATGCCCAGCGACACGGCGATGTTCGCCGACGTCATCCTCCCTGAGTGCACCTACCTTGAGCGCGAAGATCCGGTGACCTCCTTCGCCGGCACCGAACCGGCCATCGCCCTGCGCATGAAAGCCATCGAGCCGATGTACGAGACCAAACCGGTCATCGAGATCATGCGCGGCCTGGGCGAAGCGCTCTCCAAGCCGCTCTGGGAGATCTCCAAAAAGCACGACGAGGATCTGCAGAGCGAACTCGAAGACCGGCCGGAAGAGGAGGTCTTCAGCGAAGGCGGCTACGACCTCGCCGACGCCTACCAGGAATCCCAGGAGGAAATCAACCACCATATGGTGGTCGCCAAGCATGGCGAGGCCGCCTGGCGCATCCTCCGCGAAAAGGGCGTCTTCTACCCGCAGATGAACGAGTATTTCAAGAAGCTCTCCGACAACAGCTACCAGTACTACCCGAGAAACAAGAAATACTACGGAGTGCTCAAGAAAGAGGGGGAGATGGTGCGCGACGACAGCCTCGACAGGGACTGCGAGACCTGCGAAACCTGCGTCAACCCCGCCGACATCGCCCCCACCAGCAGGACCTACAGCACGCCGAGCAAGAAGATCGAGTGCTATCTCGGAGCGATGGAGAAGAAAGGCGTCGATCCGATGCCGGCCTGGCATGACGAGGACTATGTCAAGGTCCCCAAGGGCAAGTACAAGTTCATCACCGGCCGCCACGCCCACTTCACCCAGAACGCCACCGTCAACAACATCATGCTCCTCGAGCTGATGAAGGAAAACTACGTGTGGATCAACGACCGCGAGGCGCGCACGCTGGGCATCGCCTTCGGTGACATGGTGGAGATCACCAGCCCGGTGGGCAAGGTACACATCAAGGCCTACCCCACTCCGAAGATCGTCAGCGAGGCGGTCTTCTACATCCACGGCTTCGGCTCGAAATCGTCGCTGCAGACCTTCGCCCACCGCAACGGCGCCAGCGACAACGAGATCATCGAGGGAAGTATCGAACCGGTGTTGGGCTGCGCCATCATGCACGACACCCTGGTATCTGTCAGGAAGGTGTGACTATGAACTACGCTATGGCTCTCGAATATCAGAACTGTATCAATTGCCAGGCCTGCGAAGTCGCCTGCAAGCAGGAGAACGGCGTTCAGCTCGGCGCCGACAAGCAGCGCATCTGGGTCGGCATGGTCGAGGGCACCATTTTCGGCAGGCCCTACGCCAACATCTACCCATCGCAGTGCAACCACTGCCTCGAAGCCCCCTGCGTCAGCGTCTGCCCGACCAAGGCCAGCCACTACGGCGAGGGGGGCATCGTCAAGGTCAACCCGAAGCAGTGCATCCTCTGCAAGGGCTGCATGGAGGCCTGCCCCTATGACGCCCGCTTCGTCGACGACACCAGGGTGGTCATCGACAAGTGCACCTTCTGCGACCATCGCATCGCCGAGACCGGCACCACCGCCTGCCAGGCCACCTGCCCCACCAAGGTGCGCACCTTCGGCGACCTCGACGACGAGAACTCCGACCTCGTCAAGCTCCTCAAGACGAGACGCTTCTTCGTGCAGAAGGAACACATCGGCACCGTGCCGAAGCTCTTCTACCTGCTGCCGGAAGACGAGGCCTACGCCAAGCAGAGCCTGGCCCATACCACCGACATCCACACCTGGGAAGAGATCAAGCCCCATTACGACGAAGCGCGCAACAGGAGGAGCAAGGAATGGAAACGATAGTCCTGGCCGGTGTGCCAATCAACAAGATCCCCATACGGCGGCTGCTGTTCAGCAAGACCATGCTCGTCGCCTATGTGCTGCTCGCCCTGGCGCTATTCGGCATCTACGAGCTCTTCGCCCTGCGTTACATGAGCGGCGCGGTCGGGGCCCATGCCGCCGGCATCGACCCCACCGCCCCGGGCCTGCGTGAAGCGATGAGCCAGGCGGTCTTCGGCACCGTCGGCGAAATCACCAGAACCCAGCCGTGGACCTTGCTGATCGCCAACTACATGTACATGATCTATACCGGCAGCGGCGTCATCTTCCTCGTCGCCCTGGCGGAGATGGCCCATTTCCATATCGTCGGCAAGGCTGCCGCCGGCTTCATGGTGGCGGGCGTCGCCCTCATCTTCGCCGGGCTGTTCACCATCGCCACCGACCTCAACATGCTCAACATGCACTGGATGCTGCTGACGCCGAACTTCAGCGCCGGCATGTGGCTGATGCTGCCCCTCTACTGCACCTACATCCCCTTCGTCTTCTTTGAGATCTATCTGCTGCTCACCAACAAGCGCGACTGGGCGAGGCGGCTGGCCCTGCCCATCCTCGTGCTGAGCATCGGCGTCGACCTGATCGAGTATTATATCCAGGCCAAGCTCTTCTCGATGAACACCGCCCGTCACCTGTGGACCGAGTTTCCCCTGCTCACCTTCTACTTCATCATCTCGGCCTTCGTCACCTCGCTCGGCGTCATGGGCATCAACACCTTCCTCGTCCATCGCCACAAGCCGGAGTACGAGTCGCTGATGAATCGCATCCGCCAGGCGATGCTCTTCTTCGTCTTCATCCTCGGCCTCTACGAGATCGTCGGCTACATGACCGTGGACAAGGACTGGGCCTTCCTCATCCTCTTCGGCCCCTTCAGCGTCGTCTACTTCGCCGGCTACATCTTCCTCACCCTGGCCCTGCCCTTTCTGTTCATCCTCAAGCCGGGCAAGCCGATCCTCACCGTCTTCGCCTCCCTCTGCGTCCTCGTCGGCGGCTTCTTCGGCAGGTACCTTTTTGTCTACGGCGGCAACGCCAACCCAATGTCCAATCGCTTCGGCACCGGCTACGAACGCTACGACTTCTACTCGGTGGCCGAGTCCTTCCACTACGTCGCGCCGCATCTCGGCGAGATCCTCATCGTCGTCGGCTCGGTCGGCGTGGCGATGATCATCTATAAGCTTTTCGACGGGCTGTTCTCCGTCGGCAATTTCCGCGAACACTATTGAACGGCTCTGGCCACAACCACGACCCACAAGGAGACACCATGAAACTGCGACTTCTCGGAACCGCACTGCTGCTCACCGGCCTGCTGCTCGGCGGCTGCGCCACCCCCGGCGACAAGACCGCCGCCCCCCCGGCGGCAACGGCGGCGGCCCCCACCGCCCACGTCAAGAGCCTCATCGACAAGCACCAGCTGCAGGTGGTCGACTACGCCTACGCCAAGGCGGCCATCGGCAACGGCACCCGCGGCGGCGCCAAGGCGATCCTCGTCGACGCCCGGCCCAACCCTAAATACCTGAGCGGCACCATCCCCTCGAGCATCAACATCCCCGACACGCAGATCGACAAGTTCATCGGTCAGCTCGACAAGGTCGCCAAGGACAAGGAGATCATCGTTTTCTGCGGCGGCTGGGAGTGCGAGAAGAGCCCGATCGTCGCCGCTCACCTCAAAGGGCTGGGCTTCACCAACGTCAAGCTCTACCAGGCCGGCGAACCGGAATGGGCGGCGAAGAACTACCTGGAAATCGGCACCCCTGTCGCCAAGGCCGCCTTCGAGAAGCATGGCGCCCTGTTCATGGACGCCCGGCCGAGCGGCAAATTCATGGCCGAGACCATTCCCGGCGCCCTCTATATGAACGACGAGGAACTGGACAAGCTCTCCGGTCGCTTCCCGGCCGACAAGGACACCCCGATCATCACCTTCTGCGCCGGCTACGAGTGCCATAAGTCCCATGTCGTCGCCGACAAGCTCTTCGAAAGCGGCTACAAGAAGGTCAGCGTCTATGCCGGCGGTCTGCCCGCCTGGAAGGAAGCCAAGCTGCCGACCACTGCCGGAGCCAAGAAAGCGGAGACGGCCGCCGCCCCCGTGGCCAAGAAAGAGGTCATGGTTGACGGCGTCAAGGCCGGGGTCGATGAAGGCACCGTCGATGGCGAGTGGCTGAAAGCCTTGATCCTCGCCGACAAGGTTCCCGCCAACGTGGCCATCGTCGACGTGCGCGGCGCCGCCGAGTTTGCCGGCGGCCATATCAAAGGGGCGATCAACATCGAAGCCGGCAAGATGAGTGCCGCCGAACTGGCGGGCAAACTGCCCAAGGACAAGGTAGCCATCTTCGTCTGCGGCTCGGGTGCCCGCGGCATGGAGGCTGTCATCAAGCTTAAGGAAGGCAAGCAGGACGCCAGCAAGGCCATGTACTTCGACGCCAACGTCAAGTGCGACGCCAAGAACGTCTGCGAAATCAAAGTCAACGAACCTCTCGGCTAAGCCATCGCCTCAGGGTCGACAACCATTCACCATCAGCAACACCACAAGAAGGAGAACCACCATGAAAAAACTCGTTTCCCTCGTTTCCACCGCCGCTCTGATCGTCGCCCTGTCCGCCGCCGTCGCCTCCGCCGACGCCGGCAAGGGCCAGAAGATCTTCATCAAGGAGATGAAACCGGCCTGCGGCTTCGATGGCGGCACTATGGCCAAGAAGCATACCCAGGCCGAGTGGAAGGCCATCCAGGACGCCGGCAAGCTTAACGAAGAGCTGAAAAAGTTCTGCCCTGAGGCCAAGCCGCTGAAAGACAACTACATCGAGCATGTCTTCGACTTCCTCCACAACTATGCCAGCGACTCGGGCAACGTTCCCGCCTGCTGATTCGCCGGCTCCCCCCGGGAGACCGTCTTCCCCCCGGTTCTCCCGGCCCTGAAGAGATGGGGCGCCACCGCCACGGCGGTCGGCGCCCCATTTTTTTTGCATCGGCACCTGCCGCGGCCCTGACCGACGCCATGCCGCCGGGAGCCATGAAAGCGTTACAGATCGAGGGGGCTCTCGGCTTCGTCAAGACTCCGGCACCTCACCGTGCGGGCATAGATCATCGTCGTGCGCACGTCGCCATGACCGAGCAGGGTCTGCACGGTGCGCACATCGAAATTGTTCTGCAGGAGATGGCTGGCATAGCTGTGGCGGAAGGTATGCGGGGTGGCGCGCTTGTCCAGCCCGGCCTCGTGCACGGCGCGGCGGAGGGCTTTCTGCACCAGGGACTGGTGGAGATGATAGCGCCGCAGGTGACCGCTGTCACGCTCACGGGTCAGGCGTGGCGCCGGAAAGAGCCACTGCCATTCGAAGCTCTTCGCGAAGGCGGCAGGAGTTTTCTCGGTGGCGGCAAGGAGGAAGACCCCGTCATAGCCCCGGGCGAGGTCCCGCCGGTGCAGGCCGCGCAACCCCTCGACATGGTCACGCAGTTCGGGGAGAATGCTCTTTGGCAGCGGCACCTGGCGATCTTTCCGTCCTCTCCGTCCAGGAATCGACAGTGTCCCGGCGCTTATATCAAGAGAGTGCAAGCGCATGTTCAGGCACTCGCAGAGGCGCAGCCCGCAGCCATAGAGCAATTTGACGATGAGGTCAAAAGGTCGGTCCAGCCTGCCCAGCAGCCCATCGATTTCCTCCCGCGACAGCACCAGCGGGGTCGGCGTCGGCCGCTTCCGCCGCTCCGCGCCCTTCCCTTCGCACATGCTTCTGCCGAGCACATGACGAAAGAAAAAGAGCAGGGCATTGCAGGCGAGGTTGCGCGTGGAGATCGAGAACTTGCCATCCACGGCGAGAAACCGTAAAAACCTCTGCGCATGCCGGCCAGTGAGTTCCTCCACCGGAACGGCTTCGCAGAAGGCCGCGAACCGTCGCACGTGGAAGACATAGACACGCACGGTCCCCAAGGAATAGCGACGTTGCCGCAGTTCCTCGCCGAGGCGGGCGACCGCCTCCTCCCACGAAGCACCGGTGGCTGCGGTGCCACCCCTCTCCCCTGCCTGACCAAAGGCCGAAACTAGTCCCGCACCGCAAGGAGCATGCATTTTCCGCTCACCCACCTCGTTTCCTCCCTCGTCCGTCCCCTGGTTGCCGTCGCTCGGCTTGCCCCATGGCAGCACCTCCGCGGATAAAGCTCTCCCGGCCAGGCAATGGGGGCACGCTCGCGCAGCGACGCTTCGCCAACATGCATGGAGCGTTCTTTTTCTTGTAAACATATAAAGATGACACGCTGAACAGAAAAAGATAACTAACACCTTGCACCGGGAGCGTCAAGATATTTATCTGAACCTACAACAGGTTAGATACTGCCTCTAAAATGATGTTGATTCGATATCAAAGGAAAATTCCTTTCCATAAAATATCGATCAACAGTCCATCAATTTTGATATTCCATAAAGCTCCCTGTATATGATGTACTTGCCCACTGACTTCAGCACGACAGAGCCGATACTGGCCGGCGACCGCTCATACCCATGCAGCGCCGCCCACTGCCGTGATGACCGCTTGACGGTGCCGCAAGAGGATTACTAGCCCTTACCAGGAGGTGCACAATGAACAGGATCAATCATATCGACTGCTCGGAACTGGCCTTTGACCTCTTCCTGCAGCTGCGGGGCATTCCCGGGCCACGTCAGGAAATGCGCGACTTCCTTGGCATGTCATCGGCCTCGGAAGATGACGTCACCTTCTCCACCCACCTGCAGCGCCCTTTCAACTGGCACTTCTACAACAACGGACACACCATCGGCGACCATGTGCTCGTCCCCGGCCACCGCACTTCGGAGAGGCGTTACCTCTCCCTGCTCGAAAAACTCGACAAATATATCAAGAAATGTTCCGAGAAACCTGGCAGGCATAGCCTGGAAGATGTCATCGAGGCCACCGGAAGAATCATGCACCATGTGCAGGATATGAGTACTCCAAGTCATACCATTCCGGTGTATCACGGCCCAGGACTGTGCGACCACTATGAGAGTGCCATAGAGAGTTATGCCGGACGGCTCAAGATACGTGTCAACGATGGATTGTTTTTCACCAAAGAAGACGACAGGCTCGTTATCGACATCTCCAAGAGTGAAACCGCCGCGGCCATCGCCGGAACGCTCGACAGCGATCAGGGGGAACGCCCCCTTCTCGGTCTCTACGAGTCCTCGGCCCAGGCGACCCTGGCCATCATAGGGCAGGAGTCGGTGGACCTGCTCTGCAACGGCCGGCGCCAGCCCTGCCCTCTCGGCCAGTTCTGGCGCGAACATCCCGCCGATGGCGGCGAGAGTGAATCCTTCTGGGTGAAGATTCTCTCCGAAGGCTTCGGCTGCTATGGCCCTTTGGGCAATACCTTCGGCAAGGCGAGTTTTTCCGTCGGCACCGCCTTCTACGAGGGCATCCCCGAGGAATACCTCCGCATCTACAAGACCTTTATCAAAAAAGCAGCCATCGAATCCCTTGTCGTACTCGAGTTCGTGGCCAGAAACTCGGACATCTTCACCAATCCGGCCATCATAAGTGAAGCGCTCAGCTGGAACTGATCCCGACCGACGTCGGGCGAACCCGTAAAGAACAGAGTGGAGGAACAGCATGGAAGACAAGGCAGCCAAGACGAGGAAACCCGGCAAGAGCCCGCGAGGCAAGGCGCCCTCCCAGGGGGGTGGCGGCAGAGCGAAGGCAACGCACGGTAACCGCGTCCTCAACGTCCGCCCGGACGGCATCGATTTCCGCGACCAGATGTATGAGCCGACCCTGGTGGAAGTCCCCCTGCGCCGCGACCTCGAAGACTACCGCGCCGCTCAGGTACCGATTCTCGACCAGGGTCGCGAGGGTGCCTGCACCGGGTACGGGCTGGCCACGGTCGCCAACTACCTCCTCAGAGTGCGCAAGATCGTCCCCGACAACATCGAGGTCAGCCCGCGCATGCTCTATGCCAACGCGCGCCGCTACGACGAGTGGGCCGGCGAGGACTATGAGGGATCGAGCTGCCGCGGGGCGATGAAGGGCTGGCACAAGCACGGCGTCTGTGCCAATACGGTATGGGGGACGAGTTCCGACCTGCCGCCGGTGCTCAGCCACGAGGTGACCCGCGATGCGGCACGGCGCCCTCTGGGAGCCTATTTCCGGGTCAACCATAAGAGCCTGGTGGCGATGCATGCCGCCATCACCGAGGTCGGCGTCCTTTACGCGAGCGCCACCGTGCACCAGGGCTGGGAAAGGGTCGGCGCGGACGGCAGGATCCCCCTCGATGCCGGCCTGCTCGGCGGACATGCCTTCGCCATTGTCGCCTACGACCAGGACGGCTTCTGGATCCAGAACTCATGGGGCAGGAAGTGGGGCTTTGACGGCTATGCCCATATCTCCTACGAAGACTGGCTGACCAACGGCAGCGACGTCTGGGTGGCGCGCCTCGGCGTTCCGGTCAACCTCCTCGAATCGCCACAGGCGACGCAGGCCTCGGTTGCCGGAGCGGTACTGTCCCGGGCCTACCACTACAACGACATCCGCCCCCATGTCATCAGCCTGAAAAACGATGGCCAGTTGGACAGCAGAGGCAATATCGGCACCTCGGCGGACATGGTCCGCGAGATCCTGCGCCATGATTTTCCCCGGATCACCTCCGGGTGGAAAAAGCGACGCCTGGTGGTCTATGCCCATGGCGGTCTGGTCGGCGAAGAGGCGGCCCTGCAGCGCGTCGCCGATTACCGCCGGGCGATGCTCGACGCCCAGTGCTACCCCCTGGCCTTCATCTGGCATAGCGACTACTGGTCGACTATCAAGAACATGCTCGAAGACGCGACACGGCGGCGAAAACCGGAAGGTCTGCTCGACGCCACCAAGGATTTCATGCTCGACCGCCTCGACGACGCCCTGGAACCCATCGCGCGGCTCTGCACCGGCAAGGCGGAGTGGGACGAGATGAAGGAGAACGCCCTGCGGGCAACGACCGCCGCCAGCGGTGGAGCGCGCCTCGTCGCCGAAGAGATCGCCCTTCTCTGCAAGGAGATGGCGGATGTTGAAGTACACCTCGTCGGTCATAGCGCCGGCAGCATCTTCCATGCCCCCCTGGCACAGTACCTCGCCGCCAGCGGCCCGATAGGCAGCGGCCCTCTCGCTGGAGCCGGAGCGAGCGGCCTCGGGGTGAACATCGCCAGCTGCACCCTGTGGGCACCGGCCTGCACCACCAAACTGTTCAAGGCCACCTACCTGCCGCTGCTACGCCAAGGGGCCATCGGCGACTTCACCCTGTTCACCCTCACCGACAAGGCGGAGCAGGACGACAACTGCGGCAAGATCTACAACAAATCGCTTCTTTACCTTGTCTCCAACGCCTTCGAGGAGACCCCGCGCATCCCGGTCTTTCAGCCGGACGGCGAGCCGATCCTCGGCATGGAGAAGTTCCTGCTCGCCGACGGTGAGCTGCTCGAGCTCTTCCAGATCAACGGCAAGGGTACCTGGCTGCGCGCCCCGAACACCGTTCCGCCGGGGTCGGCGGATGGGTCCAGCGCCGCCCACCATGGCGCCTTCGACGACGACCAGGCGACAGTGCTGGCGACGCTGGCCCGCATCCTCGGCAAGGACACCTCGCGTGCGGAACTGAACTTCGCCCGCACCCTCTCGTCACGGATCAGCCTGCGCCAGAATCTCGACGCCGCCTGACCTCCCCTCATACCAGCAGCGACGACCGCGGCATACCCGCGGTCGTCGCTGCTCCTGCCACGCCCTGCAATGGCGCCTCCTCGGACTTCTCTGGCGCCAGCAAATTACCCGCCAAGGCCCCGCAACCGCGCTGGCCACAAAAGAGTTCTCCCTAGCCCAGATACTCGCCGAATTTCTCGACACCTGGCGCATTTTCTTGTTTGCTCTCTACCAGGACGAACAATTACCTCTCATGTCCCCTTTGCCTCCGGACATCACCATGCTGCCCACCGAAAAAAATCGACTCAGTTCCCGTTTCAAGCTCTTTCACGAGCTGATGCAGGTCAAGGTGCAACGCATCCTGCTCATCGGCACCCCTTACGAGGCGTGGATCATGGAGGAGGACTGCCGCATCTCCGAGCAGATCGTCAACGAATACCGCGGCCTCAATCTCAGCCGGCCGCCGCGCCTCATCTGGGTGTCGTCGCTCGCCGAGGCCCTGGCGAACTATCCGACCCTCGATTTCGATCTGGCCATCACCTTCTCACAGGCGGTGGACGAGGAGGCCTATGCCCTCGGGCGCAGCATCAAGGAGGCCATGCCGGGTATCCGCGTGGTGCTCCTCACCTACCAGGAGGCCATGCCAGAAGCCTCCCCGGCCTGGCACGAACTGCGCAAGTGCCTCGACCTGGTGGTCTACTGGTCGGGGCAGGCGGAGATCCTCCTCGCCATCGTCAAAAACATCGAAGACCGCCAGAACGTAGCCGCCGACACTGCCACCGCCGGAGTGCGGGTCATCCTCCTCATCGAAGACTCGCCCCACGCGCTGTCGCTGATGCTGCCCATCCTCTACAAGGAACTGGTGGTGGAGGTGCAGTCGGTGATCGACGAGGGCCTCAACGAGGAGCACCGCCTGCTGACCATGCGCACCCGCCCGAAGATCCTCCTCGCCCACTCCTACGAGAGGGCCCTGGCCCTCTACGAGCGCTACAAGCCCTTCATCCTCGGGGTGATTTCCGACATGCGCTACCCCCGCCAGCAGCGCCTCGACGCCACCGCCGGCCTGGCGCTGCTGCGCCATATCAAGGCCGATCGCTTCGACATCCCGCTGCTGCTGACCAGTTCGGAGAGCGCCAACGCGCGCCATGCCGAGCAGATCCCCGCGCTCTTCCTCGATAAAAACACCCCGTCGCTGCGTGAGAGCGTGCGCACCTTCCTCGTCGAGCACCTCGGCTACGGGCCGTTCGTCTTCCGCATGCCGGACGGGTCGGCCATCGACCGCGCCGGAAACCTCTACGCGCTCGAGAAGAAGCTGGCCACCATCCCCCAGGAGTCTTTCCTCCTGCACAGCCGCCACAACGACTTCTCGCGCTGGTTCTACACCCTGGCGGAAATCGAGCTTGCCTCCCGCGTGCGGCCGCTGCGCGACTCCGCCTTTGCCACCGTGGAGGCGCACCGCCGCAACCTCATCGACATCATCCGCGAGAAGCGCATCGCCCGACAGCGCGGCATCATCGTCAACTTCGACCGCGAGCGCTTCGACCCGGATACCAACTTCACCAAGATCGGCAAGGGGTCCCTTGGCGGCAAGGCCCGCGGGCTGGCCTTCTTCTCCGCCCTGCTGCACCATCATGAGGAAAAGCTGGCTCATTTCGACCGCCTCGACATCGTCGTACCGCAGACCCTCATCCTGACCACCGACGCCTTCGACGACTTCATCGCCGACAACGGCCTGGCCAGCCTCGCCGCCCTCGACCTCGGCGACCACGACATCGAGCGGCGCTTTGCCAGGGCGGTCTTGCCGCCGCGCCTGCGCCAGCAGCTCGGCCACTACCTGCAGCAGGCCCGCTACCCCCTGGCGGTGCGCTCGTCCAGCCTCCTTGAGGACGCGCGCTTCCGCTCCTACGCCGGGCTCTACCACACCGCCATGGTGGCCAACGATCACCACAACCCGGCAGAGCGCCTGCGACAGCTCGAAAACGCCATCCGCCGTGTCTACGCCTCAACCTATTTCCAGGCACCCAAAGCCTTCTCGCGCCGCGTCGGCAACCAGATCGAACAGGAGAAGATGGCAGTGATCATCCAGGAGGTGGTCGGCAGCCGTCATGGCGAGCGGTTCTACCCGGCCATCTCCGGCGTTGCCCAGTCGCTCAACTACTACCCCTTCGCGGCCATGCGGCCCGAGGACGGCGTGGCGAGCATCGCCATCGGCCTCGGCAAGGCGGTCATGGAGGGCGAGAAGACGCTGCGCTTCTCGCCGCGCCACCCGGAGATCCTGCCGCAGCGCAGCACCGTCGCCGACATCCTCGACAATGCTCAGCAGCGCTTCTACGCCCTCGCCCTGAGCGAGGAAGTGAGGGGGGACGAGGGCGACACCCTATGCCAGCTGGACATCGCCGCGGCAGCTGACGACCCGGCCGTGCAGTTCCTCCTCAGCAGCTTCGACCCCGTCGAGCAACGCATCCGCGATTGTTATCAGCCCCATGGCCTGGCGGTACCGACCTTCGCCGCTATCCTCAAATACCAGGCCTACCCCGTGGCCGAGGCCATCGCCCTGCTCCTCGACCTGGGCCAGAAGGGTCTCGGCTGCCCGGTGGAGATCGAGTTCGCCGTCGACCTCGGCCAGGCCCCCGCGGGCCGGGCCCGCCTCGCCGTTTTGCAGATCCGCCCGATGAGCGCCCGCGAGGAGATGCTCCAGGTGACCATTCCCCCGGCAGAGCGGGAACGGGCCTTCTGCCTATGCCATCAGGCCCTCGGCAACACCGACAACCGCACCATGACGGACCTCGTCCTTGTCAGGCCGGAGACCTTCGACCCGGCCAAAACGAGGGTAATCGCCGCCGAACTCGACGGCATCAACAGGAAACTGCTGGGAGAAGGGCGCAGGTATATCCTCGTCGGCCCGGGCCGCTGGGGCTCGGCCGACCCCTGGCTGGGGGTGCCGGTGACCTGGAAGGAGATCTGCGCGGTCGGCGCCATCGTCGAGACCACCCACCCGGCCATCCGCGCCGACCCCTCCCAGGGTTCGCACTTCTTTCACAACATCGCTTCGCTGGGCATCAACTACTTCAATGTCGGCGCCCACCGCGAAGACCGCTTTCTTCCCGAGACATTGCAGTCGCTGACGGAGGTCACGGCAACCCCGCACACGGTACACCTGCGCGCCGCCGCGCCCCTGGTGCTGCGCGTCGACGGGCGCAGCCGCCTCGGAGTCATCTTCCTTGGCGAGGAGGCCCGGCCCCGGCACCCCTCGTGAGAGCCGGGGCGGGCGGGAAATGCCTCAGACGATGCCCTGGTCGAGCATCGAGTTGACCACCTTGACGAAGCCGGCGATATTGGCGCCGGCCACGTAGTTGCCGGGGTGACCGTAGTGCTCGGCGGTGTCCCGGCACATGCGGTGGATGTTCTGCATGATGCCCCGCAGGCGCTTGTCGACCTCCTCGCGCGGCCAGTTGAGGCGCATCGAGTTCTGTGACATCTCCAGCCCCGAGACCGACACCCCGCCGGCGTTGGCGGCTTTGCCCGGCCCGTAGAGGAGCTTGTGGTCGAGGAAGATGTTGACCCCCTCGGGGGTGGTCGGCATGTTGGCGCCTTCGGCCACCGCCACCACCCCGTTGTCCACCAGATGCTGGGCATCCCTGTCGTTGATCTCGTTCTGGGTGGCGCAGGGGAAGGCGCAGTCGGCCTTGTGGTTCCACAGGGGGTTGTAGCCGAGGCTGGCGTCCACCGGGGTGTAGACCGCCTCGGGGAACTTCTCCACGTAGCCACTGACCCGGCCGCGGCGATAGTTCTTGAGTTCCTTGAGATAGACGAGTTTTTCGCGGTCGAAACCCTGAGGGTCGAAGACGTATCCCGAGGAATCGGAGCAGGTCACCGGCTTGGCGCCGAGATCGAGGAGTTTTTCGAGGGTGAACTGGGCGACGTTGCCGGCTCCGGAGACCAGGCAGGTCTTGCCTTCCAGAGTCAGCCCGCGGGTGGCGAGCATCTCGGCGGCGAAGTAGACGCAGCCGTAGCCGGTGGCCTCGGGGCGGATCAGGCTGCCGCCCCAGTTAAGGCTCTTACCGGTGAGCACCCCGGTGAACTCCCGCGCCAGCTTCTTGTACATGCCGAAGAGATAGCCGATCTCACGGGCGCCGACGCCGATGTCTCCGGCCGGCACGTCGGTGTCGGCGCCGATATGGCGGAAGAGCTCGGCCATGAAGCTCTGGCAGAAGCGCATCACCTCGCCGTCCGACTTGCCCTTGGGGTCGAAGTCGGAACCGCCCTTGCCGCCACCCATGGGCAGGGAGGTCAGGGCGTTCTTGAAGACCTGCTCGAAGGCGAGGAACTTGAGGATGGAGAGGTTGACCGAGGGGTGGAAGCGCAGGCCGCCCTTGTAGGGGCCGATGGCGCTGTTCATCTGGATGCGG
>CALGIJ010000007.1 GCA_937915545.1 uncultured Desulfobacterales bacterium
TCCGTTCATATCAGGCCCAACGATCTGATATGAACGGAACGAATGACCGTAGATAGTTGCCTCCGGAGAGTGGGGTTTTGCTCAACTTTCTTGCTCGAGGACGAGCGTTTCAATTTTCAAGGTTCCCTTAAATTATAATGAAAGATAAATATTTTAGAATTCATCTCGCCTATTCAGATCGTCATTTTTATCCAGGTAAAGAAAATAAAGTTACTGAGTGGTTCTCGTGTAGCCAAATAGCCTCTCATATGTGGAAGGTGCTAGAAAAAAACTTTGTTAATGTCACCTATGGCGATAATGTGCCCTGCGGGAAAATTGATCTCCTGTGGACTAACAGGCATGAGGGGCGAAATGCTCAAGTTCAAAGAATGGCAACATTTGCCTCAATAGCTCATTTTAACTTTGTGACAAGGAAAATTTCTGAAAACCTTTCATATGCTACTGACTCACCTGTAGAAGGTCTTTCTTCAATTATTGATAAATGGAAACACTGGCGGAGTCTTTCTCTATCTGATTTGGTACTAATCATCGGAAACGACCATATATTGCAAACGTTCAATATTCAAAGGATGCGTGGATCATTACATCTTGTTGACTGTGGAATCGATACAGAACATTTCAGAGGGCCAGAGGACATCGTTCGCGATAAGATTTTTGTCCATAATGCGACACGGTTCTCAGTGAGAAAGGGAAGTCACATAGTTGCTGGAGCCTGGAAAAAGATCGTTCATAAAATACCTGACGCGACATTAATTTTGCTGGGTAGGGAAGGAGATATCGACATAATGCAGTTGCTGGGTAACTGCCCAAGGGTCGTTTTCTCAGGAGCATACCAAAGCGGGAGCAGTGAATATGTCAGGAGTTTAAGCTCGTCATCCTGGGTACTTCAGCCGTCGTTAGCTGAAGGGCAGGCTGGGACGCTTCTAGAAGCTATGAGTTGTGGTTGTGTACCCTTAGCATCCAGAAGTTCTGGTATTGACGCAGAGAAGTATGGTGGCTATCCTTTGCACGGTAACACAATTGACGAACTTGCCGGTGCAATGCTGCTTGCCATGGGCGAGTGGACGCCGCAACAATCCAAAAACGTACGTCAAAAGGTTGTTGAATACCACAATTGGCAGCTTTTTGAAAAAAAATTTCTGGAACTAACTCTGGCACTTCTTGAACGTGGTCCGTTTCGCACGCCTTTAGGGATGAATGTTCTGAAAGATTTTATTTTTTTCATTCAAGCAAAAGACAAAATTCAAATTTGAACTGAATAAAAAGGTAAGCTTTTGGTTTATATTTGCTAATAAATAGAGCATCATAGATCGTGTAATAAAGCCCGGGCTTGGTTTAATTAAAAACAGCATGAAAGAACATTTATTGAGATTTTCCTTTTACGATCTAATCACTGTGTTTAAATTTGCTATTTTTTAAACAATATTGAAAGGGGCTTAAATAAGCAATGGATCTAGCTGAAAAAGGGTCTGGCGGAATAGCCGGGCGTTCGACAAGGGTAAATAGTATTAAAAAACTTCTGGCGGTAAACGGTTTTCGAGCTATAGATCTTGGTTCTAATGAAGGTTATAACTGTTTTGATCTCCACGAGGCGGGTTGCAAAGAGGTTGTTGGGATTGAAATCAGAGACCGTTTCCTAAGAAAAGCTGAACATGAAAGGCAAAGATTGGGTTATGACAGGGTTCAGTTTTTCAATAAGGATGTCAGAAAAATAGATGAATATGGGCTTGGAAAATTTAATCTATGCCTCTGTACAGGTCTACTATATCACATGCAGAATCCCTTTAATTTGTTGAAGAGGATACGAAATATTTGCAATACCCTGGTGTTGGAAACACATGTGAGTCCCTCTTATCTTCATTTCTTTCTAGCCGGTAAGAAATACCGGTGCAACTTATCTTTGATCAAATCAAGAATTCATTTAGACGGTGAACCATTCTCAGGAAGATTAAATATTTTTCCTGCGACTGTTAACATGCATGATACCTCAGGTTCCAGTTTCTCTTATACCACATTTTGGTTTGATATTGAGTCATTAAAAAACGCACTTGTGCTAGCAGGCTTTAAAGTGTCTGTTTTATACTTTTCCGACACACCAAGAGGGTATCCTAAAATTTCCGTCAATCATGGCTATAAGAGAACAAAGGTTTTCCTTGTAGCCGACGTTATCGACAAATCAATATACATTCCGGTCGAAGATGGAACCATTGTCGGCAATGAACTGTTAATAAAAAGTATTAAGATTTAAGTAGTTGTTACCCGATTTCTATTAAGACAGATAGTCGACGTTGTATATCAGGATCAACCTGAGTTTATAGATTTTTTAGAGGATATAGCTTCTGTGGAGTGTATAAGATGTCATCTCGATATTAAAGTTTTGTCGTTTTTTTTCGAAGAAATATCTAAAACTCGATTGCGCCTGTAATCCCGGGGTAGAATCCCTGCCCACAGATGAAGGGTAAATGTCCTTGTGTTATCTCGGGCATTAACATTTGCCCAGGCCCTTGTTTTATGACTGCATTTAATGTGTAAGGCTTTAACCGGTGAAAATCGCATATTTGTTTAATACTGGCAGATTCAATATACTTCAGGATGTTCGTTCGGGCAGAAGCCCCTCCGATTTCTTTTATGGTGCAATTGAGCTTGAGAAAAAAGGGTATGTAATCGGAATCCATGAATTAGTCGCACATTCTCCTGTAAAATTTCCCTACGCTTTTTGCAATATTATGTTAAGCAAAGGATGGACACCGGCCTACATGGATGGAGGTCTGGTCAGGCAATCCTTAAAATTGTGTGATCAGTTAAACAAATACGATTGTATCGTTGCCACAACAAGCGGGATAGCATTTTCTCTTGGCTTGTTGAAGAAGATAAAAGCGCTTTCTCCGCCCCTCGTTTCGATTCACTGTGGCATATTCAATAACTCTTACAAAAGGGTTGGGAAATACCTGACTTCAACCCTTATGGAGGAAATGCACAACGTATATTTCGGTGAAGGAGAATTTATTCAAAGTCAAAAGGTCTTTTCTTCAAGAAAAATTAACAACACCGTATGCCAATATGGAGTCGATCTTAATTTTTGGGGATATGGGAATAAGGGGAAAAAAAAAGACTATGTCCTGTGCGTGGGCAACGATGGAAGACGAGATTTTAACTGCCTGTTGAAAGCGGCCCATATGATTTCTGCTGAAATCATACTACTGACAAAAAGGAAGATCACCGGTTCTCTTTCAAATAATGTTAAGTTGTTGAAAAGTGACTGGGGGAGTCAGTCCATAAATGACCATGAACTGAAGATCTTGTATCAAGAGGCTCGATGTGTTGTAATACCTCTCATCGACTCTGTTCAACCATCGGGGCAAAGTGTTGCTTTACAGGCAATGGCTTGCGGAACTCCAGTCGTAATTACTGAAACACCTGGGTTTTGGGACCGTCGTTTACTTAGAGATGGAAAAGAACTACTGTTTGTTAAAATTGGAGATCCACTCGATTTGGCAAGAAAAGTAAATCGCCTACTGGAGGATAGATGTTTTGCAAAGAACATAGCATCTCAAGCTTTAAGTTGCCTGAACTCCAATTTTTCAATTGAGCACTTTTCTCAATGCATCGAATCATGTGTGCTAGAGCATGAAAAAACTAAATGTGATGTAGGTTGAAAATAGTGGACACCAAAACTCTGATGATTCATAGACAGCAGAGGAGGTGTTGCCATGGAAAAGATACCGCAAGGAAGATATACGAAAGAGTTCCGCGAAGAGGCTGCCCGCTTAGTGCTCGAAGAGGGGCTTTCCTCCGGTGAGGCTGCCAAACGCCTTTCCTTACCGGAGAGTACTCTCGAGAATTGGGTGAGAGTTGTGCGTGCAGGTAACCTTGGCAATGTCGGCAAAAACCGGCGCCCTCTCACTGAAGTGGAACTTGAACTAGCGCGGGTCAAGAAAGAGTTGGCTACAGTACGGATGGAGCGAGATTTCCAAAAAAAGCTGCTGCGTACTTTGCCAAGGAGTCGCTGCCCGGTACGCGATGATGAAGGAGGTGCGACCCACCTACCCACTGCCAATGCTTTGCGAGGTCTTTTCTGTCTCTCCGCGCGGATATTTTGAGTGGCGATCCCGGCCTCCATCGACTCGGAGACTGGAAGATGCTCGATTGGCGGTGGAAATCAAAGCCGCTCATCGACGCACCCGAGAGAGCTATGGCCCCGAGCGATTGCAGAGCGATTTAGCGGATTATTGTGTTTTTACAGGTGTTTTGCGCCTCAAACGTTTACGCCGTGAACATGGTATCCACTGCAAACAAAAGAGGAAATTCAGAGCAACGACAGACTCAGATCATAAAGAACCGGTAGCACCCAACTTGCTAGATCAAAATTTTTATGACAGATGGTCCGAGTCAAGTCTGGCTGACCGACATCACGTCCATCCCCACAGATGAGGGCTTGTTGTATCTCGCTGGACACAAGGATTTGTACACCGGTGCGATTGTCGGCTATGCCATGAGCAGTCGCATGACAATAAATCTTGTGAGCCAATCCCTGTTCCAGGCGGTTGCCAGCAAACGCTCAATTGCTGGCCTTATTCATCATTCCGATCGGGGCGCCAATATTGTTCCGGTGAATACCGAAAATTCCTTCGGCAATTTAACATGAGAACTTCCATGAGTCGCAAAAGGAATTGTTATGATAATGCACCCATGGAAAGCTTTTGGGGGACATTGAAAACTGAGTTGCTTTCCACTGGCGTTATGCGAGTCGGCTGGAAGCGATGCGTGAGGTTCGAACATTCATAGAGCTGTTTTATAACCGCCAGAGAAAGTAAATGAGACTGGAATAGCTTTCCCCGGCAGCGTACGAGCAAGAGTATTATAAACTGAGAAAAGCAGCGTGACGTTTTGGTGTCTAATATTGCCAACTGATCTCAGGGAAAGCCACAAGGTAATAATTGTAGCCCAAAAGCTTTTGATATGAAATTTCAATCATTAGTAATATTATATGGCGCCACTTCCATAAAACAATGAAATCATCATTGGAATATTGCAGACAGGATTAAGATGTTTTTACAACACTTAGAGTACCTCGCAGACAAGACTTTGAAGACTTGCCATCACCATTATATCGCTCTAAGTTCAGGGTGCCTGCCCTTTGGGCGCTGTCATGGAACTGTCGCCTGTAACATGTTTCCTGCTTATAAGTCTTGGGGGGGGAGCAGTGTTTTTGTAAAGCAATTTGCAACGGCGCTTCGCCGGTATGGATTTAGATTGGTCTTCGACGTGAAGAAAAAAATTGATGTTATCCTCATTATCGACCCCCGTGAAGACTTATTGAACAAATCATTCGGAATGCAAGACATTCTGACGTATCGCAAAAACAATCCTGGAGTTAAAATCATTCATAGAATTAATGAATGTGACCAAAGAAAAAGCACGAACTTCATCGATGAAATTCTGCTCGAAGCCAACTCCGTTGCCGATCATACCGTCTTCATCTCCGAATGGTTGAAGGAATACTTTCAAGCGAGATGGTTCGCTGAATCTCGATCAAACAGCACTATCTATAATGGAGCAGACGTCTCAGTATTTCATCCCGTCGGCAGTACTCCATTCAGGGCCGATGGACCACTTCGTCTGGTTACCCACCACTGGTCGGCTAATCCGATGAAGGGCTTTCCTGTATATAAAATGATTGATGACATGATAGCCGAGGGAAAAATTCTTGATACCGAATTATGGATAATTGGTCAGTGGCCCGCAGATATACAATGGCGAGCAGCACGGACCTTCGGCCCTACATCAGGAGTAAAGCTCGCCGGCCTGCTACGGCAATGTCATGTGTATATAACTGCCAGTCTTTGGGAACCATGCGGCATGCATCATGTGGAGGGGGTGCAATGCGGGCTACCTTTGCTCTATCATGAAGACGGTGGGGGAATTGTCGAGGCTGGTAAGAAGTACGGTATTCCCTTTCGCGAGGACACCATTGTCGAGGCTGTAACTGCAATGAAAAGTAACTATCAAAAGATGCGTGAAAAAGTGTTTACACACATGCCTGATGGTTCAAGGATGGCTAGTGATTATGTCCGGATTGTCCAGCGGCTTATGGCAGAAAGTTAATGAATACCTGCAAGCGTGTAGGGTTCATCGTTGACGGGCTGCTGCCTTCTCTTAAAAACTGCTATTATTCCAAGACGATCACCCCTCTGTTTTGTGGATGGGAGGGAAGCAGTTCAATTAGACATGCACGGTTAAACCCTCTCGTCAATCAACCCTGTCTACAGCGTCTGGACTTAAGATATGAGGTTTATAAGCCATGGCAGCGCTACGACGCCATTGTGTTTTTAAAGTCCATGAACGTAGAGGCACTTAGACTTGCTCTACAGTGCCAACAAAGGAATATCCCTACCGTATTTGACCTCAATGTAGATTATCTCAGCACTCCTGTCGGTGCATATTACTATCATGGGATGGCACCGACGGTGGAGCAGAACCACCAGGCCAGGGCAATGGCAAGAACATGTTCCGCCGTCATTGCTGACTCAAGTCTGCTTAAAGAAATAGCTCTGGAGTATAATGGTAATACATTTTGGATTCCAGATTGCATCGAAGACCGATGCATTCACAGATCAAGCAAATGGAGACCTAGCAAGAATGAGACTATTCCACTCTTGTGGTGTGGTGAGGCTGTTAAGCTTTTTGATTTACTGGTAATTGAAGATGCTCTCCGTTCACTCAGTAAGCGATTCGTCCTCCGCATTATCACAAACTCAATCTCTGCTATAGAAAGAGTATTTCAACCTTGGCAGGATCGATTAAAGAAACTATTACATGATCTTAATGTTGAAATAATACCCTTTCAAAGCATTCAAAATCTCCTTTCCTGGTACGACCGTGGAGGCATATTTATATCTCCTAGATTCCTCGATAGTACCTATAACATTGGTCACACTGAGTGGAAAATCACCTTGCCAATGGCAAGGGGAAGGCTGGCATTATGTAGCCCACTGCAAAGCTATATGGATGTAGCACGTTTTGCCGATGGCCAAGGAATCCGAATTTGCAAATCACTTGATGATTGGCGCCACGCTTTTGAAGAGCTGTCTGAATCCTCTTTTGACTGGGATAATCAACAAAAAAATGCCTGTCATGTGGTGCGATCTCATTATTCCGCTTCTATTGTCGCATCCATTCATGGAAATTTTATGAAAAAACTACTGGCATAAGAATGACCATTGTAAAGAGATTCAAAGATTTTCTTCATCTTTCTTTTTTATACTCTCGAAGAACTATTTCCGAGTTCAATAGATGGAGGGCTGTCCAGAGAAATTTTCTTCTGAAACCTTTGGTTTTTTATGGCCATGAGCGTATACCCTCAAGAGATGAACGCTCAGGCGGGGCAATGATCAAATTCCAAGATTTGAATGAATATTTCCCAAATACTGTTTACGGTGCAAACATATTGTATCTGGTAAATAGTGCGTTACCTGTTTTTCCTGAAATCATGGCACGCAGGGCAAAACAAAAGGGAGTGCTCCTGGTTCTCAATCAAAATGGCGTCGCGTATCCGGGGTGGCATGGCCCAGGGTGGGAGAAATCCAATGCACCGAACAGAATTCTTCTGGAACTCGCCGATTTTGTAATTTATCAAAGTGAGTTTTGCAAGCAAACGGCAGATAAATTCGTTGCACGCTGCAAATGCCAGTGGACGATTTCCCATAATCCAGTAAATACAGAGGTCTTCCGTCCAGTTGGCAGAAACCGCCCTCGGGGAGTAAGGCTTCTCCTGTCAGGTAGTCACCAGCATTTCTATCGGATACAGACGGCTCTTCAAACTTTACAAATAATACTAATGCATGAACCTAATGCCTTTCTTACTATCGCTGGAAGGTATACATGGAGAGCAGTCGAGAAGGAATGTATAGCTGAGGTAGAGGGAATGGCCCAGGAACTTGGGGTTCAGCATAGGTTTGAGTTTTCTGGTGGATATAGTCAAGATGAAGCTCCAGCACTCCTGCAACAACATAACATTCTTTTACACACAAAATATAACGACCCGTGCCCGCGTCTTGTTACAGAGGCCATGGCTTGCGGGCTTCCGATAGTTTACTCAAAAAGTGGTGGAGTTCCCGAGCTTGTTGGGAAAAGCGCCGGAGTTGGCGTGCCGGCAATTCTTGATTGGCAGCAAGACCATCCGCCAAAACCAGATGAGCTGGCTCGAGCAGTACTGCAGGTGTATGAGGGTCTTGAAAGATACTCCCTTGCCGCTCGCTCGAGGGCTGTAAATAACCTGGATGTCTTGCCCTGGATAAAAATGCATTCCGCAATATTTGCAGATCTTTTAAATCGTAAATACAATGCGCCAAATCAACTCAAAGCAACTTGAGATACGTTACGAAGAGTTCTATGCCTGAGATTAGTGTCATAATGCCGGTATACAATGCCGGAAAATTTTTGGCCGCAGCAATTGAGAGTATTTTAAAACAGAATCATACGGATTTCGAATTTATCATTTTGGATGATGCGTCTACGGACAACAGCCTAGAAATTATAAATAAGTTTTGCGATCCTCGTATCGTTTTATCTGCTAATGTTGAGAACTTGGGTGTAGCCCGTTCCTTGAACAAAGGGATCGAATTGGCAAGAGGTCGGTATATTGTTCGCATGGACGCGGACGATATCAGCATGCCCAACCGTCTGGCACGACAAATTCGGTTCATGCAAGATCACCCAGAAATTGGGATCTCCGGAGGATGGGTTCAAATCTTTGGCAACGGCCCTCCATCAATAGCCAGGGTTCCCTCGAATCCTGATGAAATCGCTGCATACATGCTGTTTGAAACTCCATTGTGGCACGTAACTGTTATCATGAGGCGAGAGCTTATCATTCAGCACAAGCTGCGGTATAATCCAACTTTTTCGCGATCTGAAGATTATGATTTGTGGACTAGGGCAATTGTTCATTTTCCTTTGGCCAACTTAGATGAAGTTCTTGTTCGGGTCCGCGAGCATGGTGCTAGTGCAACGCGGGCCAACTGGGATGAAATGACAAAACAAACTGAGATTATTTTAGGCCGATTACTTGAGCAATCAGGCTTTTCAGTTAGCGTGGAAGATATAGCCTTTCATCACAGAGTGGGTCGGGGCTATCGCATGAACAGCAAAAAGGAAGTTGAGAAAGCAGAGAAATGGCTACAGAATCTTATAGAACTCAATTCGCAGAAGCAAACTTTCAGTGATGTGTATCTCAGACGCGCCGTGGCCAAGGTCTGGTTCAGAGTATGCTCAAATTCGGGGCCCCTTGGGTTTTGGATTTTTAGGAAATGGATTGGTTCACCGCTTCGTCATCTGACCCGACCTCCCTCGGCAAATCTTGTCCGCTTTCTTGCCAGTATCATTTGGCATCGATGCCGGCAAGCTTTTGCCTAGCACAATAAAAGACAGGCTGTTTACGCGATAATCCCAAGGCTGGGTGCAAGGGACAAAGCAAAATGATTTAATCTAAGTTACACATTTATTTGCGCATGTAAGGAGAATTTTTTAGTGAATCTCAGAAAACGTGACCTGGCCCGGAGGGCAATTTCCCGATTCCGCCTATGGAAAGCGGAACGCAACATACAACGTGCGTCTCGTGACGGAAATATTGATGTTGCTTTCGCTCCAAGCTCACTCAACCTGATGATGGTTGACACATGCAATTCCCAATGCGTCATGTGCGGCAAGGACTACCGGGCCTGCGGTAGTGGTCAATATCTTTCCCAACGCGATATGGAAACCATCTACACGCACCTCGACATGGGGTATCTCGTGGATGTGATATACGGTGGCGGTGGAGAACCCTACCTGAATCCCGAGCTCGGAGCTATTGCCATCCAAACCCGTAAAAATTTTCCCTTTGTGCAGCATACGGTGATAACCAATGCCATAGACTTGAAGGAGGAAACGACTGGAGATCTTCTCGAGGCCGGCGCGCATTTCCTCATTTCGGTCAACGCCGCCACCGCTCATACCTACAAGGATGTGGCTGGAGTTGACGGGTTTGATCACCTTCTCGGTAACTTGCGTCGACTCGTGCGTCAACGAGGCCGAAAGGCAACGCAAATCAGTCTCTCGATGATTCTTCTGCGGCGTAATATCGAAGAGCTTCCCGCTTTTATCGACCTTGCCGCGGACCTTGGTGTCGATGCCGTAAAGGTGATGTATTCGAGAATTTACCCGCCAGCGTATCGCGAGAAGCAAGGTCGTGGCGTAGTGATATCGCAGGATGATTCCCTCTTTTTCCATCAGGAATTGAGTGACCGAATGGTCGCCGACGCAGAACAGAGATCCAGGGCGAGAAAGATTCGTTTTCATCGGGTTCCCTACTTCCACGAGCGCCACAAGACCCGGTCCCGCGATTGCACCGAACCCTGGCGCTCCTTGTTTATCAATTTTAATGGCGATGTCTATCCTTGTCCGGCAAGCGAAATACTCTTCCGCCCCAAGATCGATGCCGGTAAGTATCAAAGTGGCAATATCTTAAAACAGAGCTACAAGGAGTTTTGGAATAACCGATTCTGGCAGGAACTCCGGCGGACCAACGCTCGCAGGGGCAGGAAGGATGTGGTTCCCGAATGTCTCTGCTGTGGCGGGGCAATCTGCTGGGAAGGCCCTTGTCACGAAAAAAACCATATTCTTGATTGGTCGGAACCGGAAAATTCCGACTTGCGGCTCTAAGCAATGGTTGTTGAAATATCGGCAATCGTCTGCACGAGAAATCGTGCTTGTTTTCTGAAAAAGTGTTTGCACGGTTTGCTGCAGCAATCCCTCGAACCCGAGCGATATGAAGTGATTGTTGTCGATAACGGGTCTACCGATGCCACCCAGGAGGTTCTCAAGGGCTTTTCTGGTAATTCTCTCATCAAAGGGATCTTTGAACCGATTCCAGGCCTGTCCCGGGCTCGGAATCGCGGTCTGGAGGAGGCTCAGGCACCGTTTGTCGGCTATATCGACGATGACGCCGTACCGGGTGAAAAATGGCTCGAATCGGCATTGCAGGCCTTTACCAATTGTCAGCCGCAGCCTGACTGGGTGGGCGGTCCGGTAACTTTGGAGTGGGAAGTCGCCAAGCCAAGCTGGATCAATGATGATCTGAGCGCTCCCCTTGGTTGGGTGCATTGGGGTGATGTGCCGCGGGTCTTATCGGAGCAAGAATGGTTGATTGGTGCCAACAGCTGTTTCAAGAAAGAAACCCTGATCAAATGCGGCGGTTTCGATGAGCGTTTGGGGCGCAAAGGGCCTTGTCTCCTTTCAGGGGAAGAAACCCAGATCAAAAAGAAGATTGAAGCCTCGGGAGGCCACCTCTATTACCATCCATTGGTGACGGTGCGGCATTTTGTTCCGGCCGAGCGAGTTCAACCTGGGTGGTATTATCGGCGCTATTTTTGGGGTGGGGTTACCGACCGATTGATGCGAGCAACGGTATCGAAAAGCGAGGGGGTGAGCTCAGGCGTGGCGATGCAGGGAGGCTCATCCCTGTCGGCAAAGCTCAGCCGGGTTTTGACAAATTTTATAAACGCTTGCGGATTCGTGGAGTCCGAGGAAAAGACCATATGGGGCAGGATTTATATCGCCTACGTTCTTGGCTGGTGCTATGGACTGATCCGTTGGCTGAAGGTGCGGGGTGATTGAAAGAGAGCCTCTCAGAACAAGAATAGGTGAAAAATCTTTAACAAGGATTGAGTAATGAACTTTGGTGGGCGCCTGTTTTTTTTATATGAAATAAAGGAAGCATTGCTTGGCAATACGTTAGCCCGCCTGTTTTTTTCTTTTCTATCAAGAGGCAAGGTTTGTTTGCTCGACCTTCAGGGGGCTTCTTTTGCGGCATTAGCGGAAACTTTGCGACTTAAGCGAGATCTGTCGGCCCTTAGTCCCAGTGTTGTGCCATCTTGGGTAGATGCTCGTACAAGGCGATATCCTCCAGGATATGTCCAACCATGGCAACAATTGCTCCACTCATATAAAAACACCAAACTCTTCTTAGTCCATCGAGATAAGTATTGCCGATTTGGCGTGCAGGATAGATTGAGGATTCGGCAACCGAAAAAAAATCCCCCCCCCGAGCGGCAGGGCGATCTGCTGGTTCTGAAGCCTTGGTGTGGTTCAAGAGAGAAAGGCGTCATTCTTCTTAATTTTGATGAGACTGTAGATAAGTTTTTCGCCCTCTTCGATGTGGAAAAAATAGCGCGACAGTATCGTCTGGTCGTCGAGCCAAGCGCGTGGGGCTATCAACAGGCACGGATGTATCTCTTGCGAGGCCTTCCTACCGAGGTCGTGGTTCAAGCCCAGTACCACCAAGATTATAACTACATCATGAGCTTGGGTGGCTCCCTAAGAGCTATCAGGCTTGGAGCCGGGGATTGGGCTGATCCCGATATCTTTACATCCGGAAAGGAAACCGAAAAGCAATACGATGTTGTAATGATAGCTAACTGGTTGAAATGGAAGAGGCATCGGTTGCTTTTTCAGGCAATCGGCCAGTTAAAGGAGAAGATTTCAAAAGTTGCCCTAATCGGCTACCCGATTGAAGGCAGAACAAGCAGAGAGATCTTGGAACTTGCCAAACGCTATGGGGTGGTGAACAAGATAGAGTTGTTCGAGAACATCTCTCCTGACGAGGTAGCACGACTGGTCCGATGTTCGAAGTTTGGGGTTATGTTGAGCAAGAAGGAGGGCGCCAATCGCGGGATCTACGAGTGTTTTTTTTCCGATGTTCCGGTTGTCTTAACTGCACGCAATATTGGTGTTAATCGCGATCATATAAATGCCATGACCGGGGTGTTGGCTGAGGATGATCGTCTCGCTGAAACCATCGCCATGATGTTGGAAAAGCACGGGGAGATGCAGCCCAGGGCGTGGGCGCTGGCAAATACCGGAGCGGAACGTTCGTCGAAAACCCTCAACTATTTTTTACGCGGGCTGGCTGAGGCAAAAGGCGAAAGGTGGACGCAAGATATTTTCCCGAAAAAGAACGTTCCCACACCAGCGTATTGCAATGAGCAGGACAGATTGGCTGCAGATCAGGAAATAACCAGATTAATTGATTTTTTGTTGTAGCCAGGTAAAATTGGGATGCCATCAGCGAATAATCGCATCAGCATCATCATACCATCGGCGCGGCCGGAGAAGGTTGCCCGCACTGTCTGCGGTCTTCTAGACCAAACCGCTCTCGCGGTTGTTCTCGAGATTTTGATCGTTACACCGCACTCGCACAAATCTGCCGACTGTTGGGATAATTCTTCGCTAGTACGAGTGGTTCCTGTCGATACGCTTCATCCGCCTGGAAAGATGCGTAATATTGGCGCAAGAAACGCGGCTGGCGACTATCTGGCGTTTATTGACGATGATTGCGTCCCGGCCGCTAACTGGCTGGACATCCTGCTGTCCGGGATGGATTCCTCGCCGCTCGTCGCTATGACAGGCTGTCGGGTGGTTTCCGGCGAGCCTGGTTTTTGGGGAAAAGGAGCGGATCTTTGCTTATTCATGGCCTATCAGCATACAATGAAGCTCCATGATGTCGATCTTGGTTCGGCGGCGGTGATGGTGCGCCGGGATGCCTTTGAGGAGGTCGGCGGGTTTGACGAATCGCTGCTGGCCTCGGAGGACTGGGATTTCAGCCTGCGTTTGCGTCAAGCCGGGTGGCAATGTACTTTTATTCCAAAGATCGAGGTGGTCCATTATCACGGGCGGGATACGTTCACCAAGATTGTCCGTAATGCCTATAGATCTGGACATCTGAGTGGGCTGGTGGTGCAGAGACGCCATTATCACAACCTCTCCTGGTTGGCAAAAATTTCGGTCATTATGGGCAAACCTCTTCTTTACGGTTTTCTGGTTGTACCGTATGCTGCGGCCGTGACGCTTTTTCAGGGGCGGCAGGTGGTATGTTCCGGCTGGAAGGGGTGGCTCTATCTGCCCTTGGTTTTCCTTTGTCGCCTCCTCTATCATTGTGGTGTGTTGCGGCGTTTGATTCAGGATTGCACCCGATATCCATTTTGAACAGTTCAGTCATACATATTGTTGTTCCCGCCTATAACGAGGAACAGGTGATTGGAGATGTTATCCGTGAGATCAGAGCGGCTGGCAAGTATACCATCATCGTTGTCGACGACGGCAGTCGCGACGCCACCTATTTCGAGGCCCTTGCTGAGCGGGTCGTGGCCATTCGGCACAAGATCAATCGTGGCAAGGGAGCCGCAACCAAGACGGGAATAATTGCCGCAAAAAAATTCGGGGCAGAGATTGTCGTGACTATGGATGGCGACGGCCAGCATGACCCCACCGATATCGAAGCACTCGTCGCGCCGATACAGAGCGGACAATGTGATGTGGTGCTCGGCTGTCGACCCAAGGTTCGTGGGGAAATGCCGTTTATTAAAATTATCGCGAATAAGATCGGTAATATAGTTACTTGGTTGTTCTACGGTATCCATGTCTCCGATAGTCAGTCTGGTTTCAGGGCTTACTCCCGCTTTGCCGCCACTATCATCGATACCAAAGCCGATAAATACGAGTACGACAGCAAGGTGATTCGGGAGATCAACAACAATCGGCTCAGTTTTGTGGAGGTGCCGATAAAGGTTCGCTATACCGAGTATTCGATGGGGAAGCCCCAGAAACAGGGGTTTATCAATGGGATCAAAACGCTGATTCGTATAGTCTGGGGACTAGTGGTTTGAGAGGTACTGTGGATTTATGAAAATACATGTATATCAGATCATTATCATCTGTGTTTCGGCTGTAATGCTCTTTCAGGGAAGCAAGGAGTTCTTCAAGCGGGAGACCGGCCAGACCTTTCTTAAATTCGCCGTGCGTGTCATCGTCTGGGGCGGGATGGGTCTGATCGCCATCTACCCCAACTCGACTATCTATTTTGCCAAGTTAATCGGCATTGAAGACAACATCAATGCAGTCATCCTCTCCGGTTTCTTGCTCGTATTCCTGCTTATTTTCAAGCTTCTCTCGGCCATCGAAAAAATCGAGCAAAACATTTCGGAGTTGACTCGAAGGGAAGCCTTGAGTCATCTTGATGAAGCGCTGCCTGGCGACCCGGATGGGCATGGCAAAGGAAAGTAGATTTTTTCGATACCTTGTCGTTGCGGTTATCTCGTTTTGGGCGCTGGTTTCTCTGGCCGCCTTGGCTGGGATGTTCAAGCTCTGGTGGGAAAGGGAACGGCAGAGTTATTTTGGGAAGAGTATCACAGAGCAGCGACAGCAGGTGATGAGGGTGGCGGGGCTGCCCGAATCTTTTGTCGATGTATACCAAGAGATTGATCGAGTCTGGCCGGGCAACATAGGTTACACCGCGCAGGGTGACCCTAATACTCTCTCATATTTAAAGTATCTGCTCATTCCCCGAATCCCCTCCGGTTCTTCACAGTATCGTATCGATGAAAAAGGCGTCTTCTCCCCGAGCGAGAGGGAGCAGGGCAGCGCCGCGAATGCTCTAACGCAGCAGGGTGACGGGGAGAGTAGTGAGAACCCCCTCGCCCTGCTGGGGGGAGTTGCAGTGTTTGCTGGGGTGGCCCTCGGTATTCGTACCTTGCGCACCTTTGCAAGGTTAAGTTTTCCCGAGGCTTTTGGCCTTGGACTCCTTTTCTGCATGCTGCTGTTGCTCGGGTCGCGACTGGTTTTCTCCACTATTTCTGCAGGATGCCTTCTCCTGACGATTTTAGGGGGCGGCGGTTGGCTGCGATATCTGACATGCCGACAACGATGGGAGGAGTGCAGCGGGCCTCGCCGTGGTTTGCGCGATCATCTGCGGGCAATGCGCTTCTCTTGGGTGGGCGCATGGAAGGTGTTTCTGCTGATCATCATTTTTGGCAACTTTCTCTGGTCGCTGGCCATGGCGGTGATTGTGGTTCCGGACGATTGGGATGCCTGGGCTATTTGGGCCGCCAAGGCCAAGGTGCTGGCTCTTGGTTCGGGGCCTCTTGCTGATGTCTCATATTTTGGTCATGCAGATTATCCTCTGCTTTGGCCTACTGTCTGGGCCTATTCGGGCTGGTGGGGGGGAGGTTGGGAAGAGTTGTGGAGTCGGGGCTGGGGGAGTGTTTTCCTGAGCCTTGCCGTTTGGGAGTTGGCGGTGATCATTCAGCGAATGACCGGTGATGACAAGTATGGCTTATTTTCCGCGGCGCTGTTTGTCTCGGTACCTATGGTTCCCTTGATTGCCTCGTGGAGTTACGCCGAGGCGCCATTCTGGCTGTTGGTGCTCTGCGCGAGTGGTTGCTTGTTGCTCTTTGATAACGGCAGACAGACTTTCGCCCTTGTAGCCGTCGCTCTTCTCGCGGTTGCCGCCATGTATACGAAAAACGAGGGCGTCTTGTTTGCTGGTGCATTGGCGATATTGCTGCTCGTCGCGCCTATGCCTGGGAAAGTGAGAAGGCTCGCGATCTTTTGTGCCACGGTGGCTCTGTGTTATCTGCCGTGGATCATCTGGACGAGAATGGTCATGGAGTTTGGTTCGCACGCAACTGCAGGCTTCCATATGGATATACCCACCCTTGCACGGGCGTGGGGGAGGGTACCGGCCATGTACGACGCGATCTTTTCCATGTGGAGTGATATCAAGCAATGGAATATTGTGCTTTGGCTTGGCTTGCTCTTTCTCATACCAAGTGGATTCGTTAAAAAACCGAGAGGATGGATCTTGCTGGCTATCATCCTAGCAGGTGGGTATTTGCTCATCATCCTCTTTCATAAGGCGGAAATTTACTGGCAGGTGGGAACCTCCTGGAACCGCCTGACTGTACACTTCTTACCTTTCCTGGTGATTGCCATGGTGGGCCTATGGCATGAAAAAGTTAAGATTTTTCAGGGGTAATGATGCATGTCATTCGTACCTTAGCCGAATTACTCTCTCCAATCGCCCTCTGTTTTATTTTTTCATTGCTCTCCTTGCTTGCGCTGCTCTTCAGAAGACGCATCCTCGCTGCCCTTTTGATGACGCTGCTCGTCTGCCTCTACCTGGCGTGCGGTTATGGATGGATGGCGCGTGACCAAATCATGGCGCGCGAGAGTGCTTTTCTCCCCATCATTGACGAGCGTTTGCGAGTGTTACAGCAGGCCCCACCCAATTTTGTGGTGGTACTCGGTAGTGGCCACGTCTCCGATGCACGCTTGCCGGCGACCGGGCAGATTGGCGGGACTTCACTGGCGCGATTGGCTGAGGGGATTCGCCTGCTGCGGCAACTTCCCGAGGCCAAGCTGGTGGTGTCGGGAGGGCCAGTGAACGATCCGGTGGCCAATGCCAGGGTGGTGGCGGCGGTGGCGGAGAGTCTTGGGGTGGGCAAGGAACGAATGATCGTCGAGGATCGCCCGCTGGATACTGTGGAGGAGGCGAAATATCTCGCCCCGCTACTGAAGGATGTCCCGTTCGTCCTGGTGACCTCGGCTTTGCATATGCCGAGGGCCATGGCCATCTTCCAGAGTCAGGGAATGCGGCCGGTGGCGGTGCCCACCGACTATGTCATCAAGAACTCCTCTGTGGCCCCGCCGGGCAGTTATCTGCCCAGTCTCGCCAACTTCGATCTTTCGCACCGCATCCTGTATGAATGGCTGGGCGAACTGTGGAGCCGCGCAAAGACGGCCATGGCGGACAGCAAAGGCTGAGCACAACGATGGCAACCGCCTGATTCGACCTCGACCACCAGCGGCGTCTTCCTTCAGCCATTTTTCTTCCTTCGATGCCGCCGCTCGCGATAGTCGGCCTGGGTGAGCAGAGCGGCGACCTCGGAAAGAATGTAAAGGTACATGTCGTAGCGATCCTCGTCGATTGCCTCCTCTTCCAGCAGTTCCAGCACGGCGCAGCCGGGCTCATCCTCATGCAGGCAGTCCCTGAACTTGCAGCCCATCTTTGTTGCTGTCTCGAAGCCGGGGAAGTGGGTGGCGAGATCCACCGGGGTGATGCCGGTGAGGCCGAAATCGTTGAAGCCGGGGGAGTCGATGAGTTCGCCGCCGCCCTCGAGTTGATGCAGGGTCGAGACGGTGGTGGTGTTGCGGCCGCGTCGTCGTGTCTCGCTGATCTCTCCGGTCTGCAGTTTGATGTCCGGCAGCAGGCTGTTGAGGATGGAACTCTTGCCCACCCCCGAGGGGCCGACGAAGATGCCGCGGTGGCCTTGGCTGAAAAACTTGCGGATTTCCTCCAGCCCTTGGCCCGTGGCGGCGCTGACCTCGAGCACCAGCAGCGAGTCGCCAAATACCTCCAGCAGGTCCTCGAAATAGTCCTCATGGTCGGGGAGGTCGGCCTTGTTGGCTACCAGCACCGGTGCAAGCCCCGCCGCACGGGCGGCGACGATGGCCCGCTCGATGAATCCGGGCGGCGGCTCCGGCTGGCAGGCGCTGACGATGCACAGCACATCGAGGTTGGCGCCCACCAGGTGTCGGCCGCCGCGGGCATCGAGCCGCGCCAGTTCGCTCGTCCGCTCCAGCCGCTGCAACTGCTCCCCCTCCACCACTACGCGGTCGCCGACCACATGGCCCGAGTTGCGCTTGACGCGGATCATCTCCCTGTCGCCGCTCTCGGAGAAGAGCACCTCGACGGCGACGCCATAATGCGCGACGATCCAGCCGTCGCGGGCGCTCCCGGCCCTTGGCCTATCCTGCAGTACGTCCTTTGCTCCCATGGCCTCACCGCCGATACACAGCGCTTTGATCGTTGATGGAATAATTTTTCCCGGTAATATACAATCTTTTTGAGAAGAGGTAAGCCCTTCGTCGCTGTCTCTGTTGTCCGCTTGCGGATCAGCAGGCCAGCGCAAGGCTGGGTGGCAATACATTTCAAGCAATGGGGGAGAGATGATGTTTCTGGATCTACTACGCAAACGGCGCAGCATACGGCAATACCAGGATCGCCCGGTGGAAGGGGAAAAAATCGAGCAACTGACCGAAGCCATGCTGCGCTCCCCGTCGTCGCGCGGCCTCAACCCCTGGGAGTTCGTCGTGGTCACCGAGAAAGAGACGATCGAACGTCTCTCGCGGGCCAAGCAACATGGTTCTGCCTTCGCCAAGGGAGCGCCTCTGGCCATAGTCGTCCTTGGCGATCCCGCCCGCGGCGACGTGTGGATCGAGGACTGTTCCATCGCCGCACTGGTCATCCATCTCGCCTGCGCCGATCTCGGTCTTGGCAGTTGCTGGATCCAGATCAGGAAGCGCGACCACGATGGCAAAATTACCGCCGAGGAATATGTCCGTGGCGTCCTCGGGGTGCGGCCCGAGCTGCAGGTCGAGGCGATCATCGCCATCGGCTACCCCAAAGAGGAGAAGGCCGGCCACCCACAGGCCACCTTGCCCTGGGACAAGGTCAGCCAGAATCGATACGGCAACAAAACGTGAGGCACTATGAGCGGCTATTTCGTTGACCCCGATCCGCAGGAAACCGCCGACTGGCTCGACTCCCTGCGCGGCCTGATCCGCGTCGAAGGTGGCGACAAGGCCGATTATCTCCTCGGCCGTCTCACCCTCCTGGCACGTGAGCTGGGGGTCGACACCTCCCCCGGCCTGCTCACCCCCTACGGCAACACCATCGCTCCCGGCGACGAGGACAAGATCCCCGGCGATTCGCTCGTCGCCCGCAATGTCGCCGCCTATGTGCGCTGGAACGCCATGGCCATGGTGGCCCGCGCCAACCGGGACGGCAAGGGGCTGGGCGGGCATATCGCCAGCTATTCCTCGGCCTCGGCGATGTACGAGGTCGGCTTCAACTGGTTCTTTCGCGGTCCCCAGGCGCCATACGGCGCCGACATGGTCTACTTCCAGGGACACAGCTCCCCCGGCGTTTACGCCCGCGCCTTTGTCGAAGGCCGGCTCAGTGAAGAGCAGCTCGAAAACTTCCGCCAGGAGGTGGCGGGGCGCGGGCTGTCTTCCTACCCCCACCCCTACCTGATGCCCGAGTTCTGGGAGTTCCCCACCGTTTCCATGGGGCTGGGGCCGATGGCCGCCATCTACCAGGCCCGCTTCATGAAGTATATGGAGAGCCGGGGGCTCAAGGCGGCTGGCGACCGCAAGGTGTGGGTGTTCATGGGCGACGGCGAGTCGGACGAACCGGAAAGTCTCGGCGCCCTGACCCTCGCGGCGCGTGAGGGGCTCGACAACCTTATCTTTGTGGTCAACTGCAACCTGCAGCGTCTCGATGGTCCGGTGCGCGGCAACGGCAAGATCGTCCAGGAGCTGGAAGGGCGTTTCCGTGGCGCCGGCTGGCATGTCATCAAGGTCTTGTGGGGCAGCGAGTGGGACAGGATTCTCGCTCGTGACCATGACGGTCTGCTGCTCAAGAAGTTCGCCCTCATGGTCGACGGCGACTTCCAGACCATCCGCGCCCGCGGCCCGGCCTACCTGCGTGAGAAGGTCTTTGGCGACGACCCGCGCCTCTCGGCCCTGGTGGAGGATATCAGCGACGGCGAGCTCTGGCAGATGACTCGCGGCGGCCACGACCCGCGCAAGGTCTATGCCGCCTACAGCGCCGCGATGCGGCAGCGGGGCGGGCCGGTGGTGCTCCTCGTGCAGACCATCAAAGGCTTTGGCATGGGGCAGGCCGGCGAGTCGGTGATGGTCGCCCATAACGTCAAGAAGATGGACGTCGAGTCGCTCAAGGAGTTCCGCGACCGCTTCCATGTCCCCCTGGCCGACGAGCAGCTGGCCGAGCTGCCCTTCATCAGGCCGCCGGAGGGCAGTGCCGAACGGCGCTTTCTGGAGGAGCGCCGCCAGGCCATGGGCGGGCCGGTGCCCTGCCGTCAGACCTCCCCGATACAGCTCGTGGCGCCCGAGATGGCCGCTTTGCGGCCGCTGCTGGTGTCCTCCGGCGAGCGCGAGCTCTCCACCACCATGGCCTTCGTGCGGCTGCTCGGCATCCTCGTCAAAGACAAGGCCCTTGGCCGGCATATCGTGCCCATCGTCCCCGACGAGGCGCGCACTTTCGGCATGGAGGGGCTGTTCCGCCAGCTGGGCATTTATGCCCCGAGCGGGCAGCTCTACGAGCCCCAGGACGCCGAGACCGTCTCCTGGTACCGCGAGGACCCCAAGGGGCAGATCCTCGAAGAGGGCATCACCGAGGCCGGCGCCATCTCCTCCTGGCTGGCCGCCGCCACCGCCTACAGCAACTACGGGGTGGCGATGATTCCCTTTTATATTTTTTATTCGATGTTCGGCTTCCAGCGCGTCGGCGACCAGATCTGGGCCGCAGGCGACAGCCGGTCGCGCGGCTTCCTCCTTGGCGCCACCGCCGGCCGCACCACCTTGAACGGCGAGGGGCTGCAGCACCAGGATGGCCATGGTCTGCTCCTTGCCTCGGCGGTGCCGTCCTGCCTGGCCTACGACCCGACCTTCGCCTACGAGGTGGCGGTGCTGGTGCGGCGCGGCATCGAGCGCATGTATACCAAGGGTGAGGATGTGTTCTATTATCTCACCCTGCTCAACGAAAATTATCGGCATCCCGAGATGCCGGCCGGCGTCGAGGAGGGCATCGAACGGGGCCTCTATCTCTTCCGGGAGGGGGCGGGCGAGGGGCCGCGGGTGCAGCTCTTCGGCTCGGGGGCGATCCTGCGCGAGGTCATCGCCGCCGCCGATCTGCTGGCCGAAGAATTTGGCGTCGTCGCCGATGTCTGGTCGGTGCTGGGGCTCAACCAGCTGCATCGCCAGGGTATGGAAATCGACGACTGGAACCGCCTGCACCCGTCGCAGGTGCCACGGCGCAGCTATGTCGAGGAACAACTCGCCGGCCATCCCGGGCCGGCCGTGCTGGCCACCGATTATGTACGCCTCTATGGCGAGCAGCTGCGACGCCTCACCTCCCGCCCCCTGACCGTGCTTGGAACCGACGGCTATGGTCGCAGCGACACCCGCCAGGTGCTGCGCCGCTTCTTTATGGTTGACCGCCATCATGTCGTGGTGGCCGCCCTGCACCAGTTGGTCGAAAGTGGCGAGCTGGCAGCCGAGAAGGTCGAGGAAGCGGTTCGCCGCTACGGGATCGAGACGGACGTGAGGTCGAAGATGGAGCGATAGCGCCTCAATATTCTCAATCACCCTTGCCAGGGAAGTCCGCCAATGCTACAGCTCAGTTGACGCTATTCACGTAAGACGTTACTATATGTTGCATGATCAGATCATTTAAGGATAGAGACACGGAATCACTGGCGAAAGGATACCATGTGCGACGCTTTGGCAGTTTTAAAAAAATCGCGAGACGTAAAATCAGACAGCTGGAGATTGCCGCTATCCTTGAAGATCTGCGGGTCCCTCCTGGTAATCGCCTGGAGGCTCTGAAGGGGGATCGCTCTGGTCAATTCAGTATCCGCATTAACGACCAATGGCGGATCTGCTTTTTCTGGCATGATGGCGGGGCGGAAGAGGTGGAAATAGTTGATTATCATTGACAGGTGTTATGATGAAAATGGTGGATCCGGTTACTCCGGGTGAGATTTTGTTGGAAGAGTTTCTCAAGCCTCTTGGTGTGAGCCAGTATCGACTGGCCAAGGAGGTGGGGGTCCCTCCCCAGCGGATTAGCGAGATCGTTGGCGGTAAACGCTCAATCACGGCCGATACCGATTTACGACTTTGTCGATTTTTCGGGCTTTCAAACGGGTATTGGCTGCGAGCTCAAGCGGCTTACGACACTGAGGTGGCCGAACGTGTCCTTGGACCGCAGTTAAGGAAAATCACCCCATGGGCAGAACTCTCCAAAACCAAGAAATATAGAGCAGTTGACGGAGGGCTCTCTGGCCATTGAGGTCAATCCGCTCGATAACGGCACGTCCAGCGAGAAAGTAGATGTCATAGGGAGAATTGCATTGAATTTACAGACCATCCGCATCCCCGATTTTGGTAAGGTCCAGAAAATCACCGTGGTCGAGGTTTTTATCCGTGCCGGGCAGGAGGTGGCCCAGGAAGACCCGCTGCTGGCGCTGGAGAGCGAGAAGGCGGTGATGGATCTGCCTTCGCCCTTTGCCGGGGTGATTCGCGAGGTGCTGCTGGCGGAGAACCAGGTGGTGGAAAGCGGCGATATCATCGCCACCATCGAGGTCGCCGGCGGGGAAGAGCAACCGGCCGTGAAGGCAGTCGCCGAGACCCCGCCGCAGACGGAACCGGCGGCAGCGGCGGCTGCAGTCCCCTCGCAGCCGGCCGGCGAGCCGCCGCCACCCGTGCATGCCAGCCCCTCGGTGCGCGCCCTGGCGCGGGAGAAGGGGGTTGATCTGGCCTCGGTGACGCCCACCGGGCCGTCGGGGCGGATCCTCAAGGAGGATGTCCTGGCCTCTCTGTCACCTGGCGGGCAAGGACCTGCCGCCCAGAGCCAGCCCGCCGCGGGGCCGACCGATGCGGTAACGGCTTCCGCAAGCCAAGCTTCGGCGGAGACGGCCCTGGACGACTATGGCAAATTCGGGCCAGTGGAAGCGGTGGCCTTGAGCCGCATCAAGAAACTCGCCGGCGCCGGCCTTACAGCCAGCTGGACCACCATCCCCCACGTCACCCACTTCGAGGAGGCGGATATCACCAGGCTCGAAGAACTGCGCCAGACCTTGAACGGCGAACGTGGCGAAGGGGAGCCGGCCTACAGCCCGCTGGTCTTCGTCATCAAGGCGGTGGCGGCGACGCTGGCCGACTTCCCGCTCTTCAACTGCTCGCTGTTGCCGGGTGGCGACAAGGTGGCGCTCAAGCGCTATTGCCATCTCGGCATCGCCGTCGACACCGCCCAGGGGCTAGTGGTGCCGGTCATCCGCGACGCCGACCAGAAGGGGCTGCGCCAGATCGCCCAGGAACTGCAGCATCTCAGCACGGCGGCCCGCGCCGGCAAGCTGACCATTCCCGAGATCCTCGGCGCGAGCTTCACCATCTCCAGCCTTGGCGGCATCGGCGGGACCGGCTTCACGCCGATCGTCAACGCCCCGCAGGTCGCCATCCTCGGCCTGTCGCGCAGCGCCCGCAAGCCGGTCTGGGATGGCAATGCCTTTGTGCCGCGGCTGATGCTGCCCTTCGCGCTGTCCTACGACCACCGCGTCATCGACGGCGCCGACGCCGCCCGTTTCTGCGTGGCCTTGCGCAAAGCCCTCGAGGATCTGCGGCGGGTGCTGCTGTGATGTTCTGTTGGTCCATCGCAACTTGATTTGTGCAGACAAAGTGTGTACATTTTTTAAATGAAGTTTGAATGGGATCCACGTAAAAATGAATGGTTAAAGTCGGAAAGAGGAATTTCATTTGAGAAAATTCTCTTCCACTTGCTACGAGGGGATGTCTGGAAGATGTCTGATCATCCCGATCAGGAGCGTTATCCAGGTCAACAGATCTACTTCGTCATAGTCGATGACTATATTTATCTCGTTCCCCATGTCGTTGACCTGGAATACGTGTTTTTAAAAACCATTATTCCTAGCCGCAAGGCGACGAAAGAGTATCACCAGGAACAAGAGAGGTAAGCGGGAATGAAGTACGATGACGAAGAGAAGGCCATTATTGATGCCTATGCCAAAGGCAAAATGACGCTGCGGACGCCGACCAGAAGTGATCTTGATACCATTAAGAAAATGGCCAGGAAAACTTTGGTGAAAGATAAGCGAATTACCATCCGCCTTTATGATCATGATTTTCGCGGAATCCAGAAGCGTGCGTTAGAGATGGGCGTCCCTTATCAAACCCTCATTTCAGGTATCATTCATCGTTATATCGAAGGTGAGCTCGTTTCAAAATCCGAGCGATAAGGACTGAACCAATGACACAATATGACGTACTCGTCCTCGGCGGTGGCCCCGGTGGCTATACCGCCGCCTTTCGCGCCGCCGATCTCGGCCTGTCCGTCTGTCTGGTGGAGCAAGGCCAGCGACTGGGCGGCGTGTGCCTCAATGTCGGCTGCATTCCCTCCAAGACCCTGCTCCATGCCGCGGCGGTGATCGAGGAGGCGGCGGAGATCGCCGAGTTCGGTGTCGACTTCGCCCCGCCGCACATCGATATCGAACGCCTGCGCGACAAGAAGGAGGCCGTCATCGGGCAGCTCACCAGCGGCCTCGACGGGCTGTGCAAGGCCCGCAAGATCACCCGCCTCACCGGCCAGGGGGTCTTTACCGGCCGCAACAGCCTGAAGGTCAGCGGCGAGGCCGGCAGCGAGGAGGTGCATTTCGCCAAGGCGATCATCGCCACCGGCTCGCGCCCCTTCGCCCTGCCCCATGTGCCGCAAGACCCGCGCATCTGGGACTCCACCGCGGCGCTGGCCCTCTCTTTCGTGCCGAAACGCCTGCTGATCATCGGCGGCGGCATCATCGGCCTCGAGATGGCGCAGATCTACAGCGCCCTCGGCGCGCAGATCACCATCGTCGAGATGCTCGAGCAGATCATCCCCCCCGCCGACAAGGACCTCATCCAGCCGCTCTTCCTCAAGCTGAAGAAGAAATACACCATCCTCACCAAGACCAGGGTCAGCGAGATTGTCGCCCTCGCGGAGGCCATTCGCGTCACCTGGCAGGGCGCCGGGGAACCGGAAACCGGCGACTTCGACGCGGTGCTGGTGGCGGTGGGGCGGCGCCCCAACACCGCCGACATGGGCTTCGAGACCCTTGGCGTGGCCCTTACCGAGCGTGGCTTCATCAAGGTCGACGAGCGCATGGAGACTAGCGTGCACGGCATCTTTGCGGTTGGCGACGTGGTCGGCGAGCCGATGCTCGCCCACAAGGCGACCCACGAGGGCAAGGTGGCGGCGGAGAACATCGCTGGCCAAAACGCCGCCTTCAACCCGCTGACCATCCCCTCGGTATGCTATACCAATCCCGAGGTGGCCTGGATGGGGCTCACCGAGAAAGAGGCCAAAGCGCGCAACATCGACTGCGACAAAGGCAAGTTTCCCTGGGGCGCCAGCGGGCGGGCCCTGTCGGCCGGCGTCGCCGGCGGGGTGACCAAGGCCCTCTTCGAGAGTGGCAGCGGCCGTATCCTTGGCGCCGGCATCTGCGGCGCAGGCGCCGGGGAACTCATCCACGAGGCGGTGCTCGCCCTCGAGATGGGCGCCAATGCCGAGGATATCTCGCGCACCGTCCATGCCCACCCCACCCTGGCCGAGACCTTCGCCTTCGCCGCCGAGATCGTGCACGGTTCGATCACCGATGTCCTGCCGCCGAAGAAGAAGTAGCCGTCTTCTGCCGCCGGCCTCTCTGCCGGCGGCAGGGCCGGGTTGTCCCTGTCAATGAACTATACCGAGGAACAGCGGCGCATCATCGCCCACCCGGGCGGCCATGCCCGGGTAGGGGCGGTGGCCGGTTCGGGCAAGACGACGACGATGATCGGCCGCATCGGCCACCTGCTCCGGCAGGGCGTCACCGCCGACAAGGTCCTCGTGCTGATGTTCAACCGCTCGGCGCGGGAGGCCTTTGCCGCCTCCATGGCGACGGGCCTGGCCGACCTGCAGCGGCCCCTGCCCGAAGTGCGCACCTTCCACGCCCTCGGCCTGCGCCTGGTGGAGAGTTTTACCAGGCGCGGGGCCCTGCCCGCCTATCGTCTCGAAACCGCGGGGCACACTCTCGAGCGCCTTGCCCGCCAGGCGGTGGTCGAGGCCCTCAAGGAGGAACAGGAGGGCTGGCCGTCACCCGAGGAGGTCGAGGAGTTTCTCACCTTTCTCGATCTGGTCAAGGGGGCGGCCGGCCAACCGGACGAGGTCCTCGGCAGGCTGGGCCTGCCTTCCCGGTACCGCTACTTTTCGCGAGCCTTTGCCTTGTTCGAGGAGGCGCGCCACCGCCTCGGACTGCGCTTCTATGCCGACCTCATCCACGAGCCGCTGCTCGCCATGCAGGCCGACCCATCGCTTTCCGCCTGGGTCGGCGACCGGGTCGACCATATCATCGTCGATGAATACCAGGACATCAACGAGGCCCAGCAACTGCTGCTGAAGATCGTCGCCGGCTCGCGTGCCCAGGTGATGGTGGTCGGCGATGTCGACCAGTGCATCTACGAGTGGCGCGGGGCCCGCCCCGAGTATATCACCGACCGCTTTCAGCTCGATTTCTCGCAGCCGAGCGACTATCTGCTCTCCCATACCTTCCGCTACGGCCACACCCTGTCCTTGGCCGCCAACCATCTCATCGCCCACAACCCACGGCGTGACGGCAGGCTATGCCTCTCTTCTCCCGGCACGCCAGTGACCGCCATCACCCTGCTGGCCGAGCCAGCACTGGCCGCTGCCCCCGCGGACAAAGGGAAACCTCGCCCTGGCCAGCACCCTCTGCCGGGGGTGGTAAAGGACTGGCTGGCCAAGGGGCGGTCGCTTGGTGAGGCGGCGGTGCTGGTGCGGCTCTTCGCCCAGGCGGTGCCGGTGGAGCTGGCCCTGCTGCAGGCCGGCATTCCTTACCGGCTGGTTGGCAACACCACCGTGTTTGAGTGCCCGGAGATTGTCGCCCTGCTCGGCTACCTGCAGCTGGCCGCCGGGCTGCCTCTCGGCGGCGATGACCTCGCCAGGCGTGGCGCGACGGTCCGCGCCATGCTCAGCCAGCCCCACCTGGGCGTCAAGCGCGAGCAGCTCGAAGAAATGGCCGAGGCCATCGCCCAGGATCAGCGCAGCGCCGCCCGGGTCATCGAGTACGGGGCCGGACCTGATCTTCCGCCTTTCCAGCGCCGCCGCCTCACCGAGACGGCCGGCGCCTGGCAGCGCCTGCTGAGTCTTGGCGCGGAGCTTTCGGCCGGCAAGCTGCTGGCGAAGATCGTCGATATCCTCGGGCTGTACGAGTTTTACCAGAGCTTTGCGGCCACCGCGGCCGCCGCCGGCAATCGCATCAAGACCTGCCAGGCACTGATCGCCTTTGCCTCCACCGAGGGCTTGGGGGCGGCCGGTCTGCTGGCCCGGCTGGACCAGCTGCGCCAGGAAGGGGAGGGGGAGCAGACGGCCGAGCGGCTGCTGATCACCTCGGTGCATCGCGCCAAGGGCCTGGAATGGCCGCTGGTCATCCTCCCCGGGCTTGAGGAGGGATCCTTCCCCTTCCATGGCGAGGATGAGGGGAGGATCAAACAGTTCGAGGACGAACGGCGCCTCTTCTACGTCGCCATGACCCGGGCCATCGAGTCGCTGGTCCTCCTCCACCCTGCCGATAGCCGCCTCGGGGAACACCTTGCCGCTGGCGGCTGCAGCTATCCGGGTCCGCCGCACCGGGCGAGCCGCTTTCTCTACGAGAGCAATGCCGCGGTGTCGGCGCGGCTGGGGGCTGCGCTCGAGGCTCCGCAGGCGGACTGCCGCGTCGACGGTGGCGAGGACGCTGCTCTGGCGCGCCGCTATGTGCAGGCGATGGGCGTCGCGGTAGAGGTGTTCGCCAGCGATGATGGTGATGAAGAGAAGGGAGGCAGGGGCGGCAAACGGGGCAGAGGCGGCCGGGGCACAGCTAAGGGCAGGGGAGGGACGAGGAGCGAAGGCGAGGCGTATGGCGAGCGCGGCTCCGAAATAACTGGCAGCTCTGACGGAGATGGCGCCGAAGACGGCCAGGTCAAGCCCGGCGGGGGAGGGAGGCAGGGCCCAGGGGCGGGACGGGTGCTCAAGGCCGAGGAGATGAACGTCGGCATGGAGGTCTGGCACGAGAGCTTCGGCTGGGGCACGGTGCTGCAGGTGCTCGACCACCGCCAGGGGCGGGTCAAGGTCGATTTCGCCGAGCACGGCAGCGCCATCCTCCTCGCTTCCTATGCCCGCCTGCGGGGGCGCTGACCTCCGGCGGGCTTCCCCTTACGACCTCAATAATGGGGCGGCGGGCTGTTATGGTCGCCGGGGAAAGGGGGCTCCCCTTCGAGGAGCAGGCCGCGCAGGCGGCGCAGCTCTTCGAGGAGGTCGTCGATCTGCCGCTGTTGCCGCAGTACCACCTCGTTGAGGCTGTCGAGATACCGCTCCTGATGCACGAACTTCTCTTCGAGAAGGTCGATGCGCATGCTCAGTTCGTCGGTCATCGTTGTCTCCTTTTTCCTGTGCTTGCCGGTCCGGTCATGCCCTTTTCGGCCCTGCCGCGCCGCTGCCGGCGGCAGGGCGGGCAGGGGGCCTGGCCAGCGCCGCGGCGCCGGTTGAGCTTTTCACTAAAAGGGTGTAAGGGAAGAAAGCCAGCCACCAACCACCTGTGGAGTCTTTCGTGATCGTCCTCGACTCGCTCTTTCCGATCTTCGCCCTGCTGCTCTTCGGCGCCATCCTCAAACGGCGCGGTCTCACCGACGGCCCGTTTCTGGCGGTGTCCGACAAGCTCATCTACTACTTCTTCTTTCCCCTGATGCTCTTCTGGAAGATCGGCGCCGCCGGCACCGGGAAGGGCATCCCCTGGACCTTCTGCCTCGCCTGCTACTCGGCGCTGCTGGCCATGTTCGCGCTCAGCGCCCTGGTCATCAGGTTCCGGCCGATCCCCGCCTTCAAGGCTGGTTCCTTCTCGCAGAGCTGCTACCGCTTCAACACCTATATCGGCGTGGCGGTGATCCTCAACAGTGTCGGGGCCGAGGGCGTCAAACTGTTCGGCATCATGATCGGGCTGGCCATCCCCCTCATCAACCTCTTCGCCGTCACCACCTGCATCGCCTACGCCGGCGGAACTGCACCGCAGGGGCGGCGCCTGACGGTCATCGCCCGCGCCCTGATCGGCAACCCGCTCATTCTCGGCTGCCTGGCAGGGATCGTCTATTCGCGGCTGGTCGGCTCGTTTCCGGTGTTTGTCGATAACACCCTCGGCCTGGTCTCCGCCGCCGCCCTGCCGATGGCCTTGATCTCCATCGGCGGCTCGCTGACCTTCTCCGGGGTGCGCGGCAACCTCGGACCGGCGCTGCTTGCCGCCCTGCTCAAGCTGGTGGTTCTGCCCCTCTTCGGCCTCCTCTTCTTCTCGCTCTACGGGGTCGAGGGCCTGGCCTTCAAGGTGGGTATGATCTTCCTCGCCCTGCCCACCTCCACCGCCATCTATATCCTCTCCAGCCAGATGGGCAGCGATACCGACCTCGCTTCGGCGGCCATCGTCTTCTCGACCCTGCTCTCCTTCGTCTCGCTGTCGGTGGTCCTGCTCCTCTAAGTCGGGACAGTGTTCGGCTGACGGCTGATTTGCCGGTTTCCCCGCCTCGCTTCTCGGGACCGGGCGGGGCTCAGTGCAGTTTGGCGCCGTTATCCACCGGTCGCTCGGGCACCGCCAATACCACATGGCCATTGGCGTCGGCAAAGCCGGTCACCAGGCACTCCGAGACGAAGGGACCGATCTGCTTGGGAGGGAAGTTGACCACGCCGACCACCTGGCGGCCGAGGAGTTCCTCCTTGCCATAGAGGTCGGTGATGCGGGCGCTCGATTTCTTGATGCCGATTTCCGGGCCGAAATCAACCTTCAGCCGGTAGGCGGGGACGCGCGCCTTGGGGAATTCCTCGACTTCGACGATGGTGCCGACGCGGATCTCCACCTTGGCGAACTCGTCCCAGCTGATGCTCTCCATCTCTGTTCCTCCCTTTGGGTAATGGTGTCATGAAGGCCTCGCCCTTGCGGCGAGCCGCCATGGTACACCCTGACCCGGGGGGCTTGTCAACGCTTGTTGTGGTGCAGTCCGCCTTGGTCCCTTTTCGGAAAAGGACTGGGCCGCGACGGCTCCCTGCCCATTTTCGGCTCACCAATACCTCGCCAAGCATGGCAGTGCTGCAAGGTCAAGAGGCCGATTCCGTCATCTGGTCACTCCCAGGCGGGGTTCCGCTACGAGCTGCAGGAGAGCATCGAGCAGCCCGCCTTATGGCGCGCCCACTCCGGCCGCTTTTCGGCAAGGTGGCTGCGCTGCGGCTGGTCGTCGTAGGGGCGGCGCAGGGTGTCGAGCAAAAGGGCGATAAGGCTGACATCGCCCTCTTCGGCGCGCTCGATGGCCATCTGCGCCAGGTAGTTGCGCAGCACATAGCGAGGATTGACGGCGTTCATGCGCCGTCGCCTTTCCTCGTCGGCTCCAGCAACGAGGAGCGAGCGGTGCAGGTAGCGGCGCAGCCAGTCGTTCATCGCCATCCGCGTCCTCTCGTCAGGCTGCTCGGGCCGGTAGAGGGCGGCGGCGACGGGCGGCGGCAGCTCGCCGTCGGCCTTGGGCTCCATCGCCGGGTGGAGCTCGGCCAGGTTCCTGAAGAAGATGGTCATGTCGATGTTCAGCCGCGGCAAGAGCTGCATGAGCTCCTTGACCAGGCGGTCCTCCTCGGCCCGGGCCATGGCGAAGCCCAGCTTGGCGGCCATCATCTCGTTCCAGCCGTCGACGAACAGCTCGCTGTACTCCTTGACCGCCTCCTGCAGCGGCTCAACCCGGCCGATCAGCGGGTAGAGGGCGTTGGCCAGCTGCGCCAGGTTCCACTGGGCGATGTGGGGCTGGTTGTTGTAGCAGTAGCGCTTTCCCTGGGCGTCGGTGGTGTTGGGGGTCCAGCCCGGGTCGAAGTCCTCCAGCCAGCCATAGGGGCCGTAGTCGATGGTCAGGCCGAGAATCGACATATTGTCGGTGTTCATCACCCCGTGCACGAAGCCGACCCGCATCCACTCCACCATCAGCCGCGCCGTGCGCCGGCAGACCTCCATGAACCACCGCTGGTAGCTCTCGGGGCAAGGCGGGCCGAGCTCGGAAAAATCGCTTTCAATGGTGAAGTCGACCAGCCGCCGCAGCAGGTCCAGGTCGCCCCGCGAGGCCGGCAGCTCATAGTTGCCGAAGCGCAGGAAGCTGGGGGCGACGCGGCATACCACCGCCCCCGGCTCGAGGCGCGGGTGGCCGTCGTAGAACATGTCCCGCTCCACCTCTTCGCCGGTGGCAATGAGGCTGAGGGCCCGGGTGGTGGGGATGCCGAGGTGGTGCATGGCCTCGCTGCAGAGAAACTCGCGCAGCGAGGAGCGCAGCACCGCCAGGCCGTCGGCGCGCCGCGAGTAGGGGGTGGGGCCGGCTCCCTTGAGCTGCAGGGTGAGATGGCGCCCGTCCCTGGCGATGACCTCGCCAAGGTTGATGGCGCGGCCGTCGCCGAGCTGCCCGGCCCAGTTGCCGAACTGGTGGCCGCCGTAGCACATGGCATAGGGGTCCATGCCGGGGAGGAGGCGGTTGCCGACAAAGACCTCGGTAAAGAGCGGCGTGGCGCAGCTCTCCTCGTCGAGGCCCAGCTCCGCGGCTACTTCGCGGCTATGGGCGAGGAGGCGCGGCGCCGCTACCGGCGTCGGCCGCACTCGCGAATAGCAGGCGCCATACACCTGGCGACGGCTGTTGTCGAGCTTGTCGTCCGCCGGCAGCAGGGCAGTGAAGCGGTTGTCGAAGCGGAGACTGTCGAGGGCCTCGCTGGGCAGGGGCATGTTCATGCGGGGTGGTTCTCCAGTTGGTGGCAGGTGGTGTGTATTGGGATTGCCGATGAAGGCGTCCCCCTCTCAATGTGGATAAGCATGCCACGATGTGGCGGCAAGGTGGTGGCGATGGGGAATGGGCGAAGGGCGCGGCCGGGAGTGCCGTGGGCCCGCTCGGGCTGTCGTTTTCTGCGCAAAATATTTTGCGGCTTCGACCTTCCGTGCCAGGCAAAATATTTTTCATGAAAAGAAACTTTGCCCCGAGCGATACTCCGGTGATTCGATGGTCTCTGGCAACGGGCCGATCTTGCGGGGAAGTCGCGTCTTGCCGCAGGCCATGCCCTGTGGCATGGCTTTTGCTTTTTCCCTGCAATCCTGCGCAGGATGTCAGCTGTTTGTGGATCTCTGGAAATCACTCCAAAACCCTGGCGGAGAGGTCGGTGTCACTGCCTCCGCGATGCTGTGTCGGCAGGGGGCCTTTATTCGGGAAGGCGCTGTCCGACACATGGCGAAGGAAAAATTTTATGGCTCAAGAAAACGCGTCGTCCGGCAGTCTCGTTCTCTACATTTCGTCATCCATCGTCCTCCTCTTCGTGGCCTTGGGGATGTTCCTCCCCGCGCAGACGGCGGCGGTGGTCAACAAGGTTTTCGCCTTTCTCACCACCGACTTCGGATGGCTCTACCTCCTCTCGGTGGCGGTGTTTCTCGTCGTTGCCTATGGCATCGCCTTCAGCCGCTACGGCAATATCAAGCTGGGCAAAGACGAGGACACACCGGAGTTCTCCAACTTCCAGTGGTTCGCCATGCTCTTTGGCGGCGGCATGGGCATCGGCCTGGTCTTCTGGTCGATCGCCGAGCCAATCATGCACTACCTGGCGCCACCGGTGGGCACCGCTTCCACCCCGGAGGCCATGGCGACGGCGATGCGCGTCGTCTTCTTCCACTGGGGCATTCATGCCTGGGTGATCTTTGCCATCGGCGGCCTGGCCCTGGCCTATTTCCAGTTCCGTCGCGGCCTGCCCTTTCTCATCAGCTCGGCCTTTTACCCGCTGATCGGCGAGCGCATTTACGGGCCGATCGGCAAGGCCATCGACATTCTCTCGGTGTTCGCCACCGTGTTCGGCGTCGCCACCAGCCTTGGGCTCGGTTCCAGCCAGATCGCCACCGGCCTCAACTACATCTGGGGCGTCACGGCTTCTCCGACGACCATCGCCATAATCATCGCCGTCATCACCATCCTTTTCACCCTCGCCACCATCTCCGGCCTGCATAAGGCGATGCAGTTCGCCGCCAACCTCAAGATCTGGCTGTCCATCGCCTTCATGGTCTTCATCTTTCTCTTCGGCGGCATGGTCGGCATCCTCAACACCTTCACCAGTACTCTCGGCTCCTATCTGCAAACCTTTGTCGGCCAGACCCTGTGGATGGACAATGCCAAGTGGATCACCGGCTGGACCGTCTTCTACTGGGCATGGTGGATTGCCTGGGCCCCCTTCGTCGGCCAGTTCGTCGCCCGCGTCTCCAAGGGTCGCACCATCCGCGAGTTCATCCTGGCGGTGACGCTTCTGCCGGTCGGCTTCTCCTTCATGTGGCTGGCCATCTATGGAGGGGCCGCCTTCCAGCTCGACCAGGCCAGCGGCGGGGCAATCAAAGCGGCGGTCAACGCCGATTACACCACCGCCCTGTTCGCCACCCTGAAGCAGCTGCCGCTGTACGGTCTCACCGGACCGCTGGCCATCGTGCTCATCGTCGCCTCCTTTATCGGCGCAGCCAACTCGGCGACCTACGTTCTGGCCATGCTCACCTCCGGGGGCGACATGAACCCCAACAAGAAGCTGCGTGGCTTCTGGGGGATTGCCCAGGGGGCGATCACCATCATGCTCATTCTTGTCGGCGGCACGGCGGCGCTCAAGGCGCTGCAGACGGCCTCCATCGCCGCCGCCTTCCCCTTCATGCTCATCATGCTGGTGATGTGTTACAGCATCATCGTCGCCCTGCGCGAAGATTCGGCCGGTAAGAAGTAGGCCCATCTTCTCTCGCCAAGGAAGTCACCCCGCGGTATCGCCGCGGGGTGACTTTCGTTGTGTTCTGGTCTCAGGGTGGGGCAGCCCATCCAGAGCGGAGGCCCCATGGGAGAGCCAACTTCCATCCATCTCATCGGCTGCGGCGTACTCGCCGCCGACCTGCGGCAGCTGGCGGACAGCCTCGGTCTGTCCCTGGTCGCCACCTTTCTGCCTGCCGGGCTCCACGACCGCCCCGACGAGCTCCGCTGCCGGCTGCAGCAGGCCATCGATGCCGCCGACAAGGACGGCTCCTGCCGGTGCATCGTCATCGCCTACGGCATCTGCGGCCAGGGCACCGTCGGCCTCCGCGCCGGCCGGGTTCCCCTGGTCTTTCCCCGCGTGCATGACTGCATTGCCCTCTTTCTGGGCAGCGACCAGGCCTACCGCAGGGAGTTTGCCAAATTCCCCGGGACTTTCTATCAGACGGCCGGCTGGGCGGAGGCCAAAGGGCTCGATGCCGCCGAGGGCGACCGCAAGGTGTACGTCGGTTCCGAGACCTTGGGCAGCCAGGCCTTGCTGCAGCGTTTCGGCGCAAAGGGCGCCGCCAGGGTCACCGCCTTTTTCGAGGGATGGAAGAAGAACTATCAGCGGGCGGCGTTCATCGATACCGGCCTCTCCGGCAAAAGGCAGGAGGTCGCCCGGCAGAGGGCGGCGGCCATGGCCAAAGAGAATGGCTGGGCCTTTGCCGAGCTGGCTGGAGACCTCTCCCTGCTGCGCCGTTTGCTGATTAGTGAGCGCAGCGACGAGGCCATTCTCGTCGTCCCACCGGGCTGGGTGACCGTGTATTCCGCGCTCGTCTCCGGGCTCGACTGCGCCCCCCCGGCAGAAGGGGCGCCACGCCGGGGAGCGTCAGGGGCAGCCTGGGAGGAAGGCCCTGCCGTCGCAGGAGAGGGAACGGGCGAGCACGTTGCGCGGGCTCTGCGCTACGGCCTGGGCATCGACGCCGGCGGTACCTATACCGACGCACTGGTCTATGACTTCAGCGAAAAGAGGATTCTCTGCAAGAGCAAGGCCTTGACCACCAGGTGGGATTTCTCGGTGGGCATCGGTGAGGCCCTCGACGGCCTGGACGCCCAGGCCCTGGCCAAGGTCGAACTGGTCGCCGTCTCCACCACCCTGGCCACCAACGCCATTGTCGAGGGCGAAGGGCAGAAGACGGGGCTCTTGTTGATGAACAATGTCGGCCTGGCCTGCCACAGCATGGTCGAGCACCAACCGAAACGCGGTATCTCCGGCTATATCGACATCGGTGGGCGGGAGGTGGTGCCGCTCGACGAGGAGGAAGTGCGAACGGCGGTGCGGCACATGATGGAGCACGATAAGGTGTCGGCTTTTGCCGTGTCTGGGTTTGCCGGTACCATCAACCCCGCCCACGAGCTGCGCGTCAAGGAGATTATCGAAGAGGAATGCGGTTTGGCGGTGTGCTGCGGCCACCAGTTCTCCGACCGCCTCGATTTTGCCGTGCGTGCCCAGACCGCCGTTCTCAACGCGCGCATCATCCCGCTCATGCTGCGTTTTTTCGAGGACCTGCGAATCCTGCTGCAGAGGCGGTACATCGATGTGCCGGTGATGGTCGTCAAAGGCGATGGCACGCTGATGTCGGCCTCCATGGCCCGGGAGCGGCCGGTGGAGACCATCCTTTCCGGGCCGGCGGCAAGCGTTGCCGGGGCCAGGGTCCTCACCGGCCTCGCCGATGCCACGGTGATCGACATGGGCGGGACGACCTCCGACATCGCCGAAATTCACCACGGCCGGGTGGCGGTGCAGGAGCGCGGCGCCAGGGTCGGCGGCTACTTCACCCATGTGCGCGCCCTCGACATGCACACCGTCGGCCTTGGCGGCGACAGCCTGATTCGCTGGACGAAAACCGGCTTCACCATCGGCCCAAAGCGGGTCATACCCCTGGCCTGTGCCGCCTGGCACGATCCCCAGGGGATGTTGGAGGCGGTGCGCCGCCTAGGGGCGCGCTCCTCCCTGCGTGGCGAACAAACCTTTCTCTTTGCTGTCCCCGGGGCGCAGCCCTCGCTTCATGTGGAAGGCAGGGAGAGGGCGATCCTCGACCTGCTCAAGGAAAAGCCCATGGCCCTGCAGGAGGTGGCCGCCCAGTTGGGCGTGGTCGCTCCCCGCTTCCTCCCCCTCGAACGGCTGCTGCAGGGCGGTGCCGTCTCCTTGTGTGGGCTGACACCCACCGACCTGCTGCACTACAGGGGGAGCTATCGTCGATGGCCGGTGGAGGTGGTGGGGGAGGTTCTTGGCTCTCTCGCCAGCGCCTTGGCATGCGCTGCGGCAGAACTCGTCGATCGCCTTCTCAGGCAGGTGGAAGAGACCCTGGCCGCCGAGCTTTTTCACCATGTAGTGCTGCGCCAGGGGCTGCCCGAGGAGGGGCTCCACCTGTTTGCCGGCGAAGGGGAGGCCGGAGCGAAGACGGCACGCTATCTCGTCGACTGCCTTCTCGGGCTGAAGTCTTCACACAGCCACAGTCTGCAGGCGACCTTCCTGCGCCCGATCATCGGCGTCGGCGCGCCGGTGGCGTTCTTCCTGCCGGGAGCCGCCGGCCGTTTCGGCTGCCCCATTCTGCTCCCCGATGATGGCGATGTCGCCAATGCCCTCGGCGCCATCACCAGCCAGGTCCTCGTTCGTCGCCGCCTTGCCATTCGTCCCGACGGGTATGGTCGCTTCGTCGTCGACGGCGTCAGCGGGGCGCCATCGTTTGCCAGCCTCGAGACCGCCGAGAAGTGGGCGCGGGTGCATCTGCGCACGGTCATTCTTGACGAAGCAAGGCATGCCGGGACCAGCGGGGCGGCGGTGGCCATCCACGTCGACGATCGCATCGTCGCTTCTTCCGGAGGGGTGCCCATTTTCCTCGAGCGGGTGCTGCTCGGCAGCCTCAGCGGCCGGCCCGACCCGACAGCGATCGGGCGGTAACTATTTTTTCGGTGCTGCCGCAATCACCGGCCGGTTCCGTTTCGTCGCGAAATGTGGCATAGTGCCTTCGCCACCCTCGAAAAAACGTCAACCTTTGCGCCCCCGCGAGAGACTGAGGAGAGTATGGAGCAGCAGGCCCAGCGCCCCCTTTCCAGGCCCATGGATGTCGGCAATCTCGATTTCGTCTCGGTTCTCGACAATTTCGACGACGGGGTCATCATCACCGACTGCCAGGGCAAGATCCTCTACTACAATCAGGCCCAGGCGAGTATCGACGATCTCGACCCGCAGCAGGTGATCGGCAAACACGTTGTCGACATCTACCAGCTGTCGGGCGACACCAGCCTGATCATGCTCTGCATCCGCACCCGCAGCCCGGTTCGTCATCGCACCTTCTTCTACAAAACGGTCAATGGGCGCATCGCCCACACCATTCATAGCGTCTTCCCCCTGTTCGACAATGGCCAGATGGTCGGGGCCATCTGTTTCGTACGCGACTACAAGCTGCTCAAGACCCCCGCCGGCCATCCCTCGTCGAGTGCCATGCAGCAGCAGAAAAGCAACGGCACCCGCTACACCTTCGCCGACATTGTCGGCAACAACGCCGAACTGCTGCGCTCGGTGAACACTGCCAGGGAGGCGGCGGACTCCAAGTCGCCCATCCTGCTCATCGGCGAGACCGGCACCGGCAAGGAACTCTTTGCCCAGGCCATCCACAACAGCAGCTGCCGCAGCGGCAAGCCCTATGTGGCCATCAACTGCGCCGCCATTCCCGAAAACCTCCTCGAGGGCCTGCTTTTCGGCACTGTCAAAGGCGCCTTCACCGGGGCCATTGACCGCCCCGGGCTGTTCGAGCGCGCCAATGGCAGCACGCTCTTTCTCGATGAACTGCTGGCCATGCCCTTGACGCTGCAGGCCAAGCTGCTGCGTGTGCTCCAGGAGAAGAAGGTGGCGCGGCTCGGCTCTGATCGCGAGATCGACCTCGACATCAAAATCGTCAGCTCGGTGGGCAAGCCGCCCCGCGACGCCATTAAGGAAGGGGAGCTGCGCGTCGATCTCTTCTACCGGCTCGGGGTGGTCATGGTCAAGATCCCCCCGCTGCGAGACCGCCAGGACGACCTCGGCGCCCTCATCAGTCACTTCCTCGCCCGCCTCAATGCCACCTTCGGCACCCAGGTGCAGGCTGTCTCTCCGGCGGTGATGGAACTCTTCGTCGGCTACGGCTGGCCGGGCAACGTCCGTGAGCTCGAGCACCTCCTCGAGGGGGCGATGAATATCGTCGGCCTGGGCGAGCAGATCGATCTCAAACATTTTTCCGCCTCCCTCGACGCCTTCAACGTCGAAGCCGACGGTGCAGCGCCTCCCTCGGCCCCGACGGAGAGCGGCCGCCAGGCCGAGCCCATGGGGCCTCGCAGCGCCGAGGGAACGCCGGCCCAGGCAGCGGCGACCTCCGCCAAGACCCTCCACGAGGAGCAGCACCATGCCGAGAAAGCCGCACTGCAGCGGGCCCTGCGCCAGCAGGGCGGCAACGTCAGCCGTGCCGCCGCCGCCCTCGGCATCTCGCGACAGTTGCTCACCTACAAGATGAAAAAGCATCACCTCACCCGCCTCGATTTTCTCCTCTGATACTCGCAGCGGGGCGGTGCCCGCCGCCTTCGGCTGTTGCTGTGAAAAAAAGCTGTCGCCCTGGTCTGATTTTTCAGTGAAAAAATATTTTCACCGAAAGAGAATTTGACATGGGCGAGGCCGGAAGGGGCTGGCGCCTGGAAAATATCATTACGTATCAGAAGCTTAACCTGAGTGAGGAAAAAACCTTCGCGGGCATGTCGTTTGCTAACCGATTGGAGTAAAGGAAATCGCCTGGCCATGGCCAAGGCGGCAGGAAGACGCCCTTCGCCTCCAGCCTCTGCGGCAAGAACCTCAGGCAGGGGCCAAAGCAACGGCAATCGTACCAACAATGGCGAGCAGACCGGCAGGGGGCTGGCAGGAGTGGCCCCTGGTGTCGTGAATCAGCTCGTTTTCCCCCTTGTCCAAGGAGACTGACAATGTACGACAGGATGCAGGAATTGCAGGTCGGGCAGATGACCAAAATCCATGACGCCGCCATGGCCATTTTGCAGAAGAGCGGCATCGTCGTCAACGAACCGGAGGCGCTGGAGATCTTCAAGCGCCACGGCTATCGGGTGGAGAACAAGACGGTGTTCCCCACCGAGAGCCAGATCAGGGACGCCCTCGCCACGGCGCCGGCCTCCTTTCGCGTGGCCGCCCGCAACCCGGCCAAGAGCGTGACCATCGGCGGCGACGACTTCGTCTTCGTTCCCGGGTATGGCGCCCCCTACATCATCGACGGCGCCGGCATGCAGCGCGAGGCGCGGATGGAGGATTACGACACCTTCTGTCGCCTGGTGCAGACCTCGAAGTATATCGACATGAACGGCTGGATGATGGTCGAGCCCTCCGATATGCCGGCTGCCACCGTCCACCTCGACATGACTCTTTCCAACATCCTCCTCTGCGACAAGCCCTTTATGGGCAGCCCCGTCTCCCGGCAGGGGGCGCTCGACGGCATCGAGATGGCCGCCATCGCCTGGGGCGGCAAGGAGAAGATCGTCGAGCAGCCGGTCTCGGTGTCGTTGATCAATTCCCTCTCGCCGTTGCAGTTCTCCGAGGAAATGGCCGGCTCCCTGATCGAGCTGGCGCGTCATGGGCAGGCCACGGTCATCGCCTCGCTGATCATGGCCGGCGCTTCCGGACCGGTGACCCTGGCCGGCGTGCTCGCCATGCAGAACGCCGAAATCCTCACCGGCATCGCCCTGGCCCAACTCGTTCGCCCCGGGGTTCCGGTCATCTACGGCTCCACCTCCTCGGCCATGGACATGAAGACCGGGGCCTTGTCCATCGGCGCGCCCGAGCTGTCCAAGAACATCAACTACACGGCGCAGATGGCGCGCTTCTACAACCTGCCCAGCCGCTCCGGCGGCGGTCTCACCGACGCCCTCTATCCCGATGCCCAGGCCGGTGTCGAATCGGCTCTCGCCCTGTACACGGCGGCTCGCAACGGCATCAACTTCGTCCTCCATGCCGCCGGCATCCTCGGCAGCTATATCGCCATGAGCTTCGAGAAGTTCCTCATCGACGAGGAGGCCTGCGGCATGGTGCGGCGCATGCTGAAACCCATCGATATCACCGACGAGAGCATCGATGTCGCGACCATCTGCAGCACCGGTCCGGGGGGGCAGTATCTCACCAACCCCAAGACCTTCAAGCTGTGCCGCACCGAGTTCTTCCTCCCTGACCTGATGGTGCGCAGCAACTACGAGGCATGGTCCAAGGGCGGCAAGAAGAAAGCACACGAGGTGGCCGACGGCAAACTGACCCAGCGCCTCGCCAAGTACGAAAAGCCGGATATCGACGCCGCCATCGAGAAGGACCTGACCGAGTATGTCAATCGCCGTAAGCAGGGGTGAGAGGGAACGCAGGCCGTAATCCAATCCGGGGAGGAGAGGGCAGATGAAGCGAGCGAGGGCATTGCTGGACAGTTGGGTATTTCTTGGGTCGGCTGCACTGGTATTGCCCTTCATCGTCATCGGTGTCTTCTCCCCGCAGCTGCTCGGCAGGCTCGGGGATCAGGCGCTGGCGACGGTCACCCGCCTCTTTGGCTGGCTGTTCCTCTCCGGTGTCAACATCCTCGTCCTCTGCTGCATCCTCGTCGCCCTGTCGCCGTGGGGCAAGATACGTCTTGGCAGGGAGGGGGAGATGCCGGAATACAGCCGCTTTTCCTGGCTGGCGATGCTTTTTTCCGCCGGCATGGGTATCGGCTTGGTGTTCTGGTCCATCGCCGAGCCGCTCTATCATTTTTCCAGCCCACCCCGTGGCGAGGCCGGTACCGCCCTGGCCGCGCGACAGGCGCTCTCGATTTTCTGCTACCACTGGGGGATTCATGCCTGGGCGGTCTATGTGGCGGTGGGGCTGCCGATGGCGTTTTTTCAGTTCCGCCGTGGCCTGCCGGCGACGGTGTCCGGGTGTTTTGCAGGGACAGCTGCCGGCGAGGGCCCGCGCGAGCGCCAGGGTGGAGAGGGGAAGAGATCCCTGCTCTTGGCCGCTATCGACATTCTCGCCGTGTGGGCCACGGTCATGGGGGTGGTGACTTCCCTGGGGCTTGGGGCGATGCAGATCAACAAGGGCCTGGCGATCTCCTACGGCATCGAGGCGAGCGCCTTGAACAGCGGAGTGATCATCGCCGTCATTACCCTGCTGTTCATCGTCTCGGCCGCCAGCGGTGTCAATCGGGGCATCAAGGTATTGTCGCAGTTGAACGTGCTGCTCCTCATCCTGCTGCTGCTCCTCTTCCTCGTCTTCGGGCCTTTCGCCTATCTGGTCAAGTCCCTGGGCCTGGCGCTGGCTGACTATGTACGCACCCTCGTTCCCCTGTCCACCACCCTGACGCTCTTCGATAACGAGAAGTGGACCAAGGACTGGACGATTTTCTACTGGGCATGGTGGATCGCCTGGGCCCCCTTCGTCGGAGGCTTCATCGCCGCCATCTCCCGCGGTCGCACGGTCCGCGAGTTCATCGTCTTTGTCATGGTGCTGCCGGCCCTGGTCAGTTTTGTCTTCGCCACCGCCCTTGGCGGCACCGCCATGCATATGCAGCTGTTCGACAACGTCGGTCTGGTGGCGACCGTCGGCAAGAGCATCGAGGCGGCGCTTTTCGAGACGCTCAGGCATCTGCCAGGCTTCCAGGTGACGACAATCCTCGCCAACCTGTTGATCGTCTCCTTCTTCATCACCTCAGCCGATTCGGCAACCCTGGTGATCAGCATGTTCACTACTGGCGGGAGGGCGACTTCCTGCGCCAGCGGCAATCGCCCGCTGATCCTTTTCTGGGGGGTGGTGCTTGGCGCGCTGGCCTGCGTGCTCGTCGCCTCGGGTGGCATCAAGGCCTTGCAGACCGCCTCGATCCTCGGGGCTCTGCCCTTTCTGTTTGTTATGTTCGGCCTCTTTGGCAATCTCGTTCGTGAACTCATACGGGAACAACGAGGGCGCAGCTGACACCTCCGCGAAGGGGGCCGCGCTCTCACTTATCTGGCAACATTCTCAAGGAGCAACGCTATGTCACAACTCAGCGCAATCACCGAAACCCTTATCGCCGGCGACGGCGAACTGCTGCAGCAAATGGTCCGCGAGGCCCTGGCGGGGGGCGTGTCCGCCTCCGCGATTCTCAATGACGGCCTCATCGCCGGCATGGATATCGTCGGCGAGAAGATGGAAAGCGGCGACATGTTCATTCCCGAGGTGCTGATGGCCGCCCAGGCCATGGGCGAGTCGGTGGAGGTCCTCAAGCCCCTGCTCGCCGACGGCGAGTCGTCCAAGGTCGGCAAGGTGGTCCTGGGCACGGTCAAGGGCGACCTGCACGACATCGGCAAGAACCTGGTGAAGATGATGATGGAAAGCGCCGGCTTCGAGACCATCGACCTCGGCGTCGACATCTCCCCGGAGGATTTCGTCAAGGCCATCGTCGAGAATCAGCCGGATATCGTCGGCCTCTCCGCCCTGCTCACCACCACCATGCCGATGATGAAGCGCTCCATCGAAACCATCGAGGAGAGCGGCCTGCGCAAGAACCTCAAGATCATCGTCGGTGGGGCCCCGGTCAACCAGGCCTTCGCCGACGAGATCGGCGCCGACGGCTACGCCCCGGATGCCGGCAGCGCCAGCAAGCTGGCCAAGAACCTGCTGAACAAATAACCCCAGGCGCGACAGCGCGCAAAAAGGAAGGTGCCCATGTTTACGATTATTGGCGAGCGCATCAACACGACGCTGAAAAAAGTCCAGGCGGCGGTCGCCGAGCGTGACGCGGCCTATATCACCGATGACGTGAAGAAACAGGATGCCGCCGGGGCGACGTATATCGACGTCAATGCCGGAGCGCGCATCGGCCATGAAGAGGCGGACATGCGCTGGCTGATCGACGTGGTGCAGTCGGCGACCAAGCTGCCCCTGTGTCTCGACAGCCCCGACCCCAATATCCTCGAGATGGCCTATGGGCTGGTCGGCGCCAAGCCGATGATCAACTCCATCAGCCTCGAAAAAGACCGCTTCGCCCCGATGATGCGCTATCTCGCCGGCAAGGAATGCCGCATCATCGCCCTGTGCATGGATGACTCGGGGATGCCGAAATCGGCGGCCGACATCATCGCTCGCGCCCGTCAGCTGGTGGGCGAGCTCGAGAAGGCAGGATTCAAGCGTGACGATATCTTCATCGATCCGCTCATTCAGCCGATGAGCGTCGATATCCGCAATGGCAGCATGGCCATGGAGGCAGTGGCGGGCATCGTCGCCGCAGTCCCCGGGGTGCATATCACCGGCGGGCTGTCGAACATCTCCTACGGTCTGCCACAGCGGCGCATCATCAACCGTTGCTTTCTGGCAATGATGGTCGCCCACGGCTTCGACTCGGCGATCATGGATCCCCTCGACAAGGACCTCATGGCCTTGACCACCACCGCCGACATGCTCAAGGGCAACGACAACTTCTGCATGAAGTATATCAAGGCGGTACGGGCCGGAAAGATCGTCTCCTGAACACTGATTGGTCTGCTAGCCCTGGAAAAAGGAGGCCGCCGCTCACGGTTCACGAGAGGCGGCGGTCTTCGTTCTCCGGGGCAGTTCATGTCCCCTCGCCTCCCCGGTCGCGGTGGCGGCAATTCTCCCCGTGAAACCCCGGCGGGCCAGTGGCGGGTCTTTTACCCCTCCGGGATACCTCTCCCCTTGCAGCCCCTCTTTTCGCCGCGGCGCACTTGCGCAGTGTCCCCTGGTGCAGTAGTTTTGCTGTGATGTTATTCGCTGTACATCGACATTGAGAGAAGGGGATCTGGCTGTTTCGTCGCTTGCCTGCACTGCCCGTGCCAAACACTTTGGCGGCACGAAGGGTGAAGTCCTGTGCCTTGAAGGGGACGGGGGGAACGACGGGCGGACAACGTTGCGGGGAAAACGATGATCGTACGCATCTTTATCGCGGTTTTCACCTCCCTGGTGGGAGGGCTGGCCTACATCACCGGGCTGGCACGGCTGATGACCGCCTTTCTGCTCGGCTTTTCCGCCATGTGCGCCATCGTCCTGGGGCTGCTCTTCATCTTCCCCGAGAAGAGTAGCGGGTTTCTCTTCCTCCCGCTCCACCAGACGGCGCCCCCCTGGCCCTTCTTCGTCATCGGCCTGGTGCTGCTGCTGCTCATCTTGCCGCTGTTTTTCGGAACATTCCGCCCGGCCTCGCCGGAGGAGGTCTCGGCGGGGCATTTCAAGAGCCTCGTCGCCGCCATCGCCTGTTACCTGACCAGCATCTTCGGCTCGTCGGTCTACTGGTTCCCCTCGGCCGCCCTGCGCCGCTCGGCCGATGCCGACACCCTGGCCTCGGAAGTGCTGATCGGCACCTGCCTCTTTGTCGCCGGCATGACCCTGTCGGCTTTTCTCTTCTACCGGGCGACGCGCGGCGGCTCGGAGCGCCATCCCGACCTGATGCGTCGATTCGTGCTCGCCCTGTTTGCCTTTCTGCAGCTCGACAAGGCGCCGCTGCTGGTCACCTACCTGCTGCTCTACTCCCCCGAGACCGGAGTGATCTTCCCCCATCTGGCGGCCCTGACGCTGGCCGCGGCCATCCCCTTAAGCCTCTTTCTGCTGCGCGCCACCCTCGACTGCCGGCAGGGCTGAGCGGTCGCCGCTCAGCCGGCCGCAGATGCCGGGGCCTTGTCGGCAAAGAGCGACAGTACTTTGTCGAGCCGCTGGGCGATGGCCAGCAGTGCCTGGGAAGCGGGGGCCTGGGGATACATCTCGCACACCGGCAGAAAGCCCTTGAGGGCCCTGTCGACCTTGTCGTCCTCGGGAATGTCGCCGAGTTCCGGGATATCGATGCCGAGGTATTTGCCGACCATCATGCGCAGCTTGGTCTTGTTGACCTGCCCCCCGGCCCGGTCGCGGTTGACGATCAGCAGCGGGTGGAAGTAGCGCAGGCCTTCCTGAGCTTTTTCGCGCGAGCCGGCCTGGGTGGCCTCGGCCAGCTCGAAGACTTCGCCGAGACTCTTGAAACTGCGGCTCTTCAGGGTTGCCGCCACCTCGCTCTGCGAGAGGAAGGAGGAAAGCATCTTGCGGATGGTGGCCAGCTGCAGGAAGGTGTAGAGGTCCATGATCGAGGTTGGGTCGGGCAGGGCGACGCAGACCTGCAGATCGGAATGCATGAAGAAGTCGAGGGCGTGGTAGTTGGTGCCGGCGCCGACGTCGAGGAGGAGGACGTCGCAGTCGATGTCGGCCAGGCCGCGCAGCAGGCGCTGCTTTTCCTGGAAGTTGATGTTGGCGGTCTGCAGGGTGTCGCCGCTGCCGGGGATGAAGCTCAGCCCGTAGAGCGAGGGGAAGGTGTGGACGACCTCGGCCAGGCTGTCGACGCGGCGGGTGAAGAAATCGGTGAGGGTGCGCTTCGGCTCGAACAGGCCGAGGAGGATGTGGGTGTCGGCGCCGCCGAGGTCGAGGTCGACGAGGCAGACCTTCTTGCCCCTCTTGGCGAGGAGGATGGCGAGGTTGGCGATGATCATCGTCTTGCCGGTACCGCCCTTGCCCGAGCCGATGGAGATGGCGACCGTCATGGTGGCTGTGCTCCCGCTAGTTCTTTTGGCGCCGCAGGCGGATGGCGTAGATGCGCCGCGCCCGGGCGAAGAGGGTCTTGAGGTCGATGCTGCCGCCGCTCCACAGCTCCCAGCCTTCCTTGGAGCGGAGCACCAGGCGGCCCTCCTCGAGGGAGAGCACGGCGTCGGCGAGGAACTCGTCCTGCGCGGCGAGGAGGGTGGGCTGAGGTGTTGGCGTGGGGGGCTTATGATGCTGCACACAGGCCGGGCAGTAGTCGCGCTCGTCCTTGCCGAAGATGCCCAGGGCTACGCCGCAGTCTTTGCAAAACAGCATCTCATTCCCCCTCGCGGCAGGGCTGGTGCCCATGCCGCTGATGTCAGCGCTTTGCTGCAGGTGGTCGCACCTGTCGAATTTTAGCAAAGAAAACCGGGCCCGTCATGTTTTGGACCAAAAAAAAGTGGCGGGCGGTCTTGGCCCGCCACCCTTCTTGTCGGCGCGGCGCGGGGGAAGCTTTAGGTGGGGCTGCGAATCAGGCCGGCCGCTGCTCTTCGACCGCCTTGGCGAACAGCGGCAGGGTGGCGCCAAGGTCGCCCTGGAAGAAGAAGTCGCAGAGCGGCAGGGTGTCCTGCGAGCCGGGCACCGACAGGGACTGCTCAAGGTTGAACTCGTAGATCAGCCCGCCCTGGTGCTTGACCAGCTCGGGCAGGCCGGCGGCGGGGTAGACCTGGGCCGAGGTGCCGATGACGAGGAGCAGGTCGCAGTTGGCGAGCAGTTCTTCGATGCGGTGCAGATGGCGCACCGACTCGCCGAAGAGGACCACGTTGGGCTTGTAGGGAAAACTGCAGGCGTCGCAGTGCGGCACCGCCTCGTGCTGGTAGTGCTCTTCGCTCACCGGGGTGAGGCGGCCGCACTGCAGGCAGTGGAGGTTGCGGTGATCGCCGTGGATCTCGAAGACGTTGCGGCTGCCCGCCTCCTGGTGCAGGGTGTCGACGTTCTGCGTCACCACCCCCTTGAGCAGGCCCTGAACCTCGAGGTCGGCGAGCACTTTGTGGCCGACGTTGGGCTTCTTGCCGAGCAGGCTGCGGCCCATCTCGCGGTAGAGCCGCCAGGCCTTGTGCGGGTCGCTGATGAAGACCTCGAGGGTGGCGTACTCGTCCGGGGAGAAGACCGACCACAGCCCGCCGGGGCTGCGGAAATCGGCGATGCCGCTGCCCACCGAGATGCCGGCGCCGGTAAGCGCCACGGCGCGGGAGGCCATGGTGAAGCGGGTTGCCGCCTGGGAGAGATGCTGTTCGTCGAGGCCGGGGACGATGGTCTTCATGGTGGCTGCGGGTCAGGGGTTGGGTTTGTTCTTGGCGTTGAGGGTGATGCGCTCCACCACCTTGCGGTAGTAGTCGTCCTGGCTGGCAATGTTGACCGGCGAGGGGCGCTGGGCGTCGATCTTCATCAGCAGGACGTTGAGCTTTTTCATCTGCCTGAGCCGCTCGTGCTCGTCCTTGCTGGTGGCGATGAGGTCCTCGAGCCGTTTGATCTCCTTGCGTTCCTCGATCTCGGGGGGGAGGAAGCCGCTGTTCTTGAGGATCTTGTAGGCCATCTTGAGGTCGTCGGGGACGAAGCGGTCGTCCTCCAGGGGCAGCGGCCGGCCCTTCCATTTGGGCGAGTTGAGGTCGCGCTCCTGCATGGCCTGGGCGATCTTCTGTTCGGCGATAAAGGAAAGTGGGTCCATGGCGGTGGCGGCGGCCTTCTTTAGGATGAGCCGAGCTGCAGCACCCGCCGCAGCCACTGGGCGATATCGCCGATCTGCTGCGGGCAGACGGCGTGCTCCATCGGGTAGCTGGTATACTCTACCTCATAGCCCCTGGCCTTGAGGGTTTCGCTGGCCTGGCGGCCGAGGGCCACCGGGACGATGGGGTCGTGGGTGCCGTGCTGGATGGCAATGGGCAGGCCGGCGTTGGCCTGGCTGTAGGCGAGGCTGTCGGCGGTGGCCAGATAGGTCGACATGGCGAGCAGCCCGCCGAGCGGGGAGGGGTGGCTGAGGGCCAGCTGGTAGGCCACCGCCCCGCCCTGGGAGAAGCCGGCGATGACGATCCTTTGCGGCTCGATGCCGCCCTCTTTCTCGCGTTCGACGAAGCGGGCGACGGCCTCGGCGGAGCGCAGGATGCCCTGGCGGTCGACGCGGCGCTCGATCTGCATGTCGTAGACGTCGTACCAGGCGGGCATGATGAAGCCGCCATTGACGGTGACCGGCAGTGAGGGTGCGTGGGGAAAGATGAAGCGGATGGCCGCCTGCGCGGGCAGGCGCAGCTGTTCGACGATGGGGGCGAAGTCGTGGCCGTCGGCACCGAGGCCGTGCAGCCAGATGACGGCGCTGTCGGGGTTGGCGCGGGTCTCTTTCTCGAGGGCCGGCAGCAGGCTCATGATGCTCCTTGTCGTTGATCTGGCGGGGTATGCTGACGATTTCTGCAAACTGTAGCAGACTCGCCATGCCTTCGCCATCTTTTCCACCTGGGGGGCCCTGCGGCGTCGCGCGAACTTGCTGCGTTTCCCCGCCGAAGGTGGTATTCTCGGACTTTTCTCCGGGGCCGGCATGGCCCCGGCGCAGAATTACCAGTGAAAAGGAGCGATCATGGGCTTACAGGCGACAATCAAGGACGATCTCAAGGTGGCGATGAAGGCCAAGGACAGCGACCGCACCTGGGCGCTGCGCGTGCTCATCGGCGAATTCGGCCGCCAGCTGGAAAAGGAACTCAGCGACGACCAGGTGGTGGCGATCGTCAAGAAGCTGATCAAGTCGGAGCGCGAACTGCTCGCCGCCCAGGGCAAGGAGGAGAGCCCGTTCCTCGTCGTCATGGAAGGCTATCTGCCCAGGGCGGTCAGCGAGGAGGAGGTTCGCCAGTGGATTGTCGCCAATATCGATTTCGCCGCCTATGCCAACCGCATGCAGGCGATGAAGCCGATCATGGCCCACTTCGGCAGCGCCGCCGACGGCAACCTGGTCAAGAAGGTCCTGCAGAGCCTCTCCTGAGAACCCCGCCTTTCCCCGTCATTCCGCGGCGGTGATGCCGAGGATGGTGTGCCAGACCTCGTCGCCGTGCCAGCGCTTGAGGATATGTACCGGCAGCGTGCGCAGCTGGTCGACGATACTCGCCGCCTCGCTGTTGAGCAGCCCGGAGAGGACGAACCAGCGGCAGCCCAGGAAGGCCTCCTGCCGCACCAGCTGGCGCATCACCGCATAGTGGATGTTGGCCACCAGCAGGTCGGCGCCGAGGGCGAGGTGCTCTTCGGCGCGGCCATTGACGACGACGATGCGCTCGGCAAGACCATTTTCCACCACGTTGCGCCGTGCCGTCACTGCCGCCAGGTAGTTGAAGTCGACGGCCACCACCTTCGCGCAGCCGAGTTTGGCCGCCGCCAGGGCGAGCACCCCGGTGCCGGTGCCGAGGTCGAGCGTTACGCCGACCCGGCCGCCGGCGCAGGCGATGTCGATGGCCTCGAGGCAGGCCTGGGTGGTGGGGTGCAGCCCGTTGCCGAAGACCACCCCTGAATCGACGGTCAGCGCCACCTCGCCCGCCGCGGGGGAGGCCTTGATCCAGGTGGGGTTGAGGAGGAAGCGCCCGCAGCGGATGGGCTCCACCACCCCGCCCTGCCACTCGGCATAGGTCATCTCATAGCGGTCGAGCAGGCTGCAGCCGGGATGACGGGCGAGGATCGCCGCGACCTCGTCATCGGCCGGGAGGGTAAAGAAGAGGAAGCTGAAGTCATCCTCGACCCAGTTGCCGACAAAGCTCTGGCTGTCGCTCTCCACATGGGCGGGAACGATCCCGCCGACATAATAGATGTGCAGCAGGGTGTCGGGGCGCAGCCGAGGCGGCGGGTGCGGCATGTCTCCGGCTCTCAGTATCTGAGGGTGTTGAGCAGGCTGGCCAGGCCGCCGAGCATCGCCTTGACCTCGTCCATGCCCGGTTCCTTGCCGCGCGGGTCGGCGGCCTGCTCGCAGCAGGCCAGCCAGGCGAGGATGGCCTTGTTGTCGTTGCGCTCGAAGAGCTTCTTCTTGTACGCCTCGCCGGCCAGCTGCAGGCCCTTCTTGTCCACCGCCTTCTTGGCCACTTCGTTATAGATCTTGATGCCTTTGGCGAGGCACAGGCCGCGCAGGTGCTTCTCCAGCACTGCCCCGGCGACGATGGCCGCCGCCCGCGGCCGTCTCTCGTCGAGGTGGGCTTTGGCGAGGCGCAGCATGTCGGCGAGGATGTCGCGGGTCAGCGACCCGGCGGTGGTCTCCAGCCAGTCGCCGCGCAGCTCCTTCTCGGCGGCGGCGAGGATGCCCATGCCACGCCGCGTGCGGCTGGTGGTGGCCTGGGTGACTTCCGACTTGAAGCTCTGGTGCAGGGTGCTTTCCTCGCCAAAGACGCGGACCAGATAGGAGAGGGCGGAGATGCGGAAGTCGTGGAACTTGGTCTCGTTGACCAGGGACTTCTGGCGTTCGTCGTCGGGGGCTGCATCGAGGAGCTTGGTGCCGAGGGAAACGATGGCCGTCAGCTGGGCAAGGAGGTCTTCCTGATTCTTCATGGGGATTCCGGGGGTTGGTGGTGAGGTGTCGGTGAGGCCTTGCTGGCCTGCCCCGATATACACCTTTGCGAGCAAAAGAGCACTGACCAAGAAGGTGTTGGCTCAGGATGCCGGGGTGATCTCCTCGTCGTCGGGGAGGAGCTTGAGGGCGGTGTTGTTCTTCAGGGTCTCGAGGATGAACGAGGTCTTGACGTTCTGAATGCCGGGAATGCCGGAGAGCTTGTTGTTGACGAAGTTGGTGTAGGCGTTCATGTCCTTGACCGCCACCTTGAGCAGGAAATCGACCTCGCCGGTGAGCTGGTGGCACTCCAGCACCTCGGTCATGCCGGTGAGGCGCTCCTTGACCCGCTGCAGGGAGGAGATCTGGTGGTGGCTGAGGCAGACCATGACGATGGTCTGCAGCCCGAAGCCGGCACGTTCGCGGTCGAGCAGGGCGACATAGCCGGCGATGACTCCGGCCGACTCCAGCCTTCGCACCCGCTCGAGCACGGCCGGCGGCGACAGGCCCACTTTCTGCGCCAGCTTGGCATTGGTGATGCGGCCGTCCTGCTGCAGGATGGTGAGTATTTTTTTATCGATGAGATCAAGCATGGCAGGCTCGTCCATGAAGGGGTGTTGGCGTAGATGAAGAGTCGATTGTAGCTGTTTTCGTTAAAAATGGAAAGAGCGCGATGCATTACCGCGTTCTCCGGGAGACGACCGTCGAGCACCGGAAATGTTGCGGTGCAAGACTTTTGTTGCACTGCCTGGGGGATGGCGAATGTCGAGGAAATCGATGCCATTCCAAGGCGATACGGACATTGCGGGAGAGGTCGGGTCATCTGCGAGGCAAGGCGCTTCCGCCGGCATGGTGTTGCAGCGGGGCTGGGCTGGTGGCATGGATGCCCTTTTTCACGTCATCGCGCCGCCCCTGGCGAATTTTTCGCTCATGGTTCGGTGGTCGCGACAGCAGGGCAATGGTCTTGAAAACAGGCCCAAAACGGTGGCGACCTGCCGGGCCCTGCCGCCCTGCCGGCAGGGCAGGGGCGGCGATGGCGATGCTCTGGCATGGGGCTTGCTCTTCTGACGGAGACGTAAATCAGTGCAGATACGGGTTCGACCCGGAAAACGTAACCATCGGCCGATTTCGACCAACAGAAGAGGAGAACGACAAGATGAAGAAAAGGACGTGGATTTTACCCTGGGTTATGGCGGCGGCGGCACTGCTGTTCGGCAGCAACACCATGGCGGCCGACGAGACCAAGGCGGCCCCGGCGGGCGATGCGGCAGCGGCCCCGACCATCACCATCGACAAGAGCGAAATCAGCAACGGCGGTGTGATCAAGGTCACTGGCAAGGCCCCGGCAGGCAAGCCGGTCTACCTCGAGGTGTGGGCCGATGGGCACGACGTCCGCGCCAGCCGTTTCGACGCCGAGCCGGACAAGGATACCGGCAAGCGTCCCTATATCTTCTATATCACCGGGGAAATGCCCGCCTATTACAAGATCTTCGTCCCCAAGGACCTCAAGAAGGTCATTGACGAGGAGAAGAAGCTCGGCAACAAGTGGAGCTACTCCAAGCTGCTCAAGGATCTCGGCGCCGACGCCGCCTACTCCGTGCCGGCGAAGATCAAAATCGACCGTCACCAGTCGTCGTTGATGGCGAGCATCATCGGCAGCCGCGGACCGCTCCTCGAAGCCATGGACGAGAAGCAGAACCGTGGTAGGTCGATGCAGCTGGTCAAGGCCCGCTTCCGCTCCATCGGCAATGTCTTCGCCCCGGAGATCGACCTCAAGCCGGATGGCTCCTTCACCGCCGAGTTGACGCTGCGTAAAGGTATTGCCCCCGGTGAATACAAGATCGCCGCCGTGGTCGACAAGCAGACCCGCAGCGAGGTGAAGACTTTCGAGAACAAGATTTCCTTCCCCACCGTGTACCTGGCCAACGCCGGCACCAGCCTCAACCTCGTCTGGCCCTTCCTGCTCACCCTGGCCGTGGCCATCTTCGGCGTGCTCATGGGCGCTGGCGGCGGTTTCATCATGAACCCCCTGCTTCTCGCCCTCTTCCCGGCCCTGCCCCATACCGTGGTTGCCGGCACCGTCACCCCCACCGTGCTCTTCTCCCAGGGCAGTGGTATCTTCAACTACAGCAAGATCAATTTCATCAGCTGGAAACTCGGCTGCGGCATCGGCGCCGCCATGCTCCTCGGTGGTTTCATCGGACCGAAATTGACCGAGATGATCACCCTGGCGCAGTTCAAGTTCGCTTTCGGTTGGATCCTCCTCATCCTCGCCGCCTTGATGGCATGGCAGACCACTCCCGGCTATCTCGCCAGCAACAAGAAGGAGCAGGCCATTCTCAAGGAGTTCAAAAAGCGCGCCGAAGAAGCGGCCAAGAAGAAATAAGTAACCTACATTCGGGAGGATACAGATATGAAAGTGGAATTTTGGGGACAGGAATTCAAGGTCAACATGGTCGTCGGCTGTATCGGCGGCTTTCTCATCGCCGTGCTCTCGTCGATGTTCGGCTTCGGCGGCGGGCCGTTCATGGTGCCGCTGATGACCGTGGCGCTGCGTCTGCCCATGTACATCGTCGTCGGCAGCTCGCTCCTGGCCATCTTCTTCAACACCTCGGTCAGCACCATTCGTCACTACCAGTTCGGCAACTTCGACCTGATCTTCTTCTTGGCGATGTTCCCGGCGGCGATTCTCGGCGGCTATATCGCCCCGCAGATCGCCAAGCGTGTCAGCCCGCTCGTCGTCAAGCGTGTCGCCGTCGTCGGTCTGACTCTGCTCGCCCTCAACCTGCTCGGCGTCTATTGATTGCTCGCCGGCAGTGAAATGCTCCCCGCGGGGAGGGTTGGACCTCGGTCCGGCCCTCCCCGTTTTTTTTTGGCGGTCTGGGGCGGGATGGCGGGCGTCCTCAGCCCAGTTCATCGACCACCAGCCGCGCCATCTCGCGAACCTGTGGGTCGGGGTCGTCGAGGTGGCGGGCCACCAGTTGCCGGACGCTCTCACCGCCGATGATGGCGAGCAGGGAGAGGGCCTCGCCGCGCCACAGGGGCTCCTGTTCGTCGAGAAGTTTCGCCAGGGAGGGGACCGCCAGTTGCAGCTTGTCCGGTTGCAGCTCCTTCAGTTCCTCAAAGAGCACGGACATGCCGAGGCGCACCGCCAGGCGCTGGTCGCGCAGCAGGTGACCGGTCCAGGCGTAGTAACGCGGGTCGCGACGGAACATGACGACGATGTTCTCCACCAGGCCCTGGTCGATGAAATCAGCGATGACCTTCTTCAGTTCGTCGTCTTCGACGTCTGCTCGTTGCGGGTTCATGGTTCTGCGGGGATGTACTTTTGAAAGAAAGGGGCTACAATGAACATGTTGTCTCCAGAGCATGCTGCGAGGCCTTGTCAAAGGCAAGGGATTTCTCATCGGCTAGTGGTCTATAGAACCCAGGGGAGGGCAGGCAAACGATGGCGAAAAGGATGCGGTGGCAAGCGATGACGGTTCTGATGGTGGCGATGCTCTCCCTCTCCGGCTGCGGGCAGGCGCCGCATCTGGTGCATATCAGCTCCGAGCCTTCCGGTGCCATGGTCTTTTATAACGACAGGGTCATTGGCGAGACGCCGATGGACACCCTCATCGAGGATCGCGCCGGTGATTACAGCGTCTACTCCTTTCGGGTGGTCAAGGAAGACTATGTGCCCGAGCGACGGGTCTTCAAAGAGCAGCTCTACCATCAGACGGTGGCCGAGCTCATCCCCCCGGCCTTGCACTTCGTGCTCGAAGAGCGCAAGAAGTACAACATCCACATCACCTCCGAGCCCAGCGGGGCACTGGTCTCCTTGAACGGCGAGCTCCTTGGCGAAACCCCGCTGGTGGCGGTGCTGCGCGAGCGGGTCGGCAACCCGCGCATCTTCGACTTCGTCGCGGTCAAGGAAGGCTATGCCATGGGGCGGCAGGAACTGCGCGAGTTCCTGCCCAAAGACGACGGCACTGTCTTCGTGTTCCCCGAGACCCTGCACTTCGCACTGCAGCCCCAGTGATCTTCGTCAATTCGACCCGCCATGGAGTGAAACCATGCTGACCATTGCCATTCCCGGCGGGGCGCCGCTGTGCATCGCCAACCTCCTCCTCGACTATAACGGCACCCTGGCGCGCGACGGCGAGTTGCTGCCGGGAGTGGCCGAGCGGCTGCAGGCTCTCGCCGCCCATCTCGACATCCATGTCCTCACCGCCGACACCCATGGCACGGTGGCTGAGAAACTCGCCGGTCTGCCCTGTCGGCTGGCGGTGATCGGCAGCGATCGCCAGGACCAGAGAAAACTCGAATATCTCGCAGAAATCGCATGCAAAAACACCGTTGCCGTCGGCAATGGCCGTAACGATGCCCTGATGCTGCGCGAGGCCCTGCTTGGCATTTGCCTGGTCCAGGAAGAAGGGGCTGCCACCCTGGCCATGACGGCGGCGGATGTGGTTGCCAGGAATATCGTCGATGTGCTCGATATGTTTATTTATCCATCGCGCCTTGTTGCGACGTTGCGCAATTGACAAACGGAACTTGCGTGCTGGGCAATGCTGGTGCCGACGAACCTCGAGGGTCTTGGCAACATCGAAAAACATCACAAAAATGTATAAAAATTTGGGCCAGGCGACGCTTTTGCAGGATCGAAAAAATTTTCTCGCGCCGGGGAAAAGCCCGGAAAAATGGTTGCGTCGCCAAGACCAATCAGCTAGCATGAAGGCGCTGTCGGAGGGGCGGAAAATCGGTGCAGAGATCGAATGTATTCAATTTCAGTATACCGATTTTCCCCTCTGCAAACATGCTCCAAAGTCAGGGTCGTTGAGGATACCAATGGCGTCCCGCGGGGCGAAATGCCGCTTCCCGGAGGTCGTCACGGGTCTACAGAAGCAAAAAGCTGTATCAACACTGGAGGAAAAAGTATGTTGAAGCGTAGGAATTCCTTGTTTTCCATGATGGTAGCCGCCGGCTTGTCGCTGGCGATGATCGGCTCCGCCGGTGCCGCCGACAAGGTCGTCAAGGTTGCCACCCAGTCCCCGCTTTCCGGCGATCAGTCGGTTGTCGGTGTCGACATCAAGCGTGGTGCCGAGCTCGCCCTCGAGCAACTGGGCGCGCCTCTCGCGGCCATGGGCTTCAAGGTCGAACTCGCCCCCTTCGACGACCAGGCCAACCCCGATGCCGGCGTTGCCAACGCCAAGCGCATCGTCTCCGACCCGGCGGTTCTCGCCGTCGTCGGTCACTACAACTCCGGCGTACAGATTCCCTCCTCCGAGGTTTACCATACCTCCGGCCTGGTCAACGTCTCCCCGGCCAACACCAATCCCAAGGTCACCACCCGCGGCTATCTCGAAGTCAACCGCATCGTCGGTCGCGATGACGTCCAGGGCGTGGTCGGCGCCGACTTCGCCGCCGCCAAGGGCATCAAGACCGCTTTCGTCGTCCATGACAAATCTGCTTACGGCCAGGGTATCGCCGAGTTCTTCAAGAAACGCGCTGAAGAGAACAAGATCAAGGTTCTCGGTTTTGAAGGCACCGAAGAGAAAGCCAACTTCGACGCCCTGCTGTCGCCGATCGTCGCCGGCAACCCCGACCTCATCTATTTCGGCGGCATGGCCTTCCAGGCTGCGGTTCTCTTCAAGCAGGCCCGCGAGAGGGGCTATGAGGGCATGTTCCTCAGCGACGACGGCTTCGACTCCCCCGACGCCGCGAAGATCGGTGGCAAGACCCTGATCGCCGGCACCGGCACCTACTACTCGACCGTTTCCGGTCCGGCCTCCGTCTATCCGGGCACCGCCAAGTTCATTACCGACTTCAAAGCCAAGTACAACGCCGACCCGCAGCCCTTCGCCGCTCAGGGCTATGACTCCATGGGCATCTCCCTGAAAGCCATCGAGATGGCCGCCGCCGCCAACAAGAACGAGGTTCCCACTCGTGAGGCGGTCGCCAAGGCTGTCCGTGCCCTGAAGGCCTACAAAGGCATCACCGGCACCTACACCTTCAACGAAATCGGCGATCCCGAGAAAGCCCTCTACTTTGTTATCCAGGTCAAATCCGCCGATCCGGCCGCGTGGGCCAGCAATCCCATCGTCCAGACCCTCGAGATTGCGCCTCCCAAGTAAGACTTCCTAGGTTCCTTGTCCCGGCCCTTTGCCCAAACGAGTAAAGGGCCGGTTCTTTATCAACTCTGGGGAGTCCATATGAAACAATTCCTTAGATACCTCAATGTCAAAGAGTTAGTGCGGCCCATCGGGCAGATGCTCGCCTTTTCCCTGGGCAGCGCCGCCGTCATGTCGGCGATCATCCTCGTCCTCGCCCTCGTTCTCGACAAGACTGCCGTCGGCACCGCCCTGGTCAACAAACTCAACGTTTCTCTCTTTTCCTATACTCTCTCCAACCTTCCCCAGGTGGTCATCGACGGCCTGACCATCGGCTTCGTCTACGCCGCCATCGCCCTCGGCTACACCATGGTGTACGGGGTGCTGCAGTTCATCAACTTCGCCCATAGCGAGATCTTCGCCGTCGGCGCCTTCGTCGGCGTCGAAGTGCTCATTTTCCTGCAGACGCTCGGGGTGCTCTCCGGCGCGTCGGTGTTCATGGCCTATGCCTACCTCAGTCTCGCGATTCTGCTGGCCATGCTCGCCGCCGGCGGTCTCGCCGTTACCGTGGAAAAAATCGCCTATCGCCCCCTGCGCAACGCGCCCCGCTTGGTGCCGCTGACCGCGGCGATCGGCGTCTCCTTTCTTCTTCAGGACCTCATCCGCCTCGTCGAGGGTCTGACCACTGGACAGTTCAACCGCATCATTCCCACCTTCGGCAACTTCGACGACCGCATCACCGGCAAGATGACCCTTGGCGCCACCAAGCTCTTCATCGGCATCTCGGTCAAGTCGATCATCGTCATCGTCGCTGCGGTGCTGATGCTCGTCGCCCTCAACTATCTGGTCAACGCGACAAAGGTCGGCAAGGCCATCCGCGCCGTCTCCCAGGATATGCGCACGGCGAGCCTGATGGGCATCAATGTCAACCGCATCATCTCCATCACCTTCCTCGTCGGCGGTCTGCTCGGCGGCGCGGCCGGTCTGCTCTATGCCCTCAAGTTCACCCGCATCGACCCCTTCATCGGCTTCTTCCCGGGTATCAAGGCCTTTACCGCCGCGGTTCTCGGCGGTATCGGCAATATGACCGGGGCGCTGCTCGGCGGCATCATACTTGGACTCCTGGAAACCTTCGCCGGCTCCTATCTCGGGGTCTTCACCATGGGGGCGGCGGGTTCCGAATACAAGGACATCTTCGCCTTCAGTATCCTTATCCTTGTCCTCATCTTCCGACCGCAGGGCCTGATGGGCAAAAACGTCGGTCAGAAAGCATAGGAGAACCTTATGGCTGCAACGTCCTTCAAAGAAGTGTTCGATAAATTGAACCAGGGTGTGGTGGGGTATGTTGTCATCCTCCTCCATGTCGTGGCCGGCTCCTATCTGGTTTACTCCCAGCCGCGTTCGAACCTGGCCTTCCTCGTTTTCATCTCTTCCCTGTTGTCGCTCTATTTCTTCCGGGCCGACAACCGCTTCAAGATCCTCGTCGGTATGCTGCTGGCCCTGGTGATCATACCGGTCATCGGTGTGCGCAACATCTTCTACCTCGAGGTCATTTTCCAGATCAGCGTTTTCGCCGCACTGTCGCTGGGCCTCAATATCGTCGTCGGCTTCACCGGGCTGCTCAACCTCGGCTATGTCGCCTTCTACGCGGTAGGTGCCTATCTCTGGGCCTTTTTCGGTTCGCAGCAGTTCTATGTGCTCAACTACGCCCCAGGCACCCAGCCCCCGGATCTGCCCTTTCTGCTGCCGGGCGATGCCTTTTATCTCTTCCTGCTCGTGGCGGTGATCATCGCCGCCATCACCGGCATCCTCCTCGGCCTGCCGGTGATGCGCCTCAAGGGTGATTATCTGGCCATCGTCACCCTCGGCTTCGGCGAGGTTATCCGCGTTCTCGCCAACAACCTCGACAAACCGATCAACCTTACCAACGGGCCGCAGGGCATTACCCCGATCCAGCGACCGACCATGCCGGAATGGGTCGTCGACCTGTTCAATTCACTCTTCAGCGGCGTCATCGGCCACGACGTCAAGCTGGCCGATATGTACAACGTCATGTTCTATTTCTTTGCCTTGCTGGTCATCATCGCCATCATCTTCGTCACCAAGCGGCTCGACGACTCGAAGATCGGCCGTGCCTGGACGGCGGTGCGCGAGGACGAAATCGCCGCGGTCGCCCAGGGTATCCCCATCGTGCGCATGAAGCTGCTGGCCTTCGCCGTCGGCGCCTCCTTCGCCGGCCTGATGGGCGTGCTGCTCGCCGCCAGCCGGACCTTCATCAGCCCGGAGTCGTTCAACTTCATGCAGTCCATCGGCGTACTCTCCATGGTCATCCTCGGTGGTATTGGCTCGATACCCGGGGTTATTCTCGGGGCGGCGGTGCTGACCATTCTCAACCTCCAGGTGCTGCAGGGCTTCTCTCTCTACCTCAACGACCTCCGCCAGAGCGACGCGGTCATCCCGGTCATCAATTTCGCCTGGAAGGACCTCTCCACCCAGCTCGACCCGGCGAAATACCAGAAGCTGCTGTTCGGCCTCATCCTCATCATCATGATGATCTTCCGGCCGGAGGGGCTGATTCCCGCCAAGCGCCGTAAACGGGATGTGTCCGTGGACGAGACCAAATAAGGAGAACCGCGATCATGGCATTACTTGAAATGGCAAATATCACCAAGACCTTTGGTGGTTTGAAGGCGATCAGCGACGTCACCTTCTCTCTCGAGAAGGGGCGGATCGTCTCCATCATCGGTCCCAACGGTGCCGGGAAAACGACGTTCTTCAACACCCTCACCGGCATCTATCGCCCCGACACCGGTACCATCAAGTTCAACGGCAAATCCCTGGTCGGCCTGCGCACGGACCAGATCGCCGCCTGTGGCATCGCGCGGACCTTCCAGAACATCCGCCTCTTTGCCGACATGACGGTCATCGAGAACATCATGGTTGGCATGCACGTCCACCTCAAGCAGTCGCCGCTGCAGACCTTGCTGCGCCTGCCGGGGTTCAACCGCGAGGAGAAGGAGGCCGAGGTCAAGGCCCTGCGCCTGATGCAGTATGTCGGTCTCAATAATGTCGAGAACGAGCTGGCCAAGAACCTCCCCTACGGTGCCCAGCGGCGCCTCGAGATCGCCAGGGCGCTGGCTGCGGACCCGCAGCTGCTGCTCCTCGACGAACCCGCGGCCGGCATGAACCCTCAGGAAACCGAGGATATCATCAAGCTCTTCCGGGACATCCGCGACAACATGGGCATCACCATCCTCCTCATCGAGCATGACATGCGCGTGGTCATGAACATCTCCGAGGATATCTGCGTCATGGACTACGGCGAGAAGATCGCCCAGGGCAGCCCGGCGGAGATTCGCAACAACACCAAGGTTATCGAAGCCTACCTCGGTCGCGGTGCCGTCGCCGGGCAGCATGAGGAGAAGCTACAATGAGTCTTCTGACAATCGACAATATCCACAGCTACTACGGACATATCCATGCCTTGAAGGGGATCTCGCTTGAGGTCAACCAGGGCGAGATCGTCTGCTTGATCGGCTCCAACGGCGCCGGCAAGAGCACCGCCCTGCGCACTATCTCCGGGCTCATGCACCCCAAGGTGGGGCGCATCGTCTTCGACGGCAACGACATCTCCAAAATGGATGCCCACGAGATCGTCGCCAGCGGCATGGTGCATGTCCCTGAGGGACGCGGCATCTTTCCCACGCTGACGGTCAAGGAGAACCTCGAGATGGGGGCCTTCACCCTCACCGACCGGCACGTCATCGAAGAGCGCATGGAGCATGGCTTCTCCCTCTTTCCGCGCCTCAAGGAGCGTATCGACCAGTTCGGTGGCACGCTTTCCGGTGGCGAGCAGCAGATGCTGGCCATCGCCCGCGGGCTGATGCTCGACCCCAAGCTGCTCATGCTCGACGAGCCGTCCATGGGGCTTGCGCCGATTCTTGTCGAACTCATTTTCGACATCGTCAGAAAGCTCAACGAACAGGGTACCACCATCCTCCTCGTCGAGCAGAATGCCCTCATGGCCCTGTCCATCGCCCACCGCGGCTATGTGTTGCAGACCGGCGAGATCACCATCAGTGATTCCGCCGAGAAGCTGAGAAACGACAAGGCGGTGCAGAAGGCCTACCTCGGCATGTCCTGAGGCCTTTGCCAACATGTGCAGCACCGAGCCCGGTTTTCTCGCCTGAGAAAACCGGGTTCAGTGTTTCAGGGCATCCACTTCCTCGGGATAATCGGCATATTTGAGGGCTATCTGCCGGAACTCTTCTTCGATGGCGAGAAAGGCGTCGACGATATCCGGGTCGAAATGCGTCCCCCGTCCCTCGATGAGAATCGCCTTGGCTTTGGAGTGGCTGAAAGGTGCCTTGTAGACCCGCTTGCTGATCAATGCGTCGTAGACATCGGCCAGGGCCATGAGCCGCCCGGAGAGGGGAATTCTTTCTCCGGCCCAGCGGTTGGGGTAGCCGCTGCCATCCCATTTTTCCTGGTGGCTCTCGGCGATTTCCAGGGCGTAGTGCAGAAAGGAGTTGCCGCCCAGTTTATTTTCCGCCTTGGCGATGGCGTTGCGGCCATAGACGGTGTGCAGCTTCATCTGGTCGAATTCCTCTTCGCTGAGCTTGCCCGGCTTGAGGAGGATATGGTCGGGAACGCCGACCTTGCCGATATCGTGGAGCGGGGCCGACTTGTACAGGGCATCGACGGTCTGCAGGTCCAGTTCCTCGGCATACCTGGGGTTCTTACGCAGTTCCAGGGCCAGCGCCTTGACATAGTACTTGGTGCGCTGGATATGGCCGCCGGTTTCCGGGTCGCGGTACTCCGCCAGGGCACCCATGCTCTCGATGGTTACCTCCTGGGTCAGCTCGAGCTCGGTGGTGCGCTGCTGCACCAGCAGTTCGAGGTTGTCGCGGTGCATCTTCAGCTCGAGGTGGTTTTTGACGCGGGCTTTGACGAGGAAGGGGTTGAAAGGCTTGGCGATATAGTCGACCGCGCCGAGTGAAAGGCCCCGCTCCTCGTCCTGCGCCTCCCCCAGGGCGGTGAGGAAGATGACCGGGATCTTCAGGGTGCGGGTCTCCTGTTTGAGGCGCTCGCAGACCTCGTAGCCGCTGATGCCCGGCATCATGACGTCGAGGAGGATGAGGTCCGGGGTCATCGTCGCCAGCATTTCCAGGGCGCTCTCGCCGTCGATGGCGACGCTGAGGTCGTAGAGGTCGCCCAGGGTGTCAATGAGGATGTCGACGTTTTCCTCGGTGTCGTCGACGATGAGGATCGAACATTGCCGCTGGCGGTTCATATCATCCTCCCTGGGGGGACTGTAGGTTGGCGAGGAGCGTTGTGGTCATGGCCAGCGCCTCTTTGAAGCGATATTTTCTCACCCGCCCGGCGATGGCGGTCAGTGCGTCGCCAATCTCGACCGGCCATGGCTGCTGCAGCAAAGGGGCGAGAATGGCATCGCTCTCCCGAGGCTTGCCGTGTTGCAGGGGAGCTTTCAGCTCCCGCAGGCGCTGCTGAAGAAAACCGCTCGCGTCCGGTCCGAAGTGCTCGGTCTGGTGAGCGCCATGCACCGGTAGCGGTTGCAGCCGGTCGGCGATCCGCTCGCAGAGCTTCTTCAATTCCCGTTTCGCCTCGGCGAGATCATGACCGATGTCTGCGTCCTCGCGCTGCAGGGCCTCCTCCAGCGCCGCCAGCCGCTGCTGCAGGGCGGTGGCGCCGAGGCTGCCGCATATTCCCTTCAGCGTATGGCAGATATGGCGGGCGCGGTTCTTTTCTCCACCCTGCAGGCAGGCGGCGAGGTCGTCGAGGTCGTTGCAGTGATCGCTGACCAGTTTCAGCAGCAGCTGGCGATAGAGGCGGCGGTTGCCGCCGAGACAGCGCAATCCGGCGAGACTGTCGATGCCGACGATGCGCGGCACTTCCTCCTCTTTGGTGGCAACATGGCCGGCAGCGGGCAGGGTGGCGCGCGGTGCGCCGTTTTCCGGCAGCCAGCGGCGCAGAAGGCGGTAGAGCAGCTCGGGGTCGATGGGCTTGCCGAGGTGGTCGTCCATGCCGGCGGCGAGGCACCGGGCACGGTCTTCGCTCATGGCGTTGGCGGTCAGGGCGAGGATTGGCGTGGTATTGCCGGTCTCGCGGATGCGCTGCGCGGCGCAGTAGCCATCCATGTCCGGCATTTGAATATCCATGAGGATGACATCGAAGCGGTTGGCGGCGGTGAGCTCGACGGCTGCCGTACCGCTGGCGGCGAGGGTGACGCGACAGCCGGTGCGGGAGAGAAGTTCGCTGGCCACCTGCTGGTTGAAGGGATTGTCCTCGACGAGGAGGACATGGGCGTGCGGAAAGCCGGGGATGGCGGCCTCACCGGGCATGGGGCGGCGGGCGCGGGGCGCGGCGTGGCCGAAGACCTCGAGAATGCTGTCGAAAAGCGCCGCCCTGGCCACTGGCTTGACGAGGAAACCGTGGATGCCCGCGGCAGTCGCTTCCCTGGCGATGTGTTCGCGACCGTAGGCGGTGACCATGATGATCCGCGGTTGCCGATCGGGCCGCCTCTCTGCAAAGATGAGGCGCGAGGCGGCGATGCCGTCCATGCCCGGCATCTCCATGTCCATGAGGATGAGGGGGATGGGCTGCGCCGCCACGATGGCCAGCGCCTCCTCGCCGCTGGCGGCGGTGACCACGCGCATGGCGAAGGTTTCCAGCGTGCTGCGCAGGATATCGCGGGAAACCGGGCTGTCGTCGACGACCAGGGCGGTAAGGCCGCTGAACCATGACGGCGGTTGGCACGGCTGGGTAGCCTGTCCCTGGCCGGGGCGGATATGTACCGAGAAGGTGAAGGTGCTGCCCTGGCCGGGAGCGGACGCGACGGCGATGTCGCCCTGCATGAGTTGCACCAGCCGCTTGCAAATGGCCAGACCGAGGCCGGTGCCACCATACTTCCTGGTGGTCGAGCCGTCCGCCTGGGTGAAGGAGGTGAAGAGCTTGTCGCTTTGCTCGCGGCTCATGCCGATGCCCTGGTCGCTGACGGCGAAAACAAGGCGCATGGCCTCGGCGGTGTGCTGCTGGACGTCGATTGCCACGACGATCTCGCCGCGCTGCGAAAATTTGATGGCGTTACCCACCAGGTTGATCAGCACCTGCCGCAGCCGCAGCGGGTCGCCATAGAGATACGGCGGGACGCGCGGCTGTACCTGAAAGAGCAGCTCGAGGCCCTTTTCCGCAGCCTTGATGGCGAACACGTCGGCGACGTTCTGGAGCAGCGATTCGAGGCTGAAGTCGGTGAGCTCCAGATCCATCTTGCCGGCCTCGATCTTGGAAAAATCGAGGATGTCGTTGATGATGTCGAGCAGCGAGTTGGCGGCGGCATGGGCCTTGTGCAGATAGTCGCGCTGCTTGGCATTGAGTTCTGTCTGCAGGGCGAGGTGGATCATGCCGATGACCGCGTTCATCGGTGTCCTGATCTCGTGGCTCATGCGGGCGAGGAAATCGCTCTTGGCCTGATTGGCCGCTTCCGCCGCCTCTTTGGCGAGGTGGAGGTTGGCCTCGTAATCCTTGAGCTCGGTGATGTCGTAATTGGCGCCGATGACTTTCAGCGGGTTGCCCTGCTGGTCGCGGATGACGAGGCCAGAGCCCTTGATATAGCGGATCTTGCCATCGGGGCGGCGCACCCGGTAGACGGTGTCGTAGTCGATCTCGCCGCTCATGGTGAGGCGAATCTCCTCGCGCAGCTTGACCAGATCCTCGGGCAGCACGCCCCTGGCGAACTCGCTGTGCGGGTCGCCGGCGGTGGCCTTGTCGATGCCGAAGAGCTCGTACATGCGGTCGTCCCAGGTCTCTTCCTTGGTAAGCGCGTCGAATTCCCAGATGCCGATCTGCGCCGAATCGAGGGCGATGGAGTGTCGTTCCTGCAGCCGCCGCAGCTCGCGGTTGGCCTCTTCGGCGGCCGCGGCCGCTTCCTGCAGCTGGTTGGCGCGCAGGGCGACCTGGGCTTCGAGGCGCTGTTTCTCCAGTTCCAGTTCCTCTTCGCGGCGGCCAGGGGGGACGCCATCCGGGTGACGGTCGGCACGGATTGCCGACGAGGTTGGTTCGCGGCCATGTTCGTGCGGCAGGCATTCGGGGGCGCCGAAGAAGAAGAGGATGCCGCGCGGCAGGTCGGGGACGAAGCGGCCGACGAGCCGCAGGCCGTGGGGAGTGGCGAGGGTGATGGGGTAGTTGCCGGCCTCCGCCAGGGCGGCAAAGGTCAGGGGCAGGTCGGGACAGATCAGGCTGAAGCGGTCGGCAAGGCCCGTGCCGGAAGTGGCGATGGCCTCGTGCAGGAGCCGTCCCTCCTGGATAACGCGCAAGTTGGCGTCGACGGCGAAGTGCCAGGGTTCGAGTTCGGCCAGCTGTGCAAAGGAGAGTCCGTACATGGCAATGCCCCCGATCCGCCACCTCCTGTCCCGCCAGGGCAGGGGGAAGGGGCGGTGGAGAAAGTGAACCTCGCGGAAACGGCCTTTCTTTTCAATCCTAGCGAAAATTGCCGGGGATAGGCAAAGAAGAAATGCGCAACACGCGATCAGCGGCCATTTTTCAGGTCCATGGCCACCAGGCGGGCATAGTGGCCATCGGCTTGCAGCAGCTCTTCATGGCTGCCCTGCTCGACGATGAGGCCGTGGGCCATGACGACGATATGATCGGCACGGCGGATGGTGGAGAGGCGATGGGCGATGACCAGCGAGGTGCGGCCCTGGAAGCTGTCGGCGATGGCCTGTTCGAGGATGTTCTCCGATTCGGTGTCGATGGCTGCGGTGGCCTCGTCGAGGACGAGGATGGCGGGGTTGCGGCATAGCACCCGCGCGAAGGCGAGCAGCTGTTTCTGGCCGGTGGACAGCTCGATGCCGCCTTCGCCGATGGCGGTGTCGAGCCCTTGGGGCAGTCTGGCGACGAAGGCCGCCATACCGGTGCGGGCGAGGATCTCCTCGACCTCCTCACGGCTGCGGCCGGTGTCCATGACGATATTGGCCAGCAGGCTGTCCTGGAGGAGGAAGACATCCTGGAGGATGACGCCGACGACTGTGCGCAACCGCGCCAGCGGCAGCCTGGCTATATCGACGTCGTCGATGAGGATGGAACCCCCCTGGGGCTGGTAGAAGCGCAGCAGCAGGTTGACCAGGGTGGACTTGCCGGAGCCGGTGGTGCCGACCAGGGCGATGGTCTGCCCGGGCTGAATGACCAGGGAGAGGTCGTGCAGCACCTCGCGGTCCTCGTCGTAGGCAAAGCGCAGCCGGCGGAACTCGAGCTTGCCCCGGGGGGAGTCAAGCGCCAGCGGCTGCCGTGGTTCGGCGATATGCCGCTCGCTGTCGAGCAGCTGGAAGATGCGTTCCGCCGAGGCCATGGCCGACTGCACCACCGAGTATTTCTGCGACAGCTCGCGCAGCGGCTGGAAAAAGAGGCGCATGTAGGAGATGAAGGCCACCAGCTCGCCCAGGGTGAGCCGGCTCTGCAGAATCTCGCCGCCGCCGTACCAGAGGATGATGGCCAGGGCGGCCGAGCCGAGGAACTCGGTCAGCGGCATGAAGATGCCGAAGAGTTTGATCTGCGTGAAGGTGCGGCGCCGGTACTCCTCGCTGAGGGCGAAGAAGGTGGCGCGGCTTGCCGCCTGGCGGTGGAAGAGCTGGAGGATGGCGATGCCGGCCAGGGACTCGGAGAGGAAGCTGTTGATCTTGGCCAGCTGGCTGCGGATGTCGCGGAAGCACTTCCGGGCGAGGCGGGCGAAGAAGACGGTGATGAGCAGGGCCAGCGGTACGAAGAGGGTCATGATCGCCGCCAGAGGCGGGTTCATCGAAAAGAGCAGGACGAGGATGCCTCCCAGGCGCAGGACGTCGTTGAACAGGGTGACGATCACCGAAGTGAACATCTCGTTCATGTTCTGGATGTCGTTGGTGAGCCGGGTGACCAGCTGGCCGGTGCGGCGGCTGTTGAAAAAGGGCAGGTCGAGGTGCAGCAGGTGGGTGAAGAGGTCCTGGCGCAAGCGGTGCATGACCCACTGGCCGACGTATTCCAGGAGGAGGATCTGCGCGAAGGTGGCGAAAAACACCAAACCGATGAGCAGGCCGTACTGGAGGCTGTTCCAGCCGAGCCCGGAGAGTCGCGCCGTGGTCTCCATCTCGTGGGCGGTGAGGTAGCGGTCGATGGCTGTCTGCACCAGGTAGGGCTGGGCGAGGGTCGCCCAGGTGAGAAAGAGCGACAGCAGCACCGACGCGATCAACGGTATCCGGTACGAGGAGGCGTAGCCGAGAATGCGCCGCCACAGGCGCAGATCGCCGAGCGAGCCCTGGTGCCCCTCTTCGCTGTAGCCGAAGTCCATCATGGCTGCCGCTCCCCCGAATCGTCCTGGCGCATCTGCTTGTCGTGCATGGTGCGGTAGAGGGCGTTGACCCGCAGCAGATGGTCATGATCGCCCTGGTCCTCGACCCGGCCGTCGGCGAGGATGACGATATGGTCGGTCATTGACAGCAGCTTGATGCGGTTGGAGACGACGATCACCGTCTTGTCGTGGAAGTGCTTCCGCAACCCGCTGAAAACCTGGTGCTCGGTGGCGGTGTCCACCGCCGAGAGGCCGTCGTCAATGATCAGCAGAGGCCGGTCGCAGAGCAGGGCCCGCGCCAGGGCGAGGCGCTGGCGCTGACCGCCGGAGAGCTTGACACCGCGTTCGCCGATCAGCGTCTCATAGCTCTCGGGGAGTCTCTCGATATCGTCATGGATGGCCGCCGCCCGGGCGGCGGCGACGATCTCTTCGCGGCTGGCCTCATCGCGGCCGAGGGCGATATTGGCGGCGATGGTGTCGGAGAAGAGCACCGGCTCCTGGCTGACGAAGGCGATATGGGCGCGGAGGTAGTCGAGGGGCAGCTGGTTGACGTCCTTGCCGGCGAAGAAGAGCATGCCGTCTTCTACCGGGTAGAGCCGGGTGAGCAGCCGGCACAGGGTGGTCTTGCCGCTGCCGGTGCGGCCGGTGATACCGTGGATGCCGGGGCCGAGGCAGAGGCTGAGCCCTTCGAGCACCGGTCTCGTGCCTGCCGGGTAACGGAAGGTGAGGCGCTCGACGACGAAGCCGGGATGGGCCACCATGGTCTGGCCGGGAGGGGCGGGCGGGTCGACGAGCAGCGGCGTGCTGGCGGTAAGGCTGTGGATGCGGTTGAGCGAGGTCAGCCCGCGCTGCACCAGGTTGGCCACCCAGCCGATGGCCATCATCGGCCAGATGAGCATGTAGAGGTAGGTGATGAAGGCGACGAAATCGCCCAGGGTGATGCTGGCGGAGATCACCAGTCGACCGCCGAAATACAGGACCATGAACATGCCGGCGCTGCCGGCAAGCGTCGCCAGCGGGGTGATCAGCCCCTGGATGACCGCCACCTTGAGGTTGCCGCGCACGTAGCCCTGACCGAGCTTGTCGAAGCGGGCGGTCTGGAAGGACTCCATGGTATAGGCCTTGAGCAGGCCGATGGAGAGCAGGCTGGTGCGTGAGAACTCGGTGAGCTGGGAGAAGACCTCCTGCACGGTGGTAAAGCGGCGGTGCAGCCGCGCCGACAGCTTTCTCGTGGCAATGGCCAGGAAGGGCATCGGTGTCAGGGCGAGCAGGGTCAGCATTGGGTCGATGGCCGCCATGAAGGCGATGGCGGCAAGGGACATGACCAGGGCGTCGACGGCCGCCACCACCCCCATTCCGCAGGCCATCTGCACCGCGCCGAGGTCATTGCTGCTGTGGGCCATGAGGTCGCCCGGGCCGTGTTTCTCGAAAAAGGGCGCGTCCATGAGGAGGATGTGGCTGAACAGGCGGTTGCGCACATCCTGTTCGAGCAGCCGCGAAAAACCGATGATCAGATAGCGCCACACGAAGCGCAGCAGCACCACGGCGGTGGCGATGGCCACCATGAATGCTGCCAGTCGCAGCAGCTGCGAGTGGCTGGCGTTGCCGGCGGCGAGGGCGTCGACGCCCTCCTTGAGAAAGCGCGGGATGATCAGCTGCAGGAAATCGACGACGATGAGGGCGGCAAGACCTGAGACGACGCGCAGGCGGTAACGGCGAAACGAAGGCAGGATGAGGCTGCGCAACTGGTCCAGAGGAACCCGCGATGCGGCCTGCTGCGGCCGGGCCGTGGAAGTGGAGGAAGGGTTCACGCGCGGGTCTTTTTTATGGTTGTCTCGGTCTGGTCGGCCGCGGGCTTGGTGCGGCGGGAGAGGGCATGGGTCGGATAATACCGGGCAATGGGAGGAAAGTCATCGGGAAAAGGACCCCGCGCGCCGCGGCCGTCGAGCTTGCGGGAAGCTTCCATGGCGTGTAGAGTAGCCTGCTGGTATCCTTGTCGCACTCCCCACTCTTCTCCCCAGCCCCCACTATCGTCATGCTTACGAGTTTTGTCATCTACTGTCTGGTCGGCGCCGTCGCCGGCATCCTCGCCGGCCTGCTCGGCATCGGCGGCGGGCTGGTCATCGTCCCCATGCTCGTCTACGTCTTCGGCGTACTGGCCATCCCCCAGGAACTTACCATGCACCTCGCCCTGGCCACCTCCATGGCCAGCATCATGTTCACCTCGATCTCCAGCTTCATGGCCCACCATCGCCGTGGCGCGGTGCAGTGGGAGGTGGTGCGGCGCATCGTTGTCGGCATCTTTACCGGGACCTTTCTCGGTTCCTGCTTTGCCTCGACCTTGTCCACCGGGTTTCTGAAGATCTTTTTCGTCGTTTTTCTCTACGTCGTCGCCGTACAGTTGCTGCTCAATAAAAAGCCCAGGGGGAGCCGGGAAATGCCGGGGATGGCGGGGATGTTCGCCGTCGGCAACGTCATCGGCGCGGTGTCGAGCTTCGTCGGCATTGGCGGCGGCACCCTGTCGGTGCCGTTCATGCTGTGGTGTAATATCCGCGTCCATAACGCTATCGGCACCTCGGCGGCCATCGGCCTGCCCATCGCCATCGCCGGCACCGCCGGCTATATCTATGGCGGCTGGAACGCCGCCGAGCTCCCTCCTTACTCCCTCGGTTTCGTCTATCTCCCCGCCCTGCTCGGCATTGCCGCCGCCAGCGTCCTCACCGCGCCGCTGGGGGTCAGGCTGGCCCATAGCCTGCCGGTGGACAAGCTGAAAAGGGTCTTTGCCATCCTCCTCCTGGTGGTCGCCACCAAGATGCTGGTCAGCGTTCTCTAAGCCCCCTCGTTTTTCCCTTCTTCCCCGACCGCGGCCATGCGGCCGGGGCGGCGCTGGGCCATGGCCGGTGTTTGTCTCCGGCAAGAGGGCAGCCCTGCCGCCACCGTCCCCCCTTTGCGTTCTGCTGACTGACGCCCCTGGGCCGGGGCGTGCATCAACCCGCCATCCTCTCTTCTCGCCGGTTTCAGTGCGCCTCCTCGATGCAGATGGTGCGCCGCAGCATCGCCTGCACCGTCCTGACGATCAATACGACGATCACCGTGGTCAGTACCCCAAGGAGGACAGCGCCGCTCCAGGCGAAGAAGACCTTGCCGCTCTCCTTGGCCATGAGCAGGGTGGCAATGGTCAGCGCGGCGATGGGGAAAGAGTAGGCCCACCACGAGAGGAAGAACTTCAGCTTGAGGAAGATCGACAGCTGCGAGAGCAGCAGGAGGAAGAAGAACACGGCGATATAGTAGAAGATAGTGCCACTGTGGCCGATGGATGCGGTGAGGTTGAACCACGACAGCAGGGCCACCGCCGGCGGGGCGATGAAGATGAACAACGTCGGCATGAGGCGCTCGGGCAGGCTCTGGTGGAAGATGAGGCGGTAGAAGATGATGGCGGTGAGGATCGGCCAGAAGAACAGGCCGACGCTATAGAAGAACCATGAGATCTCCACCGCCCCATGCTGCACACCGGCAATGGGCACGAGGATGTTGCCGACCACGGGAATGAACCAGGCGGGGTTGAGGTGCTTGATATCGAAGGTGGTCTTGTGGATCCACGAGGAGAGCACGTAGAGGGTGAAGACGAAGTGCAGGCCGCTGCCGAAGCTCCATAATGCCAGCGAGAAGCCCTTGCTCAGGGGCAGGTAGGCGATGGAGAGGAGAATCAGGCCGATGGAGACGGTGGGCAGAAAGGCGATTTTTACCGGGTGGGTGAGCTCGGCGCGAACTTCCTCCGGATAGCGGATGATCTTGGCGACGTAGGAGGCGATGAAGACCACGAATAACGCCGAGGTCACCGCCACCAGCGGCGTGCTGACCGCAAAGGGCAGGAGGAAGATGTGTTCGGCGCGGCTCCAGGCGATGGAGAAGCCGGCCATGCCCATGATGACGGCAAACCAGGAAATCGGGAAGTACTTGAGGCGGGGGCCTTCAGGGGGGGTGTTCATCGCTGTGCTCCTTTGTTCGTGGTGGTGCGGAGCGGTCGTCGCTCTGCGGTTCTTTGGTCGACGCTGGTTCCGCCAATGCCGAAGCTTTGAGAGCCGGGCACTGCGCGGAATTGGCCGGAACGTTGCCGGGTGGCGAACAGGGAAGGGGTAGGGGTGCCGCGATCTTGCCGGTGCCTGCCCGGTAGCGACGCCCTGATTTCCCTCTGTCGAGGCCCGGTTGCGTTCGTTTGCACATAATAGTCACCGGCCGCTGTCTGTTGAAGGGGCTTGTCGAGAAAATTAAGAAAAAACTTAAAAGCTATAACTCTATGTAAAAAAGCATAAAAACAATTTATGGCCCAGACCGTTCGGCCTTCACAGGGAATATCACAAAGAAGTGCCTTTTTCGGGGAGGACTTGACCTAGGTCAAAGAGCCTTCCGGTCGTTTGTGGCACCATGGAAATGCAGGGTGAGGATATCCTAGAGTTGCAAGCCGTTCCATGGATGATACGGAGGTCCCATGCCAGTCTTCAGTTATCTCGCCTTTCCCCGCCCCGGCTCCCGGGAGCGTCTCTGTGCCGCTCTGGCTCTTCTGCCCCACTGTGCCATTCTCCCCGCCACCGACCACGACCTGCTGGTGGTGGTGACCGATACCCCGGACGATAACGCCGAAGCGGCGCTGCAGCGGGGCCTGAAGGCCGTGCCCGGGCTGCAGTCGCTCAGTCTCGTCTTCGGCTCCGATGAACCCCAGGAAAGGATGTGAGGCCCCTCATGAAACTCGACAGACGACAATTTCTTGTCAGGGCGGCGACCGGCAGTGCCGTTACCGCGGCAACGGCGCTCTTTCCCGGCATCTCTTTCGGCGAGTGGCCGAAGATCGCCGAAAATTCCTCGGTGGTTTCCTGGCACAAGGCGCCTTGCCGTTTCTGCGGCACCGGCTGCGGCGTCCTCGTCGGCACCGTCGGCGGGAGGGCGGTGGCGGTCAAGGGCGACCCCAACAGCAGTGTCAACAAGGGGCTGTGCTGCATGAAGGGCTATCATTCGGTTCAGGCCCTCTACGGCGCCGACCGCCTCACCAAGGCCAAAATCCGCAAGGATGGCCAGCTGGTCGAGGTGCCCATGGCCGAGGCCCTCGACCTCGTCGCCAGCAAGCTGCGCGAGACCCGCGAAAAATACGGCAAGGACGCGGTGGCCATCTACGGCTCCGGGCAATGGACCATCCCCGACGGCTATGTCGCCAGCAAACTCTTCAAGGGCTGTCTCGGCACCAACAACGTCGAGGCCAACGCCCGGCTATGCATGTCCAGCGCCGTCACCGGCTTCATGACCTCTTTCGGCATCGACGAGCCGATGGGCTGCTACGAGGATATCGAGCATGCCGACGTCTTCGTCACCTGGGGCAACAACATGGCCGAGATGCACCCGGTGCTCTTCTCGCGCATGCTGGCCAGCCGCCGGCGCCGCGCCGGGGTCAAGGTGATCGACTTCGCTACCCGGCGTACCCGCACCAGCCAGGCCGCCGACCGCTCGATTCTCTTCAGGCCGCAGACCGACCTTGCCGTGGCCAACGCCATCTGCCACGAGATCGTCGCCAATGGCTGGGTCAACGAGGCCTTCGTCGGCGAGCACGTCTCCTTCCACCGTGGCAAGACAGGCATCGGTTACGGCACCGAGGATCATTTCGCCTTCACCGACGAGGAGCAGAGCATCACCTTCGACGACTATCGCCGCTTCCTCGCCGACTATACCCCGGAGAAAGTGGAGAAGATCTCCGGCGTTCCGGCCAAGGACATCAAGTATCTCGCCGCTCTCTATGGCGACCCGGCCCTCAAGGTGGTTTCCTTCTGGTGCATGGGCATGAACCAGCACACCCGCGGCACCTGGATGCAGAACCTCGTCTACAACATCCACCTGCTCACCGGCAAGATCTCCCAGCCCGGCAACGGGCCCTTCTCCCTCACCGGGCAGCCCAGCGCCTGCGGCACGGTGCGCGAGGTCGGCACCCTGACCCACGCCCTGCCTCATGGCACGGTCAGCAACGAGCATGACCGGCAGATGGCGGCGGAGATCTGGGGGGTCCCGGTGGCCAATATCGACCCCCGCCCCAGCTACCATACGGTGGAGATGTTTCGCGCCCTCGATCGCGGCGACATCAAATTCCTGTGGATCCAGGTGACCAACCCCATGGTCACCCTGCCGAACCTCAGGCGCTACCGCAACGGCGCGCTCAAGGAGGACCGCTTTGTGGTGGTCTCCGACGTCTACCCGACCCCGACCACTGATATCGCCGACGTCATCCTGCCCTCGGCGCTGTGGGTGGAGAAGGAGGGCCTCTTCGGCAACTCGGAGCGTCGCACCCAGCATTGGCAGAGGGCGGTGGAGCCTCCCGGCGAGGCCATGTGCGACACCTGGCAGCTCATCGAGGTGGCGCGCCGCCTCGGCTTCGCCGAGCGCTTTCCCTGGAGCCGCGAGGAGGCCATCGAGAAGATCTGGGAGGAATATCGACGTTTCCATGCCGGTCCCAAGCACGAGATGGCCCCTTACGAGACCCTGCGTGCCCGTTCCGGGGTGCAGTGGCCCTTCGTCGACGGCAAGGAGACCCGCTGGCGCTTCAACGCCGCCCACGACCCGGCCTGCAGCAACGGCAAGGCCTTCCACTTCTATGGGCAGCGCGACGGCCGTGCCTGGATCTGGGCGCGGCCCTACGAGCCGGCGGCGGAGTCACCCGATCGTGACTACCCCTTCTGGCTCAACACCGGCCGGGTCATCGAACACTGGCATACCGGCTCCCTGACCAGGCGCGTGCCGGTGCTGCACAATGCCGTGCCTGCCTCCTATGTCGAGCTCAACCCCGAGGACGCCGCCGCCCTCGGGGTGGTCAACGGCGAGAAGGTGCGCCTCGTCTCGCGGCGCGGGGAGCTGGTCCTGCCGGCGCAGATCAACGGCCGCGGTCTGCCGCCGCGCGGCATGGTCTTCGTGCCGTTCTTTGACGAGAGCCTGCTCGTCAACGAGGTCACCCTCGATGCCTTCTGCCCCATCTCGAAGCAGCCCGATTATAAAAAATGCGCGGTCAGAGTGGAGAAAGCCTGATGAACAGCAAAGAGCGAACCATTGTCGGGTTTTGGGGCCTGCTGGCGCTGTCCGGCCTGGCCGGTCTGGCCTGGGCGGGAAGCGGGCAGGGGGAGCCAGGTGGGGCAGGGTCTTACGCCGAAGTGGCGGCTCACGGGCAGCCGGAGCAGTTCGACCACCAGAGCGGCAAGATTTATCGCGCCGGTCGCGAAATTCCCGAGGCGCAGCTTGCCGGAGAAGCCGGGACCCGCACCCTGGCGCAGTTCTATCGCCTGCGCCAGTATCCCGGCTCGCCGCCGGTCATTCCCCATGGGGTCGCGGCGGCCTTTGCCACCACGGACGGCAACTGCCTCGCCTGCCACGGCAAGGGAGGGTACAGCGCCGAGCATCGCGCCTTCGCCCCGGTCACCCCTCACCCGGAGAACAGCCTCTGCTTCCAGTGCCATGCGGCGACCACGTCGGCCAAGCCCTTTGTCGACTCCACCTGGCGGTCCCTGCCGCCGCCGCGCCTCGGCAACTCGTCCCTCGGCGGCTCCCCGCCCACCTCTCCCCATGGCCTGCAATTGCGCGAGAACTGTATCGCCTGCCATGTCGGACCGGCGGCGGTGGCCGAGATCCGCGTCACCCATGCCAGTCGCGGCAACTGTCGGCAATGCCATGTGGTGGCGCAGCCGCAGGAAGTATTCCGCGAATTCACGCGCCAATGAGCGCTTTCCGGGGAGGGCTGCGATGAACGGAAATACTCTTGTCAGGGCCGGTCGAAGCTGTCTGCTGGCGGTGGCCGCCCTCGCCGTGGTGGCGGGGGCCGCGCTCTGCGCCGGCGGCGGACCCTCCTTTCTCGAGGAGATCAAGGCCCATGAAGAGAAGATCGACAAGGGCGGGCCGGTGGCGGTGTCCCCGGTGACACGGCCGGTGGTGGAGGCCCGGGAACCTTACCAGGGCGGCACTTTCGCGGTCCTCGCCCGCAAGGGGGAAATAGGCCGCTATCCCTGCAGCAGCTGCCATGGCAAGGGGCGGGTCCTGGTCAACAATGGCCTGCAGCTCACCCATGGCGATGTGGTCGTCAACCACGGCCGCGAGGGCAACAGCCTCTCCTGCATCGACTGCCACCACCCCGAGGACCGCGATGCCCTCGAGGACAAGAAGGGCAACCGCATCGATTTCGACCACAGCTATCAGCTCTGCGGCCAGTGCCATTTCCGCCAGAAACGCGACTGGCTGGGCGGGGCCCATGGCAAACGGGTGGAATACTGGGCGGGGGATCGGGTGGTCTACAACTGCACCACCTGCCACAACCCCCACAGCCCGCGTTTCGCCCAGCGTTTTCCGGCCACCTATGCCGTTCCCCTGCCATGACGAGGAGGTCCCATGTCTGCTACCGACCAGGGCCAGCCAGGCCAACATCCCCTTGACGACCAAACCAGCCGCCGTGCCTTTCTCAAGGGCGTTGCGGCCGGTTCCGCCGCCTTCATGGCCCTGGGCTGCGTGCCCGGGGCGGCATCGGCTGCCGGCGGCGAGCTGCGCCTCAGGTGGCAGGAATTCTTCAAGAAGAACTACCGTCTGATGACCGAAGAGGAGCGGCGCGAGACGGTGGCGCGTCTCGAACGGCTCGCCGCGGTCGACGAGGGCCTGCAGGTGAGCATCGGCTGCGAGCCGCCCCTGCCCAGGGTGCTCTTCGGTTACGCCTTCAACATTACGCGCTGCGAGGGTTTTATGGAGTGCGTCACCGCCTGTATCAAGGAAAATAACCTCGACCGCCGCAGTCACACCCAGTATATCCGCATCTTCGAAATGGAGCCCGGCCATCTCGACCCCAGCGCCGGCGATGGCCGCTTCTTTCATGAGGTCCCGGTGGAGAACAAATTCTACATGGGCACGCAGTGCTTCCACTGCGAGAATGCCCCGTGCACCAAGGCCTGCCCGACCCGCGCCACCTGGAAGGAACCCGACGGCATCGTCGTCGTCGACTACGACTGGTGCATCGGCTGCCGCTACTGCCAGGCCGCCTGCCCCTATTTCGGGCGGCGTTTCAACTGGGCCAAGCCCGAGGTGCCGCAGCAAGAGGTGACGGCGCAGCAGCATTACCTCGGCAACCGACTGCGCCCCAAGGGCAAGATGGAGAAATGCACCTTCTGCATCCAACGCACCCGCAAGGGGCGGCTGCCGGCCTGTGTCGAGGCCTGCCCTACCGGGGCGCGGGTATTTGGCAATCTGCTCGACCCGGACAGCGAGATCCGCTACGTGCTGACCCATAAGAAGGTCTTCCGGCTCAAGGAAGAGCTCGGGACCGAACCGAAATTCTGGTATTTCATCGACTGAGGGGGAGAGGCATGGGCACTGGCAGCAAAAAGAACCTGACAACCTTCATCGTCGACGTGGTGCGCTGCAACCTCCGCGGCGGCCTGGCCTATGGACTGTTCTGCCTGGCCCTCCTCGCCTGCATGGGACTCGGCATCTACGCCTATTCCTTCCAGGCGCGCTTCGGCCTGGCGGTGACCGGCATGAACGATATCGTCAGCTGGGGCTTCTACATCTCCAACTTCACCTTCCTCGTTGGCGTCGCCGCCGCCGCGGTGATGCTCATCCTGCCCGCCTATGTCTTCCACGACGCCAACTTCCACCGGGTGGTGATCATTGGCGAGGGGGTGGCGGTGGGTGCCCTGGTGATGTGCCTGACCTTCATCGCCGTCGACCTGGGCGGCCCCTTGCAGGCCTGGCACCTCATCCCCGGGATCGGCATCTTCAACTTCCCTTCGTCGATCCTCGCCTGGGACGTGCTGGTGCTTAACGGTTACCTGCTCCTCAACGGCCTGGTGCCGGCCTATATCCTCTACTGCCACTATCGCGGCAGGGAGGCGAAGGAAAAATTCTACCGTCCCTTCGTCTTCCTCTCCATCTTCTGGGCTTTTTCCATCCATATGGTCACCGCCTTCCTCTACCAGGGACTGCCGGCACGGCCATTCTGGAACAACCCGCTGCTGGGGCCGCGCTTTCTCGCCTCGGCCTTCGCCGCCGGCCCGGCGGTCATCACCCTGATCCTCGCGGTGATCGACAACTTCACCCGCTATGCCATCGACCGCAGCGTCTTCAACAGGCTGCGGCTGATCATCGTCGTCTCGGCGCTGATCAACCTGATCATGCTCTTTTCCGAGATCTTCAAGGAATTCTATTTCCCGACGCATCACTCGAGTTCGGCCGTGTATCTCTTCTTCGGCATGGACGGCCACGATGCCCTGGTGCCGTGGATCTGGACCTCCATCGGCCTCAACCTCCTCGCCACCTTCGTGCTCGCCCTCAACCCCGGCAAGAATAACCCCAGGGTGCTGCTGCCGGCCTGCGCCGTGCTCTTTGTCGCCATCTGGATGGAGAAAGGCATTGGCCTCATCGTCCCCGGTTTTCTGCCCTCGCCCCTCGGGGAAGTTGTCGATTATCTGCCTAGTTGGGTGGAACTTTCAGTTACTCTTGGAATTTTCGCCCTCGGCGTGACGGTGATTTCCTGGCTCATTCGCGCCGCCTTGATCATCGAAGAGCAATATCACCGCTGAACGGATGGCGGGGGAGAAGCCTATATTTGACACTTCCTTTCTCCGCACTGCCATCCCCTGTGCATCTTTCTTTCATGAATGGCTGGAAATTCCAGCCATTCCCCCGCCAATAGCGGTTCCCAGAGACCTTTCCCGGCCTTCGGCGATTCTTCCTGACAGTCGGGGAGGAACAATGGCGGGGAGGCTAAGGCCTTCACTGTTCCTCTTGCTCGACTGAGAGGCAACGGCCGTAGCTTTCCCTTCTTACCCATTTCTGGACGTTCAGCCTTTGCCTCCCAACGAGCCTCTGCCAGGGGGCAAATTTTCCGGCCATCAGCGGAAATCCGCGGTAAATTGCTTGTTCCGCTGGGGGAAGGAGTGATGGATTTGCCACATATACAAAATTTTACCTAACCTATTAAATACCCTACATAATGCGAAAAAGTAAGAATATACAGATATATGTGGCGATTTATACGATTTTAAACAAAGGCTTTGCCTCCTTGGCGAATAAAAAAATGCTGGACAGAATGGTGCGGTGATCTAATAATTGTCGATGAAATTCTCGGCCTTTCCCTAAACGTAAAAATACTATAAAGGAATGCACCATGAGCGAACTGTTACGCATTATGTCCCACTCCCGTCGATTGAAAAGTGCCGTCAAGGAATTGAGCATCGAGCAGCTCGAGGATATCAAGGAAAAGCTTCAGGCGATCATCGATGAACGGCATGCCGAGATCGAGGCCGAAAAGCAGGAAAATCAGGAGCGGCTGGAAAAAATCAAGAAGCTGCGTGAGCTGCTGGCGGCGGAGGGCATCAACCCCGACGAACTGAGCGACAGCGCAGTCGAAAAGAGCAGCCGTAGAAACCCTCGTCAACCGAAATACGAGGTATGGAACGAGCACGGTGAGAGAATTACCTGGACCGGGCAAGGCCGCATGCCTAACGTCTTCAAAGCGCGTATCGACGCCGGCGAATCCCTCGATACCTTCCTCATCGAATAGCAGTCGCCCCGCTTGGCTCGTGGTCGCCGTCTCCCCGTGATGGCGGCGACTTCGGGATTTTCGCCACCCTGCTGCGGCGGGTGGTTCCTGTCATGGCAGTCCTGAGTTCACTCCTGCAGCTCTGTCCCCGAGACGGGACAATCTTCCCTCCGCACTCCGGTTCTCGTCACGAAGCGGTGGCGCTCATCGCTTCACCGGCTTCGTTCGCCACGTTGAGCGTGGTGTTTTCTTCTCAATGGACCTCTCCTTGCCAGGGGTCTTCCCCCTATCTGCCGGTCCCTCGGCGAGCGAAGGCCGGTGACATGTGCAGGAATTCCGCTCCGGGTAGGGCGAGACCGCGTGCGGCCCGGGCCGACAATCCGAGGCCCTTGCCGAGGCGGTGTTTTACGGACGGGATTTGCCAGCCGCGCTAAAATCACCTATTCTTAGAGTGGCGGTCGTCTTCATGACGGAGGCCATGGCGTTTGCGACGGCATGATGCCGAAGCGCGGATGCCATCTCGCAAGCCTATCTGCGGAGGGTGAGGAAATGAGGTCGAGATCTGAAAAAAGCTGGCTTTTACCGACCATCGCCGCCTTGCTCGCCGTCGGCTTCCTGCTCACCAGCTTCACCAGTTTCTTTGTCTCGCGAGCCTCGCTGCGCACCGAAATCGCCAGCAATGAGCTGCCCCTGACCAGCGACAATATCTATTCCGAGATCCAGCGCGACCTGCTTCGTCCCATCTTCATCTCCTCCTTCATGGCCCAGGACACTTTTCTGCGCAACTGGCTGATCGAGGGGGAGGGCGATGTGGGGCAGATAACCCAGTACCTGCGCGAGATCCAGCAGCGTTATCAGACCTTCACCAGTTTTCTCGTCTCCGAGAAGAGCCGCAACTACTATCATCGCGACGGCATTCTCAAGCAGGTGCGGCCTGACGAGGAGCGCGACCGCTGGTACTTTCGCGTGCGCGAGATGCAGCCCGACTACGAGATCAATATCGATCCGGATCAGGCCAATAAAGATACCATGACCATCTTCATCAACCACCGCGTGCTCGACTATCAGGGACGGCTGCTCGGTGTTACCGGGGTCGGTCTGTCGGTGGGGGCGGTCAAGGAGATCGTCGACCTCTATCAGCGCAAGTACCGGCGCACCATTTATTTTTTCGACCGTAACCGGCTGATCAGGCCGGTGGAGGCGGTCGCCCGTGGCGGCGACGAACTGGTGCCGATGATGCCGGTGGCGGAACTGGTCGACAGGCTGCCCAGCGAGGGGGAGACTTCTTTCACCGGCGAGCGCGATGGCCATATCGTGCACACCAACATCCGCTATATCAAGGAGTTCGACTGGTACCTGGTGGTCGAGCAGTCGGAGCGCCACACGGTGCGCTCCATCTCCCTGACCCTGTTCTTCAACCTCGCCTTGTGCCTGGTCGTCACCGCGTTGGTGGTCTTTCTCGTCAAACTGTCGGTGAAGCGCTATCTGCGGCGGATCGACACCCTACGCGGCATCGTGCCGATCTGTTCCTACTGCAAGGAGATCCGTGATGATCAGGGCTACTGGAATCAGGTGGAGGCCTATGTCGCCAAATACACCGACGCCCAGTTCAGCCACTCCATCTGTCCCAAGTGCATGAAAAAGCACTTTCCGGACGTCGACCTCGAGCAGGACGCCGGCCCGCCGCGGCGCACCTGAACCTCGCCTTTCAGCGGCGCACGACGTTGGCCATGAACACACCGGCGAGGACCAGCAGGCCCCCCGCCAGGACTTCGGCCTTGATGGTCTCGCCAAGCAGCAGCCAGGCAAGCACGAGGGAAAAGACCGGCACGAGGTTGATGAAGACGCCGGCCCGTCCGGCGCCGATCTTCTTGATGGCCATATAGTAGAGGGAAAAGGCCAATGCGGTTCCCCCCAGGCCGAGGAAGGCGAGGCTCAGCCAGGAGAGGGGGGCGATGTCGCCGAGGTGGGCGAAGATACCTTCGTGGCCTGCCGGGAAGGCGAGGAGCAGGGTGCCGATCAGCGCCGAGTAGCAGACGGCGGTAAGCGGTGGCAGGGTCTGCAGCACCTGGCGGCCGATGAGCGAGTAGGCCGACCAGCTGAGGACGCAGCCGATCAGGGCCTGTTCGCCACGGCCGAAGCCGCCGTGGAAGAGGGCGGCCGGGTCGCCGTTGCCGATGACGATGATCGCCCCGATGAGGGAGAGGAGGATGCCGCCGCCTTTTATGGCGGTGAGCCGTTCCCGCAGAAAGAGGGCGGCGAAGATGTTGATGACCAGCGGCGTGCCGGCGACGATCAGCGAGGCCCGCCCGGCGCCGATATGCTGCAGGCCGTTGAAGAAGAAGACGTTGTAGGCGAAGATACCGGAGAGGCCGAGGAGAAAGAGCTGCAGCCACAGGCGCCGTGGCGGCGGGCGCAGCCTTCCCTCGAGCAGCGGCGCCGCCGCCAGCATGGCCAGGGAGGCGATGGCGAAGCGCAGGAAGGCGGCGCTGGCCGGTTCCATGGCTGTGGCGAGGATGCGGCCGGCGATGAAGGTGCCGCCCCAGAGCAGCATGACCAGCACCAGGGAAGCGTAGGTGAACAGCGGCATGACAGGGTCGAAAGCTAAAGGTGAGGGTGCGGAGCGGGCGTCGCAGCCAGGTATAGCGGCTGCGGCGGGCCCTGTCAAGGGTCGGGGAGGGTGTCGTAGGAGGCGAGGATGCGACGATACTCCCCAGAATTTTTCAGTTCCTCGAGGGCGACGCGAAAACGCTCCACCAGTTCGCTGTCGGAGCCGCGCGAGAAGGCCAGATAGCCGTCGAGGCGGAGGTCGAGGGTGTAGACCTTCTTCAGCTTCTGCGCCGGGTCGTGGCCGAGTTTTCTGAAGACGAAGGGGGCGGCGTTTTCCTCCTCCGCCCAGAGGTCGATCCAGCCCATGAGGAGTTTGCGGGCGTTGATCTCAGAACCGGTGGCCTCGTCGAGGTTGGTGATGCCGCTGCGGCGCAGGAAGTGGGCGCGGATATCGTCGCGGACCACGCCGATCTTGTAGGCCCCGGCGGCGGCAAGGCTGTCCACGACCAGATTGTCGTGCTCCTTGAGGGCATAGAGGTGGGTTTCGCCGCTGACCAGCACCCCCACCCAGTGAAAGAGTTCTTCCCTCTCCGGCGTGCGCGCCACGGTGAAGAGGAGGACGTTGGGCTCCTCGAGAGCGGTCCTGTAGCTACGCGACCACGGGGCGATGGTGATCGGCGTGTCGAACTGCAGGCGGGAGAGCAGGCTGGCGACGATGTCGCTGCATAGACCGGTTGGCTGGCCTTCCGCCATATAGCTGTAGGGTGGGTGCTCGCTGCCGAAGACCCTCAGCTGCACTGCCGCCGTTACGGGCAGGGCCTGCAGCAGGGCCAGCAGCAGGCCGCCGCAGAGCAGCCACCACCTCCCAGCGCCCCGTCGTCCGTCACCGCTCATTGCCGCTCCTCTTGCGAGAGTGTGTTTCCATGCGAGGGTGTTCCTCCTTTGCTTCCTGCCGACAGTATATGGTAGATTTTTGTGGCAGGTCAAGAAGAGACCTGGCCATGACGCACATCAGGTAAGGGGGAAGAGGATGAACAGGGAGGAACGGGCCTGGGTGCTCTATGATGTCGGCAACTCGGCCTTCGTATTGGTGATGGTGACGGCGATCATGCCCCTCTTCTACAAGGAGGTGGCGGCGGCAGGGATGAGCGCCGCGCAGTCCACCGCCCACTGGGGCTTCGCCAACTCCCTGTCTTCCCTGCTGCTCGCCTTGGCCGCCCCGCTCCTCGGCGCCATCGCCGACCGCAGTGGCCGCAGGAAGGGCTTCTTCGTCGCCTTCCTTGCCGTCGGCATCGTCTTCACCCTGGCCCTCGCCGCGGTCGGGCAGGGCCAGTGGCTCCTCTGCCTTCTCCTCTTCGTGGCGGCTCGCCTCGGCTGGGCGGGGGCCAATATCTTCTATGACGCGTTTCTTCCCGATGTCGCCAGCGTCGAGCGGCGCGACCTCGTCTCGGCCCGGGGCTATGCCTATGGCTATATCGGCAGCGTCGTCCCGTTCGTGGCCATTATCCTCCTGCTCCTCGCCGCCGGCCTCGAGGGGGGGCTGCCCGCTGACGCCGCCCGTCTCGGCTTCGTCGTCGTCGCGTTGTGGTGGCTGGCCCTGTCTCTGCCGGCCCTGCGCCATCTCCGCGCGCGCAGAGAGGTGCAGCCTGTCGCCGAGCAGGGCTGGAGCGGCCTATGGCGTACCCTGGCCGACATCCGCCGCCACCGTCAGGCGGCCCTTTTCCTCCTCGCCTATTTCTTCTATATCGACGGGGTCGATACCATCATCGCCATGGCCACCGCCTACGGTCGCGACCTCGGCTTCGGGGTGGGCCTGCTCATCGCCGTGCTCCTCGTCATCCAGATTGTCGCCTTTCCCTGCGCCCTGGCCTTTGGCCGGCTGGCGCGGCGCTTTTCGGCCAAGCGCATGATCCTCGCCGGAATCGCCGTCTACGCGGTGGTCGTCGCCGTTGCCTTCCTCCTGCCGGGTATTGCCTCGATTGAGTTGAAGACCCTGCTCTTCTGGGTCATCGCCGTGCTCGTCGCCTCGGCCATGGGCGGTATCCAGGCCCTCAGCCGCAGCCTCTTCTGCCGTCTCATTCCCCCGGGGAGAAATGCCGAGTACTTTGGCTTTTATAATGTCTTCGGCAAATTTGCCGCCATCACCGGCCCATTTCTCATGGGGCTCATCACCCACCAGAGCGGCGACTCGCGCTGGGGGGTGCTGAGCATCCTCGCCCTCCTCCTCATCGGCGCCTGGTTGCTGGCTCTGGTCAGGGCGGAGGAGGGTGGCGATGCGGATGGCCGGGCCTAGGCGAGAACGTGGCGACAGGCCGGGGTGAGGCGCTGGACACTCCCGGCGCGGCTCAGGATGGTGGCGGGGAGGCTGGCAGGCGGCAGCTGTTCAGCAGGTCGTGCAAGCCTTCCATGTCCTCGACACGCCCGTAGACGGTGATGACGTCGCCGTTCTGCAGCACGGTGCCACCGCGCGGGATGATGGTTTTGCCGCTGCGCTTGATGGAGACGATGGTCACCGTCTCCGGCAGGTGCAGGTCCTTGATTGGCGCCATGTGGCAGCTGTCGTCGCGGCGCAGCAGGAAGTCCGCATAGCCATTGTCCTTCTGGCGGCGCAGTTCCACCTCCTGCTCGAGCAGTTTGCCGCGCTGCTTGCGCACCATGGCGAGGTCGTAGGCGCGCAGGATGTCGCTGCGGCTGACCACGCCGCACAGGGTCGCGGCGTCGTGGCGTTCCACTACCGGCAGGCGGGCGAGGTCACGTGGCGCCATCTTCTGGATGGCGGCCCAGATCGGCTCGTCGGGGAAGACGGTCACCGGCCGCTGCACGGCCATATCGGCGACCTTGAGGCCTCGGCTGTTAAACCCTTCACCCGCTTCGGCCTTGTGCACATCCTGGAGGGTGACGATACCGAAAAGCTGCCCGTTTTCACTCAGGACAGGAAGGCCGAGGAGATTGGACTCCTGGAAGAGGGCCATGAGTTCCGAGAGCGAAGCGTCTTTGGCGATGGTTACCGGCTGCTGGCGCATGACTTCGCTGACTTTCACCCCCTGCATGATGTCGAGGTCGCGGCCCTCGGCGAAACGGACACCGCGCTTGGCCAGTTTCATGGTATAGATCGACTCGCTGTGCAGCCATTGTGAAAAATAGCTGGCTGAAACACCGGCGACCATCAGGGGGAGGATCATAAAGTAGTCGTTGCTCATTTCGAAGACGATGAGCATGGCGGTGAGCGGCGCTCGAGCTGTAGCTGAAAACAGGGCCGCCATGCCCACCAGGGCGAATGCTCCGGTGTTGATGTTGAGTTGGGGAAACCATCCGGCAAAGAGATGGCCGAGCGTTCCGCCAAGCATGGCCCCGGTGAACAGCGAGGGGGCGAACACGCCGCCCGAGTTACCCGATCCGAGGGTCAGCGAGGTGGCGAGAGGTTTGAGGAGAATCATGGCGGCGAGTATCCACAGGGGGGTGTGGCCCTCGATTGCCCATTGGATGGAGGGAAAGCCGGAGCCATACATATGGGGCAGGGGTAAATTGAGGGTACTGCCATGGGCCGCCGCCCCTGTAGGAAAGGAAAGGCCGGGCAGGGACATGTAGGCCAGGCCGAGCAGACCGAGGAGCATGCCTCCTACTGCCGGTTTGAGGAGTTGTGGAAATTTCCAGCCGTCAAAGAGGTTTTCGGCGAGGTTGAGCATACGGATGAAGAAAATGCCAACCAGGGCCGAGCACAAACCGAGCACCAGGTAGAGAGCGAGTTCCAGCGAGCCGGAGAGGGTGTAGGCAGGGACTTGGAAGGCAAATTTGAAGCCGATGAGGGTGCGGCTGACCACTGAGGCGGCAACGGCGGAGATGACCACGTTGCTGAAGGCCTTCATATGCATGCCACAGGCCAGTACTTCAAGGGCAAAGGCCACTCCGGCAATCGGCGCATTGAAAGTGGCCGCTATTCCCGCCGCGGCGCCGCAGGCAACCAGGTTGCGGATCCGTTCATCAGAGAGGTGCAGCACCTGGCCGAGAGTCGAGCCGAGTGCAGCGCCGATCTGGATGATTGGGCCTTCTCGTCCCGCCGACCCTCCGGTCCCGATGCACAGCGAGGAGGCGGCGATCTTTGCCAGGGCTACCCGCGCGCGGATGCGGCCACCTTTGAGGACGAGCGCCTGCATGACCTCCGGCACGCCATGCCCCTTGGCCTCTTGGGCGAAGAGAATGAGGGGGCCCACGAGGATGCCTCCGACGATGGGGACGAGGAGGTAGATGCCCGCGCCGAGGAAGGGGATGAATTCGAGGGTCGAGCCAAAGGAGAAATCCTGAATGGCGAAAATGAGTTTGACGAAGAAAACCGAGGCTAGCCCAGTGGTCGCTCCGACAAAGACGGAGAGACAGAGCAGGAACAGGCCCTCCGGGGGAGAAAGTCGGTCAAGGAGCCAACTCAAGACTCGGTCTTTGGATATCATGGCGTTGTCTACTCAAGGTGGTTTTCAGGGAACGGGAACGATGACGAGAGATCCCGCCGCTCACATGATGGTTACGATCAGAGATACATGAGGCTACGGCGCGCCTCCTGGCGCATGAGCATGTCGAGGATAACCAGGGCGGCCATGGCCTCGACAATCGGCACCGCCCGCGGTACGACGCAGGGGTCGTGCCGCCCCTTGGCCTCGAGAATGGCCGCCTCACCGGCGAAGTCCACGGTTGTTTGCGGCAGGGATATGGTGGCCGGCGGCTTGAAGGCGATATGCAGGGTGATCGGCTCGCCGTTGCTGATGCCGCCCTGGATGCCGCCGGAGCGGTTGCTGGCGGTGCCGAGGCGTTCGCCCTTCTTGATGAAGGGGTCGTTGTGCAGCGAGCCGCGCATGCGCGCCCCGGCGAAGCCGGAGCCGATCTCGAAGCCCTTGGTGGCGGGGATGGCGAGCATCGCCTGGGCGAGTTTGGCCTCGAGCTTCTCGTAGACCGGTTCGCCCAGGCCGGCGGGCACGTTGCGGATGACGCAGCGCACCGTGCCGCCCACCGAGTCGCCCTGCTCCTTGAGCTCTTTGACCAGTCGCATCATGCTGGCCGCCGCCTGCGCGTCGGGGCAGCGGATGGCGGTGGCGTCAACGAGGCTTCTCGAGATCTCGTCGCAGTTCACCGGCGCCGCCTCGATGTCACCGACGCTCGCCACCCAGGCAACGATGTCGATGCCGTGCCTGGCGGCGAGGATCTTGGCCGCCACCGCCCCGGCGGCCACCGTCCCGATGGTCTCGCGGGCGCTGGAGCGGCCGCCGCCGGAAGAGGCGCGGATGCCGTACTTCATCTGGTAGGTGTAGTCGGCATGGGACGGCCGCGGGATGTCGCGCATCGTCCCGTAATCCTGGGGGCGCTGATCCTTGTTGGCTACCTGCAGGGCGATGGGGGTGCCGAGGGTGCGGCCGCGCTCGGTGCCGGAGAGAATGCTGACGCGGTCCTCCTCCTGACGGTCGGTGGAGAGTGCGCTCTGCCCGGGGCGGCGCCGGTCGAGCTGGGCCTGGATATCCGTCTCGGTCAGGGCCAGGCCCGGCGGGCAGCCATCGATGACCACGCCCACCGCCTTGCAGTGCGATTCGCCAAAGGTGGTGACACGAAAGAGGGTGCCAAAGCTGCTCGACATGGGGGTCTCCTCAGGGTGGGGAAAAGGAAAACGCCGACCTCGCGGCCAGAGGGCTGCCGCCAGTCTGCGATGGAGGGACGAGGGCCGCCGCGCATTCGCGGCAAGGTTTCTGTTGCCGACCATAATGGCTGGTCTCGCCTCATTTGTAAAGCTTTTGTCAGCGGTGAGCCGGTCAGACTCACGGCCTTGGCCGGATCGGAAATCCACTGGCCGGACTGCTCGAGTTGGCAGATTCAACGCTGTGTTGTTAGGTTAGGAAAATTCTCGCCCCAGGGGAGGCTGGGCTTGCTGTTGCATTCCGTAAAACCCTTGAAAACAGGGAGGGGGCGGCAGTGAAAAGGGCTTGCGGGATTGCATGTAAAAAGGTAGCTTGACGCAGTCTGGTGGAGTTGCTTCGAGCGGTCGTGCGGTTCCCCGCGGCATGTGCTCGACTCCGCCCGATGTGGTCCACTGCTCGGCGGCGCCGGGGGTGGAGGTACCAGGGGACGCAAAAACATACCAGAGGTTGATGCAATGAAAGTCGTCAAAATCGGAGAGGGCAGCTTTTACGACGCCCCAGGCCACAGCAACTGCTCGTGCATGAACAAGCTCTTTGCCGGGCAGGACACCAAGCGGACTACCATCGCCGTTTCCCACTTTCTCCCCGATGGCGGGGCGACCATGTCCTCCTCCCCCAAGGAACGGGTCTACGTGGTGCTGGCCGGCCGCATTCAGGTCAACGGTGCCAACGGCGAGGAGCATATCCTCGAATCGCGGCACATGATCTACATCGCTCCCAACGAGGAGCGCTCCTTCAAGGTACTGGGCAGCGAGCCGGCGTCGATTCTGGTCATCCTCACCAACGTCGACTGATATCGGGGGCGGGGAAGGCATCTCGAACAACCTGCCCCTTCCCTGACCCCTTTCTCCCGGTGACTGCCGTGACCGCCGCCTATGTGCGTCTCTGCCGCAGTGGCCTGCTGCAGGAAAGGATTGTCGCCGCCCGGCGGCTGCTTTCCCCCTGCCGCCTCTGCCCGCGGCAATGCGGGGTGGACCGCCTCGCCGGCGAACGTGGCTTCTGTGGCGGTGGCCGCCTCGCCGAGGTCGCCTCCTGCGGGGCCCACTTCGGCGAAGAAGATGTCCTGGTCGGCGCCTCCGGCTCGGGGACGATTTTCTTCTGCGGCTGCAACCTGCGCTGCGATTTCTGTCAGAATTTTTCCCTCAGCCGCTGTCGGGACGACGACTGTCAGGAGGTGTCCAGCGAGCAGCTGACCGCGGCCATGCTCTCCCTGCAGGAGATGGGCTGCGCCAATATCAACCTGGTCACCCCCAGTCACGTCATGCCGCAGATCCTCGCCGCCCTGCCGGGCGCCGTCGCCGCCGGCCTGCGTCTGCCCCTGGTCTATAACTGCGGTGGCTATGAGAGCGTCGAGGCCCTGCGCCTGCTGGACGGTATCGTCGATATCTACCTGCCCGACGCCAAGTTCCTGCGCAGGGAAAGCGCCATCGCCCACGCTGGCGCCGCCGACTACCCCGAGGTGCTGGTCCAGGCCCTGAAGGAGATGCAGCAGCAGGTTGGCGACCTGCGCATCGACGCAGATGGCGTGGCGCGGCACGGCCTCCTCGTGCGCCATCTCCTCATGCCCGGGGCCGCGGAGGAGGCGGCAGAGATCTTCGCCTTCCTCGCCCGGGACGTCTCCAGCGGCTGCTACCTCAATATCATGGATCAGTTCCGCCCCTGCGGGGAGTGGTCGGGGGCACGTGACGCCGCCATCGACGCCGCTACTCACCGCCGGGCTCTGCAGGCCGCCTGCAAGGCCGGGCTGCGCCGTCTGGCACGCCGCGATTCCGCCGCTCTGCTGCGCCGCCTCTTCGGGGCCTAGCCGCCAGCCGGGGTCGGGCCGCGGCGGCAGCTGCCCTCGCCTTCGTCGTCGCCACGGGCGATGCGATTGGCGGCGGACAGGGCGGCGATCTTCAGCGCCTCCGAGTAGGTGGGGAAGTTGAAGATATTGTCGATGAAGACATCGATCTTGGCGCTCTGCAACAGGGCCATCTGGGCGATATGGACGATCTCGGTGGCTGCCCCGCCGAGGATGTGCACGCCGAGAATCTCCCTGGTGTCGCGGTGGGCGATCATCTTCAGCATGCCCTCGTTTTCCCCGGAGATCTGTCCGCGCGGCAGCTCGTCATAGTGGCAGCGGCCGATGGCGATGCGATAGCCGCGGGCCCGGGCCTCCTCTTCGGTAATGCCGACATAGGAAATCTCGGGGATGGTGTAGATGCCGAAGGGGAAGATACGTGGAAAGGATTCCATCCGTGTTTTCAGGCCATGCAGGGCGGCCAGCCGCCCCTGCACGATGGAGGTCGAGGCGAGGCTCGGCCAGCCGATGACGTCGCCCACCGCCGAGATGTGCGGCATCGTCGTCTGGTAGAGTTCGTTGACGGCGATATAGTGGTGTTCATTGAGGGCGATGCCCGCCCGCTCGATATCCAGGCCGACGGTGTTGGCTTCGCGGCCGAGGGCGAAGAAGAGGCAGTCGGCCTGGTGGGTGGCGCCGCCGGCGAGAGTCAGCCTGGCCCCGCCTGACCACCGTTCGATGCGGAAATCGCCGCAGTCGCTGATGTAGTCGATGTTGCCGCCGGGGAAGTTGCGGCACAGTTCGTCGACGATCTCGTGGTCGAGGAACTTGAGCAGGCGTCCGCCGCGGTCGAGCAGGGTCACCTTGACGCCGAGGGCGGCGAAGATGGTGGCGTATTCCGAGCCGATGACGCCGCCACCGAGGATGATCATGCTCTTTGGGATGCTAGGTATGCCGAGGATCGACGAGGAGTCGAGGATGGTCTCGCCGTCGAAGGGGATATCCGGAGGATTGCGGGGGTGGGAGCCGGTGGCGATGATGATGCGCTCGCCGGAAAAAGTCAGTTCCCTGCCGTCGGCGAGGCCGGTGACGGCCACCGTGTGCTCGTCGACGAAGCGGGCCGAGCCGCGTATGAGGTCGACGCCGTTGCGTTCCAACTGGCAGGTGATGATCGCCTGCTCCTCGAGGCGGACCTGGTGCAGCCGCCGCTTGAGTTTGTCCATGGAGATCCCGCCGCGGTCGCAGTCCTCGTCGGCGAAGACCTTGCGCTTGAGGTGCCCGGTGAGGAGGAGCACCGCCTCGCGTAAGGTCTTGCTGGGGAAGGTGCCGGTGTTGACGCAGACTCCGCCGAGGGAGCCTTCCTTTTCCACCACCAGCACCTTCTTGCCCGCCTTGCAGGCGGTCATCGCCGCCGAGAGTCCGGCCGGGCCGGTACCGATGATGATGAAATCGTAAGCAGCGGGGGACATGGCGAGGCTCTCCAATGGAGGTTGCGGGGGGCGCCGGCGCGGCTTGGCCGGCGGCAAAAACGCATCCCTCTACATACACCGAGGGGCCACTGCTGTTCAAGCTTCCTCCGTCAGAAAGGGGCCTTGCGCGACTCGGCCTGCCCTGTCAGCCTTCTTTTCGGCCGAGACCACGCAGCCGCCGGTAGCAGCGGGCCAGAGTGGGGGCGGGGATGCCGCAGCCGTGGCCGATGAGGATCAGCTGGTTGATCAGGGTAGTGCGCAGCACGCCGAGGTTGTCCCAGCGTCGGCTCGAGGTGACCACCGCCTGGGGGAGGATGACCAGGCGGCCGAGGCGGCGCAGGCCGCGGACGAAGAGGACGTCCTCCATGATCGGCGTCTCGGCGAAACCGCCAAGCCGTTGAAAGGTCTCCCTGGTGGTGAACAGGGCCTGATCGCCGTAGGGCAGCCGCAGCAGGCGGGAGCGCAGGTTGGCGGCATGGGCGATGAAGGCGAGGCTGGGGCTGTTGCCCGCGATACGCAGCGAGAAGGCACCGCCGCTGACCCCTCTCCCGGCCAGGGCGCCCTCCACCAGGGCGGCGAAGCCTTGAGGGAGGAGGGTGTCGGCATGGAGAAAGAGGAGGATGGGAGCGCGGGCGGCCGCCGCGCCGGCGTTCATCTGCACCCCCCTCCCCGGTGGGCTGCATACCACCCGGCAGCCATGGCGGGCGCCGAGGTCGCGGGTGGCGTCGCCGCTGCCGCCGTCGCTGACGATCACCTCGCAGCCGGCTGCCGCGGCCAGAGGCGCAAGGGTGGCGGGCAGCTGTCCCTCCTCATTGAGGGTGGGGATGATGATGGATATGAGGGGCGTCATAGCAGGCCGGCCTGGCGGGCGCGATTGAGGTCGGCGGGGGTGTCGATGTCGGCCAGCTGTGGCAGCAGGGTATAGGCCAGTCCCTTGCGGCGCAGGCGCTCCTCGCTGGTCGCCAGCACCATCGCCGTCGACCAGGCGATATCGGTGAAGAGCAGCGGCAGGGCGATTTCGGCGCAGGCCGCGCTCAGGCCAACTAGGTAGTAGCCGCCGTCGCTGCTGGGGCCGAGGACCACCGGTCGTTCATGCAGGGCAGCCAGGGCCTGACGCAGCCCGTCGCTGTCGAGGCCGGGGATGTCGCTGCCAAAGAGCAGCGCCCGGGGGGCGCCGCTGGCGAAGGCCTGGCGCAGGGCGGCCGCCATCCGCGCGCCGAGGTCGCCGCCCTCCTGGGGCCGGACTTCGCAGGCGCCGAGCCAGGCGGTCATCTCCTCCGCTGAGCCGCCGTCGTGATGGACGGTGAGGTGAGCGAGTCCTTCCACCTGCAGCCGTCGCGCTTGCGCGGCGATCCTCTCGGTCAGTCGGCGCTGCAGGTTGGCCGCCCCCTCGGCGCCAAGCGCGGGGATGAGCCGCGTCTTGCACATGCCGGGACGGGGGTAGCGGGTAAAGAGGATGAGGTGCGCGGGAGCGGACATCGACGGGGCTCAGGAGACCTTTTCGTCGAGGGCGATGATAGTGACGCGGTTGCGGCCGTTTTTCTTCGAGAGGTAGAGGCCGCGGTCGGCCGCCTCGATGAGTTCCTGCTGGGAGATGGTGTCGTTGCTGGTGTACTGCACTCCCCCGGCGCTGATGGTGATGTTGATGGGTTTCTCGTTATTGAAGGTGGTGACTGCCGCGGCACAGCGCCGCAGCCGTTCGGCGAAGACGCGCAGGCCGATGCGGTCGGTTTCGGGGAGGATGACGGCAAACTCCTCCCCGCCGTAGCGGGCAACGATGTCGTTGGGCCGCACCGCCGCGGCGATGGCCGCCGCCAGATTGCCGAGCACCTGGTCGCCGACGGGGTGCCCATGGGTATCGTTGACGTCTTTGAAAAAGTCGATGTCGAACATCAGCAGGCTCATGGTGTGACCATAACGTCTGGTACGGGCCATCTCCTTGTTGAGGCTCTCCTGGAAGAAACGGTGGTTGTAGAGATTGGTGAGGCCGTCGCGGAAGGCCATCTGTTCGAGGCGGCGGTTGGCCTGACGCAGCTCTTCGGCGAAGCGCTCTGACTTCTCCTTGGCTTCCTTGAGGGCCAGCACCAGTTGCTCGTAGGAGAAGTTGAGCCGCCCGAGCTCTTCGTTGGCCTCCTGCAGCAACTGCGAGTAGGGTTTCATATGGCCTGGATCTATCTCGAATATTTTGAGTATTTCCAAGCTTTTGGCGGCGACGTCATCAAGGAGGCGCAGGCTGGAGCCGCCGTCAACGGTGAAGTAGAGGTGCATCTTGTCCTGCATCTCGACGACGTTGTCGCTGGTTTCCCGGCCATGGCAGATGGCGGAGAGGAGGTTGGCCACCTCGAGCACCATGACGGTGCGGCGCTGCTCGTCCGGGGCGAGTTCCGGGGTGTGGTGCCGGCCGGTGGAGATAGTTATGGACAGGGGCAGGCCCCAGGTGGCGAGGAGCTTGGCGCCGACCTGCTGGTGATCGTAGCCGAACATGCCCTTTTCCATATGGCGCAGGCCGGTGCCGCTGTCAGACACGCATCGTCCGAGGATCTCCCCGTATTTCCGGCCATGGGTGAGGTAGAGGACGAGAATGCCGATATCCTGGAGGAGGCCGGCGACGAAGATGTCATCGTCGCGGTGACCGATGTGGGTTGAGACGAGCTCGGCGGCCACCGCCGCGGTTACCGAGCGGCGCCAGAAGTAATCGAAATCGAAGACCTCGTTGCTGTTGCCGCGCAGGTCACCGGCGATGACGAAGGACAGGGCGATGTTTTTGATGAGGTTGGTGCCGAGGATGGTCAGGGCGCGGCCGATATTGCCGACCTCGTTGGGCAGTCGGTACATGGCCGAGTTGGCGATGCGCAGCATCTTGCCAGTGAGGGCCGGGTCGGCGGAGATGATGCGTTCCAGGTCGGCGAGGGAGAAATCGGTCTTTTGCACCGTGTTGAGGATCTTGACGGCGATAGCCGGCGGCGAGGGCAGGTTGACCTGCTGCTCGATGAAAAGATCAAGCTCTTCGCTGCGCTGGTCTGTCGTCATACCTCCTCCCGTGACAGGATTACTAAGAACGTATCACATTCCTACCCTGTTCATTTACCAAAAAAAAATCCCTCTGCCAGCCCCCGAAAGAAAAAAAAGTGTTGCCGCGGGTATTTCGTTGCGTCCGAGAAGAAAAGGCGGGGCGAGCGTGCAAAGTTCTTGAATATCTCGCCATACCCTGGTATCACTGCCGTCGAACGGAGAAGTGCCGGAGCGGTTGAACGGGACGGTCTCGAAAACCGTTGTGGGGGTAACCCCACCCAGGGTTCGAATCCCTGCTTCTCCGCCAGCGAGTTATGTGGTATACTCGCAGTCACATATCGGGCGATTAACTCAGCGGGAGAGTGCCACCTTCACACGGTGGAAGTCACAGGTTCAAATCCTGTATCGCCCACCAGCTGGAACATCCAGGGGGCTTGCCGAGGCAAGCCCCCTTTTTTTATTTCTTTTTTCCTTTACAGCAGAGGGTGCCCCGGCAGAACTCCGGCAGGTGCAGCCATGCTGTCCCTCCCATTTTTTTCGTCTACCCCAGTTCGTCACGGAGGAGAGCGTCGTTGGCGAGGCATTCCGCTTCGAGGGAGGCCTTGAAGCGCACGAACTCGGCAAACAGCGCCTGGTCGGCTCCGGCAAGAATCTGCACGGCGAGCAGGGCGGCGTTGGCTGCCCCGTCGATGGCCACCGTGGCCACGGGAATGCCCTTGGGCATCTGTACGATGGCATAGAGGGCATCGACACCGTTGAGGCCGCCCCCGGAAACCGGGACGCCGATCACCGGCAGCGGGGTGAAGGCGGCGGTGACCCCGGGCAGGTGGGCCGCCATGCCGGCGGCGGCGATGACGCAGCCGAAGCCGTTGTCCACCAGCGCGCTGACGTAGGATTCGAGGACACGCGGCGCGCGGTGGGCCGAGATCACCCGTACCTCGACCTCAACGTTGAAACGCTTTAAGGTTTCCAGCGCCGGCTTGAGTTTGGGGAAATCGTTCTTGCTGCCCATGAGCAGAGCGACCTTTTTGGCCATAATTCACCTTCATCTCGTTGTGGGTTGGACTGCAGAGGTTTCAGTTTCTGACGCACCTGTGATGAGCGATACGGCCTGGCGAGGGAAAGAGTCAGCGTCCTGGTTCCTGCGCGGCCCCCCGAAACCAGCTGAAATAGACGCCGAGTCCGCAGAGGAGGGCGGAGATGAGAAAGACCAGGTGCACCGAGGCGAGGAATTTGTCGTAGACCGCCGGGACGATGGCCTGGTGGCCGACGAGCATGGCCAGCACCACCGTGGCGATGGCCATGCTCAGCATCTGGCCGAGGAGGCGCATGGTGGCGGCGATGCCCGAAGCCAGCCCATAATGGCGTTTCTCCACCGCGCCCATGATGGCGTTCATGTTGGGCGAGCTGAACAGGGCGAAGCCGGTGCCGAGGAAGATGAGGTTGGCGATGATGACTCCAGAGGAGGTGTCCGGCTGCAGGCGGCTGAAGAAGAGGACGCCGAGGACGGTGATGCTCATGCCGGTCGAGGCGAGGTAGCGGGGGTCGATGCGGTCGGCGAGGCGGCCGGCTACTGGGGAGAACAGTGCCATCACCACCGGCTGGGCAACGAGCAGAGTCCCCGCCGCCGGAGGGGACATTCCCTTGATATACTGGAGGTAGAGGCTGACCAGGAAGGTGACGCTGAAGGTCGCCGAATAGTTGAGCAGGGCGGCGAGGCTGCTGTAGGTGAAGGTGCGGTTGGCGGCGAACAGCCTGACTTCGAACACCGGGTGCGGCGAGCGGCTCTGCTGCAGGAGAAAGACGGCCAGCACCGCCAGGCCGCTTGTCCCGAGGGCCGCGCCTCTCAGGGAAGGCAGAATGGTGGCGCCGTAGACCAGGGAGAGGATGGCCACCGCATAGAGGGTGCAGCCAAGGATGTCGAGGCGCTGCCCAAGCTCGCCGCGCCACTCTTCCTTGAGGAACAAGAGGGTGAGCAGGAGGCAGAGCAGGCTGAAGGGGACGATGGCGGCAAAGATCGAGCGCCAGCCGAGGGCCTCGGTGAGGAAGCCGCCGGCAAACGGCCCCATCGCCAGGCCGACATAGACCGCAGCCACGTAGATGCCGATGACACGGCCACGACGCTGCGGCGGAAAGATCGAGGAAAGAATGGCCATGCCGGTGGTGACGAACATCGAGGCGCCCAGGCCCTGCACGAAGCGCAGGGCGATGAGCTCAGCCGCCGAGGAGGCGAAGGAAGCGAGCAGGCAGCCGAGGGCGTTGACCGCCAGGCCGGTGGCGAAGACCCGCTTGCGGCCGTGGATGTCGCCGATCTTGCCGGCGGGAATCAGCCCCACCGCCACCGCCAGCAGATAGGAGGTGGCGATCCAGCTCAGCTCCACTGCGGTCAGCGCCAACTCGGCCTGGATGGTGGGCAGGGCGACATTCACCGAGGAGATGAGAAAGGGGCCCATGAACGAGGTGAGGGTGGCGACGGTCAGCGCCGAACGCTCTACCCTGTCGTTGCAGGGGGTATTGGTGGTCATGGCCTGATCCCCGAGGAGGTGGATGGGTGTGGGCGGAGGCGTCAGTGCCGTCGCCAGGCGTGCACATGATAAAGGATGGCCGCGGGAAACTCAATGGCTAAGCCGGTGCAGGCGGATGCAGCCGTCCCGGGCGCCTCGTCGCCAACGACGACGGCCGCAGCTCGGTGCGAGCTGCGGCCGTAGAGGTTTGCAGGTGATGGGGTGCAGTGAGTACCCTGTACCGGTGAGCCTGGCAGAAAAAACAAGAACGTTCTTCCAAGAACGCGGAGGTGATGAAACCGCCACCACGCTGCTTATCCGCGGAGGGGATGACGGCTCCTCTCTTGCGGTCAGCAGCCCGCCTTAGTCGAAGGCCTCCTCGGTCTTCCATTCCTGCCATACCTTGCCGACCAGGTTGATGCCCGGCTTGAGGGTCTTCTTGCCGGGGCGCCAGCCGGAGGGAGTCGCCTCTGCGCCGCCGGTGGCCCGTACCAGCTGGAAGGCCTGCACCTGGCGGATGGTCTCGTTGACGTTGCGCCCGACCGGCGGGCTGAGGACCTCGAAGCCCTGGACGACCCCGTCCGGATCGATGATGAAGCGGCCCCGGGTCTCGATGCCGGCGGCCTCGTCGAAGATGCCATAGAGCTTGCCGATCTTGCCGCCGGCGTCGGAGAGCATGGCGAAGGGCACGCCGCCCTTGACCATCTTGCTGAGCTCGTCGTCATCCCACATCTTGTGGACGAACATCGAATCCACCGACATCGACAATACCTCGACACCCAGACCCTGCAGCTGTGGATATTTTTCAGCGACCGCTGAAATCTCGGTCGCTCAGACAAAGGTGAAGTCACCGGGATAGAAGCAGAGCAGCACCCACTTGCCGAGATACTCCGACAGCCTGACGTTGACGAATTTTCCCTGCTGATACCCCGAAGCCGTAAAATCCGGGGCTTTCTGGCCGACCTTGATCATCGCTGTCTCCTCTTTTTTGATAATGGTTGGTACCTCCTCGACTGCCGGTTCTTCTGCCACCGGGCCGCCGCCGGGGCGGGTGCAGCCCGCCGATGCCTCCTCTGCCATGTCATCCTCCTTTCGGTTCATGAGGTTGTGGGCAAATGCCCATATAAGGACAGTGATAGCGATAAGAATGGCTTTCTGTCAAGATGAGGAAGCATTTCTTTCTTGCCACCCTGTCCTTTTCGGCCAATCATGGTAAAAATGATCGAATGAGGTGAAATAGCGGTATCAGGATCAACGGCGGACGGGGATGGTGCGGCGATGTTCTTCCGAATCTTCTTCATTTTCTTAGCTAAACTGCTGCACCGCCAGCGCGGACATATTCTGCGCGCTCTGGTCATTCTTCTTGCCGTGCTCCTCTACGGCACGTTCGGATTTCATTATTTCGAGCGCGAGGCGGGGGCGCCAACCCTGGTTGACGGACTGTGGTACTCGCTGGTGACCATGAGCACCGTCGGTTACGGCGACTTCTACCCCAAGACCCTCGCCGGGCGCTTTCTCGTCGGGGTTCCTTTGATGTTCGTCGGCATCGGCATCCTTGGCTATCTCCTCTCGGTGGTCTCCTCCGCCCTGGTGCTCAGCCAGAGCCAAAAACGCAAAGGGATGGGCGTCATGAAGCTGAAGAATCATCTCATCGTTGTCAATGTCCCCTCGGTGAGCAAGGTCGAGGAGGTCATCCGCGAGCTGCGGCGCGACCCGACCATTGGCGGCGACCGCGAGGTGGTCATCGTCGCCGAGGACCTCGAGGAACTGCCTCAGGTCTTCTCTGGCCATGACGTCCACTACGTACGCGGCAACCCGACCCGGGACGACACCCTGGCGAGGGCCGCGATCGACACCGCCGACTATGTGGTGATTCTCTGCCGCGACCCTAAGGATTCGGGCTCGGACAACCTCAACCTGGCCATCGCCCTGGCCATCGAGACCCGCGCCGCCAAGGTCGTCTCGGCGGTGGAGTGCATCGACCCGGGCATGATCGAGCTTTTTCGCCGTGCCAAGTGCGACCGCATCGTCTGCCTGTCCAAGTTCGAATCGCGCTTTATCAGTCACGAGCTCCTCAATCCCGGCGCCCAGGAACTCATCGAGGAACTGCTGACCAGCGCCACCGGGCAGCAGCTCTATATTACCGCCATTCCCGCCGACGAGACCCTGCGCTGCTGCGGGGATCTCGTCGCCCGCTGCCATCAGGCCGGGCATGTGCTGATCGGCATCAGGCGCGGCGGCGGGCAGATGTTCAATCCGGCCGGAGTCACTCCGCTCCAGGCCGGCGACGCGGCGATCACCATCGGCGAGCGTCGTCTGCAGTTCCGGTAGTTTTCCATTCGCCCCCAACGAGAGGAACCGCTGCGATGAAACGATCCCCCTATATCTCCCTGGTCCTGCTCTCCACCCTCTCTTTGACCGCCTGCGAACGTGATATCCCGGCGACCCGCAGCCAATACGCCTCGGTGGAAGACTGCCTCAAGGACTGGGGCGACAAGGAAGAGTGCGAGCAGGTCGGCGGTGGCGTCTTCGGCCCGGAGACCTACTACGACGATGACGACCACAGGTATTACTATTATTCGCGCCGCCATGGCCACAAGCCGATGCTGGCCAGCGCCAATCCCTCTTACGCCAAAGCCCTCTCCAGCCATCAGTCGCGGGCGGTGGGCTCGGTGCCGTCGTCCATCAAGACCGGCGGCTTTGGTGGGAGCGCATCGTCGCACGGTGTCTCGTCATGATCCGCAAGCGGGTGGCCAGGCGCAGCGACTGGCGTGAGAAGTTCGAGGAGGTGGGCTTCTCCTTCCATTCCATGGATGGCGAATACTGGCGTGAGGGCATCTGCTACGAGTTCACCCCGCAGCAGATCGACTACCTTGACGATGTCACGCGCGAGTTGCACGGCATGTGCCTCGCCGCCGTCGAGCATGTCATTCGCCAGGGGCGCTGGGCGGAACTTGGTATCCCCGAGGACTGGCGGCCCTTCATCGCCTCCTCGTGGGAGAGGGGCGACCCCAGTCTCTATGGCCGCTTCGATTTCTCCTACGACGGCACGGGAGGGGCAAAACTGCTCGAGTACAACGCCGATACGCCGACCTCGCTCTATGAGTCGTCCATTGCCCAGTGGCTGTGGCTTGAAGAGGCCATGCCGCGCATGGACCAGTTCAACTCCATCCATGAAAAGCTCCTGCAGCGTCTGCGCTGGCTGCATGGGCAGCACGGCGGCGAGCCTTTCCACTTTACCGCCGTCGCCGATCACAGCGAGGATCGGGTGACCGTCGAGTATCTGCGCGACCTGGCCGTGCAGGCGGGGTTTTTCACCGAGTTCCTCTCCATCGACCGGATCGGCTACGATGCCGGCGATGGGGTGTTTGTCGACGAGGCGCGCCAGCCGATGGCCACCCTCTTCAAGCTCTACCCCCTGGAGTGGCTGCTCGCCGACGAGTTTGGCGCCCATCTCCTCGCCGGGCATGGGCCGCGCCTCTACGAGCCGCCATGGAAGCTTTTGCTTTCCAACAAGGGTCTGCTGCCGCTCCTCTGGGAACTCTATCCCGGCCACGACAACCTCCTGCCCGCCTATGCCGACGGGCCGCGCGACCTGCACAGCTACGTGGAGAAGCCGCTGTTCTCCCGCGAGGGAGCCAATGTGCGCATCGTTGAAAAGGGGCGGGTGGTGGCGGAAAGCCCGGGCAGCTACGGCGGGGGTGGCAAAGTGTATCAGCACTACCACCCCCTGCCGCGCCACGGCGACTGCTACACGCTGATCGGCTCCTGGGTTATCGGCGAGGAGCCGGCCGGGCTGGGCATTCGCGAAGACCATACGGAGATAACCAAGAACACCTCGATGTTCGTGCCCCACTACTTCGTGCCCAAGGCGGACGAGGGTGCGGCGACGGAAGAGTGACGGCACCGTCGCCGGGGAGTTCCGGAAACTATCGAGAAACATTCAATTTTTGACACGTGCAGGAGGTTGCCATGAGTGGTGGGTTCGTTGCCGGCATCGCCAATTTCGCCATCTATCTGGGGACGGCCCTGGTGCTGTTCGCCGTCTTTCTCCTGGTTTATACCCGGCTCACCCCCTATCGCGAGCTGGAGCTGATCCGCGGTGGCAACTCGGCCGCCGCCTGCAGCCTGGGGGGGGCGATCATCGGCTTCGTGCTGCCGGTGGCCAGCGTTATCGCCAACAGCGTCGGCCTGCTCGACGTGGTGATGTGGAGCGTGGTCGCCATGGCCATCCAGGTGCTGCTCTTCGTGGTGGTATGGAAGCGCTTTGCCGATATCGTCACCAGCATCCATGACGGGCGCGTGTCGAGTGGCATCTTTCTCGGCGCCTTGTCCGTGGCCATTGGCATCCTCAACGCCTCCTGCCTCACTTATTGAGTCGGGAGCGGCCTGGCGGGGAAAAACGATAACCATGACTGGCGAGGTGCAGCGATGAAGGAAGAACGGCAAGAGAAAGCGGAGCGGGAAGAGAGAACGGGACGAGAAGAGCCGGGCGAATCGCCGGGAAAACGACGCTTCACCCTGCCCAAGTTGCCGATGCCGCCGCTGTTGCCCTTGCTCCTCGGCGGACTACCGGTGGCCTTTGTCGTCTTTCTGTGGTTCTTCTGCCGCATCGAGCCCGAGGCGGGGGAGATTGCCGTGCTCATCCGCAAGACCGGCGACGATCCGCCTCCCGGCCAGGTGCTGGCGGTGAGCGAGGGCCAGAAGGGGATCCAGCTTGAGGTGCTTGCCGAGGGCCGCTACTTTCGCAACCCCTACACCTGGAGCTGGAAGATCCGTCGCATTCTCGACGTCCCCGCCGGCAAGCTGGGGGTGATGACCCGTCTCTATGGCGCCGAGTTGCCGCCGGGGAGCATCATCGCCGGTCCCGATCAGCGCGGCATCATCGAGGAGATCCTCCGCCCCGGCAAGTACCGCGTCAACCCCTACGCCTATCATGTCGCCCTGTTCGACGCCATCAACATCCCCCCGGGCTCAGTGGGCGTGGTTACCGACCTCACCGGCGGCGACGTGCTCGATGGCCAGCTCAGTGCCGAGGAATCGAACTCGTTCATGGTCGGCGATGGCCACAAGGGCGTCACCGGGCGCCTCCTCGACCCCGGCACCCACTACCTCAACCCCTACATGTACAATGTCGTCGAGGTCAACACGCAGAGCCAGCGCTTCGAGATGGCCGGCGACGACGTCATCAACTTCCTCACCCTTGACGGCTTCTCGGTGACCGTCGAGGGCACCATCGAGTTCGCCGTCGAGCGGCAGGAGGCCGCCTATCTCACCCACCGCGTCGGCGATATGGACGATATCATCAAGAAGCTCATCCTGCCCAGAGCGCGCGGCTTTTCCCGCGTCGAGGGCAGCAAGCACCCGGCGGTCAACTTCATCGTCGGCGAGACGCGGCAGCGCTTCCAGAACGACCTCGAGAACCACCTGCGCGCCAAGTCGACGGGCTGGGGCGTCGACATCAAGTCGGTGCTGGTGCGCAAGATCGTCGTCCCCGACGAGATCGCCTCCATCAATCGTGACCGTGAGATGGCGGTGCAGGAGGCGGCCAAGTACGAACAGCAGATCGTCCAGGCCAAGTCCAAGGCGGAGCTCACCAAGCAGGAGATGCTCGCCATCCAGAGCCGTGAAAAGGTCGAGGCCGATACCAGGCGCATCCGCGCCGTCATCGACGCGGAGAGGGACCAGAGCGTGCGCCTCATCGCCGCCGAGAAGGAACTCGAGGTGGCCAGGCTCGAGTACGGGGCGGCCCTCTCCCAGGCAGAGGCCATTGTCCTCACCGCCGACGGCGAGAAAGACGCCATCCACGCCAGGAACGAGGCCGAGGCGGCCATTCTCCGCACCCGGGTGTCGGCCTTGGGCAACGGGCAGAACTTCGCCCGCTATACTCTCTATGGCAAGGTCGGGCCGCAGGTGCAGTCGGTGCTGGCCGGGGACTCGGCCGAGGGGCTGGGCGGCATTTTCGGCACTTTTGTGCCCAACAAGGGAGGGACGAAATGAGCCGGACGCTGAAATTCATCGTCTTTGTCGTCGTGCTTGCCGCCGTCGCCGAGACCATCTGGCTGTGGGGATTTTGCCGTTTCTATGTCGGCCCCAACGAGATGGCGGTGATCACCGCCAAAAACGGCGACCCCCTGGAGCCGGGGCAGATCCTCGCCAGGGACGGGCAGCGCGGTATCCGCGAGACGCCGCTGGGCGAGGGACGGCACTTTCTCAATCCCTTTTTCTACCAGTGGGATATCGTCCCGGTCACCCTGGTTCAGCCGGGTAAGGTGGCGGTGGTCACCTCCAAGGTCGGCGCCACTCTCGCCGAAGGCGAGTTTCTCGCCGAGCGCGGCGAGAAGGGCATCTGGCGCGGCGTCCTCGGCCCGGGCAAGTATCGCCTCAATCCCCATGGCTATCAGGTGGAGATCGTCGACGCCATCAGCATCCCCATCGGCTATGCCGGAGTCATCACCTCGCTGTCTGGCGAGCAGGCGCCGAGCGGCGATTTCGCCGGGCCCAAGCAGCAGGGGGTGCGGCGCGAGGTGCTGCAGCCGGGGCTCTACTACGTCAACCCCAAGGAGTACAAGGTCGATGTCCTCGAAATCGGCATCAACCAGGTGTCGCTGCTTGGGCGCAGCGGCGGCAAGGTGGTCACCAAGGCCCGCCAGCTGGGCTCCAACGAGGCCTTGAACGTGCTGCAGTCGGCGGTGCTCGAGAAGCAGGAGGCCAAGCGCCAGGACTACTTCAGCAAGCGTTCGGTGGTCAGCCAGGAGCAGCAGCACCAGGGTGGGCGACAGGTCGACTTCGCCCCCGGCCGGGCCCCGGCCTCGCCGACCCCGGCCCCGCTCGCCGAGGGCGAGATGAACCTCACCGAGCTGGTCAGCTTCCCCTCCCGTGACGGCTTCCAGATCAGCCTCGACATGACCGTCGAGTTCGAGCTGTCGCCGAAGACCATTTCCGACATCTTCCGCCGCTACGGCGACCTGCCGGCGGTGGTCGACAAGATCATCATGCCGCAGATCACCTCGATTTCGCGTAACAAGGGCTCCGAGTACCGCGCCAAGGACTTCATCGTCGGCGAGGGCCGCGAGAAGTTCCAGAACGATATCACCGCCGCCCTCGAGCAGACCCTGGGGGCCAAAGGGATCAAGGTCTATAACGCCCTCATCCGCCATGTCGAGGTCCCCGACGAGATCCGCGCGCCGATCCAACAGGCGAGCATTGCCGTCGAGCAGGACCTCACCAACAAGGAGCGGCAGAACACGGCGCGCAAGGAAGCCGAGCTCAATACCGAGCTGTCGCTCATCAAGCAGCGCGGCGAGCAAGTGCAGCAGGAGACCGAGAAGCTGAAGGCGGAGATTGCCGCCGACCTCGGCAAGCAGGTGGCACGCATCCAGGGCGAGACCTTGAAGAAGGCAGCGGAAATCAAGAAGCTCACCGCGGCCATCGCCGCCGACAAGGTGCGCGTACTCGGCGAGGCCGAGGCCCGCGCCCTGCAGAAGGTCGACGGCGAACGCGCCGCCGGCCTAAGCCTGAAGGCGGCGGCCTTCGGTGACCCGCAGGCCTACGCCCAGTACCGCTTCGCCGAGACCCTCAACCCGGAGATGAAGCTCAACGTCATCCACGCCTCCAGCGGCACCCTGTGGACCGACCTCGCCAAGAGCGGCGGCCTGGCCGAGCTGGGTGGCGCCAAGACCCTGAAAAGCGGTCAGTAGGGGGCGGCGAGCAGCTGGCGCACCCTGGCGGTCAGGCTCTCGGCGGAGAAGGGCTTCTGCAGGAAGTTGACGCCATCGGCGAGGATGCCGCCGCGCTCGCCGATGTAGCCGGCGGGGTAGCCGGACATAAAGAGGCTCTTCGTCTGCGGGCGCAGGGTGTGCAGCAGCCGTTCCAATTCGCGCCCGTTCATCTCCGGCATGATGACGTCGGCGAGCAGCAGGTGCAGCGGCCCGTCGATGGCGGCTGCCAGCTGCAGAGCCTGCGACGGGTTGGCGGCGGTATAGACCTGGTAACCCGCCTCGCCAAGTATGCGCGCCGCCAGCCGCAGAATCGCCGCCTCGTCCTCGACGATGAGGATGGTCTCGCCGCCTTCGCCCTGCGCCGTGTCCCCGAGCACCGCCTTCTTCTCTTCGTCCCCCTTGTGGCGGGGCAGATAGATGCTGAAGGTGGTGCCTTTCCCGACCTCGCTATAGACATCGATTATACCGCCATTCTGGGTGACGATGCCGTACACCGTGGAAAGCCCCAGGCCGGTGCCCTGCCCGGGGCTCTTGGTGGTGAAGAACGGCTCGAAGATCTTGTCCTTGGTCTGGGCGTCGATGCCGCAGCCGGTGTCGCCGACCGCGAGGCGGACGTGGTCCCCGGGGCGACAGCCGGCGTGGTGACGGCAGTACTCGTCGTCGAGGGTGCAGTTCTCCGTCTCGATGAGGATGGTGCCCCCTTGAGCGATGGCGTCACGGGCGTTGATGCACAGGTTGGCGAGCAGCTGGTCGACCTGCGAGGGGTCGAGGTGCACCGGCCAGAGGTCGTCGCCGGGCAGCCAGCGCAGCTCGAGGTCTTCGCCGATGAGGCGCTGCAGGATCTTCAGCATGCCTTCCACGGTGGCGTTGAGGTCGAGCACCTGCGGCTCCATGGTCTGCTTGCGGGCGAAGGCGAGCAGCTGCCGGGTGATGGCGGCCGAACGTCGCGCCGCGTCGAGGATCTCGCCGAGGTTGTCGTGCATTGTCGAGCCGGGGGCGGCCTGAGCCAGCGACAGCTCGGCGTAGCCGAGGATGACGCTCAGCATATTGTTGTAATCGTGGGCGACGCCTCCGGCAAAGCGACCGATAGACTCCATCTTCTGCGCCTGGTGCAGCTGGCTCTCCAGCTCGAGGCGGTTCTTTTCGAGGCGTTTGCGTTCGGTGAGGTCGCGGACGATGGCCCACATCGCCTCGGGCTGGCCCTGCTCACCGCGCACCAGGAAGGTGCGCAGCTCAACCGGGAAGACGCGCCCCTCCTTGTCCTGATACTCCTTTTCGTAGACTTCGGAGGAGTCGTTGACGAGGACCTGCTCGGCGAGGATGCGCCGCTCGTAGTCGTGCCATTTCTCCGGGGTTATGTCGAGGAAGGTCATGTCGCGCAACTCGCCCTTGTCATAGCCGAGCATCCGTTCGTAGGCGAGGTTGGTCTCGAGGATGCGGCCCGCCATGTCAGCCAGCACGAAGCCGTCGTCCATGCTCTCCAGCAGGCGCCGGTACTTGCTCTCGGAGACGAGCAGTGCCGCCTCGGCCTCGCGCAGGGCCTTGGTCTCCTGCTCCAGCTGCAGCATTTTCTGTTCGAGCTTACGCACCAGCCGTTCGTTATAGAGCTTGAAGATCTCCTCATCGTCGGTCTTGGGCGGTGGCGGGGTGCGGTTGCCGGTGGCGGCCGCGGCGAGCAGGTGCTGCACCGTGTCGAGCAGCACCTGCGGCTCGCAGGGCTTGACGACGAAGGCGTCGGCGCCGACCTTGGTGGCGAAGGCCTCGTCCTGCGGGCCGGTGTACGTGGCGGTGTAGAAGATCAGCGGGATCTTTTGCAGGTGGGGGTCGGACTTGACCGTGCGGCACAGCTCAAAGCCGTCCATGACCGGCATGAGGATGTCGCTGAGGATGAGGTCGAAATGCTCCTTTTTTAGCAGTGCCAGGGCCTCGGCACCGTCGCTGGCCGAGACCACCTGGTAGCCGCTGCCGCCGAGCAGGGCTTCGATATAGTAGCGGTTGTCGTCCTTGTCGTCGATGCTGAGAATGCGCATGGCCGCCGGCTCCCCTCTTTTTATCGTTCGCCGCCGGCCTTGTCCCAGCCGGCGGGCAGATAGCTGACGATCTCCGCGACGAAGGTCTCGGGATTGATCGGTTTCTCGATATAGCCGGTGGCCCCGGCGGTGAGGATCTGCTCGCGGTCGCCGACCATGGCGTATGAGGTGACGGCGATGATCGGCACATGATAGAGTTGTGGCAGCTTCTTCAGCTCGGCGGCAACCTGGTAGCCGTTCATCTCCGGCAGCTGTATGTCGAGGAGGATGGCCAGGGGATCGCAGGACAGGGCACTGGCGATGCCGCTGCGCCCGTCTTCGGCGCCGATCACCGTAAAGCCGTGCTTCTCGAGGAGAAAGCGCATCAGGTAGAGGTTTTGCTCGTTGTCTTCGATGACCAGCAGCCTAGTGTTCATTATTCGCCTCTCTGGCCTGTCGCGGCAGGCGGATGGTAAAGGTGCTGCCCTCGCCGGGCAGGCTGTGCACGGCAATGGTGCCCCCCATCATGTCGAGGAGCTTGCGGCAGATGGAGAGCCCCAGCCCGGTGCCCTCGCGCTTGCGCGCCAGACCGCTGTCCAGCTGGTGGAAAGGTTGGAAAAGGCGGGGGAGGTCTTCGGCGGCGATGCCGATGCCGCTGTCGGCGAAGCGCAGGAGCAGCCCATCGCCGTCGCTCTCGGCCGACAGCTTCACCCAGCCTTGTTCGGTGAACTTGATGGCGTTGTTGAGCAGGTTGATCACCACCTGCTCGACGCGCCGCTGGTCGCCGGTGATGCGGTAGTCCAGGTCGGGGAGCTCGGTGGAGAGGGTCAGCCCCTTCTTCTCGGCCAGGGGCGCCACCAGGCGGAGCGACTTCTCCAGGGAGAGGTGCAGGTCGAAGGGCTTGCATTCGAGGGACAGCTGGCCGGCCTCGATCTTGGAGATATCGAGGACGTCGTTGATCAGCGACAGCAGGTGGCGCGAGCTGGCCTGGACCATGGTCATCTGCTTGTGCTGCTCGGGGTTGAGCGGGCCAGTGAGGCCCTGCAGCATGATGCCGGTAAAGCCGATGATCGAGTTGAGCGGGGTGCGCAGCTCGTGGGACATGGTGGCGAGGAAGGCCGACTTGAGGCGGTCGGCGGCCTGGGCGCGCTCCATGGCCTGGCGCAGCTGTTCCTCCCGCTCCCGTTCGTCGCTGATATCTTCGATGATCGCCACCGCCCCCGCCAGGGGGGCTCCGGGGTCGAAGGCGCGGCAGCTGATGCGCGCCCAGAACAAGGTGCCGTCCTTGCGGATCATCTGCTGGTGGCGGCGGTGCGTCTCGCCGCGGCCCATCTGCTCGTAGACCGGGGCGCCGCCCAGCAGGTAGGACTCTTCGTCGGGGTACCAGACCCGCGTCGGCTTGCCGTCCATTTCCCCCGGCTGGTAGCCGAAGATCTCCTCGAACTTGCGGTTGCAATGTACCACAGTGCGCTGGCGCATGAGGACGATGCCGGTGCTGGCGGTTTCGAAGATCGAGGTCTGCTCGCGGTTGATCGCCTCGAGCTGGGCGGTGCGCTCGCGGATGCGTGCTTCCATCTCCTCGTTGGCCTGGCGCAGCTCGGCGGTACGCCGGTTGACCTGGCGCTTGAGGAGGATGCTGCCGGTGAGGCTGAGGAGGAGAAAGGCGATGATGCCGCTGCCGACGACCTTGGCCCAGGTGGGCAGGGTGAAGGAGATCTCTTCGGCCATCCACCGCTTCAGCGAGGCGTAGTAGACCGACTCGCGGTCCTCCTTCATGCGCAGCAGATGGCGGTCGATGGCGTCGAGGAGGTGCTGCGGGAAATCGCGGCGGGCGGCGAAGTGCAGCTTGCTTGGGCTGAAGACCACGGCGGTGTCTTCGAGATGGTAGGTCCTGGCGTTGACGAAGCCGAAGAAGCTGTTGCTGATGGCGGCATCGGCCTCGCCGATGTTGACCATGGCGAAGGCGGTCTTGAAGTCCCTGACACCGTAAAGCTGCACCTTGATATCGAAGCTCTCGCTGAGACGGAGGAAGGATTCCTCCTGCAGCGAGCCCTTGAGGGTGGCGATCTTCTTGCCGTCGAGGTCGAGCAGGGACTTGATGCCGCTGCCTGGTCGGGCGTAGACCTGTGACCAGGAGGAGAGCACCGGCTGGCGGTGGAAGGCGAAGACCATGGCCCGCTCGCTGCTATAGCCGACATCGGGCATGATGTCGATGGTCCGGCGCGACAGCCGCTCCAGTCCCTCTTCCCAGGTGCCGTAGACGAAGTTCAGCTGCCACCCCTCCCGCTGCGCGATGTCCTCAAGGATATCGATGAAGATGCCGCGCGGCTGGCCTTGTGCGTCGCGGAACACCTTGGGGCTGTTGTCGTAGAGGCCGATCGAGAGCACCAGCTGCTCGCCGTCTTCGGCCTGCAGGCGTGTGGGTGGGACGAGGAAGAGGAACAGGAAGGCGAGGAGCGGAACGACAAGACGGCCGACGGGGCGGGACGGCATGGGGGCTCTCACGGCAGAGGGTGGCGGTGCTGGTTGCTGGCATCCTCGGTCTGCGCTCTGCCCCTTGCTGGAGGCAGGCGGTGTCGGTGGTTGGGTAACTTTTCCGTGGTCACCCTTTCCATCATCGCCTATTTTTGCCCCACAGGTCAAGGCGATGCAGGAAAATACCGCACTGCGTCCGGTAATTCCACGGCTCATTGGTCCTCATTCGTGACACTGACAACGACGAGAATTTCTGGTATAACATTTTTGTCGGGAGTGGCGGGGAAGGCCCGCCACTTCTGCGGGGAGAATGCAGCATGAACCGACCGGGGCCGCGCGGTTGCCGGCCGTAAAGGAACCAAGAACGTCACCAGCAAGGGAGCATCCATGGACACCATCAAGTTCGTCATCGACCGCGACCCGCAGGAGCGGGAATTTCATCAGGCGGTCAGCGAGGTCGTCGAGTCGATTCGCCCGGTTCTCGACAAGAACCCGCAGTACCGCCGCGAGGCCGTCCTCGAGCGCATTGTCGAGCCGGAGCGGGTCATCCTCTTTCGCGTCCCCTGGGTCGACGACCAGGGGCAGGTGCGGGTCAACCGCGGATACCGCATCCAGATGAACAGCGCCATCGGCCCCTACAAGGGCGGCCTGCGCTTCCAC
>CALGIJ010000008.1 GCA_937915545.1 uncultured Desulfobacterales bacterium
TGGGCAACACCTCGAAGATCCACCAGGTGGCTGCCAGGGCGAACACCGCCAGGGCCCCCTTGCCCTGGTGGCTGAGGGTGAAATTCTTGCCCATGGGGTCGATGGCGTCGGGCCAGGAGGGCGAATAGTAGATGACACAGAAGAGCATGATGCCGAGAAAAAGGAAAAAGACCCGTTTCCAGTCAAAGGCGACTTTGGCCGGTACTGCAGTGACTGCTGAAGATGACATGACGAAGGTTCCTCTCAATTGGTGTTCATGGTGAAGAGCAGGTCGCCGATCCTGGAGAAGATCTCCGTCAGCTGCACCACCCCGACGAGTTTGCCGCCCTCTGCCACCGGCAGCGAGGTCTCCTTGAGGATGACCATGCACGACATGGCATGGAGCAGGCTGTCATCAGGGGCGAGAATTTTCGCCGGGCGTTCGATGACGCTGCTCAAGGGGGCCTGGAGGTGGTTGCTTCCCTCACGGAGAATGACCCCGTTGAGCAATGTGGTGAGGTCGCTGTACTCCACCTTGACCCCCTCGAAGCGCTTGACGTCGACACTCTCCAGCAGGGTCGAGAAGAGCACGCGCAGGACACCTTGCGGAGTGATTCTGCCGACCAGGCCGCCCCGGTCGTCGACCACCATGAGTTCGTTGAAGCCGCAGGGACCGCTGGCGCCCACCGGGCAGAAGGAGTGCAGCTGGCGGATGGCCTCCTCCACTGTGGCGGTCTGCGCCAGGCTGGGAAAACCGCTCAAAGGCAGCATGATGTCGCGGATGGTTGTGTTGTCTGTACTCACATGCAATCTCCTTGGTTGAAGGGAAAAAAGAGCACGCACTTTCACGGTGCGGGACGTTGCGAGAGAACGCTCGCCCTCCTCGTCACGGTGGTCGTCTCGCGACAGGATGGCACTGGGCGCTGATCGAGCAAGGTCCGTACCAGAATGTTCGATTTTGTTTCATGTCGTGTAACATTTCGACATCTTTGTTTTTTACAATGCCTTTTTCAAGCATCCACTGCGGCTTTTCCTGAAATACCGTTCTCTCAGGCAAGGCTTCAGTTCCATATTGACTCATAATGTTCCATAGTGTTTCATTTTACACTAATGTATGTTTCATTATGGTTCAATAGTGGTGGCACAGCACCGCTCTCAGCAGAGCACCAAGGCCAGGAAAACCTGTGGCGATGAGGCCGGCCGGCTCTCGAGGCAAGAGAGAAAAAGGTACACAGCGGCTATGCCGCAGAAGCAGCAAGGAGAGAAACGGGGATAGGGCGAAGGAGAAGCTGACAGTGGGCGGCAGGAAAGGCGGAGGCGGGAAGCGGAAATGTACCGCGTCTTACAACAGAAAGAGGCCGCTAAAGGCTGAGGTTGGCCCTTGACAGCGGGAGGATATCCCCGGGTTGCAACTCGCCGCGCAGAAAGCGCTGCAGAGCGACACTATGCTCCCCGATGATATAGTCGATGACCCTGATCTTCTTCCACTGCAGAAACTGGTAATGGCGCTCTTCGATCCCGCCGCAGATGACCACGGCGATATTCTCCTCCATTACCATATTGCTGAGGTTCTCCGGCGAGGGGCGGTCCATGATGATGGTGCGCGGCCGCCCGGACAGCACGCCGTTGTCGGCGGTGGCGATGACCGCCTCGGCGGCGAGGTCGAAACGCTGGGCGATATAGTCTCCCTGGGCGGTGAGCAGTATCTTCACGGGTCGGAAGCCTCCGGGATCAGGCGAGATTGAGCTGGCGCATCTTGCGCCACAGCGTCGAGCGTCCCAGACCGAGCTGCTGCGCGGCCTTGGAACGATTCCCCCTGGCCGTTCTCAGGGCGTCGAGAATCATCTCGCGCTCCACCGTCCGCCAGCTTTCCCCCTCGCCCGTCTCACCCCTGGGTTCCCGCGGCTCACGACCGGCAGTGGGGGGCGCCGGCGGCGCGGGAGCCCGCTGCCCGACGCCCACCTCTCTGGTAAAGAGGTAGCGGGGCAGATCCTCGCCATCGATGACGCTCTTGCCGCAGACATTGACGCAGTATTCGACGATATTGCGCAGTTCGCGAATATTACCGGGATAGGAATAGGCGAGCAGCAGTTCCAGCGCCTCGGCGGAGAAGGTCTGCCTCTCTTTGCCGAGATGATCGGCGTAGTCGCCGAGGAAGTGGTCGAGGAGGAAGCGGATATCGCCGTCGCGCTCGCGCAGCGGGGGCAAATGAATCTGCAGCACGTTGAGCCGGTAAAAGAGGTCCTCGCGAAAGGCGCCGCGGTCGACCTGCTCGCGCAGCGAGCGATGGGTGGCGGCGATGACCCTGACGTCGACGCGCTCCTTGGTCTCGCCGCCGACACGGAAATAGCTGCGGTCGTCGAGCACCGACAGCAGTTTGACCTGCAGCGGCAGCGGCATGTCGCCGATCTCGGTGAGGAAGATGGTCCCCTTGTCGGCAAGCTTGAACATCCCCGGCTTGTCGCGCACCGCCCCGGTGAAGGCCCCCTTGACATGGCCGAAGAGCTCGGACTCGAGCAGTTCAGGGGGCAGAGCGCCACAGTTGATCTTGACGAACTGGAATTTTCCCCGCGCCGAATTACGGTGAATGGCCTCGGCGATCTTGTCCTTGCCGGTGCCGGTCTCGCCGGTGATAAGGATCGAAGCGTCGGTGTGAGCCATCAGCGGCATGACATTGAAGACATCCTGCATCTTCTTGCTATGGCCGATGATATCAGTCGTCCAGTCGCCGAAGAGGGTGCTCTTGGCCTTGGCCTGCAGCTGGGAGATGTCTTCGAGAACGACGAGGATGCCCACCGCCTGGCTGTTGCGCCGCAGGCGCAGGGCGGACAGGGTGAAGCGCACCGCGACGCGCATGCGGTTGCGGTCGATGATGTCGCCATCCATGGACACCGGCTCGCCGCTGTCGAGCACACGCTGAAAGAGCTGCCCCCGGCCGTTGGGGAGATTGCTGCGGAGGATGAACTCGGCGTACACCCCGATAGCGCTGTCGCGGCGGTAGCCGGTCAGTACCTCGAGCAGGGGGTTGACGGCGACGATCCTCGCCCCTTCGTCGAGCACCGCCGACGCGTGAGGTATGCCGGCCAGGAGATCTTCGAGGAAGACCTCGCCGGGCACGGCCAAGGGTTTTCTGCTCATAGGGATACAGGGTCGCAGCCCTGAGAATGGTGACGAAGGTCGGCAACACCACGCGGCGGCCTCGGCTCGCCCCGGGCAGGATGCCGGTCGGAGCCGCCGCACTGACGACAGTCACCCTAGCTCGTTCCCGCCGATAACGCAAGATTCTCTTTGCCTCCAGCCATAATGGCGCGGAGCAGGCAGGTGTCCTGGCTCAGAGCTGGCGCTTGTCGAGCACCCGGTTGCCGTGCCCTTCGACCTTCTCCAGGGTCTTCTCCTCCACCAGCTTGACCTGCACCTGCAGACCGAGGTCGGTCGCCAGCCGCTCCTGGATGCGGTCGGCCAGGGCCCACTGTTTGCGGACCTCGTCGAAGAAGAGCGACTCGGTGACCTCGACCATCACCGTCAGCCGGTCCTCGTGGCGCTCGCGCTCGACGACGATGAGATAGGGCGAGTCGGGGCCGTTGATTTCGGCCAGGGCCGCGGCGATCTGCCCCGGGAAGACGTTGACGCCGCGGACGATGAGCATGTCGTCGGAGCGCCCCTGGATGCGGCTGATGCGGCGCAGGGTGCGGCCGCAGGGACAGGGGCCGGGGAGGAAGGAGGCGAGGTCGCGGGTGCGGTAGCGCAGCACCGGGAAGGCCTCCTTGGTGAGGGTGGTGATGACCAGCTCGCCGGTTTCGCCTTCCGGCACCGGCTGCAGGGTCTGCGGGTCGAGGATCTCCACCAGGAAGTGGTCCTCGTTGACATGGAGCCCGCGGCACTCGCGGCACTCCCCCGCTACCCCCGGACCCATGATCTCGGAGAGCCCGTAGTTGTCAGTGGCGACGATGCCGAGCCGTTCGGCGATCTCGGCGCGCATCGCCTCCGACCAGCGTTCGGCGCCGAAGATGCCGTACTTGAGGGAGAGCTCGCTGGGGTTGAGGCCAATCTCCATCATCGTCTCCACCAGCTTGAGGGCGTGGGAGGGGGTGCAGACCAGGGCGGTGGTCTTGAAGTCGCGCATGATGCGCAGCTGCCGCTTGATATGGGCGGTGGAGATGGGGATCACCGAGGCGCCGAGGCGCTCGGCGCCGTAGTGCAGACCGAGGCCGCCGGTGAGGATGCCGTAATCATGGGCGATCTGCACCACGTCCTCGGCGGTGACGCCGGCGGCGCACAAGAGCCGCGCCACCAGGTCGGCCCAGTTCTTGATATCGTTGCGGGTGTAGCCTACCACCGTGGTCATGCCGGCGGCGCCGGAGGTGGAGTGGATGCGCACCACGTCGCGCAGCGGCACGGCGAAGAGGCCGTAGGGATAATTGGCGTGCAGGTCCTCCTTGGTGGTGAAGGGCAGCGCCGCCAGGGCCTCGAGACTGGTCACCGTTTCGAAATCAAAGCGCGCCTCGTGCAGGCGTCGCCGGTAGAAGGGCACGTGGGTGCCGAGACGGTACAGGGTGGCCTGCAGCCGTTCCAGCTGCAGTTGATCGAGATCCTCCCGGGCCATGCATTCGTATTGCTCTTGCCAGTACATGCCTTCCCCCAAAACTCACAGTGATATGGCCGGCGGCGGACGCCACTCTCGGCCGTTGCGGTGCGCCGACGTTTCTCTGTCAGCGGCAAAGAAATCTGTTTTCACATAATTTCCCAGACAGCAGAGGGCGAGTCAATCGCGATGCAGGCCGGCATGAGAATTTTGCCGGAAAAGTTCGCACCGCGCCCGCGGCCGCCCCGCTGCGCCACGCCGCCCCAAGATCATTTTCGCGAAAAACCTCGGCTTTGCCAAAAGAAAAATCACCCCGCGAAACGATCACCCCTCCAGCTTTTCGCGGCCGAGGTAGGCGCGCTGCACGTCGCGGTTGGCAAGGAGGTCCTCGGCCGGCCCCTGGATGATCACCTTGCCGGTCTCGAGCACGTAGCCGCGGTCGGCGATGGCCAGGGCGGCCTTGGCGTTCTGCTCCACCAGCAGCACGGTGTTGCCCTCCTGGCGCAGGCGGGCGATGATGGCGAAGATGTCGCGGACAATCAGCGGCGCGAGCCCGGTGGAGGGCTCGTCCATCATCACCAGCGAGGGCCGCGACATCAGCGCCCGGCCCATGGCGAGCATCTGCTGCTCGCCGCCGGACAGGGTCCCGGCCAGCTGTTTGCGACGTTCCCTGAGGATGGGAAAGAGCTCGTACTGATGGGCGAGGAGCCCGTCCAACTCGCCGCGCTTTTCCCGCGCCAGGGGGTGGCCGCCGAGCAGCAGGTTCTCCTCGACGGTCATCGCCGCGAACACCTGGCGCCCTTCCGGCACCAGGACGCAGCCCCGCGCCGGAATACGCGACGCAGAGAGGAGGGTGAGGTCCTCGTCCTGGAAGCGGATCTCCCCCGAGGTAGCGCCGACCAGGCCGGAGATGGCCCCGAGCAGGGTGGTCTTGCCGGAGCCGTTGGCACCGATGATGGCGACGATTTCGCCGGCGCTAACGTGCATCGACACCTTGCGCAGCACCCGCAGCTTGCCGTAACCGGCCTCCAGATTACGTATCTTGAGCATTGTCCCTCCTCACTCGCCGAGATAGACCTTGACCACCTCGGGATGCCGCTGGATGACCTCGGGGACATCCTCGGCGATCTTGCGGCCGAAACTGAGCACGACGATCTCGTCGGAGATATCCATGACCAGGGACATGTCGTGTTCAACGAGGAGAATGGTGATGCCGAGGTCGCGGATGCGGCCGATAAGGCGGCCGAGCTCCGCCGTTTCGTAGATATTGAGGCCGGCAGCAGGCTCGTCGAGGAGCAGCAGGGTTGGCTCCAGGGCCAGGGCGCGGGCCAGTTCCACCGCCCGCTGCCGCCCGAAGTCGAGGTTGACCGCCGGGGTGTCGGCGCAGTCGGCGATGCCCATGAAGTCAAGCAGCTCAAGCGAGCGTTCGCGGATGGCGCGCTCCTCGCGGCGACAGGCCGGGGTACGCAGCATGGCCCCGAAGAAGCCCACCGCAGTGCGCACATGGCGCCCGACCATGACGTTCTCGAGCGCGCTCATGCCATGAAACATCTTAATGTTCTGGAAGGTGCGGGCGATGCCCCGCCGTGCCACCTGGCAGGGCTGCAGGCCGTGGATCGGCTGGCCCTGGAAGAGGATGGCGCCGCTGCTCGGGGAGAGCATGCCGGCGATGAGGTTGAACAGCGTCGTCTTGCCGGCGCCGTTGGGGCCGATGACCGCCTTGATCGCCCCCCTGGCGAGGGTGAAGCCGACATCGTCCACCGCCTGCAGGCCGCCGAAGCGCTTGCCGAGGTGCTCTATGGCGAGCAGGGTCATGGTGCAGCCTCCCCGCTCTTGCCACGCCGCGCCAGGCTCGCCAGACGCTCGCGCCAGCGGCCGTCCGGGAGGAGGCTGAAGATGCCGCCCGGGGCATAGAGCATGATGGCAATGAGGATGAGGGCGAAGACCGCGTCGTCATAGCTGCCGAAGACCCCGCGCAGGGAGAGGAAATTGAGCAGCACCCCCATGGTCAGGGCCCCCCAGAGGTGCGCCATGCCACCCACGGCGACGATGGCCACCCAGCGCACCGACTTCATCACTCCGGCCTCGGAGGGGCCGATGCCACCGTTGTAGTGAGTCATCAACACCCCGGCCAAGGCGGCGTAGACGGCGGAGAGCACGAACACCTTGAGCTTGTACCTGGCGACATCGACCCCCATGGCGTCGGCGGCCTCAGGCGAGCCGTGGATGGCGCGCAGGGCTCGCCCGGGGCGGGAGTCGATGAGGTGGCGCAGGAGCAGCACCGCGACCAGCAGCACCATCCAGGCGACATAGTAGTTGGCGACGCGTCCGGCGCTGTCGCCGCTCACTGTCAGCCCCGGGAGGAGGGGGAAACCCGGCACGCCGGAGATACCGTCGGCCTCGCCGAAATACTCACTGGCCAGCACCAGGCGGTAGACGATGATACCGAAGCCGAGGGTGGCCATGGCCAGGTAGTGGCCCTTGAGCTTGAGCACCGGCACTCCCAGGGCCAGGGCGACCAGGGCGGCAGCAAGCACCGCCGCTGCCGCCGCTGCCCAGGGGGCCACCGTCAGCAGCTGCGCGCCGTAGAGGTCCTGGCCGTGGTTCAGGCAGCCGAGGGCATCGAGAGACCTCACCACCGGGCTTTCCGCCCAGGGGAGGAGGTCACGGGTGGTGAGGCCCGCCGAGAGGTAGCCGCCTATCGCGAAAAAGCCGGCATGGCCGAGGGAGATCTGCCCGGCATAGCCCATGAGCACACACAGGCCGACGATGAGCAGCGAGTAGTAGGCGGCCATGGTCAGCTGGGTCAGGTAATAGGCGCTGTCGCTGGCGGCGGTGAAGAGCTGCACCAGCACCACCGCCGCCATGACCGGCAGAAAGACGAATTCTTTGGCAGACACCGTCAGAACTCCTTCATCGCCGCCGTGGCCCCCGAGCCGAACAGGCCGTGGGGTCGGACAAAGAGGATGAGGAGAAGCACGGCGATGGCCACCGCGTCCTGGAAGGCCAGCGGCACTACCGACACCGAGAAGGCCTCGACCACGCCAAGCAGCAGCCCCCCGGCCACCGCCCCGAGGGAGTTGCCGAGGCCGCCGAGGATAGCCACGGTGAAGCCCTTGATGGCCAGCCCGGTGCCGTTATCGTACTGGCTGTAGGTGATCGGCGACACCACCGCCCCGGCGAGGGCGCCGATTCCGGCACTGAGCACAAAGGACAGGGTCACCATGTTGCGCGTTTCGATGCCGCAGAGCACGGCGGCGACGCGGTTGGCGGCGCAGGCGCGCATCTCCCGGCCAAGGCTGGTGGCCTGGAAGAAGAGTAGCAGGAGAACGACCATGACCAGGCAAGTGCCGACCACCCACAGCACCTGCGGCGAGACGAAAACGGGTCCGAGCTTGATGGTGGTGATCTCGTTGCCGATGAAGTAGGGCAGCGAGCGCACGCCGGAGCCCCACAGATGCAGGGCCACCTCACGGATGAGGATGGAGACACCGATGGTGACGATGATCATGCGCAGCACCGAGGGCGAGCGCAAGCGGCGGATGAAGAGCATCTCGATGGCCGCCCCCACCGCCATGGTGATCAGCACCGCCAGGAGGATGGCCAGGGGCAGGGCCATGAAGTTGTGCAGGGTGATGGCCACCATGCCGCCGAGCATGACAAACTCCCCCTGGGAGAAATTAATGATGCCGGTGGTGTTGTAGATGATGTTGAAGCCGATGGCGACGACCGTGTAGATGCTGCCGTAGGTGATCCCGGCCACCAGGTATTGCAGGAAGAGTTCAGATGTCATGCGGTCCGCTGCAGGAAGAAGGGTGGCGCCCCGCGGGGGCGGGGCGCCGCTGTCCTATTTGCCCTGGTAGGGCACGAACTTGCCGTCCTTGACGGTCATCATCGCGAAGGCGTCGAGGCCGAGGCCGTTATGGTCGGTGGGCGAGAAATTGAAGATGCCGCTGGTGCCGGGGAGGTCGCGCAGCCCCTCGATGGCGCTGCGTATCTTGGCCTTGTCGGTGCCGCCGATCTCGATGGCCCGGCGGAGGATGGTCAGTGCGTCGTAGGCATAGCCGCCGAAGGCCGAGGCGGTCTCCTTGTACCTGCCTTCGTAGTCGGCGATATATTTCAGCAACAGGCTCTTCTGCGGGTGACCGTCGGGCAGCTGGGCGGCCATGAGGATATGCCCGCCGGGGAAGATAACCCCCTCGGCGGCCACCCCGGCGGCCTCGGCGTACTTGATGTTGCCGAAACCATGGCTCTGGAAGATCGGCACCTGCCAGCCGGCCTGGCGGATGTTTTTGACGACGATGGACTGGGCCGGCACCACCGACCAGTTGATCACCCCCTGCACTTCGGCGTTGGCCTTGATCTTGGCGACCACCGCCGAGAGGTCGGTGGCCTTGGCGTCGTAGACCTCGGCGGCGACGATGGTGATGCCATGCTCAGGGGCGATCTTCTGCAACTGCTCGCGGCCGGCCTTGCCGAAACCGGAGTTGTCGACCAGCACAGCGATGCGGGCAATGCCCTGGCGCTTCATCTCTTCGAAGATCTTGATCGCCGCCGAGGAGTCGTTCTGCGGTGTTTTGAACACCCACGAAGCCAGCGGGTTGACGATGACCTCGGCGGCGGCGCAGGAGATGAGCGGCGTGGCGTTATCCTCGAAGAGCTTCTTGATAGCCATGGTCTCGCCGGAGCTCGACGGCCCGACAACGGCCAGCACCTTGTCTTCCTCGAGCAGCTGCTTGCCGAGGGAAATCGCCTTCTCGGGGTTGCCGGCGGTATCGCGCAGGAGCAATTCGACCTTCTTGCCGGTGATACCGCCGGCGGCGTTGATCTGTTCGACCATCATCTCCAGGGTACGGGCCTCGGGTCCGCCAAGAAAGGAAGACGGCCCGGTCACCGCCAGCAGCGCGCCGATTTTGATGGTTTCCGCCCATGCCGCCGGCGCCGCCGCCACCCAGAGGGCGATGGCCGCCCCCACGATCCCTGCCCTCAATACGCTCATGTCCGCTTCTCCTTGTCGTTACCGCTTGCCGATGCCGGCGATGGCCGCCTGCGGTTTCCCTGATGGTCGCCCGCCAGGGCCAGGCCTGGCGGTGGCGGCACGAAGGCCGCTCCCTGAAACACTTCCCGCGCACCCTACCCGAAAGAACACGGCGCTGGCAAGCCTTTTCCGCAGACTCGGGAACTTTTAAGGTATTTTTGATTAACTTTATTCGGCTTATTAGGCTTTCAGCAAGATTTTCAAAAGCCATCACCGGAAGATGATTAACACATCGAGACACTCCGACCCTGCCCTGCCGGGACGACAGGGAGGCCGGCCGGCCACCAACAAAAGGTTGCCGAAGGAGGGCTGACTGTGGTACGTGAGTGAGGATTTTTCCCATGCCGCCATCTCCTTCGCCACAGGAGGCGAGATGCCATCCACCGCAGCCGTGGAAGGCCGCCTCCCGAGGGGGTTGACGGGATACAGAACGCACATCAACCACGAGGAGAGGGCAATGAGCATTCAAAGGGCAATACAGGTGGACGAAAAGGTGCCGCTGCTGCAAGCGATTCCCTTGAGTTTCCAGCATCTTTTCGCTATGTTCGGGGCCTCGGTGCTGGTGCCGACGCTGTTTAACATCGATCCCGCGGTGGTGCTCTTCATGAACGGCATCGGCACCCTCATCTACCTGCTGCTGTGTAAGGGCAAGGCGCCGGCCTTCCTCGGCTCGTCTTTTGCCTTCCTGTCGCCGGTGTTCGTCGTCCTCGGCGCCAACAAGGAGCTGTGGGGGGCCAATTACTCCTATGCTCTCGGCGGCTTCATCGCCTCCGGCGCCATCTTCAGCATCGTCGCCCTGATCATCTGGCGCTATGGCTCGGCCTGGCTGCGGGTAGTATTGCCCCCGGCGACCATGGGCCCGATCGTCATGCTCATCGGCCTCGAACTGGCCGGGGTCGCCGCCGGCATGGCCGGCATCATGCCCGGCAAGGACGGCGCCTACGATGCCAAGGCAATCACCGTGGCAGTGGTCACCCTGCTCGTGGTCACCTTCGGCTCGGTGCTCTTTCGCGGCTTTCTCGCCGTAGTGCCGGTGCTCGTCGGCATCGCCGCCGGCTATGTCACCGCCATCTTCATGGGCATGGTCAACTTTGGAGGCGTCGCTGCCGCCCCGGTGCTGGCCGCACCGACCTTCTACACGCCGAAGTTCGACATCAACGCCATCCTGGTTATCATCCCCGCCGCCCTGGTGGTCATCTCCGAGCACATCGGCCACCTTGTGGTCACCGGCAACATCGTCGGCCGCGACCTTACCGTCGACCCCGGTTTGCACCGCTCGCTGCTCGGCGACGGCCTCTCCACCATGCTCTCCGGCACGGTCGGCTCGGTGCCCACCACCACCTACGGCGAAAATATCGGCGTCATGGCCATCACCCGCGTCTACTCGGTGTGGGTCATCGGCGGGGCGGCGCTGCTCTCCATCTGCCTGGCCTTCATCGGCAAGCTCTCGGCGCTGATCCAGTCGATCCCGGTGCCGGTCATGGGCGGCATCTGCCTGTTGCTCTTCGGCGTCATCGCCGCCTCAGGCGTGCGCATGCTGGTGGAGTCGAAGGTCGACTACTCCAAGCCGATGAACCTCTCGCTGACCGCCATCGTGCTCATCGTCGGCATCAGCGGCACCGCCGTCCATCTCGGCCAGGTGCAGCTCAAGGGCATGGCCCTGGCGACGGTGGTCGGCATGCTCCTCTCCCTGGTCTTCTACCTCCTCGGCCGTCTCGGCCTCATCGATACCACGCGCCAATAAAAAAGGGGCGGGCCGGGCCACATGCCCGTCCCGCCCCCCTGGCAACGCCGCCGTCAGCCCCCGCTCACGTCTTTTCGTCGCTACGCTGCAGCCCCTCCATGAGCAGGCCCATGAAGCCGCCGATGGGGCCGTACTCCTTGAGCTCGCCCGGAATTCCCTTGGTGTAGGTGAAGTGGCCACGCTTGACCTTGACCAGGGCGTAGACGGCTGCCTTGTTACGAAAATGCAGGAAGCGGGCATGAATGATCTCGCCCTGCTTGAAAAAGACCACGCCCCGCCCCTGAGGCAGTGAAAGCTCGAGCCGCCCGGTCTTCTGGGCGGAGTTGATGAGCTGCATGAGGTCGACGATGGACACCTCCGCCAATTCCCCGCTCATTCCCGAGCTGATGTGGCCGGAGCGCAGGCTCATGGTCTGGGCGCGCAGCACCAGCAGCTTGAAGAGGAAGATCTGCAGGATGGGGTACTTCTTGAGGACGTGCTTGAAGTTCTTGGCGCTGAGCTTGGCCACCTGGGTGTCGGAGATAGTGTGGATGGAACTCGACGCCGACTCCCCCGACAAAAGGCTCATCTCGCCGAAGATCTCCCCTGCCCCCATCTCGGCAACGCGCCCCCCGTCCTCGGCCACCACCGCCACCTTCCCGGCGAGGAGGATATAGAGGTTGCTCGGCGGGTCCCCCTTCTTGATGATGATCTTGTCCACCGGGATGTTGGAGAACTCGAGGAGCATGGTGAAGTCGCTGAGGGCATCGTCCTCGAGGGACTCGAACATGTCGAGTTTGCGCAGGATGCCGAAGAACTTCTCGAGATGCTGCCGGCGGCGCCGCTCCTCGCTCTCGTTGAGGAGCTTCATCTGCAGGGTGGCGAAGTCGCGTTCCTTCTTGAGCTCGAAGTGGATCAGGCCTTCGCAGCCGCCGCAATCAAAGCGCGTTTTTTGCTGGCCGAGGCGGGCGAAACCGCTGCGATTATCGAAGGAATCGATGATGGCGGCGATGACCTGAGCCAGATAGAGGCAGCCCGGCTTCAAGGCGGGCACGGTGAGACTGAAGGTCTCGACCTTGAACTCCTCGCCGACGTTGTAGATCGGGCAGGAGTGCTCCTCGGTGACGACGAAGATGGCGTCGCGGTATTTATTGAGGGATTTTCTGGGCATGCGTTTCCCTGACAAGGATGGCTACGCCGACCGCACTGCACAGGTCAGTCGGCTCGGGCCTTTTCGAGAAAGCGGGTGCCGACCTCGAATTCCCCGGCCCGCCCTTTTGTTTCCTGGCACCACATCACCGAAGCGATGACCTTGAGGCGCTCGGCCTCCTGCTCCTCCCAGCGCGAGCGCCACTCGTCCATGTCCCTGCCGAGGCCCGCAAACTCCAGCTCGATGAGGAGTTCGCTGTTCTTGCGTAGCTGCTCGTCGGTGACGAACCTCATGCCGGCCAGGCTGTAGTCGAGCAGGAGCCCATGGGCCGGCCCGGCGCGGCGGCCATCCTCGCCGATCGTGGCGAATTGAAACACCACCTGCCCTTTGCCCTTGGTCCGCTCCTTGCCCCTCCTCTCCTCTTTCGCCATCCTGGCCTCCGCCGCTGTGGGTTTTTCGGGCCCGGTACTGGTGCACCGGTTCTTTCTCTTTATAGCACCGGAGGAAGGCGCTTGTGAAAGAAAAAAGAGCGCAACATCTCAATGTTGGTCAAAAAAGTCGACAATGGCGGCGACGACGGAAGGCAGCGAGCCCCGCTTGGCTCTCGACAGAAACGGGCCGATGGTGTAGAGCGGCAAACACAGCTGGCTGCGGCAGGGTATCTCCCGACCATGCTCGCCGAGCTGGCACAGCAGCGCGATACCAATCCTTATACCCTGCTGCGCCGCTTCAAGGAGGCCACCGGCATCACCCCACATGCCTTCCGCCTCAACCGGCGCATCGATCTCGCCAAGGAACTGCTGCAGTCGGGCATGGAGATCGCCGATGTCGCCCTGCAGTGCGGCTTCTATGATCAAAGCCACCTGCACCGCCATTTCAAGGCCCTCACCGCCATGACCCCCAGGCAGTACCAGATCAATTTCGTCCAATAATTTTTCGGCGAAAGTTTCTACCCTCTTCTCCCCGTCGCAACCTTTACCTCTTGGGAGAAGCCTCATGGAATTCATCTACATCGCCACCGCCCACTTTCTCGCCCTGCTTAGCCCCGGCCCCGATTTCTTTCTCATCCTCCAGGCCTCATTGCGGCTTTCCCACCGTGCCAGGCTGGCGCTATGCGCCGGCATCGCCGCCGCCAATGGTCTCTACCTGGCGTTGGCGGTGGCCGGCGTCGAAATCTTGCGCCAGGTGCCGGGGCTGCTGCTGGCCACACGCTACCTTGGCGCCCTCTACCTGCTGTGGCTGGGCATCCTCCTTCTGCGCGCGCCACGCCCAGATCTCGAAAAGGAAAAGGGGGCCAGAGCAAACGGTGATGACCACCCGGGCCGACAATTCACGCGTGGCCTGCTCGCCGCCCTGCTCAACCCCAAGAACGCCATCTTCTATCTGTCGCTGTTCACCGTCATGGTCAGCCCAGACACCGGCATGATTCGGCGCGGCCTCTATGCACTGTGGATGACTGCGGTGGTCTTGTGCTGGGACGGGCTGCTGGTGCTGTTTCTCGGCAGCCGCCCTGTGCGCCTGCGCCTGCAGGGGGCGGTATACGTCCTCGAGAAAGGGGCCGGGGCGATGCTCGCTATTGCCGGCCTGACCTTGCCCTTTGGGTAGTGGCGGCCGGCCCCTAGTCTTGAGAACCTTGCGTCCTGGCCGGGGTGGAAGACTTACCCCGGCCCTTGAGGTACTCGAGGATCACCGGCAGCACCGAGATGCCGATGATGGTCAACACCACCAACTCGAAGTGATTTTTGATGAAGGGGATGTTGCCAAAAAAGAACCCCGCCAGAACGCAGGCGAAGACCCAGCCGGTTCCTCCGAGAACGCTCCAGGGAAAGAAGGTGCGGAATCCCATCCCGGCCATACCGGCGAAGAAGGGAATAAAGGTGCGGAAGAAAGGAATGAAGCGGCACAGAGTCACTGCCTTGGGTCCGTGCCTTTCATAAAATTCCTTAGCCTTGGCATGGTTTTTACGGTTAAAAATATACCCCTCCTTGCCGCTGAAGGCCTTGTGGCCGAACCATACTCCCATGACGCGGTTGAAGTTGTCACCGAGAATGGCCGCCACCGGAAACAGGGAAAGGACAATGGCCAGGTCCATAGCCCCGGTGGCGCAGAGGGCGCCGATGACGAAGAGCATCGAATCGCCGGGCAGGAAGGGCGTGACGACCAGTCCCACCTCGCAGAAGATGATCAGGGCGATGAGTCCGTAAATGAGATGGCCGTGACTGACCACAAGGGACGCCAGGTGCTTGTCGATATGCAGAGTGAAATCGAGGGCCAGGGAAATGATATCCATAGGTAGCGCCGAAAGGAGGGAGGAGGGGAACTGAGGGACTGGTGAAATCGGCTGCGAGACTATCCCATCTCCCTGTTTTACGCAACAGGGAAGCGATACCGCCGCCATCGCGCCACCCCTTCTCGGCTACGCCCGTTGCTGAAAGCGGCGATCGTCACTATGGTAGGCGCTGTGGCCCGCGATAGGCGCCGGCATGCGACTCTCAGGAAAAGGGCAGGCGAGGGGCGCCGAGGCGCCGCAGGGAAAAGCGGGCCGCACGTCCTGCCACACCCGCATTCGATCTCATCAGCAAGGGAGCACACCATGAGCCATGCCATGAAGATGTACCGCACCGGCGGCCCCGAGGTCCTGACCTGGGAAGCCTACGACCCCGGCCCCCCGGGCCTGGGCGAGGCCCGCATCGTCCATGAGGCCGTCGGCCTCAACTTCATCGATGTCTATCAGCGCAGCGGTCTCTACCCCCTGCCCGCCCTGCCGGCCATCCCCGGTCTCGAGGGGGCCGGCCGAGTCGAGGCGGTCGGCGAGGGTGTCACCGAGGTGGCGGTGGGCGACCGGGTGGCCTACGCCGGGGTGCCGCCGGGAGCCTACGCCGAGGTGCGCTGCATCCCCGCCCATCGCCTCGTCAAGCTTCCGGACTATGTTTCCTGCCGTGACGGCGCCGCTCTGATGCTGCAAGGCATGACGGCGCGCTATCTGCTCAAGGGCTGCTACCCGGTGACGGCGGGGACCACCCTGCTCGTCCATGCCGCCGCCGGCGGCGTCGGCTCGCTGCTCTGCCCGTGGGCGAGCAGCCTCGGCGCCCGGGTCATCGGCACCGTCGGCAGCCGCGAGAAAGCGGACATCGCCGCCGCCAACGGCTGCCACCACCCCATCCTCTACAACGAGGAGGACTTCGTGCAGCGAGTCAGGGACCTCACCGGCGGCCGCGGCGTCGACGTGGTCTACGATTCGGTCGGCGCCGCCACCTTCATGAAGTCCCTGGACTGCCTGCGCCCCATGGGCACCATGGTCTCCTTCGGGCAGAGCTCTGGGCCGATGGAGCCGATCAACGTCGCCATCCTCGCCCAGAAGGGTTCCCTCTTCCTGACCCGCCCCAGCCTCATGCACTATACGGCGCGACGCGACGATCTCATCGCCCATGCCGCCGATCTCTTCGCGGCGGTGGCGGCGGGAGCGGTGAAGAGCCGCATCACCAGGGAGTATGCCCTGCGCGATGCTGCTCGGGCCCATGAAGACCTCGAAGGGCGACGCACCACCGGCAGCGCCATTCTCCTGCCCTGACCCTGGTCGCTCAGGCGGCCTCGCTGCCGAGGGCGCGTTGCAGGGTCAAGGCCAGATCCTGCAGGGAAAACGGCTTCTGGAGGAAGAACACCCCGTCGTCGAGGACGCCGTTGTGGACGATGACATTGGAGGTATAGCCGGACATGAACACCGCGCGGCAGCCGGGGCGCAGCTCTGCCAGGCGTCGCGCCAGTTCGCGGCCGTTCATTTCCGGCATGACCACGTCGGTGAGATAGAGGTCGATCTCCTCCCCCGCCGCCGCCAGCGCCAGGGCCTGGCCCGGCCCGGCGGCTGACAGCACCTGGTAGCCGAGCTGGTCGAGCATGATGGTGGTCATGTCGAGCAGGGTCGGGTCGTCCTCCACCAGCAGCACCCGCTCCCCCCGGCCGAGGGGCAGCTCATCGCCCGGCCTGGCCGCCGGCCGGTCGCCTGGCGACTCCTGGCGCGGCAGATACATGCGGATGGTGGTGCCCTTGCCAGGCTCGCTGTAGACATTGATGAAGCCGTCGTTCTGCTTGACGATGCCGTAGACGGTGGCCAGGCCGAGGCCGGTGCCGCGCCCCAGCCCCTTGGTGGTGAAGAACGGCTCGAAGATGTGCGACAGCACCTCACTGCTCATGCCGACACCGTTGTCGCTGACCGCCAGCACCGCGAAATCCCCCGGCCGGAAGCCGGCGTGGGTTGCGCAGTACTCCTTGTCGAGCACCGCCCGGCCGGTTTCGATGGTGACGCGACCGATCTCCCCCACCGCATCCTTGGCGTTGACGCAGAGGTTGGCGAGCAGCTGATCGAGTTGGCTGGGGTCGATTTTCACCGTCGCCGAAGGCAGCTGCGGGCACCACTGCAGGTCGATATTCTCGCCGATGAGGCGCTGCAGCATCTTCAGCGTCCCCTCCACCGCGGCGTTGAGATCGATGAGCACCGGGGCCACCGCCTGCTTGCGGGCAAAGGCGAGCAACTGCCGCGTCAACCCGGCGGAGCGCTGGGCCGCGTCAAGGATACGGCCGAGGTTCTCGCGCAGCGGATGTCCCTCCTCCAGGCTGGCCAGGCACAGCTCGCTGTAGCCGATGATCGCCCCGAGCATATTGTTGAAGTCGTGTGCGACGCCGCCGGCGAGGATGCCAATGGCCTCCATCTTCTGGGACTGCAGCAGTTGGCCATGCAGCTGCTTGCTCTCGGTGATGTCACGGGCGATCCAGATGACGCGGTCGTCGGAGAGTGGGGCGACGATGGCCGAAAACCACACCTCGCGGCCGGCGATGGTCAACGGGTAATCGAAGGTGCGTGTACAACGGCGATCGAGAACCGCCTGGACTTCCGCCTTGAAGGAGCGGGCCAGTTCCGCCGGGAAGACGTCCTCCACCGTCTTGCCGAGAAGTTCCTGGGGCGGGCGGTAGAGAAGGGTGGCATCGGTGGGGGCGATCTCCAGGTAGCGGCCGTCGCGGTCGACGATGAGGATGACATCTTTGAGGGCGGCGAAGAGCGAGCGGATCTTCTCCTCGGAACGACGCAGGGCCTCCTCCATCTCCTTGCGGTCGGTGATGTCGACGGTCATCGACAGCACCTGACGCCGCCCGGGGATATCGAGCAGCACCGAAGAATGAATGATATGGGCGCGGGAGCCGTCGGGCAGAGAGAGCGTCGCCTCGCGGTTACGCACCACCCCCTCGCGGGCCAGCGTGTCGATGACCTGAGCGCGTTCCTCTTCACTTGTGCCGTGGATCTCCCGCGGGTCGAGTTCCAGCAACCGCTGCCGGGTTATGCCGCGGCTGGTAAGAAAGGCCTGATTGGCGTCGAGGTAGCGGCCATCGGCGAAATCGTTGATCACCGCGGCGAAAGGAGCGTTATCAAAGATCTGGCGGAAGCGCGCCTCGCTGCGCTGCACTTCCTCCTGGGCCCGGGCGAGGACGGCCACCTTCTCGTTGAGGCGTCGCTTGAGCAGAAGGCTGATCAAGGCCAGGCCGGCCACCAGGAGCACGGCGAAGATTGCCCCGGCCTGGAGGAAGAGCCGTGTCTCCGCCGACAGCCCCGGCCCAAGCGAGATGAAGCGGCGACGCACCTCGTCGATCTCTCCCGGCGGCAGTCGCTCCAGGGCCTTCTGAAGAGCGCTGTAGAGCAGAGGGTATTGGCGGCTGACACCGATGCTCCAGGCGAAGGCAAAGTCGGTGCGACCGGCGACGCGCAGGTTGGGGATGCCCTCCCGCTCGATATGGTAGGCGGCCACGGCGAGGTTCTCGACGAAGGCGTCCAACCCATGGAAACTGAGGTTGTGCAAGCCCTCGGCCACCGTCTTCACCCGGTGCAGGGTGAAGCGCCCCTGGGAAAGCTCGCTGAGGTAGCGCTCGGTGGCATACCCGGAGACTACGCCGACACGACGGCCGGCCAGGGAGTCGAGGGTGACGCCGCCGACGGAATTGTCGGCGGTGATGATCACCACCGGGACGGTGGCGTATGGGGTGGTGAAGAAGGCGAAGCGCTCGCGCTCCTCGGTGCGCACGATGGTTGGCGCCACCGCGCACTCCCCCGACTCGAGGGCCCGAAGGTGTTCGTTCCAGTCCGAGGAGGCGCGCTTGTCGAAACGGATGGCGAGGCTCTTTTCGAGAAGGGCGATGACCTCGGCGCCCATGCCGGCGAATTCCCCGTTGTTGTCGGCATATTCCACCGGCGGAAAATCGGTGTTATACCAGAGCACCAGCTTGTCGGGGTTGTCATCAAGCCAGGCGCGCTCCTCGGCGGAGAGCAGCGGCGCTGACGCTGCGGCATTGCGCCCGCGCGCCGTTCCCGCGGAGAGTGCCACGAGAAGGAGCACCAGCGTCACCACGCGCCAGTCACAGCCCCCCGCCCATTGTCTGCATGTCTTGCCCATACGACCGCTCCCGGCCCGTTTCAGCCGCCTGCCAGCCCCATTCACTCTTCTCGCCCCAAAGGGCGACATCGCCAGCCCTCGTTGAAGATTATCGTGCCTGGGCGCCATTTTCAAATTCCTTTCTCTTTCCCCATCCCGCCAAGGTGTGCCGATAGCGGCCCGCCCCCGTCGCCCGCCTCGCCGGCCTGTATCTCCCTGGCGACATCGGGATAGAGACGACTGAGGCAATCCGGGCAGAAGCCGTGGCTCAACCGCAGGTCGAGGCGCTCGGTGAAGTACTTTTCCAACTCCTGCCAGTAGCCCTGATCGTCGCGCACCTTCTTGCAGGAGCAGCACAGCGGCAAAAGGCCGCTCAAGGTCTTGACCTCGCCAAGGGCCTTCTCCAGCTCATGGTTGCGGCGGCGCAGCTCATCCTCGGCGCTGTGCAGCCGCAGGAGGGTAGCAAAGAAGAACCCCACCGGCCAGGGCAGGATGAGCAGCGGCGCGAAGATGCTGATAGCGATGCCGAGACCGTCGATATAGCCCTGAAAAAGCAGCAGGCACAACGAGGTGACCAGCAGCGAAAGCAAAACGACGATGCCGGTAACGAGGCAGGTCATGCCACTCACGCCAAAACGCCTGGCCAGAAAAACCAGCGAAGGAAAGCAAAGTCGGGGCAGAGCCATAAGCGATACCTTCGAGAGCCTGGGACGGGGCGGCTTTATGCCACCTCTCGCCAAAGAGGACGTACAATGACCGGTTTGCCTCCATCGTGCAACGCTTTCGATTCGCTCAGGCAATGTTGCGCGGCAGCGGCACAGCGTTGCCAAGCCACCCTGCGACGGGTATAGTCCGCTTCTGATATTGTCACAGGTCTCTGGCCACAGATGGGGCGACTGCAGCCCCGCTCCACCTTCCCGTCACCCCGCGAGGGCAGATCCAGCATGCGCCACATCCTCATCCTCTTCGCCCACCCGACCCTGAAACGCTCCAGGGTCAACTCCGCCCTGCGCCGGGCGGTGGAGGGGGAGGCGGGCATCACCGTGCACGACCTCTACGCTAGCTACCCCGACTTCCTCATCGATGTCCCCCGCGAACAGGCCTTGTGCCTGGCCCACGAGGTCATCGTCCTGCAGCACCCCTTTTACTGGTACTCGGTCCCGGCCATCGCCAAGGAGTGGCTCGACCTGGTGCTGGAACACGGCTGGGCCTACGGCAAGAGCGGCCAGGCCCTGCAAGGCAAGATTTTCTTTCAGGCACTCACCGCCGGCGGCGACGCCCTCGCCTACAGCGCCACCGGCAGTAACCGCTACACCATCGGCGAGCTGACCCTGCCGCTGCGCGCCACCGCCAACCTCTGTCGCATGCGCTGGCTGCCCCCCTACGCGGTACTCGGCGTCCATCGCGGCCTGCCAGCCGATTTGCTCACCCGCCATGCCGCCGACTATCGCCGCACTCTCCTTGCCCTGCGCGACGAACGCCTCGACCTCGAACAGGTCGCCGGCCTGGAACTGCTCAACGGCACAACGCCGTCAATCGTCGGTGAGGGCTGAACCATGGAAAGCGTCCTCACCCAGTTGCTGGTCTTCTTCGCCGCCTCGGTCATCGCCGTCCCCCTGGCGCAGCGCTTCAAGCTCGGCTCGGTGCTCGGCTACCTGGTAGCGGGGATGAGTATCGGCCCCTATGGCCTGGCGCTGATCGGCGATGTCGAGCAGACTATGCACATCACCGAGTTCGGCGTGGTGATGATGCTGTTCCTCGTCGGCCTCGAGCTGCGCCCCTCGCTGCTCTGGAAGCTGCGCGTGCCGATTCTCGGCATGGGCGGGGCCCAGGTGCTGGCCACCACCCTGGCGCTGGCCCTCATGGCCCTGGCTCTCGGCCTGCCCTGGCGCCAGGCGGTGGCGCTGGGCCTGGTCGGTGCCATGTCCTCCACCGCCATCGTCCTGCAGACCCTGCGCGAAAAGGGCCAGCTGACCACCGTGCCGGGCCGCTCGATCTTCTCGGTGCTGCTCTTCCAGGACCTGGCGGTCATCCCCATGCTCGCCATCCTGCCGCTGCTTGCCGCGGGTCCGGTCAAGACCGCCGGAGCCAGTGGCGCCTGGTTCGACATCACCCTCCTCCCCGGCTACCAGCGGGTGGCCATCGTCGTCCTCGCCATCGCCTCCATCTACCTCGTCGGCAAGTACGCCAGCCGGCCGCTCTTCCGTACCATCGCCGCCACCCGCCAGCGCGAGATCTTCGTCGGCACCGCCCTGGCCCTGCTTATCGGCGCCTCGCTGCTGATGACCATCGTCGGCCTGTCCCCGGCGCTCGGCGCCTTCCTCGCCGGGGTGGTGCTCGCCGACAGCGAGTACCGCCACGAACTGGAGAGCGATATCGAACCCTTCAAGGGCCTGCTGCTGGGCATCTTCTTCCTCTCCGTGGGGGCGAGCATCAACTTCACCCTCATCGGCAACAAGCTGGCGGTGATCGGCGGCCTGACCGCGGCCCTGGTGGTGGCCAAGCTGCTGGTGCTGCTGGCCATCGCCTACTTCTTCAAGATGAGCGGCAACGGTCGCTGGCTGTTCGCCGTGGGGCTGGCCCAGGGCGGCGAGTTCGCCTTCGTCCTCTTCCAGTTCGCCCGGGTCAACGGAGTGCTGCCGCCAGGCCTGGTGGAGATCGGGGTGTCGGTGGTCGCCCTGTCGATGTTCCTCGCCCCGCTGCTCTTCCTCCTCTGGGAAAAGCTCTCGGCCGCCTCGCCGGCCGGGGAGAGCGCGGAACGTCAGGGCGACGAGATCGCCCGCCCGCCGTCGCGGGTCATCCTCGCCGGCTTCGGCCGCCTGGGGACGGATGTCGGCCGGCTGTTACTCTCGGTGGGCTACACGCCGATCATCCTCGACAACGACCCGGCCAACGTCGACATCCTGCGCCGCTTCGGCTTTGAGGTCTACTATGGCGACGCCTGCCGGCTCGACCTCCTCGAGGCGGCAGGGGCGGCCGAGGCGAAGTTGATGGTCATCGCCATCGGCGACAGCGAGAAAGCGCTGGAACTGGCCCGCCTGGCCGGCAAGCACTATCCCCGCCTGCGCCTGGCGGTCAGCGCCGTCGACCGTTCCAGCGCCTACGAGTTCATGGACCTCGGCCTGACCGCCATCCGCCGCGAGACCTTCGGCAGCGCCATGGAACTCGGCCGCGACGCCCTGGAGATCCTCGGCTACGACCCCTACGAGGCCTACCGTATCACCCGGCTCTTCCATAAGAAGGACGAGGAGACCCTGCCGGCGCTGTACCGCATCCACCGCCAGGACCGCAATGCCTATATCTCCACTTATCGCCAGCATAACGCCGATCTGGGCGAACTGATGCAGAAGGACAGGGAAATCCACCTCGACGAGGTCGACCGGGCCTGGACCAGCATCAGGGACGACCGGCAGGACCCGGCCTGAGCCGCGCCGCGCTGTACAGCCTCGGCCCGTGTCACGTTGTCCCCCATGACTCAACAGTTGAGGAATAGGTCTTTTCCCTCCCCCTGCCCCGTCAGCCCCTGATCGGTCGGTACACTTGCATGGAGATATCTATGTTGAGTGGCGGGCGCGGGGTCGAGTCAGCTGGTTCAGCCTGACTTGTTATTTGCTTTGGATTTGTTACTGCGAATGAGGGCCATCAAAAATAAATGGACCTTATGCGACATTGACACCGTGCTACTGGCGAACTCAGTCGGTGGCGCGGTCTCCTGACCTTACTTTGTCGCTTTGCGAAAGGAGAAGAATGGACCACGATACTTATTAATCCCTAAGCTGATCAGCGCACATTGCTTTCAGGAAAATGCTTCTGCTATCAATTTGCAATTATTTGCAAATATCCTCAGCGACCATGTCCGGCAATCATAGACCGGATTAATACTGCCCGCAAACGGAAGTCCATTTCTTTGTTTTAAAAGTACGCTTCAGCCGGATGAACCTAACAAAACGGCTGAGAATTTTCTTCTCAACCGCTTTCGTCGTAGAAGTTTAGGATATGCCAATCCGCCATTACACCGGACAACTCGGTGAATTGCTCATTGTCATTCATTTTAGCGAAATCATGATAGGTGCCCTATTTATTTAGCCAACTGGTCAATTGCCAATTAACATTGCCAATGGAATAAATAACAAGAAATAGCCAACAATAGACAAAATTCCACCCAAAGAGTAGTAGTACCTCTTAAAGCATAGAAATACCAGTGGGACAAATAACATTAGGCCAATGAAAAACGGTAAACTATTTAAAAACCCTAAACCATTTGATGAGATCTCTTGGGCAAAAGTTTGAAATAGATAAGCAGCAATTATCAAAAATATACTATTTGCTATGAAACCAACCATTAAAGCCTTCTTTGCGCTCATGAAGTTTCTACCATCCACCTGATGCACCACATCTACATTTTTTATCCCATTCTTCTATCCATCGTCTTGTCCATTGATCTGCTTTGTACCAAGCTTTTTCGTCAAAATCAGGGCTGTTATCATCAAAATACCCTGTATCAAAAACATGTCCACCTTTATACCATCTATAGTTTTTGCTCTAGTGTGAAAAATAATCTTGTCCTTGATGCAGAAATCTGCCAAAATCGTCTGCATTGCAGTTACTTATAGTATTTGCGAGGCCCTGTTCAACTGCGCTTAAATTTCTAAAATGTCGCCAGGGATGTGTTTCTGGTCTAGTTGCCCAATCATGATCTTCGATAGTGTAATTAAAACGATCATGACCAAAAAAAATCACTATGGCCATGATGGGAGCCCCCACCTTCCCAAATTCCATCTCCAAATAACCCCCAAGGATCAACCCAGTTCACCGGATCATTTTTGACATACGCATACAAATTCATCCCCCCATCCAACCCGATCGGATCAGCAGAAACATACCGCCCGGCATCCGGATCATAGTACCTGTGCCAATTATAATGCAGCCCAGTCTCCGCATCAAAATACTGCCCCGGAAAGCGAAGATTGTTCTGCACGCTTCCCGTGATCCTCTCGGCCTTGCCAAAGGGGCTGTAGATGGCCTGCCAGACCAGGGTTCCCGATCCACTCACCAGGCGCTGCGGAGTGCCGAGGTGGTCGTTGATAAAGAAATAGGTGCCGGGGTTGCTTTGGTATTCGCGTAGGGCAAGAGGTTGTCCGTCGAGATAAAAATACTCCCTGGCGACAGTGCCATCAACACTCTCGGCAATAAGCTGACTGTTGATGTCATAGAGGTAACAGGTGGTCGTGCTACCAACGGTCTTGCGGATGCGGCGGTTGCTGCTGTCATAGCCATAGGTGGCCACCACCGTGCCTTGGTCCTCCACCTTGATCAGGCGGTTCAGGCCATCATAGACGAAGACCCTGCCACCGGCGGACACAAGGTTGCCATTGGCATCATAGCTATAGGCGACCGCTTTCGTCCCGGCAGTGGCGGTCAGCTGGTTATTGGCGGTGTTGTAGGTGTACTCGGTGGCGGCATCATCTACTGGCGGAGTGGCCAGGTCGGCAAGCGCTATGACGTTGCCCAGGGCATTGCGGGTGTACTGATGCCGAACTCCGCCGCCTTCTGTCATGGCGAGGTTATAGCGCTGGTCGTAGTGGCTGGTGAGATTGACGCTGTCCAGGGTTGCAGTCTTGAGCGGCCCGAAGGGGAGATAGGTTGCGGCAGAAAGCAGCACCTCGTTGCCGAGGCGCATGTCCGTGACCCTGCCGGCAGCATCGCGGGTCAAGCTCAGGGTCAGGCCGCTGGGATAGGTCATGGCAAGAAGTTCGCCACTGCTGTTGTCCCAGGTGTAGGCGATGCTGTGCTGCCGGCCGGCGGTGACGCGGGTCTCCAGGGCCAGCCTGCCGCTCTGGCCATAGGCAAAGGACGCTGTCCCCTCGCCGTCGGTTATCCCGCTGATCCTGCCGATGGCCCCCGGGCCGCTGTCGTAACTGGCGACAATATCGGCCCCTCCGGCAATGCTCTGCCTGATACGTCGATTCAACCCGTCATAGGCAAATGAGGTCTGTTGCCCCTTGGCATCGATTGCCGAGATAAGATTGCCCGCCTGGTCATAGGCGTAGGTGGTCATTATCTTATCCGTTACAACTAGGAGCGCTCACACCAAGGGCGCCTCATGAAAGGGCGTGTGCCGCTGTAAGCCTTTATTGACGGTTTGGCGAAAACAAAGAAAAACAAAACCCTGGCTACAGCTGCGTAATTTTTCGCTCGACCAAGGGCTAAAGTGTCAGGTAATTACTGTCTCTATACTTTTAAAATATGCATAGACTCCACCGCAGGAACTGCTGCTTGTTGTTCAAACAAGGGGAGCCAATTCTTAATTTTTCAAGAAACTCCTAGCGATTCCAATCAAAGTAGCACCAACGAGTAAATACCCACCGCCCCACTTTAATGTATCAATGCTTCCGAATCGAGCATCTGGCCCTCCGATTACACATAACAATCCCAAACCAATGGATAATGCACCAAGCATTCCCAAAAGATAGCTAATTGCTTTTCTTGGGGTCCATTTTTTTTGGTTCTTGCTCATTTTTGCACACCAAGATTTATCCAGCTAAAGCACACCCCTGCTGCGTCCTTCTTTTGCAAGAATACAAGGGCACATAAGCTCCCATTTGTTAACCCAATTCTTGGTCCATTCATTAGCTTTATGCCAAGCCTTTTGATCTTTATCTGGAGTAGTGCCACCCCAAAGATGCCCCCACCCCCATGTTTTGGGTTTTAATGGGTTTAGCCCCCAATAGGCTGTATATCCGTTACTTGTATGTGAAAAGTAATCTTGTCCTTGGTGCATTAGATTAGAAAAGCTATTTACATCACATTTCATAAGCGCACTTGAAAGATCGCTTTCAACATCAGGAAGATCGCGGAAATGTCTCCAAGTTGATAACAGGTTTTCAGGTCTCGACCACCCACGATCCTCAGCTGTATAATCAAATCGATCATGGCCCCAAAAATCACTATGTCCTAAATCACTGCCTCCACCATCCCAAATGCCATCACCAAACAACCCCAAATGATCCACCGAATTCACCGGATTCCCTTCAACATACGCATAGAGATTCATCCCCCCATCCAGCCCAATAGGATCAGCAGAAACATACCGCCCGGCATCC
>CALGIJ010000009.1 GCA_937915545.1 uncultured Desulfobacterales bacterium
AGCATCTCGCCACCCGTTCGGTGCCTCATCGTCAAGACCGCGGCAAACTACATGAACCCGTCCACCTTGTCAACAGAAAAAATCGGGCTTGAAAAAAAGTGTTGTGAGAACCTCTTCAGGGCGATTATGTAGGGCGTGTCGCACACGATGGCCTGCCGGCCTAAGCACCGGTATGGTGAGATAAATTCTAATAATTCGATGGAACGTTCGTTTATGGATGAGAAAAACCGCCTGCTGCGCCACCTCCCCAAAGTGGACGAGTGCCTGGCGATGCTGCACAGAAGAGGGTTGTCACAGCCGGCTGTGCTGCTCAAACATGTCGTGCAGCAGGTTGTTGAGGAGGAACGCGCCCGGATCCTCGCTGGGGATGCCGCCTGTGGTCACAAGACTCCAGAGCAATGGGAGGAACTCTTTGCCAAGCGTTTCACTGAGCGCATGCGGGGAAATTTCCGCCGCGTTATCAATGGTACCGGGGTAGTCATCCATACCAATCTTGGCCGCTCCATCCTCTCCAAGGCGACTTCCGACGCCCTTGTTCAGGCCGCCGGCTATTATTCCAACCTCGAGTTCGATCTCGACAGCGGCAAGCGCGGCAGCCGATACAGCCTGGTCGAAGACCTGCTCTGCCTGCTTACCGGAGCGGAGGCAGGCCTGGTTGTCAACAACAACGCAGCCGCGGTGCTCATCTGCCTCGATACCCTGACGCGAGGTCGTGAAGCCATCGTCTCCAGAGGTCAGCTGGTCGAGATCGGCGGGTCGTTTCGTATTCCTGACGTCATGGCCAAGAGTGGAGCCCGGCTCGTCGAGGTCGGAGCTACCAACCGCACCCATCTCTATGATTATGAGCGCGCCATCACCGAGCAGACGGCCCTCTTGCTGCGCGTGCATACCTCGAACTTCCGCATGATCGGTTTTACCTCGGAGGTATCGGCCGAGGAGATGGTCGCCCTGGCCCGAAAGCACTCACTCACGACCATGGAGGATCTTGGCAGCGGCAGCCTCATCGACTTTTCGCCTTTCGGCTTTCCCAAGGAACCGACGGTGCAGGAGATTGTCCGCGCCGGGGTCGACGTTGTCACCTTCAGCGGCGACAAGCTGCTCGGCGGCCCGCAGGCGGGGATCATCGTCGGCAAGAGGGAGATCGTCGCCGCTATCAAGAAAAATCCTCTCAATCGCGCCCTGCGCATCGATAAATTCACGCTGGCCGCGCTGGAGAGCGTCTTGCGCGACTACCTTGATATCGACCAGGCGCTGAGTCGCGTGCCCACCCTGGCCATGCTCACCGTACCCAACGATGACCTCAAGAAAAGGGCGCGTCGCCTCCTCGGCCGCCTGCGCCCACGCATGGCCGGCACCTGTGCCGTGTCAATGGTGAGGACAACGTCGAAGGTAGGAGGCGGCGCCCTGCCGGAGTTCAATATCGACAGCTGGGCGGTGGTGCTGACGCCGCAGGCGATGAGTGTCAATACCTTGGAAAAACGGCTGCGCCAGCTCTTCATCCCGGTCATCGGACGAATCGAAGACGACCGCTTCCTCCTCGACGTGCGCACCATCCAGGAGGGCGAACTCGCTGTACTGGCGCAACAGCTGGGAGATTTTTTTGCAGGGGGAGAACGGTGATGTATTCCTTCCCCTTCGCCGGCCTCGGCCACAGGCTCGATGTCGGCGACTTTCAGCGATTCTCGAGGAGTTTCGCCGAGATTCTTCTCAAGCGGCTGCCGACCGCCGGTGCAGTAACCTTTGTTACGCCCGGCCCGCAAGGCCTCGCGGAGGGAGGGGGCCTGGAAATCGAAGAGTCGCTGCGTCATGCCCTGCAGACCAGGGATCGGGTCTCTGCTGTCGTCGATGGTTGCTTGCTGGTACCGTTTTTCACCGCTGAAGAGGCGATGGTCCTGGCCGTCGTCAGCGGCGCCGACCCGCTGTTCCTCGCCAAACTCGGCGAGGACTGGCTGGAGGAGGTCAAGATCGCAGTGGGGCGGGAGTTTCTGCTCCTCAAAGAGGCGCGCTGCGACGCCGCCACCGGCCTGCTCAACCTGTGGAATCTGCAGTCGCTGCTGGAGAGCGAAGAGCGGCTGCCCATGCACCTCCTCCTCGTCGAGCTTCCACCGAAGCGTCTCTCGTGCCGATTCGCCTTGCGCTACACCCAGCGTTGCGCCGGCCTGCTTGCCAATTTTCTACAAAAGGACTCCCTGCTGCATTACCTGGGCAACGCGATTTTTGCCCTGGTGCTGCCCAAGCCGCCAGGGACGGCCTCTCTGGCGGTGGAGAGAGCGCTGCTCTCCTACCTGAAACGCGAGGGCTGTCATCGCGTACATATCGGTTCCAGTGTTGCCGACGAGGAGGGATGTGAACCGGCTGGCAGTATCAAGAAGCGTGAGCCACTTGATCAAGCCTGGACTGCCCTCCGTCAGGCAGAGAAGCGCGGCCCTTTCAGCTTCTGCGCCTTTTCCCGCCTCAGTTATCCCGAGGGACATCCGCTCTCTCCCCCGCCGCTTGCTGTGGCGCGCCGCCTTGCCGCCATGGTGCATTCCAGCCCTCGCTTTAGCGTCGTGCAGTTCCGTTGCCAAAACGGCGGGGATGCCGCGGCCCTCGTCGGGCCACAGCTCGATGGCCAAAAGTGGCTGATCGATGAGCATGATGCCGTGGTCTTCCTTCATGGCGAAGATGGCACCCAGGCGCGAGCCTGGGCTGCGCAGGTGGTGCGTCGGCTACGTCAGACAGGACAGGGCAGTGATCTGGTGGCGGGGGTAAGCGCCTTTCCCTGCGGGGATTTCGCCAGGTCCGAGGTGCTCTTCAACTGCCGAAAGGCCCTCTATCACGCAACCTTTCTTGCCGAAGCCGAGGCGGTTCTTTTTGATGCCGTCAGCCTCAATATCAGCGGTGACGTCTACTTTGGCGACGGTGACCTGGCAAGGGCGGTGAGCGAGTATCGACGGGGCCTGAAGCTCGACGAGAGTGACGTCAACCTCCACAACAGCCTTGGCGTCACCTGGGCGATGATGGATAAGCCTGGCGCCGCCGCGGAGTGTTTCGAGCGGGCCCTGGCCTGTGGCGGCGACAACTTCATGGCCCTCTACAATCTCGGCCTGGTGGAGCAGCGGCGGCGCCGGCCGGCGGCCGCCTATGCCTGGTTTCAGCGTGCCCTGCAGCATTTCGAAAGGGATTCCGTCGCACCCGAGGCCTTGGGGGATCTATTGTTCCAGGCCGGCATTCTCGCCGGCGAGATTGGCTGCTGCAACGAAGCCATAGAACATCTGCTCCGCTGGCGCCGCGATCATGTCAGCGGCCCGCGGGCAGCCGCGGCCTGCTATCATCTTGGCCGCGCTTACGCCAGTTGCGGGGAACGCGGCCTGGCTGTTGTCGAACTGCAACGCGCCCTGCAGTTCGACGGCTTCGATGATCGTGCCATGAGTCTGCTCGGCATGCTCTACCTGCACGCTGGCGAGGGTGACGACATCGCCCTCGCCCTGTGCCGCAAGAGTGTCAACCTCGAGCCGGGAAATGTCGAATACCGTTGTAACCTCGCCGAGGTGCTGATCCACTGCGGAGAGTACCCGGAGGCGCGCCGCATTCTGCGCACGCTCCTTGCCCATCGTGGCCTGGCCGGCCGCACGCGGTCGCTGATGGCGCGCTGCTGCCTTCTCGAGGGTGAAGCCCAGGCTGCCGAGCGCTGGCAGAAGCGGGCGGCGGCGCGGCTGAAGGGGCCGGCGGGCGCACCTGGCGAGAGAGTGCGGCGGCTACCCGAGGCCGTCTGAGGGGGGCGACTGTCGTGACTCCCTCTATTTTTCTTTTTTTACGGCACCTTGGGGGTTTTGCCTGGACTTTTTGGTAGGCAGGACGATACAATGGGCGCAATGTTGCGGGTGATCACGGTCAGGGTAGCGATGAATACTCACAAACGGGGTGGAAAATGGCACAGATAGATGGCTTTTTCAAACTGATGAACGATGAGGGCGCTTCCGACCTGCATATGGTTGCCGGGCAGCAGCCGCTTCTCAGGATCCGCGGTGATATGGAGCGGGTCAAGTTCAAGAAGATGGGCAACGAAGAACTCCGCGCCATGCTGTATGAGATTTGTCCGGAAGAGAAGATCAAGCTCTTCGAGGAGACAGGCGATATCGACTTCGGTTATGAGATCCCCGGCCTGGCCCGCTACCGTTGCAACTACTTCCAGCAGAAATACGGGATCGGCGCGGTATTTCGCGAGATCCCCAGCGAGATCATGACGGTCGAACAGCTTGGTCTGCCTGGGGTCATTTCCCGTCTCGCCTATCTCCCCAAGGGTCTGGTTCTGGTCACCGGCCCCACCGGCTCGGGCAAATCCACCACCCTGGCGGCGATTGTCGACGAGTGCAACAGGAACCGTAAGGACCATATCCTCACCATTGAGGACCCGATCGAGTTCGTCCACAAGAGCCAGAAGTGCATCGTCAACCACCGCGAGGTCGGCACCCACACCAAGAGCTTCGCCAACGCCCTGCGTGGCGCCCTGCGCGAGGATCCCGACATCATCATGGTCGGCGAGATGCGTGACCTGGAAACGGTGGCCCTGGCCATGGAGGCGGCCATGACCGGTCACCTGGTGTTCGCCACCCTGCACACCATCAACGCCATGAAGACCGTTGACAGGATCATCGAAATCTTCCCGGCCAGCCAGCAGGGCCAGGTGCGTTCGACCCTCGCCGATGCTCTGCGGGCGGTGGTTTCCCAGACTCTGTTCAAGCGCGTCGACGTCAAAGGCCGATGCGCCGCCCTGGAGATTCTCATCGCCACCCCGGCGGTGCGCAATCTCATCCGCGAGGGCAAAACCTTCCAGATTCTCTCCACCATGCAGACCGGCAAGAAATACGGCATGCAGACCCTGGACGATGCCATCCTCGGCTTCCTTGAAAAGAAAATGATCGACCCCAACGACGCGTACTCCAACGCCGTCGAAAAGCCCAAGTTCATTAAATTCCTCAAGCGCGCTCCCACCGATTTCACTGAGGTGTAGAGTCGACACGGAAGGCCTTGTCGGTGAGGGGCAGTAACCGGCAGGGCAGGAATGGACTGGCGACGTGGCGGCCATAGCCGGCGAGTTCGACTCCAGTGGGGGTGAACTTCGCCGTAAGCGTGCCATGCCGAGCGGTGGTGAAGAGAGCGATGCCCAGGCCCAGGCAATCGTCGTTGAGCCCGGGGTGAGGGAAGTAGCCGCGGTTTCCACGGCCGGCAGAAACGAACATCGCCTGCGGAGCCACTGCCGAGAGGAACGCCTTCGAATTGGAGGTCTTCGAGCCGTGGTGCGGGGAAAGGAGGACCCTGGCGGCGAGGTCGCCTCCAGAAGCCAGCAGGCGTCCTTCTCCGTCCCTGTCGATATCGCCGGGGATGAGGGCGCAGCCGTTTCTGTGGCAGGCTTTGACGACCAGACCGTTATTGTTCCCTCTGTCGGTCGAGGCCGCAGCGTCGACAAGTCCTGCGGCGGGGCTGGCCAGACAGCGCAGGGACTCCCCCGGGCCGAGTCCGGCCAGCGTCTCACCCCTCTCCGGCACTCGCAGCATCACCCCGCGGCGCTCTGCCACCTGCAGCACTTCCCGGTACCCTTCGTCGTGGCCGTGCAGATCGCGTGCCCATAGCGCGCCGGTGGGGAAGTGGTGTAGCACGAAGCCCAGGCCGTTGTAGTGGTCGGAGTCGGCGTGGGTGATGACTATGGCGTCGAGAGTGGCGATCCCCTGGCTCCACAGGAAGGGGGCGATGACCCGTTCGCCAACCGCCGGGGAGGCGGTGGCTGCGCCGCCTCCGTCAATCAGCACTGCCCGGCCGGAGGGGTAGTGGATGAGGGTGGCGCTGCCCTGGCCGACGTCGAGGGCGACGAGACGCATCGCATCTGGTTTTTGTGGCGGGAAGAGGGATGGTGGCAGCAGCATTGCCGCCAGGGGGACGAGAAAAAGCGCCAGTGCCAGCGCCGCCAGACGCGGCCTGAGGCTGCTGGCGAAGAGGGTCGCGCCGAAGCCGAGCCCGCAGGGCAGGAGCAGCCACCATGGTGGTGAAGGTCGCCACAGCGAGGCCCCGGGAAGCTCGGCGAAAAACGTCGCCGCCTGGACCGCCAGCGTCAGGCCGGGTCCGCCGAGGCGCAGCAGGGTGGCGGCGAGGTCCGGTGCTACGGGGAGGAGCGGCAGAGCCAGAAAACCGCAGGGCAGGCTCCACAGGCAGATGAGCGGCTCTACGACAAGGTTGGCGATGAGGCCCACCGGGGCGAAGCGATTGAAGGCGGCCAGGGTCAGGGGGGCGGTGGCGGCGGTGGCGGCGGCCGACACCAGCAGGGCGGCAAGCAGCCAGCGCCGCAGGCGAAGCAGCGGGGACAGACCTTCTTCCTCACTTCTCCCAGCCACCAGGATTTTGAGGAAGGGCACGAGAAAGAGGATGGCGGCGGTGGCCGCAAAAGAGAGCTGAAAAGAGGGTAGGGCAAGCGACAGCGGGTCGATGACCAGCAGGACCAGGGCGGCCAGGGCAAGAAGCGTCGAAGGCGAACGCTGGCGATTGGTGCACAGGGCGACGAGGGCTGTGCAACTCATCACCAGGGCGCGCACCACGGGAATATTCATGCCCGCCAGCAGGCCATAGAGGAGCAGACCCGGCAGGCATAAAAACGCCGCCCCGCGGCGTGGCGAAAAGCGTGCCATGACCCTTGGCGAGCGAGTCAGCAGCCAGTGGAATATGGCGTAGAGAAAGGCGGCGACGAGGGTCATATGGAGGCCGGAAATGGACAGGATATGGATGGTGCCGCTGCCTTTGAAGCTCTCCATGGTGCTGTCGTCGATGGCTGAGGCGTCGCCGATGAGCAGAGCCCGGTACAGCCCGCGATGTTGCCCGTCGACAGCCCGGTCGATGGCCATGCCGAGGTGCATGCGCATCCGCTCCGGCAGATAGCGCAGTCGCTGCAGGAAACCTGGCCGATCTTCCACCTTGTGGATGCAGAGGGGTGAGCGCACCTGGGCGCTGACGAGGATGCCGTTCAGGGCGAGATGGCGAGGGTAGTCGAAAGCCCCCGGGGCGAGATAGCCCTCCGGGCGCTGCAGGGTGGCACGCAGGGCCAAGGTGTCGCCGGGCGTTAGAGATGGCGGCCACGGACCGGGGAGACGAACGAGGAGCGTGCCCGTGGTGGGGGCGAGGCGCGGGTCGTCGGCGAAGCGGATATGACTGGAGTCGATACGCGCCCGGCTGTTGCGGCCGTCGAACTCCGCTGCAGCGGTGAGGGTGCCGATCACCACCGCCTCCGTCCGGGTCTTCATGCGATGGAAGAGATGGGCCTCGTCCTGTGGCGGCAGCAGGTGGGTCAGACCATGGTGGAGGCCGAAGAGAAAGACGGCTATCGGCAGTAGGGCCAGCATCGCCATGCGGCCGCCGAGGAAATTGACTCCCACCAGGAACAGGGTGAGCGGGATGCGCGCCAGGCCGAGCCGCGCCACGGCAGGGGCGTCGAAGGGGACGGAGAAGGCGGTGGCGATGCCGGCGGCGAAGGCAAGGGTGAGCGCGACGAGCAGGTGATCGGAAAGTGTGCGCAGGACCCTTCTCACAGCAGGGAGTCGATGAGCTGCAGATGCCGGTCGACGACATCGTTGCGGGCGAGCACGACCTCCCTGGCCCTGTTGCCCATGGCGGCAAGCAGGCCGGGGTCGCCGAGCAGGGTGGTGACGGCTTCGACCAGGCCGTCGGCGTCGCCGACCCTCGTCGCCGCTCCGTTCTCGAGGAGCAGGTCGGCGATCTCGCTGAAATCTTCCATGTGGGGCCCGAAGAGCACCGGCACGCCGCAGCCGGCCGGTTCCACCGGGTTGTGCCCTCCCTTGGCGACGAGGCTGCCGCCGACAAAGGCCAGGGTGGCCAGGGCATAGAAGTTGAGGAGTTCGCCGATGGTGTCGACGATCAGCAGGTCGTCAACGCCATGGTCGGTGGTCACGGAGCGCAGGCGCGCTGTCAGCCCGACTTTCGCCGCCATGCTGGCGATTTCCATGGCGCGCTGCGGGTGGCGTGGCACGACCACCAGATAGAGGTCGCGATAAACCTGGCGCAGACGCATATAGCCGTCGATGATCGCCCCATCCTCGCCGTCGTGGGTGGAACCGGCGACCAGCACCCGGCATGCCGCGGGCAGCAGGGCGGCGAGCGGCTTGTCTGCCGCAGGCGGCTGGCCGGCAAACTTGAGGTTGCCGAGGATGGGCAGCCTTCTGGCGGCCACCCCGAGGGCGAGCATGCCATCGCGGTCAGCGGCGGTCTGCATGGCCATCTTGGTGAAGCAGTGGAACATGGGGAGAAAGAAGGCCCGGCCGCGGCGGTAGCGGCGCATCGAGCCTGCCGAGATGCGGCCGTTGACGAGCAAGGCCGGGATCTTCCTGCGCCGCAGGCAGTGCAGCAGGTTGGGCCAGAAATCCGTCTCGACGAGGATATAGAGGTCGGGCTCGAGGTTGTCGAGGAAGTGGTTGACCACCGGCAGGAAGTCGACGGGACCGTCGAAGATGGCATCGGCGATGCCTGAGAGCTGCCGGTCGGCGACCAGACGCCCGGTGGCGGTGGTCACCGAAAAGAGCAGCCGGGCCTGGGGGTAGCGGGCGCGCAGGGCGCGCAACAGCGGCACCGCCGAGGTCACCTCGCCTACCGAGAGGGCGTGGATCCACACCGTCGGCGGGCCGGATCGACCGGTCTTGCGGATCCTGCCGAGGCCCCGGCCGAGGCGGGCGGGCAGACGTTGGCGGTACTTGCCCCGGCAGCCGAAGGCGACAAGGAGCAGGGGCAGGAGAACCGGCAAGAGCAGGAACGAGATGATATTGTAGAGGAAAAACATCGGCGACGGCCTCCCAGGGTTGTTCAGCCGCTCACCTTATCGGAGGGGTGCTTCCCATGCAAGAACTTCCCGAGCAAGGTGTGAAAATCCCCGCCGCATGGCGGGTGGAGCAAGAGGCATGAACATCATCCTCGTCAGCAGAGAGGAACTGCAGGGCGACCTGCTTACCCTCGGCGACCGCCGCGCCGAGCATATCGTCAAGGTGCTGCGCGCCGCCCCCGGCGACAGCCTGCGCCTCGGCATCGTCAATGGCCCCCGCGGGCGGGGACGGATACAGTCGCTGGTCAAAAAATTCCCGTTTTCCGTCACCCTGGAGGTGGAGTGGGAGGAGGGCGGGGGACGGCGGCCGGACCTCGATCTTGTCCTCGCCCTGCCGCGGCCGATCATGCTCCGGCGCATCCTCAGCCAGGTGGCTGCACTCGGGGTCGGCACCATCCATCTCATCCATGCCAACCGGGTGGAAAAGAGCTTCTGGGAGGCCGGAGTTCTCGAGCAGGAAGAATGGCAGGCGCACCTCCTCCTTGGTCTGGAACAGGCGGTGGATACCCTGTTGCCCAAGGTGGTGCTGCACCCACGCTTCAAACCGTTCATCGAGGATTTCTGCCCGACCCTGGCGGGCGAGCACAGCCTGCGCCTTATCGCCGACCCAAGCGGCGCGCTGCCTCTTGCCAGAGCGCCCATCCCCGACCAGGGCCGGCTGCTTCTCGCCGTCGGCCCGGAAGGGGGCTGGGTGCCCTACGAACTCGCCAAGTTCGCCGAGCAGGGTTTTCTCTGCTGCTCCTTCGGCTCGCGTATCCTCAAGGTGGACACGGCCATCGTCGCCCTGCACGCCGCGGTGACCGCCCTGCGGCAGCGGCAGGGCGAGGCGCCGCTGCCCGGTTAGCGGTAGGCGGCGATGCCGGTGACCTCCTGACCGATGATCAGGGTGTGCATGTCGTGGGTGCCCTCGTAGGTGTAGACCGACTCGAGGTTGTTGGCGTGGCGCATGATCGGGTATTCGCCCATGATGCCGTTGGCGCCGAGCATGGTGCGCGCCGTGTGGGCGATATCCATGGCGACCTTGACGTTGTTCATCTTGGCCATCGAGACCTGGGCCGGGGTGTAGGTGCCGGCATCTTTGAGGCGGCCGAGCTGGAGGACGAGCAGCTGCCCCTTGGTGAGCTCGGTGACCATCTCCGCCAGCTTCTTCTGCTGCAGCTGGAAGCCGGCGATGGGCCTGTCGAACTGTACGCGCTGCAGGGCATAGGCGAGGGCGGTCTGATAGCAGTTGTCGGCCGCGCCGAGGGCGCCCCAGGCGATGCCGTAGCGGGCCTGGGTGAGGCAGCTGAGCGGCGCTTTCAGCCCCTTGGCCAGGGGGAGCATGGCCTCCTCCTCGGCGACGACGACATTATCGAGTATCAGCTCTGAGGTCACCGAGGCGCGCAGGCTCCATTTGCCCTTCATGCGCACGGTGGTGAAGCCGGGGGTGTCCTTGGGAACGAGGAAGCCGCGCACGCCGTCTTCGGTCATCGCCCAGACCACGGCGACGTCGGCGATGCTGCCGTTGGTGATCCACATCTTGGCGCCGTTCAAGGTCCAGGTGGCGTCGGCGTTGCGTACCGCGCGGGTGCGCATGCCAGCCGGGTTGGAGCCGAAGTCCGGCTCGGTCAGGCCGAAGCAGCCGATGGCCTCGCCGGCGGCCATCTTCGGCAGCCAATGGGCCTTCTGCGCCGCGCTGCCGTAGGTGAAGATGGGGTACATGACCAGGGAGCCCTGCACCGAGGCGAAGCTGCGGATGGCCGAGTCGCCCCGCTCTAGCTCGTACATGAGAATGCCGTAGGCGACGTTGGAGAGGCCGGCGCAGCCATATTCCTCCGGCAGGGTGGGGCCGAGGAAACCCAGGCCGCCCATGGTTTTGACGAGGTGGGCGGGAAATTTTTCCTCCTGGGCGTAGCTGTCGATGATCGGCATAACCTCGCGGTTGACGAACTCCCTGGCGGTCTGCTGTACCAGCTTCTCTTCATCGCTCAACAGGCTCTTGATGCCCATGTAGTCGGTCAGTTCCGTGGTTGGCTGCATGGTGTCCTTTCCTCTCGGTGGTTGCTCTTGCCAGGGAGGCGGCGGTGGCGTTTTGCGCCGCTGCCGCCTTGGCCGGTTTGGCCTCCTCGCCTTCTCGATGGTGAAGGCGGGGCAGGGTGTGGTTGCGGGGTATTGCGGCGACTCAGCTTCTCGAGACCCTGTAGCAGGTCGCAGTCACCTTGGCAAGCATTATCGCCAGGCGCCGGTTGTGGAGGCGGGACGGGGTCTTCGAGGTGCTGTCAGTCGGGTGGCAGTACCCTGCGATGCCTCGGCAAGATACACGAGAAGGGGCTTGCGAGACGCCGACGGTCAGCGCTCAAGAGCCCACCGGCAGGAAGGCAGGGCGGCTCAGCCGTCTCCGTCACGAAGCGAGAACTTGATGCCCTGGGCCAGCGGCAGCTCCTTGCCGTAGTTGACGGTCACTGTCTGTCGGCGCATATAGGCCTTCCATGCGTCCGAGCCGGATTCGCGCCCGCCGCCGGTATCTTTCTCGCCGCCGAAGGCCCCGCCGATCTCCGCTCCGGAGGTGCCGATATTGACGTTGGCGATGCCGCAGTCAGAGCCGCGCGCCGAGAGGAAGGTTTCGATCTCGCGGTGGTCGTTGCTGAAGATCGCCGAGGCCAATCCCTGGTCGACCTCGTTATTGAGGGCGATGCCCTGCTCGATATCCCCGGAATACTTGATGAGGTAGAGAATCGGGGCGAAGGTCTCGCGGTGGACGATGGGCAGGTGGCCGGGCACCTCGGCCAGGGTTGGCTCGACATAGCAGCCGGAGGCGTAGTCCGGACCCTTGAGGACACTGCCGCCGTGGACAATGGTGCCGCCCTGGGCGACGACGGCCTTGATGGCCCTGTTATAAGTCTTGACCGCTTCGAGGTCGATGAGCGGGCCGAGGTGGTTGGCCTCGAGCAGCGGGTTGCCGATTTTCAGGGAGCCGTAGGCGCGGCACAGCAGCTCCTTGACCTCCTCGTAGCGTCGCTCGGCAATGAGCAGCCGCCGCGTGCTGGTGCAGCGCTGCCCGGCGGTGCCGATGGCGCCGAAGACCACCGCCGGCAGGGCCAAGGACAGGTCGGCGCTTTCGCCGATGAGGATGGCGTTGTTGCCGCCCAGTTCGAGGATGGTCTTGCCGAGCCGTTCGCCCACCTTTTTGGCCACGCCACGCCCTGAATCTACCGAGCCGGTGAAGGACACCAGGGGGATGCGTCGGTCGAGGAGGATCTTCTCGCCGACGCCGTCGCGGTCGCCAACCAGCAGTGAGAATACCCCCTCCGGCAGGTCGTTGCTCTCCAGCACCCGGGCGAGGATCTTCTGCATGGCGATGGCCGAGACCGGCGCCTTGGAGGAGGGTTTCCAGATGCTGACATCGCCGCAGATGGCGGCGATCATCGCGTTCCAGCCCCAGACCGCCACCGGGAAATTGAAGGCGGTAATAATCGCCACCGGACCTAAGGGGTGGTACTGCTCGAAGAGGCGGTGTTCGGGGCGCTCGGAGACGGTGGTCATCCCGTAGAGCATGCGTGACTGCCCGACGCAGTAATCGCAGATGTCGATGACCTCCTGCACCTCGCCCAACCCTTCCTGCAGGGTCTTGCCGGTCTCGTAGGCAATCAGCGTGCCCAGGGGCAGCTTGAAGTCGCGCAGCTTGAGACCGATCTGGCGCACGATCTCACCGCGCCGTGGCGCCGGCAGGGCGCGCCACAAGGGAAAGGCGCGGGCAGCCTCGGCCGCCACCTGCTCGTATTCCCTGGCGCCGGCCTTGATCAGCGTGGCAAAGGTCTCGCCATCGACGGGGGAAACGGCGGCGAGGCGCTTGCGGCCCTTGGGGGCCAGCCAGGTGGTGCCGGTGCAGCAACCGGGCATGGTCTTTTCCAGATAGAGCGCGTCGAGAAAGTTCATTGTTCCTCCTTCTGCTGGGCAATCAGGGGCGATCCGTTTCTTCTCTACTGTAACGGGTCTGGCAGACCTTGTCCATGGCAGCCGGGTATTTGCCTCAGTCAGCAGGACGATTGGCTGGCAGAGAAGGTGCTGGCAGCTGATTCCCGGCCGGTCAGCGTTTGACGCCGGGCGATGTGCGGAAGATTACAACTTATGTGGGAACGATTCTCGTTGCCAAACAGAATGTAGGCAGGTATTTTTCGGGGGATTGGGGCTGGGGAAGATTCGTTTCGTGTACAAACCTGTCAATGGAGAACAAAGCAATGGAACAGAAGAAATGGCGATGCACCATCTGCGGGTACCTCCACGTCGGACAACGCCCCCCGAGCCACTGCCCGATCTGTGGCGTGGGCGCCGGGATGTTCGAGGAGATACCCGTCAAAGACCTTCAGGAGACGAAAAAAGTGGTACAGAGGAGCTGACCGGCTTCACCCGGCCCCATCGCTGGGCGATGGGGCCTTTGCGCGCGGGCCGTTTCTCGGCCCGCTCTTGCCATGGGGGCGCGCCGGCAGCAGGGCAGGCTACCGTACTGCCTTGGGTTAGCCCCCTCCTGGCGCCGGCCGGCGAGCGCCTTACCTCGCCTCCCGGCCGAAACGCGCCAGGGCCGGCTGGAGCTGCCGGGGAAACTGCAGGTAGGGGGCGATGAGGGCGTTTTTATCGCCCCCGGTGCCGTCGTAGGTGATCGACACTACCGGGATGCCGGTGAGCCGCTCGATCCGCTCCTTCATCGCCTCGGTGATCAGCGAGGCGCAGCACAGGGCCGGGCTGGCCTGGACGAAGAGGCTGAGATCCGGGTGCTGTTTGGCGAGGTAGTGCACCTTGAGGATGTTGTCCATCGACTCGCCGCTGTTCTCCACCGACACCTGATAGCGGGCGAGAATCTCCGCCGGGTCTTCGTCGTAGCGGTGCTCCGCTTCGTCGAGGATGCGGTTGAAGCTCCTCATCAGATTCTTCTCCAGGGCGAGCATCGCCGCAAGCAGCGCCCTGCCGGTGAGCATGTCGAGGTATTTGCCTTCGTTGAACCATTTGCGGAAGTAGCTGCCGGCGATCATCTTGCCGTATTCGCTGTAGGGGGTGGTGACCACCTCGCCGCCGAGCCTTTCGATGTAGGCGACGAGGTCCTGGTTCATCACCCTGTTGTCCCGTGAGTAGAGATCCCCGAAGATGGCCACCTTGGGTCGCCTGGGGCCGGCGGTCTCGACCCACTCGAACTGGGTGACGATCTCGTCGACGGTCTTTTCCAGCGGCCGCTTGCCGAGGAAGGCGTCACGCAGCACCTTGATGGCCTTGTCGACGATCCAGTCGGTGCGGCCTTTCTCCGTTTCATAGGGGCGGATGCGACAGGCGGCCTTCTGCAGCATGCCGCCCAGCATATAGGCGAAGTAGGCATTGCGCGCCGCACGCAGGGAGATGTCGGAGAAAGTGATCTCTCCCTGGTAGACGGCGATCTTCTCCATACCTCCGCCGTGTTCGGCAAAAATCCTGGCGATCTGCAAGGGATAGAGGCGGATGTTGCAGGCCAGCGAGGAGCGGTTGATCCACAGCACGCAGTTGGCCGGGTCCAACTGGTGGCGGCGCACATAGACCATGGCCGCCTCGGCGATGGCATTGAGGGGGATGCACTGTCCGGAGTTGTGGCGCAGGCTCTCGCGGATGGTCTGTTCCGTCTCTTCCAGCAGGTGGGCGTTGAAGCCCTCGCGCTGCAGGGTGGCGGTGAGCAGGGTGCAGGTCAGCTGGTCCCAGTTGGGGAAGAGGACATGCTTGCCGGCCAGGCTGCCCGCCGCCGCGGGCAGGGTCGGCGCCGACACCGGCGCCAGGCGGCCGCCGCCGTGGTGGTTGCGGAAGGCGCGCACCGCCGCCTCGATGCGCGTCTCGTAGCCGACGCTGGAGTCGTGGCCGTCGAGGGAGAGGACGAGGTAAGGCTTGTCGTGCCGCTCCATGATCTCCTTGAAGTACTCGACGGCAAAGGAGTCCGGGGAGCACTTGAAGGAGGTGACCAGCACAGGGTAGAGCCCCGGGCGCTTGGCGACCGCCTCGGCCGCTTCGAGGATTTTCGCCCCGTGCTCCCAGTGGATCTCGTCGAGCAGCGGCTTGATGGCTTCCACCTCGCGCGGGTCGACGTCGAGCATGTCCTGGTAGAAGCTGTCGATGCCGAGACTGCGGAAGATACCGGGAATATTGTTGTTGAGGCCGGGTGACAGCAGGGTGTAGGGCCGGCCGAGGAAGACCACGCGTATCTCCGAACCTTCTTCTGTCGTCAGCCTCTGGCGCATCGCCTCTTTAAGGCGCAGGCGGTATTCCTGGTCGATGGCCAGGGCGCGATCGTAGGCCGAGCCCACCTCGAAGAAATTCCACTGCCCGGGGGCGATATCCTGCAGCATGCGGTAGAGCTGCATCTTGGTGTGGAAGGGGGTGTAGAGGTATCTGATGATCGGCCGCAGCAGGCGTTTTTCCTCCCCGGCAGCGACGTCGCCGACCAGGGCGGGCAGATACTGGGTATAATAACAGAACTGGCGGCGGCCGCTGCGCGCCTTGTTTTCCAGGTAGAGCGGCAGGAAGACGTAGTCGGCGTGGTCGAGCAGCCAGCGGGTGTGGCCGTGCATGGCTGCTACCGGGGCGCAGAACTCGGCGCGGCTCAGTTTTCGGCCGTCGGCCACCGCCGTGCGGGCGTCCTCCGAGGTCACCGTGGCGATGCCGAGCAGGGAGAAGAAGCTGCGCCACAGCAAGAGGTCGTCAACGAGGTGGACGGCAGCCGGCAGGCCGATGACCGGGCCCTTCTTGTCGGCGACCTGAGGGAGGTCACCCTGCAGCCGCCGTCGTTCGCGGAGCAGATGGAAGGCCTTGCCGGTATTGGCAGCCTGCCCCTGGTCGTCGCCGTCGCGGCCGCAGAGATAGCCGTAGGAGACCTCGCGGCCGTCGATGGTTACCGTGCTGATCTTGCAGTTGTTGGTACAGCGCGTGCAAACCGAGCCGGAGAGCTCCACCTTCTTGCGGCAGAGGTCAAAGCCGATGAAGGAGGTTTCCTGCCGCTCTTCGTCGCGGAGGATCAGTGCCGCCCCCAGGGCTCCGGTGAGGTGACAATATTTCGAGACGAGGATCGGCTTGCCGAGGCGTTGTTCGAAGGCTGCCACCAGGGCGCGGTTCTTGGCAGTCGCCCCCTGGAAGAGGACCGTCTTGCCGATATGCTTTTCCGTCGCCACCTTCTGCAGGTAGTTTTCGCGCACCGAGTGCAGGGCCGCGGCCAGCACCTCGTCGACCTCGTAGCCCTCGCTGAGCAGGTGGTTAATGTCGCGCTCCATGAAGACGGTGCAGCGGTCGCTGGTCAGCGGGGCGCTGGCTCTCTCGGCGCGATGCGAATAGTCGCCCACCGGGCAGCCGAGGCGGGCCGCCTGCTCCTCGATAAAAGAGCCGGTGCCGGCGGCGCAGACGCTGTTCATGGTGGAGAACGTCACCCGGCCGTTGTTGATGAGGGTGAACTTGGCGTCCTGTCCACCTATCTCGATGATGGTGTCAACCTCCGGATTGAGCCGGCAGGCGGCGCGGGCATGGGCGGTGATCTCGTCGACGACGAGGTCGGCGCCGACCAGCTTGCCGATGAACTTGCGCCCAGAGCCGGTGGTGGCGCACTGCCTGACGGTGAAGCGGCACCCCTGGCGCTGTTCGATGCCGTCGATGGCGAAGAAGATGTTCTGCACGGCGGCTAAGGGACGCCCGGCGGTGCGGGTGTAGAACCCGGCGATGACCTCGTCGTCCTCAGGGTCGAGGAGCACCGCCTTGGTGCTGGTTGAGCCGATATCGATGCCGAGATAGACCTCGCCTACGGCCTTGCTGCTCAGGTCGACGTAGATATCCACCTCCACCTCTGGACCGTCGGCCTCCTGGCGGGTGGTGTAGCGTTCCTTGCCGGCGAAGTCGGGGTAGGTGGAGAGCTGCAGCGTCAGCGGCGGGTAGTGATAGGTGCGGGCAGTCTTCTCCGTCTCGCGAAAGAGTTCCTCGGGTGCTTCGCAACGAAGCGGTTCGGGACGATCTTTTCCCTGACGCAGTTCTTCGAGGAAGAGGAGGGCGGCGCCGATGGCCCCGTAGAGATGGCCGTCGGCGGGGATGGTCAGGGAGAGGCCGGTGAGGCGCTCGATGTGGTCTGCCACCGCCCTGTTTCTGGAAACCCCGCCGCAAAAGACCAGCTCGCCATGCAGGCTGCGGTTTCCGGCGAAGAGGACGTCGACGAGGTTTTTGGCCAGGCCGAGGCACAGGCCATTGCCGATTTCGTCGAGGCGGTAGCCCTGCTGCTGGGCGTGGATGAGGTCGGTTTTGGCGAAGACCGCGCAGCGCGAGGCGATCTGCGGGCACTGGCCCTGGCTGCCGGCGGCGATGGCGGCGAGGTGTTCGCTGCCGCGCAGATGCAGCCTCCCCGCCTGCTGGTCGAGGAAGCTGCCGGTACCGGCGGCGCAGGAGGTGTTGCTGGTGCTGCCCTGGTAGTTACCGGCCTCGTCGAAGGTGGCGAGGCTGAACTTCTCGCCGCCGACGACGAGCAGGCCGCCGAGGCCGGGGTGGAAGTGACGGGCTGCGGCGATGGCGGCGATCTGGTCGTCATAGCGGCGCTGCGCCTTCACATTGGCTGGAGTCGAGGAGGTCACGGCGAGGTACGTCAACTGGTCCGGGTGGAGCTTGCCCAGCAGGTCGGCCGCCACCTGGGCGATCTTGCCGTGGTGCAGGGCGTAGCCTTTGTGCCGTACCCGTCCCGCGCCATCGAGAAGTGCCAGGCCGACGGTCACCGAGCCGATATCCAGCCCCATCACAGAGAGTTCAGGTGTCATCAGTGTTTTCCTTATGGTTATGAAGCGGTCGCCGCAGGCCTTCCGGTCGTGGCGCGACCCATCAGATTTTCTCTTTGATCTCCGCCCAGAAGGACTCGATGCCCTGCTTCCAGCCCCTGAGGTAGTTGTCGAGGTATTCCGAATAGGTGGCCGTATTGTCGCCACTGAAACCTTTGGCGGTGAAGACCTCGCAGAAATATGGGCCGAGGACCGCATCCTTGGTGGCGTTGGCGAAGTCGTTCCATGCCAGGGCGTATTTGAGTTGATCGTAGTGGGCCGTCTTGGCCCAGAGAATGCCATCCTTTTTCCCTGTTTCCAGGTAGTTGCCTTCGGACTGCAGCTTTTCGCGGCGCAGTCTCTCGATGATCTGCCCGAGATCGAGGTCCTCGCGGATGCGTTTCTGGAAGTCCTCCTTTCTCTGGATCGCCTCGCTCACCGCGTCCTGGAACATCTTGGAGAGGTTGAACGATTCCCGCCATTTTTCGAGTTTTTCGTGCAGCATGTCGGGCACGCTGATGGTTACTTTCTTGGCCATATCCACCTCCATTGCGTCATGATACGTATAAACCAATCAATACGTAACCATATTTACGGGAGGTGTCAAGCTCTGGGGCCCGGCCATGACCGGTGGTGTGCGACCTTTCTATTGACTTGGGAGGTGATGAGTATTACGAGTAGAACGTTCGAAGCGGCAGTTGCATCGCCTACACTATGTGCGGTTAACCCGGTTCGCCCAGCAAGGAAGACGGCTATGGTCAAGATCGCCAAGCAGCATGATCGCGTGAAATATTTCAAGTGCGAGGTTTGTCTGAAGAATATCGCCATCGAGTATTACTTCACGGTCGGCGATTCCATCGTCTGTAATGACTGCAACACCGAGTACGTATTGCAGAGCAAAAACCCCCTGGAACTGGTGCGGCAGGAGCCGGACTACAGCAAGCTCGAATACGACGATTCGTACTGATATTGAATGCCGACAAAGGTATCGGGCCGGCCGCCCCCTCTTCACAGGGGGCGCGCCGGCCCTTTTTTTTTCTACCAGGTGTTGGCCCGGGCGGCGATGATGCCGCGCCGTCAGGAAAGGCGATGCAGGGTGATCTTCTCGTAGAGGGTCTTGCGGCTCAGGCCGAGCATCCTCGCTGCCTGGGACTTGTTGCCGCCGCAGAGCTGCAGCGTTTTTTCGATGAGCTGGCCCTCCATCTCCCTGATGGTCAGGCCTCCCTCGGGAAGGTGGAGCAGTCCGGGGCCGTCCATGAGGGGAGGCGGCTGGCTGTGGTGCTGGAGGACCTTGTCGGGCAGGTCCTGGGGACGGATGAGTTCCTCTTTGGCGAGGATGATAGCGCGGGCGATGCAGTTTTCCAGTTCCCGCACGTTGCCCGGCCAGGGATAGCCGGCGAGGATGTCGAGGACTTCCGGATGCACGCCGCGCACCGTCTTGCCGTATTCCCCGGCGTACTTCTCGATAAAGCGATTGACCAGCAGGGGGATGTCCTCGCCGCGCTCGCGCAGCGGGGGCATGGTGATACTGAACACCTCGATGCGGTAGAGCAGGTCGCCAAGGAAGCGCTTCTCTCTGATTTCCTCGTCGAGGTCTTTGTTGGTGGCGGCGATGATACGCACATCGACCTGCTGGCTGCTGATGCCGCCCACCGGGTCGAAGGTTCCCTCCTGAAGGAAGCGCAGCAGCTTGCTCTGCAGGGGCAGGCTCATATGGCCGATTTCGTCGAGGAACAGGGTGCCGCCGTCGGCCGCCTCGAGACGCCCTCTCTTGCTGGTGACCGCCCCGGTGAAGGCCCCCTTGCGGTAGCCGAAGAGCTCCGCTTCGAGGAGGTCGTCGGGCAGGGCGGCGGAGTTGATGCATACCATGGGGCGGCTGTGGCGCTGGCTGGCGGCGTGGATGGCCTTGGCGAGCAGCTCCTTGCCGGTGCCGGTTTCGCCGTAGATGAGTACCGGCGCGGTGGTTGGGGCGACCGTCTCGATCATCTCGAAGACCTGCAGCATCGACGGGTGGCGGCCGACGATATTGCGCGGTGCATAGCGGTCGCGCACCTCGCGGCGCAGGTCGGCGAGCTCAAGCGACAGCTCGTGCTCGCGGATGGCCCGTTCGAGGACGATGGCCAGCTCCTCGTAGTTGAGGGGCTTGATGAGGTAGTTGGCGATGCCGTTCTTCATCGCCTCCACCGCCGACTGGATGGTGCCGTGGGCGGTCATGAGGACGAAGGGGATGCGCCGGTTGACCGTCTTGAGGTGGTTGAAGAGCTCCAGGCCGTCCATGCCCGGCATCTTCAAGTCGGAGAGGATGGCGTCGATATGCTCCTCGGCGGCGATGATGTCGAGGGCCTGGGGGGCGCTGCTCGCTTCCAGCGTCGTGTAGCCCTCGTCGGCGAGGATGGCCGAGAGGACTTTGAGGGTGTTTTTCTTGTCGTCGACGATGAGGATGGTTCTGGTCACGGGGCACTCCCTGGTAGTAGGTCTTGCCGGGCAGGTGGGCAGGGCAGGTCGATGATGACGGTGCATCCCTCACCGGGGGCGCTGTCGATGCGGAACTGTCCGTCATGGTTGGCGATGATGCTCATGCTGATGGGCAGACCGAGGCCGGTGCCGTTGTCCTTGGTGCTGTAGAAGGGGTCGAAGACATAGGGCAGGTCGGCGGCGGCGATGCCGGCGCCGCTGTCGGCGACAGTGACGTGCAGCCGGGAGCCGTTTTCCTCTTCCACAAGAGTGGTGGCGATGCGCAGGGGGCCGCCTTTTTCCATGGCATCCATGGCGTTGATGAGCACGTTGAGAAAGACCTGCTGCAGCTGCTGCGGGTCGGCGGCGATCTCCGGCAGGTCGTCTTGTAGCTGCAGGTCGACGGTCACTCCCCTTGCCGCCAGCTGACCGGCGAGCAGGGTGAGCACTGACTGCAGCAGCTGGTTGATGTCGCAGGGGGCCTTGCGCGGGCCGGACTGCCGCGCGTAGAGGAGGAAGTCGGAGACGAAGTCGCTCAAGCGGTCGACTTCCTCGGCGATGACCGCGCTATATTCGGCGACCAGCGGGTCGTCGGCGCGACGCCTTTGCAGGTAGGCGATGGCGCCCTTCATGGCATTCAGCGGGTTGCGGATCTCGTGGGCCACGCCGGCGGAGAGCCGCCCCAGGGAAATGAGCTTCTCCGAGGCGACCAGTTCCTTTTGCACGTCGCGCAGGCTGCGGATCATGGTGTTGAAGGACTCGGTGAGCATGCCGAGCTCGTCCCGCGAGCGCACCGGGATCTCGCTGCCGAGATCCCCCGAGGCCACCCGCTCGGTGGCCAGCACCAGGTTGCGCATGGGGCGGATGAGGCGAAAGGAGATGACGATGACCACCACGGTGGAGAGGAGGATCATCACCAGCACGACGCGGATGACGTTGCTTTTGTGGACCTTGGCCATCGAGGTGAACTCCTCGATGGGAATGCTCACCGCCAGCGACCAGCCGGTGGCGGTCACCGGAGCGAAAGCGGCCGCTTTCTCACCTCCCTCGTTGAAGGTCATCCAGCCGGTTTCTCCGGAGAGCATGTGGACGATGAACTCGCGCAGGCGCGGGTCGTTATAGCGGGTGAGGTCGTATTGATAGGGCTCGAAGCGGGGATGGGCGATGGTCCGCCCGGCTTTGTCGACGAGGAAGCCGTAGCCTTTGGCGCCGATCTCGATGTCGCGCACCAGGTCGATGATGGCGCTGAAGTCGAGTTCTGCCACCAGCGAGCCGCGGATCACCCCATGGGCGTCGAGAAAAGGGCGGGTGAGGTAGAGGTAGTAGGTTGGCAGGCCGGTGCGTTTGTATACCGCGGAGATGTACGGTGTGGAGTCGAACTCGCCATGCAGCCATGGCAGGCGGGCGAATTCGCTGGCCGGCGCTGTGGTGGTGGCGTCATCCCTGCCGGCAGAGACGATGGTGCTGCCCCCGGTGTCGACCAGGGCCATCCACGTGGCATGGGTGGTGGTGGCGAGGATATGGGAGATGAGGGTGCCGAACCTGGCTTTAACCACGGCGTCGTTTGCCGGCAGTGAGGTGGCGCTGTCGGCGACGATCTGCCCAAGCAGGCCGAGGGAGGAGTTGCACTCCTCGAAGATGGCGTTGATCTGCCGCGCCGCCTCGCCGGCCTGGGAGAGCTGATGCTCGCGGGAAAGCTGGGTGACGCTGTCCACCGAAGTCTGGTGGGCCCAGTAGCCGACGATGGCGATGGGCAGGCTGACCATGGGCAGCAGCAACGCGAAGAGCTTGAGCGGTATGGAAACACGATAGATGTTCATCTGCTGCGGCGATGGCGCCTCTTGGGTGGTTGCCGGTGACCTGTGTCTACTATTTACCGCGATGGACGCCGACAGCCATCTCGAGGCTTGCAGTTCGGCGACGATAGGGGCAGAATAGCTGGGACTTGCAAAATCGACGCCGTCAAGCGATGGGCCTATGGAAAATCACGTGATTTTTGCAAGGTCTTGAAACGGTACGACAATTGCTTCAGGGTCGCGGGTCGGTCGGATTTTCTCCGACGCTCCGGCCCGCATTGACTGCAAAACTGTTACCTATCGTATCAGGTTGGTGTCACCATGTTTCGTATGTATACATATCCCTTTGCCGTCAGGTATTCAAGAGCCGATGGTCCTGCGGGGGGTCGGCGAGGGCTGTGGGTATTCCAACTCTCGGCGGCGCGACTGCTGATCGTCGCCATTTTTTCTTTCCTGACGCTTGCCCCTGTGTGCCATGCCGCCGCCCCCAGGGAGGCCATCGTCGTCGGCGCCCACCTGCCGCTTACCGGCATCCTCTCCCATATCGGCCGGGAGCAGAAGTGGGCCTATGAGCGCAGCGTCGAGGACGTCAATCGGGCGGGCGGGATCTATGTCGCTGAATATTCCAGAAAATTTCCGGTGAAGCTGATCGTCCAGGACGACCAGTCATCCCCGGCGGTGGTGGTGGCGGTGGTGCAGAAACTCATCGCCGAACATCATGTCGATTTCATCCTCAGCGGCCACACCGCCGTGCACGGGGTCATCCCCGGCTCGATCATCGCCGAGATCAACAAGACCTACTACCATGCCACCGGCAGCTTCATCGAGCCGTGGCGCGAACACAAGTTCCTCTGGTCGACCCTGCTCTTTGTCGACATGGGCAAGACCGCCAGCGTGCCCTACGAGCTGTGGCGGTCGCTTGCCGAGGAGGCGCGGCCGAAGCGTGTCGCGCTGGTCGTGGAAGACGTCTACGCCGGGCTCGCCTTCGGCGGCATGCTGCGCAAGAAAGCGACGGAGTATGGCTATCGGGTCGTCTACGACCGCGCCATTCCCTCGGGGACGCGGGAGTATGCCAAAGAGATCGGCGAGATGGCCGCCCTCGGGGTCGATGCGGTGCTCATCTACAGTTCGGTGGGCGATACCGCCGCCCTGGTCCGCCAGGTCAAGGAGAGCGGGCTGCCGCTCAAGTTCTTCTGCGGCTGGCGTGGCACCTGGCCGGTGGAGTTCGCCCAGGTGATGGGCGAGGCGGCGGAGAACGTTATCAGTGACGGCCACTGGTCCGAGGACTACCCCTATCCGGGGGCCAGGGAACTGGGCGAGCGCTACCGTGCCGAGTTCGGTCAACCATCGATCTCGGTGGGGGCCTTCTACGCCCTGGCCCAGGTACTGTGGCAGGCGGTGGAGCAGGCCGGCAGCCTCAACCCGGCCCTGGTGCGCCACGAGGTGCTCAAGGGCACCTTTCACACCGTGGTGGGCACCATCGAGTACGACCAGCAGGGGGTCGGGCTCTATCCGCCCATCGCCTTCCAGTGGATGGGGGGGCGACCGGAAGTGGTCTATCCCCTCGATCGCGCCAGACACAAGGTGCGTTTTCCTCTTGTCCCGCCGCCCGCGACGGGCAACTGACAGGCTGCCGGAGGTTCAGCCGGCTGAGGTTTCGTGGTCGGCGGGAGGCTCGGCGGCGGGTGGACTCTGCAGGTTGGCGACGATGCTGGCGGCCAGGCTCGGGCCGATGGACTTGACCTCGAGAAGCTCCTCGACACTCGCCTGACGCAGCCGCTTGAGGCTGCCGAAGTGGCGCAGCAGCAACTGTTTCTTGCTCTTGCCGATGCCCGGGACCATATCCAGGGGCGAGGTGAAGGCGGCTTTCTTGCGCAGGCTGCGGTGGAAGGTGATGCCGAAGCGGTGCGCCTCGTCGCGGACGCGCATGAGAAAGAGCAGCACCGGGTTGTGGGCTGGCAGCAGGATGGGGTTCTTGCGCTGCGGCCGGTAGAGCTTTTCCCCTTCCTCCTGGCGTTCCTTGGCGATGCCGAGCAGCTCGATGCGCCCGTCGAGGCCAAGATCGGCGACGACGGCCATGGCCATGCCGAGCTGGCCTTTGCCGCCGTCGACGAGCAGCAGGTCGGGGAGATCGTCTTCTTCCTGGCCGCGCCCCAGACGCCGCTCGAGCACCTCGTGCATCATGGCGTAGTCGTTGGGGCCATCCACCGTCTTGATGGTGTAGCGGCGGAAGCGGGGCTTGTCGACCAGGCCGCCGGCGAAGGAGACCAGCGAGCCGATGGCCTGACGGCCGCCGATATTGGAAATGTCGACGCACTCGATGCGTTCAGGCAGGCGCTCCAGGGCGAGGCTCTTAACCAGCTCGCCGCGCAGGTTCTCCCATGACCGCTGTTTACGTTCTTCTTCCTCGAAGCTCTGCAGGGCGTTGGCGCAGGCCATGCCCACCAGCTGGAGCAGGTCGCCGCGCTGCGGGACTTTCAACTGCACCCGGCCTTCAGCCCTGTCGCCGAGGTGTTCCTCGATGAGCTCCCGATCGGCGGGATCGAAGGGCAGGAGGATTTCTCTGGGCAGCTCATGGCCGTCGTAAAAACGGCGCAATGCCTGGGAGAGGATGGAGGCGTCGTCGCCATAGGGGTCGGCGAGGAAGAAGGTCCTGCTGCCGCTGATCGTGCCATTGCGGATGAAGAGGATGGCAACCACCACCGCCGTATCTCTTCGGGCGAAGCCGAAGACGTCCTGATCCTTGTCGTGGGCAGCGGTGACCACCTGCTTCTCGAGGGTCCGCGACAGGGCATCGATCTGATCGCGGAGAGCGGCGGCCTTTTCGAAGTCGAGCTCCTCGGCGCAGGCGTGCATCTGGCGGCGCAGGCTGTCGACGAGTTCGTGGCTGCGGCCTTCGAGAAGCATGAGGATCTTGCGGACATGCTCCAGGTAGAGGGCGCGGTCGGCCTTGCCGGTGCAAGGGGCGAGGCAGCGGCCGATCTGGCGGTTGAGGCAGGGGCGCGAGCGGGGGCGCAGCTCGCTGCCCTTGCAGTGGCGGAGGGGAAAGAGGGTGCCGATGGTGCGCAGGGTGGCCCACATCGAGCTCACCGAGGAGTAGGGACCGAAATAGCGGGCCTTGTCGGCAGACTTGCGCCGCGCCATGAACACCCTCGGCCACTCTTCGTTGACGGTGACCTTGATATAGGGATAGCTCTTATCGTCGCGAAGGAGGACGTTATACTTCGGACGATGCTGCTTGATCAGGCTCTCTTCAAGGATCAAGGCCTCCTTCTCGGTACGGGTGAGGATGGTCTCGACACGATGCACCCTGTCGAGCATCGCCGCCGTCTTGTCGTGGGCGGCTCCCTTATGGCGGGCGTAGGAGGCGAGGCGCTTGTTGAGGTCCTTGGCCTTGCCGACATAGAGCACCCCGTCGCGCTGGTCGCGCATCAGGTAGACACCGGGGCTATGCGGGGTGGATGAGAGGATCGTTTCGGGAAACATGGGTCTGTAAAGGGTGTCTGGCGGATGGGGTTGCCGACACCATAGAGCATTTTGCCCCGTTCGTCATCAGGTGAAGGGGGGCAGTGGGCACGGGGGAGGAGAAGAAGTCGGCGGGCAGTTATAGAGGGGAGATTTATGCTTGAATGGAGAGCGGGACCGGCGGAAGCACAGTGAAGTGGTTCCCCTTCTTTGAACAATCGACCGGCAGTTTTCAGGTGGGGTCTCTATTTGCTTAGGCTGCCGATTAGACCCTCGTTACAGACCAGAACAATTCAGGGGCTGGCGATGACGCCACCCCCTGAATTTATACACACTAACGGTTGCAAACACCGTCGCTAAGAAAAACCCTATTTCCTGAAAGTGTCGAGGTAGGCGTAGAGTGCGGGAGATCCGCCGGTATGTAAAAATACAACGTTTTGTCCTTTGGTGAACACGCCCTTGCGAACGAGATCAATCAACCCCGCCGCCGCTTTTCCGGAGTATACGGGATCGAGCAGGATAGCTTCCTCAAAGGCAAAAAGTTTGACAGCTTCGACCATCGACTCCGTCGGCAAAGAATAACCAGGGCCTACATAATCGCCATAACACACAATATCCTTGCGGGCTATTCCACCTCGAATGCCAAGGAGTTCAGCGGTCTTTTCGGTAAGACTATGGACGATCCCTTCCTGGACATCCTTGGGGCGGGAGACGTTCATGCCCGAAACCGGGATGTTGGCATTGGTGCCGACCAAGCCGGCAACCATGCCGGCGTGAGTGCCTGCCGACCCTGAAGGGACAACGATATGGTCGATTGTCAGGTGCATGGTGTTGAGTTGGTTCATCAGTTCTTCAGCGCAGGCTGCATAACCAAGGGCACCAATGGGATTGGATGCGCCGCCCGGGATTATGTAAGGCTTCTTGCCGGCCGCTTTCAGCTCGTCGGCAACTTTTTCCATCTCAGCCAACATATCAGACCCGCCGGCAACTACTCGCTTGGATTTTACCCCAAGGAGTTCAAAAAGGAAGTTATTGCCACTGCCCTCCGGTTTGTACGACCCCTTGACTCGCTCCTCAAGAACCAGGTGACACTCGAGACCCTCCTTCGCAGACCAGGAAGCAGTGAGTCGACAATGGTTGGACTGTATGGCACCACAAGTGATAATGGTGTCTGCACCGGCCTGTAAGGCATCTGCGATGCAAAAATCTAGCTTGCGGGTTTTATTGCCACCTGCCGCACCGGGCAGAAGATCATCCCGCTTGATATAAAGATTCACACCCGTGCCGAGGGCTGCACTCAGCTTCGGCATCGGTTCGAGAGGTGTTGCGCCTTGCAGATAGCCGCGTCGTGGAAATTTCGTAAAGTTCACTTATCGCTCCTGTTTTGTTTGAATTTCTTCTTGTTGCCGACCTCATTGGTTGTGATATTTCGGCAAACTGGTTAGGTATGTTGTTCTTCCTGGTTTGATCGATCCTTAAGGATATCCAGGCTGGTAGTTTCCAACTTTTCAGTCTTTTATGAAACATCTGCCACGGGAACTCTCTTCATCACGTTCAGATAGAGAAGATCTGGCCATTGCTGCGAGTTGAAGCTTATCAATTGCCCTTTCACGGAGTTGCTCGCAAGCCTCAGAGAGTCGGGTGTGAAGTATTCCGATCGCCTTGACAATAGTTCGTTTGTACATCTCCAGGTCATTCTCGGTGAGGAGGGGAATCTGATGGTGCGAGATATATTCGGTAGATACTGCAGTTGAGAGGACGGCGGCAGTTCCGGGAAGCAGTCCACCATAATCAACGATATCGTTTACCCCATCGCTCATGAAAACCACTCCACCCATATCGTACTTGACCAGCGTGGCGAGTTCACCGCATATGGCGTTTTTCTCTCCGCAATTTCCTGCTTTGGCGAGGCGATTGCCGAGATCAATGATTTTCTGGCCCATTTCCTGGGTTGACTGCTTCAGTGCGCCAACTTTTCTCGGATATGGGTTCGGCGGTAGATAGACAGGATAACCTAGGAGTTCGGACGATTGGACCAGACATTCGCCGACAACAGAATTGTCATGCTCAGAGTTGGCGCGAACGATAAATGTCGTCTCCTTAATCTGGTCACTCCAGAAAGGTACATATGCTTTTGACTCGACAATGATAGTGGGGAGATCTTCCATCCCTAAAATGCTCATCAGCCGGCCCTTGTTACCGATGGGTACGTTACCTTCGGTGTCTTCGTTAGGACCCAAGCCGCCTGACCCTGCGTTGACGGTGAGCATTGCTGAAACAGGTATTCCGTCGATCTGCAGAACTGTGCCGAGGAAACATCCACAACTTTGCGGTGTATCCTCCTCGAAAAAAATAAATCTTTGTGGATAGTTGGTTAGAAAGGTTGCAACAACAGCCCTTGCAAGAGCTGTGGTGAATGCTGCGGGAACTTCGAGAACACCTTGTCCGTGGACCCGGCCGAAGATCATGGTGGCAAGTGTCTGGGGGGAAAACCCTGCCTTCCCGAGAGCAGTTTGCATCAGGTCAACCTCAGCCGGGGTGATTCCACATCGGGCTTCCGCGGTTCCTGAACCACCTCCTTCGAGCGCGATGGTGATTCTTCCCTCTTTGTGAGCGACCTCTATATGAGCGATTCGCAAATCGACAGGGCCAGCCAAATGAAATATTTTGGCAAGAACCGAAAATCCAGCCCCATCTTCTTGAACAAAACCGGAATGGCTGTGAGCATGACTTACCCCAATGTGCCCTGCCAGGCCGATTTTGCCAATTTTTTCGCGGGAAAATAAAATATCCACTCAATCATCCTTTGTACGTTATATGAGGCACAATGTAATTTGTGGAATAAAGGCCAGGAAAACGATACCAACCAGCATGGTAGCGATAAAGGGAAGCACGGCATAGCTCAGTTTTTCAATGCTTATTCCACTAATTCCACAGCCAACAAACAAATTGACCCCTACTGGCGGTGTCAGAAATCCTAACGAAACGGCAGCGATCATGACGACGCCGAAATGGGTCAGATCGACACCGGCCTGGTTGACCAAGGGAAGGAGCAAAGGGGTCAGGATGAGGATGTTGGCCAGGGCATCCATAAAGGTGCCGAGAATCAACAGCATGAGGATAATAACCAGAAAGAAAACAACCTTGTTTTCGGTAAGACCTGAGAGAAGGCCGACCAGCTCATTGGGAGCATTATAGATCAAAAGAATCTGCCCCAGTGCGGATGCTGTGGCGACCACCAGAAATATTGTTGCATTGGTTATGGTTGTGTTACGCAGAATCTGCCAGATCTTTGTCTTGTTGAGTCCTTTTAGAACCAAACCTTCAACGATGAAGGCGTAGGTGACGGCAATTGCCCCTGCTTCAGTCGGGGTTGTAATCCCACCGTATATGCCACCGAGAACAATTACAGGAACCGCCAGTGCATATTTGGCTTCCTGAAAAGCTTGCCAGGTCTGTTTCGCGGTGGCCTTGGCACTCTTTGTTGCGAAACCGTGATGTTTTGACAGGAAATAGCAGGTGATCATAAGGATGACGCCGATGAATATCCCGGGAACGATACCTGCAATGAACAAGTCGCCCACCGAAACATTCGCCGTGGTCCCATAAATGATCAGCGGTACACTGGGGGGGATCATCACGCCGAGACAGCCGGCAGAAACATTGGTGGCTGTCGAGAAGGATTTAGAGAACCCCTCTTTTTCCATGGAGGGGATCATTATCCCGCCAACCGCTGCCACCGTCGCCGGCGCAGAACCGCTAACTTGTGTTTACGGCCAGTAGGCATAAGAATGGCCGATTCCGCTCCTGCCTCAA
>CALGIJ010000010.1 GCA_937915545.1 uncultured Desulfobacterales bacterium
CTTGGCCAGTAAGGGTTTCAGCCGATTTGCAAACTTACTGGCCGCAAACGCAAGGCTAAGTGCACCGTAAAACATACAGGTCAGAACGGAAACCTGCGCCAGCCCCCCTGTGATGTGGCCGATCAGGCAGCGGGAGAGACGCAGTAGGGCCTCGGCCATACTCCCTTTCTGCATGATCTCACCAGCCATGATAAAAAAGGGCACAGCAAGCAACGGGAACGTATCCAATGAAAAAAACATTTTCTGCATGAGGAACTGCACTGGAATGTCGCCGGCGACCACTGCTATGACCACACTTAGGCCAAGGGCAACACCTATGGGTACACTCAAGAGAAGCAAAACGGGGAGGGCGACAGCAATAAGCAGGAGTGGCAATTCCATAAAGTATTTCTCCTTAGCTATGTGTAGATCAGGTTATACAACGCAAAGCGATGATCTGTTGTGCTGAGCGTGAAATGCCCAGCAGGAAAAGATCACTTGGGCACTACTTCGTAATTGCTGTGTCCTTTCCAAAGCCAATGTCTTTAAGGACAATAAGGGTGCGAAGAGCCATTAAAAGAAAGCCTAGTGGGATACAGCTGTAGGCAATCCACATGGGGAACTGCAAGGCGGGAGCGACCTGATTGGAATCTGCGACAAACAGGACCATCGATATTCCCCAAAAAAACATGATGCAGCAGAATATAACTGTTATGATATTTGCCAGCATTGTAAAAAAATGGCCTATCTTCAGGCCGAATACCGTGCGGACGATGGTTACTTCAAGATGGCGTCTTTCCGCTGCAGCAAAGCTCGAACCTATGTAGATAGCGAAAACGAACAGATAGCGGGCTAATTCCTCGGGCCAGTCCAGAGAGTTCTGCAAGATATATCTCTGGAAAACCTGAAGAATTATAATGATCACCATAGCTGCAAGTGCGCATGATGAGACGATCTCTTCAAATTTGTTGAGTAATTGCCAAAATTTCGTCATCGCAGCCTCGCTACACGGTGGCAGGGAATGTGTTTCATTCCCTGCCACCATTTAAGGAAATTGCAGGTTATTTTCCGGCAACGGTCTTTTTCATCTCTTCAATCAGTTCAGGCGGCACATCTTTTGCGAACATCGGCGCTACCTTTGCTGTCGCGTCAATCCAGCGCTGCCTTTCGGCTGGAGTGAGTTCGATTATCTCACCTCCCATTTCCTTGATTTTTGCTATGATCATTGCTTCGTTGCTGCGGATCTTGTCGCGCTGAAACTTCTGCATGACAGCGAATGATTCCCTGATCCACTGCTGCTGATCCTTCGGCAGAGTGTCGAAGAATTTCTTCGAAATCATCACCAGATGTGGGCTGTAGAAGCTTTTGGTCAAGGTGACATACTTAGTAATCTCGGGGAATTTATTAAACCACGCGAGATTGAGGTCGATGTCGATGGCATCTACGGTTTTCTGCTGCAGAGCAGTGTAGACCTCGCCCCAGGCAACAGGTGTTGGGTTCATGCCGAGGGATTTGAGGATTTCGATATGAGCCTTCGAGTGTGTTGCGCGGATTTTCAGCCCTTTGGCATCCTCAAGAGTTCTGATCGGCCGGCTTGAGAATATCTGCCGAAATCCGATTTCGATATAACCGAGGCCATGAATTCCATTTTTTTCTAGGGAGTCGGCCAAGCGTTTTCCGATCGGGCCATCAGTAATGAGATCCGAAGCCTGGTAACTCGGGACGATGAAAGGCATGTCCAAAAACATCATCTGCGGGTTGAATACTGATAAATTATTGGTTGCGTCAGAACCAATCTGCAGCATATTCATTTGCAGGCCTTGAACAACCGCATCGAAATTGCCATATTTTGAGCTGTCGTAGATATCTACCTTAAAGAGCCCCCCCGATCGCTCCTCAAGATCCTTTTTAAATAATTCATACCCTTCTCCCATTGGGTGTTGGGGTACGTTAGGATGGGCAATTTTGATAGTGACCTGCTTGGCGGCATTACTATCGGAAAATGTCCCTGCTCCGACTACCATGACCATCGCTGCCAGAATGACTCCTAATCTTTTTGTCATTTTCATGCGCTGTTCCTCCTGTGATTGTGAATACCGACGTTTCCCGAACAAAACTTTACGTTCGAATTCATCTCCTTAGGCCTGCCCTGAGAGACGGAGATAATGAGGTCACGATTCATTCATGGTCACCAACTCGGAAATATCGTTAGCAAGTTTGGTCACCTGCCCTGCATACGTGCTGATTAATGACTCAACAGTGTATTCATTTGTCGGCAGATCAAAACTGATGGCGCCGGCCACCTTGCCAGTTTGAAAATTCATCAGCGGAGCACCAATACAGATCAAACCCTGTAGGTATTCCTCATTGTTTATTGAGAATCCCCGAACGCGGTCTTCCTCGATCTGGCGAAGGAGAACACTCGCCTGATCGATAGTATTGGGGGTGAATTTTTTGAAAGGGGCTTTAGCGAGAAAGGTTTCGAGATCGCTTTGATCCATTCTCGAAAGAACTGCTTTACCAGTGGCACGGGCATGGAGATCTTCGCTGGCCAGAGGTTGGCGAAAGAAAAAAGTCGAACTCGCCTCCCGACGATAAAGGGCCAGCAGGGTTTGGCCATCGACGAGTGTCGAATCTATGGTGACATTGCATAAGCGATGAGCTTCATCGATCAACGGCTTGACCATATGAAGCAGTTCATAGCCCTGAACAATAGTGTGTCCGAAAAGAAGAGCCTTCGGTCCCAGTCGTAAGGCCTTACTGCGGGCGTTCTTGCTCAAATATCCTAGAAGAACGAGTGTGTTGACCAGGCGGTAAGTGGAAGTTTTATTGATCCCAGCCAGGCGCGATATTTCAGAGAGAGTTCGTCGGCTGTGGTCCTTGTCGAAAAGCCCGAGGATTATGAGTCCCTTTTCGAGTGTTTTCGCAAAGTAGACGTTAGGGTCTGGTACCATAATGCCTCCATAGTTACTATAATAGTAACAAGGTTACTTTATATTGTATATTGTAGAAAATCCCCACACTATGTCAAGCACTATTTTAAACTAAAGTAGATTCGTATAACATTTGTTGAAATTGCCGACTGACTGGAAGATAGAAGGGTTCTTGGGGGCTTTTCCATTCTCTCATGGGGAAAACCGCTCACGATAGTTTTCACAGATGGGGCGACAGCCGGCACGGAACCGAGGTGATTCTCAGGAGATTTTAAAATAGTCTTATCGCGAGAAGAAGTTGCGGAAGGGGCTTATCTTCTTCCTGAATATGCGATCTACCTGGCCAGGAGAGGTCAACCGTCTTGGGAACTTAATAAAATAAATGGATTTCACGACGATATGCCTCTCAACTATCGCAAGCGAAAAAACAGTCCGCCAGCCTTCCAGCGCATCGCGCAATTTCCGCTCCAATGTCTTTAACCAGGAAGGATTTCTCGAGGAAGGCCTTGCCCTGCGATTTTTGAGCAATCTCGATGATCATGATTATTACTCAATACAATTGGTCAAAAGCTCAGAAAAGGCGGGTTTAGTAACCGGCCAGGAGCCATTTCTACCGAGAGGGAGAGTCCGATGGGTCCACCACACTCCGATGTCGCGGCCGCGTTACCGCTGCCCCATAGAGACATTATCCTTGGCGCTATCGATTACCTCTGCCGTCAGGTCTTGCAGGGGAAGTGCCACACCGTCCATCAGGCGATGATTGCTCTGCTCGCCGGCGGCCACCTGCTGCTGGAGGACATGCCCGGCCTCGGCAAGACCACCCTCGCCTTGGCGCTGGCCCGCATCCTTGGTCTCTCTTACGGGAGGGTGCAATGCACCAGCGACCTGCTTCCCTCGGACATAACCGGCCTGTCGGTGTACGATCGCAAGGAAAGCAGCTTCCGTTTCGTGCCTGGGCCGATCTTCAATCAGGTGGTGCTGGTTGATGAGATCAACCGGGCAATGCCCAAGACTCAGAGTGCCCTGCTCGAGGCCATGGAGGAACAGCAGGTAACGGTGGAGGGCAAGACCTACCCCCTCCCTCACCCTTTCCTGGTCATTGCCACCCAGAACCCGGTGGAGATGGTCGGTACCTACCCCCTGCCAGAGTCGCAGCTCGACCGCTTTCTCCTCACCTGCGGCCTCGGCTACCCGCCAGCGGAAGTTGAGCGGGCCATTTTCCGCCACGGCAGTGCCCGCGCCGACGTACAGAGGCTCGAGCCCATGCTGACCGCCGAGCAGATCCTCACCGCTCGCGCTTCGGTACGGGAGGAGGTTCATCTCGGGGAAGCGGTGGCCGATTACCTCTACCGGCTGGTCGACGCCAGCCGCAACCATCCTCTGCTGCTGGCGGGATTGTCAACCCGCGGCGGCATCAGCCTGGCCGATGCTGCCCGCGCCCGGGCCTGGCTGGAAGGGCGCCGCTTCGTGGTGCCGGAGGACGTGCAGGCGCAGGCGATGGCGGTTGGCGCCCACCGTCTGCTGCTGCGCGAGGATGGGAGTGCCCGGCGTCAGGACCTGTTACGTGCCATCCTCCAGGACGTTCCCGTGCCGCGGCGGTGAAAAGCCATGGCCCGGCTCGCTTCTCCGCGCCTTCGCCTGCGGCTGACCACCTCGGGCATCCTCTATGTCCTGCTCACCCTTTTTCTCGGTTTTGCCGCCGTTAACACCGGCAACAATCTGCTTTACCTGGTGGTCTCCGTCCTGCTCGGCTTCATGAGTCTTTCCGGCTGGCTGGGACACAACAACCTCAAGCGCCTGACGCCGTCCCTGACCCTTCCGGATGAAGTCTACGCAGACACCCCGGTGCTGGCGGCACTGCGGATAGAGAACGGCAAGAAGCGATGGCCCAGCTTCCTCCTCGAACTCGGCTGCGGAAGCAGCTACGCTCGTCTCGCGGGGGTGTCGGCGGGCGCGGCGGCGGAGCGCTATCTTACCGTGAATTTTCTCAAGCGCGGGGCACAGCCTTTGCCGCAGGTAACCATCGCCTCACCCTTCCCGGTGCACTTTTTTGTCCGCCGGTGGCAGTTGACGCCCCCCGGAGAACTCGTGGTGCTCCCCCGGCCGCGACCTGATCGCGAGCGGCCGGCGGCCTGGGGCGACCGGGGGAGCACAGCACCGCAGGCGCTGCGGGCGGCCGAGGAGGGCGACTACAGCCATCTCCGCCTGTATGGCGGTGAACCCCAGCGGCGGATCCACTGGCGGCAGAGCGCCCGCCAGGACAATCTGCTAAGCAAGGTTCTCAGCGGCCAGGCGGCCGAGCCCTTGCTGCTCGAGGTTCTGGCCCTGCCAGGAGCCGATCTCGAAGAAAAACTCGGGCGGGCGGTGTGGTGGGTGCAGCGTTGCGACCGTCGGCATCAGCCGATCGGTCTCCACCTCGGGGCGGAACGGATCGCAGCGGGGAGCGGTCCTGGCCACCGTCGTCGATTGCTGGAGGCTTTGGCCCGCTATGCGCCCTGATCGCGTCCTCTGTCCGATGGCGATGCTCGCCAGCTTGCTGGGCGTCGCCCTGGTCCTGCCCTTTCTCGATCTGTTGGTGGCGGTGCTGGTCTGCGTTGCGTTGGCCGGGGGGCTGGTCTGTCAACGCCTCGGCCGCTATCTGCCCAACAGGCCGGCGACGGTGGTGACCATGATCGGCCTCGGCTTCTACCTGCTGCAATTGCGGCTGAGCGACCCGGTCCCACCCCTGGTCCATGCCCTGGCGCTGCTGCTCGCCCTGCGCCAGCTCACCCCGCCAACCCCTCGCCATTTTTTGCAGACCCTGGTCTTGAGCCTCATCCTCCTGGCCGCCTCCTCGCTGCTCTCCCTCAGCCCGGTCTTCTTCCCGCTGTTGCTCGCGCAGGTGCTGCTGGTCGGCGTCGCCCTGGTCCTGCTCTGCGCCATGCGCTTTCAGCCCGACCTGGTTCTGCCCCCGCCACTGGCGCGGAGCTTTTTCCGGGTGGCCCTGGTGCTACCGATTGGCTCGCTGTTGTTGATGCTCGTTTTTTATGTGGTCCTGCCTCGCTCCAACACCCCACTGTGGCATGGTCTCAACCCGCAGCCCCAGACGGTTACTGGCTACAGCGATACGGTGGCTCCGGGGACGGCTGAGGCGGTGGGCGACAGCGACCAGGTGGTGCTGCGGGTGGAATCACCGCCGCTTCCGGTCGGACAGCTCTACTGGCGCGGTGCGGTCTTCCTCGATTTTGATGGGGAAAAGTGGCAGCGGGTCACGGCGCCGGGAGAGCTGGAGTGGTTGCGCGGGGGAGAACCGGTGCAGCAACGGGTCTTCCTCCAGCCGGGGCAGTACCCTGTGCTGTTCACCCTTGACAGACCGCAGGCGGTGAAGGGGCTGCGGGTCTGGGAACTGGCCGGCCGCAGCTACGCGGTCAGCAACCGCCAGATCGGGCAACGCTTGAGCTATACCGTCGAGTCCCGGCTCGAAGGCCGTCTGATGAGCAAAGCGCTGCCGGTTGATGCCCGGGAGCGCTTTATCCCGCCAGAGGTGGCGCCGCGACTGCGGCAGCTGGTGCAGAGCTGGCCCGTCCCGGCCACCCAGGCCGAGGCAGTGGCCCAGGCTCAAGAGTTTTTCCGGAGCCAGCAGCTGCGCTATGTCACCAGCGGTCTGCCGCAAGGCCCCTTTCCCATCGACGCTTTTCTCCTCGATGCCAAGGCTGGGCACTGCGAGTTCTTCGCCAGCAGCTTCGCGCTGCTGCTCAGGCTGCGTGGGGTGCCGACGCGGCTGGTGGGGGGCTTCCTCGGCGGGGAATACAACGAACTCGGTGGCTATTATCTGCTGCGCGAGGCCATGGCCCATGTCTGGGTCGAGGCCTATCTCGAGGATGGCGGCTGGGTGCGCATCGATCCCAGCGCCCTGGCGGTCAACGCCGGCGAGGCCCTGCTCGCCCGCCGCGGGGCGGGACCGTCGCTGATCACCCAGATCCTCGACAGCCTCAACTACGCCTGGGTGCGGCAGGTGGTGACCTATGACCAGCAGCAACAATTGGCAATGATCCAGAACATCGGCAAGAAGATGTCGGCCCTGCGGCTGCCCGAAAAGAGCCAGCTGCTGCCTTGGCTCCTGGCCGGTGGGGCGATTGGCCTGGTGATCAGTGGGGTGTTGCTGCGCCGTCGGCGACGGCAGAACAGGGATGTCCACCGCCTCTTTACTCGCTTCTGTCGCCGTGTCGGCTGGCAACCCCAGGCCGTGCCCCCCGCAGCGGGGCTCTTGCACCTCGCCGAATGCTGTGCCGATAAAGAGGGGCGCGCCTTCCTCATGGGACTCAACCAAGCCTTGTTTGCCGAGGAAAGCGATGCATCCACCTGGCAGGAGTTGGAGAGGCTTCTGGCTCGCGTCCCGGCATGTCGCTTACCGCCTCCCAGCGAAGTGATGGTTGGCGCGCCGGCCGATACCTTTCCATCCGGCAAGTAGCGGTCAGTGCGCCACCTGTTCGAGCGGTTGCGCCGGGAAGGGGCGATGGGCGGCTCCCTGATGGCGGGCGTAGGAGGCGAGGCGTTTGTCGATGTCCTTGGCCGAGTTGCTCAATCTGCCTGACGAGCCACGACTGACTTCTTTTTCACAACGTTCTATATGGAGTCACCTGAGAGACAGCAGGGAGGGGAAAAATCGTAGCCGATGTGAAGGGGGCACCGCAGCGGTGCAGCGCACCGGTCTTTCGCAGCGCAATACGCAATGCGAAAGACCGGTGGAGAAGGGGCTTTGCCCTCTGCTGCGTTGAATAGTTTTGTGCAGCTCAATAGAGCGTATCGGCCGAATCAACTATCGCCTTATCGAGTTTCAATCCCATCCGTTCAGCTGCCTTGGGGTTGACATGAAAGGCAAGGTCCTTCTGAAATTCCACCGGAAGGGACTCAGGCTTGGCGCCGGCCAGGATCTTTCTGGCCATGGCTCCAGTTTGCCTGCCGTGCTGATAGTAGTCAAAACCCATGGCGGCAATGGTGCCTCTTTTGACCGAATCGGTATCGGCACTAAAGAGTGGCAGCTGGGTCTTTTCACAGATTTTAATGACGGTCTCGAGTACCGAAACCACGGTATTGTCTGTGGGCACGAAGAGGGCGTCAACCTTGCCGACCAGGCTCTGTGCGGCCTGGGCGACATCGGCGGAATTGGTCACCGGACCATCGAGGATGGTAATGTTCATGCTTGCCGCAGCTTCTTTAAGCCTTTTGACGTTTGAGGCCGAATTGACTTCGCCGCTATTATAGAGTACCCCGAGCGTCGCCAGTTTTGGCAGCACCCGGCGCAGCATTTCCAGATGCTTGTCCATGGGCATTTGGTTGGAAACACCGGTGATATTGGGTCCTGGGTGCATGTAATCTTTTACCAGGCCGGCGGCAAGTGGATCGGTGATGGCGGTAAAGAGCATCGGAGTTTTTGCTAGTTGAGGGGCCTTCTCAAGGGTCTTGGCACAGGCCTGGGCAGTGGGTGTGGCTATGGCCACGATTAAATCGGGGGCATCGGAGGCGATCTGGGTGGCAATCTGTCCCGCCGTGCCCATATTGCCGTGGGCATTGTAGTCTCTGTATTCGGCGGCAACGCCATTTTCCTGCAGGTCATCCTTGAACCCTTTCACTTGTGTTTACGGCCAGTAGGCATAAGAATGGCCGATTCCGCTCCTGCCTCAAA
>CALGIJ010000011.1 GCA_937915545.1 uncultured Desulfobacterales bacterium
TCTGCTCGGGCGCCCCGTCATGCATCGCTTGACGGGACGCCCTTTTTTATTGCCGGGCAAACTCTTCACTGCCACCTCCCTGCCCCTCCGCCAAAGCCCGGCAGGAGCCTTTTCACATTGCAGTATCCTCAGTTCTCCCCCGCCCTGCCCCCACTTGCCGGCCAGTTCCACCGCAACAGTTGTCTGCCCCCCTTTCTCCCCTGCCACTCTTCTTCGCCATCGCCGCACCTCCCGCCCGTGTTCGGGACTACGCGCGGCGAACGGCAAGATCTCGCCCGAGCCCGCTGATTTCCTGGTCTATTCTCCCATCTTTTGCTATAGTTGGGCAGGTTTTCAGACAATCACACACCACTCCCTACCTCATTGGTGACGCCATGCCGTTCTCCCCCAAGTCAGCGCGAGAAAAAGGGCGCGCCCAGGACGTCCGTGTCAGCGAGATAGACGAGCTATCCAGTCGACTGCTCTCCATCGACCTCGAGCTCAACTCCAACATCCCAACGACACTGTGGATCAGTGACTTGCATGGCGAAGGCGATCGCTTCAAGTCGATCCTCCGCGGTCGTTTCGGCATGCTCTTCCAGACCTGCAAGGAAGCGTTGCCCAGCACCTTCAGTGCCGAGAAGATCCAGTTGCTCACCAAGATCATCAGGAAGCAGCACTATATCGAGGACGATGTCATCCAGATGGATATGCAGGATGTCATCCTCTGCCTGGTGCAGATACTCAAGTACAAGCTCACCAATATCAAGGCCCCGGGCAGCGACATTTTCCGCCCCGAGTTCCGCGACATCATCAACCGCCTGCTCTCCGGCCTGCCCGTCCCCGACCCTATTTTCGAGGAACCGATCATCGCCGACCGCCTCATCGCCCACCTCTCCCATACCATCCGCCTCGTGCTCCTCGACCGCATCCAGGTCTTGGGCGATGTCTTTGATCGCGGGCCCCAGCCCGACAAGATCATCCGCATCCTCGCTTCGCCCGCCTACCGCGACATGGTTGATTATGTCTATGGCAATCACGACATCCTGTGGATGGGGGCGGCCTCCGGCAACCAGTCGCTGGTCGCCGAAGCAATGCGCATCACCTGCCGCTACGACCACTTCGAGTTCCTCGAGCGGCTCGGTTTTGACAGCAGCGAATTGGCCAGCTTCGCCGAGCGAACCTACCCGGTGGAACACGCCACCGGCAACTTCAAGGCCAAGACCAACAAGGGCCGCTCCATGGAAAAGGCCCTGGCGATCATCCAGTTCAAGCTCGAAGAGCAGACCATCGCCGACTTTCCCGTCTACGCCATGGAAAGCCGCATGTGGATGGAACGGCTTGCTAACATGCTGCGCAGCGGCGACACCGCCGGCCTCAACGACACTCACTTCCCGACCATCGATCTCGATGACCCCGGCCGACTCACCGCCGAAGAACGGGCGATCATCGACGGACTCACCCGGCAATTCACCAGCAACCGACGTCTCAAGCGGCTGCTGCGCTTTCTCTTCACCAAGGGCAAGACCTACCATATCCAAAACAACTTCCTCAATATTCATGCCCTGGTGCCCTCCACCGCCGAGGGTGACTTCGAATCCTTCCTCGGCTACAAGGGCAAGGCTCTGCTCGACTTCATCCACGATACCATCAGCCGCGTCGGCGAGCGCTATCTCGCCTCACAGCCGCAGGACAAAGCCGACCAGGCCCTGTTCTTCTACCTGTGGTGCGGACCCAAGTCTCCGTTTTTCGGCAAGCACGCCATGAAGACCTTCGAGCGATACTTTCTCAAGGACAAGGCCACCCATGCCGAAAGGACCCTGTTCTGGAAAGACAACATGCAGACGGTCGCCTTCAAGCGCAAGATGCAGCAGGAGTTCGGCGTGCAGCGAGTCATCTTCGGCCACACCCCGGTCAACTACAAGAAGGGCCTGCAGATGGCCAGCGAGGATGGGGTAGCCATCAACGTCGATGGCGGTTTCGCCGCTGCCTATTACAATCGCGGCCACTCTCTGGTCCATACCCCGTACCAGTTGTACGGCATCATCCTGCCGACCCCCGACGAGATCAACGAAGCCGCCCTGAAACTCGAGTCAGCGCCCCTCGATATCGAGCTGATCGACGAGTTCCCGCAGCCGATGAAAATCAAGGACACCATTGCCGGCAAGCATCTGCGGCAACAACGCCACGCCATCCTGCAGCGGTTGCAGCAATGCGCCATCCCCAACGGCGGCCATCACGCCACCCCCGACAACTGAACCCGGGTACACCATATGGATACCAACTACGGCATGGAAATCGTCCGGGCCACCGAGATCGCGGCCCTGACCGCCGCCCGTTTGCAGGGCCTGGGGGATCATCGCGATATCCTCAACCAGACCCGCAAGGCCATCACCAAGACCCTCAACCGCCTGCCGGTGGAAGGCGGCCTGGTCAACGATCGCTTCTGCGACCGCCCCGGGGTGGTACAGCTGCCAACCACCCTCGGCCGCGGGGGCGAGCGCACCGATATCATGACCATCGCCCTCGAGGCCTACCGCAGCGCCGCCGACGGCAAGAACAACTCGACCTCCTACGCGGTCATCGCCAAGGCGGGCTCCATCCAGCCACTGCCCAACCTCATCATGTACAAGATCGCCGTCGGCCCCGAGGTCGGCGAGGTCGTCGACATCACCCAGCCGCCGGTGATCAACATCAAGCGGGTTGCGCGGGTGCTCGGCAAATACACCGAGAACGTTACCGTGTGCATCCTCAACAAGGTGCAGCACAGCGATCTCATCAATGAGATCAGGGGCTGCGGAGCACGGATCAAGCTCATCGACGAAGGCGAGGTCTCCGGCTGCCTCGCCGCCATCACCGGTGAAAAGGCGGATATCTACATCGGCTACGGCTTCGCCCCCGAGGCGGCCATGGTGACCGCGGCCATCCGCTGCCTCGGCGGCTACTTCGAAGGCAAGATCATCTACGACAACGACGGCGACCGCCACGAGGCGTCGCGGAATGGCATTGACGACCACGACAAGATCTTTCGTGTCCAGGACCTCATCCGCAGCAAGGAGGTGGCCTTTGCCGCCACCGGCATCACCGATGGGGAGTTCCTCGAGGGGGTGCGTTTCACCGCCAACGGCGCCATTACCTCCTCCTTCGTCGCCAGGGGTGAGACCCGCACCTACCGCCGGCTCGAGACACGCCACTTCTTCGATTTCAAGCCGGTTTTTTAAGCCCGGCGACAATCAGATCCCCGCCCCCTGAGAGAGGCCCGCAGCCCATGAACGTCGTTCCACCACAGCACGCCATCCTCCAGCGAGACAACCGCACCTACGCCATCACCCCGCGGATTCCCGCCGGCCTGCTGCACCGCCATCACCTCCTGGCGATTGCCGCGGTGGTGGAGAAATATCACATCCCCATCGTCAAGATCACCTCCGGCCAGCGCCTCGCCCTGGTGGGCATCGAAGAGGCGGATCTCGCCCAGGTCTACGAAGAGCTTGGCATGTCCCCCGGAACGGCCACCGAACTCTGCCTGCATTACGTCCAGGCCTGCCCCGGCACCGAGATATGCCGTTTCGGGGTGCGCGACGCGCTCGGCCTCGGCATCCGTCTGGAAGGCCTCCTCGAGAGCCGCCAACTGCCGGCCAAGCTCAAGGTCGGCGTTTCCGGCTGCCAGTTCTGCTGTGGCGAGAGTCTCGTCCGCGATATCGGCCTGATCGGCAAGAAAAGCGGCTGGACGGTGGTCTTCGGCGGCCACTCCGGCAATCGCCCCCGCACCGCCGACACCGTCGGCGAGGACCTCGACGACGACGCGGCCGTCGCCCTCGTTGAGAAGTGCCTCGCCTGCTATGTTCAACAGGCCCGCAAGCGGGAGCGAACCTCGCGCTTTGTCGAACGCTTCGGCGTCGAGGCTTTCCGTCAGATAGTCGGCGCGCCCTGAAGGCGTTCCGCACATCGACGGGATTGAGAAAAAAGCCTTTCTCGCCGGCCTATTGAAATGACGTTTTCTGCCGATACGTAGCAAGAGATTGGCAGGATGCGGCACCAGCCGCGCCCGTAGCGACGGCCCCGCAAGGCCATTGTGTCCTCTATTGGTGAACATGTCGATGACGGAATCACCCCAAACAGCGCCAGCCGCAGAGCCCATCGCTTCCGACCCCAACCGCGCAGGAAACGACAGCTTTTTCGACAATCTCCGTCGTTCCAGCCCCTCCGCCGACTACCAGAACATCGAGAGGCGCACCCACTCCAATACCGTCTTCCTCGTCGACGAGCCGATCCGCACCTCGTTCATGCCACGGCCGACACACTGGTCGGTGGCCTGGTCCGACCTGATGATGACCATGTTCGTGCTCTTTCTCTGCATGTACGCCTACCAGTCGGCCAACGAGCACTTCATGGGCAAGAAGAAGCCGGAGATCATCGGCGGAGACACTACCGAGGCCCTGCGAACCATGGACACGGGCAAGGCCACCCTGCCCTTCGACCCGATCCGCCCCGGCCTGCCGCTGATCGCCGCCGGCACGGTGAAAAAGGTGGAGAAGGTTGCTCTAGACCAGGTCGGCAACCTCCCCGTGGAGCCCACTTTCCCCAAAGGGGAAAGGCCCCCCTCTTCTTCGGCAAAGCCGGCCATGCCGGCGCCCCCCTCCGACAGGCCTCCCCCTCGAGTCAGTGCCGAGGAGAAAATCGCCGTGCCCGTTCCAGGAGACTCCCCCACCCCCCGGCAAGTGCCTCCGGCTCCCCTCGCCGGCGAGGACATCCTCCACCCCCGCCCCATGGTGGGCGACGGCGAGCAGGCCGCGCCTGCACCTGCCGACACTTTCCGTGAAATCTACAGGGTCGGCAGGGGCGCCCTGGAGAGCAACGACCTCGAAGACTTCGCCAGCATCGACATCGTCCCCGACCAGACGGTGCGCATCATCCTCACCAGCGATCTGCTCTTCGGCCTCGGCGAGAGCGTGCTTTCCGAGAAGGCCAGATCCTCCCTGGAGAAGGTCGCCGCCGCGATCCGCTTCACCCCGTATATGATCAATGTCGTCGGACATACCGACAACATCCCCATGCGCTCCAGCCTTTTCAAGAGCAACTGGGAACTTTCCGTCGCCCGCGCCAGTTCGGTGGCCCGCTATCTCATCGAAGAGATGGGCATGAACCCCAGCCAGTTCGTGGTCAGCGGCTACTCCTCCTATCGGCCGATAGCCCCCAACACCACCGCCGACAACCGGGCCAAGAACCGTCGCGTCGAGATCATCATCTCCAAACGGCTCCCCGAGCCCCTGCCGGCAACGGCGGAGAACCTGCGATAAATCCAGGCAAAAGGACTATGAAACGAAAAAACCTCATCGGTATCGTTCTCGGCAGCGGGCTCTTCCTCTCCGGTTTCATCATCCCCGGCAACCTCGCTCTCTACTTCAACCTTTCCGGGTGGCTGATCGTCTTCGGCGGCACCGCCGCCGCGGCGCTGTTCAGCTTCAAGGCGGAGCAGATGGAAAATGTCATCCGGGTGCTCCGCGCCGCCTATCGCCGACCGGTGCCTCGGGAAACGGAAATCATCAACATCCTCATCGATCTTTCCATCCGCTCCCGCGTCGAGGGCATCCTTACCCTGCAGAAGCACGAGAACGAGACCACTATCCTCTTCCTGCGCCGTGCCCTGGGCTGCCTCGTGGATGGCTACAAGATCGAACAGATCAGAGACATCCTCAACACCGAAATGTACTTTTTCCGCCTGCGGCGCGAGGACTCGGAACGGGTCATCCGCGCCATCGCCGATTACCTCCCGGCGTTCGGCATGATGGGCTCGGTGGTCGGCCTGATCGCCATGCTGGGCGGTATCGGCGACACCACCGTCATCCTCCAGGCCATCCCCGTGGCGTTGACCTCGACCCTCTATGGCCTGATCTTCTCCAATTTCTTCTTCCTGCCCTTTGCCGCCACGGTGCGCGAACGCACCAACCACGAACTCCTGCTGCAGAAAATCATCATGGAGGGCGTCATCGCCATCAACTCGGAGGTCAACCCGGTGATCCTCAAGACCAAGCTGGAATCCTTCCTCACCCCCTCGGAACGGGAGTCGGAGCTGGTCTCCTATGCCAAGATCAGGGAACGGTTCAACATCCACCGCGAGCAACTGCGGGCCGGAGAGGAGGGCGAAGGGGACGAGGAGGGGCGGGAGGAGTCCCGCCAGGGTTAGTTCTTGCCGGGCTCGGAGTTGTCCATACGGACGATGCCTTCCAGCAGGAGGTGGTCGATACGCTCGTTGATGAGGATCTCCTCCTGGGAGGGATACTGATTGGCGTAGAAGAAGAACATACCCCGCTTCCACGACAAGGTCTCGAAAAAGGCCTCGCGGGCCTGCAGCTTGAGGAGGTCCACCAGGATCTCGAACTTGAGAAAGCCCTTGCGGACAAGGATGTCGCCCAGTCGGCGACGCATGCCGTGCTGGTTATGAATTTTCAGGCACTGGGCGAGCTGGCTGGCATTGATCGCCCCCGATTCGAGCAGAAGGTCGCCGATGCGCTTGCTGTTGCGGCTCAAGGCGCCGAAGATGAGAATGCCTTTCTGAAAAAAGAAGCTGGCATTGTTATGGTCGGTCACCACACGAAGTTCCCCGGAGACGGTGGCGTAATCGAAAAACTGAAAAATACTGTTCAGCTCTATCAAGGCAATATTGCCCTGCAGAGAGATACCGGTCTTATGACGCGAATCCACTTTCATCTGCAGCGTCTGCTCATTCTTTCGGGTCGGCCCGCTCTCATATGACACCAGACAGCACCTTCCCGGGGAGTTTTCCTGAAAACAATTTTGCAGTTATCCGGTCAAGATAGCTTCATTCTCTTCGAGCATCGGGAACATTTGCGCAGGTCGCAATCGACTCGGCGCCCAGCAGGAGTCAAGGCTACCCTACCCCCCGGCAAACGACAAGCAGTTTATCCTTGACGATTCCCTTTTGCCGCATCTTTTTTACACCCCAAAAAGCCATGCCGGCCGGCAGGGTCGCTGCAGACGCCACGTGCAACTGCAGGGCGCCAAAGGCTATGCGAAGAAGACCGAGAGTCCTCGCTCGCACCGCCTCGCCAACGGCAATTCCAGTGCAAAAAGAGGCGTTCTATGCTATTACTCGACGTAACCGACCCCAGGAATATTTCTCATTAGATGGCGCGCAGTACGGCGAGGGACGCTCCCTCGGGCGCCATTTTCTGCCTTCTGCAACGAGGACGCCCCCATGAGCGCCGGCTTCACCCATCTCCATGTTCATACCCAGTACAGCCTCCTCGACGGGGCCATCCGCATTCCCGATCTCCTCGAGAAGTGCAAGGAGTACGGCATGGACAGCGTCGCCATCACCGATCATGGGGCGATGTTCGGCGCGCTGGAGTTCTATTCCAAGGCCAAGAAGGCGGGCATCAAGCCGATCATCGGCTGCGAGCTCTATGTCGCCCCTGGCGACATGCGCGAGAAGAAGCCGGTCGACGGACAGACCGCCTACCATATCGTCCTTCTGGCGATGAACCGCACCGGCTACAACAACCTCATGAAACTGGCGAGCATCGCCCAGTTCGAGGGCTTCTACTATAAACCGCGCATCGACATGGAGACCCTGCGCCGGTACCAGGAGGGCATCATCGCCATGACGGCCTGCCTCCATGGCCAGGTGCCCTTTCTCATCGGCAGGGGCGATATGGACGGGGCACGGCGCAAGGCGCGGGAACTGATGGACATCTTCGGCGACCGGCTCTATTTCGAGATCCAGGAAAACGGCCTGCTCGAGCAGGAGAAGGTCAATCAGGGACTGATTGCCCTGAGCGGCGAGCTCGGCGTCAAGCTGGTGGCCACCAACGACTGCCACTACCTCAACAAGGAGGAGGCCCACGCCCACGAGCTGCTGCTCTGCATCCAGACCGGCAAGACCATCAACGACCAGAACCGTTTCAAGTTCTCCACCGACGAGCTCTACTTCAAGTCGCCGGAGACCATGCGCAAGAACTTCGCCTACTGCCCGGAGGCCATCGCCAACACCATCGAGGTCGCCGAACGCTGCAACCTCGAGATCAACTTCGGCGAGTACTACTTCCCCAATTTCCCGGTGCCCGAGGGCGAGTCTCTCGAGACGATGTTCAAGCAGGCCTGCTGGGATGGCCTCAAGGCCCGCTTCAACGAGATGCGCAAGGCGGGCCGGTTCACCGCCGAGACGGAAAAGACCTACACCGACCGCCTCAAGACGGAGATCGACGTCATCTGCGCCATGGGCTTTCCCGCCTACTTCCTCATCGTCGCCGACTTCATCAACTGGGCCAAGGACCGGCAGATCCCCGTCGGCCCCGGCCGCGGCTCGGGCGCCGGCAGCCTGGCCGCCTACGCCATGCGCATCACCAACATCGACCCCATCCCCTACGGGCTGATCTTCGAGCGTTTCCTCAATATCGAGCGCAAGTCGATGCCCGACTTCGACATCGACTTCTGCCAGGAGCGCCGGGGCGAGGTCATTGACTACGTGCGCCAGAAATACGGCGGCGCCGAGCATGTCGCGCAGATCGTCACCTACGGGTCGATGAAGGCCCGCGGCGTCATCCGCGATGTCGGCCGCGCCCTCGACATCCCTTACGGCGAAGTCGACAAGGTCGCCAAACTGGTGCCCGAGCAGCTCAAGATGACCATCAAGAAGGCCATGGAGGAGGAGCCCAAGCTGCAGGAGGTGGCGAGCAGCGACCCGCGCATGGCCGAGCTGCTGAGCATCTCCAAGACCCTCGAGGGGCTGGCCCGGCATACCTCGACCCATGCCGCCGGGGTGGTGGTTTCGCCGGGGCCGATGACCCAGTACCTGCCGACCTGCCGCGGCAGCAACGACGAGACCCTGACCCAGTACGACATGAAGCACACCGAGATGACCGGGCTGATCAAGTTCGACTTCCTCGGATTGAAGACGCTGACGGTCATCGACAAGGCGCTCAAGCACATCAAGAAGGATATCGGCATCGACCTCGATATCGACGCCATCCCCATGGATGACGCCAAGACCTTCGACCTGCTCTGCCGCGGCGACGCCCAGGGCGTCTTCCAGCTGGAGAGTTCGGGAATGCGCGAGCTCCTGGTGAAGATGGCCCCGGAGCAGTTCAGCGACCTCATCGCCCTGGTCGCCCTGTACCGACCCGGCCCCCTCGACTCGGGCATGGTCGACGACTTCGTCGAGACCAAGCACCGCCGCCGCACCGCCAACTATATCCTGCCGGAGATCAAGCCGGTGCTGGAGGAGACCTACGGGGTCATCGTCTACCAGGAACAGGTGATGAAGATCGCCAACATCCTCGCCAGCTATTCCCTGGGCGACGCCGACCTGCTGCGCCGCGCCATGGGCAAGAAGATCCCCGAGGCCATGGCGGCGGAGAAGGCCAAGTTCATGGAAGGGGCGGTGAAGAATGGCCACCCCGCCGACAAGGCGGAATATATCTTCGATCTCATGGCCAAGTTCGCCGGCTACGGCTTCAACAAGTCGCACTCGGCCGCCTACGCCCTGGTCGCCTACCAGACCGCCTACCTCAAAGCCCACTACATGCCCCAGTTCATGGCGGCGCTGCTCTCCTGCGATATGACCAACACCGACAAGGTGGTGCTCTATATCAGCGAGTGCAAGGAGCATGGCATCGAGGTGCTGCCCCCGGACATCAACGAGAGCGAAAAGGACTTCAGCGTCATCAACGACCGCATCCGCTTCGGCCTGGCGGCAGTCAAGAACGTCGGCGAGTCGGCGCTCGACTCGGTCATCGAGGAGCGCCAGAAAAACGGCAAGTACACCTCGCTGGGCGACTTCTGCAACCGCGTCGACTCACGCCGGGTCAACAGCCGGGTCATCGAGAGCCTCATCAAGTCGGGCTCCTTCGACTCCCTCGGCCACCGGCGCTCCCAGCTCTTCGCGGTGCTCGACAAGACCATGGAGCAGGCCAAGGCGGTGCAGCGCGACCAGATGAGCGGCCAGCTGTCCCTCTTCTCCCTGGGCAACAAGGAAAAAAGCTCCAAGGAGGTTCCCAGCCTGCCAATGCCGGACATCGCCGAGTGGGACGACCGCAAGAAGCTCGCCTTCGAGAAGGAGACCGTCGGCTTCTATATCACCGGCCACCCCCTGGACGCCGCCCTCCCCGAGATCAGGACAGTCATCGACTGCACCATCCAGGAACTGGCCGAGCAGAGTGAAGACCAGGCGGTGCGTATCGGCGGCCTCATCCGTACCTTCAAGAAGCACAAGAGCAAGCGCGGCGACCCCATGGCCTTCCTTACCGTCGAGGATGTCTTCGAGGCGGTGGAGGTGGTGGTCTTCCCCGACGCCTACAGCAGCTGCGAGGACATCCTTTCCTCCACCGACCCGATCATCGTCCAGGGCACGGTGAAAAAAGACGAGCGCGGCGCCAAGATCATCGCCGATGCCATCGACTCGCTGGCGGCGGCGCGGGAGAAATACACCGAGGGGGCGCGCATCAGGATGCAGGCCGACAAGGTCTCCCGGCAGCAGATGGAACGGGTCAAGAAGACCCTCTACCAGTTCCACGGCAACTGCCCGGTGCAGCTCACCCTGCACTTTCCGGGGCGGGGCGAGGTCGACATCGAGGTTCTCAAGGACCTCACCGTGCGGCCCTGCCGGCAACTGAGCGATGCCATCGACGAGATCCTCGACGGCAAGGCGATCACCTTCAGCAAGAAGCCGATCATGCTCACGCCGAGGAAAAAACGCTGGGAGAACAACGGCGCCGTGAAAAACGGCTGAGAGGGCGGGAGAGGCTACTCGAAGGACAGGCCGCAGTCGGGGCAGGCCCCGACTGTGGGCGAGAAGCGGCAGCCACAGGCCGGGCAGACCACTTCGGCGAGGCGCGGATCGAAGACCGCCGCGGCGCGGCTGAGCTGCTCGCCATCGACGGCGGTGTGGCGCACAAACTCGCGGGCGAGGATCTCCAGCGAAAGGTCGGCGTCTTCGGGGCGAATCTTGAGGTACAGCTCGGGGCCGCAGCAGCCGCGGCCGCACTCCCCCTCCTCGCCGCCGAGGATGCTGGGCACGCCCCCTTTGGCTAGAACGTGCTGCAGTTCTTTCATGTCGCGCAGCGGACCACGGCGCAGGTTGACGGTGGCGCAACCCGGAGGGAGCGCCACCAGGCGGGCGTCGCGGCGCTGCTGCTCCTGTCGCAGCCGATCCAGCCGCACTTCGCCACTCTCCAGGGCCACCCCGCACGAGGGGCAGGCGTCGAGGCGGTGACGGAACTCGCCGCCGCAGACCTCGCAGTAGAACATCTCCGTGTCCACCGCCCCGGCCCCGGCGGTGGCTGGCGTTCCTTTCTCCTTCTTGCCGAAAAACCGCAGAAACATGGCATGTCCTCCCGGGCGTGCCGCCGCTAGAGGATATAGCGGCTGAGATCCTGATCCCGGACGATGTCGCGCAGCTGCTGGCGCACATAGTCGGCGGTGACCACGAAGCGCGATTCGCCCAGCTCCGAAGCGTCGAAGGACAGGGTGTCGAGCACCCGCTCCATCACCGTATGCAGACGGCGGGCGCCGATCTCCTCGGTGGTGCCGTTGACCTCGACGGCAATGGCGGCGATCTCCTCAACCGCCCCGGACTCGAAGACCAGCTCCACCCCTTCGGTGGCCATCAGGGCCACATACTGCTTGACGAGGGCGTTTTCCGGTTCGGTGAGGATGCGGATGAACTCTTCCTTGCCGAGCGGCTGCAACTCGACGCGAATCGGGAAGCGGCCCTGCAACTCGGGAATGAGGTCGGAGGGCTTGCTCATATGAAAGGCGCCGCTGGCGATGAAGAGGATGTGGTCGGTCTTGACCATGCCGTGCTTGGTGGTCACCGTGGCGCCCTCGACGATGGGCAGCAGGTCGCGCTGCACCCCCTCCCGCGACACCTCGGGGCCATGGGAGCCGCCCCCGCCGCGCGAGGCGATCTTGTCGATCTCGTCGAGGAAGATGATGCCCGATTCCTCGGTGCGCCGCAGGGCCTCCTTGACCACCTTCTCCATATCCACCAGGCGCTCCATCTCCTCCTTGCGGATGGCTTCGAGGGCCTCGGGCACCTTCATGCGCCGTTTCTTCTTTTTGCGCGGGAAGATCTTGCCAAAGGCCTCCTGCAGGCTGGACTGCATCTCCTCCATGCCGGAGGTGGTCATCACCTCGACCATCGGCAGTGACTTCGCCTCGCTCAGCGACACCTCGACCTCACGCTCGTCGAGGCGTCCCTCGCGCAGCATGCGGCGGAACTTCTCCCGCGTGCTGTTCTCCCCCTCCTGCTCGCGAGGTACCGGCAGGTCGGGGTTGACCATGGTAAAGGACGCGCCGCCCTCCGGCCCGGCCGCTGCCGGAGCGCCAGGGCCGGGCGGCAGCAGCAGATCGAGGAGGCGATCCTCGCTGTTGGCGGCGGCGATGCCTTCGAGGCGTTCCTTCTCCTCCGCCTTGACCATGTTGATGGCCAGTTCGACGAGATCGCGCACCATCGACTCGACATCGCGACCGACATACCCGACCTCGGTATACTTCGAGGCCTCGACCTTGATAAACGGCGACTGGGCCAGGGCGGCGAGGCGGCGGGCGATCTCCGTCTTGCCGACGCCGGTCGGGCCGATCATGATGATGTTCTTCGGGGCAATCTCCTGGCACAAGGGCGGGGGCACGTGGCGCCGCCGCCAGCGGTTGCGCAGGGCGATGGCCACCGAACGCTTGGCGGCCGCCTGACCGACGATATATTTGTCCAGTTCGAGGAGAATCTGCCTCGGGGTGAGGGACTGGTTGGCGATCATATAGTCTCGATGATGATGGAAGAATTGGTAAAGACGCAAATATTGGCGGCTATTTCCATGGCCGCCTGGCAGATGGCCTCGGCATCGAGGTCGCTGTGGTCGATGAGGGCCAGAGCCGCCGCCTGGGCGTAGGGTCCCCCCGAGCCGATGGCCAGGACCCCGCGATCGGCCTCGATGACATCACCGGTGCCGGAGAGCAGCAGCGAGTGGTCGCGGTCGACGGCGATCATCATCGCCTCGAGACGCCGCAGGTACTTGTCGGTGCGCCACTCCTTGGCCAGTTCCACCGCCGCCCTGAGGAGATTGCCGCTGTATTGCTCAAGCTTTTGTTCGAGCTTGTCGTAGAGGGTAAAGGCGTCGGCGGTGGCGCCGGCAAACCCGGTAATGACCCGGTCGTGATAGAGGCGGCGCACCTTGCGCGCCTGGTGTTTCATGACGGTATTGCCAAGGGACACCTGGCCGTCGCCGGCCAGGGCGACCCGGCCCTTATGGCGTACGGCAAGAATGGTCGTCGATCGAATTTTCATGATCCTCGTTGCTCAAGATTGATCTTTTCGCTGCGCTTTGTCTGGCCGTTCCTGCGAGTCGGCGGACAGGGGATGGGCCCGGTCGTAGATGGCTGCGAGATGGTCGATGGTCAGGTGGGTGTAACGCTGCGTCGTCGACAGGCTGGCATGGCCGAGAAGCTCCTGGACCGAACGCAGATCCGCGCCCATCTCAAGCAGGTGGGTGGCGAAGGAGTGACGCAAGGCGTGGGGCGTGACCACCTGCACCAGGTCGGCCCGCTCGCCATAGGCCTTGACCGTGCGCTCGACGCTGCGCGCCGACAGACGACTGCCCTGGCCGTTGAGAAAAAGCGCCCGATCCTCCACCTGACGCCCTCGACCGGCCCGCTCGCGCATCAGCTGCAGGCGCTGCGGCAGCCAGTTGGCTACCGCCTCGAGGGCGGGACGGCCCACCGGCACCAGCCGCTCCTTGTTTCCTTTGCCCCGTACCTTAAGCACCTCCTCGGTGAAATCAAGATCGGCGACATCCCGCGAAACCAACTCGGCGACCCGTATGCCAGTGGAATAGAGCAACTCGAGCAGGGCTCGGTCGCGATGCATATAGGTGTCCTGGGGCCCGGGCGCCTCAAGCAGGGCGAAGGTCTCGTCGACGGTGAGGAACACCGGGATATGGCGCCCGACCTTGGGGCCGGAGAGTCCGCTCAGGGGATCGGCGGCGAGCAGTCCGCGGCGGCAGGCGAAACGGAAGAAGGTGCGCAGCGCCGAGAGCTTTCTGGCCACCGAGGCGGCGCTGTTGCGGCCATGAAGCGAGACGATAAAGGCCCGCACCCGGGCGGGACTGACCTCCCTCGGGGTGCATTCCTCGCCAAGGAGGCTGACCAACTCAAGGAGGTCGCGACGGTAGCCGCTGACCGTGTGCGGGGAGTAGCCGCGCTCAACGCTCAGCCACTGGCAAAAGAGCTCGATGGTCTGTTTCATTGCTGTCATTTCCTCCCGGCGGCCGACCGCCGGGGCCCGATATGGGCGAACTGAGCCTCGGCGCAGGCCATTTTCCCCTCGACTTCTCCCCGGCGAAGGAATATATACGGATTGTTTCCCCTTATACCTCATCACGGCGAGCCGGGCTCACGCACCAGCTCCACCAGCCATGGTTGTAGCCAAAACCGCGGCCGGTGGCAACGGCCAATTTTCTTTGCACCACCCTGGGATTATGGCGAAAAAGACCTTCGAGGCGGCCCTGGCGAGGCTCGAACAGCTCACCGAGGAGCTGGCCGACGGCGAGCAAAGCCTGGAAAGCAGCCTGAAAAAATTCGACGAGGGCATCCAGCTGGCCGCCTATTGTCATCAACAGTTAGCCGAAGCGAAGGCCAAGGTCGAGCTGCTCCTGGAAAAGGACGGCAAGCTCGAGTCGAGCCCCTTCGAAGGACCGGAACGTGGAACTTGATCTCTACCTGGAGGAGAAGCGCCGCCTCGTCGAGGCCGGCCTGCAGGACCTCATGCTCGAGGCATCCGGCCCTTTCGCCCGGCACCTCGAGGCGATGCGCTACAGCCTCTTCGCCGGCGGCAAGCGCATCCGCCCGATCCTCTGCCTGGCAGCCGGCGAGGCCATCGACGGCAGCGCCGGAGTAGCCGCGCGGCTGCTGCCCATCGCCTGCGCCCTGGAGTACATCCACACCTACTCCCTGATCCACGACGACCTGCCGGCCATGGATAACGACGCCCTGCGCCGCGGCAAGCCGACCAACCACGTCCTCTACGGCGAGGCCGGGGCCATTCTCGCCGGCGATGGCCTGCTCACCCTGGCCTTCCACCTGCTGAGCGGCGAGCGCGGCGGCGGACTGTCCGCGCCGCAGCGCCTGAAGATCATCGAGATCATTGCCGCCGCCGCCGGCCCCTTGGGCATGGTCGGTGGTCAGTCCCTGGATATCGACAGCGAGAAGGTGACCATCGACCTTCCGCGCCTGCAGACCATTCACCGCGCCAAGACCGGCGCCCTGATCACCTGCTCCCTGCAGGCCGGTGCCCTGGCGGCCGGGGCCAGCGCCAGACAGTACGACGACCTCACCCGTTACGGAGAAAAGATCGGCCTCGCCTTTCAGATCGTCGACGACATCCTTAATGTTACCTCTACCACCGAAGAGCTCGGCAAGGCTGCCGGCTCCGACGCCAACCGCGGCAAGGCCACCTACCCCGCCTTCTTCGGGCTCGAAGAGACACGACGCTTGGCGTCGCAGGCCGCCGCCGAGGCCACCCTGGCCCTGTCCGCCTTCGACGACAAGGCCGAACCGCTGCGCCGGCTGGCCACCTACATCACCACCCGCAGCAACTAGATTCTCCCTTTTCTCTTGCACTGACGTATGCCATCATCGGTAAGCGCCCCGGCGAGGCTTCTTGACGGAATCAATTCGCCACAGGATATACGGAAACTGAACGTCGCCCAGCTCAACAGGCTGGCAGCGGAGATCCGCGAGCTGATCGTCGCCACCGTCGCCACGAACGGCGGCCACCTCGCCCCCAGTCTCGGCGTGGTCGAGCTGACGCTGGCTCTGCACTTCGTCTTCGACACCCCGCACGACAAACTCATCTGGGATGTCGGCCACCAGAGCTATGCCCACAAGCTCGTCACCGGCCGCCGCGAGCGCTTCGCCACCCTGCGGCAATACAAGGGCTTGAGCGGCTTCCCCAAGTTCAAGGAGAGCCCCTACGACGCCTTCGAGACCGGCCACAGCTCAACTTCGATCTCCGCCGCTCTGGGCATCACCCTGGCCAAGACTCTCAAAAAGGATAGCCGCCGCGCCATCGCCGTCATCGGCGACGGGTCGATGACCGCCGGTCTGGCCTTCGAGGCCCTCAACCACGCCGGCCACCTCGACAAGGACCTGATCGTCATCCTCAACGACAACGAGATGTCGATTTCACCAAATGTTGGCGCACTCTCCAGCTTCCTCAGCCGCAAACTCACCGGCAGGACGATGCGCCGCGTCAAGGCGCACCTGGTGGAAAAGCTGCAGATCTCCGATGTCGGCGAGAATATTCTCAACATCCTCCGCAAGAGCGAGGAGAGCTTCAAGAGCTTCTTCACCCCGGGGATGCTCTTCGAGGCCTTCAAGTTCGACTACATCGGCCCCCTCGACGGCCACAACCTGGAAGACCTGGTGGAGACCCTGGAGACGGTACGCGACAACTCCCAGGGCCCGACGCTCATCCATGTCCTCACCAAGAAGGGCAAGGGCTACGGCCCGGCGGAGAGCAACCCCGACATCTTCCATGGCATCGGCCCCTTCGACGTGGCCAGCGGCAAGCCCAATGGCTCGGCGACGACACCCTCCTACACCCAGGTCTTCGGAGACACCCTGGTGGGTATGGCGCAGCAGGACAGCCGCATCGTCGCCATCTCCGCCGCCATGGTCTCCGGCACCGGGCTGAGCGGCTTCGCCAAGACTTTTCCCGACCGCTTCTTCGATGTCGGTATCGCCGAGCAGCACGCGGTGACCTTCGCCGCCGGGCTGGCGGTGGAAGGCCTGCGGCCGGTGGTGGCCATTTACTCGACCTTCTTCCAGCGCGCCCTCGACCAAATCATCCACGACATCTGCATCCCCAACCTGCCGGTGACCCTTGCCATCGACCGCGCCGGGGTGGTCGGCGACGACGGCCCCACCCATCACGGCGTCTTCGACCTCAGCTTTCTACGCTATATTCCCAACCTCGTCCTCATGGCCCCCAAGGACGAGCTCGAACTGCAACGCATGCTGGCCACCGCCCTCGCCCACAACGGCCCGGCGGCGCTACGCTACCCGCGCGGCACCGGCTGCGGCGCCACCCTGAGCGACAAGCCAGAGCCCCTGCCCATAGGAAAGGGCGAGGTGCTGCGCGAAGGCGACGACATCCTCCTCCTGCCGGTAGGCAACCGTGTTCAGGCAGCCATGGACGCGGCCGAGACACTTGCCGGGCAGGGGATCGGCTGCGCCGTGATCAACCCTCGCTTCATCAAGCCTCTCGACGCCGAGCTCATCTGCCATTGGGCGCGCCATACCGGCCGGGTGGTAACCGTCGAGGACAATGCCCGCCAGGGGGGCTTCGGCAGCTCGGTACTCGAGCTCTTCAGCCGCAACAGTCTGCACCAGCTGCGCACCACCCTGCTCGGTCACCCCGACCAGTTCGTCGAACATGGCCCGCAAGCCACTCTGTGGGGCAACAGCGCCATCGACGCCCCGGCCATCGTCACCGCCGCCCTCGCTCTCCTGCAGCAAGAATGAAAACGACAACGGCCGAAGCGGGGCGTCCCGCTTCGGCCGTGCCTGCACCGCGCCAAAAATCTGCCTATTAGCCTATCCTGAAATACTCCTTGTACCAGCGAACGAACTGGCCGATGCCGTATTCCAGTGTCGTGCCCGGCTTATAACCAAGATCGGCGACGAGATCGTCGACATCGGCATAGGTGGCGGGAACGTCGCCGGGCTGCATCGGCAGCATGCGTTTCTCCGCCTTCTTGCCGAGAGTGTCTTCGAGCACCTCGATATAGCGGAGCAGCTTCTCCTTGTTGTTGTTGCCGATGTTGTAGACACGGTAGGGGCAGTAGGAAGTCGCCGGGTCGGGGCTGTCGCTGCGCCAGCGCTGGTCACCCTGCGGCACCCGGTGCACCACCCGGCAGACCCCCTCGACGATATCGTCGATATAGGTGAAATCCCGCTCCATCTGCCCGTTGTTGAAGACATCGATGGGCCGCCCTTCGAGGATCGCCCGGGTGAACAGAAAGAGCGCCATGTCCGGCCGTCCCCACGGCCCGTAGACGGTGAAGAAGCGCAGCCCGGTGGTCGGCAGGCCGAAGAGATGGCTGTAGGTGTGGGCCATCAACTCGTTGGCCTTCTTCGAGGCGGCATAGAGGGATACCGGGTGGTCGACGTTGTCGTGCACCGAAAACGGCATCCTCGTGTTGGCCCCGTACACCGAGCTGGAGGAGGCGTAGACGAAGTGCTTGACTCCGGAGTGACGACAGCCCTCGAGAACGTTGACGAAGCCGACGAGGTTGGTGTCGACGTAGGAGTGCGGGTTGATGAGGGAATAGCGCACCCCTGCCTGGGCGGCGAGGTTGACCACCGCATCGAAGCGGTTCTCGGCGAAGAGCTTGGCCATGGCCTGCCGGTCGGCGAGGTCGAAATCGACATGGCGGAAGCGCGGCCCGGCGGCCAGCGCCGCCATGCGGTCTTTTTTGAGCTGCGGGTCGTAGTAGTCGTTGAGATTGTCGAGGCCGACCACCTCGGCGCCGCCTTCGATGAGACGTTTGGCGAGATGCGCACCGATAAACCCGGCGGCGCCGGTGATAAGGATGTTGTTCATTGGCTCATGGGATGATGAAGAATTGCCGGCAAAAAAGGCCGAGAGGTAGCATCAATCGTCGAAATCGCCTTCCGGGCCCTTGTCGCTGTTGAGAGTCTTGGCCCGCTCGACGATCTTCTCCCTGGTCCACGCAGCCGGGTCTTCGACAGGCCGGCCCTTGGCGCCAAGGTCGTGGGAACCGGCGGCGAGAATGGCCTCTTTGGCCAAGGTGGCCGTGCCGGCGGCGTTGAACACCTCGACGAGAATCTTGTAGACGAAATCCTCGACACCCTTGCACATGCGCTGGCGCACCGCTGGCGACTGCGACAGCAGCAGGTTTTCGAAGGGCAGGTTGAGGTTCTTGTAGTTGCCGCCCTTCCAGCTATTCTTGGCGGCGTGGGCGGTCATCTTCGCCCACACTTCCTCGGTTACCCCCTGATCGGGGAGCTTGATGAAGTTGCCGTCGCCATCGAGGATGGCGTTGCCGAAGTCGTTGACCTCGACCCCCCAGGAGACCATCTGCAGGGCGGTGGCGACATTGGCCTTGGTGGTATGAGTGCGGGCGGCGATGAGGCGCAGCTTATCGGAGTTGTTGCCGGAGGTGCCGTGCTGGGCGCCGGAGACGCGATAAGGGGCGAGCGCCTCGTGGATGGCGGCGGTCAGCTCCACCTGGATCCCCTGCCCGCTGGCCTCGAGGCCATGGGTGGTGCCGTTGTTGAGGGCGATCCAGTCGGGGAAGATGCCGTGGGCGTTGAGCCCCTTGATGAGAAAGGAGGCGTCTTCGACGGTGGACAAGCCCTGGTCACCCTTGATCTCGCCAACCTCGGTCTCGAGACCGGCCCAGGCGGGGATGAACGGGTTGATGTCGATATTGGCCAGCAGGTTGAGGTCGTCGGCCATATGCGAGGCGTCGACGGCGATGGAGGTGATTCCGGCGTCGAACATCCCGGGAATGTCGCTCTTGGCGAAGAGCAGGTCGGCCTCGCTCTTGATGCCGTAGTGGTCGGCATGGATGGCCACCGGCACGGTGATGCCCATCTCGTTGCACAGGGTGTCGACGTACATGGCGATATTGTAGCCGTTGACCGGGCAGTAGTTGCCCTCGGAGCGGGCGATCTCGATGATGATCGCCGCATCGGCGCGCTGCGCCGCCGCCAGGGCGCCGCGGATGATGAAGCTGTTGCGGCCGTTGGCGGCGATGGTCATCGCCCCGCCCTTGGCGATCATCGCCCGGTCGATGACCTTGCCGCTGACCAGCAGGGCACGTGAGTGGGGAAAGCGTTTTTTGATATTCGGCGGTCTGCCGATGTCGATCAATCTGTCATATTCAGCATTCGTGGCCATAAATCACCTCCGCATGTAGTAGTTGCCCAATGGCGCGACGCGCCGAAAACACCGCCGCGACACCCGATGTCGTGCGGCCGTGGCTCTTCCGTCGCTTACTCTTATATACCAAAGAGGACAAGATTGCCAGGATGGAACCTCTCAGGAGGCATTCCCGTCTTGAGGCGCCGCGCCGTCGCCGAAGCCCTTGAACCCCTTGCCGGCAAACATCCATACGGCGACGACGCTGATCTCGTAGAGCACCAGCAGCGGCACGGCCATCATCAGCTGGTTGACGATGTCGGGGGTGGGGGTGAGAATGGCGGCGACGATGAAGTTGATGAGGATGGCGTACTTGCGGTTTCGATTGAGGAAAGCGGCGGAAATCACCCCGGTCTTGGCGAGAAAGACCATGAAGATGGGCATTTCGAAGATCACCCCGAAGGCCAGCAGGAGCCTCGTGGCCAGACTGAAGTACTCGCTCACCGCTGGCAGCGAGGTGAGGAACTCGTTGTTATAGCCGACGAGAAACTTGAAGGCGGGGGGGAAGACGACGAAGTAGCCGAAGGCCGCGCCGCCGACGAAACAGACCGTGGAGAGGAGGGAGAAGGGGATCAGCACCCGCTTCTCATGGCTGTACAGTCCGGGGGCGACGAAGCGCCACAGTTGCGAAAAGATAACCGGCGAGGCGACGAGCACGCCACAGACCAGGGCGAGCTTTAGATAAAAAAAAACCCCTCCTGGTACGAGGTGAAGATGAGCGACGTACCCTCGGGCAGCACCGCCGTCAGCGGCTTGAAGAACCAGGTGCCGATGGGCTTGATCACCGAATAGCAGAGGGCGAAGCCGGCCAGCACCGCCACCAGGGAGACGATCAGACAGGAGCGCAGCTCCCGCAGATGCTCGGTAAGGGCCTGTTTCTGCAACGTCGCTTTTTCCGCTTCCCTGTCCATGCGCTCACCCGCCCTCGCCGGAGAAACTGTTTGCTTGTCTTTTTTCGACATCTGCGCCAAGATGGCCCGGCAACCTTTTCGGTCGTTATCATTGGCGCCGCTGCCGCCAACGGCCCTCTCATTACCATTCGGCGCTATATTTGACAAGTAGCAGCGCAGCCCCACCGCCAATGACCAACAGCACCAACCCCTCGCCACCACCCGCCCCATGGGTGGTCTATATCCTGCGCTGCCGCGACAACAGCCTCTACACCGGCATCACCACCGACATCACACGGCGCCTCGCCGAGCACAACTCCCCGGCCGGCGGCAGCAGGTACACCCGCACCCGACAGCCGGTCACCCTGGTCTACAGCGAGGCGGCCCTCTCGCGGGGCGAGGCGACGCGGCGCGAGCGCCTCATCAAGCGCCTCTCCCCCGCCGCCAAGCGCCTCCTCCTCAGTACCGCCCCGCAACCGCCCGCCCAGCCGGATAACGAGCGGGCCTGAGGGGGCGGCACACAGCCGAGAGGTCTCCGGACGGCACCATGAAACCGCCGTGACGGGGCGACCGCTGCAATAACTGCGCCTCCCGCAGCAAGGCCGCCCTGCCCCCTTCAGCAACCGAAACGCCGACGGATTTCGGCCGAAACCTCCCTGGTCAGCCGCAGGACCTTCTCCGCCTCGACCCTGCTCAGGGCGCCGGTGCCACAGCTCGGGGTGATCAGCGTCTGCCTCACCACCTGCTGTTCGTCAATGCCGATGGCGGTGAGCTGGCGCAGCTGCTCAAGCCACCTGTCAGTCAGTGAGGCGCTGTCCTCCCCGCCGATGAATTGTGGCGAAGTCGGCACGATGCCGCAGGCGAGAATTCCCCCACGGGCGAAAAACTGTCGGAGATGCTCGGCATAGAGAACCAGCCGGTCGAAGTAGCCATAGGCATCGAAGCTGATGATATCGAGCCCCGAAGCGAACACCGTCGGCCACTCGGTGTTAGCGCAGACATGCACCCCGACGAGGCCGTTTTCCGCCCGCACCCCGGCGAAGACCTCTTCCAGGCAGGCGCCGATGTCTTCCTGGCTGATGGAGATGAAGGCCGAGGAACCAAGCCCGGCCAGGGCCGGCTCGTCGAAGAACATGATGGTGCGCCCGCACAGGGCGGCCATCTTCTGCGTCTGCCAGCGCGCCTTCAGGGCGAGGTGCTTGACCGCCAGGTCGCGCAGCTGATCGTTATAGAAGATCGCCCGCCCGTCGCGGTCGCACAGCGCGGTGCAGAAGGTGAAGGGCCCGGTGGTCTGCCCCTTGAGGGCCTGCAGCCGGTCGCGACGCAGGGCGGCCTCCTCGAGGAAGACCGCAAAACCGCGACCGGCTGCTTCTTCGAGGGCAAAGCGCGAGCCGCCGAGGGGGGCACCCCCCTCGGCGACTGCCAGATACTCCTCGTAGAAGGCCAGCGTCTCCTCGGCGAAGAGCTCGCCGTCGCTGTCGATAGCGGTCTTGCCATCCTCTTCGCGCACCCCGGGCAGCCCGGAGAGGAACTGCCGCACCATACCCTCCTCGCGATACATCGGCAGCTGCGGCCACAGGGGAATCTCGGGGGTGGCATCGAAGATCAGCCGGGTCGCTTCGCGGTGGTCGGCCAGGGGCAGACTGCCAATGAGCAGTGGCAGGCAGGATGGCGTAAAGGTGGTCATGAAATCCTCACAGAATATTGATTTGGTATATGGTTGTAACAGGGTCCGGAACTCTCCACTCACTTGCCGGTCAGGCGGCGCACCGCCTTTTCCAGGCCGTCGAGGGAGAGCTCGAACATCGGGAACACCGTGCCGACCATCATCAACGAGCGCGTGTAGGGCCACTGCCCCTCAGGCAGGGGGTTGAGCCAGGCATGGCGCGGAAAGGTGGCGGCGAGAAAGCGCAATTGCTCGATGGAGGGCTTGCCGCTGCGCTCGAAGGCGTAGATCGAGCCATCGGCGGACATCAGCTCGTAGGGCGCCATGCTGGCGTCGCCGACGACGATCAGCCGCGTCTCCGGGTCGAGCCGGGCCAGCTGGGTCAGGGGCACCGGGCGCCGGTAGCGGGCCGGGTCCTCCCACACCTGGTCATAGATGGTATTGTGGAAGTAGTAGATGCGCAAGTCCTTGAACTGCGATTTGGCATAATTGAACAGGGTCTGCACCAGCTCGATATGGGGCTCCATCGACCAGCCGCCGTTGTCGATGGCGAGGATCACCTTGAGCCGGTCGACCACGGCGCGACGGAACACCAGTTCGATCTCGCCGCCGTTCTTGACCGTGCGGTAGATGGAGGCGTCGATATCGAGGTCGTCCCGGCTGCCCTGGGGGACGAGATGGCGCAGGCGTTTCAAGGCCTCGCCCACCGTGGCGCGCGTCAGCACCCCCTGGGTCGAGTAGTCGCGGTAGCGCCGCTCCCCGGCCACCTTGATGGCCGAGCGTCGCCCGCTGGCGCCGCCGACGCGCAGACCGCCGGGGTGATAGCCCGAGTGTCCCACCGGTGAGGTGCCGCCGGTGCCGATCCACTTCGAGCCGCCGTCATGACGGCTCTTCTGGTCCTGAAGACGCTTCTTGAAGTACTCCAGCAATTCCTCGGGCGACAAGGCGGCCAGCTCCTTTTCGTCGACGCCCATCGCCCTGGCAAGCTCGCGGGGGTTCTTCAGCCACTCATCGAGCATCGCCCCGGCGAGCAGCTCGAGCCCCTGTTCGTCGCGGGGGTCGGCCAGTTCGGCGCCGGCAAAGACATGGGCGAAGACCTGGTCGTAGAGGTCGAAATACTTCTCGCTCTTGACGAGGATGGCCCGCGCCGCCGTGTAGAGGTCGTCCAATGACAGCACCAGCCCCTCGCCCATGGCGCGGTGCAGGGTAAGGAAGGCGGTGGGGCTGACCGGCACCCCGGCCTCCTTGAGCTGATAGAAGAAGGAGACGAACATCGCCGGATGTCCTCAGAAGAGGCGTTTCTTGCCGAAGCTGCCCAGCGCGCGCTGGTAGTCGCCGGTCTTTTTAAAGAGGATTCCGAGATAGGGCACTTCCCGGGAGAGCCGCTCGCCGCTGCGGAAATCGGGGTCGGCAAGCAGGGCGCGCAGCCAGTTGATGAGCTCGCGGGTGGCCGGTTTCTTCTCCACCCCGTCGAGGTTGCGCAGTTCGTAGAAGGTGGCGATTGCCTGCTCGGTGAGCCGCCGCTCGAGGTCGGGGAAGTGCACCTCGACGATTTTGCGCATCATCTTCGGGTCGGGGAAGGCGATGTGATGGAAATTGCAGCGGCCGAGGAAGGGGTCGGAAAGGTCCTTCTTGGCGTTGCTGGTGATGACGATCACCGGACGCTGCCGCGCGCGCACCGTCTCGTCGGTCTCGATGATGTCGAATTGCATCTGGTCGAGGACGTCGAGCATGTCATCCTGGAACTCGGTCTCCGCCTTGTCGATCTCGTCGATGAGCAGCACCGTGCGCACCTCGGAGGTGAAGGCCTGGCCGATCTTGCCCATGCGGATATAGTCGCCGATGTTGGCGACATCGCGCCGCGAATCGCCGAAACGGCTGTCGTTGAGCCGGGTCAGGGTATCGTACTGGTAGAGGGCCTCGACCAGCTTCATGCTCGACTTGACGTTGAGAACGATCAGCGGCATGCGCAAACTCTCGGCGATGGCATGGGCGAGCATGGTCTTGCCGGTGCCGGGTTCGCCCTTGAGCAGCAGCGGCATCTCCAGGGCCATGGATATATTGACGATCTTTGCCAGTTCCGGGTCGAGCACGTATTTTCCCGCGCCGACGAAGGGTGTTACGCTCATCATGCTCCTCTCTGCCATTCCCATCTCACGTTCGCCACTGGAACAAGGCCTCAAGCGGCGCCACCGTTTGCCATGAGGGCAACCTACCTGATTCCGCCGAAAAAAACGACCGCCTTGCGCCGACGCCGAGGAAAAACGCAGTATGGCGCGCATCATCGTGGCAAGATGATTCTCTTGCCGCAGAAGCCAGAGAGAAAAGGAAATTCGATGCTCACGATCCATGACGGTGAGGCGCCATGCCGTCGCGCGGGGTTTCTGCCACCTTCTGACTGGCTCTCCACGCCCGGTGGTGCTCTCACGACAGCTTCATACGATTATTATTCGAGTAGTACATAAATTTTTTCAATATAGTGTCGAATGACCGCTCGACGGGAAGTGCAAAAGACGGTATCATCTACTCTACTTTACGTTGCTTTCGCCGTGATCGCCCCGGCGCGGTGCCCCCTGGGGCATCCGCCCCTCGTCCCGGGCGGCGAGCCACGTCAAACATATTTTCGCTGACAAGGAGGAAGAGACACCAACCCTTTCAATGCTGGTGCCGGCCGAGGACGGCGCTGCGGCGAGGGCAAACGACAATCATTGCACACGCTGAAAACAACCCCTGAGAAGAGAGAGATACGATCATGACTGTAACTACCCTGCTGGTCCTGTCTGCGGCTGTCTGTCTCGTCGGTATTGTTGTCAAGCTCTTCACCTGGTTTTCCCAGGGCTTTCACCCCGGCAGCACCCGCCCCTATCCATTCCCCGCCCGGGTGGCCGCCGCGCTCAAGGCGGCGCTGGCGACCTTGTTCGGATCAAAGATCGCCCTTGTCGCCCAATCGCTCGTCACCGACCTCCTCCTGCAGAAGCGCACCTTCGACAAGAGCCTGCTGCGCTGGGTCGCCCATTTCCTCATCTTCTCCGGCTTCATCCTCCTCCTCGTCATGCACGCCCTGCACCTGGTGCTGGCCGACATCCTCTTCGACAACTATCAACCGACCCTCGACCCCTTTCTGACGCTTCGCAACGTCTTCGGTCTCATGGTCCTCGCCGGCGTCGCTCTCGCCGTGTGGCGCCGTCTCGCACTGCGCCAGCGGCGACTGCGTTCGACCTGGGGCGACTGGACGGCGCTGGCGCTGATCGCCGCCATCATGCTCTCCGGCATGCTTCTCGAAGGGGCGAAGATGGCCTCCTACACCACCTACCAGAGGATGGTGGCCGAATATGGCTCTCCCGGCGAAGACGAAGAAGCGCGGGCGCTGGAGGCTTTCTGGGTGGCGGAGAACGGCTTGATCTCTCCCAACTTCACCTCCGCACCACCGGCTGAGGCGGTGGCCATGGGCAAGGAACTGAACGAAGGTGTGTGCAGCGAATGCCACGTCTCCAATCGCCACGCCTTTGCCGGGTTCGCCGCCGCCAGCATTGCCCCGGCCTTCTTCGCCGTCTTCGGCGACGCGACGACGGTGACCCTGCTCACCACCTTCCATCTCCTGACCTGCTTCGCCCTCCTCGCCTGGCTGCCCTTTGGCAAGATGTTCCATGTCATCGCCGCCCCCCTGTCGCTGATGGTCAAGCGGGTCGCCGGGAATCAGGTGATGGCCCCTGCCAACGCTCTCACCCGTCAGATGCTCGGCCTCTCCGCCTGCACCCACTGCGGGGCCTGCAGCGTCGAGTGTTCCTCGGGCATGTTCGCCGAGACATTCTCCAACGACTTCATCCTGCCCTCGGAGAAGGTACAGCAGCTGAAACGGGTAGCCGCCGGCAGGGAAACCGACCCCGGGGTCTTGGCGAGGATGAGCCAGGGGCTCTACGTCTGCACCAGCTGCGACCGCTGTACCGCCATCTGCCCCTCGGGCATCGACCTGCGCGAGCTGTTCGTCAGCGCACGTTACGCCCTGCTCCTCCGCACCGGGCCGGAACCGGCCCTGTTGAGCAACTTCTCCTTCCCTCTGGCGCTGCGTGGCAGCTTCATCGACGAACACCTGCATCTCGTGCAGAAGATTCGCGAATTTTTTGCCAGGAGCTTCAAGGAACTCGCCGACGTCCCCGCGCCATTGACGCTCGGCAGCGAGGCCTCCCTCGGCAACACCTCCTACCGCGGCTGCTACTCCTGCCAGCGCTGCACCAACGTCTGCCCGGTGGTGCGCGGTCACGACAACCCCGGCGAAGCCCTCGGCCTGCTTCCCCACCAGATCATCTACAGCCTCGGCATCGGCCAGACCGAACTGGCCTTGGGCGCGAAGATGCTGTGGAGTTGCTCGACCTGCTACCTCTGCCAGGAAAACTGCCCCAACGAGGTCGAGCTCTGCGACATCTTCTACCGCCTCAAAAACAGGGCACTGACCTCCCTCAGACAAGGAGCGACGGCATGAAGACCTACGCATTCTTCCAAGGCTGCAATATTCCTGCGCGCATCCCGCAATACGCCACCGCCAGCCGTGCCGTGCTCGCCCTCTTCGGTATCGAGTTGGCCGAAGTGGCCGAGTTCGCCTGCTGCGGCTACCCGGCACGCAATGTCGACGAACGGGCCAGCCTGCTGGCGGCGGCGCGCAACCTGGCGGTCGCCGAGCAGCGTGGCCAGGCCATCGCCGTGGCCTGTAATTGCTGCTTCGCCTCCTTGCGCAAGGCGCGCCAGGCGATGGCTGGCGATCCGGCACTGGCGAAAGAGTGCAACGCCATCCTCGCCAGGGAAGGGCTGCATTGTTCGGGGAAGGCGGAAATCAACCATCTCCTCACCATCCTGCACCGCGATGTGGGCGCGGAGGAACTCCGCAAACGGCGCAGCCTCGCCTTTAAGGACCTCCCGGTCGCCGTTCTCCACGGCTGCCATCTCCTGCGGCCGCGCGAGGTAACCGACTTCGACAACTCCTTCGTACCAAAGATCGCCACCGAGCTCATCGAATGCAGCGGGGCGAAGAGCCTTTACTGGCGTGGCGCGGTGGAGTGTTGCGGCGCCGCCCTGGCAGGCATCGACGACCTGCTCGCCCGCCGTCTGCTCAACGAAAAAATCAGCGGCGCGTGGGCGGCCGGGGCGGAGGTCCTCGTCTCGCTCTGCGCCTATTGCTATCTGCAGTGCGACAGCCACCAGAAGCTTGAGCAAGGGACCTCCACCACCGCACAACTGCCGGTGCTGCTCCTGCCACAGCTTCTCGGTCTGTGCTTCGGCGTCGATCAGGCTCTGCTCGGCATCGCCTGCAACGCCACCGTCGACGCCACCTTCCTGCAAGGCCTCACCGCCCGTCTCGCTCCCCCCGAAGAGGAAAAAAAGAAACGCAAGGCCGCTGTCGCTGCCTAGTCGCGGGCGCACCTCCATCCCACCAACCACCTCGACGCTCTTTCGGGGTGGTTTTTTCTTTTATTATTGACGAGGATGTTTACTATTGTCGGTGTTCGGCCGCCATGCCGTGAAGGCCATGGCCGGTGTCCCCTATTTTCTATCGACGGAGAATGTATGAACAAGGTTATCGCATTTGCCGGGAAAGGCGGGGTGGGCAAGACCACCGTCGCCGCCCTGGTCGTTCGTTATCTCGCCGCACTCGGCAAGACGCCCATTCTGGCGGTGGACGCCGACCCCAACAGCAACCTCGGCGAGACCATGGGGCTGGACGTGCCCATCACCATCGGCGAGATTCGCGAGACGTATATGAAAGACCCGCAGGGGGTGCCATCCGGCATGGACAAGGTCAACTACCTCGAGACCCTCATCGAACAGGCGCTGATCGAGAAGCCGGCCTTCGACCTGCTGGTCATGGGTCGCCAGGAGGGGCAGGGCTGCTACTGCATGGTCAACAATATCCTCAACAACTTCACCGACAAGCTGACCTCCCATTACGCCTACACCGTAGTCGACAACGAGGCCGGCATGGAACACCTCAGCCGGCGCACCAGCGGCAAGGTGGACATGCTTTTTCTCGTCACCGATTACTCGCTGCGCGGCCTGCGCGCCGTCCGCCGCATCAACCAGATGATCCCCGGGCTGAAGCTCGACATCAAGAATATCGGCATCATCGTCACCAGAGGGCCGCAGCAACTGAGCGACGCCTTCCTCGCTGAGGTTTCGGAAATTGGCCTGCCTGTTGCCGGGGTAGTTCCCCACGACCCCGCCCTACTGGAATTCGACATGGAGCGCCGCTCCCTGCTGGACCTGCCCGCAAACGCCCTCTCAGTCCAGGCCATCGAGCGGATTCTCGGGGAGTATTGCCCCAAATAGTCGCATTCGGGGCGGTGGTGACCGGGGCGAATGCGGGGCGGGCGGAAAGATTTTTTTCTCGCTTTGACCTATATCAAGGGGGGGCAGCGGCGCGAGGGCTATGCTGAACATGACACAGCGCAACCCGTCCCCCCTTCTCCACCCCACAGGCAAAGGAGAACGCCATGAAATGCCCCGGCCAAGACATGAAGTACTGGAAAGCGGACGCCATCTTCGAAGCCGTCTGCCCGAAATGTTCGGCAACGATCGAGTTCTACAAGGACGATACCAGCCGCAAGTGCGGTAACTGCGGCCACCGCATGATCAACCCGCAAATGGATTTCGGCTGCGCCTCATACTGCCAGTATGCCGAGCAGTGCCTCGGCTCGCTACCGGAAGACTTTGCCGGCGTCCGCGAACAGCTGCTCAAGGACAAGGTGGCCGTGGAGGTGAAGCGGGCATTGGGCGGAGACTTCCGCAGCATCCGGCAGATCACCACCACCGCCCGCTTTGCCGAGACGATCGGCAAGGCCGAAGGCGGCAACCTCGCCATCATCCTCTGCGCCGCCTACCTGCAACGCCTCGACCCCGCCACGACCAGGGAAATACTCGCCAAGGTCGGTGCCGCGGCAAAAATGGGCCAGGAGATCGCCACAGTCATCGCCGCCGTCGCCGCGCCGCCTCCCCGGATCTCCATCGAGGCGAAAATTCTCGCCGACGCCCTTCTCCTCCAGGAATTGGACGAGGTTCTGCGCGAAGGCGGGTCGCTGGACGAAGAGAGCACCGCCAGGCTGCACACCGCTTCCTCCATCGAGCTCGCCGCTGCCCTGGGGCACTAGGGTAGCCCGCCCAGTTCCACCTTAGGGAGCGTCCTCGCCACATGGGGCGTCCTGCGCGGTGCGCGGACCGAAGTGCAGGATGACGCGGCCATCCCCCGGCAGCACCGCCTCTTGCGACGGAACCGCCCCCCCTTAGCCCGCAAAGCGCGAAACGCCACGCTTTTTTAGCAGCTTGCCCCCTCCCCTGCTTGTCACCGCCCGCTCTCTACGATATGATAGGCAGGAAGGGGGGGTGACGTTTCTGCCAACGATCGCCCACGGATATTGCCGAGCGCTGACCATGCAATGGCGCGCCGGCGACGGCAATGCTGACCACGACAAGGGCGGGACATGGCCTCGATACTGATCGTCGACGATGAACGAAGCATGCGGGATTTCCTCAAGATCCTCCTCGAAAAGGAGAATCACACGGTGCATACCGTGGAGAGCGGCGACAAAGCCCTGACCTTTCTAGACGAGCAAGGGGTGGACGTCGTCGTCAGCGATATCCGCATGCCGGGAATGAGCGGCATCGAGCTGCTCGAGGCCGCCAAGGAACGTCTGCCCGAGTTGCCGGTGATCATGATCACCGCCTTCGCCTCCCCCGAAGATGCGGTCCTCGCCATGAAGAACGGGGCCTTCGACTATATCACCAAGCCGTTCAACGTCGACGAGATCAAAGCGGTGATCGCCTCGGCAACCAGCAAGACACAGCCTTTCATTCCTCCCCAGGAGCTGGGCAGCTCCTTTCCCGAGATCATCGGCCGCAGCCGCGAGATGCTCAAGATCTTCGACATGATCAAGCGGGTGGCGCCGACACCGGCCAATGTCCTTATCTACGGGGAATCGGGCACCGGTAAGGAACTGGTCGCCCAGGCCATCCACCGCCACAGCAAGTTCGCCGACCGCAGCTTCGTGCCCATCACCTGCAGCGCCATCCCCGAGGACCTCATGGAGAGCGAGCTCTTCGGCCATGTCAAGGGCTCGTTCACCGGAGCGATCAGCGACAAGCCCGGCCTCTTCAACGAGGCGGACAACGGCACCGCCTTTCTCGACGAGATCGGCGAGCTCACCCCGATCATTCAGACCAAGCTGCTGCGCGTCCTGCAGGAACGGGAGGTCAAGCCGGTGGGGGGCACCAAGGCCAAGCGCATCAACGTGCGCATCATCGCCGCCACCAACAAGATCCTCGAAGACGAGATCCGCGAAGGACGCTTCCGCGAAGATCTCTTCTACCGCCTGGCGGTGGTTCCGATCCGCGTCCCGTCCCTGCGTGAGCGCAAGGAAGACGTGCCGTTGCTCGTCGATCACTTTCTCAAGAAATATTCACGACAGTTGGGCAAGGAGGTGCAGGAGATCTCCTCCTACGGCCTGCAGGTGCTGATGAACTATCATTTCCCCGGCAACGTCCGCGAACTGGAGAACATCATCGAGCGCGGCGTGGCCCTGGCCACCTCGAACATCATCCTCCCCGAGAGTCTCACTCTTTCCGGGCGCGGCGGCGCCGCCCCGGAACGGCCCAGCGATGAACTCGACGCCCTCTTCCGCGCCGCCTCCAGCGAGGAGGAGCTGTTCGACCTCGGCCTGGAAAAAGTCGTCGACAATCTTGAGAAGCGCCTCATCAACCATGCCCTGGCCAAGACCAACAATTCGAAGATGAGGGCGGCCGAGCTGCTGCGGCTGAGCTTTCGCTCGCTGCGCTATAAAGTGAAGAAATACGGGTTGGGCTGAACGCCATGAATCTCGCCGACATCGTCGAGCGCGCCCGGCAGGTGGGCAGCGTCGATCAGATCCTGCGCCACCAGCTGCTGTGGATGCTGCTGCTGCGAGTAGTGCTCTACACCCTGCTCCTGGCCATCGGCTCGGTTTTCCAGGCCCCCCACTTCGACGTCATCATCGTGCCGCTGGGCCTCTTCGCGCTGCTGCTGCTGTTCGTTCTCCTCGCCACCATCTTCTCCGCCTTCCACCTCCTCCTCTCAAGTGGCAACCCGCGCCGCTTCGGCATCATCCAGACCCTTATCGACACCACCTTCGTCAGCCTGCTGGTGTTTTACTCCGGTTTGTCGCAGTCGATTTACACCACGGTGTACTTCTTTCCGATCATCGCCGGCGGCCTCATCCTGCCGCGCAAAGGCGGGCTGGTGGCGGCCGCCGCCGCCACCCTGCAATATGGGCTGATCCTCCTCTGCGAAGCTAACCACTACTACCCCGCCTATCTGCACAATTACCTGGAGGCATCGTCCCGCAACGCGATGCTGCTCTTCAACCACTTCTCGGTGCACGGGCTGACCTTCTTTCTTGCCGCCATCCTCAGCGCCCTGTTCGGCCTGCGACTGCGCAAAACCGAGAGCGCCCTCAACGACTCGCTGAAGAGCTACGACCGCCTTGCCGACCTCTACAAGCAGATCTTCGACAACATCTCCATCGGCATCCTCACCATCGACGGCAACGGAAGGATCACCTCGGCCAACAACGCCACCGCCAAGATCACCGGCATCGACAGCGACAGCCTCCTTGGCGATCCATTATCACACCACTTTCCCGACCTCGGCCTCAACGCCGACAACCCGCGCATGACCTGCGACTACGTGCGCGGCGACGGGCAGAAGGTACGGCTCGGCTACTCGGTCATCGACATGGGGAGGGGTAGCGGCGAGCAGGGCTCCACTCACCCCCCCCACAAGATCATCACCCTCAAGGATATCAGCGCCATCGAGCAGCTGGAACGGCAGGTGCGGCAGGCGGAGAAGCTTGCCGCCATCGGCATGATGAGCGCCAGCATTGCCCATGACTTCCGCAACCCGCTCACCGCCATTTCCGGCTCGGCCCAGGTCCTGGCCAACGAGTTCTCCGCCGGGGGCACGCGGGACCACAGCAATTATCAGCTGACCAGGATCATCCTCCGCGAGGCCAACCGCCTCATTACCACCATTGGCGACTTCCTCCGCTTCAGCCGCCCGGAAATCGCCAACTGTACCTGGTTCTCCCTGCACGGCTGCATCAACGAGGTACTGCAGGTCTGTCGCGCCGACCCGACCTGGCCGGAGACGGCGGAGGTGCGCTGCGTGTTCGACCGCAACCTCGACCTCTGGGCCGACGAGAAGGAAATGTTCACCGTCTTCACCCATCTCATCATGAATGGCCTGGCCTTCTGCCAGCCAGGCGAAGAGCGCATCCTCATCACCGCCGCTGAGCGGACCGCCGAGAGTGGCGAAGAGACCCTGGAGATCTCCATCGCCGACAACGGCCCGGGGATCGCTGAAGAGAAGCGGGATCAGGTCTTCGAACCCTTCTACACCACACGGCCGGAAGGAACCGGGCTTGGCCTGGCCATCGTCCGCCAGACCATCACCGAACACAGGGGAACAATCCGCATCTCGGCTGGAAGAGAGGGCGGCGCGGTGTTCACCATCGGCCTGCCGCTGCCCTCGTAGGGGCACGGGGGATTACGGGGAATATGAAGGAGGTAGGCTGCAACAGCCCTTAGAAGAGCGGCCAGGCTACTTGGCAGGCCGTTGCGCCCCGGCGAGGACCGGGTCGCCATCGAGGGCCAGGTTCTCGGCCTTGAGGAAGACGGTGCCGGTGCCGGAGCGGTCCACCGCCGTGATCTCGCCACCGATCCACACCTTCTGCCCCTCGGCGAACTCCTTGAGCTGGGGATGGGCGGCAAGCTCGACCTCGGCCTCGATAACCACGCCAAAGCCATCTTCGTCGACATCGAGAATCAGCGTCCCCCGACCACCGGAATTTTCCTGGAGGGAGAAGAAATAGGCCGGCCACAACACCCTGAGACCGACATACTTCCCTTCGATCACTCCCTCGTTATAGTTTTCCAAGGATGTCAGCTGCTGCAAGAGCTCGCCGGGCGAAGGCTCGAGGTAAAAAGGCGCCGACCCCTTTTCGGCTGCCGTACCCTGCTCCAGCGCGGCACCACTCTGCGACACCTTCATTTCCACCACTTTGGGGACGAGCTTGGCCGGATCCTTGCCCGGGCCGCGCATGCTCTGCAGGAAGAAGCCGCCGCCGACAAAGACGAAAAAGAGGAAAAACACCCCGCCAAGAATGACCCTCTCCTTGTGCTGCCTGAGAAACGCCGCCGCCTTGCCGTTCATTGCCTTCGTCTTCATGGTCTTGTCATCACCCCCTGTTTGATGCCCCCGCCGTGCCGCCGCCTGGAGACCCCTCGCCCTCCACCAGCCCTGCTGGCTATTCCTCCTCTTTCCACACCCGCGCCCCGAGCCCGGAGAGCTTCTCTACCAGCTTTTCATACCCGCGCTCGAGATGGTAGATGCGCGAGATCTCGGAACGGCCCGAGGCAGCCAGGGCGGCGATCACCAGGGAAGAGCTGGCGCGCAGGTCGGTAGCCATCACCGGGGCGCCGCTGAGGCCATGCATGCCGCGCCCGGAGACCACCGCCGAATGCCCGTCGACCCTGATCGACGCCCCCATGCGCTGCAATTCGGCGACATGCATGAAACGGTTCTCGAAGATGGTCTCGGTAATGACGCAGAGTTCCCTGCCGAGGGTCATCAGGGCCATGAACTGTGCCTGCAGGTCGGTAGGATAGCCGGGATAGGGCATGGTCTTGATATCAACGCTGGTGAGAAAAGGCTCGACACGACGCTCATCTGGCCAGGAGATGGCGATGCTGTCGACTCCCTCGTCGACCACCAGGCCGGCGCAGCGCAGCTTTTCCAGGAGCGACGGCAGGTGTCTGGGGTTGCAGTTAACCACCCGGCCGCAACCGCCGGTGGCGGCGATGGCGATGAGGTAGGTGCCGGCCTCGATGCGGTCGGGGATGATGGTGCAATCGGCCGGTCGCAGTGAATCCACCCCGTGGATGGTCAGGCAGTCGCCGTCGCGCCCCTCGATGCGCGCCCCCATGCCGTTGAGCATATCGACGAGGTTGCCGATCTCCGGTTCCCGCGCTGCATTCTTGAGCACGGTGGTGCCTTCGGCAAGCACCGCCGCCATGAGCAGGTTCTCGGTGCCGGTCACCGAGGGGATGTCGAAGTAGACCACGTTGCCGCGCATGCGCCCATTGCAGCGGGCGTCGACATAGCCACCCTCGAGGGTGCAGCTCACGCCGAGCCGCTCCAGTCCCATGATATGGAAGTTGATCGGCCGCGCCCCGATGGCGCAGCCCCCGGGCAGGGAGACCTTGGCCCGACCGAGGCGCGCCAGGAGCGGCCCGAGGACAAGCACCGAAGCCCGCATCGTCTTGACGAGAGTATAGGGCGCCTCGACATCGACGATAGCGCTGCTGTCGATGCGCAGCACGTCGTCGCAGCGCTCGCTGCGGGCGCCGAGATGGGCGAGCAGGCGCAGAAACGTGCGGGTGTCGCGAAGGTCGGGGACATTACGCAGGGTATGCACGCCGGGGCTGAGCAGCGTCGCGGCCATGAGGGGCAGGGCGGCGTTCTTGGCGCCGCTGATCTTCACCTCGCCCTGGAGGGGCACACCGCCTTCGACAAGGAGTTTTTCCATATGGTATCACCGTATTGTGGTGGTCAACTTCAAAGTCGTCCGGCCAGCCGGGCATGCAGCACCCGGTCGCGTCCCGCGTAATCGACGAGGATCTCGGCCTGGGCGAAGGCCGGGGCCGCCCCCCAGGGCAGCGAAAACATCTCCACCACCCTTGGCCCCTGATCGGCGCCGATCTCCATGAACAGCTGGCCACCGGGGCGAAGATGGTGGTGAATCTGCCCGCGGATGGCCTCGATCACCTCCAGACCGCTGTCGCCGCCGTCGAGGGCGAGATGCGGTTCGTAACCGGCCACTTCGGGCTGCAGCGACGAGGCCAGCTCCCGGCGCGCCACATAGGGCGGGTTGGTGACCACCAGGGAAAACATCGGCCCTCTGGCGAAGGGGCCGAAGAGATCCCCGGCAACCAGGGTAACCTGCTCGCGCACGCCATGACGGCGGAGATTGTCGCTGGCGACCCGCAGCGCCGCGAGGGAAAGATCAGCGGCATAGAGCGGCCCACCGGTTTCCCTGGCCAACACGGTAGCGATGACCCCGCTGCCGCAGCACAGGTCGAGGATCGCCCCCGTGGCAAGATGTCGCGGGTCGGTCAGGGCGAGGACGCGGTCGAGCAGGAACTCGGTTTCCGGCCGCGGGATGAGCACCGCCGGCGAGACGGCAAAGGGCAGCGACCAGAACTCCTGCTCGCCGAAGATATAGGCCAGTGGCTCGCGCTGGCGCCGCCGCTCGAGAGAAGCCTGCAGACGTTCCACTGCCTCTCCTGGCGGGGTGTCCCCGCCACCGAGCAGCAGCTGCGTCTGCGTCAGGCCGAGACAGCCGCCAACGAGCAGTTGCGCCTCGTGGCGCCACTCCTCCACCCCCGCCCGGCGCAGCTCTTTTTCCACTATGCGCAGCAGTTCGGCAACAGTCATCCGTCCTGTCTCCCCTTGCTCCCCAAGGCGGCGCAGCCATTGCCTCGCCACGCTGCGGATGCCGCCCCGCTACTGGATGGCCTTGAGCTTTTCCGCCTGATCATGGGCGATAAGCGGGAAGATGACATCCTCGAGCTTGCCACCGATGATGGCGTCGAGCTTATAGAGGGTGAGGTTGATGCGGTGGTCGGTCATGCGCCCCTGGGGAAAATTGTAGGTGCGGATGCGCTCGCTGCGGTCGCCACTGCCCACCTGGCTCTTGCGATCCTGGGAGATCTTGTCATGGCGCTCCCGCTCCAGCATGTCGAGGAGCCTGGCCCGCAGTACCACCAGGGCCTTGGCCTTGTTCTTATGCTGGGATTTTTCGTCCTGGCAGCTCACCACCAGGCCGGTGGGGAGATGGGTGACGCGTACCGCCGAGTCGGTGGTGTTGACCGATTGCCCGCCGGGGCCGGAGGAGCGGAAGACGTCGAATTTGAGATCGCCCGGATCGATATGCAACTCGACCTCGTCGGCCTCGGGAAGGATGGCCACGGTCACCGCCGAGGTGTGGATGCGTCCCTGGGTCTCCGTCTCCGGGACCCGCTGCACGCGGTGCACCCCGCTCTCGTATTTCAGCTTGGAGTAGACCTGCTCACCGCTGATCATGGCGATGATCTCCTTGAAGCCGCCGATGCCGATGGGGTTGGAACTCATCACCTCGACCCGCCAGCCCATGCTCTCGGCGAAGCGGCTGTACATGCGAAAGAGGTCACCGGCGAACAGGGCCGCCTCGTCTCCGCCGGTGCCGGCACGAATCTCGAGGAAGATGTTCTTGTCGTCGTTGGGGTCCTTGGGGAGGAGGATGATCTTCATCTCCTCGTCGAGCTGTTTCTCCCGCTCGGCCAGTTCCTCGAGCTCGGCGCGGGCCAGCTCCTTCATCTCCGGATCTTCCCCTTCGTCGAAGAGTATCGCCTTGTTGGCGCGGATATCTTCCTGCACCTTGATGAACTGGCGGTATTTATCGTTGAGCTTGACGAGATGGGCATGCTCCCGGACCGCCTTCTGATACTCCCGCTGGTTGTCCACCAGCTGCGGGTCGGATAAACGCCCCTCGAGATTGGCGATCTTGTCTTCGAGGTCGGCGAATCTATCGAACATGGCCGTTTCCCTTGAGCCGAGAGGAAAGAAAAAAGTCCACAACCATGCCGAGCATCGTTGTGGACCCTACGTAAATATGCCGGGGCGCCGGAGAAGCTCCGACTGGAAGAGAAAGGGGATCAGCTCTTGCCCTTTTCCACCTTGGCGTAATGCTTGGCGTAGCGCTGCTTGAACTTTTCGATACGGCCGGCCGAGTCGACGAGTTTCTGCTTGCCGGTGAAGTAAGGATGACAGGCGGAGCAGATCTCCACCTTCATTTCCTTCATGACCGAACCCAGCTCGATGGTGTTGCCACAGGCACAGGTGGCAGTAATGTTACGATATTCGGGGTGAATTCCTTCCTTCATGACCCTTATCCCTCCGACACCCCGCCGGGGTGTGTTGAAGTTGATTTCAAGAAAGTTACGTTGCAATGACAAAACAACTATTTTACCCAGCCGACGCATAGATTTCAAGGGAAAATACCGCCGCCGGCTGCCCGACCCTCCTTAGGCGTTCATCGAGTCCAGGAAATCGGCGTTGCTCTTCTGCAGCTTGAGTTTGTCGATGAGGAAATCCATGCAGTCGGCCGGGTTCATCGAGTTGAGCAGTTTGCGCAGGATCCAGATGCGGTTGAGGGCCTCGGGCTTGATGAGCAGATCTTCCTTGCGGGTGCCCGAGCGCTTGAGGTCGATGGCCGGGAAGATACGCTTGTCGGCCATCTTGCGGTCGAGGATGAGTTCCATGTTGCCGGTGCCCTTGAACTCCTCGAAGATGACCTCGTCCATCTTGCTACCAGTCTCGATGAGGGCGGTGGCGAGGATGGTCAGGCTGCCGCCCTCCTCGATATTCCGCGCCGCGCCGAAGAAGCGTTTCGGACGGTGCAGGGCGTTGGCCTCGACACCACCGGAGAGGATCTTGCCGCTGGCCGGGGTCACCGTGTTGTAAGCGCGGGCGAGACGGGTGATGGAATCGAGCAGGATGACCACATCCTTTTTGTGCTCCACCAGCCGCTTGGCCTTCTCGATGACCATCTCCGCCACCTGGATATGACGCTGCGGCGGTTCGTCGAAGGTCGAACTGACCACCTCGGCAGCCTTGACGCTGCGCGTCATTTCGGTGACCTCCTCGGGCCGTTCGTCGATGAGCAGGACGATGAGGTAGACCTCTTTATGATTGCGGACGATGGAGTTGGCGATCTTTTGCATGAGCACCGTCTTGCCGGTACGCGGCGGGGCGACGATCAGCCCGCGCTGCCCCTTGCCGATGGGGGCGAACATGTCCATGATGCGCATGGAGATGTTGTCCGGCTGCCATTCCAGGGTGAAGGCTTCGTTGGGGTGGAGCGGGGTGAGATTGCCGAAGAGGGTCTTCTGCTTGCAGGCCTCCGGCGGGTCGAAGTTGATGCTGTCGACCTTGAGCAAGGCGAAATAGCGCTCGCCTTCCTTGGGGGAACGAACCAGGCCCTCGACGGTGTCGCCGCTGCGCAGGTTGAGGCGGCGGATCTGCGAGGGGGAGACGTAGATGTCGTCGGGACCGGGGAGATAGTTATAGTCCGGGGCGCGCAGGAAACCAAATCCGTCGGGCAGGATTTCCAGGACGCCGCTGCCGCGCATCTTGCCGTCCTTGTCGGACTGGGCCTTGAGGATGGCGAAGATCAGTTCCTGTTTACGCAGAGCACTATAGCCCTCGACCTTCAGCGACCGGGCCAGGGCCACCAGTTCACCGATTTTCATCAGTTTGAGTTCCGCCAGGTTCATTAATCTCCTTCTCCTTTTTCGGGTATATGGGCAGGATACCGGGGAAACACCGTTGACGCCGTGCGGCGCGCCATGCCCTTACGGGGGCTATGGGTGCTGTGGTATTTCGTTAGAGCGCGGCCTTAGCGAAAAGGCGCGGGAACACCTGCCTCGAGTTGGTTCACTGCGCGTTACGGCAGCGGCTTCTTCGCAGTATGTCGTAGAATAGTGTATTTAAGGATGGAATGAGCGACCAGATCCGTGGCGAATCACACCATTTGAAGTCTGCCGATGGTCATGACAGACCACCCGCTTCGGGCGTCGCGCGGCAACGAACCGCAAACAGGAGTCAACAGAGATGATTCAGCAAAGACAGGGATTGGAAAAAACGTTGCTACCCTTATACGTACTCGGTTTCCTGCTGTCAAGTGTTTTAGCTGGACGCTGTCGCTCCCCCACATTTTTGTCAGCGAGACGGAGTTTTCGTGCCAGCCAGGCGACTTGCTGCACGGTGGCGACAAAGGTGCCACCGTTGTCGATGACGACATCTCCCCGCGCCACCTTTTCCGCCATGGTCCACTGGCTCGTGGCGACCTCTCGTATTTCCGCAGCGGCGAGGCCATCGCGCCGTGCCACCCGCGCGGCGAGAAGCGACTCGCCGCCGCCAACGACCACCACCACATCGAACTCACCCTGCCAGCCGACCTCGAAGAGCAACGGCACCTCGACCACCAGAAAGCGCCCAACTTGCCGACAGGCAAGGGAGGCCTCCGCCACCTCACTCTGCACCAGAGGGTGGAGGATCTCCTCGAGCGCGCTTTTGATCTGTACATCGCTGAACACTGCCTGACGCAGGGCGAGCCGGTCGATGGCCCCGTCGATGGCGAGAAAGCGCCCGCCAAAACGGTCGGTAAAAGCAGCATGGCCGACTTCCCCGGGCTGGAGCAGGCGACGGCAGATACGGTCCGTGTCGAGGCACGGGCTATCAAGGGCAGAGGCCAGCAGCCTGCTGACCGTGCTTTTGCCTCCCCCAAAACAGCCGGTGACGGCAATATTCATCTTCTCTCCCCCTCTGGTGGAGTGATTTCGTCGAGTTCCTCCAGCACTGCGGCGAAGTCCGGCCACAATGGCGCCGACACCTCCATTTCCTGTTGGGTGACCGGATGACGAAATACCAGGCGGAAGGCATGGAGCAACTGCCGCATACAGGACCCGACAGGCTTGCCGCCATAGGTGGCATCCCCCACCACCGGATGACCGAGATGAGCAAGGTGCACGCGGATCTGGTGGGTGCGACCGGTCTCGATAGTCACCCGCAGCAGGCTCAAGGGACCCTGGAACTCGCGCAGCACTTCCCAGTTGCTCGCCGCATGGCGCCCACCCTCGACAAGTACCGCCATCTTCTGCCGCTGCCGGGGATGGCGACCGATGGAAGCGACGATACGGCCCCTCTTCTGCCCCATCCGTCCATGAACCAGCGCCAGGTACTCCTTGGTCAGCCGTCGGTTTTTAAAGTCGTCGACGAAGCGACGATGCACTTCTTCGCGCTTGGCGACCAGCATCACCCCGGAGGTGTCTTTATCGAGCCGATGGACGATCCCGGGCCGCAAGGCATCGCCCACGGCAGCAATGGACAGACAGTGGTGGAGCAGTCCGTTGACCAGGGTGCCGTCGATGTTGCCGCTGCCGGGGTGAACCACCAGACCCGGTGGTTTGGAGAGGGCGAGCAGATGTTCATCCTCGAACAGGACGACGAAGTCGACCTGCTGCGGAGTGAGTTCAGGGGAGGTGCGCTGCGGCAGCCGACCAGTGACCACCTCGCCAGCGCGCACGCGGTAACTGCTCCTCCGCGCCATGCCATCGACGACGACAAGCCCGCTGGCAATGGCGTCGGCAAAAAGCGAGCGCGATGTGGCTGGATCCATCAAGGCGAGGAACTGATCAAGGCGGATGCGGTCGTAGCCACCGCCGACATTGTATGAAAACGTCCCATTGGTGATGGATTCCATCACAGGAGGCAGGAACTGGCTGCCCATGTTTCAATCGCGGCCGATGGGCGAAGTTGCCCTCAGGCGGAAAAAGGCTGCCGGCGACAGAGGCTCTGCCAGGCAAGCCCAGGTATCAGCGCAGGGGGAGAAATGGTGGGCGATGTGCGCATGGACCTGCCCTGGCTGCGTCCCCAGACAATGGACCAAACAGGGCATCAGGAAAAAATGGCCTCGATCGATTTGCTGACCGCCGACTCTTCGGTGTTCTGGGCCAGCGAAAGTTCCTTGACCAGCAGGTTCTTGGCGGTGTCGAGCATCTTTCGCTCGCCGTAGCTGAGGTCCTTGTCAACACTGAGCAGGAAGAGGTCGCGCAGCACCACCGCCACCTCCTGCACCGAGCCGGTTTTGATCTTCTCCATATAGTCGCGATAGCGGCGATTCCAGGTCTGCGTACCAAGAACCACCGAGCGGTCGGCGAGAATATCGTAGACATTACTGACTTCATGTTTGCCGACGATGGCCCGCAAGCCGACATTCTTGCTGCCGCTGGTCGGAATCATGATGCGCATGCTGTTGTCGAGGATCTCGAAAACGTAGAACGATTGATCGATGCCGCCGATTTTCTTGGTCTCGACTGCCCTGATAACCCCAACGCCATGGGCCGGGTAAACAGCCATATCGCCTTCACAGAACACGTTTTTCTCCTTAATCAAAAACTGCCGAAAGCCAGGTGCCGAACTGAAAAGAAAAGAGATTCTGCTGGTAATACCGCCGGGGGAAGTGCCGACACTCCCGAAGGAACTCGGGCAATGCGGTGTGGCGTGACGTTCTTGCTGCGGTGACTGACCAGGTGCGGTCGGAGGTACGGGACAACTGCAACATACCACACTGCGAGATTTTTTGCCGCATTTTTCCGGGCAAAGGGAAAATGCCGATATGGCGGCTGAGGGCTTAGATCACAGACAGCGGCGCCGAGAGAGGCATATGGCGAGGTTCAGGGGAGTTACCAAGATCCCGGCGGGGAGTGGCGGAAAAACGCCGCCTGCTGCCCCAATCGCCGGCGTCCCGGCCATGCCCCAGACCAGTTGTCATGGATGCATCCTGCAAGGTCCTGGCCCGAAAAGGACAGGCTGCCAGCCTTCAGTGCATGAACCTATTTGAGGATGTTGAGCGCCCCCATGGCCCGCTCCGCGCCCTGTTCGAAAAAGAGGCGGATGCCGTCGCTTACTGCTGGAAATCGGGCATTGACGATGTCCTTTTCGACGGCAGAGAACTCGCTCAGTACATAGCGCTCCACCGGAAATTCTGGGTGCACCTCGCCTTTGCCCGGCCTGCCGATGCCGATCTTGAGGCGGTAAAACTCGGCAGCGCCGAGGCATTCCACCAGGGATTTGATACCATTATGTCCCCCGCTTCCGCCCCCCTTGACCAGTTTGATCCGTCCCGGATGCATATCGAGATCGTCATGAACAACAAGGATACGCTCTGCGGGGGTCTTGAAAAAACGTGCGAACTGGGCCACCGCCCTGCCACTGAGGTTCATATAGGTCATCGGCATGACCACGTGCACCCTGCGTGCGGAGAGAGTGAGCGCGATGTACTGGGCCTGCCATTTCTCACTGCAGTTCCCCCGCGCGAAGCGGCCGAGAAAATGCTCGAGCACCATGAATCCGACATTGTGGCGGGTATGGCGATACTGCTCACCGGGGTTGCCGAGGCCGATGAGCAGGCAGTCCTGATGTTCCATATGAAGACCGGCAGAGAACGACAAAGGTCCGGAAAAGAATCTTTCCCGGACCTTCAAAGATATCTCGCGTTGCGCCGCGGCGAATGCTCCCGCCACGGCCAGGGATGCTGACGCTTACGCCGCCTTTTGTCCCGGCTTGATCACGCTCACCGCATTGCAGGAGGTGTCGGTGACCATGCGCACGTTTTCGGGAATGGCGATCTGTCCGCAGGTGATGCTGTCGCCCATGGCGAGGTTAGTGACATCGACCACGCACTCGTTGGGGATATCGAGGGGCTTGCCCTCGAGCACCACCTTGTGGTATTCGATGACCATATCGCCGCCGAGATCGACACCTTTGGCCGTTCCCTGATAGATCACCGGAACGGTGTAGCGGCGGTCTTTTTCCAGATCGATCTCACAGAAATCGACATGAATGAGGGTGTCGCGAACCGGATCGGTCTGCACCTCACCGACGCGCACCTTCTTCTCGCCGAAACCCTCGATCTGCAGCGTCACCACGGTATTCTTACGGGCAAACTCGAGTAGCTGGGAGGTGAGGATCTTGGTGTCGATCTCCAGCATCATCGCCTCTCCGCCCCCACCGTAAACCACGGCCGGAGTAATCCCCTTCATCCGCATCTGCCGCATCGGACCCTTACCGGAGCTCTTTCTCTGCGATGCGGCGATTTCCACTTGATACATATTGCCTCCTTTGTCGAACGATGACGGCTTCAGCCGTCAAAAGTCGAACGAATTCAAAAAACTGTTTCAGCCCGGAACTGGCCCCCACGCCGATCAGACGAAAAGGGAACTGACCGAATCCTCGTTGTGTATTCTCTTGATCGCCTCGGCGAGCAGTTGCGACACCGACAGCACCTTGATCTTGTCGCAGTGCAGTGCCTCGCCGCGCAGGGGTATGGAATTGGTCACCACCAGGGACTTGAGCGGTGACTCGGTGATTCGTTTGATAGCCGGCCCGGAGAGCACGGGATGCGAACAGCAGGCATGCACTTCGCGAGCGCCATGCTCGAGCAGGGTCCGTGCCCCGGAGCACAGCGTGCCAGCGGTATCGACCATGTCGTCGGTGAGAATGGCAGTCTTGCCTTTGACATCGCCGATGACATGCATGGCCTCGCACTCATTGGGCTTGTCGCGTCGCTTGTCGATGATCGCCAGGCCGGAATTGAGCCTCTTGGCGAAGGCCCTGGTCCGCTCCACGCCACCGGCATCGGGGGAAACCATGATGACATCTTCGCCGAAGTTTTCCTTGATGTACTGGAGGATGACCGGCGCGGCAAAGAGATGATCGACAGGGATATTGAAGAAGCCCTGGATCTGGCCAGCATGGAGATCCATGCAGAGGACGCGGCGCACCCCCACCGCCATGAACATCTCGGCGACGACCTTGGCGGAGATCGGTACCCGCGGGGCATTCTTGCGATCCTGCCGGGCGTATCCGTAGTAGGGCACCACCGCGGTGATCCTCCTCGCCGAAGCGCGCCGCAGGGCGTCGACCATGATCACCAGTTCCATGAGGTGATCGTTGACCGGCGGACAGGTGGGCTGGACGAGAAAGACATCGGTGCCGCGGACGTTTTCCTTCAGCTCGACGAAGATTTCGCCGTCGCTGAATTTCTTCAGATCAGCCCCGCTGAGCGGGATGTCCAAATGGGCAGCGATCTCTTCCGCCATCTGCCGGTGGGCATTGCCAGAAAAAATCTTGAGATCTCGTGTCATCGTATACTTGGCTGAGAAGGACCGGAAGCTGGCTCAACATTGGCTGGGGCGGAAGGATTCGAACCTACGGATGCCGGGATCAAAACCCGGTGCCTTACCGCTTGGCGACGCCCCAGTATAAGCCCTAGATAGATACACCTTTGCTCGGCAGCGGTCACGAAGATCCTCGACCGCCGCCTCGAGATCTTCCACAGTCGACGCGGAGCCGTCTGGGAAAACGCCGAAAACAGTCGGCCCGCTGCCGGACATCAACACCCTGGCGGCTCCGAGGTCACCGAGCATCCCCTTGATTTCATCAATCTGCGGATACTTGGCGGCGGTCACCGCTTCCAGATCGTTGTGCATCTCCGACAGCAGCGAGGATACACTCCCGTGCCGTTGAAAGCATGACAATTTAGAGGGTTTCACCTCGGTTGTCAACGGGAAATTACGGAAGACCCAGGCGGTCGACACGAAAATGGGCGGGTTGACGACGACGAAGCGGCAGTCGCAGAGGGAAGGCACGGGATGGAGAATTTCACCGATGCCCCGGGCGACGACCGCGCCGATGTCAACAGCGAAGAAGGGCACGTCCGCGCCCAGCGTGCAGGCGATGCCTTGCAGGTCGTCACTGGCGAGGGGGCTGCCGAAGAGCTCGTTCATCCCGCGCAGCACCGCTCCGGCGTCGCTGCTGCCGCCGCCGAGCCCGGCAGCCACCGGGATCTGCTTGTCGAGCCCGATGCGGATGCCGCGGTCGCTCAGTCGCGGACAGGCGTCGAAGAAGGCCTGAGCCGCCCGCGCGGCAAGATTGTCCGGCCCGGCCGGTACCGAATCGGCATTGCAGCCGAACTCCACCCGGGCCGGCCCGTCGATCACCTCGAGATAAACGCGGTCGCAGAGGTCGATCTTCTGCATCCACGTCTCCAGCTCATGATAGCCATCGGCGCGGCGACCAAGCACATGGAGGTAGAGGTTGACCTTGGCCGGCGCATCGAGGACCAGCGAGGTGCAGGGTGATGTCATCGACTGCCGCTACTTTTTAACCACCCGCACGAAGCGGAGCTTGATGTCATAGAGGATGTTCTTGAGCAGTTCCTCCTCGTCCGGATCGAGGTTGCCCTTGGTCTTGTTCTGGATAAGCACCAGGGTGTCGATGGCGTGCCTGGCGAGATCGGGCTCCACCACCCTCTGTCCGGTTCGCGGATCGGCGATTTCGCCCAGATGATACAGTGCGGAAGTATTGAGCGACATGATAAAGGCCGGAAAGGTCACTTCCGGCATGACACATCTCCCGTCCTTGGTGGGCACCTTGCCCTCGCCGCATCCACATTCGTTGCCCACGTCCTTGCCCTCATCCGCCATAATTCGTCTCTCCTCCTCGGTTACAGTCAATCGTTTCCCTCTGCGGCGTCCCCGGCGCCGCACCGCAAACGCACCGCCACTTCACCCCTATAGGGGTACGGCGCCCTCCACCATGATCCCACCGCGGCAGGGGCGCCGCCTCGCCCCGCAGCTCTAGAACTCGAGCACCTGGGCGTTGTCGATATTGGCCAGGGAAGTCACCTTGGCCAGCAGCTCGCGGGAAACGAGCTCGTCAGTACTGAGCAGGATGATGTTCTGGTTGCTCTTTTCTTCGCGGCCGACAGTCATGCTCGAGATGTTCACCCCCGATGCCCCGAGGGTGGTTCCCAGGGCGCCAATGACTCCGGGCACGTTCTTGTTGTAGACGAGCAGCATCGGGCCGGCCATCATCGCCTCGAGGCGGAAGGCGTTGAGACGCACCAGGCGCGGCTCGTTCCGCCCGAAGACCGTGCCGACCAGGGTGTTCTCGCCTTCGCTGGTGGTCACCCGGATGGCCAGGGTGCTGACGAAATCGTCAGATTTGTCACTCTTCGATTCGATGACCCTTATGCCCCGCTCCCTGGCAATGATCGGCGCATTAACGTAATTGACCGCATCTTTGATGATCGGCGTGAACAACCCTTTGAGGAAGGCGACGGTGATCGGGTTGGTGTTAAGCTCGGCCAGCCCGCCGCAGAACTCGAGATTGACCTCGGAGACGCCGCCCCTGGCGATCTGCATATGCAGACAGCCAAGCATCTCGCCCAAGGTGAGGTAGGGGCCGACCTGGGCGAGCACGTCGTCGCTGACCGAGGGCACGTTGACAGCGTTGGTCACCACGCCTTTCAGCAGGTACTCGGCAATCTGCTCGGCGATGATGACCGCCACCTTTTCCTGGGCCTCGCTGGTGGAGGCGCCAAGATGCGGCGTGCAGATGAAGTTGTCGAGCCCGAGCAACGGACAATTTTCCAGAGTTGTAGGTTCTTTGCTGAAAACGTCAAGGGCAGCGCCGGCGATTTTTTTGCTGACCAGTGCCTCGTAGAGCGCGGCCTCGTCGCAGACCCCGCCGCGGGCGCAGTCGATGAACAGGGCCTCGGGCTTCATGTTGGCGAAGAACGAGGTGGAGACGAGGTTCTGGGTCTCCTTGGTCAGCGGCACGTGCACGCTGACCACGTCTGACCTCTTCGCCAGGGTCTCGAGATCGACCAGTTCGACACCGATCTTTTCCGCCATTTCCTTGGGCAGGAAGGGGTCGTAGGCGATGGTCTTCATCTTAAGACCCTGGGCCCGGCTGGCGGCGATGGCGCCGATACGCCCGATGCCGATGATGCCCAGTGTCTTGCCGGTAATCTCCCGTCCCATGAACTTCTTCTTGTCCCAGCGCCCTTCCTTCATGGTGCGGCAGGCCTGGGGGATGTTGCGGGCCAGGGACATCATCATGGCGATGGCGTGCTCGGCGGCGGTGGTGGCGTTGCCGTCCGGGGCGTTCATCACCACCACGCCCTTCTGACTGGCCACCGGGACGTCGACGTTGTCGAGGCCGATACCGGCCCGGCCGACCACCTTGAGGTTGTGGGCCGCCTCGAGAATCTCGGCGGTGACCTTGGTGGCGCTGCGGATGACCAGCCCCTGGTACTCTCCGATGATCGCCTTCAACTCTTCCGGGGCCAGCCCGGTTTTGACGTCGACCTCCAACCCCGCCTTGCGGAGGATGTCGACACCGACCTGGGACAAATTGTCGCTCACCAAAACTTTCATTTCCTCTCCTTCACTCGGAAATCCTCGACAACCGACGATGCCTCCGCCAGGCCGGAAGGTGGATCAATCCGGCGGAGGCTCGGGCGTTAGGGGCAACGAACCACAATTTTCAATAAAAAACGAAAAATTATACATGGTTCCCCCCACGCCAACAACAAAAAAGGTGACAAAACCATGGCCAAGCCAGCGTCAGACGGGAGTCAGCCGCCGGGGGGCCGCCCCGCCGGGTACCAGCCAGCCCCCCTTCCCCCTTGCGCTGCCGCAAGAGATCACTTACTTTTGTGCACTACTTCCCGGAAGGGGAGCGAACATCTACTCCGGCCGCCCCGCGGCCGCCGGCACATCCCCGCCTCCCAGACCGGCAAGGTTCGCCGGAAATACGGGCAGAAAGACATACAGGAGCAACACATGAGCGAGACGCGGTTGCGTTTTCCCCCCAGCCCCACCGGCTACCTCCACATCGGCGGAGCGAGAACGGCCCTCTATAACTGGCTCTACGCCAAGCAGACCGGTGGCAAGCTGATCCTGCGCATCGAAGACACCGACACCGACCGCTCCACCGCCGAATCCATCGACGGCATCGTCGAGGGGCTGCAGTGGCTGGGTATCGATTTCGATGAGGGCCCCTATTTCCAGACCGCTTTCGCCGCCGACCACGTCGCCGCCGCAGACAGGCTGGTCGCCAGCGGGCACGCCTACAAGTGTTTCTGCAGCAAGGAAGAGCTCGAGAGCAAGCGCGAGGCGGCGCTGGCGGCCAAGAAGCCCCTCGGCTACGACCGCAGCTGCCGCAACCTCTCCGCCAGCGAGGTGGCGGCCAGGGAGGCGGCCGGCCTGCCGTCGGTGGTCCGTTTCAAGGTCCCCGACCGCCCCGGCTCCCTCGGCTACGATGATAAGATCCTCGGTCGCATCGAGGCGGCCTACGCCGAGATCGACGATTTCGTCATCGTCCGCTCCAACGGTCTGCCGCTCTACCTGCTGTGCAACGTCGTCGACGACATCCGCGACCGCATCACCCATATCATCCGCGGCCAGGATCACATGACCAACACCCTCAAGCAGGTCCTGCTCTACGAGGCCCTGGGGGCGCCGCTGCCAGTCTTCGCCCACATGCCGCTGACCCTCGACACCAAAAAAGCCAAAATCTCTAAGCGCAGCCACGGCGAGATCGTCGCCGTGCAGTTCTACCGCGACAATGGTTTCCTGCCCTGGGCATTGAACAACTACCTTGCCCTGCTTGGCTGGTCGGCGGGCAACGACCGCGAGTTCTACGACCGCGAGGAGCTTATCCGCGAGTTCTCTCTGGAGCGCATCAACAAATCCAGCGCCATTTTCAACTACCGCAAGGACGACCCCAAGTTCATCACCGACCCCAAGATCCTCTTCTTCAACGAACATTACCTGCGCACCATGCCGGTGGAGGAGCTGGCCCCCCTGGTGGCTGGCGAGCTCCAGGCAGCAGGACTGTGGGACGAGGCCTATGACGGCGCTCGCCGCCAGTGGTACCTCGACACCCTGGCGCTGATCCGCGACCGCTTCCACACCCTCAAGGATTTCACCTCCCTGGGCCGCGCCTATTTTGCCGACGACTTCGCCGTCGACAGCAAGCCCCTGGAAAAAAACGTCCTCAAGTTCCCCGACCTGGTCACCTGGCTGCCGATGCTCGCCGACCGCTACGAAAAACTTGCCGAGTTCACCCTGGAGAGCACCGAGCAGGTGGCGCGGGAGCTGGCCGCGGAACTGGCGGTCAAGCCTGGGGTGCTCATCAACGCCATGCGCACGCTGACCACCGGTCAGCTGGCCGGCCCGTCGATGTTCGATATCGTCGTCACCCTCGGCCGCGACAAAGTAGTCGCCCGACTGCGTGACGTGGCAAAATTCTTTTAGACCCGGGTCACCGAGAGGAGATTTCCCATGGAACCGCAGCCGACCCCCGAAAGCAAACCCCTCGACTTCATCCGCCAGATCGTTGCCGACGACCTCAAGAGCGGCAAGCACCAGGCCATCGTCACCCGTTTCCCCCCAGAGCCGAACGGCTTCCTCCATATCGGCCACGCCAAGTCGATCTGCCTCAACTTCGGCATCGCCGAGGAGACCGGGGGTACCTGCAACCTCCGCTTCGACGACACCAACCCCAGCAAGGAGGAGGTGGCCTACGTGCAGTCGATCCGCGAGGACGTCTCCTGGCTGGGCTTCTCCTGGGGAGAAAAAGAGCTCTACGCCTCCGACTACTTCCCTCAGATCTACGACTTCGCCGTCCAGCTCATCAAGATGGGCAAGGCCTATGTCTGCTGCCTGTCGCCGGAGGAAATCCGTGAATACCGCGGCACCCTGACCGAGCCGGGCAAGGACAGCCCCTACCGCGAGCGCAGCATAGAGGAGAACCTCGACCTCTTTATGCGCATGAAAAACGGCGAGTTCGCCGAGGGCAGTCACGTGCTGCGCCTCAAGATCGACATGGCCTCGCCCAACGTCAACATGCGCGATCCGGTGATCTACCGCATCCTCAAGGCCCACCACCACCGCACCGGCGACCAATGGGTCATCTACCCGATGTATGATTACACCCACTGCCTCTCCGACATGCTCGAAGGCATCACCCATTCCCTGTGCACCCTGGAGTTCGAGGATCATCGTCCCCTCTACGATTGGGTCCTCGACACCCTCGCCACCCCCTGCCATCCGCGACAGATCGAGTTCGCCAGACTCAACCTGACCTACACGGTAATGAGCAAGCGCAAGCTCCTCAAGATGGTCGAAGGCCGCTACGTCGACGGCTGGGACGACCCGCGCATGCTCACCATCTCCGGGCTGCGGCGCCGCGGCTACACCCCGGCGGCAATCAGGAATTTCTGCAAGAGCATCGGCATCGGCAAGAGCGAGAGCCGCATCGACATGGCGGTGCTCGAAGGCGAGATCCGCAACGACCTCAACATCCATGCCCCGCGCCGCATGTGCGTGCTCGACCCGGTCAAGGTGATCATCGACAATTACCCCGCCGGCGAAGAGGAGATGGTCACCGCCCAGAATCACCCGCAGAACCCGGCCATGGGCGAACGGCCCCTGCCCTTTGCCCGCGAACTCTATATCGAGCGCGACGATTTCCTCGAGGACCCGCCGAAGAGATACCATCGCCTCGGCCCCGGCCGCGAGGTACGCCTGCGCTTTGCCTATATCATCCGCTACGTCTCCCACATCAAGGACGCCGCGGGCAGAGTCACCGAGATCCACTGCACCTACGACCCCGAGACCAGGGGCGGTTCCACCCCGGACGGGCGCAAGATCAAGGGCACCATTCACTGGGTGGCGGCCGCCACGGCGGTGCCGCTGCCGGTGCGCCTCTACGACCGTCTCTTCACCGCCGAGGACCCGGAAGCAGACAAGAACGTCAATTTCCTCGAGCTGATCAATCCCAACTCCAAGGTGGTCATCGAAAGGGCAATGGCCGAGCCGAGCCTAGGCGCAGTCGAGCCGGGCACCAGGGTGCAGTTCGAGCGTGTCGGCTACTTCTGCGCCGACCATGTCGACTCGCGTCCCGGAGCACCGGTCTTCAACCGCATCGTCGGTCTCAAGGACTCATGGGAGGCGGCAAAATGACCCCCTGCCGCATGTTGCGCTTCGCAGGCCAGCTGTCAGGCACAAGCCTCGCTTCTGCCGCCCCCCGCGGCTGCGGGGGGCATGTCTCTCCGTGCGCACCGAGGAGGAGAGCATGGCGCTGATCAGCATGCGACAGATGCACAAGGGGCAGTCGGGGGTGATCAAGGCGGTCAAGGTCGGCGGCGAGCTTGGCCGCCGCATCCGCGAGATGGGGCTGGTGCCGGGCACGGAGATCACCATCCAGGGGCGCGCCCCGCTCAACGACCCGGTGGCCCTGCGCGTCATGGACTGCACCCTGACCCTGCGCAACAACGAGGCCGACCATATCCTCGTCGAAACGGCGGAAGGGGACGAAACAGCCTAGGCGGCCGCTCTCACCGCCACTCGGCCCAACCCTCTGGTCGGACGCCCCCCGCCGGCGACAGGCAAGCATGACCTTCCAGCCGGAAGAAGCTGCCGCCAGCAAAGCGGCAGGACCTCTCCGCGGTCATCGAATGCTCTCCCGGCCGAGAGGATTCCAGCAACCAACGTAGAGAGGCTTGAGAAGACGAAAAAAGGCCGGCAGCACCCTCTGCAGGAGGCTCGGCAAGGCCCCAAAAGAGAGGAACCGCGCAATAGTGACGCGTTCTCCCCTTGACCTCCGGTTAGCGCGTCCTAATCATATTCCAAGGACTTGAGAAACCCCTTGACCACAGGTCGAGTTTGGTGTACCTAATGTCTCCAGGGAGATCATTACGATGAACACCAAGAACAATGGCAATGGCTGCTGCTGGAGAGAGAAGCTCAAACGATGCTTCCACACCTCCTCCTGCACCAACTCGGCCACCCCGCTGTCGAAGCGGGGGCGGTGCGGCCGGGTCAAGATCTGCAAAGTCATCGGCGACCGTGCCCTCTGTGGCCGCTTCGCCGCTCTGGGCGTTTATCCCGGGGCTGAGGCGGACATCATTTCCAGCGATATCGGCTCGTGCCACATTCTCAAGGTCAAGGGCGGCACAGTCAGCCTCGGCGCTGACATTTCCGACAACATCATCGTCACCAGCCTTTGAGGGTGGCGCTTTTTTATTACGGCCCGGCATTGTCCGGGTTTTTTTTCGCCCAAGCTGTTAGGACTAACTAACTCAAACTGCCGAAGCAACTCCGGGGATAACCACCATGATCGAATACACCGTCATCTGTATCGTCGTCGCCATCAGCGGCATTCTGCTGGCGCGGCGCTTCTACCGCCAGTTGCGCGCCCTGATCGACGGCAGCGAGCCTTTGTCCTGCTCCCAGGGGTGCTGCGGCTGCAGCATCTCCAGCCACTGCCAGCAGTCGGGAGACAAAAATCAGGCTTGCTCCGCGGGGCAAAGACAATGAGCACCATCCTCCTCAGACACATGGCCAAGCACCAGCACGGCACCATCGCCACCGTCAACGTCGCCGGCGAACTCGGCCGACGCATCCGCGAGATGGGCCTTATTCCGGGAACGGAGATCACCATCTGTGGCCGGGCCCCCCTGAACGACCCGATCGCCCTGCGCCTGCAGGACAGCACCATTACCCTGCGCAATAACGAGGCCGACCATATCCTCGTGCAGGTGGAACCCTAAGTTCATCCTTTCTCGAAACTCTCCCCCGATCTCACCCAATGCAGCTGAAAATGGCCCTGGCGGGCAACCCCAACGCAGGCAAGACGACCCTCTTCAATCAACTGACCGGCGCCCGGCAGCATGTCGGCAATTACCCGGGCATTACCGTCGATCATAAGGAAGGCCGGCTCAGCCACGGCGGCGAGACGATCATCGTCACCGACCTGCCGGGAACCTATTCGATGACCGCCTACTCCGCCGAAGAGCTGGTGGCCCGCGACTATCTGGTCAATAATCGCCCGCAGGTGGTAATCAACATCGTCGACGCCTCCAACCTGGAGCGCAACCTCTATCTCACCTGCCAGCTGCTCGAACTGGGGGTGCCGCTGGTAGTCGCCCTCAACATGGTCGACGTCGCCGAGTCGCGGGGCATCGAAATCAACAGCGCCGCCTTGTCACGGCATTTGCAAGTGCCGGTGATACCGATTGTCGCCCGCTCCGGCCTCGGCACCAAGGCCCTGCTCGATGCCGCAGTCGCCGTAGCCAGCGAGAACCGCCCCTGGACCCCGCTGTCCATATCCTATGGCGACGACCTCGACGCCGCCCTCGCCGAGATGCTCGCCATCATCGACGAGCAGCGATTTCTCACCGACACCTATCCGCCACGCTACACAGCCATAAAATACCTCGAAAGCGACCAGCAGCTCGTCGAACGGGGCGAAAAAACCGATGCCGAGGCCGCCCGCAGGCTGCAACAGCTGGTGGACAAGAGCACCGACCATACGCGGCGCACCCTCGACGTCTACCCCGAGGCGATCATCGCCGATCAGCGCTATGGATATATCAAATCGCTGCTCCGCCAGGGGGTGATCAGCCGCAAATACGATGCCGACCGCCTCTACACCTCGGACAGGATCGACAAGGTGCTTACCAACCGCCTCGTCGGGCCACTGATCATGCTTGCCATCCTCTTCGCCCTCTACCAGTTCACCTTCAGCTGGAGCGAGGTGCCGGTGTCATGGTTGGAGAACGGCTTCTCCTGGCTCGGCGACAAGGTGAAGGAAATCCTGCCCGACGGCATCCTCCGTTCGCTGGTCATCTCCGGGGTCATCGACGGGGTGGGCGGCGTGCTCGGCTTTGTGCCCCTGATCATGTTCATGTTCTTCGGCATCGCCGTGCTCGAGGATTCCGGCTACCTGGCGCGTGTCGCCTTCATGATGGACCGGGTCTTCCGCATCTTCGGCCTGCACGGCTCCTCGGTAATGCCCTTCATCGTCTCCGGCGGCATCGCCGGCGGCTGCGCTGTCCCCGGGGTGATGGCCACCAGGACCCTGCGTTCCCCAAAAGAACGCATGGCCACCCTGCTCACCGTTCCGTTCATGAACTGCGGCGCCAAGCTGCCGGTGCTGGCCCTGCTCATCGGCGCCTTTTTCAGTGAAGACCGGGCGCAGTACATGTTCTTTTTCACCATGCTCGCCTGGCTGGTGGCGATGCTCGCCGCCAAGCTGCTCCGCTCCACGGTGCTGCGCGGGGCGCCGACCCCCTTCGTCATGGAACTGCCGCCCTATCGCCTGCCCACCGTGCGCGGCCTGCTCATCCACACCTGGGAGCGCACCTACCAATATATCAAAAAGGCGGGAACGGTGATTCTCGGCATCTCCATTCTCCTCTGGGCGATGATGACCTTTCCCCACCTCCCCGATGCCGAGCAGGCGGAGTTCGCCGCCAAGCGCCAGGCGATTCTCGCCGAAGCGGGCACCGACATTGTCGCCCTCCTCGAAGGGCAAGGTGACGACCTGCCGGTGGAAGCGGCAGCGGTCAAGGAAAGACTCGCCGCTATCGAAAACGATCAGGCTGAAGCGGCCCTGCGCCACTCCCTTGCCGGCACCATCGGCACCGCCATGGAACCGGTATCGCGCCTTGCCGGATTTGACTGGCGTACCGACATTGCCCTGCTCGGCGGCTTCGCCGCCAAGGAGGTCATCGTCTCCACCCTGGGCACCGCCTACTCCATAGGGGAAGTGGACGTGGAAGAGTCGCAGTCGCTGAGCGAGCGCCTCAAGGCGGATGATAACTGGAACAGGGTGGTGGCAGTGGCGGCGATGATTTTCATCATGTTCTACTCGCCCTGCTTCGTCACCCTGGTGTGTATCGCCAAGGAGGCCTCGTGGAAATGGGCGGCTTTTTCCATGGGCTTCAACACCGTCTTCGCCTTCGTCCTCGCCGTGGCCGTCTATCAGCTGGGCACCTTCTTCAACCTCGGCTGATCGCCGCCCTGCGGTACCTGAAAACATAACGGCGGCAGACCCCTCAGGGATCTTGCCGCCGTTGGCGTTTCATCGCTGTCTCGCCGTCCCCGTCCGCGGCTGCGGAGGGCACTATTCGATTCGGATCGAGCCGATGTCGTCCTGCCCTTCCTCGACCAGCCGCTGCGGCCGGCGTTCCTCCGCTGGCCTGTAAATTCTTCGTTCCTCGACCGGTTCAACGTCCTCCGCTGCTGCGCTCGGCGGAGGCATGGGGCGCAGCGGTTGCGGGGACGGGCGCCGCGGCGGCTCATCCCGCTCCAGATCATCGTCGAACGCCCTCTCCACCGCCGGTCTGGCCCGCAAAGAAACCAGAGGGCGCCCCCCATCCTCTGTCTCGACCGCCCCGCGCATGACTGCGATGGGCTGTTTGAAAACAGCCAGCAATCCTTCCTGGGTCTCAAGGATCACCACCAGTTCCCACCCGGCCTTGCCATACTCGTTGAGGGACTGCTCGATCTCCGATTCATCGAGGAAGGTGCCGCCCAGCAGCCCTTCTTTCTTCAAATCGTAATGGACGGTCTTATAGCTCCAGCGCATGACACTCCTCACATCTCCCCATGTTCCGCAACCAGCGAGGTTGCGCTCAATTGTTCTCGACCAGCCGGTCGTTGGCGAATACTCCCTCGAAGACCCGCCCGTCAGCTCGTACCAGACGGCCTTTTCCGTTGCGCCGGCCGAGCTTGAAACCACCCTCGTAACGGCTGCCATCGGCTGACATCAGTATGCCTTCGCCATCGGGCAGGTCGTCACGGAACTCTCCCCTGTAAACGCTGCCGTCGGCATAGGTGAGCTCTCCCTGGCCATTGAAGGCGCCATTGGCGTATTCCCCCTTGTAACGACTGCCGTCGGCAAAGAGATACTCGCCGTTGCCGGAATAGAGATCGTCCTTCAGCTCCCCGACATAGCGGGTGCCATCCGGGTAGGAGAAGACGCCATTGCCATGGCGCTTGCCGCGGCGGAAATCGCCCTGGTATTCACGTCCGTCGTTATAGCGGTAGGTGCCATAGCCATGGAGCTGTCCCTCGGCCAGCTCGCCGACATAGCGGTCGCCGCCGGGGAAGTCGAGGGTGCCGGAACCGTGCATCAGGCCTTTGCGGAACGCACCGCGGTAGCGGCGACCGTCGGCGAAGACCGCCTGACCGTCGCCAGTCAGAAGAGGCCCGTTCTGCCGTTCGTAGGCCTTACCGTCCTTGACGAAGACGGCGGGCAGCGAGGCCTGGTCAGCGGCGTCCGAAGCTGGCGATACACCTTTGGCGATTTTTTGCGAGAGCTCCACCTTTGCCTGCTGTTGCGTCTTGGCCGCTGCCTCTGCCTTGGCCATTGCCTCTGCCTTGGCCGCTGCCTCTGCCTTGGCCGCCGCCTCTACCTTGGCCGCCGCCTCTTCTCTGGCTGCTGCCTCTTTCTTGGCCGCGGCCTCTTCCTTGGCCACCGCTTCGGCCTTCAGCTGCGCCTCCACCTGCGCCTGAGGTTTCCCCGGCGCAATCTCATCAACAGGCTGGCCAGGCTCCTTACCGGCTGTCTCGACCGCCAGGTCCGTCTCCCTCACAGCCAGCGCTTCGCCGAGCCCGTGACCTGCGCCGCCGATATCACTGGTTCCTAAATCGCCCCTCTCTGCGATGGCAGAGGGCGGCTCGGCAACCTCCGCGAGGCCCTCCTCGGCACTCCCCCGTGTATCTGGCGACTCCTCAACGGCCGCTGGCGCCACGACCAGGTCTTCCTCCTTGATCGGCTTGTTCTCGGGGAGCGAGATGGTCTTCTTCACCGTCGCCACCGGCTCGTCCTGCGGCCGACCTTCGGCAAAATTGCCTTTGAACTTCTTGCCGTCGGCGGCGACCAGGGTGCCACGTCCATGCATGGCGTCGTTATGGAACTCGCCCTCGTAAACACTGCCATCGGCCTGGCGCAGTTCGCCACGCCCCTCGCGGCGGCCATCGGCCATCTGCCCTTTGTAGACACTGCCGTCGGCCATTTCCTGGCGTCCCTCGCCATGGGGCAGGCCGCCGAAGAACTCCCCTTCATAGCGCGAGCCGTCGCTCCCCTTGAGAACTCCGCGCCCGTGGGGCAGGCCGTCCTTGAAATCCCCTTCATAGGTGCGCCCGTCACGGTAGGTGAGCGTCCCCTTGCCCTGGTATCTGTCATCGACGAAGTCCCCTTCGTAACGGTCGCCGGAGGCGTGCTCGAAGACTCCCTTGCCATGGCGGAAGGTGCCCTTCATCTCGCCGACATAGGTCGAACCGTCGAGGTACTTGCGGGTTCCCTTGCCCTCCGGCCTGCCATCGCGGAATTCGCCCTCGAACCAGGTGCCATCGCTGTAGATGAGCTTGCCCCAGCCTTCAATGATGTCGTTACGAAATTCCCCCTGATATTCACGACCGTCCCCATAGAAGAGAATGCCACGGCCATGGAAGCGGCCGTAGCTGAACTCCCCCATGTACTGGGTGCCGTCGGGCTGGGTGAGGGCGCCTTCGCCATGGATGACGTTGTCAACGAACTCACCATGGTAACTCCGCCCGTCCGCTCCCCTGAGACGCCCCTCGCCATGGAACTTCCCGGCGCGGAACTGGCCGTTGTATTCACTGCCGTCGGCCAGGGAGAGTTTGCCGACTCCCTCGGCCAGGCCGTTCTTGAACTCACCTTCGTAGATGCGGCCGGCGGTAGCGTAGACTCCGCGGCCATTGCGGCAGTCACCCTCTCGGCACTGGCTCCAGGACATGGCTGGCACCAGGGCTGCCGAAACGAGCAGCACCGCCACGCAGCACCACCCTCGCCTGCCGCTCCGTCCCCCTCTCCTGCTGATCGCGTTCATGGCGTGTTCCCTTTCTCGTCATAGGCCCTGCGTACCACCTCGGCGATGATCTGCAGTCCCCGTTCTATGTCATCGTCGCCCTGGGAGTAGGTGACGCGGATGCATTCGTCGGTGTGCTGCCACGGCCTCTCCAGGCCGGGGAAGAAATAGTGGCCGGAGACCACCAGCACCCCGCTGTCTTTAAGCCGCTGGTAAAGCTCGAGGCTGTTGATGGGCAGGTTTTCGAACCACAGCCATAAGAACATCGCCCCCTCCGGCTTGTGGATGCGACAGGGGATGCCGCGAAAACGCTCGGCCACGGTGGCCACGGCAAGTTCCATCTTTTTGCGGTAGAAGGGCTGGATGAGCCGGTGGCAGAGAGTGCTGACCTCGCCTTCGGCGAACAGCCGCTGCGCCAGCACCGGAGCGAAGCTGATCGGCGTCAGGGCCATGATGGCGTTCATGGCGGTGAGCGCCCGAACCACCTCCGCGGAGGCGATGACGATCCCGGTGCGCAACGAAGGCATACCCAGCTTCGACAGGGAGAAGCAGAGGATGATCTGCTCGTTCCACATTGGCGCCGCATCGACATAGACCATGCCGGGGAAGGGCAGGCCATAGGCGCTGTCGACGATCAGCGGCACCTCATGGCGGACGGCGAGTTGTGCCAGCCGGGCCAATTCATCGTCGGTGATGACGTTGCCAGTGGGGTTGGTGGGCCGCGAGACGCAGATGGCGCCAATATCGTCACCGATCTCCAGTTCGTCGAAATCGATGCGATACTTGAACATGTGGTCGTCGAGAAGTTCCAGGCGCGGTCGGGTGGCGACGAACATCCCCGCGTCGAGGCCAAGATCGGCATAACCGATATACTCCGGGGCCATCGGCAGTCGGATCTTCTTGCGGCGCCCGTCCTCCATCTCGCCGGCAAAGAGGTTGAAGAGCATGAAGAAGGCGCTCTGACTGCCATTGGTCAGGCAGATGTTTTCCGGGCCGATATCCCAGCCCTGCTCGCGGCGCAGCAGGACGGCGAGGGCTTCGACAAAGGTTCTCTCACCCTGGGGTGGGCCGTAGCCGCTGAGCAGTCGCAGAAAACGCTGCCGATTCTCACCCAGGGCGAGGAACTCGCGACGGACGATCTCCTGGAATTCCGGGACTTGCCCGGGGTTGCCTCCGCCCATCATGATCAGTGGCCGACTGCCCGGCGCAGTGGCCTTGCCGAGATCGTCCATGAGCGAGAGGATTCCGGCATTGCCGGTCATTTTCTTGCCAAAGCGCGTGAATTCCATAGCTTCTTTCGGCCTGGGCCGAGGTTATGACGGTTGCTGCACCCGCCTGGCGGCAACGAAGCGCGTGGCCCGCACCAGCAGGTAGATGACGATGAGGGAGAAGGCGATCCTTCCCCAGAAGATTCCCCCCAGTTTGCCGCCGATGGCCGCCATGATCAGGGTGTCCTCCACCAGACCGTGGCACAGCCCCATCAGGGCCATGGAGTTGAAGACCTCTTGCCGCTCCAGCTTGCCGCTGGCGGTCTCCCGGGTGATCAGGGCACCGCCGTAGGCCAGCCCCATGACCATGCCGACCACCGTCAATGGCGCCGCCCGGCTGCTCATGCCGAAGGGGGGCAGCACCGGGGCGAGCAGACGCTCGAGCAGGGCGAGCAGGCCAATGAGGCGGAGGATACGCATGGCGACGATGATGAAGAAGATCACCACGACGATGAAAAAAAGGTTCTGCAGTTGGTCGAGGCCCCAGCTGAGCAGATCTCCGGAGCGCGACTCGGCCTTGAACAGCAGGGTCGCCGGTTCCTGCCACCAGGAAAAGAACAGACACAGTCGGTTGAGCAGAAAGCCATAGATTATCGCCCCCAAAAGGCGCAGGAAGGCAATGGGCAAAAGCTCGGCGCCGGCTCGTTTGCTGATGCTCAGCTCAATGGGCAGGGCATGGGCGATGAGCATTACCGAGCAGAGCACGGTGACCTGAGCGGCGGTCAGCGACAGGCCGGGAAGCAGAGCTGCGAACACGGCAATGCCGCCGTAGAGGCTGGTCAGCATGGCCGTCATCCATACCAGGCCGAGCTCGCCGGGCAGGCCGATGAGGCCCATGACCGGCTCGAGGATGACGCTGAACACCGAGATCAAGCCCAACTCCTCGAGAATCTTGGTGGCAATGGCCACGGGCACGATGAGGCGGATCAACTCCCAGCTGGTGCGCCAGGTATCGCGACCAAGATCGACGGCAAAGGAGAGCAGTTTGTCTTTCTTCGTTTTTTCCATGTCTTCGTTGCTGACCCGAGCGGGCGGAGACGAGGCCGCCTCAAGCCGTCCGTGGCTTGTCGGAAGGTTCTTCAGGGCGATGTTTGGCGGAAAACAGCTGGCAGTGCAGGCCGGAGGAGAGAAAGACCACCCGCGCCGGGTTGGTCCGACTCTTGAATCCCATGGCACGGCAGCCGTAAGGGCGCTGCGGGTCATGGGTGATGTAGTAGTGGATGCACTGAAAACAGTTCGGCAAGGTCATGTTCTTTCGCCCACCCACCGGTGCAGGGGCAGCGGCAGTTGACAGGAAAGAGGGGCGCGGCGCGGCGACGTTCCGCCACCGCCCCTCAACCGCCGCCCTGATCCTTCGGGTACCAGAAAAACAGCAGCCGCCCCGCGCTCCTTTGTGCGGAGAAGCCGCCGGCCCCGTATTCGATGGCGACGATGCCGCAGGTCGGCACATTGCCGAGATCGCGGCCACAGAGATGGGCGGCGACGTAACTGATGGTGTCGTTGTGCCCCACCAAAAAAACCTCGTCAACGCGGCCGAAGAGGGTGCCGAGAAGCTCATAGTGATACTCCTCGCTGCCCAGATAGAGGCCTTCGTCGTAGACTATCCCCTCGACGGCACAACCGACGCCGGCGGCGATGATAACCGCCGTGCTCCGTGCGCGGACAGCCGGGCTGGAGACGATCAGCTGCGGCACGACGCCGGCCGCAGCCAGTCTTGCCCCCATGCCCTCGGCAGCCTTCACTCCCCGCGTCTTCAAAGGGCGCTGGAAATCCGCAAGACGTGCATCGGCCCAGCTCGACTTGGCGTGGCGGATGAGATAGAGGCGTTGCACGCTCGCTCCCCAGTAGCGGTTACATGAGGCATCACTCCCTGGCGCCACGCCGGGCGATGCCGCTTCTTTCCCAAACTTCTTACACTGAGGGCGACGGCCTGCGCAAGACCAATTGCAGCTTTTTGGGCGCCTCCGGGCGCCCCGGACTTAGCCCCTCTCGCCACTCCGGCGATAGAGGCTGAGGTCGATGGCATGCTTGGTGATCTTATCGTAGAAGCTCTTGCGTGAAATACCCAGCCGGGCATGCGCCTGGGCCACCTGCCCGTCGGTTTCACGCAGCACGGCGATGATGCGCTCCTTCTCAGTGTGGTCGAGGAGTTCCTTGAGAGGCATCTCCCCGCAGGCTTCCACCGCCGGCGGTGAAGCCGCCTTCTCCCGTTGTTCATGTGGGCTGCCGAGGATGCACAGGCGTCGCACGTAGTTGCGCAGCTCACGGACATTGCCCGGCCAAGGCTGGGCGACGATCTCCTGCAGGGTCTCGGGGCTGAAGGGCGGCGGCGCGCTCATCTTGCCGTAGCCATACTCCTGGCGGAAGAACTCCACCAGCAGGGGGATGTCCTCGCGCCGCTGTCGCAGGGGCTCTATCTTCACCGGCAGCACGTTGAGACGGAAGTAGAGGTCCTGGCGGAAAGCCTCGCGTGCCACCTCCTCTTCCAGATCCTTGTTGGTGGCGGCGATAATCCGTGCCTTGACAGGAAGTTCGGCGTTGCTGCCCAGGGGGCTGACCACCCGCGCCTCGAGGACCCGGAGCAGCTTGCCCTGCAGGGCCAGGGGCAGGCTGCAGATCTCGTCAAGGAACAGGGTGCCCTCGGCGGCAAACTCGAACTTGCCGATCTTGCGCTGGGCCGCACCGGTAAAAGCCCCTTTGGCATGGCCGAAGAGTTCCGACTCGATCATCTCGGCGGGCATCGCCCCCATATTGACGGCGACGAAGGGACTGCCGGCGCGATGACCGATCTCATGGATGGCGCGGGCCACCAGTTCCTTGCCGGTTCCCGTCTCGCCGTGGATGAGCACCGGGTCGCTCTCCGCCGCCACCGCCTTGATGATGTCGTAGAGACGGTGCATCGCCGGATGGTTGCCGATCAATCCGTAGAAACGGGTGAGATCCTGGCGCTGCTCGGCCAGCGAACTGTTGAGACGACGGTTCTCCTGGACCAGCCGACGTTTTTCCACCGCCCGCACCAGACAGGCGCTGAGCACGTCCTCGTCCACCGGTTTCTGCAAAAAGTCATAGGCGCCGCTCTTGATGGCGGTGACCGCCAGGGCGATGTCGCCGTGACCGGTGATCATGATCACCGGCAACTCGGCGTCATGGGCGAGGACGTGGGCAAGAAACTGCAGGCCGTCCATGCCCGGCATCTTGATATCGCTGACGATGGCCGCGTACGCGCCACGCTTCAAGGTTTCCAGTGCCTCCACCGGGGCAGAGAAGGTGTCGACGTCATAGCCGCCGAGGCTCAAGGTCTGGCCGATGGCCATGAGCAGGTAGGCGTCGTCATCGACCACCATGATTTTCGGACGTTTTCCTTCGTCGCTGGCTGTTGCGCTCATCTTTGCCGTCCTCGCTGCCGGCCCGCATGGGTGGAATTTACGCTCCGCCCCCCTCGTGGGCGGGAAGATAGACGTTGAAACAGGCCCCCTGTCCGGGCTGACTGTCGACCCTGATGAAGCCGCCAAAGCCGCGAACGATGCGGTCGACGATGGACAGACCGAGCCCCATGCCCGAGCCGGCCGAGCGGGTGGTGAAGAAGGGGTCGAAGATCTTTTCCAGGTTGGCCTGGCTGATTCCCTCGCCATTGTCGCGCACCGCGATGAGCACATAGGGCTCTTCACGGAGCGACGCCGGGTTGACCGAAGAGGTAACGCCGGTGGTGATGGTCAGGCGTGGCTCAGCGGTCTTACCCATGGAGAGGATGGCGTTCTGGATGAGGTTGAAGAAGACCTGCTCGAACTTGACTTCCTGGCCCATGACCTCAATCGGCCGCTGCGTGTCCAACTCGAGGTAGAGCCCGATATCGGAAAGGGTCAGCTGCGACTCGAAAAAGTTGAGGATGTCGAGGATGATGGCATTGATATTGACTGGCACCAGAGTGTCCTTGGCCTTGGAGGCGAAGCTCTTCAGGCTGTTGATGATGCTCGACGCCTTGTTGACCCGGTCGATGATGATGCCCAGGTTCTCCTCGAGCATCTTGCGGTTGTGCTCCGGATCGGCCATGGCCTTGAGACAGTTGCGCGCGAGAAGGAGGATGGCGTTGAGCGGCTGCGTCAACTCGTGGCCGATGCCGGCAGCCATCTCGCCGAGGCTGGCGAGGCGCGCCGAGTGGGTCAGCTGATCCTGGACCTCGCGCATGCGCGCCATCATCTTGTAGAAATCGCTCTTGTCGGAGGCGATGAACATATGCAGCACCCGCCCCGACTCGGTGACATAGGTCGAGCCCTTGAGAGTCACCGGCACCGGCCGCCCCCCCTGGTCGATGAGGTTGGTCTCGAGAATCTGGAACTCCCCCTCGGCGAGGGCTTCGCGAATCATCAGACAGTCGCTGTCGTCCACCAGGTCGATGAGGTTGAGCGGACGTGATCTATCAAGAGAGTAGCCAAGGCAGCGGGTGAACTCGTTGTTGCACTGCACCACGAAATAATCGCGATCGAGGAGGAAGAAGAGCTCATTGAGGCTGGTGAGGATCTTCTCGGTGAACTCCTTGCCCGCCTGCAGTTCCTCGTGTTTTTTCAGCACGCGGATGACCAGCTCGGTCTTCTGCTTTTCCAGCAGCTCCACCAGGCCGAGTTCAATGCCCTTTTCGTCGCGACCCTTGCGACCGCCTTTTTTCCCCGGGCCCACAGGCCCGCCGATCTCTGTCACCTTTTCTCTCCACCGCCAGGGTTTACCGGTAACGCCTGTCACCGATTCCACACATAGTCGATTTTCCCGGTAATTTCAATCGATTTGCCGCTTTTCCCGCGCCGCGTTCTCTTCGCCACCACTCCAACTCTTGCCACCTCCCCCTGCAAGCTTGCCCAAATCGGGTCGTCGGCCGCCGTCGAACATCAGGTAACATACCGTATTTTTTACATAGAGATATTTTTTTCATTTTCCGCCGCCTGCTGGCGCGGGAGTTGCGAACAGGGGGGCATGATGAAGACCAGGGCGGACAGCACAGCCGCAACGACAGCAACCAAACCAGGCGTTCGAAAGACCTCGGCAACGACCATGACGGGTAAAACGGAAGACAGGGGAACCCCGGCATTACGCATCGAACAGGTGGCGCAGTTGTGTGGCGTCTCGGTGGCCCGCGTGCAGGGCTGGATCGACAAGAAACGGCTTGTCGCCATCGGCGGCAGGAACGAGCGCAAGGTGCGCCAGGATGACCTCGCCCGTTTCCTCATGCGTTTCAACATGCCGATCCCCGCCGGCATCCTTCCAGTCAACGCCAGAAAAGTGCTCTTCGTGGCGCCGGGGGAACGCGGCGCCCGAAGCGGAGCGAGGTTTTTCCGCAACTTTGCCGAGCATCTGCAACGTCGGGCCAATTGTTTCCTCGACTGCGTCACCTTCGGCAAAGGGGCCGAATACAAGATCCTCACCTTCCTCCCCGACCTCATCCTCGCCGACTGCGTCAACAGCTGCGAAGATACTCTGCACCTGCTGGAGTTCGTCGGCAATATCGGCGGCATGCGCACCGTGGCCCTGGTACGCCGCAACCTCGCGTTGGCGAAAAGGCAGCGACTGCTCACCGCCGGCGCTCACGCGGTGATCGAGCGTCGTCTCTCCTGGGATGAACTGCAATCCTCTGTCATCAGGGTGCTCAACTCCCTGGGGGCGAGACAGCGCGGCGCGGTGAAGGCCGGGGGCGAATAAGGAGGGGAGAGCATGGAAATCGACAACTATCGCAAGATCCGCCTGCGGCTGACCACCATCTTCGTCGTCCTCATCACCGCCCCCCTGGCCATCCTCGTGGTGATGACCACCAACAGCCTGCGCGAGACGGCCATCGAAAAGATCGAGGTCTCCCTGGCGCGGCTCATCGAACACAAGATGGATGTGGTTTCCCTCTTTCTCAAGGAAAAGGAAGACCTGCTCCACATGATGGTCGGCATGTACCCCATATCCTACCTCGGCAAGCAGGAAAACCTCGACGATCTGTTCATCGCCGTCAACAAGACCGGTTCGATCGTCGACCTGCATGTCATCGACTCCTCGGGCAGGCAGCTGGCCTACACCGGCCCCTACGCCAGCAGTCTTGAGGGCAAGAACTATTACGATGCGCCATGGTTCCAGCACGTGCTGATCAAGGGCAGCCACGTCAGCGACGTCTTCCTCGGCTTTCGCAACGTGCCGCACTTCGTCGTGGCGGTGGCCGACCCCCTCAAGACCTATATCCTCAGGGCGACGATCAACTCCGAGCAGTTCAACAAGCTGCTGCTCAGCACGCAGATCGGCCCCCATGGCGACTCCTTCATCGTCAACCGCGAAGGCCGGCTGCAGACGCCGAGCCGTGCCGGCATCACCGAGCTGAGCGACGAGGACAGGCGTCTGCTCGCCCCCCACGAAGGCACGGCGGTTTTTCAGCGCCAGGAGGAGATTGTCTCAAAGACCTCGGAACTCGGCCAGCTTGACCTGCCCGGCGCCACCTCCATCGTCAAACGCCAGGAAAGCGTCGTCGCCACCCGCTGGGTCAAGGATGGCGAGTGGTGCATCATCGTCAAGGCGCTCATCGAGGACTCCCTCGATCCCTTCTATGCCCTGCGTAACAAGATCATCATGATCATTGTCTTCACCAGCACCATCTTCCTCGCCCTGGCCCTGCTCTTCATCAACTACCTGCTGCGCCGCATCGCCGAAGAAGACCGTCAGCGCGCCGAGCTCGGCCACCAGATGATGCAGATGGAGAAAATGGCCACCGTCGGCCGCCTTGCCGCCGGCATCGCCCACGAGATCAACAACCCCCTGCAGATGATCACCAGCCAGGCCGGCTGGATCGGTGAACTGCTCCCGGAAGAAGACCGGGCGCAGGTGAAAAACATCACCGAATACGAGAAGGCGGTGGAACAGATCAAGCACCACGTTCGCCGCGCCGGCACCATCACCCATCGCCTCCTCGGCTTCTCGCGCAAGATCTCCGCCGAACAGCAGAATGTCGATATCAACGAGCTGATGGAGGAGACGGTATCCTTCATCGAGCGCGAGGCCCAATATAACAACGTCACCATCGTCCGCAACTACAGCCCCTCCCTGACAACCACCATGACCGACGGGCCGCAGCTGCAGCAAGTCTTCTTGAATCTCATCAACAACGCCATCGACGAGATCGGACCGGGCGGCGTCATCGAGCTGACCACCGCCATGGAGAAAGAAAAGAGCATACGCATCGACATCGCCGATAACGGCCACGGCATCAAGCCGGAGAACCTCAAAAAGATTTTTGACCCGTTCTTCACCACCAAGGCCCCTGGCAAGGGCACCGGCCTCGGATTGTATATCAGCTACGACATCGTCAAGAAACTTGGCGGCACGATCAGTGTCGCCAACAGAAACAGCGGAGGAGCGGTCTTCACCATCGTCCTGCCGGTAATCGACCACGGCTAGACGTCTGGCTGGCGGCCGGCCCTGCGCAAAGAGCAACCCACCACAAAAAAAGGGGAAAGAGCAATGAGAGAATTCAATGTACTGGTCGTCGACGACGAAGAGGCGTTTCGCGAGCTGACCGCGAAACGCCTGGAAAAAAGGGGCCTGAAGGTCAAGACCGCCGAGAGCGGCGAAAAGGCCCTGGAGATTCTCGAGCACAGCTATACCGACGTCGTCCTCCTCGACGTCAAGATGCCCGGCATCGACGGCATCGAGACGCTGCGCCGTATCCGCGCCATGAAGCCGCTGGTGGAAGTGGTGCTGCTCACCGGCCACGCCTCGGTGGATTCCGGAATCGAGGGCATGAAGCTGGGAGCCTTCGACTATCTCATGAAGCCCATCGATCTCGAACCGCTCCTCGAAAAGCTCACTGACGCCAACGAGAAGAAACGACTGCACCAGGAGAAAATTGAACAAGCAGAAATCAGGAGGAATATGTCGATGCCGTCGTAACGCTACCGCAAACGGTGCCCGGCGCAAACATGTTCCATCAATATCTTCATTTTCGAAAGGAGTGACACATGCGCTGTTTCAGAGAGTTTTACAACCTGCTGCTGCAGGGATCCCAGGCCCACGCCCGCTGGGAGCTGGAGATGTCGACCAACATCCTCAAGAGCCGCAAGCGTAAGGGGGTTCTCCTCCTCATGCTGCTGCCGGTGCTGGTCGGCGGCATCGCCATCGCCGCCGGAGACGGCTCCGGACTGCCCGCGGCGCTCGGCGGAAAATCCGCCTACATGCCCTCGCATTACACCAACCTCATCTTTTTCGCTTCAGTGTTCGTCGGCCTCTGTGCTGGGCTGATCACCGGCTGCATCGGCGCCGGCGGCGGCTTCATCATCGCTCCGGCCCTGATGAGCGCCGGGGTTAAAGGCATCCTCGCCGTCGGTACCGACCTCTTCCACATCTTCGCCAAGGCGATCATGGGCTCGGTGCTGCACCGCAAGCTCGGCAACATCTCCATCTCCCTGGCCATTTTCTTCCTCATCGGCTCGATTATCGGCGCCACCGTCGGCGGCATGCTCAACCGTTACCTCTATGACCTCAACCCGGTGCTCAGCGACCTCTTCATCACCTCGGTCTATGTCTTCATCCTCGGCTTCCTCTCCTTCTACGCCCTGGCCGACTACTTCAAGGCCCGGCGCGGCGAGGCGGTCGGCAAGAAGCAGGCGGGCGAAGAGATCCCGCCCATGGGCCAGCGCATCCAGGCACTCAACATCCCGCCGATGCTGACCTTCGACGAGGGCGTCACCCCCGGCGGTCGGAAGATCTCCGGTATCTTCCTCATCATCAGCGGCCTGATCGTCGGCCTGGCGGCCTCGATCATGGGCGTCGGCGGCGGCTTCCTGACCTTCCCGATGTTCGTCTACGGCCTCGGCGTCTCCTCGATGACCACCGTCGGCACCGATATCTTCCAGATCGTCTTCACCGCCGGCTACAGCGCCCTGAGCCAGTACGCCCTCTTCGGATTCGTCTTCTACACCCTGGCCATGGGCATGCTGCTCGGCTCGCTCATCGGCGTGCAGATCGGCTCACTGGTCACCAAGGTGGTTCCCGGCATCATGATCCGCGGCTTCTTCGCCATCGCCGTCACCGCCGGCTTCATCAACCGCTTCTTCGCCCTGCCCGAGAAACTGCAGAGCCTCGGCTACATCAACATCACCAAGGAGTTGGGCGGCATCCTCGGCATGGTCGGCAACACCCTGTTCTTCATCGCTATCGGGCTGTTCGCCATCTGGGTGTTCTATGCCTTCTTCAGCAATATTTCCAAACTGAAAACGGAGGGTCATTGATATGAGTATGCAAGCCAAACTTAAAACCCGCGGTCTCATCATGCTGGTGACCTTCTTTGTGCTCCTCGTGGTCATCTTCATGCCGGTCTTCCCCGGCAAGGTCAATGGCCTTGACTACATGGACAACCTCTTCAACATGATCTCCAAGGGCTCCTCCTATTTCATCCCCGATTCGATGAAGAAGAGCGAGGCCTTCGCCGGCAAGGCCCTCGACCTCAAGGTCAAGGTCGACAACGAGGCCATGGCCGCCGAGGTCGCCAAACAGGTGACCCTGGGCGGCATGCAGGGTGCCGCCGCCGGTGCCGAGGTGACCATCAAGGGCGACGTCGCCCAGCTCCTCAAGGCGAGCCTCGTCGACGCCGACTTCCTCTTCAAGAACGAAGGCAAGCCGATCGCCGACAAGTATGGCTTCTCGGAGAAAAAGGCGGTCTATAACTGGCATGTCGTCTTCAAGAAAGTTTCCGCCGAACTCACCAAGGCAAAACGCTTCGACGACGCCAAGATCTTTGCCGACGTACAGAAGAAATCTCTCGAGCCGGCCTACAACTACTATGGCGTCAAGGCCGAAGGCTGGAAGGAGAATATCGGCCTGGTGGTCTTTGCTCTCGCCTTCTATGTCGTCTATACCTTATGGTACGGCTTCGGTCTGATGTATCTCTTCGAAGGCATGGGTCTGAAGATCGGCCATTGACAGCGGAAGTCGACGGGCGGAGGAGATGACCCCTCCTTCGCCCGTCGCGGCAGGAGCAGGCCATGAAGAACATCTTTTCCTATCTCCGGGAGATCTTCTCCAATACCCCGGAGCCGGCCCCCGACCCGGAAGAGCTCAAGGCGAGCTTTAAAAAACGCTATGGCCTCTTCCGCGGCCTGCTCACCGCCAACAACAACGCCCTCCAGGCCATGGCGGAACTGGAGAAAATCTATTACAGCGGCGAGTCCTACCGCATGGCCGCGGTACGCAGCAAGGTCACCGCCATCCTCGTCAACGTCTTCAAGATGATCAAGAATCTGCGCGAGATGTCCGGCGGCAGGTACGAGGAACTGGAGACGATTTTCGAAAACATCGGTCGCGAGCTCGACGCCATCTTCACACGACGGCCGCAGCGCAGCGAGGGCCCGCCGATTCTCACTTTGAAAGAAATCACATTGAAGCAGTGGGACCAGGTCGGCGAGAAGATGGCCAACCTCGGCGAGGTGACGGTGCGCACCGAGCTGAAAGTGCCGCCGGCCTTCGTCATCACCGCCTCGGCCACCAGTCGCTTTCTCACCGCGAATGTGCTCGCCGAAATCAACCGCCGCCTGCAGATCCTCGACCCGGACGACTTCGACAGCCTCTTCAAAACCTGCGAGGAGTTGCGGCGCATCGTCCGGGAGACCCCTTTGCCCGCCGACCTCGAAGAGCTCATCCACCTGCACTACAGCCGACTCGAGAAAGAGACCCACAGCGGCGTCTTCGTCGCGATGCGCTCCAGCGCCCTCGGGGAGGACTCCGCCGGGGTCTCCTTCGCCGGCCTCTACAACTCCATTCTCGGCGTCGACAAGGAAAACCTCATCTCCGCCTACAAGGAGGTCATCGCCGGCAAATACGGCAGCAAGGCCATAGCCTACCGCCGCAAGCGCGGCTACCGCCACGAGGACATCGAGATGTGCGTCGGCTGCATGGTGATGATCGATGCCCTGCAGAGCGGTGTCACCTATTCTATCGATCCCTCCGGGGAAGAACGGGACACCATCCGCATCAACGCCGTCGCCGGCATGGCGAGGGGCGTGGTCGACGGCACCAAGGCCACCGACCTCTACCTGGTGAGCAGGGAGAAACCACACACCCTAGTCTACAGCCAACTCTCGGCACGCCGCGACGGCGAAGCCTCCCCGGCCATCGCAGCTTCGCTCACCTACGGCCAGATCAAGCGACTGGCGGAAGCGGCCATGACCCTTGAGGAACACTTCGGAACTCCCCAGGACATCGAATGGTCCTACGACGCCCAGGGTCGCCTCTATATCCTGCAGAGCCGGGCCATCCCGACTTCCTTCAACCAGGCGGAAACCGTCTCCGCAGAGGGTGGCCCCGCAGGCGAGGCGCCTATACTCTTCGGCGGCATCTGCGCCTCGCGCGGCGTCGCCTGTGGCGAGGTGAGGAAAATAGACTCCACCGAGCAGATGCAAAGCTTCCCCCAGGGGGCGGTGCTCCTCGTCGAACATCCCCTGCCGGAGTGGGCGCCCCTGCTCGGCCGCGCCTCGGCGCTCATCGCCGCCCATGGCAGCGAAGCGGGCCACCTGGCCACGGTGGCCCGCGAGTTCGCCATTCCCGCCCTGGTCAACCTGCCGGAGGCTTTGACTCTTCTCGAGAATGGCCGCACGGTCACCGTCAATGCCGTTGCACGCGCCATCTACGAGGGCTGCCGCGACGATCTCCTCCGCGCCGACACGGTCAAGCGCGACGTCATGGCCGGCAGCCCGGTGCAGCGTATCGTCACCGAAGCCCTGCAGCATATCACCCCGCTCAACCTCAACGACCCGGCCTCGCTGCAGTTCAAGGCCAAGTGGTGCGAGACTCTGCACGACATCACCCGCTTCTGCCACGAGAAGTCGGTGTCGGAAATGTTCAATTTCGGCAAGGAATTCAACTTCCACGAGGGGGCGGCGAAGCGGCTGGTGGGCAAGGTGCCGCTGGAGTGGTGGGTCATCGACCTCTCCGACGGCTTCCGCGAGGGCGTCGACAGCAGCCTGCCGACGGTGCGCGTGGAAGACGTGGTGTCGCTGCCGATGATGGCCATATGGGAGGGTATCTCCGCTTATCCCTGGGAGGGGCCGCCGCGGGTCAGCATGCGCGGTTTCGGCTCGATTATCTTCCAGTCGACGATGCGTCCCGATCTCGACCCGGCGGTGCCTTCGAACCTGACGAGCAAAAACTACTTCCTCATCTCCCGCAATTTCTGTAATCTCAGTGTTCGCCTCGGCTATCACTACGCCATGATCGAGTCCTACCTGAGCGAGCTATTGACGGAAAATTACGTCACCTTCCGTTTCAAGGGCGGGGCCGCCGACCTGCGGCGCAAGGCGGTGCGCGCCAAACTCCTTGCCGAAATCCTCCAGGCCTGGGACTTCCGCATCGAACTGCGCTCGGACGCCCTGCTCGCCCGGGTCAAGAAGCGGCCGCGGGGATACCTTGAAGATCGCCTGCGCATTCTCGGCTATCTCACTCTCCACGCCCGCCAGCTCGATATGGTCATGGACGATGCCTCTATGGTGGAGCATTACAAGAACAAATTCATGGCGGACATCGCCGCAATGCTCGCCGGCGGCGACCGCCTCCTAACAGGGGAGGCTGACAATGGACACGATCAAGATACTGCTGGTCGATGACGAGGCCGATTTCAGGGACATCATGGCGGCGTTCTTCACCCGCCGCAAGATGGCCTGCCACACCGCCTCCTGCTGCCTCGAGGCTCTCGATCTGATTGGCCGGGAACACTTCGACGTGGTGGTCATGGACGTGGTCATGCCCGGCATGGACGGCCTGGCCTGCATGAAGGAGATGCATGGCGTCATTCCCGAGTTGCCGGTGATCATCCTCACCGGCAACGCCTCGCTCAACACCGGCGTCATGAGCATGAAGCAAGGCGCCTTCGATTTCTGCATGAAGCCCGTGGACATGCAGGAACTCTTCGAAAAGGTTGTCCTCGCCGGAGAAAAGCGGAGAGCCGCCTGACGGTCCCTCCCCTTGCGGCAGCAGGCAGAGAGAGGGTGCCCAGAGCCTCGTTGTTCTGCCACCACACCACCGCCAGGGCCGCAACCTTCGCCGAGAGAGGGCAGCGAGCCCCTTCATGTACACTCACCTCTTCGCACGGCGACAGTCGCCGGCAAGGGTGCAAATCAACATCGCGCCCTTTTACGGACAGCACCACAACGAAGCTTTTTCCAGCTTGCCGATCAGCCTGGCGGTGATCGAGCCGACGCCGCTCCCACCCTCTGCCTCCTGACGTTCACCGCGAAAGCCGATGGCCAGCGCGGCATAGCCACCCTGGTGCAGCTCGCCGAGAAGGGTCGAGACCACCGACAGGCCGCGATCACTCTTGCGCCGCATGCGTGAGGCGGCGATACCATGACCGGCGAGGATGCCTTCGGCAGTGGCGAAGATCGTTTCGGCCTTGCCCTCGTCGCCGTTGGCCTGAAAGAGGGTGATGCCGTGCTGTTCCTGCCCGGAGAGCATGAAGCCGACATGGTCGGCGGCGCGCAGGCTGTTCTGAGAGCCGTCGAGACAGAGAAGGACATCCCGGCCCTGGGGCTCCGGTTCCGGGCAGATCCACAGCGGTGTGGTGCAGCAGCTGTCCTTGATGAGGCCGAGCACGGTTTCGTCGGCAGGCCGCTCAAACATCCACTGCAGGGTATAGGAGGCGCGTCGCCCGAGGATGATGGCGTCGTAGAGGCCTCGTGAGCCCTCGGCGAGGATGTCCTTGACCTTGCCGAAACGCTCGGCGAAGGTCTTGGTCTTCATCTGTTCGATGCCCATATTGTGGGCGACCAGCAACTCCCTGGCCTTGAAGATGGCCTGGCGCGCCGAGACAGTGAGCTGCCCCTCGATACCCTCACTCGGCCCCTGCCACATCTGCGTCAGGGTCTTGGCCATGGAGCTGTCGTCGCTGCGACAGACATGGAAAAGCGTCACCTGATGCTCGCCGATGGAATGGAAAAAGGCGCAGAGGAAGCGCACCCCATAAAGATTGTCGATGTCGTTGCTGATAGTGACTAGAAAATGTTTATTCATTCCTTCATGCCTCTGGCTGTGCCGGCCGCGGCCGGCTGGTTGCTGCATGACCTTCACGGCCCCGCTACTCGAGCTGCAAAGAGTTGAGGTCGATGCTCAGGTCGCAGGTCCCCTCTTCCATGTTGAACTTGCTGGAAAAGCCGGCCTTACGCCCGAGGTTGATCATCTGCGTGTTCTCGCGCAGCACCGTGCCCCAGACCCGCTCGACGCCTTGTTTCTTGGCCACGCGCAGCAGGTGAAGGAGCAGCGCCGCACCGACCCCCTGGCCCTGCCAGGGGTCGCCGACCATGATCGAAAACTCGGTGTGGCTGAGGTCCGGATCGGCAATGAAGCGTGCCACGCCGAGCATCCGCTCCGGAGAGCTCGTCTCGTCGATGGCCACCAAGGCGAGATGGCGATCGTAATCGACCTGGGTGAGCATCGCCAACAACTCCGCACTGAGGCTGCGCATGTGACGGAAGAAGCGATAGTAGACGCTGGTCGGTGAGAGGGTCTTGAAAAGCTCGATAAAAGGCTCGGCGTCCTCCGGCTGGATGGGACGGATGGTCAGCCGCAGCCCGCTCCTGGTGGTGGTGCACAGCTCGTACTGTGCCGGGTAAGGGCTGATCACCAGATGCATGGGCGCCACGGCGGGCGCCGCGGTGAGGAGGATGCGGGCGTCGACCACCAGCGGCAGGCCGTTCTTGACCAGCACCGGGTTCATGTCGAGTTCGGCGATCTCCGGAATATCCACCGCCAGCTGCGACAGTTGCAGCAGCATGGTCTCGAGTTTTTCCATGGACAAGGGTGGCCGGTTGCGATACCCGGCCAGCAGGCGGGCGATGCGCGTCTCCTCGACGGCACGGCGGATCAGCTGACCGTTGAGCGGCGGCAGCGCCAGGACACGGTCGGCGATGATCTCGGTATAGATGCCGCCGCTGCCAAAGAGCAGCACCGGCCCAAAGAGGGGATCGGCCTTGATGCCAAGCAACAGCTCGAAGTCGGCATCGGCGATATATGGCTGCACCGCGACCCCTTCGACGCGCGCATCGGGGCAAAGGCGGGCTGCAGCGGCGACGATGTCGGCGTAGGCGCGGCGCACCTCGATCTCACTGCGGAGGTCAAGCCGCACCCCGCCGGCATCGCTCTTATGGGTGATCTGCGGCGACACCACCTTGAGCGCCACCGGCAGCCCCAGTTCCACGGCAAGGCTGGCCGCCTCGTCGGCGGATACCGCCAGCCTCGTCGGCGTCACCGCCATGCCATAGGCGGACAACAGCTCCTTGCTGGCCACTTCGCCGAGGAAGCGCCCGGGCTCGGCACCCTGGACGATCTTCCGGGCGCGCAGCGGGTCGAAATTCAGGCGGCGCTCCAGCCGTGGCGGGATCTCCTTGAGCAACTCGAGGTTGCGCCCATGGCGCACCAGGGTGGCAAAGGCGTGCACCGCGCGTTCCGGGGTGGCATAGGTGGCGATGCCGTTGTCGTTGAGGTAGCGGATGGCGGCGGCGACATCCCTGCCCCCCATCCACACGGCGAAGATGGGAAAGGGCTTGCCTTTGAGGTGCTGCACCAGGCTCTGCGCCACCTGCAGGGGATCGGCCAGGGCCTGGGGGAGGAAGATGACCATCAACCCGTCGAGCTCCTTCTCCGCAGCGAGGATCTCCATGACCTTGCCGTAGCGCTCGACGTTGCTGTCGCCGAGCATGTCGACGGGGTTGCCGCGGCTCCAGTGCCTCGGCAGGATGCCATCCAGGGCGGTGATGGTGTCCGGCCCGAGCCGGGCCGGCTCGAGGCCGTGGCGCACCAGCGCGTCGACGGCCATCACCGCCGGCCCGCCGCCATTGGTCATCACCCCGAGGCGCGGCCCCAGTGGGCGGGGCTGCTTGCCCACCAGCTCGGCGGCGTCGAAGAGTTCCTCGATGGTGGCGACGCGAATGACGCCGGCACGGCGGAAGGCAGCGTCGTAGATGGCATCTTCCCCGGCCAGAGCCCCGGTATGGGAGGAGGCGGCCCGCGCCCCGAGCAGGCTGCTGCCCGCCTTGAGGACGATGATCGGCTTGATGCGTGACACCGCCCGGGCGGCGCTCATGAACTTGCGGATATTGGAGAGCTGCTCGACATAGAGAAGGATCGCCTTGGCCAGGGGATCGCGGCCAAGGTAATCGATCATGTCGCCGAAGTCGACATCGAGCATCGAGCCGACGGAGACGAAATGGCTGAAGCCGATGCCCTCCTGAAACGACATGTCGAGGATGGCGCTGCAGATGCCACCACTCTGCGAGACGAAGGCGAGGTTGCCAGGGTTGGGCATGTCAGCGGCGAAGCCGGCGTTGAGCCTGGCCGCCGGTGCCATCACCCCGAGGCAGTTCGGCCCGATGATGCGCAGACCGCCGCTGCCGGCGGCGGCGAGAATCCGCTCTTCGACCCGCCGCCCCGCCTCGCCAATCTCCCGTCCGCCGGAGGAGATGACGATGGCCGTCTTGACCTGCCGCCTGCTGCACTGGCCGATGACCTCTGCGACATCGGCAATGGGCACGGCAATTACCGCCAGATCGATGGCCTTGTCTACCTCTTCTATCGACGCCGCCGCCGGCAGGCCCATGATCTGACGGTACCGCGGATTCACCGGAATGATGGGGCCGGCATAGCCGCCCCCGATGAGGTTGTTCATCAAAGCGGTGCCGATACGGCCCGGCTTTTCGCTGGCGCCGACCACCGCCACCGCCTGCGGATGAAAAAATGCCTCGAGATTGTGGATGCCCATGCCGTCCCCCTCCCCTGCAGGAATTGCCTCCGGCCGCGTCGCTCATCGCAGCGGCTCTTTTGATTCTTTACCTTTTAGCGAAGAATTTCAACAGAGGAATGGTGGTGGCATCAACAGGGAGGCCTCTGCGGAGGCAGGAACGGGAGGACAACGAAATGCCATGTCGCCGATGCGCCGTCCAGACCGGTTGACCTGCGGGGGGGGGAGAGGCGGGGCACGTGTCGCAGCGCCTTACTTGCCGAGGCCCGAGGTTTTCGCTGGCAAGGGGCTGCATCCCCCTCCGACCCCGGCGGGGTCGGAGGGGGACGGGCAAGGGCTGTGGCGAGTGTTGCGGCCATGCCGCGGGCAAGGAGAAAAGGCCGCCCCCCTCAGGAGCGGTAGTCGGCGTTGATCTTGACGTAGTCGAGGGAAAAATCGCAGGTCAGCACCTCGGCGCTGGCCTTGCCGTCGAAGAGGTCGATGGTGAGGAGGATCTCCTTTTCCTTGAGCACCCTGGTGGCCTCGGCCTCGACCTCCTTGCCAAGCGACATGCCGTGCTTGACAAGCAGCACCGGACCGAAGGAGAGTTCGACCTTGTCAGGGGAGAACTTGACCCCGGAACGACCCATGGCGGCGAGGATGCGCCCCCAGTTGGCATCTTCGCCGAAAAAGGCGGTCTTGACCAGGCTGGAGTTGGCGACGGTGCGCGCCAGACGCTCGGCCTCATGCTCCTCCCGGGCGCCCTGGACGCGGACGGTGATAGTCTTGGTGGCCCCTTCGCCGTCGCGGACGATCTGCAGGGCGAGGTCCTTGAGCACCAGTTCGAGGCCGCTCTGAAAGGCCTTGCCGTCAGCCTCGCAGTCGCCGTCGATCCACGGGTTGCCGGCGCTGCCGTTGGCCATCACCAGCACCATGTCGTTGGTGCTGGTGTCGCCGTCGATGGTGATGCGGTTGAAGCTGCGCTCCACCCCCGCGGCCAGGCACCTGTGCAGTTCCGGAAAATTGATGCGGGCATCGGTGAGCACGAAGGCGAGCATGGTCGCCATGTTGGGCATGATCATCCCCGCCCCCTTGGCCATGCCGATGATGCGCACCTCGCGCGAGCCGACGAGGACGGTGGCTTCCGCCACCTTGGGTACGGTATCGGTGGTCATAATGGCCCGAGCGACCAACGCGAAGTTGTCGGCGTCGAGCTTCTCGACCAGGGCCGGGATACCGCGCTCAAAGGCGGCGAGGTTGAGCTGCTCGCCAATGACCCCGGTGGAGGCGAGCTGCACCAGGCCCTCGGCAATACCGAGTTTCTCGGAGAGCAGGAGGCTGCTGCGGCGCGCCGCCTCCATGCCCTGTTCGCCGGTGCAGGCGTTGGCGCAGCCGCTGTTGACGAGGATCGCCTGGGCTTGGCCGCCCTTGAGGCGCTCGCGGTCGATCAGCACCGGCGCCGCCTTGACCTGATTGGTGGTGAACATCCCTGCAGTGACGCAGGGAACGTCGCTGAAGATGAGGCCGAGATCGAGACGATTGGCGTAACGCACCCCGGCCTCGACCGCGGCGAAAGAAAAACCTTTGATCTTCATAGAGTACAACCTTGTGGAGAGTGAAAAACCGCCGCCATGACAGACGACCGCCGCCACCGCGGCAACGGCCCGGCGGCGCGCAGGCGGCAGGCCGCAGAGAAAATATATCTACCATTTATCCGGCAGTTTATGCTACCGTAAAAAAAAATCCTTGGTAAATCACCCCTTCCACCTCCTCGAAAAGGCCTCTATTTGGATCTGCCGCTCTTCTCCACCCTGCTCCTCCTCGCCGACCTGGTCATCCGCATCGGCCTGTCGATCAGGGTGATCATGCGCAAACGACCCTATGGCGTCTCCCTGGCCTGGCTGGTGGTCATCCTCCTCGTCCCCTTCTTCGGGGGGGGCTGTTACCTGCTCTTCGGTGAAAACCGTATCCCCGAGCGACGCATCGAGCGCGCCCGCACCTCCTACAGGTATTACCAGCACTGGCTGACCACCCTGCGCCAGCGCGCACCGGTGATGTGGAGCGCCGAGGCCCGGGAGTGCACCCCCCTGCACCGCCAGGCGGAAACCCTCGTCGGCCTGCCGGCCATGTCCGGCAACCGCCTGACGCTGCTCACCACCCCGGACGAGATCATCAGCGCCATTCTCGCCGAGATCGAACGGGCGGTGTCCACCTGCCACCTGCAGTTCTATATCTGGGAGCATGGCGGGCGCATCGAGCGGGTCGTCGAGGCGCTGATCAGCGCCGCCGCCCGCGGCGTTACCTGCCGCATCCTCCTCGACTCCATCGGCAGCCACGACTTCCTCGGCAGCGCCACCGCGCGGAAGATGCGCCAGGCGGGGATCAAAATCCGCGAATCCTTGCCGGCCGGCCTGGTCAAGGCGCTGTTCCAGCGCATCGACATCCGCAACCATCGCAAGATCGTCGTCGTCGACGGCACTGTCGCCTTCACCGGCAGCATGAACATGGTCGACCCCGAGGTATTCAAGGCCGAGGCAGGCGTCGGCAACTGGATTGACGTCATGGTCAAGGTCGAGGGGCCGGTGGTCGAGACGCTGGCCGGGACCTTCATCAGCGACTGGTATCTCGACGATGAGGAAGAAGACGAGTTCGAGCACGAGACGCTGCAGAAAGACATCGACAAGGTGCGCCAGAAAGGGGATATCCACCCTCTGCCGCCGGCCGGGGCCTGCCCGGTGCAGCTGGTGCCGTCCGGCCCCGGCTTCGTCCCCGAGACCATCCACAGCCTCCTGCTCACCACCATCTACGCCGCCCGCGAGGAACTCATCCTCACCAGCCCCTATTTCATCCCCGACGAACCGCTGCTCATCGCCCTCAAAGCGGCGGCGCAGCGCGGGGTGACGGTCACTCTGGTGGTCCCGGAGAGAAACGACTCGGTGCTCGTCCACTATGCCAGCCGGGCCCGCTTCGAGGAACTCGCCGACTCGGGTGTCAGGGTGATGCTCTTTCGCGGCGGCCTGCTCCACGCCAAGACCATCACCGTCGACGGCGCCTTCTCGCTCTTTGGCAGCGTCAATCTCGACATGCGCAGCTTCTGGCTCAACTTCGAGGCGACCCTGTTCATCTACTGCAGCGAGTTCACCGAGCGTCTGCTGCGCCTGCAGCAGAGCTATCTGAGCCAGTCCATCGCCCTCGACCGATCGCTTTTCGCCCAGCGCGGGCAGCTTGAGAAACTGAAAGAAAACACCTGCCTCCTGGTATCGCCCCTGCTATGAAGAAACGCATCCTCCTGCTCAGCGACATCCACGGCAACTTCCCGGCCCTCCAGGCCATCGACCGGACGGTCGACGCCGCCTCCTTCGACCACGTCGTCAACTGCGGCGACGCCCTGGTCTACGCGCCCTTCGCCAGCGAGACCCTGGCCTGGCTGCGTCGGCACCGGGTGCTGTCGATCTTCGGCAACACCGACCGCAAGGTGGCCGACATCCTTCGCGGCAAGCCGCTCAAAAAGCCGCGCAAGGAGGAAAAACGCATCATGTACACCAGCACCGCGCGCGCCCTCGACGAGGAGGGCCGCGTGCAGCTGATCGCCCTGGGGGAAAAGGCCGTTCTCAACGTGGCCGAAACCGGTCAAGAGGACACTCCCACCCTGCTGCTCTTTCACGGCAGCCCGGCCGACCCCGACGAGTTCCTCTTCGCCGACACCCCGGACAGCCGCTTTGCCGAGCTGGCGACGATGGTCAAGTGCCGGGTGGTGGCCATCGGCCATTCCCACAGCCCCTTCCATAAGGTGATTGGCGGCATCCACTTTATCAACCCCGGCTCAGCCGGTCGCATGTTCGACGGCGACCCGCGGGCCAGTTGCGCCATAATCGAGGTGTCCCGCGATGGCATCGCCGTGAGCCACCTGCGAGTCGCCTACGATATCGAAGCCGTCGCCCGCGAGCTGGCCAGGCAGGATCTCCCCGAAATCTATGCCACCATGTTCCGCCAGGGACGAAAACTGAACTGACACTTTTGCGGACAGGGGCCACAGCCTCCCTGCCGCGTCATCCGACCGCACCGCCCCTCCGGCGGCAACCTCAACCCCTAGGGAATCCCGACCATGGCGAAGAAGAAAAACGACGGCAAGGACAAAAGCGACGGCAAGGGCAAGGACAAGAACGACGGCAGAGAGAAGGTCAAGCTGGAGCCGGATGACCTACGCCTCGCCGAGGGAACCGCCGCGGAAAACCTCGACACCGATAAAAACGACGAAACCACAGCGATCTATATCAAGAAATCGCAGATCAAGTATGAACTGGAACTGAAGAAGCTGCAGATCGAGCTGATGAAACTGCAGAACTCGATGAAGAGTTCGGGAATGCGGGTCATGGCCATCTTCGAGGGCCGCGACGCCGCCGGCAAGGGCGGCACCATCAAGCGCATCACCGCCAACCTCAACCCGCGCAGCGCCCGGGTGGTGGCCTTGATGAAACCGAACGAGACGGAGAGCACCCAGTGGTATTTCCAGCGCTACGTCGCCTACCTGCCCTCGGCCGGAGAGCTGGTGCTCTTCGACCGCAGCTGGTACAACCGCGCCATGGTCGAACCGGTGATGGGCTTCTGCAGCGACGAGCAGAACAAACGCTTTCTCAAGGACGTGCCGCTCTTCGAGGAGATGCTCGTCAAGGACGGCATCAAGCTCTTCAAGTTCTATTTTTCGGTGTCGAAAGAGGTGCAGAAGGCGCGCTTCGATTCGCGCAAGGAGGATCCGCTGAAGCAGTACAAGCTCTCACCGGTGGACAATCTCGCCCAGGAGTACTGGCACCAGTATTCGGTGCGCAAGTTTCAGATGCTCTCGGAGACCAACCGGACCATCTCCCCGTGGACGATCATCCGCTCCGACGACAAGAAGAAGGCGCGCCTCAACTGCATGAAGCACATCCTCAGCCACCTGCCCTACGAGGGCAAGCTGCCCGCCGAGGAACTGGAAACCGACTCGGACATCGTCGTCTCCGGCATCGACGAGCTCAAACACATGGAGGACAATCTCATGAATCCCGAGCAGCTGCACGGCTGATCCTGGTCGACCAGGCCGCCGCAGACATATCGCGGCGGCCCCCAGGATATGCTGCCGGCCGTGTTCAGGATTCCTTGCCGCAGCAGCGTTTGTACTTCTTGCCCGAGCCGCAGGGGCACATGGCGTTGCGGCCCGTTTTGTCGCCGTCGCGGCGAACCTGCTTGGGCGTGATATCCGCTTCGCCGCCGGCGATGCGGTTCATGCGCAGCATCTCCTGCTCCTGCTTGCGGCGGCGCTCCTCCTCCATGCGCTCGACGTCGTCCTCACGTACCACGCGGACGCGCATCAGGCTGGACACGGTCTGACTCTTGACCCGCTCCACCATGTTCTGAAAGAGCTGAAAACCCTCTCGCTTATACTCGTTCAAGGGATTTTTCTGGCCGTAGCCGCGCAGGCCGATGCCCTCTTTGAGGTGGTCCATGGAGAGGAGATGATCCTTCCAATGGCTGTCCACCACCTGGAGGAGAATGAGTTTTTCGATCTGGCGCTGCGTCTCGACACCATTGACCTCGTCCTGCTCGGCATAGGCGGCGCGCACGAAATCAAGGGTCTTGGCGCGGAAGGTGTCGAGGGTGAGGCCCTTCAATTCCTCCTCCGGCCACTCGGGGACACGATGGAAGACCTCGCCCATTCGCTCCTTGAATTCGTCCCAGTGCCACTCGTGGGAATCGATCTTCTCCTGGAAGAACTCACCCACCACAACGTCGACCATGTCCTCGAACATGTCGCTGACAACCTGCACCACGTCCTCGCCGGCGAGAACCTCGCGGCGCTGGCGGTAGATGATCTCGCGCTGCTTGTTCATGACATCGTCATATTCGAGCAGGTGCTTGCGGATATCGAAGTTATGGCCCTCCACCTTGCGCTGGGCGTTCTCGATGGCGCGGGAGATCATGCCGTGCTCGATAGGCTCATCCTCCTCCATGCCCAGCTTGTTCATGATGGCGCTGATACGGTCCGAGCCGAAGATGCGCAGCAGATCGTCCTCGAGCGACAGGTAGAAGCGCGACGAGCCCGGGTCACCCTGGCGACCGGAGCGGCCGCGCAGCTGGTTGTCGATGCGCCGCGATTCGTGGCGGCTGGTGCCGAGAATATGCAGGCCGCCCACCGCGACCACGCCCGGCCCCAGCTTGATGTCGGTGCCACGTCCGGCCATGTTGGTGGCAATGGTCACCTTGCCGAGCTGCCCGGCGCCGGCAATGATCTCCGCCTCGCGCGCGTGGTGCTTGGCGTTGAGCACCTCATGCTCGATCTTGGCCTTCTTGAGCATCGCCGAGATCTTTTCGCTGACGTCGATGGAGATGGTGCCGACCAGCACCGGCTGGCCCTTTTCATGCAGCTCGGAAATCTCCTTGACCACCGCCCGGTATTTGGCGGCCTCGTTCTTGTAGATGACGTCGGCAAAGTCGATGCGCACCATCGGCATGTTGGTAGGCATGACGACGACGTCGAGGTTGTAGATCTTCTTGAATTCCGCGGCCTCGGTGTCGGCGGTGCCGGTCATGCCGGCCAGCTTGGCGTACATGCGGAAGTAGTTCTGGAAAGTGATCGAGGCGAGCGTCTGGTTCTCCTGCTCGATCTTGACCCTCTCCTTGGCCTCCAGCGCCTGGTGCAGGCCATCGCTATAGCGCCGGCCCTCCATGGTGCGCCCGGTGAACTCGTCGACGATGACCACCTGGTTGTCGCGGACGATGTAGTCGACATCCTTCTTGAAGAGGATATGGGCCTTGAGCGACTGGTTGAGATGGTGCAGTATCTCGATGTTGGCCGGATCGTAGAGGTTCTCCACCTCGAGCAGCTTCTCGCCAAGGGCGATGCCCTCTTCGGTGAGCGACACCTGGCGGGACTTTTCGTCGACGGTGTAGTGCTCTTCCTTGGCGAAACGCGGGATGACGCGGTCGACGTTCTTGTAGAGCTCGGTGGACAGCTCGGCCGGACCGGAGATGATCAGCGGTGTGCGCGCCTCATCGATGAGGATGGAGTCGACCTCGTCGACGATGGCGAAGTTGAAGCCGCGCTGGCAGAAGTCCTTGAGGTCGAACTTCATGTTGTCGCGCAGGTAGTCGAAGCCGAACTCGTTGTTGGTGCCGTAGGTGACGTCGGCGGCATAGGCCTGGCGGCGCTCGACATCGTTCAAGCCATGGATGATCTTGCCGTAGGTCATGCCGAGGAAGTTGTAGATACGGCCCATCCACTCGCTGTCGCGGCCGGCGAGGTAGTCGTTGACGGTGACCACGTGCACGCCCTTGTCGCTCAGGGCATTGAGGTAGACGGCCAGAGTCGAGGTCAGGGTCTTGCCCTCACCGGTCTTCATCTCGGCGATCTTGCCCTGATGAAGGACGATGCCGCCGATGAGCTGCACATCATAGTGCCGCTCGCCAAGCACCCGGCGACCGGCCTCGCGCACCACCGCGAAGGCCTCGGGGAGCAGCGCGTCGAGCGTCTCCCCGTTGGCGACCCGCTCCTTGTAGGCCACCGTCCTCGCCGCCAGATCCTCGTCCTCGAGGGCCTGCATCTCCGCTTCGAGATCGTTGATTCTAGCCACCAGGGGCCGGAGCTGCTTGAGGTATCTGTCGTTGCTGCTGCCGAAGATCTTGGTCAATATTTTTGCAATCATGGTCCCTGCCGTATGTTGTCGCGGCGTCCCCGCTGTCCGCTATTTTTGCCCTTTGGCGGCCGCCTTGCCGTCCGTCTCCCCGGTCTTGCCCGCCGCAGCCGGGGGAGGAGCTTTCACCGTCGCTTCGCCTGTCGTCGTCGGCTTGCCGTAGCTGGGAAAGAGCAGCGACTGCCCGGCCCACACGCCGAAGAGAAACATCCATAAAAAGAGGCAGAAGACCACCACGGCGATGCCGCCGATAGCGCCGAGGCTCAGCTCGAACTTGAGTTTTCTTTTGCCCCGGTTCCTGCGCGCCACCGCCATGGTCGCACGCCCCCTACATGCGCTCCGGAGCCGACAGACCGACCATGGTCAGCCCGTTGTAGAGGGCGACCTTGAGGGCCTCGATCAGCGACAGCCGCGCCGCGGAGAGAACCCTGTCGTCGCCCACCACCTTGTGTTTGTTATAGTAGCTGTGCCACTGCCCGGCGAGCTCCATGAGCGCGAAGATGATCTTGTGCGGGGCCAGCTCGAGGGCGGCGCTTTCCACCGCCGCGGGAAAGGTCGACAGGGTCTTGAGCAGGCCGAGCTCCTCGGGCTCGGTCAGCAGCGCGCAGTGGCCGAGGTCGGCCTGCACCCCTTTCTCGGTGGCCTGGCGAAGGATGGAGCAGAGCCGCGCATAGGCGTACTGCACGTAGTAGACCGGGTTGTCCTGGCTCTCCCGGGTGGCCAGGGTGAGGTCGAACTCCATCTGACTGTCGGCCTTGCGCATCATGAAGAAGAAGCGCACCGCATCCACCCCGACCTCGTCAACGAGCTCGTCGACGGTGACGAAGTTGGCCTTGCGGGTGGACATCTTCACCGTCTTGCCGTCTCGGGTCAGGGTGACGAACTGGTGCAGCACCACGGTAACCTTGTCGGGGTCGTAGCCGAGCGCCTTGACCCCGGCCAGCACGTCGGGCACGGTGGCGATATGGTCGGAACCGAAGATGTCGATCAGCCAGTCGAAGTCGCGCCGGAACTTCTCGCGGTGGTAGGCGATGTCCGGCAGGCGGTAGGTCGGCTCGCCGCTGCTCTTGATGATCACCCGGTCCTGCTCGTGGCCGAAGGCGGTAGTCTTGAACCAGACGGCGTTGTCCTTTTCGTAGACGTAGCCCTTGCTGCGGAGGATGGCGACGACGTCGTCGATGTGACCATCCTCGTAGAGCGAGTGCTCGTTGAAGTAGTTGTCGAAGACGATGCCGAGGCGGGCCAGGGTGGCGGAGATATCCTTGAAGATATAGTCCTGCGCCTTGGCTTTGAAGGGCTCGACCTCCTGGTGGTCCTTGAGGGCGTCGCCATGCTCCTCGACCAGGGCGCGGGCGATGTCGACGATATACTCGCCCTGATAGCCGTCTTCGGGAAACTGGGCGGGCAAGCCGAGCAGTTCCAGGTACCTGGCGCGGGTCGACTCGCCGAGCACGCGCATCTGCCGGCCGGCGTCGTTGAAGTAGTATTCGCGGTAGACATCGTGGCCGGTGGCCTCGAGCAACCGTGCGATGGAGTCGCCGAGGATGGCCTGGCGGCCGTGGCCGACGCTGAGCGGCCCGGTGGGGTTGGCGCTGACGAACTCCACCATCACCCTGCGCCCGCCCCCGACCTGGCTGCGGCCAAAGGCCGGACCGGCGCCGAGGATGGTGGGGACGAGCCCCCGCCACACTTCGGGGCTGATGGTGATGTTGATGAAGCCCGGCCCGGCGATCTCGCAGCGGGCGATAAGCTCCGTTTGCCCACGCAGCCGCTCGACGACCAGCGTAGCGATATCGCGCGGTTTCTTCTTATCGGCCCCCGCCACCACCAAGGCGAAGTTGGTGGCAAAATCGCCCATGCCCTCGTGTTTGGGCAACTCGACGGCATAACGCCCGGCAGCGGCCGAACTCCACAGACCCTCTTCCACCCCCTGGGCAAACAGGGCGTCCAACGCCGCCTTCAATCGTCCGCGGATCATCTCATCTCCTCCGGCAGGTCACGTTGATTGTTGTTTCCGAGGAGACAAAGCACCTCATAACTGATGGTATTCATCCACTCCGCGAGATCCTCGCCGGTGATCGTTTCTTCACCCTGGCAGCCGAGAATGACCGCCTCATCGCCGGCACGGACACCATCGATAGCGGTGACGTCGACCATGCACATGTTCATGCAGACCCGGCCGCGTACCGGGGCGCGGCGCCCGCCGATGAGCACCTCGGCCCGGTTGGAGAAGAGGCGGGAGAAACCGTCTTCGTAGCCCATGGGCAGCACGGCAAGGCGCGTCGGCCCATGGGTGCGATAGGTGTGGCCATAGCTGACGCCGCTGCCGGCAGGCAGACTCTTGACCTGCACCACCTCGGTGCGCACCGACATGGCCGGCCGCAGCGCCGACGCCGGCCCGCTGCGACAGCGCCCCGCCGGGTGGTAGCCGTAGAGGGCGATGCCGCTGCGCACCATGTCGGCGTGACTGGCCGGGAAATTAAGCACTGCTCCGGAATTGGCAATGTGGCAGACCCCGGAAATGCGGCTTTTCGCCTGACGGCAGACCTCGTTGAAGGTGGCGGTGGCGCGCAGGGTGCTGGCCGACTCGGCCACATCCGCCTCAGGGAAATGACTCATCAAGCCGGCGACGCGCACCCCGGAGAGCCCGTTCATGGCGGCAAGGAAGGGGTCGACTTCCTCGGGCAGGAGGCCAAGGCGCCCCATGCCGGTGTCGACCTTGAGGTGCACCGCCACCTCTTCGCCGGCGGCAGAGGCCAGCGCGGCGAGCAACCGGGCGGTATCGATGTCGTACACCACCGGAGTCAGGCGATGGCGAAGGATGGCCTCCGCCCGCTCGCGGGGAAAACCGAGGGTGACATAGATCTCTCCATCGACACCCGCCTGCCGCAGCAGTACGCCCTCGCGCAGCTCGGCGACGCCGAAGGTGGTGCACCCGGCGCCAGCGAAGGCGCGGGCGGCGACGATCATGCCGTGGCCATAGGCATTGGCCTTGACCATGGCCATCAGCGGCCGGCCGCCGGCCAGCCGTTTCATCAGGGAGTAATTGTGGCGCAGGGCCTCGGGGTCGATGACGACTCGGTTGAAGGACTGTTCTTTCATCTCTGGGCTATATCGCGTTGTCGCCTGGGGCTCACCCCTCCCGCCAGGCCCCCCAGGCGAGCCTGCTGGAATAGAGCAGGGCCCAGCCGATGGCGAGGGAAAAGAGGGTGAGAAACTGCGGAGGAATTGCAGAACTTTGCAAAATACCACCCAAGGCCATCATGCACAAGACCATTATCCAGGTCTTCCAGGAATACACCGCGCCCAGGCAAGTAAGGCCGGAAAAGCGTCGCAGCCGCTCGAGGCCGCTGCGAGCCGAGTTGTCAAGCAGCATGTGCGACTTGAGAGTACCCGTCGCCACTCCGAGGGGGAGCAGGAGCAGGGCATGATCGGGATACAGACGACAGCGATAACAGCCCTTGATGAAGAGGGCGGCGCCGATGGCCGACCACAGACAGGCAGAGGCGAGAATCAGCATGGCCGGCTGTACCGCCGGCGTATATCGTCTCCAGCCCTTTTGCATGCGCGCCCGCTCAGCCCTCGGACAAAATAGAACGAGCCCATTCCCCCTCAAAGGGGAATGGGCTCGTTCGCCAGTATCGTAAAAGTCGAAATCAGATTTCGTTTACGGTGATGGCGTTTTCCGGGCAAACTTCGACACAGGTCTCGCAGCCGAGACACTCATCGGCCTCGGCAGGCTCGGCCTTGCCGTCTTCCATGACAAAAACCTGCGCCGGGCACGCCGCTACGCACTCTTCGTCACCGACACACTTGTCTTTATCGACGATTACTTCAAACATGATCCACCTCCAGAAATGAGATTAAGATATAAGTATTGGCAATACTTACGTAGTCTATATGTTCGATTACCAGCCCGAACCCGCCTCGTGTGCTCTATGCTGTAATTCACGGCCGAATTTTTGTCAAGCAAAAACGCCTCCTCCAGCGGGGTATGAGCGCCAAAGCAGGATGTTTCATTTTCACCATGAAATCGTCAAGATAGACGACAAAGAAAGAGAACTTGCCCGATGACAAACAGGAATCAACCTTGACCGATGAGTGTTTTCTTCGCTATAGTGGCTGGCCGTCGAGGCGTGGCTTTTCAAGGCACGGCGAGATGGTTCCAGGCTCGAGCGGCAATGGCCTGGTGGCTGCCACGCGCTCTCCAGGCCTGAAGGGGCAACCGAAACTAGGGCGCCTCAATCCGCCTCGACCGCACTCAAGCCGGCCCGGCCGCCGCCCCAGGCAGCCTCTCTCGTCCCTTTCCAGTGAAGGGACATCAGACATCCCGAATTGACACATCCTCATGAAAGACAAGAAGACCAAGAAGGTGCTCAGAGCCGAGAAGTACGAGCAGGCGATGATCGAAGGAATCCTCGAGGGCAGCCCGGAGGGCATCGGCGTTGTCGTCGTCCGCCTGGAGTGCGGCTGCCGCAAGATGGCGGCTGTGGCCAAGGACGGCGAACCGGCCTCGAAGGTCATCATGTACCGCGACCACGCCGCCAGCATCTGCGACAAGTGCAAGGAGGATAACGGCAGCTATATGCGGGTCACCGAGGCCTTCATCCACTGGACCGACCCCGCCCCCGACGAGCCGACCCAGGAAGAAATCTACCGCAAGGTGCTTGGCTCCAGCCCGTCCCATTGATCCGGCAGTTGCCGCTGGCCCGCGTCTTTTCCCCACCGGAAGGGGGCCGCGGGATTCCTTCAGCGGCCCGCCCGCCGGCGCAGGCAGAACTCGACGAACTTTCTCGCCCAGCCCGGGGTGCCCTCGGCATGGATATGGGTGTAGAGGGCGAGGACGTTGTTGCGGGTGAGACCATCCCGGCCGCCGACGAAGCCAGTGCCGCGCACCATCCCCAGGGCCAGCTGCTCGTCGCCGCCACGCCACTCGACCACCCGTGAATAGCGGAACTCGTGCCCCCTGACCTCCTCGCCGAGGTCGTAGAAGCCGGTGGGCCGCTCCACCTTGAAGATGGTATAGCCATGGGCCTGGGGCTTTTTGGACATGGCAAAGCGTACTGGAAAGACGCCGCACAGGGGGTACTCGCGGCCATCGAGGGTGATGGACTCGCCAAGATAAATGAGCCCGCCGCACTCGGCGTAGATCGGCAGGCCACCCTCGGCGGCCTCATGCAGCGAGCGGCGGAAGGAGTGGTTGGCCGACAGGGCTCCGGCCCCGGTCTCGGGAAAGCCGCCGCCGATATAGAGGCCGTCCAAAGGCGGCAGACCGGCGTCGGTCATGGCGTTAAGAAAGACAAGCCTCGCCCCGGCCCGCTGCAGGGCCTCGAGATTCTCCGAATAATAGAATTGGAAGGCGGCATCCTGAAGGACGCCGATGGTCACCCGCGGCGTTTCAGCCTCGGCGGTCGGAACCTCCGTTGGCGACGGTTCGGGAAGCACCGCCATCAGCTCCTGCAGACGGTCGAGATCCACCGAAGACGAGGCCAGCTTCGCCAGGGTGTCGACCGCCTCGTTGCTGCCATCGTACTCCTGGTGGGGGATCATGCCGAGGTGGCGCATGGGGAAGATATCCTGCTTGAGCCGCGGCACCGCGCCCAGCACCTCCACTCCGGCGTAGCGCTGCACCGCCTCGGTGACCAGCAGGCGCTGCCGTTCGGTGGCGATCTGGTTGAGGATGACGCCACGGATGTCGAGTTCGGGGTCGAAGTGGCGGCAGCCGAGGACCAGGGCGGCGACGGTGCGTGTCGTCTTGGTGCAGTCGACCACCAGCACCACCGGCAGGTGCAGCGTCTTGGCGAGGTCGGCGGTGGCATAACCGCCATCGGCGTTGACCCCATCAAAAAGGCCGCGATTGCCCTCGACGATGATGCGGTCGCCGACGGCGCGGCTGGCGAAGGAACGGCAGATGGCCTCACCGCTCATCAGATAGGGGTCGAGGTTGTAGCACCTGTGCCCGGCCGCCAGCTGCAACCAGCCGGCATCGATATAGTCCGGCCCCTTCTTGAAGGGCACGACATGATGGCCCCTCGCGGCCAGGGCCGCGGCGATGCCGACGGCGACGATGCTCTTGCCCGATCCGCCGGCAAGCCCGGCGATAACCACCCCTCTTCGTTCCATACCCCCCTTCCTCGTTATTGGCGCCAGTGCTGACCCTGTCCGCTTCTGGTCAATGACCGTCCCTATCATAGCGCCCCCAGGCGGTGGCGTAAAGTTCGTTGAGCCGCCCCTCGAGCAACAGGCGATACTCTTCGATGCCCTCCGCCGACAGCTCCGCCGGGACATGCAGCGGCTCGCCGAAGTAGAAATCCACCCGCGAAAAGGGCTTGGGGATGGCGGTGCGGTCCCAGGAACGTACGGTGAAATATCGGTCCGCCGCCCACATCATCGGCACGATGGGCAGCCCGCCGCGTGAGGCGAGGAGGATCGCCCCCGGCTGGGCCACCCGCGGCGGCCCCTGGGAGCCATCGGCCACCAGGGCGCAGCTGCGGCCCTCGCGAACGGCGCGAAAAAGCGTCTTCAGCCCCTCGACACCCTTGTGGTTGCGGGAGCCGCGCGCGGCGCTGAAGCCGAAGTGGCCAGCGAGGCGGGCGATATACTCGCCGTCACGGCTGGCGCTGACCATCACCGTCGCCTGCTGGCCACGGAGAAAATAGAACTGGTAGACAAGGGAGTAATGCCAGAAGGAGGCGATCAGCGGCTTGCCGGTACTTCTCGGATCGGGGAAGTTGTCCTGGTCATGGACATGGACGCGGCAGGTGGCGAACCACAGGCGCATGAGACCGGCCAGGGCCGCCGGGGCGAGACGCAGCAGCAGCGAGTTGAGCAGCCCCTCGGTCATGACAGCTCCATCTCCAGCAGGCGCAGCTGCTTGATGCGGTCACGCAGCCGGGCCGCCTCTTCATAGGCGAGTTCCTTGGCAGCCTGGCGCATCTCCTTGTCGAGGCGGGCTATCTCCTTCTCCAGCTCCTTGATCGAAGTAAAGTAGGGAACTTCCGCTTCCGCCGCCAGCGGGAGCGCAGTCTCCTCGGGGCTGTAGCCGCTGTCCTTGAGGTGCTGCTGCATACCATCCTTGACCGCAGAGATGACGGTGCGCGGCACGATGCCGTGGCGACGATTATGCTCCTCCTGGAGGTGGCGCCGCCGCTCGGTTTCCTCGATGGTGGCGCGCATCGAGGCGGTGACCGTGTCGGCATACATGATGACCATGCCCTGGGCGTTGCGCGCCGCCCGGCCGCAGGTCTGAATGAGGGAGCGCTCCGAGCGCAGGAAACCCTCCTTGTCGGCGTCGAGGATGGCGACCAGCGACACCTCGGGGATGTCGAGGCCCTCGCGCAGCAGGTTGATGCCGATGAGCACGTCGAATTCGCCCTGGCGCAGCTGGCGGATGAGCTCGATCCGCTCCAGGGTCTTGATGTCGGAATGGAGGTAGCGCACCCTTATGCCCAGGGTGTCGTAATAGTCGGTAAGATCCTCGGCCATGCGTTTGGTCAGGGTGGTGACCAGCACCGCCTCGCCGCGGTCGGCGCGGCGGCGGATCTCCTCGAGCAGGTCGTCGACCTGGGTGGTCGCCGGGCGCACCTCGATGCGCGGGTCGAGCAGCCCGGTGGGGCGGATGACCTGCTCCACCACCTCGCCGCCGGTCTGTTCCAGCTCGTAGGGGCCGGGGGTCGCCGAGACATAGACCACCTGGTTGATGCGGGTGACGAACTCGTCGAAGCGCAGGGGGCGGTTGTCCAGCGCCGAAGGCAGGCGAAAGCCGTAGTCGACCAGTGTCTGCTTGCGCGAGCGGTCGCCGTTGTACATGCCGTTGAGCTGGCCGATGGCGATATGGCTCTCGTCGATGAAGAGCAGGTAATCCGACGGAAAATAGTCGAGCAGGTTGGGGGGCGGCGCCCCCTGGGGCTTGCCGGTGAGGTGGCGGCTGTAGTTCTCGATGCCGTTGCAGTAGCCGAGCTCGTGGATCATCTCGAGATCGAACATGGTGCGCTGCTCGAGACGCTGCGCCTCGAGCAGCCGCTGGTCACGGTAAAACTCTTCAAGGCGCTGACGCAGTTCGTCCTTGATGGTGCCGCAAGCGGTCTGCAGACGGTCCTTGGAGGTGACAAAGTGGCTGCCGGGAAAGACGGTGTACTCCTCGACCTTCTCCACCACGACGCCGCGCAGGGGGTCGACCACCGAAAGCCTCTCCACCGTGTCCCCAAAGAACTCGACGCGCAGGGCGCGATCCTCTTCGTGCACCGGGAAGATGTCGAGGACATCACCGCGGACGCGGAAGGTCCCGCGGTGAAAGGACATGTCGTTACGCTCGTACTGCATGAAGACCAGGCGGCGCTGCACCTCCTCCAGCGGATAGTCCTCGCCGACGCGGAGGAAGAGGTGCATGTTACGGTACTCGTCGGGGGAACCGAGGCCGTAGATGCACGACACCGAGGCGACGATGAGCACGTCGCGGCGGGTGAGCAGCGAGCGTGTCGCCGAGTGGCGCATCTTGTCGATGGCCTCGTTGATCGACGAGTCCTTTTCTATATAGCTGTCCGACTGGGGAATATAGGCCTCCGGCTGATAGTAGTCGTAATAGGAGACGAAATATTCCACGGCGTTGTGCGGGAAGAGTTCCTTGAACTCGGCGAAGAGCTGCGCCGCCAGGGTCTTGTTGGGGGCGATGACCAGGGCCGGCCGCTGCACCTCGGCGATCACCTGGGCCATGGTGAAGGTCTTGCCCGAGCCGGTAACGCCGAGCAGCACCTGGCTGCGGGAGCCGGAGCGGACCCCGGCGGCCAGCCGCCGCACCGCCTCGGGCTGGTCGCCGGAGGGGCTGAAAGAGGAAACGAGTGTAAAGGGGAGATCCATAGTCATTGTCGGTTGAGGCGAATCCGCCCATACTAGCAAAAGCCGCCTGCTAACGCCACCTCCACGCGCAGGTGGCGTGAAAGAAGAAGGGTCAGCTCTCCTCTACCCAGGTGATGCACTTCTCCGGGCAGTTCTTGATCGCCTCGTCGACCTCGTCACGGGGATAGTGGTCGTGATCGATGACCTCCATCAAACCGGTGGCGGGGTTGTAACGGAAGACCGTCGGGGCGACCTCGACGCAGCCGCGACAGTAGGAGCAGCGGCCTAGGTCGATGGATGGGTAGCGTTTCATGTTCCGATCCTTCGGGGAAGCTCCCCTGGGCATGCCGCGAGCCATCTTGCGAGGCGGCGACGTTTTGACTAGCGCTTGGCAATTCTTTTATGGTAGTAATGATTCCTAGTTTGCCCAGCGACTTTTCATTATGAGCATAAAATCAGGGTGCCCGGTGGCACGGCCAGTTTGCGGGCGAATCGCCCCGCCACCACGGGCGCCCTTTCCCGACATGGAGGAACCAATGAGCACAACCGAAATCGCCAAAGGAATCTACTGGGTCGGCGCCATCGACTGGGACGTGCGTGACTTCCACGGCTACTCGACCTATCAGGGAACCACCTACAACGCCTTTCTCATCGTCGACGACAAGATCACCCTCTTCGACACCGTCAAGAGCTCCCACAAGGATGAGATGCTGCGCAACCTCAAGAAGGTGGTCGACCCCGAGAAGATCGACTACATCGTCGTCAACCACGTTGAGATGGATCACTCCGGTAGCCTGCCGGCGATGATGGAGTTGATCAAGCCGGAGAAGCTCATCTGCTCGCCCATGGGCCACAAGGCCATCCTCGACCACTTCCATCGCCCCGACTGGCCCTTCGAGGTGGTCAAGACGGGCAGCGAGATCAGCCTCGGCAAGCGGACCATCCAGTTCCTCGAGACACGCATGCTGCACTGGCCCGATTCGATGTTCAGCTATATCAAGGAGGACGGCATCCTCTTCTCCAGCGATGCCTTCGGCCAGCACTACGCCACCAGCGAGCGTTTCGACGACGAGGTCGACATGGCCGAGGTCATGCACCAGAGCGCCAAATATTACGCCAACATCCTCTATCTCTACGCCCCGCTGATCAAGAAGTTGCTGGCCACGGTGGCCGACATGAACCTCGACATCAAGATGATCGCCCCCGACCACGGCGTCATCTGGCGCAGCCACATGGGCAGGATCATCGAGGCCTATGACCGCTGGAGCCGCAACGAGGCCGGCAGAAAGGCCTTGGTCATCTACGATTCGATGTGGCACTCCACAGAGGAGATGGCCCATGCCGTGGAGGAAGGTCTGCGCGAGACTGGCGTCAGCACCCGCCTCATCAACCTCAAGGTCAACCACCGCAGTGATGTCATGACCGAAGTGCTCGGCGCCAAGGCGGTAGTGCTCGGCTCGCCGACCCTCAACAATGGCCTGCTGCCGCGCATGGCCGGCTTCCTCATGTATATGCGCGGACTGAAGCCGACCAACAAGTTCGGGGCCTCGTTCGGCTCCTTCGGCTGGAGCGGCGAGGCGGTGGGGCTGATGAACGCCGCCCTAGAGGACATGAAGATCGAGGTCATCGAGGAGGGCGTCAAGGTGAAATACGTGCCCACCGAGGACCATCTCGAGCAATGCCGCGAGATGGGGCGGAGGATCGGCAGACGCGTCCTCGACAGCCTGCCTGCCGAGGCCTGACCTCTGGTGAAGCGACTCGCCGAGCATAAGGTCCTCGTTGCCGGGGAGTCTTTCGAGCACTGCCGCGACCAGGTCGAAAAGTTCTTCGCCCTCACCTCGCTAGTCATCTACGACTGCATCGAGACGCGCCGGGAGCACTCCCGGTGCGCCCTCGAGCCGTCTTTCGATGGCGAGCTCGCCACCGCCGAAGGGCGCAATCGCCTCATGGTCGCCTCCCTGGTCAGCGAACTGGAGAAACTGGCCGGCGACAGGCTCGTCGGCCTGCGCGACCTGCCCCAGGGCTATGCCAGCAAGACCCTGCACATCCTCAGCCACTTCCTCGACGGCTTCATCGGCATCGACTCCTACTTCTACAACCTCCTCGACGACAGCCACTGGCTGCCCGCGGCAACCCGGCAGCGCATCAGCGAGCAACCCGGCCATCACTGGCTGCTCCACCTCGACTGTTACTCGGCCACCCCGGAAGAAGCCGGCATCCTCCGCCTCTAGGGCGGCGGATGCCGCGCCGCCCATGGTCACCATCTATCGCGACTACGACGAGGAACCGGACCCGGTCTTCCTGCCCCTGCCGGAGGAACTCGGCTGCAGCCTCTACGATCTGGAGATGGCGGACTTCACCGCCGACCTCCCCTTCTACGAGGAGTTCCTGCCGGCGGCCGGTCCGGTGGTGGAGCTCGGCTGCGGCAGCGGCCGCATCTCCCGCCAGGTCGCCAGCAGAGAGCGGCCGGTGGTGGGTCTTGACATCTCCATGGCGATGCTCGCCAAAGCCGTCGCCCATGGCCACCCGCACTGCTCCTTCTGCCGCATGGACATGGAAAACCTGGGCTTTCGCCGCTGCTTTGCGGCGGCGCTGGTCGCCTACAACACCCTCAACCTGCTCACCCGACCAGCAACGATCGCCGCCTGCCTCGACGGCATCGCCGCCCTCCTGCCACGAGGGGGCCTTCTCCTCACCCAGATCTTCATCCCGAGCAGTGCCATGCGGGCCGCCCGCGCCACCAATTTTCAGTTCCAGATCTTTCCATTGCCTGGCGGCGGGCGGGTCATCAAGGAGATCCGCACCACCCTCGACAATGCCTCCGGCACCCTGCTGCTCGACGAGCGCTTCCGCCTGCGGCCAGTCGGCAGCGGCGCCGTCAACGAGGACTATCGCCAGCAGCGCACCATCGCCGCCATCACCCTGGCCGAGTGGCTGCAGCTCTTTGTCCTTGCCGGCTTCACCCCGCAACAGGTCCGCGGCGAGGTCGCCGGAGAGGCGTACGATCCCGCCACCTCGACCCAGTGTTTTCTCCTTTTGCAGAAAATCGTCTGAAAAAAATCTCCTCTTGACCTACATCAAAGTCTGCCGCCGGGAGAGGGAGTATTCTCCTCTTTAACAGCGGGCGGCACAGCAGCGGGACAGCAGTCCCGGCCCGGCCGCCACCAAAGCGACAGAAAACAGCAACGCAACAGGCCGCAGGCCATCGGGCGGCTCAACCCACAAGAGGAGAATGACAATGTTCTGTAATCAGTGCGAACAAACGGCCAAGGGAATCGGATGCACCAAAATCGGCGTCTGCGGCAAGAGCGAAGATACCGCCGCCCTCCAGGACCTGCTCACCTACGCGGTGCAGGGCTTGTCGCTGGTGGCCGAGGATGGCCGCAAGCATGGCGTCGTCGACCAGGAGGTCAACCGCTTCACCGCCGAGTCGGTCTTTGCCTGTCTGACCAACGTCGATTTCGACCCGCTCCGCTTCCAGGCCTGGATCAACAAAACGGTACAGCTGCGTGACGCGCTGAAGGCCAAAGTCGCCGCCGCCGGCAGCACCACCGCCTTCACCGCCCCGGCCGCCGTCTACACCCCGGCCGAGACCCTGCAGGGGCTGGTCGCCCAGGGACAGGCGCTCGACTTCATCAATTCCCTCGACAGCAACGAGGATCTGCGCTCCCTGAAGCAGATCGCGGTCTACGGCATTCGCGGCCTGGCCGCCTACGCCGACCATGCCGCCATCCTCGGCCAGGAAGACGACAGCGTCTACGCCTACATCCACTCGACCCTCGCCGAACTGACGAGAAGCGGCCAGGATCTCGGCCAGCTGGTGGGCATGGTCCTCAAGTGCGGCGAGGTCAACCTCAAGGCCATGGAACTGCTCGACGCCGGCAACACCGGCACCTACGGCCACCCGACGCCCACCGCCGTGCCGCTGGGCGCCAAAGCCGGCAAGGCCATCCTCGTCTCCGGCCACGACCTGCGCGATCTCGAACTGCTGCTCAAACAGACCGAGGGCAAAGGCATCAACATCTACACCCATGGCGAGATGCTGCCCACCCACGCCTATCCCGGCCTGAAGAAGTACGCCCATTTCTATGGCCACTTCGGCACCGCCTGGCAGAACCAGGCCAAGGAGTTCCCCAACTTCCCGGGCGCCATCCTCTTCACCACCAACTGCATCCAGCGCCCGGCCGACACCTATAAGGACAACGTCTTCACCACCGGCCTGGTGGGCTGGCCGGATCTCGTCCATATCGGCGCGGACAAGGACTTCACCCCGGTCATCAATCGCGCCCTGGCCCTGCCCGGCTTCGCCGCCGACGAGGACAAGGGCTCGGTGCTCACCGGCTTTGCCCGCAATACCGTGCTCGGCGTCGCCGACAAGGTCATCGAGGCGGTGAAGAGCAAGGCCATCCGCCACTTCTTCCTGGTTGGCGGCTGCGATGGCGCCAAACCAGGCCGTAATTACTACACCGAGTTCGTCGAGAAGGTGCCGGCCGACTGCATGGTGCTGACCCTGGCCTGCGGCAAGTTCCGCTTCTTCGACAAGCAGCTCGGCGATATCGGCGGCATCCCCCGCCTACTCGATGTCGGCCAGTGCAACGACGCCTACTCGGCCATCCAGATCGCCGTCGCCCTGGCCGGGGCCTTCAACTGCGGGGTCAATGACCTGCCCCTGTCGCTGGTCCTCTCCTGGTACGAGCAGAAGGCGGTGGTCATCCTCCTCACCCTGTTCAGCCTCGGCATCAAGGACATCCGCCTTGGACCTTCGCTGCCGGCCTTCATCACCCCCAACGTGCTCAACGTGCTGGTGGAAAACTTCGCCTGCAAACCGATTGCCGCCACCCCGGAGGAAGACCTCAAGGCTATCCTCGGCTAAGGTCAAACACGAAAGGGGCGCAAGCGTCGCGGCTTGAGGGGGATCCCCCAAGTCGCGACTGGAGAGGGGCGGCGAGGCACCGAGGGCGCCGTCCGGGCCTGCGCCGAAACATCAACACCACGCGCTTTCGGCCAACTGAGTGCTCCAGAGGTGCTGCAGCCATGGTGTTCAACCGATCCACGAGGGCGGGGGAGGAAACTCCCCTGCCCTTTTCTTGTGGTGCGGGTGACTCTTTTGCAAAAAAACGCACCAAAAAATCACTCTTTGACCCAGATCAAAGTCCCTGCGGACGGATGTGGTATTATCCTCTCAAATGGGGAGCACAAAGCAAGCCTTCCCTAAAAACATCGCGAACATCAACCCCGAACCGGAGGAACATATGAAGAACGTCCGCAAAATCATTAAGATCGACGAAGAACTGTGCAACGGCTGCGGCCAGTGCGTACCCGACTGCGCCGAGGGCTCGCTGCGCATCATCGACGGCAAGGCCCGCCTGGTGGCCGACAAGCTCTGCGACGGCCTCGGCGCCTGCCTCGGCTCCTGCCCCACCGGGGCGCTGACCATCGTCGAGCGCGAGGCCGACGAGTTCGACGAGCATGCCGTCGAGGAATTCCTCGCCGCCGAGAAAGCCAAAGCCGCCTCTGCTCCCAAGACCATGGACTGCGGCTGCGCCTCCACCCATATCCAGTCGTTCCGCCCGCTGCCCCAGGCGGCATCCGGCTGCCAGGCGGCCAACACCCCCAAGAGTGTCAGCGGCGGGCCCTCCGCCCTGTCGCACTGGCCGGTGCAGATCCGCCTCATCCCCGCCCAGGCGCCCTTCCTCAAAAACGCCGATGTGCTGGTCGCGGCGGATTGCACGGCGGTGGCGGTGCGCGGCTTCCAGGAGAAATATCTCGCCGGCAAGACGGTGATGATGGGCTGCCCGAAATTTGACGACGCCGAGAGCTATGTGCAGCGCTTCGCCGAGATCATCGCCACCTGCGACCTCAAGAGCCTCACCGTGCTGATCATGGAAGTGCCCTGCTGCTCGGCGATGAACGTCATCATCAAGAAAGCCATGGAGCGGGCTGGAAAGACGGTTCCGGTGGAGCAGATCACCATCTCCACCCGTGGCGAGGAAGTGGCGCGCAAAATCTGGTAAGGGGCGTGCCGATAAACGGTGTGACACCCCTAGCGGGCGCCGCGATGGCGCCCGCGCCATGACAGGATGAGTCCAGCCGGCCCCTCGGCCACGGCAAAGCCAAGGGCTTGCAGCAACTGGAAGTAGGGGCGGCCGAAGAAGAACAGCTCCTCGCCGAGGCCGAGCCGGTGACGGGCCACCAGTTCACTGCGAAAGCGCAACTCGGCGTCGGCGCGATTCTGCAAGTCGGCGGCGAGTTCCTGACTCGGCGCCTTAATGCCGGCATGAATCTCCTCGAAGCCCTCGCAGGGGAACTCTCTCTCCTGCAAGAGGATGGCCGGCACCAGGGCATGGTCGCCGGGGAGGATATCGAGCCGGGTCAGGGTATCCTTTTCGATAATTCCCTCCACGTCCCCGGTATCCCAGCACTTCAAGAGACGACAGGCCAGCGGGCGGCGCTCGTAGATGGTGCAGCCGTCGTCATAGTAGCGGCAGGTCCACTGCCGGCCGCTGCCGGCGATCTTGACCAGCTCGCCGCCTGCCGCCCGCACTGCGTTCTCCAAGGGGTGGTGCACCAGCTCGCCGCGGCGCACGGTGATCAGATCCGCCAGTGGCAGCAGGCCGTCGGTCAGCAGTGGCAGATCCTCGCGGTGCAAGGCCGGCCCCCCCTGACGGCAGCAGGTGCCGCAGCGCCTGCAGCTCTGTACGCGTTCAGTCATCTCCTCTCCCTCATCCCTCAAGCGGCCACCTCAGGGCAGCACGACAAAGCCCCGTTCTTCCAGCAGCCTGACCACCTCGGCAGGTTCCGCGCCGTGCAGACGCATATAGATCCTGCCCCGGTCATCGGGCTCGGCGAGACGGATCAGCCGGGTCAGGGCGATGCCCCAGCCCTCCACCAGGGCGGCAAGCTCGCCGACGATGCCCGGCCGGCCGTCGTCCTCGACGCCGAGCAAAAGCGAGCCCTTCTCGTTCATGCCGAAGAGGCGGCGGTAGGCGCCGATGAGATCGAGCAGCGAGAAAAAGCCCAGCACCTCGCCCCGTTCGCCGAGCACCGGGATGCCGCCGATTTTCTCGCGGTCAAAGAGCAGCAGGGCGTCGTCGAGGGTCGCCTCCGGCCCCAGGGCGGTGCAGGTGGTGGTCATGATATCGGCCACAGTCATCTTGCCGACCTCCTCGAAGACCAGGGTCTTGGCCTGGTTGGAGCTGACCGTCGAGGGGTAGGCGGAGCGCAGGTCGCGGTCGCTGACGATGCCGATCAGCCTGTCCTGGTCATCCACCACCGGCAGATGGCGGATATGGTAGGTGTTGAGCAGGCGCCGCGCCTCCGTCAAGGTCGTCTGCGGGGGAACGGTGATCGGGTCGCCGGTCATGTATTCGGAGAGATGCATAAGGCCTCCTTGGCCGAAACCGCCGGCCGTGCGGATAGGATCGTTTTCCGGGCGACAACATACCTTGCCGAAACCTTTTTGACCAGTATAGCATAGCGACGCGACCAAAAGGCAAAGGCATTTTTCACTGCCGCCTCTGGCGCAGGGCGCGCTGGGTGTTTCTGCAGGCAATCCTTGCCAGCGCCGCCGTTTTCCGCTACCCTGAGATATTGCTCGGCGCCCACCCATGCCCCGGCAGGCATGGATCGCGGCCGACGGCAGCCGGGCCAGGAACGCTCCCCCGCCGCACACTGGCCTTCGGCCGCTCCCACACCACGGAACGCCCATGTCCCTCGTCTTCTACAAATCGGCCCTCTGTCCCCGCTGCCATGCGGCGCGAAAGACGTTACAACGACTCGCCGCTGCCGACCCGGCTCTGTCCATCGAGGAGGTCGACATCCTCGGCTCACCGCTGCGCGCCTGGCGTGACGGCATCAGGATGATCCCGGCGCTCAAGGACGGCAACCGTCTGCTCAGCGGCATCTTTCTCAGCGAATCAGCTATCCGCCGTTTCCTTCACGAGGCCAGGGGGAGGTGATACTCCGGTCCTGCCAGTGAAGACCGCATTTTCTCTTGCCATTGCCAGGTTTTCCCCGATACAATGAACGGATCGGCTTGTCCCGATGCGGCGCGCGCCGCCACCCTCCCCGTCAACCCCCTCCCCGGCTCGCCATGAAATATCTCTACACCATCCTGGCAATCTTCGGCCTCTTCTCCATCGTCACCCTGCTGCTGCTTCTGCCCCGCAACAAAGTCGACGACAAGGATATCGCCCTGTCGGTCAACGGCCGGCATTTCGGTAAAGAGATGGTGGAGAGTGAAGGCAAGAAATTCGGGTATCACAGCGACGAACGGTCCGATATCGTCGACGGCATCATCACCCGGGAACTGCTCATCCAGGAGGCGGAGCGCCGCGAGATCCACAAGGAGGAGAGCTTCCGCCAGGCGCTCAAGACCTACTACGAGAATTCCCTGATCAAGACCCTGCTCGACCGGCAGAACGAGACCCTGCAGGTGACGGTCAGCGAGGGGGAGATCGACGCCTATATCGGCTTCCTCGGTAAGGTAGTCACCTTCAGCCGCCTGGAGAAAATCCCCAACTCTGCCGAGGAAGCCAAGACTCTCGCCGGGGTGAGCAGCACCGCCCAGTTTACAGAGTTGGCCACCCCGGTGCGCCTGCTGCTGTCCTCACTGCAGCCGACACAGTTCGCGGTGAGGTATGACACCGGCAGCGAGGCCTATGCCCTGCGCCTCGACAGCGTCGTCGATGCCCCCGGAGAAACGGCCAGGACGGTTGAACGGGATCGGGTCAAGGAAATGCTGGTCGGCTACAAGAAAGAGCAGCAGCTCAACCGCTGGCTCGCCGAACTCCGCAAAAAGGCGACCATCACCATCCACAGCGAGAACAGGTAACCATGGCGCAACCTTACAAACGACGGAACTTTTTCATCAAGAAGGAATTTCAGGGCAGGCTGATTCTCGGGGTCTTCCTCTTCGTCACCGGCGGCTGTCTGTTCTTCGTCTTTCTCCTCGGCCTCTTCTCCGCCGACTCCCTGACCCTGTCGTACAGCAACCACGACCTGCAACTCGGCGGCACCCCGGCCATGCTGTTGAAAAATGCTTTGGCGGCACACTGGGTGTTCATCGCCATCGGCACGGTGTTCCTCGTCGCGGCGGTGATGCTGCTCACCCATCGCATCGCCGGGCCCCTGTTCCGCTTCGAAAAAGCCCTGGACAACATGCTGCTGCACAGGCTTGATGACACCATCTACCTGCGCAGCAAGGACGAAGGCAAGGAGCTGGCACGCAAGATCAACGACTTCAACCTCGACCTGTCGACTACGGTACGGTCGCTGCAGGGCAACTGCGAGGCCATCGCCACGCTCCTCGAACAGGCCAGGGAGAAGAGCCTCGCCCTCGATGACGAACGTCGCCTGGAGTTGCAGTCGTTGTTGTGGAGCATCGAGGAAAAGAACAAAAAAAACCAGGCCACCTGCGCGTCCTACACCCTCAAGGATGTCTAGACTCGTCCCCCTCATCACCCTCTGCTGCCTCTTGCTGCTCCCCCTCGCCACCCGCGCCACGGAGATCAAGGGCAGGTATGTCACCATCGTCTACGGGGGCGATGAACTGCTCGACGACTTCAACGACGAGCTCGAACTGGGCCGCAAACTCGACGGCCTCGCACGCAAGCGGCCCATCGTCACCGTCGCCGACGAGGTGCTGGCCAAAGTGGACACGGTGGTCGAAAAGGCCGAGACCATCCTCGAGATGTTCCCCGACCAGTTGCACATCCGTGTCGTGTTGCTTGCCGCCCAGGAAGATGTGGGGCGGGTCTTTCAAGAAAAGTACAACCGCAGTGCCGACCACATCGCCTTCTATTCACTCTCCGAAGACACCATCTACCTCTCTGTCGACGACGTCAACCTCGAGGTTCTCGCCCATGAGATCGGTCACGCCATCGTCGATCACTACTTCGATGTCCGCCCGCCCTACAATATCCACGAACTGATGGCGCAGTTCGTCGAAAAGCGCATCAGCGACTGAGATAACAGCCACAGCCCGGCACTTCGGTCTACTCTGGCTATTTTACCGGTTGTTCGAGACGGGCGAGCTTGCGGCGCACCCCCTCGTTGAGGGGCTCGAGGAGCAGCACCTGCTGGTACTCTTCCCTGGCGCGATAGAGTATGCCTGTGGCGAGGTAGTGATCGCCCAGCCACTCGTGGAAGGGGGCATAGGTGGGGATGGTGGCGATGCCAAGGCGGAGAAGCTCCAGGGCCTTGTCGTCTTCCTTGCGCTGGCGATAGTGTTGAATGAGCCGGACAAACCACTGTGGCTCGAGCTTTTCCTCGCGGTCGAGAAAGTCCAACGCCCGGGTCCAGTAGTAGGCCGCCTCATCGAGATCGCCGCTCTTCTTATAAAAATCGCCGCAGCTCACCCAGCTTGCGACCCGCGCGGGAAGCACCGCCGCCAGCTCGCTCCGCTCAACGTGAAAGCTGTGCAGCAGCGGCAGGATCACCTCCAGCATCTTCCCGTTCTCGGCCACCGCCTGGCGCACAACCTCTAAGGCCGTCTCCCGACGCTCTCTCGCCAGCAGCCACTCGACCCTGGAAAGCAGCAGCAACTCCCGCTTAACCGTGCGCCGGGCGCCCTCTTCGAGCAGCCTCTCCGCCTCGTGGCGGCGCTCCGGCGGCAGCAGCAGACCGATGCGCTGGAGTATGGCGCCGTCGAGGGGATCCTTGAATCCGGCGCGGAGTGCAGTCGCGAGCGCCAGTTCCGGCAAGTTCTGAAAGCGCTGCACCTCGCCAAGCAGGAAGGGGTAGAGCCCTTCCCATGGATCGAAAATCTCCGCCCGGGCGAGACCGGTGGCCGCCTCGCCAAGACGCTCGGCGGAGAGTTGCCGGCTCAGGTAGATGTCCTTGACGCCGTTGTAGTGATATCTGCCGACGACAGCCCCCCCTTGAAAAGCAACGGCGACGAGCAGCAGGACCACCCCCGCCGCGGCAAGAAACGGCTGCGGCAGGCGTCCTCTCTTAAGCAGCGTGGTGTTCATCTGGTAGTGGAAGCGGGTGTTGCCCGCCGAGACCGCCACGCCGCAGAGAAAGAAGAAGTAGAGGCCGACCGCGCCATTGTGCATGTTGAAGTCGGTGAAGGAGTGTACCAGCATGCCGAAGACTGCGCTGAGCGCGGCGGTGACGAGGAGGATGGCGTACCGGTCGCGACGGCGGCCGAGCATCTTCAGCCCGTGGGCGAACACCGCCAGCACGAACCAGGCGGCGAGCAGCAGACCCGGCACACCGCCGTTGGTGAGCAGCTCGAGGAAGTCGTTATGGGCGTGATCGTAGATGGCCTCGCCGGGCACGGTGCGGTAGAGGGGGTACATGGCGATGAAAGTGCCGAAGCCGCTGCCGGTCAGCCAGAAGTCGCGAACGATGCCCAGGCTGTCCTGCCACACCAGCAGCCGGTCGACGGCAAACTCGCCGCTGCCGGTGAAAATCTCATCAAAACGCTCGACGATCGGCTGCCAGCCGAACCAGGCGACAATCACCACCAGCAGGGAAAAGAAGGCTGCCGGAACGAGGCGCGAGTAACGGCGTTCCTTCCAGGAGAGAAGGAGGAAGAACACGAGCAGAGACAGGGTGACGGCGATGATCCCGCCACGGCAAAGGCTGACGAACACCGAAGACGCGAGCAGCAGCACCCCGAAAGAAAAGACCAGATACCGGTTGATCCCTTCTTCCCTGGAGAAGAAGGCGACGACACGCTTGCGCCAGGACTCGTCGTCGGCGACGACCGGCCGATAGTAGAGGGCCAGGGCGAGGAGCAGGGGGACGACCAGCTCGACATAGCCGGCGTACTGGGAGCGGTTGACCCATGGCCCCATGGACTGCCCGGTGGACGAGGGGCGGAACCAGAACACCTTGTCCGGCGAGGTGAACTTCTGCAGCAGGGCGAGCAGGCCGATGAATAGGGCCAGCCAGCAGCAGAACTCCACCGCGCGCTTGAGCTTCTCGCCAGCCGAGAGCAGCTGCACGGTGAGCACATAAAAGAGGGCATAGCTGAAAATGCGGACGAGTTCGAGCAAGGTCCCCTTGGGGTAGACCGAGAGCGGCAGCCAGCGGTCATCGCCCTGCAGCCCGTAGACCGGCTCGTAGGCGGCAAAACCGTGGGGCGACAGCAGCTTCACAAGAGGAACCGGCAAGGGCAGCAGCTGCACCGCCATCCACGCCAGCAAAAGCAGCAAGGGGAGCAGACCGGGGGTGGCGAGCAGCCTGCCGTTGCGGTGGCCGAGGGAGTATACCAGCACCGCCACGCCCACCAGCACCTCTACCAGCAGCAGTGACCAGCCTTCGACCGTGCCGAAGGCCAGCGGTGCGACCACCAGGGGCAGCAGAAAAACGACCAGGCCCAGGGATTTCACGGCAGAGGTCCCTGCTGCGGGTCAGGAGGGGGTGTCGTCTTTGGCATAATAGCTGCTGTAGCCTGAATAGTAGTAGCCCCCGCCATGGTGCTTGCCGACACCGTTGAGGACTACACCGAGGATGCGGCACTGCACGTCGCGCAGTTTCTTGAGACCGCTCTGCACCATGTCGTAGGTGGTCACCCCGGCCTTGACGACGATGACCGTGCCGTCGACGAGATGAGACAGCGCCAGGCTGTCGGTAACCAGCTGCACCGGCGGAGAATCGACAAGTATGAAGTCGAAGTGTTCGCGCATTTTCTCGATCAGCGAGCGGAGGCGCTTGGAGCCGACGAGGTCGGAGGGGTTGGGGGGGATGGGGCCAGCGGTGATGACGAAGAGTTCCTCGCCCGCCACCTTGTGGATGATGTTCTCCTGCATGGTGCCGGAGAGGTAGTTGGAAAGCCCCTTGTCGTTCTGCATCGAAAAGACCGTATGCACGCGGGGACGGCGCAGGTCGCAGTCGATGATCAGTACTTTCTTGCCATTCTGACTGAATACCCGGGCGATATTGATGGAGGTAGTGGTCTTGCCTTCGCCCTGCCCCATGCTGCTGACGAGGATGGTTTTGGGGGGCTGTTCCGGGGAGGAGAGGAGCAAACCGGAGCGCACCAGGCGATAGCTTTCGGCAATCGGCGACAGCGGCTTCTGCACGATATAGGATTCGATCTTCTTGCCCTTCTCCCTGAGCTTCTCCACCGTGCCAAGCACGGTGATGCCGTATCTGCTCTCGAAGTCCTTGTCCGACTTGATGGTGTTGTCGAGATATTCGATAAGGAAGGCACAGCCGACTCCGGCCATGAGGCCAAGCACCAGACCGAGGATGAGGTTGCGTCTCTTGTTGGGTTTGGACGGCGCCCCCGGCAGGTAGGCATCCTTGAGCACCCAGACATTGACGCTCTGCGACTGCTCGGTGACCCCCTCCTTCTTGATATTGGCGGTCAGCGCCTCGTAGACGACCCGGTTGGCGTCGACGTCGCGCTTCATGATCGAGTACTGGATGAACTTCTCGTTGAGGTTGAGCAGCTCGTTCTTGGTGGCGGCAAGCTGCTCCTCGAGTTTTTTCTCCTGGGATCTGGCCAGGTCGTGGGCATTCCTCGTTGCGGCGATAACCCGGTTGACCTCGGACTGCTGCTGATTGAGCAACTCCGTCAGCTCATCATTGGCCTTGATCATCAGGGGGTGCTTTTCCCCGTATTTCTTGGAGAGATCGCCGATATTCTGTCGTGCCTTGAACAAGGCCTCGCGCACCCCCTTGAGCACGGCGCTGTCGGTGAAGGTGGGGATATTCTCCAACTGGGCAACATTCTTGCCGGCAACCTCGACCTGGCGGAGGATACCCTCGAGGTTCTGCCGCTCGGTCTGGATCCTGGAGAGCTGGGAACTGAACTCGCTCAGCCGCTGCGGATAGATGGCCAGCTTGTTTTCGATGGTCACCAAGTCGTTGGCGCGCATGTACTCCTGCATGGCCTTCTCCGAAGCCTCGAGCTTGTTGCGTTCCTCCTGGGCCTTGGCGGTCATCCACTGCAGGGCGTAGCGGCTGGTGGCGAGCTTCATGTCGAGCAGCTCGTCCATATAGGCCCTGGCGACGGCATCGGCAACCAGCTTGGCGATGGCCGGCGAGCGGTCGCTGTATGAGATATTGATGATCTTGGTGTTCTTCAGCGGAGTGACGACCAGCCGCCCCTGGATCATGGCGGCAATGATATCCTCGTCCCTCATCGGCTCGCTTACGACCAGCGCTCCCCCGGTTCCCTGGCTCGTCGAATCCTCGCTGAGCTTTTTGACGCTCGCCAGCAGCGATCCCAGCGACTCGCTTATGGCGGTGCCGATGTTGTTGAAGAACGAGGGTTCGGCTTTCTTTTCCTCGAGGAAATAGCCGCGATAGGTGCTGGCCAGCTTGAGGCTGTCCACCACCCGCCGGGCGACCTTGGCGCTTCTGACAATGGTCGACTGGGTCTCGAGAAAGTCGGGGTCGTAGGAATAATACGAGGTGCTTTCCAGGCCCGAAGCGCCGCGGTTGCGCTCGATGAGCACCTCCACCGACGAGGTATAGATGGGGGTGGCCGAGTAGGTGAGGATGATGGTGGTCAGGAAGACCAGGCCAAACAGGGTGAAAAGAATGGACTTGCGCTTGCGGAGAATCAGAAGATAGTCGCGGAGGTGGACGTCCTGCTCTTCCTCCTCCTCGTAAAATCGTTCCTGCGGTGGATAGGTTTGCATGTGCCTTGGACGCTGAACGGGAAAAGGGGAGCAGAGAGCGGGCCTGCCGCCACCGCTAGAAAAAGCTTTCCGGCACGACGATGACGTCGTTTTCGATCACCGGAGTATCGAGACTGACGTCCTTGATGACCTTCTTCTGGTCACCTTCCATGCGCACGATGGATACGCTCGATTTGGCGGCCTTGCCGGTGAATCCCCTGGCCAGGGCGACGATCTTGAGTACCGTGGTGCCCTCTCCGCAGGGGTAGGTGCCGGGGGTATCGACCTCGCCGGTCACATAGCATTTGCCGGCGCCGGAGACATAGACGGTGTCCTCATCATTGATCTGGATGTTCTGCCCGAGGTCGCCGCCTTTAATGAGGGAGCCAAGATTGATGGCGATCACCGTGTCCTTGTCGCCGACACGGCGCTTGATGGTAGCGGTGTCGCCGGCATCCTTGTCAAAACCGCCGGCCTTGGAGACGAGTTCGAGGAAGGTGGTCGGCCCGCTCAGTTCGATGATTCCGGGGTTGCGGACATTGCCCAGCACCACCGCCTTACGGCTGCGAAACTCATCGACGAAGACATTGACCTGGGGATTGACGATATAGCCGGCGGCGAACATCTTGGTGAGTTTGTCGGTGATGGCGGAGATGGACAGCTTGTTGACGTTGACCGAGCCGAGCAGCGGCACCACGATGGAGCCATTGCTGGCCACCCGGACCTTGGTCTTGAGATCGTCGTTATCGTAGACGATGATGCTGATAACATCCCCCGGCCCGACGAGGTATTCGCCATCAGGATTGGTGGCGGCTCCAGCCGCCCTGCTGCCGAGGCACAGCGCCAGGAGAACCACCACTACGTGCAGCCCACGCCCCAAGGCCGGGCGAAGTTGAGAAAAACTCAGAAATCGATCCCTCGCCAGGCGGGCTGACGAGGGACGGGAAGACATCCTAGAAGGCGAGTTTGACATTGGCGAGAAAGGTGTTCGTTTCAAAATCGAAGAGATCGTCCGTGGAATCGCGCTCTTCGTACTGATAAGCCACTTCCGCCATCAGCCATTCCTTGAAGAGGTACTGCGCCGCCGGACGCACGAGGATCGTGCTGTCGTCACGATCCCGAGCCACCAGCTGAGTATACTCTGCGTCCTCGTAAGAAGCAAAGAGGCTAACACCGATTTTTTCGGTAACCTTCTGCTCATACTTGAACTTCGCCCCGAAGACGGTCCGGTCCGAGGCCAGGGTGCTGTCAGTCTCCTCGTTGGCGCGGTACATGTCGAGGGTCATCTTGGTTTTCTCGGTCAGCTTGTACACCGCCTGAACATCGAGGGTGAAGCCGTTGTAATCTTCGCGCTTTTCAACTGTCGGGTCGTCATTGGCGAACTCTTTTTCCTGGAGACCAGCCTTGGCGGTCAGCGCGAGTTTCTCGGTGGTGTCCCACTTCATGCCTCCATAGATGAAAACCTGCTGATTGTCATTATAGGTGGCCGTGTCGTAGGCGACGTCAACGAATTTGCCTTCGACAAAAAATGAGGTTTTGACGCTGTACTTGTAATACCCGTAGAGGTCGAACCCGTTATCGGTGCGCTCTTTGAATGCATCCACCTCCTCGTCATAGTCGAGGTAGAAATTGGAATAATCGAACCGCAGGCGAAGCTTTTCGGTGATATTCCAGTCGGCGGAGGCGATGGCCACGTTGGAGTCGAATTTATTCTCGTAGACGCCCTGCTGCGAACCGATATCGAAGCGGTCCGAGTCATGGGTAAAACGGTCGAGGATCATCAGCGACAAACCGCCGCGGAGGTTGTAGCGGAACATGCCCTCGGCGATTCCGTTGATGGTATTGAGGTCCTCTTCCTCTGAATAGAACAGAAAATCCAGTCCACCGAGAGCGTAGGCCTGGAAACGGTCGGTGCCCTCGTAGTCCTTGATGGCCTGGGCAAGACCGCCGGCGGAGGTGTTGTTGGGCGCCAGATCCACCGGGATATCCTTCTTCCTGGGTACGGTGACCCACACCGCTGGAGACAAGATGGTTGTCCAACTGCTGACCTTGTCGAGATCGGTGTTGTAGACATTGTCGGTATATTCGCCCTGGACCATTCCGTTGAAGTGGAAATACCCACCCTGGCCACCGAGAAGATCCTCCTCCGCGGAGACATCCTCGGGCAGCAGCGACACCTTATCCCCGGCGCTCTGCCCCATGGGGATATCCCCGCTGGCCGCCTGCACCGCCGGGGTCGTGCTGGAGCCGACCACCACCAGTTTGTCGATGTTGATGGCCTGGGCGGAGGCAGCAACAAAAAGGCCGGAGCAGGTAAGTGCTCCGGCAAGACGCAGTGTTTTCGTACTCTCAAGAAACCCCATATTCCCCCCTCGCAAGAAAAGCGGACTGGCACCTTTACCCGGTGCCGGTCCGCCAACTTTCCTTGGTGACCCTCGTATCAATCATTAAATAGACGGACTGGCAAAGCTACCACCTCTACCGCCGGTGGGTGTGGCGAAACTCGGCCCGGTGGCCACCGGGGTATAAGCCTGAGCATCGGCGACACGGTCCCCGCACTCGTCGATGGCCTTCTTGTAGCCGGCGATGACGATGGGTTCGGAGATGCCGAACTTATCGGCAGCAGCGCGCACATCCTGCCCATTGGCCCCGGCGCAGTACAAGGCGCGAACGAGGTTCTGTGGATTGAGACCCTCGATAGCCACACCAAACTCGACGATGGCATCGGGACTCTTGCCATCTTTCAAAGCCTTTTCAACTGCCTGGTCAATGCCTTCTTTGACATAGGTGTTCTTGAAGTCGACCATCCACTCGGCACAGGCCACCGAGGCTCCAAACACCACCAGGAAAAACGCAAGCCATAGTTTCTTCATCATATCCTCCGCAACTCGTCGGTTTCAGCGGCGGACACAGCGGCATCACCTCACCCTGCGTCCACCGTATTTCCCGCCCCTGGCAGCCCTGGGAACACCCCAGAGAAACTGCAAAAACCATACTCCATTTGTTTAAGACTTGCAATCAGTATACCAAAGCGCGCGACGAAAAAATTGCGCAACTTGTCATAGTTAGCAATACCCCTGCTGTGCTTTTCCGGATTTATCAACATTGCTCCAGCTTTTCGGAAGCAAATTTCCGATTATACGGAAAAACAAGGGCGGGTGACATCACCGTCAGTTCGATTTTCCGGCATTATAACCGTTTCTCTTTGAATTTAACGAGAAACTTGAAGACGATCTCCTCTTTATCACCGCCAAAATCAATGAACCTGAAGCCGTGGAGATAGGTGTGGTTTTGCTCGGAAAACCAGAGGTGCTCGGCGGGGATTTCGATGGAGTGGCTCTCGCTGTCGAGGGGGAAGGTGATCTTGGCGATAACCCGGTCGAGCAGGCAGTCCAGCTGCGGCACCGAGGCCATAAATCCGTCGCTGGAAATGTTGAGCACCTTGCCGGGAAACTGCAGGCTGCGCTCACGGTCGCGGCATTCCAGGGAGAGATCGACCTGATAGCGTGGCGACCTGCGAAAGACTTCGAAAAAGCCATAGCGTCCGACGAACAGCTTGCCGAGCCAGTGGCCGCTCTCGCACAGCTCTCCGCTCCGTTTCTTGAACTTCAAGCTGGCCCGCATGGCGTGAATGATGAAAAACGAGGAAATGACGTAAACAGCGAAATAGAGGAGAAAGACGAGAAAGAGCTGAAAATCGCTGGCGCCGTAGAGAGGGCCGATGACGCTGATCGCACAGAGCAGTGTCGTAAGAGCGATGATGGTCTTCACCGCCATCACCCGCCCCATGCCAAAACGCATGAAAATATGGTGCAAGTGGTATCTATCCGCTTTGAAGGGGCTTTCGCCGCGGAGAATGCGCTTGCCCATGACGGTGAGGGTGTCGGTTATCGGCACCGCCAGGATCAGCAGCGGGCAGACCGGGCTCAAGGCCACCCCCTCTCCCTGGGTCAGGGCGAGGGCCATAAAGGCCAGGGAGAAGCCGAGCGTGAGGCTGCCGGCATCGCCCATGAACAGCGACGAGGGGTACCAGTTGTAACGAAGAAAGCCAAGCACCGCCCCGGCTAGGGCGAGGTTGAGGAGCATCAGCGAGTGGTTCTCGGCCAGCGAGGAATGAATGGCGAAGGTGGTGAAAGCAACGAAGGAGATGCCCCCGGCAAGGCCATCGAGGCCGTCGACGAGGTTGATGGAGTTGATCACCCCAACCACGCAGAACACGGTAACCGCCCAGATCAGAAGAGAGAAGTCGGGGACGACCAGCTCCCCGAACCCGAGGAGGTCGCCGAAAGTGTTCAGGCTCACCTTGCTGAAGAAAATGAGCAGCATGGTCGCCGCGATCTGCGCGGAAAACTTCTGCTTATGTCCCAACTCCTTGAAATCGTCAAGAAATCCAACAAATAGCAGCAGAGCCAAGCCGAGGAAGTACCCGCGCAAACCGGTGATGGGCACGAAGACCAGCGCGGCGAAGGTGGCGGAAATGGTCATCCCGATACCCCCGACCAGCGGTCGCGGCTGTTTATGGACCTTGCGCTTTTCGCCGGGCTTATCCACCAGCCCGATGACCTTGGCGATACGCGACAACTTGGGCAGCACGAACAGCGACGCCAGCAAGGCCACCAGAAACACCAGGAAAGGGCTAATCATAGGGACCAATCTCGACTCTTGACAGTTTCGCCAAACCACGATGATGCCGAGTCAAGGCATCAACCAGACGGGCCAGCTTCCCATGGCGCGATCGCTGCGTGTGCAACTCCCGGGCGCTCAGTATTACCATATCACTTCCCGCGCCAATCGACAAAGGGCGGTCATCGCCATGAGCAGACTTTCCACGAAAGGCTGGTTCTTCCTCCAGCAATCGGTGCTTTCCTAAAAACCCGCACAGTTCTTTGCGAGACGCTCATGAGACCGTGCCAGACAGATCGATACTGTTCTGACCGAAAATTCTCCTCGAAAAAGTTCTAGCACGAAATGTGCCACTGAGCGAATGTGATATACCAGGCGTGCTGATGCAACAGTGCTGTCGCTACGGGGTGAAAGGCCTAGGGAGAAACGGGAGTCAAATTGGCACTGCAAGCTGAGCCTGTGCCGCACGGTCTGTCTCACCTCAGTTGGAAATGGACAATCCATCCGTTTGCAGTAAGCACTTTGAAAGAGCCAAAATTTTCCTCTGAACAAGCAATGAGTTTGATAATGATACGATGCTGACGCTTTGTTAGACAGGCAATTTAGCATAAAGACCTTGCTGAACAAAAAACTGGGTTGGTGCAAAGTCTGTTATCTCTGTTATTTCTGCATTCCTTGATGTAGCAAAATCCCTCAAGGAGGACTCCGCTAATCTCATATCCCCACCGCTTGGCGCAGAGTCCTTATCAGAGTTATCTAAATACAGAATACCTCCTGGTTTCAAAAGCTTTGATGCAGATAAAATGCACTTAGAGCGAAAATCTCCATCGACCATAATTAAATCAAATCCTTTTGCATCATTGGACATAAAAGAGGAATATTCAGATTCATCTTCTGTAAAAATGTAATTGATATTCTTTATGTTTTTACGTTCGATTATTTTTGATATCTTTTCATACCAAGGCTTGTAGTTCTCAACAGAAAAAACTTCTCCAGCATTTTTAGCATACCAAATCGTGGACATTCCCGAGCCAAACTCTAAAACACGACTATCCCTACACAGGAAAGCTTTGAGAAATTTGATTGATGAATATGCAATCCAAGGTTCCTCCGGGCGATACCCTAAGGATAAGCGCAGGAATCCAGTCAAGACTGCGGGGACGCCATGCAACAAAACATTTTCCCAAGTGGCAAAGTTGCCTTTTTCATCGTGAAGGCGGGATTTCCTTAGCTTGTCCCCGCTGATTAACTTTGTAAGAAGGCTCATGCTCTGCTCTTTAATCTAAATTTGGAGAGCAGGTTTTGACCGTACCAGCTCGGTTTACTGTTTTTCTGTTCGCAACATCAATTGCGACTAGCAATTTTCATGCCTAACTTCGAGCTGTCTCAGGGCCTCCTCCTCGCTGATAATACTTTGTCAGCTTGCCAAGGTGACGGTGGCAATGAGGCTGGCCCGCCCACCGGGAGACTTCAAGAAGAAATCTCAGTGTGTAAGGGCGGAGGGCCGGCGTCCCGGACGGGTCGACAAAAAACGACAAGTCTTCGCAGAGCATCCGAATGCCTGGAAAATCATCCGTTGCCGGCGGAACTGATTCGCCCCCAGGCCTTGCGGCCATACTTGCGCAGCAGGCGCAGCGGGCGCAGGAGGTAATACAGGGCCGACAGAGAAGCTGGCAGTCGCAGCGACAACCAGTCACTATGGGTCGGGTTCCACAGCGGCTTCGAGCAATAGAGCAGCCAGTCCCAGCGTCTTTCCATGACACGTCTATGAAAGGCGACGAATTGCCAGTAGCCCATGGCAGGTGTCTGCGATGTTCGCTGCGCCAGCATCCTCTCGGCCACCTCCTCGGCCAGTTTCCCCAGCCGTGGGAAGCTGGCTACCCTCTCCCGCGCCTCCCGTGGCAGTTGCACGGCGAGCATGCTCTCAGCAAGCGAAAGCCCCAGCGCCACCATGTGCGTGGCGCCCATTTCGCCCGCCAGCCGCCAGAGGAGATCCCAGTCGAGAACAGTGCGCCTCTTGACGAATTCCGCCACGCAGCAGACCGCATCCAGCTGCTCCCAATGATGGCGACAGCCATGCACGCAGAGGTAGATCAGCAGATCCTCTCCCCCGAGCGTCAGCAGTTGTTGGCCGGAAAGAGTCAGCCGCTCGGCGCGCCCAGAAAGCGCTTCAAAATACACCCCCCGGGAAAAATATCTGCCGCTCAATTCCCAGTGCAGCTCCACTGGGACGCCGTCGCGGATCATCACCGCATGGTGGTTTCTTTCGGCCAGTTTTTGATACTGTTCCTCGGAAAGATCTATTTCTAGTCGAAAGCCATGCCCCAGCAAGAGCGTGACAACGCGGGGCAGATCATGTCGGGCAACGAGGAGATCGAGATCGGAAAAGGCGCGCAGACCGATATTGCCATAAACCTCCTCGGCGAGTACCGGGCCTTTGAAGGACAAGACCTCGATGCCGTTTTGGCGTAATAGAGCGACGACGTCAATCAATATGCCGAGAAGCGCGAGGTTGCTCATGCCGTTGTGCAGCACCCGCTCGCGTATCTCGGCAGAGAGGTCGTGGGGAATGGCCTCAGGGAGATGCTTCTTGAGGTTGGCGTGGAGCAGGGGCAAGACGCGGTGCACGGCCGCGCTCGCTACAATCTCCCGCCAGTCGACCTGGCCCCTGGCGAGATCGCCAAGCATGGCGGCCTCTTCGCCACTCATGTCGACTCTCGAGCAGAGAAGCAGAATCGCCTCCTCCTTGCCCCGCAAGCGATACGCCACCAAGGCCTCCGCATGGCTGGCGATAGTGCCCGCGCTTTCCATGGTTACGCTTTCTCGCTCCCAGGTCGATACCGTACGAGCCATTGTCCTACCTTTCGCAACGGCTTGAAGAATAATGTCCACGGGTAAGGACACAACCCGTTGACATCCCAAGCTTTCCTATCCATGCGGTTCGCCTTGAGCCTGGCGGAGAAGCTGGCATTGCTGACCCCGCCGGTGCGCATGTTGACCAGAACCGTGGCGAGATATGTCGCCTGCAGGCGATGACGAACGAGGAACCTGAGCATCAGCTCGTAGTCTGCCGCCGAGCCAAGGGCAAGATTGAAGCCGCCATATTTTTCATAGACGGCGCGACGAACAAAAAAGGTCGGATGGGGCGGCATCCACCCCCAGAAGAACCTGCGGTAGTGAAAGGCACCGGAACGCCAGTAGCGAACGACCCGGCCAGCATCGCTTCCATCGACATAACACAGGTCACCATAGCAGGCGTCGATGCGCGGGTCGCAAAAGGCCTCCGCCACCAGTTGCAGAACATCGCGGCGCGCATAGCAGTCATCGGCATTGAGGATGCCGATGATCTCGCCGCTGGCTTTGGCCAGCCCCTTGTTCATGGCATCGTACAACCCACTATCAGGCTCCGAGAAAACCTTGAGCGGGTGCCCGGTATACCTGGCAGCAAGGGCGAGCGTTCCGTCGGTCGACCCACCATCGATGATGAGATGTTCCGGCAGAAGGCTCTGTGCGCTGACACTGTGCAGAGACGCGGTCAAGGTCGTGGCGGCGTTGAGGGTGGCGGTGATGAGGGAGATGTGGGTCATGAAGATGCAAAGCGAAAGCTGAGGGGGACAAACCCTTCGGTATTTTTAGAGACGTCACACAAGCGCCTCGTCGCCGTTATTGCTCCTGTGGTTAAACATCTGATTTATTCAGCACAGGCGATTAACGGATGTTTCAAATAGTTCCTGGCTCTATTCGGTCACCGCTGAAGTGTTTTCACGAAAGACCGCTTGTTCTGACTGAGATCCTTTTCCGTTCTTGAAGATAGCCGGGAATGTATGTGGTTTTATAATTGTCGAATTTGATGTTAGTAAGATTAGCAATGAGGTGATACAAACAGTGGAGTAAATGAACTGAATAATAAGATGATTATGATACCGCATTGGCAAAGGAACTATCATTGTTAGACTGAGTGTAAAACAACAGTAAATAAAATGCCGTGACTTTGTTTTTGCAAAAGATAGAAGGAGCGCAAGATTGAGCATTATTAATACTGGATAATCATATGCTTTACAATAAGTCCAACTCACGCTTCCTACTGAACAAATAGCAAACAGAGTTAACAGGTGGCAATGGCGAAAACGATAAAGGAAAAAAGTGGAGAAAGAAAAAATCGAGATCGCGAGAAACAAAATTCCTGTTCTTCCAGCAAAACGGGAAACCATGGTCGGGATAAAAGACTGCGAGGTGTCGATAAAGTTTTTTGCATTGTGGGATGCAACCGATAACATAGTCAAAGGATTAATATCAATCATCACGCAACAGAACAGAGTACTCAGACCGACGACGATGACCGCTGAACACAGCAGACGCCACTCTTTTTGCACGCACGGGATCAAAAAAAAGAGTAATGATATTTGAGGCTTGATTGCAGAAAAACCGAGAAAAATACCCGCAAGCCTTGTGTGTCCAGTATTCCAGCAGTACAAGCAACCAAGTAACAGAGCAGCTATCAGTATTCCGTATTGACCGTTAGAAAGACAATATACTATAGAGATGTTAGCAAAGAGTGAAAGTGTAAAAAATCCTGAATCGATTCGAGAGAATCCAGCACGCATGAGGGAGTATGAAGTCCAGGCGATCAATACAAAAGAAATCATGCAACAGATGGTGAACCATGTACGTGCGATCGACCATTGCGCTGGGATCACAAACAACATGCTCAAAGAATATGACCACGGCGGATAAACGGCATGAGGGATGGATCTTTCATTCACCCAGTCTTCGGTTACATTGTTAAAGAATAGTTCGTAATGATTCATGTCGCTCAGTGTAGATAGAGGCTGGAAAGGCGTTTCCCCAGAAACGACCGCCTTGTTCTCAGCCCAGCGCAAATGCAGATCACAAGCGAATGCTATATTATTGTTGAATCCCAACCGATAAAATCCCGTACCGCAATAGATAATTGCTATCGAAAGAAGAAAAGCAATTAGGACATAATGAATTACATGATTAGACAAAAAGCCAGACGATTTTGCCCCCACAGGAAGCGCTTGAGGCGCGTTAAAGGAAAATATTTTCACATAACGGAGAAGTTGACTAAGGAATCTTTTTAACATTATTGTTTTGTTGCACAAGCAATAGGTTTTTGCATGCTCCAGCAAGACAGGCAGTGTGGATATGGTGTACACCTGAAAGATAGGTCTAATAATTCGAGCCTTATCTTTTTATTGTTTATGTGGCTAAACATCTGATTTATTTCAACATAGACAATCAGCTGATGTTTAAAATAGTTTGTGATTCTGCTCGGTCGTCGCCGAAGTGTTTTACGAAGGACCGCGTCTTCCGACTGAGATCTTTTTTCGTTCTTGAAGGCAACCTGGAATGCATATGGTTCTTCCGATCACCGTTGAGATATTCATCTGGGTTATGCTCGGGACTGCAAGAAGGAAAGTTACCAAAACAATACAGAATATTTTCAAGGTTAGACACTAAGCTCTTGTCATCACCGCGTACCAAAGCCCTCCCCAAAAGCAAGTCAGTCATCGTTGAGTTCACGCGGACCGAAAATACGTGGCGGCGCGCCAGCGACGACCACCCATGGCGGCACGTCCCTCACTACAGTCGAACGAGCGCCAACCACCGCACCCGCCCCCACCGTGACCCCGGGCCCCACAAACACATCGGCCGCCACCCAGGCGGCCTCGCCGATACGTATCGGTGCGGTCACCAGAGGGTGAGAACGCCGCGTATAATCATGACTTGCCGTACACAGATAGCAGTATTGACTGACCGTTGCACCGGCCCCAAGACGCACCGTATCGACGCAGTAGCAATCGACCTCGTCCCCCAGGCAACTGCCGTCCTCCATAATGAGGTTCCAGGGAGCCCACACCCGGGCAGACTGGTACACACGCACCCCTGTGCCAATGTTTGCCCCGAAGCAACGCAGTAGAAAACAGCGCCATCTGTGCAGCGGTCGCGGTGTCGGGCGGAAAAACAGCAGCCAAACAACACTCCACAATCCACGGGCCATCTTATTGACCAGGGTCACTTGTTTTTGGGGGAACATCGATGATGAACTGCTCATGCCTAACATCTCCCGACAAGATGACAACGGAGAAACCATGAGAAAACAGGCAAGGAATTCCTCGACCTCAAGCAACTGATTCTGTGCAGTCCACTGGACGGACAAGTAGCTCTCCTAAAGAGGGCCCATCGGGCGTCAGTGATCGATTACAAACCTCGCCGCAAGGTCGCAATTTCAGGCGGCACAGATTTTTCCCGCAACATCCATTGGTAAACGTCTATGAACTGCGCGGCGACGACAGACCAGGAGTATTTTTCCTCTACCAGCGCGCGGCCACGCTGCCCCATACGACGTAACTCCTCTTTGTCACGGCCAAGAAACTCACCGAGAGCTGATGCGAGGTCACTAGGAGAGGTCGGGATTTCCTTGGCCGCTCCGACCTGAAATCCTTCAGGGATATTGCATGCCATCGTCATAGCTACTGGCAACCCATAGGACCATGCCTCAAGGACCGCCATAGGCAAGCCTTCACTGTGGGATGGCAAAACGAACGCTTCTGCGTGACGAAAGGCGGCATCCTTTTGTTCACCGTGTAAAGGACCAAGGAAGACAACACAAGAGCCCAGACCAAGTTCATCGGCCATAGCCTTTAACTCATCATCGTGCCCACCCTGCCCCCAGCCGACGATGGCTAAAACCCACTTCCCGAGCGCATCCTCTTGCAGCATAATCTTCAAAGCGCGAAGGAGCCCGGCGACATTTTTCTTGGGATGAAGACGGCCAAGAAAGAGGAGTACTTCTGCTTCGGCCGCGAACTTGCCTGCCCAAGGCGGCGCCACAAGATTACCTTGATCGGGCAGATCGACACCATTGGAGATGGCAAAGACAGGCCCAGTGAGGCCGAAAGCACGCAAAGCCTTTTCTTCGGCGGCAGTCAGAGCATGCAGACAAGTCGCACCTGACAGGTGGCGGTTCTCGAATAGCATTCTCGCCACCAGCTTTTTCATACGAGAGATACCCAAGGCCCAGCCATCCAACATCCCATGGGGCGAGACGATATACGGGATTCCCGCGGCTCCGCACCTCGCCACAATGGCAGATGTGAACATCCAGATACCGTGGGTATGGATTATATCCGGCCTAAAGTCACGAAGCGCCTTGCCAAGACTTGGCGAAAAGCCCAGAGCAGGAGGGCCGACTGCGGGAAAGGCTTGAACAGAGGAGCCTCTCCAGGCGATTCTCTCCGTCAGCCAGAGATCATCGCGCAACCCGAAAACACAAACTGTCGCCCCTCGGGCGAGAAGTGCCGCGGAAAGGCTCTCAACAACAGACACCACCCCACCACCCCTAGAGGACAGCCAATGTGTGACAAGGGCGATTTTCATCTCGAGGCTAAGGCTCGCAGAAGCATACGGTCAAAAATCCCGGCGCGTCGTTTTGGCCTCGATACGGCAGCTTTCGCCGCAGCCTCAAACCCGGTCGCAAAACGTTCCAACCCCCAGTCGGCAATGATTTTTCGACTTGCTTTCCCCATGGCGGAACGATCGCAGCCCGGTGAGAAGATCCTCTCTATTGCATTTGCGATCGCCTGCACGTCATAAGGATCAAACGTAAAACCATTGTCTCCTTCTCTGACAAGGTCAACCGAACTCCCGCACCTCTGCGAAACAAGTACCGGTAACCCTGCGGCCATCGCCTCGTTCACTACCAAACCCCACTGCTCGGTAGTGCTTGGGAGAATCAATGCCTCGGCAAGGCCATAAAAGGCCGGCATGTCATCATAGGACTTGGCCCCTTTGAGATGAACGCGCCCCGACAGATGCAAGGTCTCGACAAGGGAAAGAAGTTCTGCCTCCAGGGGGCCGGGACCAACGATAACTAAATGCAGGTCGGGCGCGGTGGCTCGATCGATAACGAGGCGAAATGCTTGAATGAGACGGGAAAGGTTTTTTTTCTCCACAAGTCTCGCGCAACAGAGCAAGTATTGTTGTGGCAGGTGGTGCTTTTCGCGCAACGCAGATGCAAGATGCCGTGCGGCATCTGCATTAACGGCAAAATGGTCGTTGTCGACCACATCGTATCCGCTGAAAATCATTTCTTCGGGCATGCCCAGTTCTTTGACGTATTCCGCCTGAGGGGTTCCGCCCACCAACGCCGCAGCAGCAAGGCTAACTATTCTCTTTTTTAGCTTTTCTTCATGCCAGCGCCTTGGGCTGTCTATCCTATTAGACTCAGTCATGATTACCGCGGGTACCGCATGTATACCGCACCATTGCAGGGCAGCCAAAGCTTCCACCATAGACCACCCGGGAACAAAGACAACTCCGGGACGAAGTTGTGTGAGTATTTTTTCGAGAGGTGAAAAAATTTTCTTCCATGTAACCGGGCGATCAAGCCCAACTGCATGGTAGTTGATTGCCGAGAGTTCTTTTTGGCATGCCCGGAACTGGATGTAGCTAGATTCACTTAGAACTTCAACGGTGTCAAGACGAAGAGAAGACAAATCGCTCAAAGAACGAGAGCGAGCCGCATGGTAGTTCCCAATATCGGTCCAAATTAAGACAGCTTTCATAGCGACCAACAATTCTTGCAACAAACTATCCGTCTCATTATCACTATTTCCTATGCGAAAACAAAATCAGTGCCGCTCTGAGAACATCAGGCTCTTAGGACGAATAATGTTACCCAGGTTAAACTCAAAACAAACCTAAGAAATTGCTCCTAATATAGTTCTCACTCAGTTTCTGTTCTATACGTTCTGCGATGATATGTGGATCGCTAAACTCACAGACTATTCGGCGCGCAACAATTCCTCTCGACTTTCCTTCTGAACCTAAAGCTTCCAACACATTATAGCAGAGTAATTCTTCATCATGCTTATCCATAAACCATCCATTGCGTTCATCTAGGATCTCACGCAGTCCACCGTGAAGTAAAGAAGCTACGACAGGAATGCCGTGTGCCATCGCCTCTATGGGGGTGGTTGGAAAGCAATCCCAATCAGAATTAAATAGGAGTACATCAATGGCCGCATAAAATGGATCCAGATCGCTAAGCCAGCCAGTAAAATGAGTGACAGAGTAAAGGCCCAAATCAGCGGCTAACGCCTCTAAGTCCCCTCGCTCCTCTCCATCACCCGCTATAAGAAAATGAATATTAGGATGAAACTGATGAATTTTTGCTGCAACTCGCAAAAATACGTCAAAACGTTTATTATCAATAAGGCGCCCCGCATTGCCAATAATGGGAGCGTCATGGGGAATTCCATATTGAACCCGGAGGGTATTTGACTGAAGTTTTGACGGTAATGGAGGTATCTCGATAGGGTTGCGAACGGTCTCAGCGATTGCCGCAATTGATGGACAAATAACTTCGGCCTCACGTCGAACATAGTCTGAAGGAAACGTTATGGTTTGAAACACCTGGACTGCCAGCTGATAAATGAGCCACCACCGCCATGACGGCATGACGCCTTGATGATAATAATGGACGGCGAAAAGCTTTCGCTTGGGTCCTACCCCAAATAACGCCATTGTTGCCGGCAAGTTATGACCTGTGAGGATTAGCGCCTCCGCATCACTATTAGCAACCATGCGGCGAACTTGCAGTGCTGTTCTCGCCCACCCATCATGCGCATAATCAAGACCGCAAGCCTGTATCCCTGATTGTGAGAGCAGCGGCCCCAGCCCAGCGATCGGGTTAAGCGAAATGAGTTGTAAGCTATGGCCGCGTATCTGAAGAGCCTTCATCAGGCGCAATGAAGACTGCTCCATGCCACCTAAGTTGGCGCATTGAATGATGTTAAGAATGTTCATATTTCAAAGACTTTTTTTAAGTATTCTCATCAATAAACCATATCTCCTTCCTGTCATTCCTTTAATACGACTATATCAGAAGAAAAACTTAACAACTCAGGGCCACAATATCCCAAACAATGCCCACCCAATTTCGTTAGCCTGCTTAGCGCAAGAGCTTCTTATTCGTCGTGTGTCGGCAGGGGAGAACAGATTTCTTTGCATACCAGAGAGCCGGCAACAAGAGGAAAATAATTTTCGGAAATATCATGTAAAACCTGTCCGTTGTATGAGTGATAGCCTCTAACGCTCCCACAAAGCACGCAGCCAGGAGAATCAAAGCAATTTGATGCCCTCGAGTCGCAGCATGCCATAGCCTAGCCATAATGTAGGCAATAAAGAAAAATTTTAGCGCACCAAAATACCAGAAAGACTTAAAGGCATCTGACATGCCAGTATGCGTCGTCCCAATATGGGGGAAATGGCGGTATACCTGACGAGCGGAGTCAACGAGATCAACCTGAAGTTCTGTTTTAATATCTCTCCCTATAAATTGACCTGGAATGTATGCATGAACGAGACCATTCCAATGACTAAGACCAAAATCGAAGGAAGCCAAGATGTCCGCCCCTCCTATGTCAAGCGTAGCATTCAATAATTCAAGGCCACCTTCGGTGAAAATTGCTCGAAAGTTTTCGACATAATCAACAGTCAACGAATCTTTGAGACCCGCGCCATCATCACCCATGACAACACGGCGATAATCGCCAATGCTGTTTACCCAGAGAGTGCCAGCTACTAAGACAGTTGCAACTATCAACCGAGAGGGGGGGGTCCTATAACGAAACCACAGCACAAGGCCAACTATGATCGCCAATTCAACTGCAGGATTTCGACGCCCCCACATTACAATTCTATCGATATACATCACGAGGCTCATGAGAATAAGCCCTGCTGCCCAACGACTAGGTCGCTGAAAGTACGCAATCAGAGCCAAAATCATCCCATATGTGAGCATAGTTGAGAAAAATACGTATATAGTGATCGGACCAGTCCATTGCCCTCCATATTCAATTGTAGCTTCTTCCGCAAGCAAGCTTACTTGATAATAAAAATACACCCCTATCAAAGAAAGAATTGTTGCAGCTATCAAAAGCTTTCTATGATTAAATCTCCAGTTGAATGCCTTCAGTGGTACCCTGCCAACCCTGTCACCAAAGTAAATGGCGACAACACACAACAAGGTCATAAATATGGTTTTATCTAGCGCCCCAGAAGGAATCCGCGAATTATGACTAAGTCCTATAAGTTGAGGCAAGACCCACCCAGCAAATACAGCCGATGCTGTAAATGGATACTGAAGCATGTACTGTGGCTTCCGAAACCCTGAAATCAAAATCCACCCACATGCTGCACCAACAAGAATAAGAAGCAACGTTGTAAGTTCCATTCGCTTTCCGTTGCAGAAGGAGCTTTTCACTCAAACACGTTAAGCCCGCAAAGGAGCAATCGCCTTCAAGAGTCGGTTACGATAACCTTCAACACTAATAAGTGTAATCCGCTTTGAGATTTCATCGCAATATCGGTGAAGAACTTCAGGATTGTCAACCAACATCTGCAAAGCTTCGACAACCGCTGACACTGAAAACATCGGTACAATAATACCAGTAACACCGTTCTCAACGATTGACCCGGTGTTTGGTGTGCAGATTACCGGACATCCTGCCATCATGGCTTCATAGGTGACGGTAGCCGATCCTTCACATAAAGAAGGCAAAAGAAAAACATCAGCCCAAGCATAATGCTCGAATATTTGTGTCCTGGGCACGACCCCAGCGAGAACGACATTTTCCGGTTTTTCCCGAAGAACACTCATAGGAGCGTTAAAGCCACCTACCATCCGAAATGTTGCTTGTCTCCCCAGCAATTTCGCCGCAGCCCAGACAATTGGACTGCCTTTTCGCAGGCCAATTTCAGCAACAGTCAATACCTTTAATGGCTTTGCAATGGAAGGTCTTCGATGAACGTAAAAGTGATTGTCAACTCCATAGGGAACAACTCGGCACTTATCTGCCGGTCCATTCCTCTGAACGATTCCATCACGAACAAATTTCGACCCGCAAAGAATGAGATCCGCATGTTGCCACTCCTCTTCCTCTCGGTCCACAAATTCATTTACGGCAGGCACCCCAATAGACTTCCAACCCCAATTTTCATAGAGAAATGATGCCTTTTTCAAAATCTCCAACTCTATGGCTCGTGGGGCAATCGTCTGCTCCATGACCGTTATCATTCCATTTTTTTTCGCCGCATGCATTAGCTCGAGACCAGCACTATTAAACGTATAGGTTCCTGCCGCTCCTCCAAATCCTTTCTTCACAATAGCTTGACAAAACTTCTTCCCGAAAGCGATATGTGCTTTGGTTGCCTGTTCTTCATTCTTCGCTCGCGTCCGAGCCCTTTGATATGCCCATCCCATTGACGTCAGGGCATGAATTTTTTCTACCGGAACACCAACAGGATCACGGCTAAGCAACCGCCTTAGACCTTGAGGTTGGAACCTTTTAGGAAAGTTTCGAAAGAGACGAGGCCAACCTTTGACAGCACAGATATCCGTAAAAAATGATTCTAGCAAACCAGCAGTTTCTAATATTCGTGGCACAGCATAATGCATTCTCGCCCCTAATTGAGCGACTAAGTAAGTCTTTCTTGACCTAAACAAACAATCCATTGTGGGTTCTGCAGTATTCTCAACAGAGCTAAACGTAGTGTTCATTTGAGTGAGGTCCCAAATCTACGTTTCAAGAAGCTCATTAACGAATCCAAGTCGGCTGTCATGGGAAATAATTCCCTGCAACTGGCATCTTGATAGCACCTCAAACACACTAGCACCAACCCTGAAAAACATACCACTTCACCCGCCAGGTACCCAACAGCTATCCCCCTGCCGCCCCACCGCGAAGCGAGCACCACTCCCAGCCCGCCCATCACCGTCAGGCCGACGCTTTTAGAGAGGGCGCCGGCCACCGGTCGCCCTTGGCCCCTGAGCGATTGATTGACCACCTCACTTAAGCCGGCAAGCACCATGCCTGGCAAAAGAATCAGCGCCACCGGTGTTGCCGCCGCAAACTCCGCACCAAAAACCAGAGGCAAGAGATAAGGCAGGAGCATGGCCAGTGCCGCCGCCCCCAGCAGGGTCAGCATCGCCCCGCGCCGCAACACACAGGCAAGGGCGGGAAAACCGTATCCCTGTTGTGCCTGAGATGCCGAGGAAAACTGCACCACGCCTAGAGAGCTGTTCAAGACATTGATACTGCCTGCGGCTGCAAAGGCTGCCACGTACAACCCTATCTCCTCGGACGGCAAGAGCCAGACAATGAGTGCCTTATCAGTCTGCGCGTAGAGTAGCGCGATTACCGACGCCGCGACAAACGGCAGACTCGACCTCAGCACTTGCCGTGCCGAGGGGCGATCTCCACCTGCAAAGAGTTCTCGCAACCTTCCCGAAACTCTTAGAAGCACGACGCCCCCATTGGCCACCAGCAGTGCAATTATCGCCCAGAGCACCTTGTCCTCGGCATAGAGCCAGCAGAGCACCAGTCCGGCGAAATAGATGGGGTATAGCAGCGCCCGAGTCGTGTTGAACCACAGAAAATTTCCGCTGCCATGATCGATCCCCTGAAGATTCAAGGCAAGATGATTGAGGGGAATGAACAGCAGGAACATATAACAGGCAAAGAGCAGGTGTCCCTTGTCGGCGGGCAGCAGATAGGGCAAGAGCAGGCCGCAGACTATGGCAGAGACAGCACCAGTCAGTAGGCCAGCGGCCACCGCCAGGCGGGCCAGCCCGTCCCGCTTGCGCTGTTCTCCGGCAGACCGGGCGATGGCCATATCCACCCCGAGAAGGCCGAGTGCGGCAAAAACACTGGGCCAGAGAATCACCGTGGCGAATTCTCCCCTGCCTGCGGGACCAAGCAGTCTGGCCAGCAGCACCCCTTGCAGGATGGTGCAGCCCTGAATAAAGAGACCGGTGGCAAAAGTTCCGAGATACACCTTGGAGGAGGCAGTTCTATTCGGCATGCAGCGCGGCTCTCAGATCTTGTCTTGCCTTCTCTTCACCATGCACCAGACGGATTTCCTTTGGGGCTTCCGGCATGGCCCGCACCCAGTTGACCAGCATCTGCTGGTCGGCATGGGCGGAGAAACCGTTCAGCAGGTGGATTCTGGCCCGGGCCGGCATTTTCCCTTCAACAAGCTGTCTCCCCATGGTACCGCTGGCCTGGTAGCCGACGAAGACCACGTCATTCTTCTTATCCTGCAAACCCTTGCGCAGATGATCGACGATGCGGCCCCCGCTGCACATGCCGCTCCCGGCGATGATGATCGCCGGCCCGGAGACGTTCAGCAACTGGCGGTGATCGCGGCTGGTGGCCGAGGCATAGAGCCCTTTGAAGTCGAAAGGGTGGTCGCCGGCTCTGAGGCGTTTTTGGGCTTCGTCATCCCAGAACTCTTGCAGCTGGGAATAGATGCGGGTGATCTCCAGTCCGAGAGGTGAATCGACGAAAACCGGCACCTTGAGGCCAATGCGGTCGAGCTCGTAGAGGATTTCCTGGGTTCGCCCCAGGGCAAAGGCCGGGATGTAGACGATGCCGCCATCGGCAAGGGCATTGCGCAGCAGCGCTGCCAGCTGCTCGGTGCGGCGGGCGCGATCGGGGTGAATACGGTCGCCATAGGTCGACTCGAGAACGAGCAGATCACAGCTCTCGGGCGGGTCAGGGTCCGGCAGGATCGGCGTGTCGCTGCAGCCGAGGTCGCCGGAAAAGATCACCCGGTAGGCGGTGCCATGGCTTTGCGCAAACGACAGGAGGACAAAGCATGAGCCGAGGATATGACCGGCGTTGAACAGCTTGCAGGTGATGCCGTCAACGAGGCGAATCTCTCGGTGCAGCGCTACACCCTTGGAAAGCTTTGCAATTTTTTCTTCGAGAAGGGCAATGGTCTGGTCACTGCGCCCGGAAAACGACATGGCATCGCGCAGCATCGGCAACAACAGGGCGCGAGTGGCCAGGCTGCAGAGAATCTCTCCGGCAAAACCGGCCTCGATCAGCTCTGGCACGCGGCCGATATGATCGATATGGGCATGGGTGAGGATGAGGCAATCAATATCTCCGGGCGCGACCGGGAACATCTCCAGCGGGGTACAGGGGTCATCCCCCTGGGCGGTACCGCAGTCGACCAGGAGAGTGCAGCGACGATGGGCCGGTCCCTGCGCCTGCACCAGGTGGCACGAACCGGTGACACAGTCTTTCGCCCCGAGGTGGGTAATGCTCGGGACTCCAGTTGCATCGTGAAAAGTCGAGGGTTCCGCAACAGGCATAGGCGCCCATTCTCCAGCCCGGCAACAGCATCCTGCCGCCGAGCAACCGACAGCAACTCCCCGCGGGCATTGCCATCACGTACTCTCTTGCGATATCGGCCTGTTTCGAGGGTACCCTACTTTTGCGGAATAAGTAAAGAAATAAGGGGAAAGAAGAGCGCTCGTCTGTTGATAGGCGTCTGCCCCCGACTCTCGCCAGGGGCAGACGCGCTTCACCACACTCTCTACCCCTGTGCTTGCCAGCGGGCGTCGACCTGCTCCTGGACCGCCGCGATGATCGCCTGGTCGAGGGACTTGAAGCGGCCCTGGGCGGCGAAATATTCCGCCACCGGGCGACGCGGCTTACCCACCAGGGCCTCGGAGGCCCCGGTGAGGCGGTATTCGCCGTTCTCGATCTCATAGAGCATGAACAGCCCGCTCTGCACCGCCAGCTTGCCGACCTTGATGGTATACCTGGTCTCGAAGTTCCAGCCCGGCGGACAGGGGGTGTGGACGTGGATGTATTTCGGCCCCGGCAAGGTGGTGGCCTTCTTCACCTTGTCATAGAGATCCAGCGGATAGGCGGCCGAAGCGGTGGCCACGTAGCCGATGCCATGGGCGGCAATGATCGCCGGTACGTCCTTTTTTTCCTGGGGCTTGCCCTTGATGGGGGTGGTAGTGGTCAGCACCCCCCGGGGAGTGGTACCGGAGCGCTGCACCCCGGTGTTCATGTAGGCCTCGTTATCGTAACAGATATAGATAATGTTCTCGCCGCGCTCGCAGGCCCCGGAGAGCGCCTGGATACCGATGTCGCCGGTGCCGCCGTCGCCGGCCCAGGCGACGACGTTGACGTTGTCACGCTGCAGGGCGCGCATGGCGGCGCGCAATCCACTGGCCGCAGCCCCGGTGGAGGCGAAGGTGACGTTGACGCAGGGCAGCTTGGTGGAGGCCACCGGATAAAGGCCCTGCAACACGGTGAGACAGCTGGGCGGCACCACCAGGACGGTGTCCTTGCCCAGCGCCTTCAGCCCCATGCGGTAGACGATGGACAAACCGCAGCCGGAGCAGGCGCGGTTGCCGGGGTGGACGAACTCTTCCTCGGTGAGATTGATGATCGTAGTCTTTTCCATTCCGGTTATTCCTGAAGTTTGAGACCGATCCAGCGCGGCTCGTCGCCGAAGCTGTCGGGAGCGGTACAGGAGAGGGTCAGGGCCTCGAGCAGCTGCGCGGTCTTGATCTCGCGCCCGCCGAGGCCGAGGATGTAGTTGTGTACCTGCGGCCGCTGCCCGGCGGGATAGAGGGCCGCCTTGATATCGGCATAGAGGGCGCCCTGGTTGCCGTAGCTGAGCGCCTTCTCGAAGACCACCACGCACTTGCGGCCGGCAAGGGCCTCGACGACCGCCTGGCTGGGGAAGGGCCGGTACATCTGCACCCCGACCACGCCGATCGGTGTGCCGTTGTCGCGCATCATGTCGATGACATCGCGCAGCTGATAGGAGAGCGAGCCGATGGCCACGGCGACGAACTCGGCGTCGTCGCAGCGGTATTGCTCGACAAAGGGGCAGCCGCCACGGCCGAAGGTGCGGGCGAAGTCACGGTCGATATCCCTGTAGACGTCGATGGCGGCGCGCAGGTCGCGCTGCAGGTTGTGGCGAATCTCGATATAGCCGGGCATCATCGTGCCGTCGACGCCGGGGCGGATGTCCGGCAGGGTGACGGTATTGAAGTTGCCGGGATTGTCGGGGTCGAGGAAGTGGCGCGGCGAGAACGAGGGCAGAAAGCCGTCCACCAGGTCCTGGGCCGGCTGCTCGAAGGGCATATAGGTGTGGGAGAGCAGATAGCCGTCATAGCAGACCATGACCGGGATGCTCACCGTCTGCGCCAGCTTGAAGGCCTTGATGACCGTGTCGATGATCTGCTGGTGGTCGTTGGCGTAGAGCTGGATCCAGCCGACATCGCGCTGGGCGATGGTGTCCTGCTGGTCGTTCCATACCGTCCACGGCGCGCCGACGCCGCGGTTGGCGACGCACATGACTATAGGAAGACGCGCCCCCACCGCCCAGTGCAGCTGCTCGTTCATATAGAGCAGGCCGTTGGCGCTGGTGGCGGTAAACGAGCGCGCCCCGGCGGAGGTGGCGGCGATGCACACCGCCATGGCGCTGTGTTCGCTCTCCACAGGGATATACTGGGCCTGAAGCTGCCCGGACTCGACGAACTCCGAGAGCTTCTCGGTCAGCGGCGTCTGCGGGGTGATGGGATAGGCGGCGATGACCTGCGCCCGCGCCAGCTTGACCCCGGTGGCGGCGGCGACGTTGCCGGATTCGATGATATGCATATTCAATCCTCCTTGGCGGGCGGGGCGGCCTCGGCCTCGGGAACCATCTCGATGGCCCCGGCCGGGCATTCTTCGGCGCAGATGCCGCAGCCCTTGCAGTAGTCGTAATCGATGGTCGGGGGAATGGTCTTGGAGACCACGCAGTCCGGGCAGTAGAGCCAGCACTGGAAGCAGGACATGCGCCCGGTCTTCACCGGGATGCAGGCCACGGCATTGAGCACCGGACGGAGCACCCGCCACGAGCCGGTGTTGCCGCCATCGCCAGGTCCCGGGGTGCTGCGCGAGAGCATCTCACAAAAATCGTCTTTGGCCATGGTTCACCCTCCGATTGCCGTATTGGCATAGACCAGGCGCGCCGCCTGAGCATTTTTTTCCGGTTTCTTGCCGACGAATTCCTCCTCGATGGCCCGCACCAGCACGTCTATGTCCACCAGGCCGGTGGCCTTGGCGAAGGCGCCGATAATCCCCGAGTTGACGATCCCCGGAGGCAGACCGGCCGACACCGCCTGGCTGGTGACATCGGACACCGCCACGCGCATGCCGGGGAAGGAATAGCTCGACAGCGGCCGCGGCCCGTTGAGGATGACCAGTCCGCCTTCCTTCAGCCCGGCGACGACATCGACCTCGTCGAGCAGGGTGTGGTCAAGCACCACCACCATGTCGGGGGTGGTAATCGGCGAGAGGTCGTAGATCTTCTCTTTGGCGATTTTCAGAGAGGTGAGCACCGGCGCCCCGCGCCGTTCGGTGCCGAAGGTAGGGGCCATGACCACGCCCTTGAAGCCGGTGACGAAGGCCCCATTGGCGACGATCTTGGCCGCGGTGATCGCCCCTTGTCCGCCGCGCCCATGCCAGCGGATTTCGATGATGTCCTTGCGCATTGTTCACCACTGTTGCCGAGCCGGCAAGCGACGCCTTCCTGACGGAATCTCCCCGAGGGCGTCCCTCCCCGACCGGCCGGAAAAGATTAAAGATTGATTAACCCTCAGGGCTGGGAGTATAGTGGCAGCCATAATAATATCATCACACAGAGATTGCCGTGTTTTTTCGAAAAGGGCCGCCAATTTCTCCCGGCGGCCGCACACCAGACAACACCACTGACGAGAGGCTGCCGTGCACATTCCCCACAAGAAAGCAGAAACCCTGAAAGCGCGCCCCCAGAGCTCCCAGCTCGGCTTCGGCACCATCTTTACCGACCATATGTTCAATATGGACTATAGCCCCGACAAAGGCTGGCACAATCCACGCATCGAACCCTATGCGCCATTCCTCATGGAGCCGTCGTCGATGGTGCTGCACTACGGACAGGCGATCTTCGAAGGCCTCAAGGCCTACCGCACCGCGGATGGCGGCGTGCAGCTTTTTCGTCCCCAGGACAATCTCCACCGCTTCAACCTCTCCGCCAAGCGCATGTGCATTCCCCAGTTCGACGAAACCTTCCTGCTCGAGGCCTTGATCGAGCTGGTACGCATCGAAAAAGACTGGGTTCCCGACGGCGAGGGCACCTCGCTCTATATCCGTCCGACGATCATCGCCACCGACCCCTTCATTGGTCTGCGCGCCTCGAACACCTACCGGCTGTTCATCATCCTCTCGCCGGTGGGCGCCTACTACCCCGAGGGCTTCAACCCGGTGAAGATCTGGGTGACCAACGAATACGTGCGCGCCGTGCGCGGCGGCGTCGGCCAGGCCAAGACGGCCGGCAACTACGCCGCCAGCCTCTATGCCGGCCAACTGGCCCATGAAGAGGGCTACACCCAGGTGCTGTGGCTGGACGGTGTGGAGCGCAAGTATATCGAGGAGGTCGGCACGATGAACATCTTCTTTCTCATCGGCGACGAGTTGATCACCCCGGCGCTGAACGGCAGCATCCTCGCCGGCGTCACCCGCGACTCGGTCATCTCCCTGGCCAAGTCGTGGGGCATGAAGGTGGTCGAGCGGCAGCTGGCCATCGACGAGGTCTTCGCCGCCCACGCCAACGGGCAGCTCAAGGAAGTCTTCGGTTCGGGTACCGCCGCAGTCATCTCGCCAGTCGGCAAGATCAAGTTCGGCAGCCAGGAGATCGTCATTGGCGACGGCTCGGTGGGCGGTTTCTCGGCCCGCCTCTTCCACGACCTCATGGACCTGCAGTACGGCAAGACCGCCGACCCCTTCAAGTGGACGATGAAGGTGGCGTAGGCTCGCTGTCTCACGCCCGGGAAGAGATCAGAGGATGACCATCTCCTCCCCGGCGTGAACCACGGCCAGGATCGTCGCCGGCTCCTCCCCGGCGCAGGCAACCTTGTGCGGCAGAGTGGCCTGGTAGTGGATGGAGTCGCCAACCTCGAGGAACTCATCGCGGTCGAGCAGCGTAATGGCCACCTTCCCCTCGAGGACGAAGAGAAACTCCTCGCCACTATGTTCGCTGGGCCCTTGCTCACGAATGGTCCCCGGCTTCAGGGTGACGAGGAAGGCCTCCATCGCCCGGCCGCTCTCCTCTCCAAGGAGGCGGTAGCTCAAAGGTGAGTTGCCGTCGATGGCGCCGAAGCGGGCCACCGGCCGGCGGCGGTCACGACGAACGACACAATACCCTCTCTCCCCCGCTTCTCCGCAACACACGCTCTTTTCCATCTCCATACCCTCCTCAGGATGGTGGCGGGGCTCTGCGCCCAGCGTCCCGACACACCCATACCGGGCGAACCGCGCAACGCCGGTCTCGCCGACAGCCGCAATGATCTTTGTCGATGACATCGCTGCCGTGGCCGCTGCAGCCGCTGTGACGCCGTCACAACAGGGGCGATGGGCAGGTTTGACAGTGCAGCATACCGTATTTCCATCCCTTTGCCAAGATCGGCACCCATCTCCCCCTCGCTGCCCGGCAAGCCAAGTTGGTCTTGACGCTATCGGACGGGTTCGGTAGAAAGACAGGAGTAATCGCGCGAGGGAGCGCCGCTCCCCCGCTGGCCACAATCCCAACCGATGCGAGGAATTGTCATGAAACTGCGTACCGTACTCACCGTGTTGCTGCTCTCCCTGGCCTCGCCGTCGATGGCGGCGGAATTCATCAACGTGCTCACCGGAGGCACCAGCGGCGTCTATTACCCGCTCGGCGTGGCCCTGACCCAGATCTACGGCAAGGTCATGCCCGATGCCAAGACCTCGGTGCAAGCCACCAAGGCCTCGGCGGAAAACCTCAATCTCCTCCAGGCCGGGCGCGGCGAAGTCGCCTTCACCCTCGGCGACACCTTCAGCGAAGCCTATAAAGGCAATGAAGAAGCCGGCTTCAAGACACCCCTCGACAAACTGCGCACCCTGGCGGCGATCTACCCCAACTATATCCATTTTCTGGCCAGCGCCGATTCCGGCATCTCCACCCTCGCCGACCTCAAGGGGAAACGGGTCTCGGTCGGGGCGCCGAAAAGCGGTACCGAGCTCAACAGCCGCTATATCCTCAAGGCCGCCGGCATGAGCTATGCCGATCTCGGCAAGATCGAATACCTCGGCTATGCCGAGTCGGTGGAGCTGATCAAGAACCGCCAGCTCGACGCCACCCTGCTCTCCTCCGGCCTGGGCGTCGCCGCGGTACGCGATCTAGCCACGGCCATCAAGATGGTCGTCGTCCCCATCCCAGCCGAGGTGGTGGCCAAGATCGGCGACCCCTCCTACTCCCCCGGCATCATCCCCGCCAACACCTATAATGGCCAGACCGCCGACGTCCCGACCGTCGCCGTGCAGAACTACCTGGTCACCCACTCCGGCGTCTCCACCGAGACCGTCTACAAGATGACCAAATCGATGTTCGAAAACCTCGACGCCATGGCCGCCGCCCACGCCGCCGCCAAGGCCATCGATAAGAAATCCGCCGGCAAAGGATCGCCGGTACCGCTCCACCCCGGCGCGGAACAATACTATAAAGAGGCCGGGCTGCTCTAATCGCCTTCCCTGCGGCGGGGGCTCGTCCCCCGCCGGCACATCCACCCGAGACACCACGCCACCCCTCATGACCGATAGCCCACCCCGCACAGAGGAAGTCCCTGCCCAGGACTTCTCCGAACATGGCGTTCAGCGCCGTCTCGACGGACTTGCCCTGAGGCTGTTGACCGGCCTGGCGCTGGTCTTCTCCCTCTACCAGCTGATGGTTGCCGCCTTCCACCCCTTTTCCAGCCTGGTCACCAGGGCCTTTCATGTCGGCTTTCTGGTATCTTTGACCTTTCTTCTCTATCCGGCCTGGAAGCGCGCCGAGCTGTCACGTGTCACCCCCAGCGACTGGCTGCTGGCGGTAATCGGTTTCGCCCTGTCTTCGTACCAGTGGTTTTTCGAGGGGGATCTCATCCAGCGTGCCGGCGACCCGACACAAACCGACCTGATCGTGGGCACGATCATGATTGCCATGGTCTTCGAGGCGGCGCGCCGCATCATGGGCCTCGCCCTGCCGCTGGTTTGCGCCACCTTTCTCCTCTACGGCCTCTTCGGGCAATATCTGCCTGGCGACCTCGCTCACCGCGGCTACGCCTTCTCGCAGATCGTCGACCAGCTCGGCTTCGGCACCGAGGGCATCTTCGGTATCCCCACTCTGGTGTCAGCCACCTACATCTTTCTTTTCATCCTCTTCGGCACCTTTCTCGAACACGCCGGGATGATCACCCTGTTCAACTCCATCGCCCTCGGCTTCGTCGGCCACACCAAAGGCGGGGCGGCCAAGGTGTCGGTACTGTCGTCCGGGCTGATGGGCACCATCTCGGGGTCGGGGGTGGCCAACGTCCTCACCACCGGCCAGTTTACCATCCCGCTGATGAAGCGCTTCGGGTACTCCGGCGTCTTTGCCGGGGCGGTGGAATCGACCAGCAGCATGGGCGGGCAGATCATGCCGCCGGTCATGGGGGCGGTAGCCTTCATCATGGCTGAAAACCTCAACGTTTCGTACGCGGAGATCGTCAAGGCGGCGACCGTTCCGGCCGTCCTCTACTACGCCACGGTGTTCTGGATGGTCCACCTCGAGGCGGGACGCAAAAAACTGCTCGGCATCCCCAAGGAGGAATGCCCCAACCCCTGGCTGGCGATGCGCCGCCAGTGGTTCCTGGTTCTTCCCCTGGCCGCCCTGGTGGGGATGCTCTTCAACGGCTTCACCCCGATGTATTCCGGCATGGTGGGCCTGGCCCTGACGGCGATTCTTATCCTCGGCACAACCGTGGCAGCTGGACTGTCGCAGACGGCCTTCCGCTATGCCTTCTGGCTGGCGGTCGGTCTCGGCTGCGCCACGCTGGTCAAATGGGGGGTCTATCCGGTACTGACGGTGATCGGCCTGCTGGCAGCCCTCTGCCTGGTGGTCAACGGCGGACCGCACACCCTGCGGCTGCTGCGCAACAGCCTCGTCGACGGCGCCCGCCAGGCGCTGCCGGTGGGCGTCGCCTGCGCCATCGTCGGCGTCATCATCGGCATCCTCACCCTGACCGGCGCCGCCTCCAGTTTTGCCGGCTTCATCCTCGAGGTCGGCGCCAAGAACCTCTTCCTGTCGCTCCTCCTCACCATGCTGGTCTGCCTCCTGCTCGGCATGGGCATCCCGACCATCCCCAACTATATCATCACCAGTTCCATCGCCGCCCCGGCCCTGCTCAAACTGGGGGTGCCGCTGATCGTCAGCCATATGTTCGTCTTCTATTTCGGCATCATGGCCGACCTGACGCCGCCGGTGGCCCTGGCCGCTTTCGCCGCCAGCTCCATCGCCAAGGAATCGCCGATGAAGATCGGCTTCAAGGCGGTAGTGATCGCCATCGCCGGCTTTGTCGTGCCCTTCATGGCCGTCTACGACCCGGCCCTGATGCTGCAGGGCGACCCCAGCTACCTCGCCATCGCCTATATCGTCGGTAAGGCTCTGCTCGCCATCACCCTGTGGGGGGCTGCCGCCATCGGCTATCTGCGCGCCCCGCTCAACTGGCCGGAAAGGGCCGTGGCCGCCTGCGGCGCCTTCTTCCTCGTCGCCGCCATGCCGCTCACCGACGAGATCGGTTTCGCCATCTGCGCCCTCTTCATCGGCTACCATATGCTGCGCAGCCGCAAACAGTGATGGAAGCCATCTGCCTTGCCGCCGCCCTGCTCTTCGCCCACTGCGGCCAGAAGGCGACGCTCAGCTGGCGCCACTCCATCGAAAAGATCGTCTGGGAGGAAGAGTACCGCTGCCATGAGGGGGGGCTGGTTCTGACCGAAGCCCGCGTACGCGGCACCGGCGCCGGCATGGAGCCGCCGGCAGGGGCCGTTTTCAGCGGCGGCGCCTGGCGCTACACCCCGGCAATGGCACCACTGCCGGAGGTACAGCTGCGCCATTCCCCTTATGCCGCCCCTTACACCCTGTGCTGCGACGGTCGCTGTCAGCCTCTGCCAGACTGGCTCCCCGGCCTCCCCGAGGAGGCGGTGGTCACGCTGCGACCGTGTGCATCATCGTCCGAGGCCCCCTGACCGCACCGATACCGATGCCGAAGCGCAACAAACGCGAAACTGATAATATGGTAAGGGAAAATGTCTGATCGCCACCCAAAATGCAGTCTTGCCATTTCTCTTTTTGTAACCATATAATTTGTCTATAAGACTCGGCGAATACGTTCCGCAATCTCGCCGTATAGCGCTCAAGAAGGTTCAACTCAAGGAGGTATCCCCATGAAGCGATGTACTTTTTTGTTCGCACTGGCCGCTGGCGTGATCGCAACGACGGCCATTGCCGCCGAGCCACAACTTTCTCAGGACAATTTCATCAAGGGAACGCTTGCCGTAAGCTGGGATACTCGCCTGCCACAGAACAGGGATGGTGATTATCCGAAGATCGATGTTACCGACAACTATACATATGATGTTACCGTTGGCACCACCTTCTACAAGGGTGTTGTCAAGTGCAAACCCTATATCTTCTCCAAACATTTAGGCCGGGTGCTGCAAGTTGGAGACTGCCGCTACGATGTCAACGTCGGCGTGATCAACCCCGCCAATCCAACTCAAACCAAGACGGTCGGGAAGGTCGTCGGCAACTATGGAATCGACCAGCATGGTCAAGTGAATCTTGTTGAGACCCCTGTTCGCATGGAGGTGCAGACCATAGGACAGGCCAAGGGATTCACCTCTAAATACAGTGGCATGATGAGTGGCAAGCCGCCGAAAGCAGAAACAACGCTCAGCAAACTCCGCGCTGATGCCGTTAAGAAAAGCGCCACGATTACCCGGATGCTCGGCAACAAGACCGTTTCCGTCAGTCTGGAGAATGTTGACCCTGTGAGTTTTCAAAATACCGTTCTGCCCAGCGGGCCCTCGGGGAACTATCCGGAAGCGACTGTCAATGGCCAGCTGATATACTCCTACGACACCGACAATTGGTTTCCACAATTCACTATCAGCCAGGGCGATACCAAGGATACCGTGGGTGGTGGGATCAAATGGGTGCAAGAGAACAAAGGGTTGGCTCGTTATGAGTTTAACGTGATCCTCAACGAAGGAAAGGGCGGAGTGGCGAATGAAGCCGCCGCCTTCGCTGATGCCAAAGGTGAAGATGCGTTCTTCGCCTCCGACCCAGGCCTATCCTTGATCAACGGCACCATGGTATTTCGTACGGCCGTCGGCGGCGTCAACGACCTTCCGGCAAAGACGGACATCGCCCTCAACCTTGGCCTGCAAAAGGTCACCGCTCAGCAGGCGCAGAGCTTCTGGAAGTTGTTGCTGTTGATACCAAACCAGATGTACGGCGAATAGTGCCTTGTTTGAGCGGAATTTTGCCTCTCGGCGATTCCGCGCGAGCCATGTGCGGTAATCGACAACACAGCGTTGTGAGCAGGCATCACTATCGACCAGCATTGCCGCTCGCTTTCTGAACCAGCGAGGGCAATGGCTGGCAGTGAAACACGAAGCCGGAGGCAAGGGGAGAAAGAGTTAAGGACACAGCCCCCCTTTTTGTATCCAAAGAGTTGGGGACGAGGCGGTCGGCGAAATTTACGAGGAACTGGCGATGGCAACTACTGAGGCGGCAATGAATATAAACAAGACATCTTTATTCAATAAAATTCCCTGGACTTTCTTGATACTTATCTACCTGGCGGCAACACAGGTAGCAGGCATCTCCCTCGACGGGGTGCCAGGGTTCATCCTGATCGGTATCGGGGTATTTGTTCTGTTTGCCGAATTCTTCAAATCAGGCGATATAGGCATCTCCCTGTTTTTCTTCGACCTGCTCACCTCCGTGATAGGCTTGATAATCGCGACGATACTCCTCTGTTATCTGGTGTGGGAGACGAACCAGTCCCTGACCTTTTATCACTGGTTTGGCTATGCGATCCTGCTCGGCGACACTATTCTGAGCCCGTTCAATGCCTTTCGGACAGCGCTGCGAAATTTTGGGGTTGGGTCATTATAGGCAAGGGCAGAAAACATTCGCTGAAGAGGCGCCGCAGGAAGACTTGCACCGCCTGCCAATACCGAAGCCTCTATGAAAAAATAGAATGATGGTGCGGGGAAAAGAAGAAACTATTCCCCACATGATGTCTGCGCTGGATGGTTTTTTGCAAAGATGTGGGGAATGGGCTGGGGAAAAAAAGAACAGGCACTTAGTAAAAAATTACTAAGTGCCTGTTTTTAATGGTAGACGAGGCGGGATTCGAACCCGCGGCCTTTGGCTTCGGAGGCCGAAATTTTCCACTTGCACATAGCGCCACTCCATCTCACAAATTACCTTGTATATACCTATAATATCGTGTACATAAAGAAACATGAACTATCATTTACCAACACATAAAAACACCCTGTGTAATCACGATTGAGCGGGACAGGAGCGGGACAGAATTTCGGAGGTATGGTTATGGCGGGACAATGGATCAAGACTAAATCTGTGGGCGTTCGCTACCGGCAGCATCCAACCAGAAAGCATGGCGTCAACTTCGATCGCTACTTCACCATTCGTTACAAGGTCAACGGTTTGGAGAAATCCGAGGGATTGGGTTGGGCTTCTGAAGGTTGGACAGAAAAGAAGGCGGCGGCGATTCTGGCAGAACTGAAAGCAAACCAGACCATGGGCCTAGGGCCGGCGACCTTGACGGAAAAACGCGAGATTAAACGACAGGAGGATGAAGCCAAGGCAGAGCTTGAACGGCAGCAAGCAAACCGATGGACGATTGAGAAGTTATGGGATGAATACCGGAAACACCTGCCAGGCGGCGAGGCATCCAAGGCTGATCTGAGCAGATGGAGCTTATACCTTCAGAAATCATTTGCTCACAAAGAACCGCTTGACCTTGTCCGATTGGATATCGACCGGGTAAGAATCAACCTTTTAAAAAGGAAGTCCCCCCAGACCGTCAAGCATGTTCTCGCCCTACTCCGCCGGATAATCAACTTCGGTGTCGACCGTGGCCTATGCCCTGCCCTGCCCTTCAGGATCGCCCTGCCGGCCGTTGACAACATCAAGACCGAAGACCTCGCCCCGGAGCAGCTACAGCGCCTCCTGACCGTGCTGGACACCACCCACCGGCAAGAAGCGGCCGCCATGATGAAAATCGCATTGTTCACCGGCATGCGGCGCGGCGAGATATTCAAACTGCGCTGGGAGGACCTCGACTTTCTAAGGGGATTCATCAACATCGTCGAGCCAAAAGGTGGCAAGTCTCAAAAGATCCCCATGAACCGAGCCGCCAGGGAAGTATTCGAGACGACCCCCAATCGATCAGAATACATTTTCCCTGCCCGAAACGGCGGGCCCCGTAAGGACGCCAACAAGGACTTCCTGGCGATCAAGAAGGAAGCGGGGCTGCCGGCCGACTTCCGCCACATGCACGGCCTACGGCACCTCTATGCGACCATGCTAGCCTCTTCCGGCCAAGTGGACATGTTCACCCTGCAGAGACTCCTTACCCATAAGAGCCCTGAGATGACGCAACGTTACATTCATTTTCGGGACGAGGCTTTAAGATCGGCGGCGGAAAAGGTTGATGAGATTTTAGCCGACGCGATCCAGCCAGTATCAATCATTCGAAAAACAGCGTAACAACGCCTATCATGTGGGCAAGTAGATGAAGGGGCCAGGCCTGAGCCTCAAGGCGGCCGCCTTCGGCGATCCGCAGGCCTACGCCCAGTACCGCTTTGCCGAGACCCTCAACCCGGAGATGAAGCTCAACGTCATCCACGCCTCCAGCGGCACCCTGTGGACCGACCTCGCCAGGAGCGGCGGCCTCGCCGAGCTGGGTGGGGCCAAGACCCTCAAAGGCGGTCAGTAAGGGGTGGCGAGGAGCTGGCGCACCTTGCCGATGAGGCTCTCGGCGGTGAAGGGCTTCTGCAGGAAGTTGACGCCATCGGCGAGGATGCCGCACTCGCCGATGTAGCCCGAAGGGTAGCCGGACATGAAGAGGCTCTTCATCTGCGGGCGCAGGGGGCGCAGCAGCCTTTCCAGCTCGCGCCCGTTCATTTCCGGCATGATGACATCGGCGAGCAGCAGGTGCAGCGGCCCGTCGATGGCCGCCGCCAGCTGCGCGGCCTGCGAGGGGTTGGTGGCGGTATAGACCCGATAGCCGGCCTCGCCGAGGATACGCGCCGCCAGCCGCAGAATGGCCGCCTCGTCCTCGACGATGAGGATGGTCTCGCCCCCGTCTTCACCCTGTGCCGTCTCCCCGAGCACCTCCTTCTTCTCCTCGCCCCCCTTGTGGCGGGGCAGGTAGATGCTGAAGGTGGTGCCCTTCCCGACCTCGCTCTGCACATCGATCATGCCGCCATTCTGGGTGACGATGCCGTATACCGTGGACAGCCCCAGGCCGGTGCCCAGGCCAGGACTCTTGGTGGTGTAGAAGGGTTCGAAGATTTTGCCCATGGTCTGGGCGTCCATGCCGCAGCCGGTGTCGCTGACCGCGAGGCGGACATGGTCGCCGGAATGACAGCCGGCGTGGTGGCGGCAGTAGTCGTCATCGAGGGTGCAGTTCTCCGTCTCGATGAGGATGGTGCCGCCATGAGCGATGGCGTCACGGGCGTTGATGCACAGGTTGGCGAGTAGCTGGTCGACCTGCGAGGGGTCGAGGTGCACCGGCCAGAGGTCGTCGCCGGGCAGCCAGCGCAGCTCGAGGTCTTCGCCGATGAGGCGCTGCAGGATCTTCAGCATGCCTTCCACGGTGGCGTTGAGGTCGAGCACCTGCGGCTCCATGGTCTGCTTGCGGGCGAAGGCGAGCAGCTGCCGGGTGATGGCGGCCGAACGTCGCGCCGCGTCGAGGATCTCGCCGAGGTTGTCGTGCATTGTCGAGCCGGGGGCGGCCTGGGCCAGCGACAGCTCGGCGTAGCCGAGGATGACGCTCAGCATGTTGTTGTAGTCATGGGCGACGCCGCCGGCAAGGCGACCGATCGATTCCATCTTCTGCGCCTGGTGCAGCTGGCCCTCCAGCTCGAGGCGGTTCCTCTCGAGGCGTTTGCGCTCAGTGAGGTCGCGGACGATGGCCCACATCGCCTCGGGCTGGCCCTGTTCGCCGCGCACCAGGAAGGTGCGCAGCTCGACGGGGAAGATGCGCCCCTCCTTATGCTGATACTCTTTTTCGTAGACCTCGGAGGCGTCGCTGACGTGGACCTGTTCGGTGAGGATGCGCCGCTCGTAGTCGTGCCACCTCTCCGGGGTAATGTCGAGGAAGGTCATAGTGCGCAGCTCTCCTTTGTCATAACCAAGCATGCGTTCGTAGGCGAGGTTGCTTTCGAGGATGCGTCCCGCCATGTCGACCAGCACGAAGCCGTCGTCCATGCTCTCCAGCAGGCGCCGGTATTTGCTCTCTGAGGTGCGCAGTGCCGCCTCGGCCTCGCGCAGGGCTTTGGTTTCCTGCTCCAGCTGCAGCATCTTCTGCTCGAGCTTGCGTACCAGCCGCTCGTTATAGAGCTTGAAGATCTCCTCGTCGTCGGTCTTGGGCGGCGGCAGTGGGCGGTCGCCGCTGGCGGCCTCGGCGAGCACGCGCTGCACCGTGTCGAGCAGCACCTGCGGTTCGCAGGGCTTGACGACGAAGGCGTCGGCGCCGACTTTGGCGGCGAAGGCCTCGTCCTGCGGGCCGGTGTAGGTGGCAGTGTAGAAGATCAGCGGGATGCTTCGCAGACGGGGGTCGGATTTGACCGTGCGGCACAGCTCGAAGCCGTCCATGACCGGCATGAGGATATCGCTGAGGATGAGGTCAAAGGGCTCTTTTCCGAGCAGCGCCAAGGCCTCGGCGCCGTCGCCGGCGGAGACTACCTGGTAGCCGCTGCCGCCGAGGAGGGCCTCGATGTAATAACGGTTGTCGTCCTTGTCGTCGATGCTGAGAATGCGCATGGCTGCCGGCTCCCGGGTCATGACCGCTCGCCGCCGGCCTTGTCCCAGCCGGCGGGCAGATAGCTGATGATCTCCGCGACGAAGGTCTCGGGGTTGATCGGTTTTTCGATATAGCCGGTGGCCCCGGCGGCGAGGATCTGCTCGCGGTCGCCGACCATGGCGTAGGAGGTGACGGCGATGATCGGCACATGGTCTAGCTGTGGCAGCTTCTTCAGCTCGGCGGCAACCTGGTAGCCGTTCATCTCCGGCAGCTGTATGTCGAGGAGGATGGCCAGGGGATCGCAGGACAGGGCACTGGCGATGCCGCTGCGCCCGTCTTCGGCGCCGATCACCGTAAAGCCGTGCTTCTCGAGGAGAAAGCGCATCAGGTAGAGGTTCTGCTCGTTGTCTTCGATGACCAGCAGCCTAGTGTTCATCATTCGCCTCTCTGGCCTGCCGCGGCAGGCGGATGGTAAAGGTGCTGCCTTCGCCGGGCACGCTGTGCACGGCAATCGTTCCTCCCATCATATCGAGGAGCTTGCGGCAGATGGAGAGCCCCAGACCGGTGCCCTCGCGCTTGCGCGCCAGGCCGCTGTCCAGCTGGTGGAAGGGCTGGAAGAGGCGGGGGAGGTCTTCGGCGGCGATGCCGATGCCGCTGTCGGCAAGATGGAGGAGCAGGCCGTCGCCGTCGCCCTCGGCCGACAGCTTCACCCAGCCCTGTTCGGTGAACTTGATGGCATTGTTGAGCAGGTTGATCACCACCTGCTCGACGCGCCGCTGGTCGCCGGTGATGCGGTAGTCCAGGTCGGGGAGCTCGGTGGAGAGGGTCAGCCCCTTCTTCTCGGCCAGGGGCGCCACCAGGCGGAGCGACTTCTCCAGGGAGAGGTGCAGGTCGAAGGGCTTGCATTCGAGGGACAGCTGGCCGGCCTCGATCTTGGAGATATCGAGGACGTCGTTGATCAGCGACAGCAGGTGGCGCGAGCTGGCCTGGACCATGGTCATCTGCTTGTGCTGCTCGGGGTTGAGCGGGCCGGTCAGGCCCTGCAGCATGATGCCGGTGAAGCCGATGATCGAGTTGAGCGGGGTGCGCAGCTCGTGGGACATGGTGGCCAGGAAGGCCGACTTGAGGCGATCGGCGGCCTGGGCGCGCTCCATGGCCTGGCGCAGCTGCTCTTCCTGCTGCCGTTCTTCGCTGATATCCTCGATGATCGCCACCGCCCCGGTCAATGGCGACCTGGGGTCGAAGGCGCGGCAGCTGATGCGCGCCCAGAACAGGGTGCCGTCCTTGCGGATCAGTTGCTGATGGCGGCGGTGCGTCTCGCCGCGGCCCATCTGCTCGTAGACCGGGTCGCCGCCGAGCAGGTAGGACTCCTCGTCGGGATACCAGACCCGCGTCGGCCTGCCGTCCATCTCGCCCGGCTGGTAGCCGAAGATCTCCTCAAATTTGCGGTTGCAGTGCACCACCGTGCGCTGGCGCATGAGGACGATACCGGTGCTGGCGGTTTCGAAGATCGAGGTCTGCTCGCGGTTGATCGCCTCGAGTTGGGCGGTGCGCTCGCGGATGCGCTCTTCCATCTCCTCGTTGGCCTGGCGCAGCTCGGCGGTGCGCAGGTTGACCTGGCGCTTGAGGATGATGCTGCCGGCGAGGCTGAGGAGGAGAAAGGCGATGATGCCGCTGCCAGCGACCTTGATCCAGGTGGGCAGGGAGAAGGGGACTTCTTCGGCCATCCACAGCTTGAGCGAGGCATAGTAGACCGAAGTGCGGTCCTCCTTCATGCGCAGCAGGTGGCGGTCGATGGCCTCGAGAAGGTGTTGCGGGAAATCGCGGCGCGCGGCGAAGTGCAGCTTGCTTGGGCTGAAGATCACGGCAGTGTCTTCGAGCCTGTAGGTCCTGGCGTTGACGAAGCCGAAGAAGCTGTTGCTGATGGCGGCATCGGCCTCGCCGATGTTGACCATGGCGAAGGCGGTCTTGAAGTCCCGGACGCCGTAGAGTTCAACCTTGATATCGAAGCTCTCGCTGAGGCGGAGGAAGGCTTCCTCCTGCAGCGAGCCTTTGAGGGTGGCGATCTTCTTGCCGTCGAGATCGAGCAGGGACTTGATGCCGCTGCCCGGTCGGGCGTAAACCTGCGACCAGGAGGAGAGCACCGGCTGGTGGTGGAAGGCGAAGAGTTTGGCCCGCTCGCTGCCATAGGCGACGTCGGGCATGATATCGATGGCCCCGTGCGACAACCGCTCCAGCCCCTCTTCCCAGGTGCCGTAGACGTAGTGCAGCCGCCACCCCTCCATGAGGGCGATGTCCTCGAGGATATCGATGAAGATGCCACGGGGCTGGCCCTGGCGGTCGCGGAATACCTTGGGGCTGTTGTCGTAGACGCCCACCGACAGCACCAGCTGTTCGCCGTCTTCGGCCTGCAAGGTGGTGGGCGGGAAGAGGAAGGCGAACAGCAGGGCGAGGAGCGGGACGACAAGACGGCCGGCGGGGTGGGGCGGCATGGGTACTCTCGCGGCAGAGGGTGGCAGAGGTGGCTGCTGGAATCCTTGGTTTGAAGAGGTGCCCCACGGAGGGGGTAGCGGGTGTGCCGGTGGCAAGGCTGCACCGTGGTTTTTACCCTTTATCATCGTCTATTTTACTGCCGCAGGTCAAGGCAGGAGGGCAAAAAACCTCTTTGCTGACGATGCCGCCCCGTTCTCCGCTCGTCGTTCGTGACACTGACAACGGCCATAAAGTCTGGTATAACATTTTTGTAGAGGGTGGCGGGGAAGCCCGCCGCCCCTGGGGGGAAACGTCGTCTGCGCTGGCCGGGGCCCTGCGGTTGCCGGCGGTACAAGAAACCAAGAATGTCACCAGCAAGGGAGCATCCATGGACACCATCAAGTTCGGCATCGACCGCGACCCCCAGGAACAGGAATTTGCTATAAGGGATCGGCGACTATGGCCGAATGGGTGGTGCAACTATGTCACCGCCGATCCCGCAGATCCCCTTTCAGGTCACTCACCCCCCAGCCAGGACGGCACCTTGAGCCCACGAAAATATCCCTGCTCTCCTTATCCATCAACCTCCTGTTGATATCGTCGAACGATGCAGCGATCTCAAGGGTTTTCGCGGGGTCGAATGCCTCCAGCCTGAGATAGACGAGGTCCGCCATACACCGATTGTCGGGTGTTGCCGAGCACACAATGGCAGAGGTAGAAACACAACTCACGATTCGCTCGACGAAGTTCACCTTGAGCATACCCCTCTCTAGCTAGTGCGCCTCACCGCCGGACCGCTCACCGCCACCAGCGCCAACCTCTCCGGTCAGATGCCCCCGACCACGACGGCAGAGGTAGCGCGCGTCTTTCCCTCCTCACGAGAATAGATTCTGGATGGCGGCACCACTCCAGGCTGCCCGATTGTTATCTACCGTGGTCAGCTTTGCGGAAGGGCGCTTGATAATGCGCTGTCAGGGGCCGGTTCGTATCTGAACCTTTCTCTTCTTGTACAAGTCTTTCCATACTTGTTCGCCAAGGGGCCTCCTTTCCACCGCAAGGCCTATGGGACCAGGCCATCAGAACCCCGTCTACCTTGTCCTTATACCTCCAACAGGGCTTTTTTCAGCGTTACGGCCAGCGAGGTCTTGGAAAAAGGCTTCTGGATATAGATGACATCGTCGTTGAGGACGCCCTTATGGGCGATGACATCGGCGGTATAGCCTGACATGAACACCACTATGATATCAGGATGGAGGGCCTGAACGGTGTTGGCCAGCTCCGCCCCGTTCATGCGCGGCATGATGACGTCGGTGAGCAGCAGTTGCAGTCGTTCCGTTTCGGTCGCCAGTTCCAGGGCCTTCTCCACTTCCCCGGCGAGCAGCGGACGGTAACCCAGGTCGTTGAGCAGTTTGCCGGCGAGGCGCAGGATGGCCGGATCGTCCTCGACGACGAGAATGGTTTCCCCGTTGGCCTGCAGCGCGGCGCGGCTCGGCTCCTCCGCCTGGTCCATTTCCGCTCCGCTCTCCACCAGCGGGAAATAGATCTTGAAGGTCGTGCCTTCGCCCGGCTCGCTATAGAGACTGATAAACCCATTGTTCTGCTTGACGATGCCATAGACCGTGGACAGGCCCAGGCCGGTGCCCTGGCCGAGGGGCTTGGTGGTGAAGAAGGGCTCGAAGACTTTGTTCATCTGGTCTCGTGTCATGCCGATGCCGGTGTCGGACACGGCAAGCATGACATATTCCCCCGGCACGCACTCGGCGCGGCTGGCGCAATAACTCTCGTCGAAGGTGCAGATGTCCGTCTCGATGGTGATCGTGCCGGTATCGGCGATGGCGTCGCGGGAGTTGACGCAGAGGTTGGTCAGCATCTGGTCGATCTGCACCGGGTCGATGTTGATCATTGCCGTACTGCTTGAAGGACGCCAGACGAGTTCGAGATGCTCGCCGATCAGGCGACGCAGCATCTTCAAGGATCGTTCCACGGTTTCGTTAAGGTCGAGGAGCTGCGGCGAGACGGTCTGTTTACGGGCGAAGGCGAGGAGCTGCCGGGTGATGTCAGCCGAGCGATTGGCTGCATCGATGATCTCCTTCAGCTCCTCGTGGCCGGGGGCCTGCGGCGGGAGCGTATCGAGCATGAACTCGGCGTTGCCGATGATGACGCTCAGCATGTTGTTGTAGTCATGGGCGACACCGCCGGCGAGTCTGCCCACCGACTCCATTTTCTGGGCCTGAACAAGCTGTTCCTCGAGAGACTTGCGCTGGCGTTCGGAGGCGGAGTATTCCTGCCTTTGCCTCAGCATGTGGATGGAGTAGGAGAGGTCCTGGGCGAGCTCGGTGAAGAGCTCCCGCTCTTCCTCGTCGAGGGTGATATGGACATCCTGGGTCGCCACCAGGTGGCCAAAAACGCTTCCCTGATGCTGCAGGCGGGCGCAGAGCATCGATTTCCGCAGGCATTCGCTGTGTTTGGGGAGAAAGCAGCCGTCGCACACTGCGGCTTCGGCGGCGATGATGGCGACAGCCTCCTCTCTGGCAGCAGATTGGCAGCAGGGCGGCGTTTCTCCGCCGCGAAGCAACTCATCGAGCTGCGCTGTGCAGCGCTCGTTGCCGCTCTGGGCCCAGGCGAGCGGGCGCCCTCCCTTATCGAAGAGCACCAGCAGGGCCGAGCGATAGCCGCGGCTTTCGGTGAGCACCGCGCAGCTCCGCTCGATGAGCTGGGTTTCATCGTGTTCATGGATGATGAGCTGGTTGATATCGCGAATCGCCCGCAAGACGTGGTTGAGGTGAAGGATGTTGTTCTGGGCGAGCAGCAGCTCGGTGATATCGGCGGCCATGCTGATCACCAGCCGGCGCCCGTCGGGCAGGGTGCCGAGCGGGGTGGAGCTGAAATCCCATATCCGCTCCCTGCCGTCGTGGCAGGTGATGGTGAAATGGCCTTCGGCCTCGGCTTCGGAGAGCTCGTAGGTACGCTCGATGATATCGCGCATTTGCGCTGCATGCTCGCCGTAAGCCAGCTCGCACCAGGCTGCGATGGTGCCGACTGCGGCGCGCTCATAGCCACTCAGCTCGAGCCAGCCGCGGCTGATGGCGATGATCTGCCCCCCTTCAGCATGCATCATGATCGGGAAGGGGGCCTCTTCGACCGCTCGGCGGAAGCGTTTCTCGCTTTCTTCGACCTCCTTTTCGATTCGCTTTTGCTCGGTGATGTCCTCCATGGCCTCCATGACACCGACGATGAGGCCGCTGTCGCCCCTGATGGGCGCCAGCCATAGCCTGGCGTCGAAGAGTGTGCCATCTTTCTTGCGTCGCACCACCTCCACTCCGGAAAGGATCTGGCCATCGTGAACGCTGTGACGCATATGTGCCGACTCCCCCCGGAGCCGGTCAGGAACTATGGGCAGAGGCGTGCCGAGCACTTCTTCTTCACGCCAGCCGAAGAGGCGCTCAGCCGAGCTGTTCCAGGTCAGCACCTTGCCGTCCATGTCGATGCTGAACAGGGCCACCGGCGAGCAGGCCACCAGGGCGCGCTGGTATTCCGTCGACTGCAACAGCTCTCTGGTGCGCTGGGTGACTTGACGGCGCAGCGACCAGCTCCACAGGGAGGCGAGAGCGAGGACGACAAGCAGCGGCACGGCCACCATGGCGACATACTTGAGAATGAGCAGCGCCGTCGAGCGATCATAGACGCCCATCCAGCGTTCCTTGATGCGCTGGTAGTCGCCGTTTTCCTTGACCAGCCGCAGGCCTTCGCCAAGATGGGCGAGCAGGGCCGCGTTATGTGGTCTGACAGCATAACAATAGTCGGGGGAGAAGAGCGCTTCCCTGCCGATGTCCAGTTCCCGCCAGCCATACCGCTCACGGAAGTGGAGGGCGGTCAGCCTGGAGACCAGGGCGACATCGGCCTGCCCTTCCATGACCAGGCGCAGCGCCTCCTCCATGTTGACGGTGGTGACGAGATGCTCGGCCAACCCCTTCTCCTTGATATGCTCATGGATAAGATCGCCGTTCTGCACCGCCACCTTCAGGCTATGAAGCTCGTCCCAGGTCTTTGGCGGTGGTCTTTTGTCACTCCGCGATACTGCCACATAGTGATTAACCGAGTGGGCCGGGGTGAAGTCAAACTTGAGGGCGCGTTCCGGGGAATAGAACATGCCCTGCAGGGCGTCGATCTCGCCGCGTTCGAGAGCGGCGCGGACCTCGGTCCACGGACCGAGGCGGATGACGATGTCGAGGCCGAGGGCCTTGGCGATGGCCCGCGTCAGGTCGACGTTGTGGCCGGCCGGTTCGCCTTTGTCGTCGAGATACTCGTAGGGCGGGTAGTTCTGATCGCCACCGATGATCAGAGCGCGCTTGGGCAGTTCGTAGCGGGCGAACCACTTGGCATGGAGATGCTGATAGGTGCCGTCGGCCATGACCAGGGCGAGGCCCTCGTTGAGCAGGGCGAGGGTGTTGCGGTCGCCTTCATGAACGGCGAAGCTGAAGTCCTGGCGGAAGCCTTCAATCGGTGTATTGATGATTTTCAGGTTGGTCAGCCCATGTTCCTGAATCAACCTCAGCCCGACCAGTCGCTGCACGACGACCGCATCGTGCATCCCGACGGAAAGCTGCTGCAGGGCCTGGTCGAAACTCGACGTGGTGACGATGTGCAAGTTGTGATGTTCCCGGCGCAGAAACTCCTCGGCGTTGTCGCCGCGCATCACCGCCACCTCCTTGCCCTGGAGGTCGTCGAGGGTTCCGATTCCGGTCGTATCCTGGCGGACGACGATGGCGCCATGCAGGGACATATAGGGAAAGGTGAAATCGAACAGTGCTTCCCGCTCCGGCGTTCGTCCCACCAGCGGCAAGGCCATGACCTCGCCCTGCTCCAGCCAGCCGCGAACCTCCTGCCACCTGCCGGTGCGAAAACTTACCTCGCGGCCCATGGCTGCCAGTGAGCTGCGCAGCAGCTCCACCGCAAAGCCATCGGCACGGCCTGCGCTGTCCTGCAGCGAGAAGGGTGGATAGTCGCTTTCCGCGGCGGAAGTTATCACCGGTCTGCCGTCGCCGGCCTGTTCGTTGCCATGGGCCATGGCGGCAAGGAAGAGGAACAGGCAGCAGCATGCTGTGAGAAGACTGATGAGTTGCCGGGTAACGATATTCATAGCGGGTAAACCTGGCGCGGGTGATGGAGATGTGGTCCCTGGCGATTGCCGCTACTTCTCGGCTGCAACCGTATCGAGGGCCTGCCGCACTTTACGCAGCAGGTCACTTCTCGTGAAAGGCTTGTGGATAAAGTGTACGCCGTCTACCAGTACACCATGCTTCCCAATGAGATCGGCGGTATACCCGGACATGTACAGAGTTTTCACTTGGGGAAAACGTGCCGTCATCTGCAGGGCGAGATCCCGACCATTCATCTCCGGCATGATGACATCGGTGACCAGCAGGTGCAGGGCGCCTTCATGTCGCGCGGCCAGTTGCAATGCCTCCTGCGGGGTTGCGGCTGTCAAGACCTTGTAGCCCTCTTTTTCGAGGATGGAGCGACCGAGTTTGAGAATCGAGCGCTCGTCCTCGACGATGAGGATGCCCTCACCACCGCCGAGGTGTTCCTCCTTCTCGGCAATCTTGTGCTCGCTGACGAGACCTCTCGCCGCAGGGAAGAAGATCTTGAACGTGGTGCCCTCACCAGGCTCGCTCTCCACTTCGATTTCGCCGCCATTTTGCTCGACGGTTCCGTAAATGGTCGACAGTCCGAGCCCGGTGCCCTTGCCGGGCTCTTTGGTGGAGTAGAAGGGCTCGAAGATATTCTTCATCGTCTCCTTGTCCATGCCGCAGCCGTTGTCAGCAAAGGACAGCATGACCAGTTCACGGTTCTCCGCCGCCTCGGTCGGGGAGTGCTGGCCCCTTTTGACCTGCGCCGTTTCAATGATTATCTGGCCGACATCGCCGACAGCGTCGCGGGAGTTGACGCAAAGGTTGGTGAGAATCTGGTTGAGCTGTGAGGGGTCGATGAGGACCGGTGAGAGCAGCCTCCCGGGATGGTATTCCAGGCTGATGTTTTCGCCGATGAGGCGCCGCAACATCTTGAGCGTCGCTTCGGTGGCTTCGTTGAGATCGATGAGCTGCGGAGTGATAACCTGCTTGCGGGCGAAGGTCAACAGCTGCTCGGTGATGCTCGCCGATCGACGGGCGGCATCATAGACCTCCTGGAGGTCACTGTACAGCGGATCGGTCCTTTTGACCTGGGACAGGGCCAACTCGGTGAAGCCGATGATGACGCCAAGCATGTTGTTGAAATCGTGGGCGATACCTCCGGCCAGCCGACCCACCGACTCCAGTTTCTGGGCCTGTATGAGCTGTTCCTGCAGCCGCTCGCGTTCGGCTTCGGCCTGTTTGCGCGCCGAGATGTCCTGCAGCAGGATGGCCGCCTTGTGTTCATCGGGCCGGCCAAGGGCAAAGGAAAAGACTTCGAACCAGCGTCCGAGGGACTTGGCGTATTTTTCGAAACGTCGCGGCGTCCCGGTTCTGGCGATACCGGCGAAGGTTTCCGTCCACGAGTTTCCCCTGGCGGGAATGAGCTCGCTGAGGAGTTTGCCCCTTGCCTCTACCAGCCCGGTGTGTTTGGTGAAGGCCGGGTTGGCCTCGAGGAGGAGGAGATCCCGCGCTTCGCCTTCCTCGCCGAACACGATCTCGATGACGCAGAAGCCCTCGTCCATCGACTCGAACAGGGTGCGATACTGCTCTTCCGAGCTCTTCAACTCACGCTGCATGCGTATACGCTCGGTGACATCCCTTACCGTCGACAGCATCATCCTGCCTTCCTGCAGAGGAATGTTCTGGGCGCAGACGTAGCGGGTCTCCTGTCCCTCTCTGCTAATGGGAATGTCCTCCCAGAGCATTCGCCGCGGATCGCCGCTGGCGCAGTCGGCGAGGACGCGCTCCTTCATCTCCCGGCGAAAATCCGGGTCCTCGTAAACCGCCTCCCAGAAGGAGTCCGGATCGGTCAGCGTTTCCCTGGTCGTACGGTAAAAGCGGGGGAAATTATCGTTCATGTAGAGCATGGTCACCGCGGGCTCAACGGAGTTGACCGCAAGGCCGATGGGCAAGTGCCCCATCACCGTAGCCGTGAACCTTTCCTGATTTCGTAAGTCGTGTTCTCGTTTTTTATGCTCAGTAATATCGAAGGCGTAGTGGATATAAAGGTCATCCGAGACCTTGAGCCAGCGGGCATCCCAGATGATTCCCTGGACTTCGACTTCGAGGCGTTGCGGCTGCCCGCTGGCCCAGAGGTCATGCGCCAAACACCAAGGGCAGGCCGCATCGAATCCCGGCCAGGAGGCGAAACATGTCTTGCCGATCTCACATCCGGCGCGCCTGGCCGCACCGTTCATGGCGACGATTTCTCTCGTCTCCGGCCGGAGCAGAATGGCGACACAGGGCAGGGCGTCAAGCAGGGTCTGGTGCAACTTCTTCTGCTCCTCCTCGCGCCGCTCTCGCTGCTTTCTCTCCGTCAGGTCACGGACGATGACGCTGGCCCGCTCCTCTCCCGTGGCGGTAACGAATGTCGCCGTGGTGATCTCCGTGGGAATGATTCTGCCACTCTTGTGAAGGAAATTGAGCTCGCCGCTATAACTGCCATGTTCTCTCCTTCTCTCCAGACCATACCTGAGCTGCTCGTCATTGAAATCGACTACGCCCTCCCTCCCCAGGCGTATGATCTCTTCTTCGCTGTAACCGAGCATCTGGCAAGCGGCGGGGTTGGCGCGAAAGATGCGGCCATCCGGGGCGGTGATGAACAGGGCGTCGAGACTGTGGTTGAAGAATGCCGCAAAAGCGTTTTCGCAGGATGTCCGACAGCTCTGATCATGAGGTGACTGATCCTGGCTCTCGTCGTGTGCTGTGTGGTTGCTCCCTACGGTGTCTTCGGTCTTTGTCATGGCGGACTCGTTCAGCGAGGATTATTCGTCACGTTCCATGAGGGATTGGCAGTGCGTCAGCCACTCCTGAGCCGCCTCCCTGCAGCCGAGCCGATCGAGATGGGCGGTGTCGAGAGGTGGGGGCGGTCCGCTGAGCTGTTCGGGGTAGCCGAGGTAATAGGCATGATCGGCGAGGTGCACTGCCAGCGCGGTGGTAAAACCTTCAGCCTCGAGGAGGTTGAGGCGGTGGTGGAAGGCGATGGCCTCGATGATCTCGCTGTTGAAGCCCCACAGACCGATCAAATAGGCGCCGATATCGGCGTGGGTGGTCTGCATGCGGTTGGCTTCTTCGAGCTCGAGGCGGATGCCCTCCTTCTCGGCGGTCACCATGATCCGCGCATAGTCGTCGCCGAGGTGAGAGATCAGCAGCAAACGGCCGATATCGTGCAGCATGCCGGCGATAAAGGAGTTGTTGATAAGTTCGAGATTGTCGCAGGCCTCCGCGGCGATTCGCTTGCTGCAGTGTGCCACGGTCATGCTGTGCTGCCACAGTCTGGTCAGGGCGGCTTTCTGGGCCGGCACTCTGAACTCGGAAAAGATCTGTATGTTGAGCACCAGCACCTTGATGGTATCGAGCCCGAGCAGCTTGACGGCGCGGGCCGGACGGTCGACCTTGCGGTAGAGACCGAAGAAGGAGGAGTTGACCAGTTGGAGAAGCTTGGCGGTCATGGCAATATCCTGTTCGATGATTGCCGCCACGTCGTCGAGGCTGGCTTCCGGGTCCTTCAGTTTCTCCTGGAGCTTGGCGTAGACCGAGGGCAGACTGGGCAGGGTGCCGATGCCGGTGACGAGATTCTTGAGGTGGCCGTTGGTCAGCTGGCCATGTAATGCGGCGGCACGAGCGAGCACCTCCTTGAGACGCTCCGGCGCACAGGGCTTGGCGAGAAACTGGTGAGCCACGGTAACCGTCTTGAGCACCGCGGAATCGTCCGCCTGGCCGGAGAGCATGATGCGCATGGCATGGGGGTAGTGCAATTGGATGGCGTTGAGCAGGGCGGCGCCGTCCATCCCCGGCATGCGCATGTCGGAGACAACCACGTCGGCCGGCTGTTCGGCCATGGCCTGCAACGCCTGATCGCCATTCTCGCAGAAGCGGAGGTCGTAGACCTCGCGGAAGGGGCGGAGCATGCGCCGGATGCCGTCGAGGATATTGGGGTCATCGTCGACAAAGAGGATGTTCTTCTTCATATGTACTCCCGCCGATGTGGCGGCGTCCTCGTTCAGTTCAACGGAGAATCGGTCTGCTGTTCCTTGATACGGACGCGAATCGGTTCCTTGACCGCGGATTGACGAGCAAAATTGACCAGACTCTGCAGGATCGGCCAGGTCAGTTCCTGGCCTTTGGGAATGAGCAGGGTGCCGTTCAGGGCCTCGACATCGTTTTCGACGACCATCCCCACCGCCAGGTCGCGGATGCGCAGGCTGGCCTTGCGGGTATGGGTGCCGATCCGGCAGCGTGCCAGTTCGGCGAGGACGAGCGGGTTATACTCCTCCGCCTGTTGCGTCATGTGCTTGACGGCCTCCTCGTGAGTCAGGCCGCGACCGAGGAGGAGGTCATGGTCGAAGGCGGCCTTGACGATCTGGGCGCCGAGGTCTTCCTCGCCCTGCTCGCCGTCGTCCTCCTCGAACCGGCTGAAGGGTCGCAGCTGATGGCGGATGATATGCGCCACGCCTTCGAGCCGCGGGATATGCTGCAGCAGGTCGGCGCCGATCTGCGGGTGACTGCGGTAGAGCTCGTCCTCGGTTATGTCGAGCTCGTTACCGGCGTAGACCCTGGCCAGCACCTCGGCCGGCAGGGGGATGCAGCCGATCTGCGACATGAGGGCGGCTATTTCCAATTGCCAGAGATTGCCCACCCCCAGCGCCTTGCCCAGTGCCACCACCAGCGGCTGAATGCGGGCGCTGCAGCCGAAGGCGTTCGGGCTGGTATAGCCGAGCAGGTCGGAGAGCACTTTGATGCTGCCGCGCAGGGTCTTGTTGAGCAGTTCGCGCTCGGCGCTGAGGAGACGGTACTGCCGCAGGGCCAGGGCCAGGGCGGGCACCAGCGTGGCGACGGGACAGGGCTTGGTGAGAAAACGGAAGATCTGCCCTTTGTTGACGGCTTCGCTGGCCGTTTCCTGATCGGCGTTGCCGGTGAGCATCATGCGCACCGTTTCCGGATAGAGCTCCTTGACCAGGCTGAGCAGCCTGACGCCGTCCATGCCCGGCATGCGCATGTCGGAGACGATGATCGCATATGGGCCATTGGCTTTACATTTATCCAGCGCCTCCTGGCCACTCGTGGCGGTCTCGATGGAAAATCTGTTGCGGAGCTGGCGCTTCATCGAGTCGAGGATGTGCGCCTCATCGTCGACGAACAGAATGGTTTCGTTCTCGGCAGTCATGACCTGGGAAAATTTTTTCACGGAATCGCCCTTCGCTGTAACCGGCTTCTATCAATAGTATGTGGCATCGGGGAGGCATTTTACAAGGACAAACACGCCTCTTGTGCGATTTGACATTCGGCAGGACTTGTGCAAAGGTGTATCAACAGATCGGTGGTCGCGGGTTGCTGATTGAACGGCAGCGATGAGATACTGCAGGGGAGATTCCCTTGTGCGGCTGGAAGGGGGACTGGCCACAAGGGCGAAAAAACACTCACCGAGACGAGGCCCGGAGCATGCAATCACTTCTCTTTTACCAGGCGACCCTCGATTCGCTCAGGGCCACCATCGCCATCATCGACAGAGACGGCGCCATTCTCTTCGTCAACCGCTCGTGGCGGGAATTCGCCCGGGAGAACGACACCGATCCGCAGCAGGTCTCGGAAGGGTGTAATTATTTCACCGTCTGCGAGGCCGCAGCGGCTGCCGGCTGCCCAGAGGCCGGCGAGTTTCTCGACCAGGCCAAAAAACTCGTCACCGGCCAGATAGAGGAGTTCGGTTTCGAATACCCCTGCCACTCCCCGCAGCAGCAGAGGTGGTTCAAGGTGCGGGTGACACGGCTGCAGCAGGACAACAACGGCCGTATCGTCGTCGCCCATGAAAATCTCACCCTCATCAAGCTGGCCGAAGAGAACTTGCGGCGGCGTGAAGCCCTGCTGGATCGAATCATCGGCATTTCGCCCAACCTGGTGTTCATCAAGGACAGCAACGGACGCTATGTCATGGCCAACGAGGCCTTCGCCACCATGTATGGCATGAGGCAGGAGGAGGTGATCGGCAGAACCGACAGCGAACTCCTTGCCGCAAGCGGATTGCCTGAAGAGGAAACGACAGCCTTCCATCGACCGGACGACGATGTCATCGCTAGAGCTGAAACGGTGGTCAGCGACGAACAGCCGTTCACCGATCATTATGGAACACGCAAGTGGTTTCGCACCGTGCGGGCGCCGCTGGTCGTCGACGGGGAAGTGCGCTCGCTCGTCGGCATCGCCAACGACATCACCAGAAACAGGGAGCAGGAACAGGCGGTGCGCAATGCCCAGCTTCGCCTGGAGACCATACTCAATACCCTCAACCATGAAGTCACCCTGTTCGATAACGGAGCGCGGGTGATGTGGGCAAATAAGCGTGCCTGCGAGCATTCCGGAAGCTCGCTTGGCGAGCGTGTCGGAGAGGAATGTAACAGGTATTCCTGCCATATCTGCCAGAGTAGCGAGGATTGCCCGGTGCGAGCTGTCATCGCCAGCGGGCAACGGCAGCAGCGCACCGTCACCATTCCCACCGGCACGACCCTCGCCTTGAGCGCCAACCCGGTGTTCGACAGCAACCGCGAGATGGTCGGGGCGGTACTGGTGGTCGAGGACATCAGTGAGCGACTCTCCCTCGAGCAGCAGCTGCGCCAGGCGCAGCGCCTGGAGTCGCTGGGCACCCTGGCCGGAGGTATCGCCCATGATTTCAACAATATGCTCACGGCGATTCTCGGCTTTACTGAACTCTGCCTCGACCGCGCGAAAGGCGACCAGGCGATGAAAGAGGACCTCGACGAGGTCTATCAGGCCAGTGTCCGCGCGCGCGAGCTGGTAGAACAGATCCTCACCTTCAGTCGCCGCAGCGAGGAAGACACGAAGCCACTCGATATCGCCCTGTTCATCAAGGAGGCAGCCAAACTGCTACGCGCGACCCTGCCCTCGACCATCACCATCAAGAGCAGGATCGCGCGGGATGTCGGCATGGCGTGCGCCGACCCTTCGCGCATCCACCAGATCCTCATGAACCTGTGCACCAATGCCGCGCACGCCATGCGGGACAATGGCGGGACCCTCTCGCTGTCCCTGGCTGCCGTGCGCTATAGCGGTCGGGATCGGCCGCCCCATGCCCAGCTGGTCGCCGACAAGGACTATGCCCGCCTTGAAGTCGGCGATACCGGCTGTGGCATGAAGCCGGAGATGATCCCTCTCATCTTCGACCCTTATTTCACTACCAAGGAAACCGGGGAGGGAACCGGGCTGGGACTGGCGGTCGTGCATGGCATCGTCCGCGACTATGGCGGCGCCATCACCGTCGAGTCGATGCCGGGCAAGGGCTCGAGATTTGCCGTCTATCTGCCTCTGGCCGGGAGCGTTGCGCGGACAGCTGCCGAGGAGCGTAGTGTGCCGCAGCAGCCGGGAAACGGTGAATCCCTTGTGGTGGTCGACGACGAGCAGGGGATAACCCGCTTCTGCAAAAAGGTGCTGGAGCAGGCCGGCTATGAGGTGCACACGGAAAACGACAGCATGCAGGCCCTGCGTTATATCCAAGACAGACAGCAACAGGTCGACCTGCTCATCAGCGACATGACCATGCCCGGCCTCACCGGGGAGAAGCTGGCGCAGCAGGTCCGTCTCATCTTCCCAGACTTGCCGATCATCCTCATGAGCGGCAACCGCGCCGGCATTCCTGAATCGCTGGCAGGTTTTTCAGCCATCGAGACCCTGGTCAAACCGGTCGGCCGCGAGCGCCTGCTGGCGACGATCCGCAAGCTCATCGGCAGCGACACTGCCAGCAGCGCCTGACGGCCCAGCCTGGCCCGGTCGCAGATTGTGTGCCGGGCGCGAAGGAGCATGTTATGCCTATGAATACCACCATCCTCGTCATCGATGACGAGGTCCCAATCCGCAAGCTGCTTGGCAGCGTCCTGGGAGGCGCCGGCTACCACATCGTCAGTGGTGCGAGCGTTGCCGAGGCGCGGGCCATCCTCGCCCAGCAAGAGATCGATCTGCTCATCACCGATATCAACATGCCCGAAGAGACGGGCTATGACCTCATCGATCACGTCAAGAAGAACCATCCCCAGCTGCCGATCGTCGTCGCCACGGTCATCGATAACGTCACCGAAGCCAGGCTCGTTCTCAAAAGTGGCGTTTATGGCTATCTCGTCAAGCCTTTCAACAAGAACCTGGTACTGATCACGGTGGCCAACGCCCTGCGCCTCCACGAGTTGGAGAGTCGGCAGCAGGCATCGCGTCAGGCGCTGGAACATGAACACCGGGCCATCATGGACAACCTGCCCATAGGCCTGCTGGTGCTGAGTCGAGATTTACAGCTGCTCGAGGCCAACAAGCGCATGCGTTCCTGGTTCGCCGCCCTGCGCCGTCAGACCCCGCTCGGCACTCTCACCGAGTTTGCCGCCAGCCTTCAGGTGGACTACCTCGCGGCGGCGGTATCCGGGGTCCTCGACAGTGGCGAGGGGCGGCGGCTCAATGCCCAGCTGGAGCTGGAGCAGGGCATTCGCATGTTTCAGGTCACCATCGACCTCATTCCCACCGATGCCGCCGGCAACAAGGCGCTCATCGTCATGTTCGAGGATCAGACCGAGGCCCTGACCCTCGAACGCGAACTCCGCCAGGCCCAGAAGCTCGAGGCCATCGACCAGCTGGCGGCGGGCATCGCCCATGAGATCAACACTCCGGTGCAGTATATCGGCGACAACATTCGTTTCCTGGCCGATTCCCTCACCTCTCTGCTGGCCTTGCTCGAGGGCTATGGCGAGTTTTACGAGCACTGTCGCAACAGCGATGGGGTCGAGGAATTACGGCAGAAAGTGGAAAAGCTCTATGCCGACGCGGATGTCGACTACCTGCGCGAGGAAATTCCCCTCACCGTACAGCAGAGCCTTGACGGGGTTGGCAGGGTGACCAAGATCGTGCGGGCGATGAAGGAGTTTTCCCACCCCGGATCGACGGAGAAGGTCCTCGTCGACATCAACAACGCCCTGCAGAGCACCATTACCGTGTCGCGCAACGAGTGGAAGTATGGCGCAGACCTGGAGACCGAGTTCGCCCCGGACCTGCCCCCTATATCCTGCCTGCCGGCAGAGCTCAACCAGGTTTTTCTCAACCTGATCGTCAACGCCGCCCACGCCATCGACACCAGGGTGAAGAACGGCGATTACGACAAGGGGTTGATCCGCGTCGCCACCAGACTCGACAGAGACCACGTGGTCATCAAGGTTGCCGACAACGGCACCGGCATCCCGGAGAAAATTCGCCATCGCATCTACGACCCCTTTTTCACCACCAAACCGGTTGGCAAAGGCACCGGGCAGGGGCTGGCCATTGCCCGGGATATCGTCGTCGAGAAACACCATGGCCTGATCTCCTGTGCGACAGAGGAGGGCCAGGGAACCACTTTCACCATCAGGCTGCCCTTAGCCTGAGCCTTGGGTGAAAAAATCGTATGCTGCTTGCGTTATTCCTGGCAATCACCGATGACTGGCATAGACGCCGTCGATGTTTACCTCAAGATACGGTGGGATCCTTGTGATCACCTCGATTTCTTCGACCCTTGAAGTCGAAGCCGAGTACCCTGACCAGGGTCCTGGCCTAACTATTTTTAGGAAGAGGCGGAACGCTCATGGACCCTTCAGCATGAGTGTCAAAAAAATCCGACAAGGACAACGTCGAATTTCCCCAAACTGTAACCTCGGCGATAGTCATCGTTGAGGTCCGCTTTCCGAGTGGCAACATTGGCAGGTCACAGAAGGGGCGGGCGCTATTCCCCCGCAATCCATATTACCGGTGATTGCGGGGGAATCTTCATTGAGGCATCGCTCAGCCGGGATCGCGCCCACCAGCAGCCACATAGACTGTATTAATCGTCACCGCCACAGGTTGCCCATCAGCCCCCAGGAAGGGAGTCTGACTGCTGGTCGGAACATTATAACCGTGCATCGCATTAAGCTCCTTGACCGCTGCAATCCTCGCCGTGGCCGACTCCTTCTCCGACCCGGCGATCCTTGCCAGAGTGGTCACTGACTGCTGCCGCGACCACAGACACTCGGCCTCTAGTTTGTCCCTCAACTCCCCAACCCTTGCGGAAATCTTGGGGGTTTTCAAAATGCGGCAGCTCTCCTCTGTGATCGTCTTGGCAGTCATTCCGTCGGCATCGTAAGCCTGCCGGTAGGCGTCGCTGGCGTTCCCGGTTTCGAGGTACGCGAGGCAGAATTTTTCTTGTTTCGGTGTTAGATTCACGATTCCCTCCGACTCAGATTATGGGCCTTCGGCCGAGCTGCCAGCGTGACCCCACGATTGTCGATCTTGAACTGGATGGCCCCATCAGGCTGCAGCGAAACTTCCACGTCGGGGGTCGACCACACGGTCAACCACAGCACACCCCGGGACTTGTTCCTGCGATACAATTCGGCGGCAGTCCAACCAGCCTTGCATAATTCTTCGCGATGTTCCCGCACCCATTCCAAGGCGACAAACGAAAGTTTTGTCAGTTTTGGCAGCCCCCTCCCCGAGCGTTTTTTTCTTTCCGAGCATAATTTTTCACGTTCCTCATATAAAATATCTAAAAAAGGCCTTGGAGAGGTACTGACAAAACTGACAGAATTACGTTGATGGTTTTTCAGCTGATCGAGCCAATTCATGCAGCGCCTCCTTCGTTGACGCGAACTGCGTTGACGCGAAAGATGACCGAAGACCGGCCCCCAGTTCCCGACGCCTCTTTTCGAGATTCGAGCAGATGGCCGTACTCTACAAGCATCCTCAATCCTTCCCCCACCGCTTCCCGATCAGTCAACTGTGCCCACCCCCGGCGATAGATATCCCTGGCCGAAAATTCCTCCTGCAAATCCCCCTTCGCGATACGCCTTTTGATTGCTTTGGCTGTGGCGAGTGCGGGCTGGGACACAGCCCCGTAGGCCCGCCTGGCGTGTGTTTCAAGGTATTCCGCCCAGGCTAGGGCCTGCAGGGTGGGATCTTTTGCCACTGGCCCCTGCCCTCCGTCGGCGAGATGGCAAAGCAGAGCAAGACTTGGCACCAATTTCCTATATTTTGACAAATGAGATACTATTGCAGGATGGTCGTCGCCCCGCAGTTTGTTATTCTCAAGGTCGTCCCGCCACTGCAGAAAAACTTCCTGCGCCTCTGGAGAAAAGCGCAGGTATGGAATGCCATCTTCTTTACCCTCGAAATCCAGATCGGATTCCGCCTTAATCTCGCCAAGGTCGAGTTGATCAAGAGCCTCGAAGACTGCAAAAGCCCTGTTCTTTGCTGCCGCGTCTGGGTAGCGGTCAATATCCTTCCATATCCCGGTATCGTCCGGCCAAACCATCATTCCGAACCGCTGCATGAGGCCGTCATCGCCGGTCCCGCCCTTGATAGCCTGGTTAATGTACTCTGCGATCTTGCCGGGCTGCGTTCCGCCCAGGAGAGATAAACATATCGCCTCAACATCCAAGTTAAAGCCACGACCGATCCTGTCCACGACGAAGGAAGAATCACCGTTCCATCCAGTCAGGTACAGCCCCCTGCCCTCAACGTTTTCTGGGCGGTCGAGACTCTTTAGCAAGCTGACCATTTCGTCCCTGAAGACCAACATGCCGTTGGGGTTCAGCCGCAGCAGTTCGCACAGGGCCTCCGGTGTCGGATCCATGCTTTCGTATCGGCGTTCGACTGGAGGCGGTGGCGGCGTTCCCACTGAAACATCAAGCAAGCCCAACACATCTGCGTCTGGATCCTCGGCGAATTTTTTTTTGAGCGCCTTCTTTCTCTCCCCTGCCCTAATCTCCTCTACTTCCTGAAGTTTTTGGTGCTCCTTTATGTCGAGTTGAAATGCCTTCTTTGCATTTGCGACTAGCCGCTTCAAGGGAGCTTTTCCTGCCTCCAGGGTAGGCGACTTCAAGGCCCCCGGTCGGCCAACTACCAGCCCCCAGAGATTAGGCACCACAGTCCAATCGGTTTTGCTCTGCGGCCTAATTCCGACCTTGCGCCCCACCACGGTGGCTAAGGCGACCATTGACGACACCGCGATAAAATCGGGTGGACACTGCATCCGCTCAGCGATGTCCTTGACCCAGGTCTGGAGGGCATTGGGAAGGAGAGCATAATCAAATGCCGCAACAGGAAGGAGTTCGTCAGGCAGCGGCTCAGGGACAACCACAGCCTTCACTTTATTCATGCGCTCTTCTCGCCCCGCTGCCGGACAGCTGAGTGCCTGAGCGGAGTAGTGTGTCGGACTTTTTTCCAAGGGGGGTGCTGGGAAAAACGCCGAATCGATGCATGCCCTGACGGCTTCGCCTCCCCTCTCAGCCCCGAGATCATTAAAATCGGTCATTCCCTCCGGGCGATCAGGGCCGAAATCAGGTACTGCAAGTCTTCCACTTATTGCTCGGGCCGCTTCTGCTGCATGGGAATCGGGCACCCCGGAAGATTTTATCAAGTCGGCAAGGATAATGATTTCGGCCTGTGGGTATTTCGCCCACATCTGCGCCGCCACGGCCTGAAGGTTACTGCATGAGAGAGCCGCCACGGTATAATGCCCCGTGGCTTCACGAGCAGAAAGACACGTAGCGACGCCCTCACCGACGAGCAGCGTCATACTCTCCCCGTTTCCTCCCGGCAGTGCAGCGGGAAACCAACAGCCGCCGGATTTTTTTCCCCCCGCCAGTGCCGTCTTTCGTCCCTGCTCGTCGATCATCTCTATCGACGTGATGTCCCCGTTCACTTCAATCGGGACGACCAGTATTCGACCGCCGCCCAGAGGAGTACCGTTTGTCTTCGGGTGATACCCGATGATACCCATGAGGGTTTCGAGGCTTATTTCCCGTAGCCTCGGGGCTGGCTGGACTCTCTTCCTCACGAGATAAGGATGATCTTTCCTCGCTGGTCCGGCTACTTCGAGTACTCGCCCGGCAATCTCTGCAGCTTCTGTATATCGCATGGCCTTTTCAGCCTGTCGTTCCTCGCCCCGTTTCTTTGCCTTCAGGGATTCTTCCCCAGTGGCCATCCTGTAATTGGACGACCACAAGCCCCGGTCCTCTAGGGCGTTAATAACAGCGGACTGAGAGCAGCCTGCGTGGCACTTGAGGAGTGCTTTCCCGTCATTTCCTATGTCGATAGAGAGGCTGGGGGTTCTGTCAGCATGGGCGGGACAGCAGGCCATGTAGCCGCCTCCAGCTTTCGGCCTGCCGCCGAGGGCAGCGGCGAGGGTATTAAGATCAATAGGTCCGCGTTCTGAAATTGACCAATCCGATATTCCTTGATTTTGGTACCCGGGATGGGTAGTATTACAACGTCTTTGTAGGTCAACATGTTTTAGGCCCCGGTCTGCCTGCCAGCTGTTCCGGGGCTCTGCTTTTCCTATCATTTTCCCTCCTTTGCATAAGCACGAGCGGCCTCAGCCAGACATCTCACGACTCGATCGACTCTGATGTAACCCGCCCATCTCGATGCATCGTCGATTACAAAAGCCCATGCCTCCAGGCCTTCCATACAAACTGGGCCAGTCCGAATCGGGCGGATCACATTGACTGCTTCCAGCACCCCTACCGCCTCCTCTTTCGCGATCTCTCTAAGCCGATACCAATAAGGTGACCCAACTTTCAGTTTCCCCATGCCTTAGTCCTCCAACTTTGCGATGAGCCATTCGATTGCTGAATCCACGGGGTAGGCAACCTGCCTGCCGACCCTGAACGCGCCGGCGATACCCGTACCAGCCGAATCATGATTCGCTGCTGTCCCGGGGGCGACTAACCCACCAGAAAAACGAGAGATTTCAGATCGTGCAACGAACGGGCTTGGCCACTTATTGGCCGCTTGCCGAATAGTTGCTATTGCTGCTTCTCGATTTCCATCCCTTGCGGGTCGACCTTTTTGACATTTTTGTAATGTCTGCATGTAACTTCTCCTTGTGATAAAAATAATCTGAGCAAAAGCCCCTGCGATCTTCAGTTGGCCGCTGGGACCCTGCCCTCCCTGCCGGTGAACAACCCGGGTGAGGTTTTATTACAGCACACGAAGTATCTCCTTCAATGAAAAACTAGACCATATTGTACCGTATGTAGATGGTTGAATAGCATCAGCCATCTACATATGGTGTATTCCTTGTATGATCTGCAATTTTTTGTAATATTTTTGTAGAAAATATTTGCTAAAATATTAAATACATAAGTCTACATTTGGACAAATATACAATTATACAGTCAGATGCAGTCCACCGACTAGGCGGCCCTGTCGTGGCATCAACCCCAGGCGGCGCTGCGAGGACCGCGACAACTACCTGTGGATCCGCGACGCCGAGAAAAACCGCCTGGTGGTCGGCAGCCAGGCGCGCATCCTCTACCAGGACGCTCCCGGCCGCGTCGCCATCGGCCTCAAGTTCAACGAGATGGTGCGCAACGGCGAGGTCGGCCCGATCATGCTCGGCCGCGACCACCACGACACCGGCGGTACCGACTCACCCTTCCGCGAGACCGCCAACATCCGCGACGGCTCCATCGTATGCACCGACATGGCCACCCACTGCTTCGCCGGTAACGCCGCGCGCGGCATTTCGCTGGTGGCGCTGCACAACGGCGGCGCCCCTCTGGCGATGAACGGTAACGACCTCGAGCGGGTCATCGCCGGGGTGGCACAAATCGACAGCATCGAGCGCATCCGCATCGGCACCCGTACCCTGGTGACCATGCCGATGCGTTTTTCCGACGACCTGGTGGACAGACTGGCCCGCTATCGCCAGCCCGGGAAGAGACAAGTGGCGGTGGTCACCCACATCCAGCATCCCTACGAGATCACCCCGGAGACCCTGGACGCGGTCGAGCGTTTGCGGACACGCGGCATTCCGGTATAGAACCAACTGGTCTACAATTTCTTCGTCTACCGCCGTTTCGAGGCGACACAGCTGCGCCGCCAGCTCTCGCGGATCGGTATCGAACCCTACTACTCCTTCAAGACCAAAGGCAAAGAAGAGACCTACGCCTATCGCGTCCCCATCGCCGGGTTCTTGCAGGAGCAAAAGGAGGAGGCACGGCTGCTGCCCGGCCTCTCCCGCACCGACGAAGCGGTGTACAACGTCCCGGGCCTACGAAAAAACTACCTCCGCGCCGTGCAGCACCGCGATCTCATCGCCATCAAGGGCGACGGCCCCCGCCTCTACGAATTCCATCCCTGGGAGAATAATATCTCCCGCCACTTGACTACCTATATCAGCGAGGATATCCCAATCCTCGAATATCTGCAGCCTCTGGACAGCCTCGGCGAGGACACCGGTGACTATGACAGTATTTGTTGGTATTATTGAGCCTCACCGCCTCCTCGGCGCATCACCACCCCGTGCCGGGGAGGCAAGGCACCTCACTCATTGGAAGGGCAAACATATCCCGCGACACCATCCACCGCCGAGGCTCACACCATGATCGTGCCACCACCCAATCCCCACGTCACAGCCGTTCTCTGTCTGACAGGAGTCGCCCTGCTCCTCTTCACCCAGGAGCGAATCACCCTGCAGACCTCGAGCCTCCTGGTACTGCTGGCGCTGGCGGTTGGCTTCGAGGCCTTTCCCTTCACCACCGCCGAGGGGCCAATGCACGCGGTCGATTTTTTCCAGGGCTTCGGCCACGAGGCCCTGGTGGCGGTGTGCGCGCTGATGATCGTCGGGCAGGGCATCGAGCGCACCGGGGCGCTGGAGCCGATCGGCCGCATCTTCGCCCGCTGGTGGATGGCGGCCCCACGTTTCACCTTCCTCATCGTGCTCCTGGTCTCGGCCTGGATCAGCGCCTTTATCAACAACGTTCCGGTGGTGGTACTCTTTCTGCCGATCCTCATCTCGGTGGCGGTCCGCACCGGCATGCCGGCCTCCTCGGTGCTGATGCCTATGGGTTTCGCCACGCTGCTCGGAGGCACCAGCACCACCATCGGCACCTCGACCAACCTGCTGGTGGTCGCGGTGGCCAAGGAAATGGGGCTGCCCGCCATCGGCATGTTCGATTTTATCCTGCCGGCGGCCATGGCCGGCACCATCGGCGTGGTCTATCTCTGGCTGATTGCCCCGAAGCTCATCCCCACCCGCGAGCAACCCTTGACCGACGTCTCTCCCCGCATCTTCTCGGCCCATCTCGCCATCCTCGAGAAGAGCAAGGTCATCGACAAACCCCTCTCCAAAGCCCTGGAACTGGCCGGGGGGACGATGAAGGTCACCGGCATCGAGCGCGGCGAGGGCAAGTTCCTCATCCCTTTCCCGGAGATCGTCCTGCGCGCTGGCGACCACCTGGTGATCCGAGACACCCCGGAGAAACTGAAAGAATACGAACGGCTGCTCAAGGGCACACTCTACCCGGAAGATCATGATAACGGGCCGGTGGACGAGGATCATCCGCTCATGGCGAAAAACCAGCAGATCGCCGAGATCGCCATCGTCGAACGCTCCTCCATCCCGGGAAAAACCCTGGCCGACCTGCGCTTCGCCGAACGCTACGGCCTCATCACCCTGGCCTTGCACCGCTCCGGTCAAGAGCTCGAACGTGACCACGACGAGATCGGTGACATTGTCCTCCGGGCCGGCGACGTTCTCTTGGTGCAAGGCCCCCAGGAACAGATCATCCAACTCAAACGGCAAAAGGACTTCCTGGTCCTCGACGCCACCAGCGACATGCCTTCCAACAGCAAGGCCCCACTCGCCCTGGCGATCATGGTGGCCATTGTCGGGCTCTCGGCCCTTGGTGCCCTGCCCATCGCCATCAGCGCCTCCTGTGGGGCGCTGCTGATGATTCTCGGCGGCTGCCTTTCCTGGCGCGATGCCACCGGCGCCTTGAGCGCCCAAGTCATCCTCATCGTTGCCGCCAGCCTCGCCCTGGGCACCGCCCTGCTCAAGACCGGCGGCGCCAACTACCTCGCCTCGATCTTCGTAGCGGTGGCGGGGGACGCCCCGCCCACCGTCATCATTGCCGGCCTGCTGCTGCTCGTCGGCTTGCTGACCAACATCGTCTCCAACAATGCCGCCGCCGTCATCGGCACCCCGATCGCCGTCTCCATCGCCCTGCAGATGAACCAGCCCCCGGAGGCCTTTGTCTTCGCGGTGCTCTTCGGCGCCAACCTCAGCTTCATCACCCCCATGGCCTATAAAACCAACCTGCTGGTGATGAGCGCCGGCCGCTACACCTTCAAGGATTTTTTCCGTGTCGGCCTGCCGCTCTTCATCATCATGTGGATTGCCCTCTCCCTCATCCTTCCCGCCGTGTACGGGAAATAACAGATAAGGAAAGAATTCCATGAACGAACCGAAAGAACATAAACTCAAAGTCCGACACCTGCTGGAATCGGACTACGAGACCCTAAGGGAAACCAGCAGCCGCGTCTATAAAGGGGTTCCTTTCCAGTGGTCGAAACAGCAGATTAGCACGCTGCTCCGCATCTTCCCGGAAGGGCAGATCTGTATCGAGGACCACGGCAAGCCGGTGGCATTCGCGCTCTCGATGATCATCGACTTTTCCTTGTTCGGCGAGCAGCATACATACGAGCAGATCATCCGCGGCGGCTCCTTCAAGTCCCATGACCCGGAGGGCGATTATCTCTATGGCATCGAGGTCTTTGTCGACCCGGCATTCCAAGGGATGCGCATGGGCCGCCGCCTCTACGACGCGAGAAAGGAACTGGCCAAGAACCTCAACCTCAAGGGCATCCTTCTCGGCGGCCGGATCCCGGGATATCACAAGCATTCCAAAGAGATGAGCCCGGAGGAGTATATCCTCAAGGTGCAGGCCAAGGAGATCCACGATTCGGTCCTGACCTTCCAGGTCTCCAACAATTTCCAAGTGCGCAATCTGCTCGACGAATACTGGCCGGTGGACCAGCATTCCAAGGGCAACGCGGTGCTCTTGGAGTGGATCAACATCTACTACCGCAAGAAGACCAAGCTGATCGGCCGCACCCAGTCCATCGCCCGCCTCGGCGTGGTGCAATGGCAGATGCGAAGATTCGACTCCTTCGACGACTTCATGCAGCAGGTGGAGTTCTTCGTCGATACGGTCAGCGACTACAAGGCCGATATCGTTCTTTTCCCGGAATTGTTCAACGCCCCGCTCATCCACACCTACGAGGGCAACAACCCAGCCGAAGCCATGCGCCTGCTCGCCACCCACACCGAGCCGATGCGGGTGGCTCTGGTGGCCATGGCCCTGAAATACAACATCAACATCGTCAGCGGCAGCGTGCCGATGATCGGCGAGGACGGTAAGCTCTACAATGTCTGCTATCTCTGCCGCCGCGACGGCACCTGGGACTCCCAGGAGAAGCTGCACATCACCCCGGCCGAGGATTTTCACTGGGGCTTTGCCGGGGGCAGCCAACTCAAGGTCTTTCAAACCGATGTCGGCAAGATCGGCGTGCTCATCTGTTTCGACGTCGAGTTCCCCGAACTCGCGAGGCTCCAGACCCTGCGAGGCATGAAGCTGCTCCTCGTGCCTTTCTGGACCGACACCAAGACTGGCTACCTGCGGGTGCGGCGCTGCGCCCAGGCACGGGCCATCGAAAACGAGTGCTTCGTCGCCATTTCCGGCAGTGTCGGCAATATCCCGAAGGTGGAAACCATGGGGATCCAGTATGCCCAATCGGCGGTCTTCACGCCTTCCGACTTCTCTTTTCCCCACGACTCCATCGCCTCGGAGGCGACGCCGGGCATCGAGACCATACTGGTCACCAACCTCGACCTCGATCGCATCAAGGAGCTGCGCGCCAAAGGCAGTGTCAGAAACGCCGAAAGCCGGCGAACCGATCTCTACGACCTCAGCTGGACTGGGGAGTAACCACCGAGGATCGCGATTTCTTCATAAGCGGCGCAAGGCTACCACCGAGACAAGCCGGAGATACGAGATGAAAAACAGCACATCGTGAAAGGTTCTCGCAACCCATATTGCCGCATCCGACGAAAAGGCCCTGAGCAGCTATCTCGACAGTCTCGATCCCCAGGAGACCGCCCGGGCGATGTCGAGTCTTTCGGAACAGGAGCAATTGCGCCTGCTCGAACTGCTTCCTCCCGAGGACGCGGCCGAGCTCATCGAGGACATCCCCGATATCCAGGCCGCCGACCTGGTGGAGGAACTCGATTCGCAACAGGCGGCGAGAGTCATGGAGGAGTTGGACGGCGACCACCTCGTCGACGTACTCGCCGGGATGGACGCCAGTTCGAGCCGGGAAATCCTTGCGCGCATGGATGCGGAGGATGCCGGCGAGGCCCGGAAATTCCTGGAGTATCCTGCCGACTGCAGCGGCGGCCTGATGATCTCGGAGTTCCTCTCCTACCGCCAGGACGCCACCATCCGCGAGGTCCAGGACGACCTGCAGACCAACCGCGAGGAGTATACCGATTACCACGTGCAATACTTCTATGTCGAGGATGACGCGGGCCGCCTGGTCGGGGTCCTGCGTATCCACGACCTGCTCTTCCCCTCACGAACCACTCGGCTGGAGAGCATCATGATCAATACCCGATGTCGGTCTCCGATCATGCCTCCCTGCGCCAGTTCCAGGACTTCTTCGAGGAACACCACCTCTTCGGGGCGCCGGAGACCGACGGCTATGGCAGGTTGGTTGCGGTGATCCTGCCCTGCGTGGTGGAAGAGGCGGTCAATCGACAAAAGACCCAGAGCCTGCTCAGGATCAGCGGTATCATCGGGGGCGAGGAGTTCCGCACCATGCCGCTGCTCTCCCGTTCCGGGAGACGACTCTCCTGGCAGACCATGAATATCGCCTTGAACCTCATTGCCGCCAGTGTCATCGCCGTCTACCAGGATACCCTCGCCGCCATCATTACCCTGGCGGTCTTCCTGCCCATGGTCAGCGACATGAGCGGATGTTCCGGCAACCAGGCGGTGGCGGTTTCCATGCGCGAACTCTCCCTGGGTCTGGTGCGGCCCACCGAACTCCTATGGGTGCTGGCCAAGGAGGCAAGGGTGGGGATCGTCAACGGGCTGTTTCTCGGCCTTGTCCTCGGGTTGATCGCCTATGTCTGGAAGGGCAACGCCTGGCTCGGGCTGGTGGTGGGCCAGGCCCTGGCCGCCGGCTTCAAGGAGGCCGCGCCCAAGTTCGCCCTCGACATCGTCGCCGAGTACGAATACGCCCTGCAGGATCGCCAGTTCGGCCCCCTGGTGGCCAAGGTCAAGGCCGACAACCCCGAAGTCATCTACGCCTCCGGCTACTACTTCACCGCCGGGCCGCTGGTCTCGCAGTTGCGCACCGCCGGCATCACCACCCCGGTCATCGGCCAGGAGGGCTACGACTCCGACACGTTCATGGAGATCGCCGGCGACGCCGCCGAGGGCACCCTGCTCACCACCTCCCCCGACCGCGACTCCGAGTCGCCGGTCATCCAGGCCTTCATCGCCGACTTCAAGAAGGCCACCGGCATCGGCACCGACATGGTCGCCGCCTCCACCTACACCGTCGCCTACGTGCTCATCGACGGCTTCAAGAAGACTGGCGGCAAGGGCGGTGCGGCCCTGGTGCTTGGGGTGGTCGAGGCCTACGGCACCATCTACTTCGGCAAGCTGCTCGACCGCAACGCCATCGCTTTCGCCTTTCTCATCCTGGTGCTGATGGTCAGGCCCCAGGGATTGTTCTCCCGTCGTTGAGGAACCCCGGCATGAACTATGAAATCTCCCTGATGACCACCATGGCGATCAGCGTCCTCTTTGCCCTGTCGCTCAACCTCATCACCGACTTCTGCGGGCAGATCAGCCTCGGCCACGCGGCCTTCCTCGGCATCGGCGCCTATCTCGCCGCCATGCTCGCCAAGGCCGGGGTGCCCTTTCTGCTCACCCTGCCCCTAGCCATGCTCCTCGCCGGGGCGGTGGGCACGGTAGTCGGCCTGACCAACCTGCGGGTGCGCGCCGATTTCCTGGCTATCACGACCATGGGGATGAGCTTTCTGTTCTTCGGCATCCTCCTCCAGCGCGAGTGGCTGGGCGGCGAACTAGGCATCTCCGGCATCACTGGCAGCAACATGTCCAAGCTCAGCTATATGCTCTTCACCGTGTTCTGCACCATCCTCGTCATGACCCTGTGCATCTACCTGCGCCGCTCGCGGATGGGCCGGGTGTTCAACGGCACCGCCCTCGCCGGTTACTCGGCATGATAGACGGCATCGCCCGGCGACTTGTTGAAGGAGGGGCAAACAATCTTTGTTCGTAAAAAGGCGGGACAGGAGCGGGACAAACCTGCCATTAAAGAAAAGGGCACTTATCAATCATGTTGATAAGTGCCTGATTTATTTGGTAGACGAGGCGGGATTCGAACCCGCGACCTTTGGCTTCGGAGGCCAACGCTCTATCCAGCTGAGCTACCCGTCCATACGTGGTATCGTTGATGGGCATCGCGGGCATTGCCGGGCGGTGCTGTGCCTGCCGTTAATACCCGAAACGCGCGCAAGATGCGAGAAGAATACTCGCTTCCTCGCCCTTTTCAATCACTTTCTTGCCGGCTTCTGTCGAGATGATCCTGCCACTCGAGGGGCAGCAGCGATTTCTTCAGGGTGTTGCAGTTCTTGCAGGATGGCACCAGGTTATCCTTGGTGGAACGCCCTCCCCGGGCCAGGGGCACAAGGTGATCCATGGTCAGTTCGTGGAAAGGAAACTTCTTTCCGCAGTAGTGGCAGAGGCCCGGGGCGGTCTTCTGCTGCCACCACCTGGTTTTGCGCAGTTCCCTCGCCTTGGCGCGCTCGGCGCGGATGACCGCCTCGTCCGGGCAGTCGAAGTCGTCGTAGTTGCCCCTCACCTCGCCAGTTCCCCCAGCAGCAGCCGACGCACCTCGCCAAGCAGGTACAGCGAGCCGGCGACCAGCAGCAGATCTTCCTCTCCGGCCTGCCCACGGGCCTGCTCAAGGGCCAGCACAATATCGTCCTCGCAGATGACCTGGCCAGGCCAGGACGGGGGCAGCACATCCCGCAGCTGCCCGGGGCTGGCGGCGCGCTCCCCGGCCGGCCGGGTGAAGACGAAGATATCGACCAACGGCGCCATCGACGCCATAGTCGCCCTGAGGTCCTTATCGACCATGGCCCCCCACAGGGCGACGAGGCGACGGCGCGGGAACCTGGTCGCCAGGGTCTCCGCCAAATTCTTGACACCATCGGGATTATGCGCCCCATCGAGGAGATAGCGACTCTTCCGCCCATCTTCTGCTGCCAGCTCGAAATACTCCATACGCCCCGGCCACTTCACCTCGGCCAGCCCGCGGCGTACCTCATCCAGACCGATGGTGAAACCACGCTGCCGCAGAAGCTGGGCGGCAGCCAGCACCAGCGCATCGTTATCCGGCTGGGCCTGGCTCTCACGGCTGCTGCGCAGCCGTTCCAGAACAAGGCCACCCAGGGCGACGCCGCCTCGCCAGTCCCAGCTACCATCGGCATTGCGCGCATAGTCAAATTCTTGGCCAAGGACATAAAGGGGTGCCTGGCGCTCCCCAGCCACCCGGGCGATGACCGCCGCCGCCTCGGGATGAACAGCCCCCGAGACCACCGGTACCCCAACCTTGATGATGCCCGCCTTCTCCGCGGCGATCTCGGCTAGGGTGTTCCCAAGATAGGCCTCGTGGTCCATGCTGACGCTGGTGATCACCGAGAGCAGCGGGGTGACCACGTTGGTGGCGTCGAGCCGCCCGCCCATGCCGGTCTCGAACATCACCACATCCACCTCCGACTCAGCGAACCACAGCAGCCCGAGAGCGGTGGTAAACTCGAAATAGGTGATCTTCTCCTCCCCCAGCACGGCACAGATCCTCTCCCCCAAGGCGGCGAAGGTGCTCTCGTCGATATAGTCGCGGCCGATGCGGAAGCGCTCGCGCACAGAGCTCAGGTGCGGCGAGGTATAGACCCCGACCCGGTAGCCGGCCAGGGTGAGGATCTCGGCCAGCGCCGAACATACCGAGCCCTTGCCGTTGGTGCCGGCGACATGGACGAAGGCCAGCTTCCGCTCGGGATGGTCGACCCGGGCGAGAAAGCTTTCCATCGCCTCGAGGCCGAGCTTGATCTTGTGCATCTGCAAGGCCTCGAGATGGGCAAGTACATCGAGGAAGGTCATCATCTTATCCTCTGGAAGGCAGAAAATGGGGGGAAGGCAGATAGTGTCAAAGAATCGTCAGTTTGGCGTAGTCGAGATGGAGGGTCTTCAGACCATGGCGATCGAATTGGATGTCGAGGGAGCGGCCAGACGGTTTTTTGACAACGGTGCCGATGCCAAAGAAGGGGTGATTGACCTTGACCCCGACGGTGAAGGCGTCGGCCTCGAGCTTTTTGGTCCTGGTGCGCCGCGGCGCCGCCACCTCCGGCAGCACCTTGACAGCACCGCCGAGGCTGCCGAAGTCCCCCCCGAGCAAGGTCTTGCCGGCCAGGCGCCGGTAATAGCCCTTGCCGATCTCCCCGAGGAAGGGCGACATGCCGACCCGATGAAACTGCCGATCCTGGCTCATCAGCTGTTTGGGATAGGAAAGGTAGAGATACTTCTTGGCTCTCGTCACCGCCACGTAGAGCAGGCGCCGCTCCTCCTCCCACTGCTCGCCGAAGGTGGCGGCGGCATGGGGGAAGCGGCCCTCGGCCACGCCGATGACGAACACCGCCTCAAACTCCAGTCCCTTGGCGGAGTGGATGGTCGAGAGTACCAGCCGGTCCATGTCCGCGCCGGCGGCGTCCCCCTCCTCCGGCGGGTCGAGGCTGGTGTCGTCGATGAAGCTCTGCAGGTCGTCATACCCGTCCATAATGCCCTTGAGCTGGTCGATATCCTTGCGCCGCTTGGGGTAGTCGTCGTGGTAGAGGCGTTCGAAGATCGGCACATAGTAGTCGAGCACCAGCTCGTACAAGGCAGGAAGGCTGTGGCTTTGCCGCAGGAGCTTCTCGAAAAGCTCCACCAGGCGCTGGTAGGCCTGCTTCCAGCTCTTGCCGGGGACGTAGGCTGCCAGGGCCTGGAAGGGGTCGGTGGCCGCGGCCACCACCGTGGAGATCTTCTGGGCGGTGGTCGGCCCGACATGCTCCAGCTGCAGGAGGATGCGGTTCCACGACAGGGTGTCGAGGGGGTTGACGAGGACGCGCATGAAGGCGATCATATCCTTCATATGGGCCGCCTCGGTGAGCTTGAGGCCGCCGCGCTTCTCGTAGTCGAGGGCGGCGCCGCTCAGCTCGAGCTCCAGCTTGTAGCTGTGAAAGCTGGAGCGGAAGAGAATGGCGATCTCCGGCGCCCTCACTCCTTCGGCGAGCAGCTCGCGGACTGTCGCCACCACGAAGGCCGCCTCGTCGCGCTCGTCGCTGGCGCCGTAGACCATGGGCTGAATATCCCCGGGCAGGCGGGTGAAGAGGCTCTTGGCATATTTCTCGGCGGCGTGTTCGATAAGCTCGTTGGCAAAGCTGAGAATCGGCTGGGTGGAACGGTAGTTCTCCTCGAGCTTGATCACCGTGGTTCCGGCGAAGAGCTTGGGGAAGCGGATGATATTGTAGAAATCGGCGCCGCGGAAGGAATAGATCGACTGCGAGTCGTCACCGACCACCATGACGTTGTCGTGAGAACAGGCGGCGAGGCGGACGATATCGGCCTGGATGAGGTTGGTGTCCTGGTACTCGTCGACCATGATATGGGAAAAGCGCCCGGAGATGGCCTGTCGCGTGTCCTCGCTCTCTTCGAGGAGCCGCTTCCAGTTGACCAGCAGGTCGTCATAATCCATCAGGCCGTGCTCGAACTTGAAGCGCTGATAGTGATGACGCAGGGAAAGGATCTCCTCCTGGTGCTCGGCGAGGTGGGCGTAGTGGTTGGCGATGAGCTCCTCGAGGGGAATCGACTTGTTGACCGAGCCGCTGATCAGGTCGAGCAGGGTGCGCCGCGAGGGAAAACGCTGCCCGGCCTTGCCCAGGCCGAGCGACGACTTGAGCAGGTTGAGGATGCCTTCGGCGTCGCCACGATCGATAATGGTGAAGCTCGACCCGTAGCCGAGCCGCCCCCCGTAACGCCTGAGGAGCATGGCCCCGATGCCGTGAAAGGTGCCGCCGACGACACGGCGGCAGCTGTCGTTGAGCAGGCGACCCGCTCGCCACAACATCTCCTGGCTGGCGCGGCGGGTAAAGGTGAGCAGGAGGATGGACTCGGGGGGCACGCCCTGCTCCACCAGATGGGCGAGGCGATAGACCAGGGTGCGTGTCTTGCCGCTGCCGGCCCCGGCGATGACCAGTACCGGGCCGGTGATGGTCGTCACCGCCTGGTATTGCGATTCGTTGAGTTGTCGAGGAGTTACGATGGCCGAAGGCGTTGCCGCGGCCGGAAAGTCGCCGGAAAGTGTCATGGCCGCCACTTTACCACAGGGGTCGGGAGGAGGCAACAGCGGTTGACAATTTGCGCGCTGCTGGTATAGTATCGACCTCCACGCAACGCCTGGAAATCAGGCACTGTTACCGTCAACCACCCCGGATCAGGACAGCGACCTATCATGGCAGACGACACCTTCAAGGCCCTTCTCACCCCGGAAAACCTGGCAAAAATATTCCCCAGGGAGCGCAGCAACGATTTCTTCGACGCCCTCTTCGGCGACGCCAGCGAAGGCGCCTACGACATTGAGCTGGCCTATCGCGATTTCAAAGGCGACACCCTGACCATGGACCTGCGCCTTCATGAGCGCCCCAACCGCTGCCTGGCCTGCAACCTCACCCAGGGGCTGCCCCAGGTCTTCTCCCGCCACCCGGTGATAAACATCAAGGGCGTGGTCAGGGAACTGCAAAACCTGTTTGGCGACGGCATCCGCCTCGGCGAGTGGTCGCTCGGCTATACCGAGCAGCAGAAACGATCCCTGCATGTCATTCCCTTGAAGATCAAGGTGGAGAAGGCGTAAAGGCCCACTCCGGCCCGGGCCCGCCCGTCTTCCAGGATGGCGCCAGCCGAACATTTCCCACCGTAAAACGCATCGGGCCGACTCCATGGAGTCGGCCCGATGCGTTTTGTCCTGTAGTATTCCCAGCCTTTATGCCACCGCCACCCGTGAGCGCCCTTCGGCTTTGGCGTGATAGAGGATGTCGTCGGTGCGCTCCATCCACTGCTTGAGGGTCTCACCACGACGCAACTCGGACATGCCGATGCTGATGCCCAGTTTGCTACCTTCGTCGGCACGGATATCGAGATCGTTGACCGCCTGACAGAGACGCTCGGCGAGGATACGGCCGCTGCGCAGGTCGGTGTTGTCGAGCACCAGGAGGAACTCGTCGCCACCCATGCGCACCAGCAGATCTGTTGAGCGAACGGCCCGCTTGAGCACCGCCGCTACTGCCTTGAGCACCTCGTCGCCCCGTTGATGCCCGAGGACGTCGTTGATCTGCTTGAAGTGGTCGAGATCCATCGAGACCATGGTCAGCGGGTTGTGGTAGCGGCGCGCGCTGTCCATCATGGCGTGGATGCGATCCTCGAAGACCCTGCGATTGTTGAGGCCGGTCAGGGCGTCACAGCTGGCGCGCTCGAAGAGTTCCTCGTATTCCAGACCGCGCCGCAGACACTCGGCGAGGATCTCCAGGGAGTGATTGACGAGTTCCATCTCCTCTTTATCGAGTTCGCGCCCTTCCTTGAGGATGAGGAGGATGCCGGCGTCGTCGCTGCTCTCGAAAATCCATTTATAGGCATAGCGTCCGTCTTCCGCGGCCAGTGCCCCGGCGAGGGTGGTCTTCTCCTCGATGAGGCGCTCGGCCAGGGCGATGGCCTTGCGGCGATAGGGCCCATGGCCGGAGCAGAAGAGATGGCGCTTTTTGCGCTGACTGTTGTTGTAGCCGATGAGCTCGTGGGCGACGAGCGGCATCAGCCATACCGAGTAGGCTTCGATCATGCCGCTCAGGCTGAGCACGCCGGCCATGCGGCCGTGCAGCCTGTTGATGAGGTCGAGGCGCTCGGACTGCTTCCTGAGGTTGTCAAGTTCAACCATAACTTTTTCCAGATCGGCATGGTCCTGGGGCCGAAGGGGAAATCGCTCTATGTTCGATAATGCGGTCATGGATGATGGTCCTGAACAGTTATGCTCTTTGACTGGCGTAAAGTGACGATTCATTTTTCCCTAAGTTACGTATCGTCCATCCGGGGCCGATTCTTTACCCCCGAGAGTTGAATTTTTTAAAGCATAATCCGTGCCAGTACCATAGTCGCTTTTGTTCTCCATTCGGCAACCTTTCGTTTTTCCAGAGCTTCTCTCTCGCCGCCGCCATCATGCCCCCCCCGCCACGGCCACGTCCCAAACAAGGGCACCGACACCCCCAGTAGCCTGTGACAGTATTTTGACACCGGCCGCGATCGAAAAGCCTTTGACAAGGGGCGGGAGGCGCAGTACTCCTCTGGCAATCGGCGCAAGAGCCGCCGGCAGACCAGCGGAGATCAGCGTGCTTCAGGACCTCGCCTCAAAAATCGGACAACTCTTCCTCGTCGGCTTCGCCGGGGATCGCCTCGGCCCCGACCACCCGCTGCGGACCGACATTGTCGAGGGCAACCTCGGCGGCGTCATCCTCTTCGATCGTTTCGTCGCCGGCAGGAGCGACCGCCACAATATCGTCGATGCCGCACAGATCCGCGAACTCACCGCCACCCTGCAAGACCTCGCCAACGGCCGGCTGCTCATCGCCGTCGACCAGGAAGGCGGCAGGGTCAGCCGCTTCCCCGCGCGGCGTGGCTTTCCCGAGACACCCCCTGCGGCGGCATTGGGCGCCGCAGGCGTCGCGGCCACCGCCCTGGCTGCCCGGCAGACCGCGGAAATGCTTTCCCAGGCGGGGGTCAATTTCAACCTCGCCCCAGTGGTCGACCTCGACCTCAACCCCGACAACCCGATCATCGGCCGCTACGGCCGCAGCTTCGCCAAGGCCGCGGCAACGGTCGCCAGCCATGCCGAAGCCTGGATCGACGCACACCGCCGGCAAGGGATCGCCAGCTGCCTCAAGCACTTCCCTGGCCACGGCAGCTCAGGTACAGACTCCCACCTCGGCCTGGTCGACATCAGCAACAGCTGGAGCGAAGCCGAGCTCGAGCCATACCGGCTGCTCATCGACGGCGGCTTCGCCGAAGCGATCATGGTCGGTCACCTCAAGAACACCACGCTCGACCGCCACTGCCCGGCGACACTCTCCGCCAAGACCCTGGAGTTTCTCCTCCGCCGCCAGCTGCACTTCGATGGCCTGCTGCTCAGCGACGACATGCAGATGCGGGCCATCACCGACCTCTACGGTCTCGAGGAGGCCTGCTGCCGGGCCCTCGCCGCCGGCATCGACATGTTGATCATCGGCAACAACCTTCACCACGACCCGCAGCTCTTCCGCACCCTGTGCCACAGCCTGGCCGTAGCCACGGCAAGCGGCGAACTGGCCGAAGAGCGCGTCGAGCAAGCCTGGCAGCGGGTACAAACCTTCAAACGAAATCTCCTCTCCCGCCATGTACAGCTCTGAACGCCCCAGCCACTCTCTCCTTGTCGGTTATATCTTCTGGATCTTCGGGTTCCTCGGCGCCCACCGCTTCTACTACGGCCGACAACTCTCCGGAACCATCTATTTCTTCACCCTCGGCCTGCTCTTCATCGGCTGGATCGTCGACCTCTTCCTTATCCCGAAGATGAACGAGGAAAGCCGGGGGCTCTTCTACCAGGGCGAAAAGGACTACAACGTCGCCTGGCTGCTCTTCGCCTTCCTCGGCGTCTTCGGGGCGCACCGCATGTACCTCGACAAATGGCTCACCGGCATCCTCTACCTCTTCACCGGCGGCCTCTTTCTCGTCGGCTGGCTCTATGATCTATGGACCCTGAACCGGCAGATTGCCCTGGTCAACGCCGAGCACGGCTAGAAAGTCCAGTCCCTGCACCAATCGGCATCGGTCCCCCGTGTTGTCGGGTGCAGGAGGTCTCACGTCAAAAAATTGCCAGCGAGGGCCAGGACACGGACATCGCCGACGCGGCGCTGAGCCGTCATCAGTCGTCGCAACGGGCGTGAAACGCTGCCAAATTTGAATCGCACCAGAGATGGCCGGGAGCGATGGCTCTTGCAGAGGCAAGCGCCTGCCTTGGCGGACCAGCCGGCACAGAATGCGAAGAGCGAGAGCTGACCCGATCGACAACAGTCGCGGCGAAGATTCGTCGTGCGGAGCACGTCGCAAGAAGGACCACCGCAGGCGACACCTGCGGCGCTGGGAAAAGGAGCCTGAGAGAGGAAGAGGGCGCCGGAGAAACGGACCCTCAGCCGCCGAAATGACGCGGCGGGCGGGCGGCCTTGCTGCCGTTGCCGAGAAACTTGCCGACCACCGCCGATAGCTCGCGCATGGAGATGGGCTTCATGCAGTATTCGTCGACACCGGCCTCGAGGGCCGCATCCTTGGAGATCTGGTCGGAATAGCCGGTGATGAGGATGATGGGCAGGTCGGGGCGCAGCGTCTTCGCCTGCTGGCTGAGTTCGAGACCGGTCAACTCGGCCATGGTCAGGTCGGTCATCAGCAGGTCAAAGCTATGGCTCTCCCGGGAAAAATCGGCGAGAGCCTTACGGGGCGAGGTCCTGCCCACCACCTGGTAGCCGAGGCTCTGCAGAATGGCCCCGGTGACCTGCACCACCTGCTCCTCGTCGTCGACGAGAAGGATGCGCCCCGAGCCGGTCTGCAGGTCGCTCAGCGAGAGCACGTGATCGGTAGCCGCCTCCTTTTGCGCCACGGGGAGATAGACGCGGAAAATCGATCCTCTGCCGACCTCGCTCTCCACTTTGACATAGCCGCCCTGGCGGCTGATGATGCCGTGCACCATGGCCAGCCCCATGCCGGTGCCGCTGGTCTTCTCCTTGGTGGTGAAGTAGGGTTCGAAGATGCGCTCGAGGTGATCCTCCTCGATGCCGCAGCCGGTATCGGCCACGGCCAGTTCCAGCCACTCCTTGCCATCGCCGGTGGGCGCCGCCAGCCCCAGAGTGACGTTCATCACCCCATGTTTCCCCGCCATGGCCTGGGCGGCATTAGTGCACAGATTGATCAGCACCTGATGCAGCTGCACCGGGTCGATAAGGACTCGGCCGCAGTGCTCGTCGATCTTCTCGTGGATGACCACGGTGCTCGGCAAGGTCGAGCGCATCAGCTTGAGCACCTCCTTGACTATCGGGTGCAGATACTGCAGCACCTCTTTCTTCTCGACGCTGCGCGAGAAGGTCAGCACCTGTTCCACCAGGGACTTGGCACGCTTGGCGGCTTTGAGAATCTCGTCGAGGTAGTCGAACACCGCCTGGTCGACCAGGCCGTCCTGCTTCATCTTGAGGCGGATGATCTCAGCGTAGCCCATGATCGGGGTCAGGACATTGTTGAAGTCGTGGGCAACGCCGCCGGCCAGGGTGCCGATGGCTTCCATCTTCTGGGAATGGCGCAGTTGGCGCTCGAGACGGTACTGCTCGGTGACGTTCTGGGCTATGCCGATAATCCCCGAGACATTGCCATGCGGGTCCTTGACCGGCGAGGCGGTGATGTCGAAGACCACCTCGTCGCCGTCAATGCCGAAGATGCCGGTGCGCTGGATGGTCGACTCGATGCGCGCCGACTGCAGACACTTGCGGAAGGCGCAGCTGTCGCAGCGGTCGCCCTTGGAGCAAAAGATCTCGTGGCAGCTGCGTCCGATGGTGTCCGCCTCGCGGGAGTGATCGAGACGGTTGATCCACTGGGCCTTCATGTCTCGATCGAAGAGGATGAGAATGCCCGAGAAGCCCTCGATGATCGCTTTTTTCTGGGCCTCGCTGTCGAACAGGGCATCCGTCATGTCATTGTTCTGCTGTCGATCCACCTTGTCACTCTCTCGTTGTAAACCAGGCCGTCGCCCGCGCCATTTCGCCCGTAGCCGCTGATTCCTCTGAACCAATTCTAGCACGGCATGGAGCGAATACCAAACTCTCTCGCCAAAAACTACGAAAAAGCGGCCGGGCCGGGGGGACAGCCCGCCCCTTGACGGGGAACCATGCAGGGTGTACTAGTGTGGCACTCAGGTTTTCCGGTAAATGTCAACCCCGCGAGTCGTCATATGAAAATTCCGCAGATCCTGCAACCCGAGCAGCCCGGAGAGCGCCCGGAGATCATCTACCCCTGCGTCTGGACCTACACGGTTATCGGCGAGGACCAACAGCTCCTCCACCAGGCCATTGTCGCCGCCTGCAGCCCCCAGGAGGTGCTGGTCAGCCCGTCGCGCCGCAGTTCGAAGGGGCGTTATGTCAGTATCAACGCCGAGTTGGTAGTCCCCGACGAGTCGATGCGGCTGGCCATCTACGAGCGGTTGAAAATGAGCGCAGCGGTCAGACTGGTACTCTGAGATGACGACAAACGACAAGTCCCCGTTACTCTCCGCCTTGCGCGAGGCAGTCGCCGTGGTGCAGATGGTCTTCTTCAAGGTACTGCGGCAGAAGCTCGCCGCCAAGCGGCCGGGGGACGATCCTCGCTACCAGCTCAAGCTGGCCGGGGCCATAACCAACGAGGTCTTCGGCGTCGACAACCCCGAGGAGGCGGTGGCCGCCTTCCGCCGCGACAACCGGGGCATTATCGAGCAGGAGATGCTTGCGCTTGGCAAGGACATGGCGGGCTTTTGCGGCGAACTCAGCGACGCCCTGCGCATCCAGACCCTCTGCGACCACCAGGAGGGCATCGACAGCTCCCGCACCCTGCAGCGTGCCAAGGATTTCGGCTTTCTCCTCGATGAGCGGGACATTCCCCTGCCCTCGTCGTTCATGACCCTGGCCCGCCGTCTCGGGGCGGAACACGGCCTGATCAGCCCCCCGGCGCCGACCAACCCGGCCGAGGAGCCCCCCACCGTGCACTGACCGTGCAAATTCGCCGCCGCTCGACATCTCCCGGTCGTCGGCGAAGAGTCAAACCGTCGTCAGCCATCCCTTTGCGAGACTCGCAGGATCTGGCCGCGCAGCGACTTTTTCCTTACAGCAAATCCACCCTGACGATACCGCGCACCGCATTGCAGAGATAGAGCGCCTCAGCCCGGCGCAGATCCTCTTCGCGCAGCACCCTTTCCACCAGCAGCGGAGCCTCCGCCGCCAGCAGGTCGCCGCGCATCACCCCTGGCAAGAGGCCACAGGCCACCGGTGGCGTCTGGTACACACCTTCTTTGTAGACGATGAGATTGGCGATGCACGATTCGGTGACCTCGCCCCGTTCGTTGCAGAAGAGGCGATCGTAGAGGCCGGCGGCGGTGGCCTGCTCATACTCGCGGCTGTAGCGCTCACGCCGTGAGGTCTTATGAAAGAGCCAGGGGCCGTCACCGATTACCGGCTGGCGGCAGAAGTCAACCCGCGGCAGGGGGCCGGTCACCGTCTCCGGCCGCGGGGGCAGGGCGAAGCTTCCCGGCTCGCTCGCCGCCCTATCCCCTATCTCCACCCGCCCGTCCTTTTCCAGGGCTACCCGCACCCGCACCCACTCGCCGGCGAACGTGGCGGCATGCACCGCCAGCTGCCGCGAGATCTCCTCGCCGTCACAGGAAAACTTGAAGAATTCCGCAGCCTCGACGAGACGCCGCAGGTGAGCTTCGAGAAACACATAGCCCCAGCGGCGGCACCACAGCATGGTGGTAAAGAGGTGGAACGGCGGCTGGCGGTGGGTAAGAAAACTCCCCTTGAGCAGCGACTCGCGCCACTCCTCATGGGGCTCGGAGTCGTAGGTGATGCCCGCCCCGACCCCCATTTCGCCATGGCCGTCGCCAAGCACCAGGGTGCGGATCGGCACGCTGAAGGCCGCAGAGCCGTCCGGGGCAAAATAGCCGATGGCCCCGGTGTAGACGCCGCGCGGCCCGACCTCGAGTTCGTCGATGATCTCCATGGTGCGTATCTTCGGGGCGCCGGTGATCGAGCCGCAGGGAAAGAGGGCGCGGAATATCTCGGTGAGCTTGAGCGCGCCCATGGTCGCGGCGGACGCCGCCGCCTTGACGGTGGAGGTCATCTGCAGGAGGCTCTCGTAGGGCTCGACATCGAAAAGCGACTGCACGTAGACGCGGCTCTGCCCGTGATTGTGCAGCAGCCGCGACAGATCGTTGCGGAGAAGGTCGACGATCATCACGTTCTCGCTGCGATTCTTGCCGTCTTCATGGAGCAGGCGCATCATCTCGCGATCCTCGGCGCCGTTGCGACCGCGCCCCATGGTGCCCTTCATCGGCCGTGCGGTGATCTCCGCGCCACTCTTGCGAAAGAACAGCTCCGGTGAAAAGGAGAGGATACATTCCGAGCCCTGACGCAGATAGGCCCCGTAGCCCACCGACTGGTTGCGCCGCAGATCGAGGTAGAGGCGCTCCGCCGACCCGTGAAAATCGAAGAGAAGCTTCATGGTGTAGTTGACCTGGTAGCTGTCCCCGGCGCCGATATAGCGGCGCACCGCCTCCAGGGCGGCGACGAACTCCTCCTCGGCCATATTGGCGCGAAGGTTATCGATGCGGTAGTCTTCCTCCGCGGCAAGCGCTGCCCCACCCAAGGGAAAATCGTTCTCGCCGCTGACATGGTCGAAGCGGCGCGGCTGGTCGTAGACGCCGAAATCGGCGAGCAGGGTCTTGCCACGCCATACCTCCCCCACCGCCGGCTTCAGCCCCGCCTCGAGCATGGCGCCGAACTCGTAGGCCACCCACCCGGCAAGGTAGTGACCGGCCGCGAGCCGCTGCTGCAGGGTGTGCAGATAATGCTGCAGGTCATCCTCCGGCCGACAGCGCAGGCGCTCGCGAGGCTCGACAAAGAGGAGAGACTGGCGGTTTTCCCCATCCGGCCGCGAAGTGTCGAGAAAAACGGCATCCGCACACCGCGCCAGAAAGGCGAGAAGCCGCAGCAGTTGTGGATCCTGCAGACGCACCATGTGATCTTCCTTGCACTCCCTGGCGGGGTCCGCCGGGGCCTTCTCTTTTGACCTGGTGTTTGGTATCGTTGATGCCACCGATCAACAATACTCATATGCGCGACAAAAGGTCGAAATATCCCGCCGGCTGGGACGAATTGGCGCCGAATTGGTTGTAATTCGGCGCGCCTTGGACTACAATCACCCAATTTCTTGGCGCAGCGGCACGAGCCGCCGAGTATTTAAAACCATTTTCACGGTTTTCGCCATGTTGCTCGCACAACCCCAGGCATCCACAAAGGAGATCTCATCATGTCGCGAAAGATGGTAACGATCGATGGCAATCAGGCGTGCACCCACGTCGCCTATGCCACCAGTGAAGTCATCACCCTCTACCCCATCACCCCCTCGACCCCACTGGCGGCTGAGGCAGACTCCAAGTCGGCGGGTCTTCAAAAGAATATCTGGGGCTCTGTGCCCGTGGTCAACCAGATGCAGTCAGAAGCGGGGGTGGCCGGCTCGATCCACGGCTCCCTGACCACCGGCGCCCTGTGCACCACCTTCACCGCCTCGCAGGGCCTGCTGCTGATGATCCCCAACATGTACAAGCTGGCCGGCGAGCTGACCTCGACCGTTTTCCACGTCACCGCCCGCGCCATCGCCTGCCAGGGCCTGTCGATCTTCGGCGACCACGGCGACATCTACTCGGCGCGGCAGACCGGCTGGGCCATGCTCTGCTCGCAGAACGTCCAGGAAGCCATGGACATGGCGCTGATCTCGGTGCAGGCGACACTCGCCACCCGCATCCCCTTCCTGCACTTCTTCGACGGTTTCCGCACCTCCCACGAAATCCAGAAGGTCGAGGAGATCAACCATGAGCAGATGCGCGACATGATCGACGAGGACCTCGTCTTCGAGCACCGCAAGCGCGCCCTCACCCCGGACCGGCCGAACATCCGCGGCACCGCCCAGAACCCCGACGTCTACTTCACCGGCCGCGAGACGGTCAACAAATATTACAACGCCGCCCCGGCCCTGGTGCAGGAGGCGATGAACAAGTTCGCCGGCATCACCGGCCGTCAGTATCACCTCTTCGACTACCACGGCGCCCCGGACGCCGAGAACGTCATCGTCATGATGGCCTCGGGCTGCGAGACTGCCGCCGCCACCATCGACTATCTCATCTCCCAGGGTGAGAAGGTCGGCATGATCATGGTCCGCCTCTTCCGCCCCTTCGACTGCAAGGCCATGGTCAACGCCCTGCCGGCCACCGTGGAGCGCATCACCGTCCTCGACCGCACCAAGGAACCCGGCGCCGCCGGCGACCCCCTCTACCTCGACGTGCGCACCGCCATCGGCGAGGCGGCGGAGACCAACTCCACCATCTACCCGCCGATGATCCTCGCCGGCCGTTACGGCCTCGGCTCCGCGGAGTTCACCCCGGCCATGGTCAAGGCCATCTTCGACAACATGAAGGCCATGGCCCCGAAGAACAAGTTCTGCGTCGGCCCCCACGACGACGTCACCTTCACCAGCCTCGACTACGACCCCACCTTCAATATCGAGGGCAGTGACGTCTACCGCGCCATGTTCTACGGCCTCGGCTCGGACGGCACCGTCGGCGCCAACAAGAACACCATCAAGATCATCGGCACCGAGACCGACAACTCGGCTCAGGGCTATTTCGTCTACGACTCGAAGAAATCGGGCTCGATCACCACCAGCCATCTGCGCTTCGGCAAGTCGCCGGTGGTCGCCCCCTACCTGATCAACAAGGCCAATTTCATCGCCTGCCATAACTTCACCTTCCTCAAGCAGGTCGACATGCTCTGCAACCTCGAGGAGGGCGGCACCTTCCTGCTCACCACCAGCTTCACCAAGGACACGGTGTGGAACGAGCTGCCGGGCAAGGTACAGAAGGACCTCATCACCAAGAAGGCCAAATTCTACATCATCGACGCGGTCTCCCTCGGCCTCGCGCTCGGCCTCGGCGCACGCATCAACATGATCATGCAGACCGCCTTCTTCCTCATCTCCGGCATCCTCACCCAGGAACAGGCCATCGCCGCCATTAAGAAAGCCATCTACAAGACCTACGGCAAGAAGGGCGACAAGGTGGTGGAGATGAACTACGGCGCCGTTGACGCGGCAGTCAAGAACATCACCGAAGTTCCCCTCGGCGACAAGGTCGACGGCCAGGACATCCCCTCGGTGGTCCCCGCCCACGCCCCGAAATTCGTCAAGGAAGTCACCGCCAGGATCATCGAGGGCAAAGGCACCTCGCTCAAGGTCTCGCAGATCCCCGACGACGGCACCTGGCCCACCGCCACCACCCAGTACGAGAAGCGCAATATCGCCGTGGCGGTGCCACGCTGGCTGCCCGACAACTGCATCCAGTGCGGCCAGTGCGCGCTGATCTGCCCCCATGCCGCCAACCGCATCAAGGTCTTCCCCACCCCGGCCGAAGTACCGGCCGGCTTCGTCATCAAGGAGGCCACCGGTAAGAACTTCAAGGGCAAGAGCTTCGCCCTGCAGATCTTCACCGAGGATTGCTGCGGTTGCACCCTGTGCGTCAGCGTCTGTCCGGCCAAGAACAAGGCCCTGGAGATGATCCCCAACAACGAGGAACTGCGCCGCGAGCAGGCCAAGAACGTCGAGTTCTTCCTCAGTCTGCCGGAAATCGACCCGGCCGAGGTCAGCCTGACCACCATCAAAGGCACCCAGCTGATGCGGCCGCTGTTCGAGTTCTCCGGCGCCTGCGCCGGCTGCGGCGAGACCCCCTATATCAAGCTGATCACCCAGATGTTCGGTGATCGCATGTATATCGGCAACGCCACCGGCTGCTCCTCCATCTATGGCGGCAACCTGCCCACCACCCCCTACTGCAAGCGCGACGACGGCCGCGGGCCGACCTGGGCCAACTCGCTCTTTGAAGACAACGCCGAGTTCGCTGCCGGCATGCGCACCACCGTCAACAAACTCGGCGCACAGGCCAAGGAGCTGCTCGCCGAGGCTGTCGCGGCGAAGATTGTCGGCGAGGAACTGGCCGCGGCCATCCACGGCGCGGCGCAGGCCACCCAGACCGAGATCGAGCAGCAGCGCGCGCGGGTTGAGGAACTCAAGGCTGTCCTCGGCAAGTCGAGCGCCATCGTTGCCCGCCGCCTGCTCCATGTCGCCGATTTCCTGGTCAAGAAATCGGTGTGGGCCTTCGGCGGCGACGGCTGGGCCTATGACATCGGCTACGGCGGCGTCGATCATGTTCTCGCCTCCGGGGAGAACGTCAACATCCTCGTCCTCGACACCGAGGTCTACTCCAACACCGGCGGACAGATGTCGAAGTCGACTCCCCGCGCCGCCACGGCGCAATTCGCCGCTGGCGGCAAGAAGATGCCCAAGAAGAACATGGGCATGATCTTCGCCACCTACGGCAACGTCTATGTGGCCCAGATCAGCCTCGGCGCCAACCCGGCCCAGGCCATCAAGGCCATCGCCGAGGCGGAGGCCTATAACGGCCCCTCGCTGATCATCGCTTATGCCCACTGCATCAACCACGGCATCAACATGGCCCTGGGAGTCGAGCAGCAGAAAAAGGCGGTGGCCTGCGGTCACTGGCCGTTGTACCGCTTCAACCCCGACCTCGAGGCGGAGGGCAAGAACCCCTTGATCATCGACTCCAAGGAGCCGACCATGAGCTTTGAGGAGTACGCCCTGGGCGAAAACCGCTATCGCACCCTGAAGCGGGTCAACCCGGAGATGGCCGACAAGCTCCTCGCCCAGTCGCAGAAGGACGTATTGCGCAGCTGGCACTTCCTCAAGAGTCTGGCCACCGCCCTGGAGCCTGCACCCCAGGCGGAATAGCACCACAACAAAAGGCGCCTCCACGAGAACTCGGCGGAGGCGCCTGCGGGGCTGCAAACGGGAAAAGGCCGGGCGGTTGATCACCGCCCGGCCTTTTCCCGTTTTTGCAAGCTGTCGCCCCCCTAGCTCATCGCCACCGGGAGGCTTTTCTGTTTTCGCGGCCTACTTGCCGCCCTTGGAACCATCCATCTCGGCCTTGAGTTCCTCGTATTCCCTGATCGACTGCAGCACGCTCTCGTCCTGACGCTGCTTGATCTCGGCGATCTTGGCCTTGATCTTTTCCTCCCTGATCTTCAGCACCCGTGCGCCGAACAGCGTCGCCGCGAGGTACTTGAAGGAGAAGAGCATCAGCTGGACATCATCCTCCCTGATGCTGGCGATGGTCTCCTCGTCGATCTCGTAGGTGTCGAGGAACGAGCTTTCGAAGACGAACTTGCGGAAGGTGGCGATATCGGTGGAGGCCATGAAGAACATGCGCTTGGCCTGCTCCGAGAGGGTGGCCTGGCCGCCGAAGGACTTGCGGCGCATGACCAGGCGCAGCCAATCCTTGTTCATCTCGTCGCGCACATCGACGCCCTGGTCGGCGCGCCACTCGCCGATGGTCCACTGCTTGTCCTCCTCGAAGCCTTTGCAGTGCTCCTCGCGGACGAGAAAGAAGAACTTCTCCTCTTCCTTGGTCTCCTCGTTGCCGTCCTTGTCGCGGGTCCCGCCCTCGTGGAAGTCGGCCATCCCTACCGGGTAATAGCGGCAGGCGGTGGGGCGGTCAGTGTAGACGGTGCAGCCCTCGGGGGTGACGAAGGGGCACTTATTGTCCTCTTCGCGCAGCTTGATGATCACCCCTGGCATATCGGTGTTCTCCAGATAGGTGGGGGTGGTATAGCGGTGGAGGAACTCATGGGCGGGAATGCCGAGCCTCTTGGTCAGCTGCAGGATATCGTAAGGGGTGAGTACGATCTTGATGCCGCCGCAGCAGGCGGTGAAGCACCTCACCCCGGGATGGCAGCGAAACTTCAGCGGGCTCTCCAGGGAGAGCTTGCGGGGCACGATGGAAGTGGGATTTTTTTCTTTACCGAAAATGGTTTTTTCTTTACCGCCTTGACCTGCTTCACTCATTACATCACCTCAAGAAAAAGTCTATCAGAACCCACTGGGGGGTGTTTGTCATCCACGGAACTTTGCATAATAAACGTCGCCGCCCGCAGTGTAAACCTATTTCCCCCCAAGGGGCGAGAAAGCGGCGATAATACATTGTGGGGCGCGCCTTGGGACGCTGGCCGACAACGCCCTTTCCTCGCCCCCGCCATCGTTACCTGTTGCAGTTTGTCAGATTTCTTCGTATATGTCGAGCTGTCGAACTACTCGTTGTTCCCCCTTTCCCACTGCCCGCGTGGCATGAGGCATTGCACTGCATGAAATTGTTTTGTCGTCCCATCGATTTAACCGGGGTGAGCACGGTGGTCTACCACCTGCCCGACGGCCCGGCCCTGAGCCTCAAGATCGAAGGCGTCGAGGAATACATCGACCTCGAGCTGGAGATGGGGCATGTCTGCGACACCTCCGATATCGACGGTGTCCTGCACTTCTTCCCCCGAGGCAACGCCTGAGGCCACTCTGACGCCGGCCCTCAGGCTCCCGCCACCGCCTTGCACCGCCTGCCCGACCTGACCTGCGACACCCATGTGCACACCCGCCTCTGCGGCCACGCCGTGGGCGACATGGAGGACTACGTCCAGGCCGCCATAACTCGCGGTCTAGGCCGTCTCACATTTCTCGAACACCTCGAGGAAGGTATCGACAGCCCCGTCGTCACCTGGCTCACCGAGGCCGACTTCGACCAGTATTTTTTGGAAGGGGAACGTCTGCGGCGGGTTTACGGGGAGAAGATCGACATCCGGCTCGGTGTCGAGTGCGGCTATAACGAGGAGGCGGTTGAGGCTCTGCGGCGCAGGCTGGCCGCACGGCCCTGGGACGCCGTCGGCCTTTCCTGCCACTACCTGAGAACGGCGCCGTCCCGGCACCTCAACCTCTTCAGTCGCAGAGGGGAGAATGTCGAGGCGGCGGCCAGAGAAGGCAGCGACCGGCTTCTCAGCCGCTATTTCGCCCACCTCGCTGCGGCGGTGACGGAACTCGGGGCGGGAACCGCCCTCTGCCATCTCGACGGGGCCCTGCGCCATCTCCCCGGGCTCTGCCTGCTTCACCACCACCTCGAGCAGATCGCCACAGTGCTCGACCTCGTCAAGCAGCGGGGACTCTACCTTGAAGTCAACACCTCGGGCATCGCCATCCGCGGCGAACCCTTCCCGAGGCGATCGATCCTCGCCATGGCCGTGGAACGCGGCATTCCCCTGCAGCTGGCCTCGGACGCCCACAAGCCCGAGGATGTCGGCCGCTCCTTCGCCCTCGCCGGCGAGCTCATCCGTTCACTTGCGCCACCTTGTTGATCGCCTCACGGAGGATTTCGGCGTTGAACGGCTTGTGGAGGATGGCGTCGATGCCGGCGGCATAGGCGGCGTCGTTGTCCTGGCTCTCGTTCTGGGTGGTCACCATGATGATCGGCAGACGCACCCCCGGATAGAGCTTGCGCACCCGCTCGGCCAACTGGATGCCGGTAATCTCCGGCATATTGAGGTCGGTGAGGATCATCAGCGGCTTCTCGGTGCGCAGCCACTGCAGGGCCGAGGCCGGGAACTCGAAGAGCACCGGGTCGTAGCCGAGCTCGTGCAGGGTGGCCTTGTAGATATTGAGGATCATGCGCGAGTCGTCGACGGCGACAATCTTCTGGCGCTTGGCGGTGTCGACGGTGCCGGTGAGCTTCTTGGCGAAGTCGGCCCTGTCCGCCTGTAAGAGCAGGCTATGGTAGTGCTCGCGGATGTCGCGGTGGGTATGGGGCAGGTAGTCGAGGGCCATCTTCTCGAAGACCTCGTCATCCGCCAGACTGAGGAAGATGTTGTCCACCTGGCCGTTGACGATGATCTTGGCGATATGGCGCGCCTCCTTCTCGGGACCGCGCAGCAGGTTCTTGATGCCGGCGGCGAGGATCGGCGAAAAGTTGCGGTCGATGGCCCGCGCCGCGGCGATGCACACATGGTCCTCGGGGTCGCTCAGCCCGGCGGTGAGGGTGTAGGCGCCCTTCTTCAGGGGCAGCAGGGCCAGGGCCTCGTAGGCGGCAAAGCGCACATTGGCGCTCTTCGGCTCGCTGGCGAGGAGCTTGCGGATAGGGACGATGGCCGACTCGTCGCCGATCTCGCCCAGCACGTTGAGGGTGTGGATCCGGAAGTCGGGGTCGTCGTGAAGGAGGTTCTCGATGAGGATCGGCACCGCCTTGGGACCGATGCGCACCAGCTCCGCCTTGGCGAAGGTGCGCATGTGGGCGTAGTGGGAGCGGAGGGTGTCGTTGAGCTTCTCGAGAGAGATCTGATCCTGCACCTCGGAGAAGATGGAGAGGATGAGGTAGTCGATCTCGTTGTCGGTGCCCATGCGCTCGGCGAGGCGGTGCATGGCGGTCGGCGTGCCCACCTGGCCGAGGGCCTGGATGGCGGCGATGATCAGGGCCTTGTTGGCGGCGTAAAGATAGTCGGTGAGGGTATTGATCGCCTCGGGGTCGCCGATCAGGCCGAGGCTCTCGATAATGAGAAGAATCTCGGCGTCATCCTCGGAGGCAGCGATCATGCCCAGCAGGGTGGAGGTAGCCTCTTCGAGGCGCAGCTCGCCAACGACGCGGATGAGCTCGGTGCGGTCGACGATTTTTGGCGAGGTGAGGTAGCCGATGAGTTTTTCCGGGTAGGCAACGAGGATCGACAACAGGGTCTCGCGGATGATCGGCATCTCCTCGGCGACGTCAGCCTGGTGCCTGAGCAGGTAGATGAACAGCGGTACGGAGAAATCCGCGTCGGCTCGAGTGAGCAGAAACATGAGGCGGTTGCGGGTCTTGTGATCGACCTCGCGCATATGAGCGAGAACCAGCTGCGCCTTCATCAGGTCGCCGGTCTCGATGTTCGCCTGAATCTCCTCGATCATGTCCTGGGGGTTGACAGTGGCCATAGGCGGTCCTCGCATTCGCGGTAGAGATGATGGAGACGTGGTCGTCCTAACAACATTTGATAATTCTTGACACTCATCATATCACGACAGATCGAGGCTTGTCTAATCCCGAGACAAAAAAAATCCCCCAGCCGTGAAAATCATAGAAACGGCTAGGGGAAAACCCTTACGGCATGACCCAGATCAGCGAACTGGCAACCATTCCGGGCCCATACGACGGATGACGTTGAATCCTCCGGGGACCACGATATTATTTGTCATGCCCACGGAATCAAGGAAGACCTGGACCTCGTAGGAACGTGATCCGGCATTGCAGAAAATGGCCAGTGTGCGATCTTTGGGCAGCTCCGTGTAGCGGTCGCGCACCTCGTCGTAGGGCAGAGACAGCCACCGCGACGCGCCGAAGCGCTCCACGAAGGGTTCGGCCTGTTTAACGTGGCGCACGTCGAGTACCGTCCACTCGGGGTGAAGCGACGGATCGTCCATGAAGAGGAAGAACTCCTCGATGGTCATCTGCCGCATACGGCCGTCGCAGAGATTGTCGGCGACATAGGCGGCAGCATTGAGGGGATCGATGGCCGAAGAGAACGGCGGTGAGTAGGCCATCTCGACGTTGGCAAGGTCGTCGATGGTGGCGCCGCCGGCGAGCGCCATGGCGACCGTGTCGATGCGCGCCGAAAGCGCGTCGTTGACCGGGCCGGCGCCCTGAAAGCCAAGCACCCTGCGGGTACGCCGGTCAAAGAGCAGCTGCAGGCAGACAATCTCCTGGCCGGGGTAGAAATGGGCGCGGTCCGAGGGCGCGGTCAGCGAGAAGTCGACCGCGAAGCCCTCGTCACGGGCCGCCACGGTGCTCAGCCCCACCGCCCCCACCGACATCTTGAAGGCCTTGAGGATGAAGCTGGCCACCCCGCCCTTGAAGACCGAGGGAATGCCGACGATATTGTCGGCGGCCACCCGCCCCTCCCGGTTGGCCATGCTGCCGAAGGGAGCGACGAAGCGCTTGCCCGAGACGAGATGGGCGATCTCGACACAGTCGCCGGCGGCGTAGATAGTGGGGTCGGAGGTCTGCATCCTGGTGTTGACGACAATGCCGCCGCCGGGCCCGACATGGAGGCCCGCCTCGCGCGCCAGCTCCGAGCGCGGCCGCACCCCGGCGGCCATGATCACCAGATCGGCCTCGAGGGTCCTCTTGCCGGTGCGCACTCCCGTCACCCGGCCCTGATCGTCACGCAGAATCTCCTCCGCCCCCTCGCCAAGGTAGACGGCGACATTGTTGTCGCGCAGGTGTTTCTCGAGCATGACCGCCAGCGGCCAGTCGATGATGCGCGGCAAGAGCTGCTCCCTGAACTCGATCAGCGCGGTTTCCACACCCCACAGATCGGTGAGCGCCTCGGCCATCTCGATGCCGATGGCGCCGCCGCCGATGACCACCGCCTTGCCCACCTGGGCCTTGGCGAGACGTTCCTTGATGGCGATGCCCTGGTGGAGGTCGCTGATCGAGAAGACGCCGTCGGCGTCATGGCCAGGAATGGGCAGCACCACCGGTTTACTGCCGGTGGCGATCAGCAGGGAGTCGTAGGGCAGACGGCGGCTCTCGCCACTTGCAAGATCGAGTACCTCAACCTCTTTCGCCTTGCGGTCGATGGCTACCGCACGCGTCGAAGTCAGGGTCTTGACCCCCTTGGCCTTCGCGAAAAAGCGCTCGTCGCGCACCATGTGAAAGCTGGTCGAGCGCAGTTCCTTTTCGTCGGCGACATCGCCGGAGACATAGTAGGGGATGCCGCAACCGCCATAGGAAATGAGACTGTCCTGATCGACGACGGTCACTTCGTAGTGCGGCGCCAGGCGCTTGATGCGGCAGGCGGCCTTGGGTCCGGCCGCCACTCCGCCGATAATGACGATTCGTTTGCTCATCTTTCTGTCCTCGTTTGGAGAAATGACCGTCGCCACCACGGCCCAGCGGCCTCAGCGGGCCGCGGCTGCGGCGACCTGGTTATCGACATATGAACACTATTGCCGCAAAAAGGCAAACGGCAAGCAGCCCTCGGCATGAAACGCCATTCCTCTCAGGAGAGAGGCGGAAAGACAATAGAGAAAGTCGTGCCTTGGCCTTCCGAGCTGGTGACGACCACCGTCGCCCGGTGGCTGTCGAGGATATTCTTGGCGATGGCCAGGCCGAGGCCGGTGCCTTTGTGCTTTTCACTGAAAAAAGGTAGAAAAATCTGCTCGAGCTTATCGGCCGCAATGCCGACACCATTATCGACGATGATCAGCTCGGTACACCCGTCGCCGGCAAGACGGGTAGAGACGCGCAGCAGGCCATGTTCGGTCACCGCCTGAATTCCGTTCATGAGGATGTTGAAGAGGGCGCGGTAGAGCAGCTCGCCATCCAGGTTGTGGCTGGGCAGCCCCTCGGCGAGCTCCGTCTCGAGGGCGATGTCGCGGCGGCGCAGCTCCGGCGCGATGAATGTCAGCACCTTGGTCACCACATCGTTGACCTGTCCGGGGACGAACTCGGCCACCGGGGGTCGGGCGAAATCGAGGAACTGCACGACGATATTGTTCAACCGGGCCGTCTCGTCGATGACGATCTTGGCGAGGTGCTCGTTGCCCGGGGCAAGCTTCTGGATGCGTTTTTCAAGGATCTCGGCGGTACTGCGAACGATCCCCAGGGGACTCTTGATCTCGTGACTGACAGTCGCCACCATGGTGCCAAGGTGGGCCAGACGTTCGGCCTGATTGAGTTTCTCTTCGAGACGCAGTCGCTCCAGGGCACGGCGTTCCATGATCGAGCCGGCGCGGGAAACGATGAAACGGAGCACGAGGAAGAGAATCCCCATGATGCCGCTGGACACCATGATAATCCGCCCCTGCAGGCGGATGATGTTGGCATAGTTGTTGGTCAGGTCCTTCTCGATCTCGATGACCCCCATGATGAGGTCGCCGGTGCCGTCGCTCTCGCGACGCACCTGGCGGAAGGGGATGAAGGTTTTCAACTCACAGCTCACTTCGCTGGTGATGCCGAGCAGGCTGAGCACCGAGCCGCTGTAGGTGAACCGCGAGTTGGGCACACCCTTCAACGCTTTTTTATATTCGGCCGCGCCGATGCCCTCCTTGCCAACCAGGGAGGAAATGGTGGAGTAGGAGATGATGTTCTTGCTCGAGTCGTAGATGGTCACCGAGTCGATCTTGAGACCCTGGGTGACGCCTTTGACGATGTCGTCGAGGAGTTCGAACTGCTCGGGATTGCGCAGGGCGATGACGCCGTAGCGAATGACGGCGGGCAGCACGAAACGGCGGAAGACCTGCTGATTGAGATTCTCGGCAAGGAGCAGCGAATACTCTTCGTTCTGCTCGAGCATCACCTTGCGGGCATTTTCCGAGATCAGCCAGGAAAGCAGCAGGGTAAAGACAAGAATGACGGCGAGACTGGAAAAGGAGAAGTACTCGACGAGCTTGAACGGCTCGAGACCATCCGAGACCTTGTGCTTGGGCGGGCCGCCAGGGCCGGTCGGGGTCTTGTCCGCTGCTGCCATGGGCCGTCCGCTTGACATCGGTGCCACCTCGCCGCCACCGGCCTGTCCGCCGGGCAGAGTTCCCGGCGGGCAACACTGGCCGCAGAGGCGTCAGTTGGCGTTTTTACGAAGATAGGTGGGGGTCTCGAGGTAGTCGTCGTTCCAGTTCAGCGGGCTCTGGCTCTTGCCCTCCGGCGGGTTGGATGAGCCGAGGCTGTCGAAAGAATCAAAATTGGAACCGGGCAGCCGTGACACCTGGGGGTTACGGTTGGGTACCGCCGGGGCGCCCTTGATCGGCGGCTCGGCCTCCTTGATCGGCAGCGGTTTCTTCTTGCGCGAGTCCACCGGGGAGATGGTTTCCTTCTTGTCGAGCACCGCGCCCACTCCAGTGGCGATGACGGTGACATGCATCTCGTCGCCGAGGGAATCGTCGTAGAGGGCGCCGATGACCACCTTGGCATCCTCGTCGGCCTTTTCCTGAATCATCGCCGAAGCCTCCATGAACTCCGCCATGGTAAAGGTCTCCTGCGAAGCGGAGATGTTGATGAGCAGGCCACGGGCGCCCTCGATGCCATAGTCCTCGAGGAGCTGGTTGTCGATGGCCTTGCGGGCGGCCTCCACGGCGCGGTTCTCGCCGCTGGCCGAGCCCGAGCCCATGATCGCCGGGCCGACCTCACGCATCACCGTGCGCAGGTCGGCGAAGTCGGCGTTGATCAGGCCGGGAACGTTGATGAGGTCGGTGATGCCCTTGACCGCCTGCAGCAGGACGCTGTCGGCCATGGCCAGCATGTCGGAGAGCTTGCTGTTCTTCTGCATCACCGACAACAGGCGGTCGTTGGGGATGGTGATGATGGTGTCGGCATACTTCTGCAGTTCCTGCCAGCCCTGCTCGGCGTTGCGGGAGCGGAATTTTCCCTCGAAACTGAAGGGCTTGGTGACCACGGCGACGGTCAGGGCGCCCAACTCGCGGCTGGCCTTGGCGACGATGGGCGCGGCGCCGGTGCCGGTGCCCCCGCCGAGGCCGGCGGTAACGAAGACCATATCGCTGCCCTTGAGAGCGTCGCGGATCTCCTCGAGGGACTCGTTGGCGGCCATATTGCCGGTTTCCGGATCGGCACCGGCGCCAAGACCCTTGGTGATCCCCGGTCCGAGCTGGATACAGATGTCGGCCCGCGACTGGTTCAACGACTGCCGATCGGTATTGGCGGCAATGAACTCCACCCCCTGCAGGCGGTGGGCCACCATGGTGTTGATGGCATTTCCACCGCCGCCACCAACCCCGATAACCTTCACAACTGCAACACCTTCCGACTCAGCCATCCTGAACGGCATATCTCTAACCCCCTGTCAACTCCTCGAGCGACATTACGAAAAGGCAATAAAACGGAATATTATCGGCGCAATATATAGCACCAAGCGGGCGCCACTCAAGGAAAAAAGGTAACGATCACATGATTTTTTTCAACCAGTCGCGCATCTTCGCAAAAACGCCGGGTTCCTGACGGGCCATCTCCTGCTGTTTGTTTCTGCCGAAGAGCACTAGCCCGGCGGCGGTAGTACAGCGGGGATTGTAAAGCTCCTCGGTTTTACCGGAGAGGCCTATCGGATAGCCGATGCGCACCGGCAGGTCGAAGACCTGCTCGGCCAGCTCGACGATATTGGCGAGCAAGGCGGTGCCCCCGGTCAGCACCACCCCACCGTTGATCTTGTTCTTCTGCCCGGAGGCGATGAGTTCGCGGTCGAGAATCTCGAGAATCTCTATGACCCTGGCCTCGAGGATGTCCACCAGCACCTTCTGGGTGACCTTGCGCGGCTCGCGGTCGCCAACGGTGGGCACATCCACCACCAGATTGGGCTTAACCACCGAAGCGATGGCCCCGCCATAATCTTCCTTGAGCCGCTCGGCATCCTGCAGGGGGGTGCGCAAGCCCACCGAGAGGTCGTTGGTGAGGTTGTGGCCACCAAGGCCGATCTCGCAGGTATGGCGGATGGTGCCGTCGCAAAAGACGGCGAGGTCGGTGGTGCCGCCGCCGATATCGATGAGGGCCACCCCCAGGTCCATCTCGTCCTTGCTGAGCACGGCGTTGGCTGAGGCGATGGACTCGAGCACCAGTTCCGCCACCTCCAGCCCGGCCTTGTTGCAGCAGGTGACCAGGTTGTGCACGGCGCCGATATCGGCGGTGACGATATGGACGTTGGTCACCAGCCGCACCCCGGTCATGCCGATGGGGTTCTGGATGCCGGTATGGTCGTCGACCATGTACTCCTGCGGCATGACGTGGATGATACGCTGGTTCTCGGAGATCTTCACCGTCCGCGCCGCTGCCACCACCTCGTCGATATCGGCCTGTTTGATCTCGCGATTGTTGATGGCGACGATGCCCGGGCTGTTGAAGCCCTTGATATGGTTACCGGCGATGCCAACATAGACGTAAACCGAGCGCAGATCGCAGCCCGCCGCCTCCTCGGCCAGGGAGACCGCCTGGCGGATGGAGTTGACGGTGCTCTCGATATTGACTACCACCCCTTTCTTGAGGCCCTTGGAGGGTACCGTGCCAACACCGAGGATGTCGACGTGATCCTCGAATACCTCGCCAACCACGCAGCAGATCTTGGTGGTGCCGATATCGAGGCCAACCACCAGTTCCCCCTGATCGTGACGCCCGGTTCCACGCGTCACCGGGACAGGGGCGTCGTCTTCGTCCATAACCGCCAGTTCTTTCTTGTCATCCATTGGAATGTTGTCCCGCAGCGCTTTCCACCACGAGCACCTTGTCGCTCAAATAGTCCATCTTGATATAGGCAATCTGCGCCAGCAGTTCCTTGCCGTCCGGCTTCTTGTACATGGCGCGCAGCACCTGTATCAACCGGGAATATTTCTCTTTAGAGTTACCATTTCCAAAGAAAATTGGAAACGGGTATTCGACCAGGTAGAGTACCATTTCCCCGTTCCCGGTGATATGCAGTTCCGACACCGAGTGGGCGGGAAGATGGGGATCATTGCTCCTTACCTTTCGCAGGAAGGAAAGGATTTCGGTCATCGCCCGCGCCTTGACCTCCTCGTCGCCGAGTTCCGCCCAGCCGGTAATCACTGGGAAGTCGATGTCCCCGTTGGCCGTCACCTCGGAGAACACCGCGCCACTGGCATCGAGATAGCGCAGGGAGGGTCCGGAGGGGCCGGGGGTGTGCACCAGGGCCACCGGCGCGTTCTCCTCAATGGCGATGACGACCTTGCCCGGCCAGTGGCGCCGCACCTCGGCCCGAGCCACCCAGGGGATGGCGGCGATGCGCTTGCGGCTCTCTTCAACATTGACCGCCAGCATGCTGCTCTGGCGCAGGACGATCCCCGAGGCCTCGACGACTTTGTCGCGCGGCACGGCGGTGCAGCCGCTGACTTCGATCTTGTTGACGCGAAAAAAGGTCAGCCCGTCGATATGGCGGCCGATCAACTCACCGCCGCCGAGAAACCAGCCCGCTGGCAGGAGGAGGACGAGGGCAAGGGCGAGGAGGGGCCGGACGAGGGAGCGCCTTCGCACCGCCGTTTGCCCATAGCCCTGGCTCTGCTCGAGCTTTTTCGCGCGCAGGCGCTGCCGCAGGCGGGACAAGGGCGAAGGACGTCGCGTCCGCCCGCTTTCCGCCGCCGCGCCGCGGATATTGAGATCGCTGGAAAAGCTGGTGAAGCCCGATTTCCTGCGGCGCAGGAGGCGGGACAGCCATTTTTTCAGGTCTTCGATCCTCATGGCATCTCTCCGAGAAAGTGCACTTCCGCCTCCAGGGCCACTCCGGTGGCCTGCAGGACCCGCTCCTGCACCAATCGCATCAGCCGCAGCACCTCGGCGGCGGTGGCGCCGCCGGTGTTGACGAGAAAGTTGGCATGGAGCGGCGAGATCATCGCCGCCCCGACGCGCAGACCCTTGAGGCCGCAGGCTTCGATGAGCCGGCCGGCACTGTCCCCAGGGGGATTCTTGAAGAACGACCCGGCACTGGGGTGCTGGTGGGGCTGCCTGTCACGACGGAGTCGGTCGTACTCGGCGACGCGGGCGAGAATCGCCGTGCGGTCGCCGGGACGCAGGCAGAGCTCGGCCAGGGTGATCACCCCGCGGCCGTCGACCGCCGCCAAACCTTTCCACCAACGATAGGTGAAATCTTCCATTCGGGGGACAATATCCTCGGCACCGTCTGCATCGACCACCCTGATACTGCGCAGCAGCGAGCCGATCTCGCCACCCCAGGCGCCGGCGTTCATGCACACCGCCCCGCCCACCGTTCCGGGAATACCACAGCCGAACTCGAGCCCGGCCAGTCCACGCTCGCAGGCCTCGCGGCACACGCGGGCGAAGCCGGCCCCGCCTCCGGCGGAGAGCATCACCGTGCCATCGGCGAGGTCTCTCTCGCCACTGCCGGCGAGGTCGCCGACCAGGCGCAGCACGACGCCCTCGACACCGCGATCGGCCACCAGCAGGTTGGTGCCCCGGCCGATGACCCACCAGGGAATGCCTTCGTCACGGCACAGTCGCAGCACCCCCTGCAGCAACCGCTCGTCCCCGGCCCGCACCAGGGCTTCGGCCGGCCCGCCGATGGCGAACGAGGTATGGCGGCTCAGTGGACACTGCCACTGTACCCCCTCCCCCGCCAGGGTTTCCAGGAAGTGACGCTGCCTGTCGTTCACCCGCCCTCGCCCCCCCGCGGCTCGAGGAGTTCGAGGAGCTCTTCACCGACCCTGACGATATTGCCGGCGCCAAGGGTGAGCACCAGATCGCCGGGCTGGAGCATCGGCAACAGCTCCGCTGCCATGTCGTCCACCCGCTCGATATAGCGGGTGTGGCGCTGGCCGTGCTGGATGACCGCCGCCAGCAGGCTGCGGCCGCTGATCCCTTCGATGGGCTCCTCGCTGGCAGCATAGATCTCGGTCATCACCAGCACGTCGGCACGGTGGAAGCAGGTCTGGAACTCCCTGAACAGCCCCTTGGTGCGCGTGTAGCGATGCGGCTGGAAAAGCACCACGAGGCGTTTCTCCGGCCAGCCTTTCTTGATCGCCGCCAGCGTGGCGCGGATCTCGGTGGGGTGGTGGCCATAGTCGTCGACGACGGTGATGCCGCCCACCTCGCCCTTCTTCTGCATGCGCCGCTGCACCCCGGCGAAGCTGCGCAGCGCCTTCTGGATCTGGGGAAAAGTCAGTTCGAGCTCGAGGCCCGCCGCCACCACCGCCAGCGAGTTGTAGACATTGTGCATTCCCGGCGGGGCAACATCGATCTGCCCCAGTTCGCCGGAGCGGTCGCGGACGGTGTAGTGGACGCGACCTTCCTTCCAGAAGACGTTCTCACCGTAGAGGTCGGCCTGCGGCGTCAAACCATAGGTGATGGTGCGTTTCTTTATCGCCGGGAGGATATCGGCGACGCCGGGGTCGTCGAGGCAGATGATCGCCGCCCCGTAAAAGGGCACCTTGTCGATGAACTGCAGGAAGTTTTCCTTGATGTGGTCGAGATCGCGGTAGTAGTCGAGGTGTTCGAGGTCGATATTGGTGACCACCTCGAGCACCGGCGACAGCTTGAGGAACGAGCCGTCGCTCTCGTCGGCCTCGGCGACGAGGAACTCGCCCTGGCCGAGCTTGGCGTTGCCGCCGAGGGCATCAACCTTGCCGCCGACGACGATGGTCGGGTCGAGCCCGGCATCGGCGAGCATCCAGGCGATCATCGAGGTGGTCGAGGTCTTGCCATGGCTGCCGGCAACGGCGATGCCGTACTTCTTCAGTCGCATCAGCTCGGCGAGCATCTCGGCACGCATGATTACCGGGATGTTGTTCTCCCTCGCCCTCTTCACCTCGGGGTTGTCGGCGGAGATCGCCGAAGAGGTGACCACGACGCTCGCTCCCTCGATCCATTCGGCCTGGTGGCCCTGGTGGATGATACCACCCAGGCGAGTAAGGTTCCTGGTGATGGCGGTGTCATGCAGATCGGAGCCGGAGACCGTGTAGCCGAGGTTGAGCAGGAGCTCGGCGATGCCGCTCATGCCGATGCCGCCGACGCCGACAAAGTGGATATGCTTGTTCTTTTTATACATCAGACCCCCTCTTGATCAGCTCAAGGCAGCAGGCGACGATTTTTTCGGCGGCGTCGGGCAGGGCCAGCCTGCGCATGGCCTCGCCCATGGCGGTGAGACGGCGCTGGTCGCCAAGCAGCCCGCCCATGGCCCCGGCCAGGGTGACGGCGTCGGTGTCCGCCTGTCGAAGGAGCAGCGCTCCCCCACCGCGCCGGTAATACTCGGCGTTCTTCTCCTGGTGATTGTCAGCGGCCTGCGGGAAAGGGATGAGGATCGCCGGTTTGCCAAGCACCGCCAGTTCCGCCAGGGTGGTCGCCCCGGCCCGCGACACGAGGAGGTCGGCGCGGGCGTAGACGGCCGCCATGTCGGTGAAAAAAGGGGCGACCTCCGCCGCCAGGCCAAGCTGGCGGTAGCGCTCGTTCACCACGGGATAGTCGTCGGCCCCGGTCTGGTGAATGATCGAGAGCCTCTCGCGCAGGGGCTGGTCGAGAGCCGCCACCGCCTCGGGCAGGAGGCGGTTGATGGCCCGTGCCCCTTGGCTGCCACCGAGGACCAGCACCGTCTTGCCCTCCCCTGCCCGCTGCTCTGCGGCGCGGGCGAGACGGAGGATGTCACGGCGCACCGGGTTGCCGGTGAACACCGTCTTGCTCTTGGCAAAAAAGGTCTCGCTGTCGGGCAGGGAGAGGCAGACCCGGTGGACGAGCCGGCCGAGCTGGCGGTTGGCCAGGCCCGGCACCGAGTTCTGTTCGTGGATGAGGGTGGGGATGTTCATCAGCCTGGCCATGGCCACCACCGGCCCGGTGACATAGCCGCCGACACCGAGCACCACATGGGGACGGAAGCGGCGCAGAATGCGTCCCGCCTGGAGAAAGGACAGCGGCAAGACCGCCGCCGCTTTCAAAAGCGCCATGGGGCTCTTGCCCTTGAGACCGAGACAGACGATGCTGTCGCCGCTGAAACCGTGGGCGGCGAGGGCGGTGCCGTCCATCTTGCGCTTCGTGCCGACGAAGAGCACCTCGGTGTCCGGCATCTGCCGGCGAAACTCCTCGGCCGTCGCCACTGCCGGAAAGAGGTGGCCGCCGGTGCCGCCGCCGGTGAGCAGCAGGCGATATGGACCGGCCGTGCCACTCATCGTCTGCCCTCTGCCGAGGTACCCACGGCGGCAGCCAGGGCCGCCACTTCTTTTCTGAACTCGCTGCCACGGTGGCCGTAGCTGGTAAACATGTCGAAGCTGGCGCAGGCCGGGGAGAGCAGCACCGTATCGCCACGCCCTGCCCGGGAGGCGGCCAGGCGCACCGCCTCGTGCAGCGAGGCGGCGCGCACCGTCTCGACGACGTCGGCAAGGGCCGCTTCGATCAGCCCCGCCGCCTCGCCGATGGTGATCAGCAGACGTACCGAGGCCGCCACCGCCGGTCGCAGCAGGCGATAGTCGTCGCCCTTGTCGCGACCGCCGGCGATGAGCAGGACATTGCCGTCGAACTCCTCCAGCGCCCCGAGCACCGCCCCGGTGTTGGTGGCCTTGGAATCATTGTAGTAACGTACCCCGTCGATCTCGTTCACCAGCTCGAGGCGGTGCGGCAAGAGGCGGAAATTGCGCAGGGCGCCGACAATCGCCTCCCGCCCGACGCCCATGGCCCGCGCCGCGAGGATGGCGGCGGCGCTGTTCTGCAATCCGACGCTGTTGCCAAGGGCGGTGCCGGCGAGGGAGTACTCCTCGACCAGACCGTCGACTCGAACGCGCACCTCCTTGCCGGCAATCACCGCCGTGTTGTCCTCCCCTCGGCCAAAAGTCTGCAGCACTCCCGGCAGCCCCTGGCACAGGCTGCGACAGAGGGGGTCGTCGCCGTTGACGATGGCCACGTCGCCGGCACCCTGGTGGGCAAAGAGACGCATCTTGATGCGCCCGTAGGCCTCCATGCTGCCATGGCGGTCGAGGTGATCGGGGGTGATGTTGAGGAGGATGCCCACCCGCGGCGCAAAGGCCGCGGCGCTCTCCAGCTGGAAGCTGCTCACTTCGGCGACCACCGCCCGGTGGTCGCCAGGCTGGCGGAGATAGTCGTAGAGGGGCGTGCCGATATTGCCGCCCACGAAGGGGTCCAGGCCGCCGGCGGCAAGCAGCTCGCCGACCAGGGTGGTGGTGGTGGTCTTGCCGTTGGTGCCGGTGATGGCCACCGTCGGCACGGAGAGTTCTTCCGCCGCCACCGCCAGCTCGCCGCTGATGACGACGCCAGCCTCTTCGAGGCGCCGCAGCAACGGTTGGGCGAGGTCGACTCCAGGGCTGACAAGGATGCGTCCCGCCATGCGTAAAAAGTCGAAGGTATGACCGCCAGCCTCCCAGAGAACGCCCGGTGCGGCAAGCAGCTCCTTCTCCTCGATGGCGAAGCGCTCGCGCGGCCGGCTGTCGGAGAGGCGCACGGTGGCGCCCCGCCACAGGGCGTAGCGCGCCGCCGCCCTTCCCGAGACGCCGAGGCCGAGTATGGCTACATCATCGCCGGGGTTGATCATCTTCGCACCTCTAGCGGAGTTTCAAGGTGGCGATGGCAACGAGCGCCAGAACGATCGAGACTATCCAGAAACGAACCACCACCTTGGGTTCATGCCAACCTTTTTTTTCGAAATGGTGATGAAAGGGGGCCATGAGGAAGATGCGCTTGCCGTTGGTGAGCTTGAAGTAGCCGACCTGCATGATCACCGACAAGGCCTCCATGACGAAGATGCCGCCGACGATGACCAGCAGGAACTCTTGCTTGATGATGATGGCGATGGCGCCAAGCGCCCCCCCCAGGGAGAGGGCGCCGACATCGCCCATGAACATCTGCGCCGGATAGGCGTTGAACCACAGGAAGCCCAGGCAGGCGCCGACTATGGTGCCGCAGAAGACTGCCAGCTCGCCGCTGCCCGCCACATAGGGCAGCTGCAGGTACTCGGAGAGCACCACATGGCCGGCGAGGTAGGCGAAGACCAGGTACACCGCGGCGCAGACCACCGTCGGCCCGGTAGCGAGGCCGTCGAGACCGTCGGTGAGGTTGACGGCGTTGGAGCTGCCGACGATGACCAGCACGGCAAAAACCACGTAAAACCAGCCGAGGTCGGGACGCAGGTTTTTAAAGAAGGGGAAGCTGAGGTGGCCGTCAAAGCCAGGATGAATGAAGATGGCCACGCCCACCAGGGACGCGCCGGCGATCTGCAGCACCAGCTTGCCCCGAGCGCTCAGCCCCTTGGAGTTCTTCTTCCTGATCTTGCGCGAGTCGTCGATGAAGCCGATCCCCCCATAGAAGATGGTGATGAACAGCCCCAGCCACACCCAGAGGTTGTCGAGCCGTGCCCAGAGCAGGGTGCCGATGGCGATGGCGGCGATGATCAGCATGCCGCCCATGGTCGGCACTCCCTGCTTGGCGAGATGGCTGGCCGGCCCGTCGTCGCGCACCACCTGCCCCACCTGCAGGCGCTTCATGGTGGCGATGAACCACGGGCCAAGGAGGACGACGATGGCCAGGGCGGTGACCGTCGCCCCGATGGAACGGAAGGTGATATAGCGAAAGACATTGAGGAAGTTGAGGTCGCTGGAGAGCGGGAAAAGAAGGTGATAGAGCATGGTTGTCCCGGCCGCATGCGGCCTGATCTCTAAGGTTGCTGGTAAAAGGAGTTCACTCGGCGGGGTGGTCCATCAATTGCGCCGTGATGGTTTCGAATTGCAGACCACGCGAAGCCTTTACCAGGATCACATCATCTTTTCCAAGACTTTTTACTGCCACAAGTTCTTTTACCCACGATGCCGCGTCTTCCTTACCGGCGAAGGCGCGCACGCGCTCCCTGGGAAGTCCGCCGGACAAGGCACCACGACACACCTCCTCGCGGAACTCACCGACTACGGCGAGATAGTCGATGCTCAGTTCGCCGGCCAGGCGGCCGATCTCGAAATGGGCGGCGGGGGCCGCTGCGCCCAGTTCGCGCATGTCGCCGACGATGGCCAGGGCCAGCCCCCTGGCCAGTTGCCGGACGGTGCGCAGGCCGGCAGCCATCGACGCCGGATTGGCATTGTAGCTGTCGTTGAGGATGGTCACGCCCAGGGGGCTGGCGAGCATTTCCATGCGTTTTGCCGGTGGGCGATAATCGCCGAGGCCGCTGGCGATCTCGGCCAGGCCCGCCCCGGCGGCGGCGGCGATGGCGGCGGCGGCCAGGGCGTTGGCGACATTGTGCTCGCCGGCGGTGAAGAGATGCACCGGCACCCTCTCACCACGATAATGCAGAGTGAAGGTGATCGCCCCGCCGCTGGCGAAGAAAAGCTCAGAGGCATAAAAATCGGGAACCTCAGTATGTGGTTCCGGACTGATGGCAAAGGTCAGCCGCTTCTGCCGGTACTTGCCGGCAAGCAGGGCCACCCTGGAGTCGTCGAGATTGATGATCAGCGTCGCCTCGCTGCCGGCACCCGCGAACAGTTCCTCCTTGGCGCGGGCCACACCCTCGATGGATCCCAGCCCTTCGAGATGGGCTCCGTGGATATTGGTGATGCAGCAGACATCGGGGGCGGCTATTTCCGCCAACCGGCTGAGCTCGCCGGGCCGGTTCATGCCCATCTCCAGCACCGCTGCCTGGTGCTGAGCGGCAAGGGGCAGCAGCGACAGCGGCAGACCGACGAGGTTGTTGAAGTTGCCCTGCGTCTTGAGGACGCAGTCTTCGGGGTAGTTCGGACCGGGCGGCCAACGCCTGGCGAGGATGGCGGCGACCATCTCTTTGACCGTGGTCTTGCCGCAGCTGCCGGTGATGGCGATGACCGTCGGCGCGCTGATGGCCGCCAGGCGCCGACGGCGAAAGGCCGCCAGGTCGCCCAGAGCGCGCTCGGTGTCGGCGACGATTACCGCCGAGGCGTCTTTGAGGTCAAGGCCATGCGGAAGGCGCTCCGCCACCAGGCAGGCGGCCCCGCGGGCCAGTGCCTGGGGGAGGAATTCGTGGGCATCGTGGCGTTCCCCCTTGAGGGCGACGAAGATGCCGCCGGGATTGTCGGGGCGACTGTCGGTAAGCACCCGGGTCAGCAGCCGGCGTCCCTCGGAACCGCTGTGCAGGTCGCCGCCGGATGCCAGGGCGACGAGTTCGTCGGTCCACGAGAGCAGGGCGTTTTTCGCCTCGAGGCAGTCATCGAAGAAGCGTTTGCCCTGCAGGGTCAGCTGGTAGGCCTCATGACCCTTGCCGGCGATGACGACGATATCTTCTTTCCCCGCAGCGCGCACCGTCGCGGCGATGGCTTTATGGCGGTCCCTCTCCACGACATAGCCTCGCGTCCCCTGCCCTCGCTGACGCAGCCAGGACAGGGGCTGCGGCCTGCCACCCCCTGGGTCGACGCCGGAGATGATGCGGGCGACGATCTTGTCCGGGTCCTCGGTGCGCGGGTTGTCGTCGGTGACCACCACGACGTCGGCGAGAGAGGCGGCGATGCCGCCCATCAACGGGCGCTTGCCGTCGTCGCGGTCGCCGCCGCAGCCGAAGACGCAGTACAATTCACGGTGCGGCAGGGCTTTGACGGTGCTCAAGACCTTCTCCAGGGCGTCGGGGGTATGGGCGTAATCGACGAGCACCACCGGCCCGCCGGCCGGCCAGGCGGCCCCCGCCGTAACCCGCTGCAGACGGCCCGGAGCCCCGCCGGCGGTGGCCAGGGCGGCGGCGATGTCATCCTCGCCTATCCCCAGGGCCATGGCCAGGCCATAGGTGACGAGGAGGTTATCGATATTGTAGCGACCGACCAGGGGGCTGACCAGGGTTCTCGTGCCGCTGGCCGTAGCCAATTGCAGGGTGGAACGTTCGAGTTCGGCTGCATGGGAGAGCAGCCGCACCGCCGCTCCCTCTCCCTCGCCCCAGGAAACTACCTCCTGGCCAGCCTCCCGGCAGAGTCGGTGCAACGTCATCAGCCAGGACGGAGCCTGGGCTGCAAGCACCGGCAGCACCGCCACGCCATCCGGCCGCAGGTAGGTGGCAAAGAGCTTGGCCTTGGCCTGGAAGTAGCTGTCCATGTCGCGGTGATAGTCGAGATGGTCGCGGGTCAGGTTGGTGAAGGCGCAGGCGGAAAAGTCCAGCCCGCCGACGCGGTCTTGCTCCAGGGCATGCGATGACACCTCCATGACCACCACCGTCACCCCGGCATCGGCCATGGTGCGCAGCACCTGCTGCAGGGTGAAGCACTCGGGGGTGGTGAAGCGGGTGTCGAGCACTCGGCAGGTGCCATCGCCAAGGGTATAGCGGTTGTTGACGGTGCCAATCACTCCGACACTCCTCCCGGCGGCGAGCAGCACCAGCTCGAGGAGGTAGGTCACGGTAGTCTTTCCGTTGGTGCCGGTAACCCCGACCAGGGTCAGGCTCTCGGCCGGGCGGCGAAAGTAGTTGGCGGAGATGAGGGCGTGGGCGGCGAGGCTGTCATCGACTTCGACCACCACCGCGTCAAGACGCGCCAGGCGCTCGGCCGAGCACCGCCCCGCCTGACAGACCACCGCCGTGCACCCGGCGGCCACCGCCTTCTCAAGATAGTCATGGCCGTCGTTGGTCGTACCCGTCCTGGCGACGAAGAGCGCCCCCGGGGCCGGCAGACGTGAGTCGGTGACCACCGTGGCGATGGGCAGTTCCAGAGGCCGATCATGCTCGGCGCCATGGACGAGCCGGTGGGACAGCCCCATGAGCAGGGCAGCCAGCGAGGGGTGGGGGCTAACGGATACCATGTCGAATCTCCGATTTACCTTTGGCGTTTTGCTGTACAATCCTGGCCATCACCTGCCCGAAGCGGCTTTCCTGGCGAGAACCTCTGGAGTGACCATCTCGGGCTTTTCGAGAATCAGTACGACCTCACCAACCCCACTCAGCGAAGCGCCGGGGGAAGGTTTCTGGCTTACGATGCGGCCGGTGCCGCTGATGACGATCTTTGCCTGAACACCCTGCAGGAGCCGCAGGCCCTTGCGCAGACTTTGTCCACGGAGGTCGGGCATGGCCGTCACCAGCGGCAGCGCAACCCTCTCCCCTGCGGATCGATGCGCCACCTGATCCTTCTCCTTTTCATCCTGGTAGTTGACGTCCGCGCCAGCCTCGGCCTCAACGACGTCGGCCACCGTCTTGGCCACCTGCTGAAGAATGGAGATGCGCTCGACACGATCCTCGACCAACTGCTCGGCAATGAGCGGCGCGACGCCGTTCTTTGACGCCACCCCGCGGGGCTTGCCCTCGACAAGCAGCAGCAGGACAAGATCGCTGCCACCGGCGGGAATGGTCACCAACAGCAGTTCCTGGAGGAGCAGCTGCGACTTGCCGGCCATACCGCGGCCCACCACCAGTTGGTCATGAAAAAAGTAGGATCGTGCCGGCCCGGGCCTGGCCCTGCTGCGAAAGAGCTCGACGGCATCCTCCACCGCGAAGCCGCCGCCAGCCACGGTATCGCCGCCGCCAGCACGACCCTGGGGCCCCTGTTCCATGGGCAGGTTCTCGGACGCTCCCACCCGGCCACGCACAACATGGGGCCACGCAACCGCCCCTTCCTCGTGCAGGCCGGCGATGGCGGCGACAATGTTGAGCGGTGAGGCAGTCTCCGGCACCATGGCCAGGGACGGGTCCTGGGGTGCCACGGCGCTATTCAGCGCCCCCTGAGGCTCTCCGGGCAGAAAACCGGCATGGAAATCGGTGAAAGGCCGCTCATTCAAACGCAGTCGATCCCAGAGCCGTACCTGGTTGCCCAACCCCCCTGCCACGGCGCGCACACTCCACGGCAGCCGCCGCTCCTCGCCGCCGCCACTGGCGAGCAAGGCCACATCACGAAGAAGAAAGCGCAGTCCCTGGGACAAGGGGACGGCGGCGACGAGACGATTGGCGAGAACCTCTTTAGAATACTTGGCAAACTCGTTGGGATCGAAACCGGGGACCTGGGAGGCGGCGATGATTTCCCCGCTCTTTGCCTCTGAGATACAGGCGAGGGCGTTGATCACCCGCTCGTTGCGCGTAACCTCGGCAAGAATGGTATCAAGGATCTCCTGCACCTTGAGATCGAGGGTGAGCACCAGATCGTGGGAGGAGGTGCGCCCATCGCCATCGTCCTGCGCTTTTCCTCCACCGGCCATAACCTTGTCGTAATAGTGCTCGACCCCGGCCAGGCCGATGCCGTTTTCGGCATAGCCAATGATGTGCGCCGCCTGGGAACCGTTGGGGTAAAAGCGCTTTTCCTCCCGCTGCATGGTGATGCCGGCGAGCCGTCTGCTCTTGATGGCGATCTCCTGCTCGAGGCTGATATCACCGGCGATCCACACCCGCGTGCGATCGGCTTCCATGCTGCGCTGCAGGCTCTGCTGCAGTTCTTTCTCGTCCAGGGAGAGGATTTCCCCCAGCACTTTGACCGTCCCCGGGATTGACTCCAATTCCCGTAGCCTGGCATAGACCGAGACACGGTCGAGGGTCACCGCCAGCTGCTTGAGATTCCTGTCGAAGAGAGTGCCACGGGGAACGGAGAACTCCGCCACCAGGGAGGTGAGCGAAGCGGCTTTGTCGCGAATGGCGGAGATAAAGCCGAATTTTTCCTGCATAAACCAGACAGCCCCCGCCGCCAGCAACAGGGGTATGACATACAGCCATGTGCGCCTCGCCCTGCGGGTAGTGCCAAGTCTTGGGCGAGACTGTCTGGTCATGGGATCCTCGGAAAGCCTTGCCGCTCTCCTCCCCCTAGTTGATGCGCTCGATCTGGCCGGGAGCGGCAGCGTAGAGCGACAGTTTGTCGGCGGCAACGCGGCTGACCCGTTCCGGGGCATAGAGGCCGGCACGCTGCGCGAGAAGCTGGATGTTGTCGTCGATAAGCTGCTGCTGATGCACTTCTCCGGCTTCCATGGCGCGCTCCAGGTCGGCCTTGACGGCGCCGAGGGCCAGCATCAGCGTTAACGCCAGCGGCAGGGCGAACAACACCACCTTGCCCAGGGCACGCCACAGCTCGAGCCCCCCCGGCAGTCCGGCGGCTGGGGACGACCCAGCCTGCCCCATCGCGTACAGTGTGGCATTGGAAAACGAGGAAACCTGCGACATAGTGCGAAATTTCATAACTTCTCCCCCCCTGCATCCCTCAGTTCCGCCGCTCCGCCACCCGCAGCCTGGCGCTGCGCGCGCGCGGGTTGGCCGCCGTCTCCTCCGCCGAAGCGAGAACCGGCTTCCTGGTCACCACCGCCAACCCTTCGTTGGCGAGAAACTTCCTTTTGACAATACGATCCTCCAGCGAGTGGAAGGAGATCACCGCCACCCTCGCCCCCTCCGCCAGCAGGGGCACGGCATCGTCGATAGCCGTGGCGAGATTCTCCAGTTCTCCGTTGACGGCAATGCGCAGAGCCTGAAAGACCTTGGTGGCGACATGGATGTTTTTGGGGTGGAACCGTCTCGGTACCGCCCCGGCCACCAGTGCCACCAGCTGCGCGGTGGTGACGATATCTTCCTTCTGCCGCCTGGCGGCAATCGCCGCGGCGATGGGCCGTGCCTGGCGCTCCTCGCCATAATAGTAAAAAATATCGGCAAGTTCGCTTTCGCTCGCCGTAGCCAGGATGGCCCGCGCCGTCAAGGGGCGGCGGTTGTCCATGCGCATGTCGAGGGGCTCGTCGCGCTGAAAACTGAAGCCGCGCTGGCTCGCCTGATCGAGCTGCATCGAGGAAACGCCAACGTCGAGCAGCAGCCCATCGATGCGGGAGATACCCAGCTCGGTCAACCCTTCCCTCAACTCGGCGAAGTTGCGCCGCACAACAACCAGTCGCTCACCGAATTTTTGCAGACGCTCACCGCTGCGCCGCAAGGCCTCTTCATCCCACTCGAAGGCCACCACTCTGCCATCCGGCGCCGATCGTTCGAGGATGGCCTCGGTATGCCCGCCCAGCCCCAAAGTGCCGTCGACATAGAGGCGACCGGAGACCGGCGCCAGTGCCTCAATGCATTCCTTGAGCAGAACCGAACGATGCAATGGCGCCGAAAGCTCGCCAGCACTCACGAGATAATCCCCATCTTGGAGAGACTGGCGATATGCGAGCCGAAGTTCTCCCGCGTCGCGGCGGCTTCGGCCAGCCAGGCCTCGCGGTCCCAGATCTCAACCCAATCGAGCATGCCGGTGACGGTGATGTCCTTGCCCATCTGCAAATCGCCGCGCAGGTCGGGGGGGAGAAGGATGCGCCCTTGTTTGTCGATGGGGCACTCCACCGCGCCGCCGACCACCATGCGAATGAAACCGGAGATGCCGTTCTCGCCGCCCTGGGTGAGCAGCCTGGTCTCGAGGGATTCCCACTCCGGCAGGGGATAGGCACGCAGGTGGTTGACCCAGGGGGCGACAATGACAACCTCTTCCGAGTCTTTCAGGCGCAGCACCTCGCGGAAGCGGCTGGGGAAGTTGAGCCTCCCCTTGGCATCCAGGCTGTGCTCCGATTTTCCTCGAAAACGGCTGGTCAGCATGCGGATCTTCGGCGAGACACCTCGCCGCCCCTTTGCGCCACGTTTAACCCACTTTCCACCACCATCACCCCCTTTTATAGTACCTCCAGGAGACTGTCAAGAGAAAAAAGGGCCCTCAGTTCAAGCCCATAGATACTGTCAATACTCGACAAAACACCTATATATGGCACCGAATACATGCACGGACACCATATGATGTAGAGCGAACGTCGAACATGCGTTCGACAGAGAGAGAACCATGATATCTGCCTCCGTCCGGCAGAGAAACGGCGTCATGGCCATTCAACACAGGCTTTGGAGAGCTATCTGGGGGAAGGGAAACGCAGTGGGGAAAGGTGGGGAAAAAAAGAAGGGGGGAAGCGTCGGCTACGCTTCCCCCCAGGACTAAGCAGCTTTTGGACGACCCGCGTTACGACGACAGCAGCTTGCGATAGTCGCCCTGGCCGACGAAGCCATACTCCGCCGCGGGGAACTGGCCCGAGCGCACCTCTTCGGCATAGCACCCGACCCCTTGCTTGATCGACGGAGCCAGATCGCAGAACTTCTTGACGAACTTGGGGATGAACTTCTCGAACATGCCGAGCATGTCGTGGAGGACCAGCACCTGGCCGTCGCACTGCGCCCCGGCGCCGATACCGATGGTGGGAATGGCGATACTCTCGCTGATCACCTCGGCGAGCCCTGCCGGGATGCACTCCAGCACCACGCTGAAGGCACCTGCCTCGGCAAGCCCCTGGGCCTCGGCGAGCAGCCGCCGGGCGTCTTCGAGGCCCTTGCCCTGCAGCTTATACCCGCCCAGCTGGCCGGCGGTCTGCGGGGTAAGACCGATATGGGCCATCACCGGCACGCCGGCATCGACGAGGCGGCGCACCACCGGGCAGACGCCAAGGCCGCCTTCCAGCTTGACCGCGTCGCAACCGGCCTCCTTCATCAACCTGATGGCGTTGTTCAGCGCATCGACTTCGCTTGCCTGATAGGAGCCAAAAGGCATGTCGACGACGACGAAGGAGTCTGGGGCCCCGCGCCGCACCGCCTTGCCGTGGTGCAGCATCTCCTCCATGGTCACCGGCACGGTGGAATCATAGCCGAGCATGACCATGCCCAGGGAATCACCGACGAGCAGCATGTCCACTTCGCCGCAGGACTGCAGCAGCCGCGCCATGGAGGCATCGTAGGCGGTGAGCATGACGATTTTCTTCCCTTCGGCCTTCATCGTCTTGAAATCGGCAATGGTCTTTCCCATGTGCGCATCTCCTTTATCAGAGTTTTTCCTTGCCGTCGCCCTGCCAGTCTTCGAACAACGACTGCTGCACCACCGTGCGCCGCGGCGCCTTGCGCCCGAAGTGCTCGTAGGCACGCACGGTGGCCATCCGCCCCCGGGGCGTTCTCTGCAGGAAGCCCGACTGGATGAGGAAAGGCTCGTAGACGTCCTCGAGGGTGTTTTTTTCCTCGCAGACGACGGTGGCCAGGGTTTCCAACCCGATAGGACCGCCGTCATACTTGTCGATGATGGTCAGCATGATGCGGCGGTCCATGTCGTCCAGCCCGAACTGGTCGACGCCGAGCAGCGTCAGGGCCTCGTCGGCCACACGCCGGTCGACGACAGGGTGACCGCCGACCTCGGCGAAATCGCGCACGCGGCGCAGCAGGCGGTTGGCGATACGCGGCGTGCCCCGCGAGCGGCGCCCCAGTTCAAGCGCCCCGTCACGGTCGATGTTCATACCGAGGATCGACGCAGAGCGCTGCACGATGGTCACCAGCTCCTCGGGGCTGTAAAACTCGAGGCGCAGCACTACCCCGAAGCGGTCGCGCAGTGGCGGGGTGAGCAGCCCGGTACGGGTCGTCGCCCCGACCAGGGTAAAGCGCGGCAGGTCCATCTTCACCGAGCGCGCCCCCGGCCCCTGGCCGATGATGAGGTCGAGCTGGAAGTCCTCCATGGCTGGGTAGAGGATCTCCTCGACCACGTGGTTGAGACGATGGATCTCGTCGATAAAGAGCACATCCCCTTCCTGCAGGCTGGTGAGGATAGCGGCGAGGTCGCCCTGCTTTTCGATGACCGGCCCGGAGGTGACCTTGATGCCTGCCCCCATCTCGTTGGCGATGATATAGCAGAGGGTGGTCTTGCCGAGGCCGGGAAAACCGTGGAAGAGCACGTGGTCGAGGGGCTCGCCGCGGCCGAGGGCGGCACGGATGAAGATCGACAGGCTCTTGCGCACCTGTTCCTGACCGATGTACTCGGTGAGGCGCTGCGGCCTGAGCGCATGGTCGGCGGAGGGGTCGCGCAGCTGCCGCTGCGGGTCGACCAGGCGCTTTTCGGCGCCGATATCGTCGTCGATTTTCATGCCAGGCTCCGCAGGGTCTCACGCATCAGCTGGTCGAAGCCGAGCCGCTCAAAGACCTCGTCGCCCATGCGGCGCCGCACCGTCTCCAGGGCGCGGCGCGACACCGCCTCCGGGTAGCCGAGGTTGCCCATGGCGGAGAGGACGTCGGCCGCCGCCGACCCGGCGGCCAGCGCCACCGGCATGGCCCCGCCGGCAGCGGCCATGGTGCCGGCGCTGCCGAGGTGGGCGATCTTCTCCTTCAACTCCACCGAGAGCCGCTCGGCGATGCGCTTGCCGACTCCAGGCAGCATGGTCAGCCGCTTGACGTCGCCGGCGGCGATGGCGCGGGCCAGCTCGGCGACACGCATCCCGGAGAGCATGGCCAGGGCAAGCTTGGGCCCGATGCCGTTGACGGTGCGCAGCAGCAGGTACAGCTCTTTTTCCTCCTCTTCGGGAAAGCCGTAGAGGGTGATGGCGTCCTCGCGCACGCTGGTATGGATATGGAGGAAGACCTCGCGCCCCTTCTCGGGCAGGCGGGCGACGGCATCGCTGGCGAGGATGACCTCGTAGCCGACCCCGCCGACATCGACCACGGCGCGATCTTCGCCTTTGGCCAGCACCTTGCCGCTGAGGGAAGCGATCATAGGGCCCCCTGGAGATGGTTGGCATGACAGATGGCCACCGCCAGGGCGTCGGCGGCGTCGACGCTCGGTTTGCCCGTCAGCCGCAGGAGAACCTGCACCATATGCTGCACCTGTTCCTTGCTGGCCTGGCCGTAGCCGACCACCGCCCGCTTGATCGCCCGGGCGCTGTAATCGTGGACGGCCAGCCCGTTCTGCATGGCGGTGACCACCGCCACGCCCCGGGCATGGCCGAGTTTCAGTGCCGAGCGGGGGTTGGTGGCGAGGAAGACCTCCTCCACCGCCGCCACCGCCGGCTGATGCATCTGGATCACTTCGTTCAGGCCTTCGAAGATCTCGTTGAGGCGATAAGCGAAGGACTGGGCGGCGCTGGTTCTGACCACGCCGCAGACGACGAAATCCATGATGCCGCCGCGGCTGTCGACGATCCCGTACCCGGTGATCCGGCTGCCGGGATCGATGCCGAGAATGCGCGCCACGCCCCGCCGCTTACGACAACTGCTCCATCAAGGCGTCGTCGATGTCGAAGTTGGAGTAGACGTTCTGCACGTCATCATGGTCCTCGAGGCTCTCCATGAGGCGCAGCAGGGACTTGGCCACTTTCTCGTCGGTGACCTCGATGGTGTTCTTGGGCAGCATCGACACCGAGGCGTCGACAAAGCTGAGGCCATTCTCCTCGAGGGTCGAGCGCACACTGTCGAAGGTGTCGGGGGCGGTATGAATCTGGAACTCGTTCTCCTCCTCGACCACATCCTCAGCCCCGGCCTCGAGGGCCAGGTCCATGAGTTTCTCCTCGCTGACCCCCTTCTTGTCGACGGTGATCAATCCTTTTTTCTCGAACATCCACGAGACGCAGCCGAACTCGCCAAGGTTGCCGTTGTTCTTGGAGAAGAAGTGACGGACATCGGCCACGGTGCGGTTACGGTTGTCGGTCATGCACTCCACCAGCACGGCGACGCCGCCGGGGCCGTAGCCCTCGTACATGATCTCCTCGTAAATCTCACCGGCAATCTCGCCGGTGCCCTTCTTGATGGCCCGGGTGATGTTGTCCTTGGGCATGTTCTCCGCCTTGGCGGCGGCCACCGCCGTGCGCAGGCGGGGGTTGCCCTCGATATCGCCGCCGCCGGCCCTGGCGGCAACGGTGATCTCCTTGATGAGACGGGTGAAGATCTTGCCGCGCTTGGCGTCGATGGCCCCTTTCTTCCTCTTGATGGTGCTCCACTTGGAATGTCCTGACATACTCTATCCTGATAGATTATTAATGAAGACTGCTTACAAACCTCTTGACGATGCCGCTTCGGGGGCGACCCCGATAAAGCCCATGGCGACGACGAAGACCTCACGGCTCTCGACGCGCGAGCTCTTCGGCTTCTGCACCTTGACCATGGCGAAACGCTCTTTCAACCCCTCGACAAATTCCGGAAAATCCTCGCCCTGAAAGACCTTGCAGACATAGTTGCCACGGTTCAGCAGCAGAACCTCGGCCACCTCCAGGGTCCGCCGCACCAAGGCCAGCGACTGCTGGGCATCGGCCCAGCGGTTGCCGGTGGTCCTGGGGGCGAGGTCGGAGACGAGAACGCGGAAGGCCGGGCGGATGCGGCGTACCTGGACGATCATCTCCGGCTCCATGATGTCGGCACACAGCCAGTGGATCTGGGCGCCTCCCGGGCGCGGCGTCTGCTCGGCCTGCTGCAGGTCGACACCGACGACGACCCCCTTCGGCCCGACCACTTCCGCCGCGTAGAGAGACCAGCTGCCGGGGAAACAGCCGAGATCGAGCACGCTGTCGCCCTTGCCGAGGATCTTGAACTTCTCTTGAATTTCCGAAAGTTTGTAGACGGAACGGGCCGGATACTTTTCCTTCTTGGCCCGCTGCGAGTAGTAGTCGTTTATTTTCCGCACGTTTTATTCCATTTGTGGTTCTTTGACAAGACGAAAACCGGTCGCTGCCTCCCCCGCCCCACGGGCGGCGAGCAGCTCGGCGACATAGGCCAGAGCGGAGGTGCGGTCGCCAACCACGCCCTCCACCCGGGCGGCGGTGACCTGTTCCAGCAACTCCCCAAAGAGCGGCCCGGGGGCGAGCCCGAAATGGTCGATCAGGTCGCGCCCGCTGACCAGCGGCGGGCCATGCAGGGCCGCATCGATGCTCTCCTCGTAGAGCTCGCGTACCCGCCCCAGCAGTTGGCGCAGCTCATCCTCCATGTGCGGCGGCTTTTCGGCACCGAGGCTGGCCAGGCTGTCGGCCATGGCGAGAAGGAAGAGCTCGTCGAGCAACTCCCCGGCGCGGCGGCAGAGCTTGAGAATCGCCCTGGCGCTGACCGTCCCGCCGCGTCCGACATTGCAGAGGTGGAAGGGGTGCATATGCATGGCGATGAGCCGTGCAACGTTGGAAGTCTGCTCGCGACTCCAGCGGCTGCGCTCGGCAAAGAGGCGGAAGATGCGCTCGCCCTCGCCGTCATGGCGGTAGAACGTTACCCGGCCGGCCCCGTCCTGCGGCAGGCGGCGGGTGGCCGGCTTACCGAGGTCGTGAAAGAGGGCCGCCCACTTGAGGCAGGCCGCCGTTTCGCCGTCTTCACGACAGCGGGCGAGGCGCCCCTCATGGCCGGGGTAGAACGACGCCGGCCTGGCGAGGATGTCCTCCATCCGCGCCAGGGCGAGGAAACTGTGCCCGAGGACGTCGAGGTGGTGAAAGCCCGGCTGGTCGACGCCCCGCCCTCGATAGAGCTCGGGGAAGAGCTGCGGCAGGAGACGGTCCTCGTCCATGAGCCGCAGGGTGGCCGAGGTGGCAGAGGAGTGGAAGATGCCGCGCAGCTCGAAGGTGACCCGCTCGGCCGACACCTTGGTTATGGCCGCCGCCCCAGCGGAAACCGCCTTGCGGGTCGTCTCGTCGAGGGTAAAGCCCAGGGTGGCGGCGAAGCGATAGCCACGCAGGAGGCGGAGCGGATCGTCGGCAAAGGCGCCGGGAAGATGCCGCAAGAGCCCCCGACGGAGGTCGGCCAGGCCGCCTGCCGGGTCAAGGGGCTGCGGCGTGCCACCGTCGACGAGGCCAAGCAGGGGAACGGCAATGGCGTTGATCGTGAAGTCACGCCTCCTCATGTCTTCCTGCACCGTCGCCAGCCCATAACGAAAGGAGGCCAGATCGACCTGAACGCCTCGCCACACCAGGCGCACCGCCTCTTCGCCCTCCTCTCCGGAGAGATCGACGACGGTGCCGCCGCCAAGCTCCCTGCGCAACCTCGCGGCGGCTTCCCTCGCCGAGATGCTGCAGGCCAGGTCGAGGTCGGCCGCCGGCCGGCCCAGCAGCCAGTCGCGCACCGTGCCGCCGACCAGGAAGAGGTCGACGCCGCCTTCCTGCACCGCCAGCAAGGCCCGGCGCAAGCGCTGCGGCGCGCCGCCCCATATATCGCCTGTGCTACCGGTCATCGAGGTCAATCTCCTTTTCTTTCGCCACGCCCTATACTATAGTCGTGGACTTTCCCGGGCTCCGCGAGCCGCAGACAAGCCCCTCTTCGTCCCTCTTGCACGTGGTCACCATGGCCGACAACCACCCCTTTCTCTACCTCGCCCCCATCCGTGGCCTCACCGACGCCCCCTTCCGGGCCATCTTCTGCAGGCACTTCGCGGGGTTCGACGCCACCATGGCCCCTTTCATCAACCCGCAGCGCCGCGCCAGTTACGATGACGCCATGCTGGCCGACGTCCTTCCCGGCAACAATGTTGGCCCGCCGCTCATCCCGCAGCTCTTGCACAACGACGCCCAGTCTTTTCTCGTCCTCGCCACCCGCCTCGCCGAGCTCGGCTACCGGGAGATCAACTGGAACCTCGGCTGCCCGGCGCCGATGGTCGCCAAGAAAGGCCGCGGCTCGGGCCTCCTGCCCCATCCGGAGCGCATCATCGACCTCCTCGAGGCCGTGCTGCCAGGCCTGGATTCCCTCGGCCTGCGCCTGTCGCTGAAGACCCGGCTCGGCTACCATCAGCGCGACGAGCTGCCACGCCTGCTGCCACACCTCGACCCGCTGCCGCTCACCGAGATCATCATCCACGCCCGCCTCGGGCGACAACTCTACCATGGGGAAACCGATCCGGAGGGCTTCGCCATCTGCGCCGGGGCCAGCCGCCACCGCCTGGTCTATAACGGCGACATCACCTCGGCGGCCATCTTCGTCGACCTGGCGCAGCGCTTTCCGACCGTCGAACGCTGGATGATCGGCCGCGGCGCCCTGGCCGACCCCTTTCTCGCCGAGGACATCAAGGGTTTCCCTGCCCAGCCGCGGGAGCTGCGCCTGGCCCGCCTCGCCGCCTTCCACGACGAGCTCTTCAGCTTCTACCGGCAGCGCCTCTCCGGGCCAGCCCATATCCTCGGCAGGCTCAAGCAGCTGTGGAACTACCTCCTCGAGAGCTTTCCCGAAGAGCCCAAACTGGGCAAGAAGCTGCTCAAGAGCTCCTCTCTCGCCAGCTATGGGGAGACGGTCGCCGCCCTGCTCGACGCTTCGTCACAACGGAAGACCGCACCTTAGAGCAGGGCCCAGCCGCGCAAGACCTCCTCGGCGGCCGCACTGGGCACGAAGAGGCCGCTCCTGCCGCCATGGCGCCAGGTGACCGGCGGCACGGCGAAGCCCTGCGGCATGGGACGGCCATAACGCAGCAACAGGGCCCCGGCGTGGTGGAGAGCGGCCTGGCGGGCTTCTTCCTCAGGGTAGCAGGAAGCGCCGCGACGCAGCACCGCCGTCGGCCCCGGCCAGTCCTCCATGTCGAAGAGGATATCGTCCTCGGCAACCAGCTTGACAATGGCCTCATTCTCGCGCTGGTCGCGGCCAAGGATAATCCAGCCACCTCCGGGCAGGCGGAAATGGCGGCCGAGCAGGAGCAGCCGGATATCGGTGACCGAGATCTCCCCCACCGGCACCGGCGAATCGGCGGAGTAAAACATGGCGATGCGCCGGCTCAGTATGGGGTCGGCGAGGGTGCAGCCGCCGGCCGGCGCCGGGAAATCCGTTATGCCGAACTGCGCCGCCAAAGCCAGCTGCTGGCTGCGGCCGCGACCTGAAAAACGCAGCAGCTTGGCGCGGTCGACCCAGCCCTGCCGTTCCGCCTCGGTCTCCTTGAGCAGTTGGGCGCAAAGCGGGCGCAGCAGCAGCGACCGTGTGCCCGAGTCCCGCTCGATGACGTTGAGGGTGTCGCGGCGCTGCGACATCGGCCGCTGGCCAAGCACCTCACCGGTGACGAGGAAGGAGGCGCCGCGCTCGGCCAGCATCTCTTTGGCCCGCGAGAGCATGAGGATCTTGCAGTCGATGCAGGGATTGAAGTTCTTGCCGAAGCCATGGCGCGGGGCGTGCAGCAGGCGCAGGTAGCCGGGGCTGATATCCTCGAGAATCACGGTGATGCCATATTTCCTGCGTATTCTCTCGGCATGGGCCTGCGGGTCGGCGAGCAGGTGGTAGTTGAAGAAGGGGGTGACGAACTGCACCGCCTCCACCTCCACCCCCTGCGCCATGACGACGCGGGCAGCGAGGATGGAGTCGAGCCCCCCGGAGAACAGGGCCAGAGCCTTGACCGCGGCCATCAGCGCCATCCCCCCTTGGCGAGCAGCTCGGTGGCAAAGGCCACGGTCTGCTCGCTGACCCCGTCGCCGGCAAGCATGCGCGACAGCTCCGCCACCCGCTCCTCCTGATCGAGCCTGGTCACCGCCGACTGGGTGCGCCCCTCCACCACCTGCTTGGCGACGCGGAAATGGAGGCTGCCGCGGGCGGCGATCTGCGGCAGGTGGGTGATGCACAGCACCTGGTGATGCCCGGCCAGTTCCTGGATCTTCTGCGCCACCGCCTCCGCAGCCTGCCCGCCGATGCCGGCGTCGACCTCATCGAAGATCACCGTCTCGACCATGTCCTTGCGGGCAAGCAGGCATTTCATCGCCAGCAGGAGGCGCGACAGCTCACCGCCGGAAGCGATCTTGGCCAGTGGCCGGGGGTCTTCGCCGAGGTTGGGCGAGAAGAAGAACTCGCCACGGTCCCAGCCAACGGCACGCAAGCTGTCGAGGTCTTCGCCGACGTCGCGCCAGCCGACAAGGAAACGGGCACGGTCGAAGGCCAGCGAGGCCAGCTCCCTGGCCATGGCCTCCTCCATCTCGAGGCCCACCTGACGACGGCGCCGCGACAGGGCCTGGGCCCGTTCACCTAGCTCGCGCTGCAGCTGCTCGAGTTCGGCGGCGGTGGTGGCGATGGTCTTGTCAAGGCTTTCGAGATGCTGCAGCTCCTCGCGGCAGCGCTGGCCGAAGAGCACGACCTCATCAAGGGTTTCGCCATATTTGCGTTTCAGCTGCCGCAGCTGGTCAAGGCGCTCGCTGACCTGCTCGAGACGATAGGGGTCTTCCTCGAGGCCGTCACGGTAGAGGCGCAGGGTGGCGACATGGTCTTCGGCGAGAAAGGTATAGCCGCCGATCTCCTCGGCCATCTGCGCCGCCCCGCCGTCGAGGGCGGCCAGCGACACCATGTTATGGCGCAGCTGCATGAGGCCGTCGAGGACCTCCCCGCCCAGCAGGCGCAGGCTCTCCTGACTGAGCTTCATCAGGGCCTGGGCGTTCTTGAGGCGCTTTTTCTCCTCGGCGAGCCGCTCGTCTTCCCCCGGCTCGAGGGCGGCGCGCTCGATCTCCTCGGCCTGGAATGCGAGGAAGTCTTTCTTCTGCTCCTTTTCCTGCTCGCGCTGACGAAGCTCGGCGAGAGCGGCCTTCTTCTCCTGCCACTGCGCATAGAGACGGGCAAATTCCTGGCGTTCCGACCACAGGTCGCCGTAGGTGTCGAGGATGTCGAGGTGCAGGGACGGCTGCAGCAGCTGCTGATGGTCGTGCTGGCCGGCAACGCTGAGCAACTCGCCGGTGAGCTGGGCGACACCGCTGGCGGTGGCCAGGGAGCCGTTGACGAAAAAGCGGCTGCGCCCGGCGCTGGTGAAGACCCGCCTGATGACCAGTTGGCCTTCTTCGCCGAAGCCGCTTTCCTCGAGCTTCTCGAGCAGACCGGGGTGGTGGCGGTGCAACTCGAAGAGGGCCTCGACCTCGCAGGAGTCGGCGCCGGTGCGGATCCAGTCGGCAGAGGCGCGACCGCCAAACAACAGCTGAATGGCCCGCATCATGATCGATTTGCCCGCCCCGGTCTCACCGGTCATCACCACCAGACCAGTCCCTTCGCCATGCTCCAGGGAGAGCTCGAGGGACTCGATCAAGGCCAGGTTCTTTACGCGCAATTCACACAGCATGTCGGTATTATCCTCTCCTTTGCGGGGAGAAGTCCTTGCTTGACTCTGCCGATAAAGGGCTGTAGGGTACGAGAAACGGGGCATCGGACAGGGAACGCCGTATTTTCGCGCCGTGCCGTCGGTTTTGATTCCGCTTCTCCTTACCCATTTTTTATTTACAGTTCAATATGAAAGAAAAAACGGACCTCAGTGCCAGCCTTGAAGACTACATTGAGGCGATCTATCATATAATCGGCGTGAAACTGGTGGCGCGCAGCAAGGAAATCGCCGCCCGCCTCAATGTCAGCCGCGCCTCGGTAACCGAAGCACTGCGAGCCCTGTCGAGAAAGGGGCTGATCAACTACGCCCCCTACGAGGCCATCACCCTCACCGATGAGGGGCGGGCGATCGCCGAAGACGTCATTTTCCGCCACGAGGCGCTCAAGGCCTTCTTCATCAAGGTGCTTTCCATCGACGACCAGCTGGCCGAGGAAGGAGCCTGCCGTATCGAGCACACCGCACCCCCGGAGATCATCGCACGCATGATCAGCTTCACCGAGTTCATGCAGGTCTGCCCCCGCGGTGGCGAGGAAATGCTCAAGGGATTTGCCGAATTCTGTACCCAGGGGCAGCGTAAAAGCCACTGTAATGCCTGTCTGTCCGGCCTCGACACGGAGAATATTGCCAAATAATCCGAGACGTCGGATCACCACCCTCGGGGAACCTTCCCCGAGCCGCACAGTTGGCGAAAAGGCAAGCGGGTGGAGATTTCAGTTCTGCAACCAACCCGTTCCTCCAAGTCAGGCACCCTTGCGCAGCAAGTTAGCAACTTCCCCCTCTTCCGGAAAACGCCCGAGCTTCTTTTTGGAGAAGACGGTCCTGCCGTCCACCACCACCTCGAACACTCCTCCCGACGACGCAAGCAGTTCAACCTCGGCAGCAAAGCTCTGCCGCAGTTCGTCCCCCAGACTGGAGGCACGGGGCAGATAGTTTCACTTGGTGCAATATTCTATAGATATCTTCATCGGCAATCCTTATTGAGATAGGAGAATCAGGTTGCCGGCCCGAAGGCCGGCCGGCGACGCCCTTTACTGTAGCCATGTATTCTAGCATATCAATATTACGACAGGCAAATCATGTCAGCCAGCGCCAGCGACCCTCTTTTTAACCAGCTGCGGGCCTTGAACGACCGGGAGCACCTGCTGCACAGTCCGGCCGCCACCCCTTCGGCGGCCGGAATACGCCGCCGCAGCGAAGAAAAGTCCGCCTACCGGCAGAACTTCGCTCTCGATGCCGACCGCATCCTCCACTCGCGCGCCTACAGCCGCTATATCGACAAGACCCAGGTCTTCTCACTGGTCAGCAATGATCATATCACCCATCGCGTCCTCCACGTGCAGCTGGTATCGCGAATCGCCCGTACCATCGGCCGCTTTCTGCATCTCAACGAGGATCTCATCGAGGCCATCAGTCTCGGCCACGATATCGGCCACCCGCCCTTCGGCCACGATGGGGAAAGGATACTCGCCGAACTGTGCAGGGAGCACGATCTGCCACCCTTCCAGCATAACGTGCAGTCGGTGCGCTTTCTCGATACCCTGGAGCGCGATGGCCGAGGCTGGAACCTGACCCTGCAGGTGCTCGACGGCATCCTCTGCCACGACGGCGAAAGCAGCCTGACCGATCTCCGCCCCGCCCCCATCGCCACCTGGGAGGAGTTCGACCAGCGTCTCGCCGCCAAGAAGCTCGACCCGAAAAGCCTGCCCATACCTTCCACCCTGGAAGGATGCGTTGTCCGCCTCGCCGACACCGTCGCTTATATCGGCAGGGATATCGAAGATGCCATCCGCCTGGGCCTGATCTCACGCCGCGACCTGCCTGAGACCTGCCGCAAGCAGCTGGGGGACAGCAACGGGACCATCGTCTACACCCTGGTCACCGACCTTATCGCCAATAGCGAGTCGGCAGGCAGTAGCGTGGCGCGGGTCGGTTTCAGCGCCGCCATCGCCACCAGCCTGCTGGAGCTGAAGGCCTTCAACTACGACAAGATCTACCTCGCCCCGGAGACCAAGCATAACCTGCCGCTCATTCGCAGCTGCTATCGCCGCCTCTTCGACCATTATCTGGCGGCGCTACGCGCCAATGGCGGCCGTGCCGCAGACGGTAGCGAAGGCCTCGGCGAGGCGATAGACGAGGAGCACCGCAACCCGGCGGCGCGAGTGCGCGACTATCTGGCCGGCATGACCGACGACTTCTTCCTCAGGCAGGCGGAAGGCATCGGCTGCACGGTTCCGGAAAAGCAGGTGCTGCCAAGGCGGCCCTAGCGGCAGCCCCGCGCCCTGCCACGGCCCGACATTCCCATTGACCCCCACCCCCGATCATGGTATCCATTGCCCACGACTGGCCGCGCCAGTGGCCATTATCAATCTGGGCAGTTCCTGGCATATCGTCGTTTAGTTGTGGGCGCCCGCAGTTGTTGCCACAAACCCTCTTTCCGAGCTAGGCAGTGAACCTGCAATGCAAAGTTGTCGAGAGAATTCTCGCAGCGGAAAAGAGGCAGCCCACAGAAAATTCTGCACACAAGCACCCGTAGCTCAGCTGGATAGAGCACCGGACTTCGAATCCGGGTGTCGGGGGTTCGAATCCCTCCGGGTGTACCAGTAGCACAAGGGGATAGCCAGACTACTCAACTGGTTATCCCTTTTTTTTGTCGGTGCCGAACCTTGGCATCTCACTCTTCAGTTAATTCTTAATTTTCCTTGAAATGAACCCACAATAGAGCAGCAAAATGACTGACTTTTTAATGATGTGTCAATAATAGTTTTCGGGCAAAATTGCGGTTTGAACACACTCCCTGATGACTGACTTAAGCATCATGAGGCCTCCGACATGTTATGCCGGATACTCCCTGAACACGGACAACTCATCGATTACGGTCATGACCAGGAGCCCCCACGCCACGCTGCTTCTCAGCAAAAAGCTCACCTTGATACCCTCAGGCACACGGAGGGCCGATCAAAGGCAGCAGTGGACGCGCAGCAAAGCACATCTTGACACCGACAAATCCGCTGCAAATTTCCATGAGGGATGAAACAGCAGGTAGATGGAGCATGATGATCTGAAAACATCGACATGCGATTTGCTCCTATCGTCCATCACAGAAGTATTCTACGCATCAAGGGGCGGATTCAATGCGGATATAGTCAACCACTGCTTTCGCTGACTCTTGTGTGTTGTCGGAGTCACACATAATTGCCAGGCTGGCGAGAGCTGGAGGGTCTTGTCCAAATGCCATCTTGTAATCATCAAGTATATTCACTGAATATTCTTGCCACGTGTTCACCTGAGCCGACCCTGAACTGACGGGAATCATGCGAGCCTCAGAGGCATAGGCATTGACAATGAAAGGCTTAGTCGTTTCTCTGTTATCCCATATATAGCTAATTGAGCTATCTGGGGGAAACTGCCCATGTACCAATTTTGCAAATTCATATTTGATCCGTTTTGAAGCGGATGCTTTTTCCGGGTCGTAGCTGAACAACACATAAAGGCGGGCAGGATAATCGTCCCCGTCCTTTGTCGCACTGTCACCTTGGCGATAGACATTGGATACTTTCCACCGCCACTTAAGAAATGAATATTCATACACGTTAAATGTTTTTTGCCACAACAGGCCAGATGCCGAGTTATCACTCTCCATAAGCAAGCAAGTTTTATCGCCGCAGGGTTGGATGGTATAGGATGAATGGCGTTTAATATTGGGAAAGGTCATTGGCTGCCAGTCGTCTAGCGTTACAAATCTTTCATCGAGAAAAGTCGTGTTCGCGGCGAGACCAGAGTGCCCTGGGAAAATCATGGCCAACAATAGCGCGAGACAGTCTTGTTTCATCCTCTCGGGCAATTGATCATCGTTCATAGACGCCACCCATTGAATCGAAGATATTGAGCAAAATTATTTAGATCCGAGTTCGTTCTATTCCATGGTTGAGACTTGGATAAAAAGGATTGCCACTTTCCACCGAATCTCCGAATTCTTTGTCCATGCCAATAAACATATCCAGGCTGACAATTCCGAGCAGCAATGTCTCCTAAGGCTTGATCGCGCCCTTGACGTGTCCAGCCAATGGCCAATCCAAGAGAAGGAAGACCTGTTCGCCCTACATGACTGAATCTGGGAATTTTGCGCCCCGTGAGCAGCTTGTCTGGGGACGTGTTTTGGACAACGCTGAGCGCAGCATTCATCGAGAGGGAAGACGACTTTTGGCACCCTACGAATCACCTCCGACGCCTTCATCCGCTTCAAAGAATTGCCAATCGCCTGCAGACATAGAAGAACAGCGAGTAAGTTCTCCCGCCAACCTTTCACCTCATATCACATCGAGGGGCCAGCGCTGACACACAGCCTCACATGGCTATAGTGAGATAAGAGCCCTCCCAGGTCTTCTCGCCGCACCGCTTGCCCTGCCAAGAATACCCCCCTTATTCTGCTCCACAGTTCCTCTCGCTTCTCCAGGAAGGAGACCACGACTGAGGAAAGCATCACCGCCCCCAGACCGAGAATGAGTTCTCCTTTGTCACGGGCAATGGCGTTGAACAGCTTGAGCGTGACGGTGAGCGGCCCCTGCCCCACCTTCCTGCCGGGACCCTCTGTTATTGTGGCAGTACGCAGGGAAGCATGGCGACCACCTTTGCGGAAGATCGCCCCGGCCAAGCCCGGCATGGCGGCGGAGAGCGCCACCAGCGGATGCTCTCCACAAAGTGGTATGTGGAGATCGTCCACCGCGGTGCCATTGAGAAAGATGGTCTGCACCGCCTCGGCAAGATACTCCTCGGAAAATCCCGGGCAGCTGACAAGGAACTTGCCAAGCGGAGTATTGGCCTGAGTGACGACGTCCATCCCGTACTGCAGAATCGACGTGAACAACGAGAGGCTCTCAGCCCTCACCACAAGTTTCAGTTCCGGGCAGATATCGGCGGATGATCGCAGCCCCTCAACATCGTTCAGCTTTTCCATGAATATCTCGCAGACAGAGAAAGGTTCCTCGATGATGAACGTGGCCGACCCGGAAAACGACACCAGGAGGGAGGCCCGCTCCGCTCTCTGGTGGCCCGCAGCAGTCTCGTTCCATGCAATTATCAAACCACATACAAATTTTAAGCCACTTTAATCTCAATACTTACCAATTCCGACAATTATTGACAAATGAGAATAACTACGATACCATTCAAACACTTGCTTGATTCCATATGCTCCGCACCGAATTTCCCGTCCACCGCTCTGCAATCACAGTTCTTTTTTCAATCTTTCAGCAGTTTGAACCCCAGGGAGGTAATTATATGGCTGATAAAATCTTCCGTGTAAACATGTCGGACCTAAGTACCAAAGTCGAACCCGTCCCCGCCGCGTGGCTGGGACTCGGTGGCCGCGGTCTGACCTCGACCGTCGTCGCCACCGAGGTCATCCCCACCTGTCAGCCCCTAGGTCGACACAACAAACTCGTCATCGCCCCCGGATTGCTCTCCGGCACCCCAGCCGCCAACTCAGGCCGCCTCTCCTGCGGGGCCAAGAGCCCGCTGACCGGAACCATCAAAGAAGCCAATGCCGGTGGCACCTCCGCCCAGATGCTGGCCAAGCTTGGCGTCAAAGCCCTGATTGTCGAGGGCAAGCCGCAGGATGAGTCCAAGTGGTATTCCCTGCACGTGACACGTGACGGGGTAACGATCAGCGAGGAGACCGAGGTAATCGGCCTGGGCAATTTCGCCACCGTCAAGGTCCTCAACCAGCGACTCGGCGAGAAGGTCGGCGTCATCACCATCGGCCCCGCCGGGGAGATGCGCATGAGCGCCGCCAATATCTCCATCAAAGACCCCGACAGCCACCTGCGCTCCAGCGGCCGTGGCGGGCTTGGCGCGGTGATGGGCTCGAAAAAGGTCAAGTTCATCTCCATCGAGCATACCAGCGAACAGGTTCAACTCGCCGACCCTGAGGCCTTCAAGACCGCCAACCGCCTCTTTGCCAAGGCCCTGGTCGACAACCCCATCAGCAAGGCCCTGGCCCAGTACGGCACCAACGTCCTGGTCAACATCATCAACGAATCGGGCGGCCTGCCGACGCAGAACTTCACCAAGGGGCAGTTTGCAGGACACGAAGCCATCTCGGGCGAGACCATGCACGACACCATCGTCGCCCGCGGCGGCAAGCCGAAACATAACTGCCACCAGGGTTGCGTCATCCAGTGTTCGCAGGTATACAACGACCTCAAGGGCAACTATAAAACGTCCGGCTTCGAGTACGAGACCATCTGGGCCCTGGGCGCCGACTGCTGCATCGACAACCTCGACCACCTGGCCGAGGCCGACAGCCTCATGGACGATATCGGTCTCGACTCCATCGAAACCCCGGTTGCCTTCGGGGTGGCCATGGAAGCGGGCGTGCTTAAGTTCGGCGACGGCGCCGAACTCTGCCGCATCCTCAGAGACGAGGTGGCCAAGGGCACCCCCCTCGGGCGGATCATCGGTAACGGTGCGGCCTCGGTGGGCAGGGTTTTCGGTGTTACCCGGGTCCCGGTGGTCAAGGGCCAGGCCATTCCCGCCTACGACCCCCGTGCGATCAAGGGCATCGGCATCACCTACGCCACCTCCACCCAGGGCGCCGACCATACCATGGGCTATACCATCGCCACCAACATCCTCGGGGTGGGCGGCAAGCTCGACCCGCTGAGCAAGGAAGGCCAGGTGGAGCTCTCCCGCAACCTGCAGATCGCTACAGCTGCCATCGATTCGACCGGCATGTGCCTGTTCATCGCCTTCGCCGCCCTCGACGACGCAACCTGCCTGCCGGCCCTGATCGACATGATCAACGCCCGCTTCGGGATCAGCCTGACCGCCGACGACGTGACCAACCTCGGCAAGACCATCCTGAAAACCGAGCACGGCTTCAACCTGGCCGCAGGCTTCAGCAACAAGGATGACCGACTGCCGGAGTTCTTCGCCGAGGAGCCCATTGCCCCTCACAACGTGGTCTGGGATATCAGCGACGCTGCCATCGACTCGTTCTGGGATTTTTAATCAGGAGAATATCTCGCACCTATGCGCCTTACGGTCAAACTCTTCGCGTACTTCCGCGACAACCGCTTCAAACAGCGGGAGATGGATTTTCCAGAGGGGACACGCGTCGAGGATATCATTCTTTCTTTGGGGATAAACCTGGAGGAGGTCGGGGTGACGATGATCAACTCACGGCATTGCGAGCTCTCCCAGGTCCCGAAAGACCATGACCAGTTGGCCATCTTCCCTGCCATCGGCGGCGGTTGAACGCCGCCGATGGCCCCACCAGAAAGAATAAAGAAGATCGTCGGCCCATAGAGACGGGCCTTCTGCAGCACACCTTGCAGCTCTTCGCGGCGGCCGGAGTCGTGAAGGAAAAAGGCAACCGCCAGCTCATCAGCGGTTAAGCAGGAACTCCATATGCTTCAGGTCGACATGCAGCCAGGAATCCACCAACTCCGTCGGCTGCCCGAGGAGCAGCTTTAGCGCCTCGGCGACCTGAAGACTGGCCACAATAGCCACTGTACACGCCAGAACCGGGGGAGCAGCGCCCTGCGCGCGCTCCATCTGTCGGCGATAGAGTCTGTCCAGCAAATCCCCTCCTGGAAGCACCACCCCCACCTGACCACACCACCCGTTCACCGCCCCATGCACCAGAGGCAGGTTCCGTTCCCCGCACAGCACGGCGAGGTCGCGGCGGGCAGGTATACTGTCAAGGCAGTCGACCACCACGTCGACGGCGAAGGCCTCTTCCGGCCGGCACGTGCGAAAATCCTCAGAAAACGAGACGACGTGGCTATGGCGATGAATGGCCGCCGCCCGCTCCATTGCCGCCTGCGCCTTGTTTTTGCCGAGGTTGGCCAGGGTGGCGTTGAGCTGGCGATTGCCGTTGGAGGGGGTGAAGACGTCGGGATCGAAACAGTGCACAGAGCCCACGCCGAGTCGGACCAGCATCTCGATGACGTGCCCGCCCAATCCGCCGCAGCCGATCACCGCCACCCGCCCCTCCTGCAGCAGCCGCTGCTGCGCCGGGGAGATCGCGCCGATATTGCGGGAGAAGATCTCGTTATCTGCAAATTTTGCGTCAGACATGGCTGTTCCGAGGCTTAAGTGGGACATCAAGAACATGATTACATCCCGCTCACGACCAAGTCAATCGGCCGATGTGATTCCCTGCCAAGAGCCTGCGAGATGGGTCGATGTAGCAGAGACGAGAGAAAACGCTACAGGCCAGTAGCTTTTGGCAACACCACGCAACACACTGAAATAAGATCACTTTCATCATGTCAGCCGGCAAATGACGAGTCACCATTGTAGCAACAAGCTACTTTCTGGCCAGTCGGTTTGCCCACCTCGTTTTGCCCCCGCAACCGCCAGAGAACCAACCTGCTGATGTTACGAGATATTTATTAAAATTTCGCCCTTCTTTTCCTTTGGCACCGAGATTGCAATAATAAGAGCAAAGACCACGCAGGCAGACTCACCCATCAACCAAAAGGAGGACGCCATGTTACTCAACAATCAAAAAATTATCGCCACAGCGAAAGCACGGGAAAACATCGTTAACAATTTCGGGACAATTACAGACGAAAGCACATGGTTGAAGCCTCTGACAGGCCACTCGCGCCAGTTCGGTTCTGCGCAAAACATCGTAACCTGCCTCATTGACAGAGCGATGAAGGACACGATCAACGCCGAAGAGAAACAGCAGGGCTTCCGGCGGACCGGGAACATCAAGAACATCCCTGGCTTGACCAGCAAGCCCTGTCGTCATGCACTGAGCGGACGAGTCACGGCAGCCAAGGTCTGTGTCAAAAATTATGAATGTCATCACTGCGCGTATGACCAGATGGTCGAGGATGAAGACATGGAGTCCCGCGATGCACATTGCCCTGCTTGACATGACCCGGCACTCTTGTGGGGGATGAAAGGGAAATTCATCCCCCAGATAAATTATCGCGCGAAAAAAATAGCCAACCTCATACAAGGAGCAAACAAATGATCACCAAGAACCAGAAAACGAGCGGCAAAGCAAGAGCACAGAAAAACATTGTCAAAGGCTTTCAGGTAATCGAGGAAGAATGCATCTGGTCGAAGGCAGGAATCGTTCAGTTACGACTGTGCGACAATGTCTATGACTGCCGGACCTGCCCCTTTGATAGAGCCATGCAGAAAACCGTCAGTGCCCAGTCCAAGAAACATGGATCGGGGTGGGCTGACAATGTGAAGCACATCCCTGGCCTGACCACCATTCCCTGCCGCCATGCGCTGACCGGACGCGTCACGGCAGCCAAGGTCTGCGTCAACAACTATGAGTGCAATCACTGCGCCTTTGACCAGATGCTCGACGACCAGGACCTGGATTTCCGGGAGGAAAGCGCACCCTGTCTGAAATCCTCCGGCTACCTTCTCGCCGACGAGTACTATTATCACAAGGGACATACCTGGGCCAGATTCGAGCACGGCGGCCGGGTCAAGATCGGCTTTGACGACTTCATGGTCAAGCTCTTCGGCTCGCCATCGAAGATCACCCTCCCACCCTTAGGCACAAACCTCAAGCAAGGCCAGTCTGCAGTGAGTTTCTCCCGCTCGGAGAATGAGGCTGAAGTACAATCTCCCGTCACCGGGACAGTGCTGGCAGTCAACATCAGAGTCCAAGAGCACCCGGAGATCGTTCACGAGGATCCCTACAACGAGGGGTGGCTCTGTGTCGTCGAAACCAACATGCCCAAACGGAACCTCAAGGGGCTGTATTTCGGCAAGGACAGCCTTGTCTGGACGGACCGCGAGAGCCAGAAGCTGCTCCGCCTCATGGGACCTGAGTATCAGAACCTGGCCGCCGCCGGTGGCGATCCCGTGGATGACATCGTGTCAAGCTTCCCCGAGATCGGCTGGGACCGCCTTGCCGAGACATTTCTCGGGAGCAAGAAGAAATAGGGGAGGCTTAGCGCGGCAGCCGCCTTGCACAGTCGCCGCACAGGTAAAAGGGAATCTTGTTGAGATCCTCGATGATACCTGAAAAGTGCATGATACATTTGGGCTCGTTGCAATGGTACAGGTTGAACAGATGGCCCAGTTCGTGAAGGGCGAGCTTGGCCGCCCTCTCGAAAACCAGGGGCGCCGATGGTGTTGAACCATCGGCGTTCTTGTTCAGCCTGTAGAGAGACACCAAGGCATGGCTGCCGCCTTGGACGGCCTGACCGTACACATAGTTGAAGATCGGAATGAAGATGTCCCGTGAGATGACGCCGACAATCCTCGAGTATCCGCTGAAGTCGAGGGTGCCGAGCATATTGATGAGGAGGCCGGCATTGTACTTCAGCCGCGCCTCGTCGAAAGCCGACTCGGGAATAGGCTGCTTGGGCAGGATCTCGGCTGGCAACCTGTAGTAGGCGGTGATATTGGCGGCAATGATATCCACGGCCAGCGCCGGCACCTCCCCTAATGGCACCACTCCGATCCGTTCTTTCATGCCGGCTTTTGCCAGTTACATCGTTTTATATATTTATGAAGGCTGACGCGGTTGATGCCGAGGATCTCCGCCGCCCGGGTAATCTGCCAGTTCTGGCCATCAAGCACTTTGAGAATGTGCGATTCCTCGACCTCTTTCAATGTCTTCGGCTCGAAGGGAACGGCCGCGTGCGCCGGCCTCAGAAATGAAAAGTCGTCAAGAGTCAGCGTACGGGATTTGCTCAGCACCACGGCCCGCTCCACGACATTTTTCAGTTCCCTGACGTTCCCCGGCCAATCATAAGACGTCAACAGGGCCATGGCGTCCGATTTTATCCTGTCGACATGTTTGGTGGTCTCATGGCTGTATTTGGCCATGAAATGATCGACGAGCAGGGGAATATCCCCTTTCCGCTCCCGCAATGGGGGCAGATGAACCCTGATGACATTGATGCGATAAAAGAAGTCTTCGCGAAACTCGCCCTTTTCAATGCACTGATCAAGATCTTTGCGCGTCGCCGAGATCAGCCGGAAGTCCACCTCGACAGGAGTCTTGCTGCCGACGCTGAAGATTGTCTTGTCATCGAGGACACGCAGCAAATCGACCTGCATCTTGGCACTGATGTCCCCGATCTCATCGAGAAACAGAGTGCCGCCGGAGACCACTTCCAGGAAACCCCTTCTCGAATGTTCGGCCCCGGTGAAGGCTCCTTTCCTATGCCCGAACAATTCACTCTCCAAGAGCGAGTCGGGAAGAGCACCGCAGTTGATGGCAACAAAGGGGAGATGGGCCCTCTGGCTTTTGGCATGAATGGCCTTGGCCACCAGTTCCTTGCCAGTACCGGTTTCGCCGGTGATGAGGATGGAAGCATCGCTCTTGGCCACCTCGAGGATGATGCCATAGAGTTTTTCCATGGGGGGAGACTGGCCGATGATATTATCGAACTGAGTAATCTGATTGAGACATCCCTTGAGATAATGATAGTCGGAGGTGATCTTCTGCTGGCTTAAGATTTTCTCCATCACCAGGGCGAGTTGCTCCGGCTTGAACGGTTTCAGCAGGTAGTCGCTGGCCCCGGCGCGCATCGCTCTGGCCGCGCTTTCTATCGAGCCGTGGGCGGTAATAATCACCACCAGGGTTTCCGGGTAGTCTTTCTTGACCCTCTCCAGTAGTTCAATGCCGTCCATGCCCGGCATCTTGATGTCCACCAACAAGAGATGGAATTGCTTTTGTTCGATTTTTTGCAAAGCCTCCTGGCCGGAAGCCGCCGTATCGATTTCGTGGCCGTATTTCCTGAACCAGTACAGGAGGGATTCCCTGACGATCAATTCGTCGTCGACAATCAAGATTCTCAATTTAGGTTCCATGTTCCCCCCTCAGGCGTTGCGGTCATTGTTCGGGATCACGGGGAAAGTCATTGTAAAGGTGGTGCCTTCCCCTTCCCGGCTATCGACCTTTATGGTCCCTCGGTGATTTTTGACCACCCCGTAGACAATGGACAGTCCCAGCCCGGTGTTTTTCCCGGAATCTTTCGTGGTGAAAAAGGGATCGAACAGGTTGTTCCTGATGTTCTCGGGAATGCCGTAGCCGGTATCCTGGATTGTGAACCAAACCTTTTCCAAGGATTCATCCATCCACGACGCCACCGACAACTTTCCCCCTTCAGGCATGGAGTCGACAGCATTGAAAATCAGGTTGAGAAAGCATTGCTGAAGCTGGTTGACATCCCCGACCACCATGACCGGCGTCGGGCACAGATCTGTGGTGAGCGCGATGTTGGCGAGTTTCATCTTGTGGCGGGTCAGGGAAAGTGCCGCCTCCAGGGCCTTGTTGGCATCGATCTGGGTATGCTCGACCCCGGACTCCCTGGCAAACGAAAGCAGCCCCGAGACAATGCCCCCCACCCGCTCCAGTTCACGGGACATGAGCTGCAGATGGCCTTTGAATTCTTCGAGGGAGTCCGCTGCCGGCGTCCCGGAGGCAAGAATGTCCTGCATGTACCCGCAGAAGGTCAACAGACCCTGTATGGGGTTATTGATTTCGTGGGCAACGCTTGCCGCCAGTTTGCCCAGGGAGATCATCCGGTCCTCCTGGATCATCTTCTGGATATTGCACTCGAACTCTTTGGCCTTCTTGCGCCACCGATCGGAAAATTCCACCGTGACATCCCGCCAGAATTCGATCACCTGCGTCACTTCGCCATCATCGTTCTTGATCGGATAGGTGGTCAGGTCGCAGTACATCCGTTGACCGTCAGCACCGGGGTGGTCATGGATGACATGGACATCCCGGCCGGTCCGCAGGGTCTCGAGCATCGGACACTTCACCCCGGGGAAGGCACTCGAACAGGGGGTGTTGATGCCGTGGGAGATTTCATGGCAATGGGCGCCAATCACCTGATCTTTTGACTTTTTCACCGTATCGAGATAGGCGCGGTTGGCGTAGGCGATGGTGAAATCGGTATTGATAAAGACAATGGACGTCGCGCTTTGCCGAATCAACAAATTGGAGAGAGTCTTCTCGGCCTTGAGTTTTTGCACGGTCGACTCGCGCCACCGGCTGATCATTGCGACGAATTTGCGCACGACATTGTTGCCCCTCAGTTCGAGAACGCCAACTCCCCTGGGGCGCAGGCGGATGATTTCCAGGAGCACCTGCCGTTTGCCGGTCAGCACCAGGACGCTATCGAGCGGCTCGACAGTGAGCAGCTCATGGAGATTGCCGGTGGTGTTTATCCCCATCTGCCTGGCAAGCAGCATCCCCTCTGCGTCGGGGTTCTTGTCGTACACGCCCTGTATTTTTATATTAAATACAGGAGAGAGGTTATCCTGGACCAGACCGAGGAAGAAACGGCAGGCCCGGCCACCGCCGACGAGAACGACATTGATGGAAAACTTTTCATTGACCGCGTCCTTTGCCGTTTCGTGCGTTTCTCTCATCTCACACTCCTCTTGAGATGCCTGAAATCACCCATAGCCGACAAGATTTCCCGGCGTGGTGGAGTTGCCATAATGGCTTTCGTGATGACGGGACGAAGAAAATTTTCGCAGCCCCACCATACCCGCCTGCCACAAGGTCGCACAAGAAAGGCGCAGAGTCGCTCGGCGAAGAGGGTTTCCCGTCGTTTCTCCCCTTAAGCAATCAAAAACCGTTGTATTAACTCTATCATTTCACAGTACCCTCGTAAAGGCGCCGGCAAAGATTGCCGCATTCTGCAGTGCGAGGTCGTGGCTGCTGCACCAGAAAATCACCCGTATAAGCGCCGGTCTGTTTTTTCCGGAGCGTGTGGGAGAGATCGTACACAGGGTTCGCGACAAGGCGATTCAGCAAGAGCAGCAGGCCTCGATGATGCTCCGCTGCGCTGATGTCCGCAAAAGGGCGAGGACCTTATCTGGCCGCATCCCCCTGGACCCTCTCGGACAGAGCTGCATCAAGGGCCTGCTTCACCTGGTCGTTGAAGCAGGCGAAAACGACCCGTAACGCACTGTTTTTCTCAAGAAACGAATAGACCGTATTGATGGCCACGGTGGCCGCTGCCGGTATTGGGAAACCATAAACGCCGCAACTTATCGCCGGGAAGGCGATGGTCGTAAGATTTCGTTCCTCGGCGATCTTCAGGCATTCGTAGTAGCAGGAGGAGAGCAGCATGCTTTCTTTGTTGCCGCCACCCTCCCAGATCGGGCCGACGGTATGGATGACATACTTGGCCGGGAGGTCATACCCGCCGGTCAGTTTCGCCGCGCCTGTCTCGCACCCGTTGAGTTTTCTGCACTCCCGAAGGAGTTGAGGACCGGAGGCGCGATGAATCGCGCCATCCACGCCGCCACCTCCGAGCAGTGAGGTGTTGGCGGCATTGACGATCGCATCGACGTCCAGCTTGGTAATGTCGGCGATCTTGATCTCGATTCGCTGTTCAGGACTCATGGCGGCATCCCCACCGAAAGATTTCCCATCAGCCGGCTCGTCGGTCAACCAGCCGGTACATGCCCGTCTTGTACTCAATATCCTGTTTTTTGGCCAGCCGTTTGGCGACCACGATCCCCTCTGGCGAGAGCGGCCTCCCCCACGCGGCCGCGCCGTATGCGACGGCAGGGAGATTCGTTCGACGATCACCATGCTACCCATCTCGCTTGGCACCTTCGGCACCACGGCACAGCCTGTGCCGAAGGTGCGAACGAACTGCAGCCCTGCACTGGTGGCGTGCGTCGCAAGAGCCACAGATCTTCGATCACAGCACGCCCTGGAGGGAGACCGACAGTGTACGCGAAAAGAACATCGCTCACCCGCCTCCATAGAGCATGGGCAGGATGATCGACAGCGAGACCCACATGATGACGAAGAGCGGCAGACCGACGCGGAGGAAGTCGTTGAAGGTGTATCGGCCGGCGTTCATCACCAGGAGATTGGTCTTGTAGGCCATGGGGGTGATAAAGCTGAGGTTTGCGCCAAAGAGCACAGCAAAGACGAAGGGTTCGGGCGGTTGGCCGAGTTGCCGGGCGATGGAGACGGCAATGGGCGTGCCGATCACCGCAGCGGCGTTGTTGGAGACGATGTTGGTCAGCAGGCCGATGAGCAGCAGCAGGCCGGCGATGGACACCGCTGGCGGGGCATCGCCGGCGAGAATGACGAGAAGGGATGCCAGGTACTGGGCACTGCCCGTTTTGAGGAGCGCCATGCCCAGCGCCAGGCTGGCGACGACGATGAGAATCACCGGGGCGCTCAGTGCGCCGGTGGCATCGCGCCAGGTGAGACAGCCGCCGAGGATCATCAGCAGTGCCCCGCAGGGGGCGCTGACGGCGACCGGGAGAATACCGAAAGCGGAAAACCCGACAATCAGCATCATGATCGCCAGGGCAAGCGGGGCCTTGCTCGACGGGGGGACATCGGCGGTGGCGTCGAGCACCAGAAAATCCTTGTTGCGCTTGAGCTTGGCTATCTCGTGGCGCGGCCCCTGAACGAGCAGCACATCGCCAGCCTTGAGGGTGATATCACCGATCTCGTCATGGTAACGGTGGAGGTCCTGTCCGGAACGGTGCAGGGCCAGGGTGACCAGCCCGTAACGTTCGGCAAAGCGCAGGTCGGCAAGGGACTTGCCGACGATTTCCGAGCGGTCGACGATGGCGATCTCGGCGATCTGCTGATCTTCGGCCTTGAGCGGGTGCGTGTCGTCGACCGGCCCATCATCGTGCTTTTCCGGATAGAGGGTGCCCCGCAGCACCTTTTCGTACTCTTTGAGCTTTTCCGGGGTATCGCGGATGACCAGGTGGTCACCCGGACGAAGGATGATCTCCGGGAAGGGGATGAGGAATCTGCCGTTGCCGCGCTCGATGCCACTCACCCTCATGGTGCCGCCGGTCATCTGCCGCGCCTTGGCCAGGCTCTTGTCGACCGCCGGGCTCTTGTCGAGGATGGCGAGGTGGGCGGCGAAGATCCGTGGAGAGACATCGGTCAGCGGCTGCTCACGCAGTGGCAGGATCTTTGGGGCCACCAGCCATAGATAGACGATGCCGATGGTGCCGGTCAGCGCCGCCGGCAGGAGGAAATCGAACATGCCGATAGGTGGCAATCCCATCTCCTCGGCAACCGCCACTACCAGCAGGTTGGTCGACGTACCGATGGTGGTGCTGGAGCCACCGAGCAGCGTGGCGAAGCCCATCGGCATCAGCACCGAGGATGTCGGCATTCCGGTGCGAACCGCCACCGAGATGAGGATCGGCAGGAAGAGGACCACCACTGGGACATTGTTGATGAAGGCGCTGATCCAGGCACAGACCAGCAGCACGAGGAGGAAGGTGCTGCGTGGCCTGACCAGCCACATCCTGGCGAGAATGCGTCCGATCGGTTCGAGGGCGCCGGTGCGGACGATCCCCTGCCCGGCGATCATCAGCGCGCATACCGCCACCAGGGCCTCGTGACCGAAACCCTGGAAAAAATCGACGGAACGCAGCGGCCCTGCCTCCGTTTCAAATGGAAAGAGCTCGAAACCGACGACCAGGGCCAGCAGCACCGCCAGGCTCGATGTCTGCAGGGGGATCTTTTCACGGGTAAAGAGCACCAGTGCAACAAGCGTCAGCAAAAGTACGGCACTGACATGGGCATTGGGCGGAGGCGGCAGGACCATGAGGGCACCCGATCGTTGTGTGCATTCTTCTGCGTAGCCAAGCATTCCAGCAGCGTCAACACAGAGCGGACGCCACCTGGTCGCCACGGCGATGGAGAATACACCCTAAATCGCTACGTCGAATTTTCCACCGGGTCTTTGCCGATTTGCGCAAAAAACGCCGCATTGTCCCCGCTCCGCACCCTGTCGGCACCCCCTTGACCGCATGGCGCTTGAGCAGTTCTTCATGCGAGGGGGTGCCACCCGATTCGCCTGCCCCGTAACGGGGAGGTAAAAGGATGTTCGCCTGGTCAGCAGTTCCCGCGCCGCCAGGGTCGCACAATGAAAGGAACCGGGGGGAAAACGTAGCTTAGGGACCGCGAAAAGACAAAGGTTCCCCTGCCCTTGCCTTCCCCCTCGAAAAGGCGTATGCTAAGAGATACTTCTTCCTCAAACACCATACGGTGACCATGGCCAACACCTGTCCGCCCACCGGGAAACGACGCCTCTCGATCTTATATGTAACCTCTCTCCCGACCGGCCGACCCACTCCTCAAGAACCACCCGCCTCCGCCAGCGCCCTTCCCAGGGGACGATCGCGGAAGGCCGTTTTCAGCCAATTCCCCGCGAGAAGGGGGGGGCGGCTCTCAACTCCTCCCGCGACCGCCACAACGCATTCTCCACCGGCACCTGTCGCGAGTTGAGCATTGACCCCGCCCCATATCCGGCCAGGGGGGCCGCATATGGGGTATTTCTTTCTCCCACCCCGTACAAGGAGGAACATCATGTTTTGCTTTCAGTGTCAGGAAACCGCCAAGAACACCGGCTGCACCTTAAGGGGCATGTGCGGCAAGCCGGAGGAAACCGCCAACCTCCAGGACCTGCTGCTCTTCGTGCTGCGCGGCATGGCCGTGTACGGCGAAAAGCTCAAGGAACTGGGCCAGGCGGATCGCTCCAACGACGACTTCGTCCTCAAGGGGCTGTTTGCCACCATCACCAACGCCAACTGGGCCGACAGCCGCTTCGTCGCCCTGGTGGAAGAAGGCATGGCCCGCCGCGAACAGCTGCGCGCCGCCTTCCTCGCCGCCTTCAAAGCCAAAAATGGCAAAGAGTTCGACGGCACCCTGCCGGATGAAGCGACCTGGAAGGGCAGCGCCGCGGACTTCGCCGCCAAGGCCAAGGGCGTCGGCGTGCTGCGCACCGAGAACGAGGACGTGCGCTCGCTGCGCGAGATGCTCATCATCGGCCTCAAGGGCATCGCCGCCTATGCCGAGCATGCCGCGGTACTGGGCTTTCACAAGGCCGAGATCGACGATTTCATGTTCGAGGCCATGGCCTCCACCACCAAAGAGCTGAGCGTCGACGAGATGGTCGCCCTGGTCATGAAGGCGGGCAGCATGGCGGTCGCCGCCATGGCCCTCCTCGACGAGGCCAACACCACCACCTATGGTCACCCGGAGATCACCCAGGTCAATATCGGCGTCGGCAAGAACCCCGGCATCCTCATCAGCGGCCACGACCTCAAGGACATGGACGAGCTGCTCAAGCAGACCGAAGGCAGCGGCGTCGACGTCTATACCCACGGCGAGATGCTGCCCGCCAACTACTACCCGGTTTTCAAGAAATACGCCCACTTCGTCGGTAACTACGGCGGCTCCTGGTGGCACCAGAACAGCGAGTTCCAGTCCTTCAACGGCCCGGTGCTGCTGACCACCAACTGCCTGGTGCCGCTGCGCAAGGAACACACCTATCTCGACCGCCTCTATACCACCGGTGTCGTCGGCTACGATGGCGCGACGCATATCGCCGACCGCCCGGCCGGCGGCAGCAAGGACTTCTCGGCGCTGATCGCCAGGGCCAAGAGCTGTCCCCCGCCGACCGAGCTGGAAAGCGGCACCATCGTCGGCGGTTTCGGCCACAATCAGGTGCTGGCCCTCGCCGACAAGGTGGTCGAGGCGGTCAAGTCCGGAGCGATCAAGCGCTTCATCGTCATGGCCGGCTGCGACGGCCGCCACAAGACGAGGAACTACTACACCGAGGTGGCCGAGAACCTGCCCAAGGACACCGTCATCCTCACCGCCGGCTGCGCCAAGTTCCGCTACAATAAGCTCAACCTCGGCGATATCGGCGGCATCCCCAGGGTCCTCGACGCCGGGCAGTGCAACGACAGCTACTCGCTGGCGGTCATCGCCCTCAAACTCAAGGAGGTCTTCGGCCTGGAGAGCGTCAACGACCTGCCGCTGTCTTTCGATATCGCCTGGTACGAGCAAAAGGCGGTGGCGGTTCTCCTCGCCCTGCTCTCTCTCGGCGTCAAGGGCATCCGCCTCGGCCCGACGCTGCCCGGCTTCCTCTCGCCCGGCGTCGCCAAGGTCCTGGTGGAGAAATTCAACATCAAGCCCATCACCACCGCCCCAGAGGATATCGCCGCCATGATGGCCGGCCAATAAGCATCCCACGGCACAGGGCCGCCGCCCGGGCCAACGCCCGCGGCGGCGGCCATCCCTCCCCCGATTGCTTCGGAGCAGCGCCTCGCATGAGCCAACAGTACGACCTCGTCATCCTCGGAGCCGGAACCACCGCTTTCGCCGGAGCGCGCCTCGCCGCCGCGGCCGGCTGGAAAGTGCTGCTGGTGGAGCAGTCGCAGCCCGGCGGCACCTGCATCAACTGGGGCTGTATCCCCAGCAAGACCCTCATCCACAAGGCAGAGATGTATTATGGCGCCCGCAAGGGCATGCGCTGGGGACTCAACCTCCATGCCGGCGCACCCGACTGCGGCACCTTGATGCCCCTCAAGGAGGAGGCGGTGCGCACCATCCGCGACGGCCACTACCAGAAGGAGCTCGACGGCACCCCCGGCATGGACCTGGTGCGCGGTCGCGGCCGCCTGCGCTCCGCCAACGAGGTCGAAGTCAACGGCGAGGTGCTGCGCACCGCCAACATCCTCATCGCCACCGGCGGCAGGCCGCGCGGCGTCGCCCTGCCCGGCATCGACAAGGTCGAAGCCCTCAACAGCTACAGCGCCCTGCACCTGCCCTGCTTTCCGGCCTCGATCACCATCCTCGGCGGCGGCGTCATCGCCCTGGAGATGGGCCAGATGCTCGCCCGTTTCGGCACCCGGGTGACCATCCTCGAACGTGGCCCGCGCCTCCTGGCGGAGTTCGACAAGCGGCTCACCGAGCAGTTCCGCCGCATGCTGCAGCGCGATGGGGTGGAAGTGTTCTGCAATATCGTCGCCGAGCGGGTGGAAAGGAACGGAGACACCACCTGCCTCTTCGCGCGCATCGACGGGGCCGAGGTGGCCTTCGTCGCCGAGCGCCTGATGCTGGCCATCGGCACCGAGCCGGCCACCCGCGGCATCGGCCTCGAGGAGGTCGGGGTGGCCCTTGACCCGGCCGGCTTCGTCGTCGTCGACAGCCAGCTGCGTACCAGCGTGCCGGGGGTCTGGGCGGCCGGCGACGTCACCGGCCCGCCGATGGTCGCCCCCAACGGGGCGCGGGAGGCGCAGATCGCGGTGCGCAACATGCTCTATCCCCAGGCCGGCCACACCATCGACCACCGCTTCTCGCCCATGGCGGTCTTCGTCGACCCGGAGTTCGCCACCGTCGGGCTCACCCACCGCCAGGCCGAGGCCCACGGCTACCGCCCGGTGACCACCTACCTCGAGTTGGAACGGATCCCCAAGGCCCATGTCATGGGTGAGCTGATTGGCGGGGTCCTGCTCACCGCCGAGCGCGGCAGCGGCAAGATCCTCGGCGTGCAGATGCTCTGCCCGCGCGCCGCCGACATCATCCAGGAGGCGACCCTGGCGGTGCGCTTCGCCATGAACGTCGTCGACCTGGCGACCACGGTGCACGTCTACCCGAGCATCAGCGACGGATTGCGCCAGGTCGCCGAGCGCAACGCCATGGAGCAGGGCCTGCTCTAAGCCCTGCCCTTCCCCCTACTCCTGGGAGATGCACCCCACCGGGCAAGAGGCGATGGCCTCGTCGATGCAGGCCTGGTCGCCGCCCTCGGGGGCGATGACTTCGGCCTTATCCTCGTCGTCGAGGGCGAAAACATCCGGGCAAAGCTCGGCGCAGGCGCCACAGCCGATACACTCGTCACGATCAATTCGTACTTCTTTCATGGTCATTCTCCTTTGGTGATAATGGTAGCGTCCAACTTCCTGGCCAAGGTGCTTTGTCACTAGGTCTTCATTGCTATCCCCCTGTATCTTTCAGCATTCAGGGCCTCTCGGCCCACTCGGGCGACACCACGCCGCCCGTCAATTCCTCACCTTCTCCCCTCACCCGCAGTGGTGGCAAAGTGCCTCCCCGTGGTGGCCCGCGCAGTGCGCCCCATCGCCATCGACCCCATAGCGGCAGGCAAGATCGTTGAGCAGGCGGTGCAAGGCCTGGTGCCGGCCGGTACCGATCTCCTCGTGCTCGAATTCTGCCATGCGCCTCTCGAGACCGGCCAGCGTGGCATCGTCGAGATGGCGCTCGGCAAGGACGAAGAGCACGCCGTTCTCCTTGTCGATATGGCGCGTCAGCAGCTCCTCATAGAGACGGGCCTGGAGGGCAAATTCCTCCGGCGCCGCGAGGTCCCCGGCCCCGTAGGCGGCCACGGCCATGCTCAGGGCGGCGACGCTGTCGCGCCCGCGGCTGTGCTCGGCGAGCATGACCCCGATGGGACCTCCATTGCGGCCGATGCCGACCTCCTCGAGCAGGGGAAAGAGCAGCCCCTCCTCCTTACGATGATGGCAGCGATCGACGAAGACACGGAAGAACTCCAGCAATTTTTCGGCATCAACGACATGGAGGTGACCACTCGACTGGGCTCTGTCGGCCATGGCGGCAAGGATGGCGAGGGCGGTGGTCACCACACGGTGTTCCTCTCGTAACTGCCTGATAGCATTCATGACATTCTCCTTCCTGTTACCGCCGCCCCGGGGGCGGCGGCCATCTTTCTTTCCTTCTACCTGACAAGGTTCACCGCGCTTTTGCCGGATTTTCCGGCAAGGGCGTCCATCCCGGCGCGGCGCGAACCCTCGACATAGGACCAGCCGGTCTTGAGGCCGATGACGAACCAGGCCAGCACCGCCACCCCGCCGAGGAAGATGGTGTCGCCGACGATGCGCAGCCAGCGCAGGGCGACGATGGCCGGGAGCTGCAGGAACTCGGCGCTGCGCGCGTACCACAGGCCGTGGTCGACGCTAGCCCAGGTCTGCGCCAGGCCGATGGGCAGCAGGCTGAGGACGATCATCAGGGCGAGGCCGAGGTTCATCCCCCAGAAGGCCAGCGACAGGGGCCGGTCCTTCCACACCCCCTGCGGTTGCAGACGGCGCAGCACGAAGAGCACCAGGCCGAGGGCGAGCAGGCCGTACACCCCGAAGAGGGCGGCATGGCCATGCAGCGGGGTGGTGTTGAGCCCCTGCATGTAATAGAGGGCGATGGGCGGGTTGATGAGGAAGCCGAAGATGCCGGCGCCGACCAGGTTCCAGAAGGCGACGCCCATAAAGAAGCGGATCGGCCACTGGTAGGTGGACATCCACTCGGCACGCCGGCCGAGGCTGTAAGTCTCCCAGGCCTCGAAGCCGATCAGGGCCAGGGGCACCACCTCGAGGGCGCTGAAGGTCGCTCCGACAGCCATGATGGAAATCGGCGTCCCCGAGAAATAGAGGTGATGGAAGGTGCCGGGGATACCGGCGAAGAGATAGATGGTCGAGGCGGTCAGCACCGCGGCGGTGGCGTTGGCGGCACGCACAAGGCCGAACCGGGTGAAGATGAAGGCCAGGGCGGCGGTGGCGAAGACCTCCATGAAGCCCTCGACCCAGAGATGCACTACCCACCAGCGCCAGTATTCCATGATCGACAGATGGGTGCGTGCCCCGTAGAAGAACCCGGCTCCGTAGAAGAGGCCGATGGCCCCGGCCGCCCCGGCAAAGAGCAGGACGATCTGGCGGCGGTGGCCATGGTCGCGCAGGGCCGGCCACAGGCCGCGCAGCACCAGGGTCAGCCAGAGGAGCAGGCCGGCAAAGAGGGCGATCTGCCAGAAGCGACCCAGGTCGACATACTCGTAGCCCTGATGGCCGAACCAGAAGCCGACGTCGAGACCAAGGCGCTGCTGCACCGAGAACCACTCCCCGACCAGGGAGCCGCCAACCACCACGACCAGGGCGGCGAAGAGCACGTTTACACCGAGCTTCTGGAAAGGTGGCTCGTGGCCGCCCACCGCCGGGGCGAGGTAGAGGCCGGCGGCGAGGAAGGCGGTGGCGATCCAGAATACCGCCAGTTGCACATGCCAGGTACGGGCGACGCTATACGGGATGATCTCCGCCAGCGGCAGGCCGAAGAAACCGGTACCCTCCACCGTGTAGTGGGCGACCACCGCCCCAAGCAGCACCTGGACGACGAAGAGGGCGATGACGATCACCCCGTATTTCCACACCGCCTGCATCGACGGCGTCGCGGAGAGCAGGCGAAAGGGGTCCGCCGCCGGCGGCTCGGGCAAATCCTCCTCACGGTCGTGGAAGAGCTTGTACCAGACCAGGGCGCCGATGCCGGCGAGGAGCAGGGCGATGCTGACCAGCGACCAGACGACGCTCGCCGCCGTCGGCACGTTGCCAACCAGGGGCTCGTGGGGCCAGTTGTTGGTGTAGCTCACCGCGGTGCCGGGCCGCTCCGCAGCCGCCGCCCAGGAGGTCCAGAAGAAGAAGGCGGTCATCGTCCGTCGGCGTTCCTGGTCCGGCATGCTGTTGGCGACGATGGCGTAGTTATCGCGCAGCGTGGCCAGCTTCGGGTCGGCGCCGAAGAGGCGCTCGTAGTGGTCCGCGGTCTGGGCGACGGCCGCGGCACGGGCCTCACTTATGCGCAAGGTCCCCGATGACGGATCGTAGGTATTGCCGCGCATCTCGTCTCGCACCCGCGCTTCGATGCCCGCCTTCTCAGAGGAGGTCAAACCCTGGAAGTCGCGGCGATACTCTTGGAGGGCGAGAGCATCCCGCAAGGCGCTGGCCTCACGATGCAGCCAGTCGGCACTCCAGTCGGGGGCCTGGTAGGCGCCGTGTCCCCAGATCGAGCCGACCTGCTGCCCGCCCATGCTCTGCCAGGCCTGCTGGCCGGTAAGAATATCGTCCTTGGTGAACAGGGTACCTCCGCCGCTGGTCAGCACCAGCTCGGGAATGGGCGGCACCTGGCGGTAAATCTCCCGGCCATACCAGCCGAGAACGAAAAAGGCGATAAACAGTGCCGACCCAAAGATCAGCCAAAGTTTCTTGGTGGTGGTCATGGCATACCTCCCTGGTTGAGATGGTCGCCGCCGGGGTGGCGGCGCAATATATCCTTATCTCGACCATAGCAAAGGCGATGCCAGATAATACTTTCTATATTTTCATTATGTTACAAACAATGTTATTGTTTTTACACCATTACCGGGGTGATCTTTTGGAATACATGGTATATTTTTCATAACATGGACAAGCTGACCATCCTCGCCACCATCGCCCTCGACCTCACCGCCGCCCTCGATGCCAGGAGCCGTTACGCCCGGCTGCTGCAGAGCCTGCGCCGCGCCATCCCCTACGACGCCGCGGCGCTGATGCACCTCGAAGGCGAAGCCCTGGTCATCAAGGCCGCCGTCGGCCTCGGCCGCGAGGCCATGCTGCAGCGCTTCCTGCCCGCCGACCATCCCCGCCTGGCCATTGTCGCCAAGGCCGATGGCCCGATAATCTTCCCCAGCGACAGCAGCCTGCCTGACCCCTTCGACGGCATGCTCTCCATAAACGACCCTCTCGCGACCGGCCTCCTCCCCGCCGGCAAGACCGACGCGACACGCATCCACGCCTGCATCGGCTGCCCTCTGCACGCCTCGGGGCGGCTGATCGGCATGCTCACCGCCGACGCCGTCGACCCGCGCGCCTTCGCCGATCTCGACCTCACCTTCATTAGCGCCATCGCCGCCCTGGCCGGAGCCGAGATGCACACCACCGACCTCCTCCAGGCGCTGGAACTCAATGCGGAGAAGATGGGCCTCATCGCCCGCGATCTGCTCCACGAGGTGCGGCGTGACAAAGGCGGGCAAATGCTGGGCGAGAGCCCGGCGATGGTCCATCTGCGGCGCGAGATCGAGCTGGTGGCGGCGTCGGACTTTTCGGTGCTGATCACCGGCGAGACCGGCGTTGGCAAGGAACTGGCGGCCCTCGCCATCCATGCCTCGTCGATGCGCCACGAACAGCCCCTGCTCTCGGTGAACTGCGCCAACCTCATCGAATCCCTGGCCGAGAGCGAGCTCTTCGGCCACGTGCGCGGCGCCTTTACCGGGGCCGGCGAGGAGCGCACCGGCAAGTTCGAGCTTGCCGACGGCGCCACCCTCTTCCTCGACGAGATCGGCGAACTGCCCTTGGCGGTGCAGCCCAAGCTGCTGCGGGTATTGCAGAGCGGCGAGATGGAGAAGCTCGGCGGTGGCCGCGCCCGCAAGGTCGATGTCCGCCTGCTCGCCGCCACCAACCGCGACCTCGAGGGGGAGGTGGCTGCCGGCCGCTTCCGCGCCGATCTCTTCCACCGCCTCAACGTCTACCCCCTGCGCATCCCGCCACTGCGCGAGCGCCGCGAGGACCTGCCGCTGCTCGCCGACCACTTCTGCAAGACCATCGCCCGTCGCCTCGGCACCGGACCCATCCGGCTGCTTCCGGCAGCCATGGACGAGTTGCTCGTCTACTCCTGGCCGGGCAACATCCGCGAGCTGGAAAACCTGCTCATCCGCGCCGCCCTGCGTGCCGCAGCGGCGGTGCCGAGGGGTGAGGCAGTGTATGTCCAGGCCGGAATCCTCGACAACAGCGCTCCCGCGCCACCCGCCATGCTCGATCTGGCCGAGACGGCAGAGGACGCGGCCCTCCCCCAGCTGCCCCTCAAGGACGCGGTCGAGGCCTGCAAGCGACGCGCCCTGCAGCAGGCGCTGGCCGCCCATGGCGGTAACCAGGCGGCCGCGGCCCGGGCGCTCGGCCTGCACCGCGGCAACTTCCACAAGCTGGCCAGGCGCCTCGGCCTGTTATAGGCGGCCCTCCTGCCCCGCCGGCCCGGCCGGCGAGCGCGCCATCAACCCTGACAACAGCGGCCGCAGGTGTTCGTTGAGCACAGCAAAGCGGCTCTCGCTGCCGACCAGCTCCTCTTGCCGCTGCACGTAAGGCCCAGGCTGCAGCTCGTCGTGGCAGTTGCTGATCAGGCTCGCCACGGCGGCCGGGGTGGTTTCGAGGTGGAACTGCAGACCGAGCACCAGGTCGCCATAGCTGAAGGCCTGATGTTCGCAAGCGGCGCTGCGCGCCAGGTGGGTCGCCCCGGAAGGCAGGTCGAAGGTCTCGCCATGCCAGTGGAACACCGGCAGGACGGGGGGAAAGAGGGCAAAGAGCGGCGAGGTGGCGGCAGCCGGGGTGGCCTCGACGGGGAACCAGCCGATCTCGCGCTGTGCATTGGCGAAAACCCTGGCGCCGAGGACAGCGGCAAGCAGCTGCGCCCCGAGGCAGATGCCGAGGGTGGGGATGCCGCGGGCAATGGCCTGCTGGAGATAGCGTTTCTCTTCACCCAGCCAGGGGTGGAGGGCATCGTCGTTGACGCTCATCGGCCCGCCCAGCACCACCAGCAGATCGACCTCTTCGATCCTTGGCAGGGCCTGGCCCGCATAAAGACGGGTAATGGCGAGCCGGTGGCCGCCGCTGTCGGCCCAGGAGGCGATACTGCCCGGGCCCTCGAAGGGGACATGCTGCACGCAGTGGATGTTCATGACCTATTGCCATCAGGTTGAGGTGATCTGACCAAATCTCCGGGAACCCCTCCCGGCACGGTCACCTTACCCCCAGCAGGCAGGGTCGTGCTTGACCTAAATCAAGGAAATCCCCCTCATCATCTGTTTTGCTCCTTCAGACATCCCAACACCAGCCGGAGGAACGAGCATGGCGCAACATCTCAACCTTACCCCACCGCCCATCGACGATGACGACATCTACCGGGCGATGCAGGACATCCAGGGCTATGTCGATATCAGCCCCGCCGATTTCAAGGAGATCTTCACCTTCGCCTACCGCCATGCGGTGGAGCGGCTGCTGGCAGCGCGGCGTGCAGCCGAGATCATGCACAGCCCGGTGCACTGCCTGCAGGCAACCATGGACCTCAAGGACGCCGCAACCTTTCTCGCCACGCACCGCATCTCCGGGGCGCCAGTGGTCGATGGCGACAACAGAGTGATCGGCGTGGTCTCCGAGAAGGATTTCCTGCGCCGCATGGGCCTGAAGGCACCCGCCTCGTTCATGGAGATCATCTCCCGCTGCCTCAACCACCGGGGCTGCATCGCCGTCAACCTGCACAATCACCGCGTCGACGAGATCATGAGCGCTCCGGCGATCATCGCCGGGCCTACTCTCTGCAGCCACGAGATCGCCGCCATCTTCGCCGAGAGGAATATCAACCGCCTGCCCATCGTCGACGAGCAGCGCAGGCCGCTTGGCATCGTCAGCCGCACCGATCTCGTCACCGCCTTCTGTTCCTGCCTCTACCCGCAAAGGAGGAGCGATGGCCACATTCTTTGAAAAGATGCGCGGTGGCGGGCAAAGTCCGCCTACGGTCAGCCTCACCGAAGTGGCCTGGTCGTGGCTGGGCAGTGTGCTGGGCATCGCCCTGGTGGGATTGCTCCATTACCGCCTGCTCGACCCCCAGGGGCTATCCCTGCTCCTCGGATCCTTCGGGGCCTCGGCGGTGCTCCTTTACGGGGCGGTGCGCAGCCCGCTGGCCCAGCCACGCAATCTCCTCGGCGGCCACACCCTCTCGGCCCTGGTCGGCGTCACCATGCAGATGCTCTGCGGCGGGGAGCCGATTTTCGCCGCCGCCCTGGCGGTGGCGACAGCCATCGCCGTCATGCATCTCACCAAGACCCTGCACCCGCCCGGTGGCGCCACCGCCCTCATCGCCATCATCGGCGGTCCCGCCATCCACAGACTCGGCTACCTCTATGTGCTCGCCCCAGTAGCCCTTGGCGCCCTGGTCATGCTGCTCGTCGCCCTGCTGGTCAACAACCTGGCACCGAAAAGACGCTATCCCGAGTTCTGGTGGTAAGCCCGTCGGCAGGAGAGACGGCAGGCCTCGCCGTCATCGCCTGCCCCTGCGGGGCGCCCTGGCAAGAGAGGGACACCCCGCTGAAAGGTGCGGTTCAGGAAGCGATGCAGGTGCCAGTGCCATCGCCCGGACCCTTGCGCCCGCCCTGGCCCCCCGCGCCATTGCCACCTTTGCCTCGTCCGGCAAGGAGCAGCGGCGTCCCAGTCTGCCGCTCGATGCTGGTGGTGCAGTCGCCCGGACCATAGCCAGTGCCGTCCTGGGGTCCGCTGCCGTCATTGCCGGTGCCATCTCCGGGCCCATGTCCGTTGCCGCCATTGCCATTCCCGGCAAAGAGCGGCACCTTCTCAGCCGGCCGCGCCACACTGCTGGTGCAGTTCCCCGGGCCATAGCCGCTGCCGTCCTTCGGCCCGCTGCCACCATTGCCGGTGCCATCTCCTGGGCCATAGCCGTGACCCTTGCCCTTGCCGGTCAACAGCTGGCTGTTTTCGATCCCCCCCTTGTCCACCCCGTCACCTGCGGCAAGACCGTCCCGACTGCCGGAATACGCCGCCACCACCAGAAAAAGCGCCAACCCACATGCCACCATCACCACATTTTGCCCTTTCGTCATGTTCATCTTCATTCTCCTCGAGGGGATTAGAAGTCACGCCCGGCCAGCGGACCATCCGCGAGCCGCGAGCGGTTTCGACCTCTCATGCCCCGATAACGCACCACCCCGGCAAAGGTTACAGACCTTGTGAAAATCCTCGCCGAATGAACGAAAAAAGGGAATGTTCATGCAACAGCTGTAACCTTTGCCGGCGAGAGACGTTATGTGGTTACCATGAACAGGTTTCGCCAGTTTTATATCGAGTACGGCAACAAGCTCTTTGCCTACCTCTTTCGCAAGTCCGGCAACAGACACCTCGCCGCCGACCTCGTGCAGGAGAGCTTTACCCGCTATCTCGAACGATACCGCCATGGGGAAGAGAACGTCAGGCTGCTCTTCACCATCGGGCGCAATCTCTTTTATGACGACCGGCGCTACCAGCAGCGCTTCTGCCACGACGAGGAGGTGCTGGAGGGAGCGGGCATCGGCCAGGAAGAGCGCTATCTCGCCCAGGAACAATCGCAACTTCTTCTCGCCGCCATGGCGCGGCTTTCCGACGAGGAGCGCGATATCCTCTCCCTGGTCTCCGGCGGCGACCTCTGCTATCGCGACATCGCCCAGCTGCATCGCTGCAGCGAGGCCAACGTCAAGGTCAAGGTGCACCGGGCACGGCAGAAACTGAAAGCAATGATGCAGGAGCAAGACCATGGATGAGACCCTCATTTCTCTCTTTATCGACGATGAGCTGGCTCTCGACGAAAAGATCGTCTTCGTCGAAACGATCCACGACGATGACCGCTTCGCCGCCGAAACCCTCGCCCTGCTGCGGCAGGAAACGCTGCTGCAGAGACTGCCGCGGACCATGCCGGCGCCTCACCTGGCCGCCGTGCCTGCAAAAAAACGCTGGCGGCCGCTGCCGTTGTGGCCGGCCTGGACGCAGGCCCTCGGCGGAGCCTTGGCCATGGCCCTGGTGGCTGGGCTGGTCTTTCTCTGGACGATAAAGGACCCGCAGGGACCAGGTCTGGTCGACCACCGCTTCGTCGTCTATCTCCCGGGCGTCGAAACTGCCAGCGTGGTGGGCACCTTCACCTCGTGGAAGCCGGTGCCTATGGAAAAGATCGGCGACAGCGGCTACTGGACTCTGACCCTGCCGCTGCCTCAGGGCGAGCATCGCTACAGCTATCTGCTCGGCCAAGGGCAACGCCTCGTCGACCCGACCATTGCCGCGCGGGAGGAGGACGATTTCGGGGGGGAAAACTCGCTGTTGATCGTCGGAGGCGCCAATGCTCCGCTCTCTTAGCTGCCTGCTCCTGACGACCCTGCTCGGCTGCAGCGCCGGCCATGTCGTCACCAGGTGCGGCAGCCAGATCTGCCTCGTTGTCGAGGCCCCTGCCGCGAAAACGGTCGCCTTCGCCTCTTCGGCAGACGGTTTCGCTCTGCTGCCGATCCGCCGCGACCACGGCGGCCGCTATACGGCGACCATGCCGGCGGCAGAAGAATTTTCCTATTTCTTTGTCGTTGACGGCCGGGTCTACGTGCCCGAATGCCGTGATCGCGAGTTCGATGATTTCGGGGGCAGCAACTGCCTCTACCACCCATGATTGCACCTTGCCCCGTGTTAACCCTGTGGGGAGGAACCATGAAGACTCTTGTGTTTTTTCTGCTGACATCGCTGCTGGCTTCTCTGGCCGGCGCTGAAGAACAAGGCCCTGCTCCCCCTGGGGGACAGGAACGGCTGCAGCATATAGAACGACAGCTTACCGCTGCCGGCATGACCGACGACGAAGCAGGAAAGATGGTCGCAACCATGACAGCCGCCCGTCTCTCCATCGAACAGATGGAGACCCTCGCGCAGCATCTGGCCGAGGGCAGCCCTCCCGCCCGCGCGGCGGCCGCCGACAAGGTCCGTGAGGGAAAAGCCAAGGGGGTGCCTCCGGAAGCGATAGTGATGGCGGTGGAGAGAGTACGCAGCCGCATGGAACAGGCCACCCGCCTGGCAGCCAGCCTGCATCTTGCCGACGACGCGGCGCTGGTCGAGGCCATCGCCGACAGCCTGGCCGCCGGGTTGCGCGCCGAACACGCCACCCGGCTGGCGGTGGCGCTGAACGTAAGCGCCGCGACAAAGACGGTGAATCGCGATCTGGCCGAGGAAACCGCGCTCTTTGCCCGCGACATGGCGCGACGGCGCGTGCTTTCCAACACCGTCATCAACGTGCTCGAGCAGGCCCTCTCGCGTAACCCCTCGGCCAGAGATATGAGCGACCTCCGCAGCAGCTTCAACGCCAGCAGCGGCAACGCGGAGCAGCAGGCGCAGCGGGTGGGCGGCATCATCGGCCGGGGGGGACAGAGCGCGGGCAACAGCGTCGGCGCTTCCGGCCAGGGCGGAAGCGCCAGCGGCGGCGCCGGTGGAGCGGGTGGCGGTGGCGGCGGCGGTGGTGGCGGCGGTGGCGGTGGCGGCCCGAGGTGAGCATCTGACAGGGCGAACCATGACAGCGGATCAGCCATCGGCCAAGGGGGTGCGACAACGCCTTCCCCTTGCCTCAGTAGTGGTCATTTCTCCTGTCGAGACGCAACCGCCAGGAAAAATGCCCACTCTCCGCTTGCCTTCCGCCAGCCTTCTATGGTTCTCTGTAGAGGGGGTGAAATCCCACCGCCGGACAGAGGAGCTCGGCGACAGCCGGGCCACCCTGCAGAGATGCATCCCACCGCCAGGTGAACGCATATGGCCAATGCCGATGACATCATCGCCGCCGTCGAACTCCTCGGCCTTCCCGAACGGGCCTCGATGGCGGAGATCAAGGCACACTTCCGCAGCCTGATCAAGCACGCCCACCCCGACGGCAGGGGTGACGAAAGCGGCGAACGCAGTGAGAGGACACGCCAGCTGATCCAGGCTTACCGGGTGATCCTCGACTATTGCCACGGCTATCCCTACAGCTTTGCCAGGGAAGAGGTGCGGCGCTCCATCTCCGACGAGCAGTGGTGGTTCGATAAATTCGGCAACGACCCGCTGTGGAGCAGGGGGAGATGACCGCCCCCGCCGACACCTGCCAGCGGCGCCCGCTTGCCCTCGTCGGAAACCGGCTCGCGGCCCTCCTCATCCTCCTCGTCGCCCTGCTGCTCTCCGGCTGCGGCGACGAAGAAAAGGCCATCAAGGTTTCCCTGGAGAAGCGCCAGGAGATCGCCTTCCGACCCAAGCAGCCGGCCATCACCTACGCCTACCTGCCGCAGTACTCCAATTCAGAGTCCTTCCAGCGCCACAACCAGCTCATCGAATACCTCGCCGCGGAAACCGGCCTGCCCATGCGCCAGGTCTTTCCCGACACCTTCGACCACCATATCAACATGTTCGGTCAGGGCAAGATCGACATCTCCTTCTCCAACCCATTCATCTATGTCAAGCTCGCCAACCGCTTCGGGGCCATGGCGATGACGCGCATCGTCGAAGAGGACGGCCGCGCCGAATTCCGCGGGCAGATCATCGTCCGCAAGGACAACCGACTCATCCGCTCCCTCGACGATTGCCGCGGCAAGTCCTGGGTGGCGGTCGACCCCTCCTCCGCCGGTGGCTACCTCTTTCCGCTCGGCCAATTCGTCGACCACGGGCTTACTCTCCGTGACTTCAAGCAGGTAGTCTTCTCCGGCGGCCGCCAGGAAAACGTTATCCTCGGCGTCCACGCCGGCCTCTACGACTTCGGCTCAATCCGCGAAGGCTCGCTCAAGGTGGTGGCCGACAAAATCGATGTCAGCCAGATCGCCGTCATCGCCAGTTCGAGGTGGTACCCGGGCTGGGTCTATGCCTGGAGCCCGCGCCTCGGCAAGGAGTCCGCCGACAAGATCAAGGGGGCCATGCTCAAGCTGGATTACGCCAACAACCCTCGCCACCGCGAAATCCTCGATGCGGCGCGCTTCATCGGTTTCATCCCCTCCGAGGACGGCGATTTCGACCCTATCCGCGAGCTGAGTAAGAAGGTGAACCTTGATCTTGAATAACGCCCTGCTGGACTCGCTGCACAACCTGCGGCTGAAGACCAAGATTACCCTCGGGGTGGCTCTGATGCTGGTTTTCTGCGGCCTCAGCCTCGGTCTCACCCTCGCCGCCATGTCGTCGCGGGCGCTCCTCGAGGAAGGCCAGAAGCGCGGCGCAGCGCTTGCCTCGGGCCTCGCCTATCGCCTCGCCGAGCCCCTGCTGGCCATGGACCTGCTGCAGCTCAAAAACCTCATCGACAACGTCTTCACCCAATACGACGACGTCATTTACATCTTCCTCACCGACACCGACGACAATATTCTCTCTCACACCTTCATCGGTGGCTTTCCCGGCGACCTGCTCACCGTCAACCAGGACGCCGCCACCTCCCAGCCGGTGCTCCTCGATACCGAGCGCGGTCTGGTCTACGATTTTCGCGTCCGTGTCTATCTCGGGGAGAAGAATCTTGGCGCCATCCGCCTTGGCCTGTCGAGAAAGGATATGGAGGCGCAGATCAGGCAGCAGCAGGCGATCAGCCTGCTCGCCACCCTGGCCGTGGTCTCCGTCGGCGTCATCCTCGCCCTGTGGTTCTCGCACACCGTCACCTTCCGCCTCAATCGGTTGCGCCAGTCGGCGGACGAGATCGTCAAAGGCAACCTCGATATCGAAGTCGGCTTCCCGGCGGGAAAACAGTGCTGGCGGATCATGAACTGCGGCCGCAGCGACTGCCCGGCCTATGGTGACGCGCGGCGCCGCTGCTGGCAGGTAAGTGGCACCCTCTGCCCCAACTGTCGTGACAAGAGCTCGCTGATCAAGATCGAGAACTGCCGTCACTGCCAGGTGGTCAAATACGCCTCCGGCGATGAGCTTCAGGATCTGGCCGAGGCCTTCGACTTCATGGCGGTGACCATCAAGCACCATATCGAGGAACTGACCGCCCGAGAAAAGACCATCGCCGCGCAGCAGGGACTGCTCAAGACCATCCTCAACGTCACCCCCGACTTCATCACCTTGCAGGACAAAGACCTGCGTTACCGCTTCGCCTGCAAGGCCTTCTGCGAATACTTCGACCTGACGGAGCATGAGGTCGTCGGCAAGCGCCAGAGCGATATTTTCAAAGGGAATATGGCGAACATCTATCTCCGTGAAGACAAGGAGATCCTTGCCAGCGGCACGCCACTCGTTAAAGAGATCAGCGTCAAGAAAGCCGACGGCCGGCGCTGGTTCCACGTGGTCAAGGTGCCGGTGTACGAAGACGATGGCACTATCACCGGCCTGCTGCTCACCGCCCGCGACATCTCCATGCTGAAGCGCTACCAGGAGCACCTCATCCAGTCGCAGAAGATGGAGGATCTGGGCCGGCTGGCGGGCGGGGTGGCGCACGAGATCAACACCCCGCTGGGCATCATTCTCGGCTACAGCCAGCTGCTCATGGACGACATCACCGATGAGGAGAGCCTGCAGGCCCTGAAAACCATAGAAAAACACACCAAGGCCTGCCGCAAGATCGTCGCCGACCTGCTCGGCTTCTCGCGCCGCTCCCAAGCTATCCGCGAGGCGGTGGACGTGGTGCGCTCGATGCGCGAGGTCATCAAGCTGGTGGAGCATGTCTTTTCCACCAGCCGCATCGCCATCAGCCACGATCTCGATCACTGCTCAGCCCTGGTGGTCGGCGACGACGAGCAGCTCAAGCAGGTGTGGCTCAACCTGCTCAACAATGCCGCCGACGCCATTGGCGAAAATGGGCTGATCGCCGTTCACTGCACTCAGGACACCGCCGAAGGGCGGCTGAGGATGAGCATCGCCGACACCGGGGAGGGGGTGCGCGAGGAGAATCTCAACAAGATCTTCGACCCCTTTTTCACCACCAAGCCGGTGGGCAAGGGCACCGGACTCGGGCTTTCGGTGTCCTTCGGCATCATCAAGGAGCACGGCGGCAGCATCTCGGCCATCAGCCCCGCACCGGCCGAGCATCTGCCGGAGGGCTACACCCGCGCTGCCAGCCACGGGCCGGGCACAGTCATCGTCGTCGACCTGCCGATCGCCCGGCCAGAAGAAGATGTCGAAGGTCAGGGAGGGGAGGCGGGGCAGGCTCCCCCGCCCCGCTCATAAAAAGTGCCGTATCAGCGGCACAGTTTGGTGGCGATACGTGCCACATGGGCACCCTGGAACCTGGCCCCGGCCAGCTCGTTTTCGCTGGGCAGGCGTTCTCCCTGGCCCCCGGCAATGGTCGAGGCGCCGTAGGGCGAGCACCCGGTGACCTCGGCGACGCCCATCTGTCCGGCAAAGGAGTAGGGCAGGCCAACGATCACCATGCCGTGGTGTAGTAGCGTCGTGTGGAAGCTGAGAATGGTCGACTCCTGACCGCCATGCTGGGTGGCCGAGCTGGTGAAGACGCTGCCGACCTTGCCAATCAACGCCCCCTTGCCCCACAGGGCGCCGGTGGCATCGAGAAACTGCCGCATCTGCCCACACATGTTGCCGAAGCGCGTCGGGGTACCGAAGATGATGGCATCGGCTTCGGCCAGCTCGTCGACGGTCGCCACCGGCACCGACGCCATGTTTTTCTGCGCCTCGAGGGCGCCCATCTTGCCTAAAATCTCCGTAGACAAGGTCTCCGGCACCCTTCTCAGGACCGCCTCGGCGCCTTCCACCTCGCTGACACCTGCGGCAATGGCTTGCGCCATCTTCTCTATGTGGCCATACATACTGTAATAGACGACAAGTACTTTCATGGAACTCTCCCTGTAAAGGTAATGGTACGTCAGCCTTGGAACCATACCGGCCCCGGCGGCCATCGCTGTCCATTACAGTAGGGATGGTGATAACGCTGTCAACTCGGCCGCACCCCGATAAAGCATGGGGTGCGGCCCAGCCGCCCGGCGGAAGGGGGAAGGGGCCGGGAAAGAGGGTCCGGCAGGAAGCGGACGGGATGGGTGAAGGGGGCGCGAGGGATCAGACTTCGCGCACGCCTTCGAGCCGCCACTGCTGGGTGCCGGTAGGCCTCGCCCAGGTCCACTCCTCACGGAACTTGACCGGAATGGTGGCACTGCCGGAAACGAGCTCGCCACTGCGCTCGTCGACCGTGTAGTCGAGGAGGTTGGCGGTAAAGAGGACGGTGACAAAATCCTCGTGGCCGTCGCTGCCGGCCTGGGCGATGGCGGTGTCGCGCACGGCGATGGACTCCAGCTTGTTGATATGGCCCTTGCCACGCAGATCGGCGAGATGGCCTTGGTACTCCCGCGCCAGTTCCTCACCGAGGAGATGGCGGTAGCTATCGAGGTCACGCCGCATCCACCCTGCCTGGACCTGGAAGAAGACATCGGTGGCCACCTCGAGGAAGTGGCGCTCGTCAAAGTCCCGGTCGACCTGCTTCAGCTGCGCCACGCCGTCGGCTCCGACCATCTCCCCGATTACCGGCGCCGCCGGAGCCTGGGAGAGACCCTGGCCGCCGGGAGAAGCGGAGGCAGCCGATCCCTGACGGGCATAGGGAGCAGAACCCGCTCTGCTCTCCGCCACCTGCCGCGACCTGGCGAACTTGCGGTAGAGGAAAAACCCGCCCACGGCGAGCAGCAGCAGGGGCAAAATCCCCATGCCGGAGCCGGCAGCCCCGAACATCGAGCCAAAGAGCATGCCGCCGATGGCCCCACCGAGAAGGCCGCCCATCAGGCCCTTGCCAAAACCGCCGCCACTGGCAGGCGCCGCCGCCGCACTGCTGGCCGGGGACTTGCTGGGAGTGGAACTGAACGACTTGCCGCCGGATTTGGAGCGGGCGTCGGCAATATCGGCGGCAATGCCGCCATCAATAAGGCAAAAGGTCAGCAATAACAGAAAAACAGGTGTACATCTCTTCCACACGGCACGCATACGTCATGAGCTCCTTGATAAAATTTTCACAATGCCTGCTCAGGCATGAAGCACAGAAGGGCACTGACCGCATTCGGCCCAACACCGTCCCCGAAAAGTCCAGCTTCAGCCTGGCGAAATTACCACGCTATCGCAAGACTACCCGATGCCGTAACTTTCAACAAATAGAAAATATCCACACGTTCGTTAGATAAAATCGAACGTTCGTCCATACACTCCGCCGTGAAGCACGAAGGCCGGCAATGGCCGGGCCCCCATGCAACTGGAGGTCGCCACTGCACCCAAGACACCTCTTGAGGGATCGACATGCTTGCCAACACTGCTACCAGCATGCCCCGCCCCACCTCTTGCCGCGCAGAGGGGCGCTTTTATGATTTTGCCATGCTGTCATTGCTTTACAATACGCGGATTTTTGATATCCTATTAATGAATTGAGGCGGCTCGGGTCGACAGGAGAACCATCCCCGAGGGGGATGGCCAGTCTCGTGCCGCCCCCGCCCGAACATCGGCCGCACCCCGCCAACAGGCATTGGAGCGCCGGGGAAGCGGTTCATTCTCTGCCATCCCGTCTGGCATGGGAGTGGCGAATGGAGGGGATATGAAACGAGTATCGATTGCCTGCCTTGCAGCGGCGCTGTCCCTGGCCGCCATCGTTCCACACAGCACCCTGGCCGCCGAACAGGCTCCCCTGCTGCCCGAGAGCCTGGCGGCGAGGGCCGAAATGGCATCGAATCAGAAGACCTTGACGGTACTCATCAAGGAAGATGATGAGGAGAAAGCGGTGGCCGCCCTCAACCAATCCAACGAAGAGTACGGCAAGAAGGGTTGGACCGTACTCAGCATCCTCACCTACAACGACGGTGGCGACTTCGAGGGATTTTTCGTCACCTACCAAAAAAGTCTGGTAATCGAATAGTCTCCCCTCTCAAGTGGTCTTATCTTCTCAACCTGAAGGAACGGGAGCTCAACGTAATATGACCGCGACCATAAGCGGCAGCATAGAGGAACAGCCCATGTCTAGACTGATCTCACGTTGGATGATTGTGGCGATAGCGTTGGTTATTCTGAACGGCTGCGCGACGCCGAACCTCGTTGAAATACGAAGCAATCCACCGGGAGCGACCGTCTCCATAGATGGCCAGAAGAGCCAGCAGGTGACGCCTTTCTCCCGAGAGTTCGATTTCATGCAGAAGAGTCAATACAACCTGATGTTCTCCAAGGAGGGTCACTTCGAGCAGGAACTGGTTCTCAACAGCACAACGCCCAATATCGACAAGGGCGTAATCAGTGTCGACCTCAGCCCCAGCCCGCTGTGGGCAGCCACCCGCCCCTCTCCCGCCACCAACACCTGGGTGCAGATTCCCGTTGGCGCCAACCTCGACGCCAAGTCGGCATGGCAGATCATGATCGACGCCGCCATCAAGCGCTCCTCCAACATCAAGGAGCTCAACTACGAGTCAGGTTACCTGCAGACCAAGCACACGGTAAGAAAGTTCGAGACCAAGAATGGAGAGTTCCTCTTGCGCTGCCAGCTCATCGCCACCATGGTTTCCTCCGAGCCGCTCATCTACCGCATCAAGGATGTCGCCGAGTGGTCGGCGAACGGTGTGCAGTGGCATCCATACAACAGGATTTTCATTGAGCATGCCGAGATGATCACCGAGATCGAAGACCGGCTGCGCAATAATTGATCACGGCTCATGGCGCCGCTTTCGCTCTCCGCCCGAAGCGGAGAAGGCAGGGATATATGCCTGGCTAGAATCGGGGCGCATGCCACAGGAGAGGATGTACCATGGGAGCTATGCGACTGTTGTCAGCGGTTCTGCTGGTTCTTGCCCTGCTGCTGCACAATGACGCGGTAGCGAGCTTCAAGAAGACGAAGATCGCCGTACTCGACTTCGAGCAACGCGGTGAAAGCGGCAAGAACAAGGATATGGGCGGTATCGTCGCCGAATGGTTTACCACCGCCATGGTCAAAGACGGCCGTTTCGAGGTGGTCGAACGCGCCCTGCTGAAGAAGATCATCGAGGAACAGAAGCTCGGCATGTCGGGCCTTATCGACCAGAACAGCACCGCCCAGTTGGGCAAGATCCTTGGCGTCAAGACCATCATCTCCGGCTCGGTCATGCTCCTCCAGGACCATGTCGAAGTCAACGCCCGCATCATCAACGTCAATACCGGCTCAATCGTCGCCGCGGAGAACCTGCGCAGCGAGTCCTCGGGCAACCTTAAAGAAGCCATTGAGCGCCTCACCGCCAAGATCGTTAAAAACTTCCCCCTTACCGGATATATCGTCAAAAAACGCGATGACACCGTGCTCATCGACCTGGGAACCAGCTCCGGACTGCAGCCGGGAATGGAATTCATTGTCTTCAAGGAAGGCGAAGCGATCAAACACCCGAAAACCGGGGAAGTGCTCGACGTCGAGCAGATCCGCACCGGCAGGATCAAGATCGTCGACATCGCCCTCAACACTGCCACCGGGGAGATCATCGAGCAAGAGCCGAAGCAGGAAATCCGCTATGGCCAGCTGGTGCAGAGTCTGCGCGGAACAGAACCCGTGACGGAGGAACCACCGGCCGAAACTGCGAAGGCCGCCCCTCCCAGTCCCCATGAAACTTCCGCCAAAGCAACCGCGTCCACCCCTCCCCCCACAGCAGAGGCTGAGCGGAAGGCCACGTCCAGCAGCCAGGGCGCCCCGGAGGCCGGCTACAAGCGCAGCGAATTCCCCCCGGGACAGCGTGACCAACTCGCCTCCGGCGGGCAGGGCCCGGCGCTGCTCCCCCTGCCCACCGGCACCTTCATGATGGGAAGTGAGCGTTTCTCGGAAAAGCCGCCGCATTTCGTCAAGATCGAGCACCCTGTCCATATGACTGTCACTGAAATCACCTTCGAAGAGTACGAGAAGTTTTCTCTTGAAACCGGCAGCCCCGTGCCCGACGATAATGGCTGGGGCAGAAAGGACCGGCCGGTGATCAACGTCAGCTGGCATGACGCCCAGGCCTACGCCCGCTGGCTGAGCAAGCAGACTGGGGTCACCTACCGGCTGCCCAGCGAGTCGGAATGGGAATGGGCCTGCGGGGGCGGTACCGGGACCCTTTACCCCTGGGGCAACGGCTTCAAACCTGGCATGGCCAACTGCCGCAGCTGCCAGCCGGGAGCCGAGACGAAGCAAACCATGCCGACGAGAAGCTATCCTGCCAACGGCTCGGGCTTCCACGATATGGCCGGTAACGTCTGGGAATGGGTGGAAGATTGCTGGGTCGACCACTACCGCGACGCTTCACAAGATCAATCGCCACGAAAGGTCAGCGGCAAATGCAGCAACTTCGCCATTCGCGGCGGCGGCTGGAACTCGCCGGACAAACAGCTGAGCACCACATCGCGGCTGGGCATTCTCGGTGACACACGCAGCAACTATATCGGCTTTCGACTGGTCAAGGACCCACACACGCCGCTTCGTGCCGACGAGCCTGCGACACAGCTCCTGCCGACTACGGCTCCGCCAATGGTCGCTGCGCCGGCACCACCACCTCAAAAGGAGGAACCGAAACCCAAACCAACCCTGCCATCCCCCTCCGAATCACAGAGGTAAGCCTCTCGACCATAGTTGTCGCCTTCAGCCGACATCGGCCATACAGGACGGAGTCCCTTTCCCTTTCTCCAGGTGAACGTCGTGAAACAGCTCCTCGCAACCCTCCTCATTGTCATTCCAATGTTTCTCGGCATGGACAGCGTTTACGCCGGAAACCTCTCGCTCATCGAAAAACGCCTGCTCGAACTCGACCGGCTCAACAAGGACGTCGTGGAGAAGACCGGACCCATTCCCGAGAACGGATCGGTCTCTCTCGAAGCCAAGATCGGCCCAGGTGCCGCTGACACCAAGGGTGGCATCAACGGCAGAAAGATAGAATTTTCCAAGAACTCGGTGGTTTCCATCGACCAAAAGACGCCATTCACCGTACAGATCAGTGCCAGTCGCTCGCAGCAGCAGTGTTTCCGTGTGGCGGCGATGCTGCGCCGCGCTGGCTATCCGGCCTTTACCGGCGCCATCATCATCAAAGACCAGGGGCTCTGGCACCGCATCTTCGTCGGTTCCTTTCTTTCCTCAGAAGAGGCGGAAAAGGTGCGCGATTCGCTGCAGAAGGACGAGATCGACGACACCCTGGTGCGCAAAATGCCCTACGCTATCCAGGTAGGCCAGGAAGGCAACCTGGATAGCCATAAATCCCTTCGTGAAAAGCTGCTCGCTCTGCAGTATATGCCTTATACCAGCTATGTGCGCGACACCGCGAACAACGCCGCCAAGGTGCGGCTGCTGCTTGGCGCCTTCGAGAGCAAGGAGGAATGCTCCACCCTGCTCAACACCCTGCGTGGCAAGGGCATCGAGGCCCGTGCCGTGCTCAGGTAGGTTGCTTGCTCCGCGGCGGCCGGGTTGGGCGAATAACTGAGGAAAGCTTGACATCAGCCCAAAAGGAATGATACTCTTTTTTCAAGAAGAAAGGCTGAGAAACAGTGTCGTTTCAAGCAAATGGTGGCCAGGATGACTGTCTGGCGGCCAGGCCCGGTAAAGTGCCGCGGCGGTGAGGGCGGGCCTGGCCGGATGAGAAGAGAGTCGACAATCACCTTTTTAGGGAGGCACGCTTCCTATGAGATCTCCAGGTATCGCGGTTGCGGCAATTCTCCTGGCAGCGGTCACGCTCTTTCTTCCCGGATCCACCGATGCCAGGCAGAACAACGCCTCCCCCAAACATGCTTCATCCAAGTCGCAGGAAGGAAATCTGCCCTCCAGCAGCTATAAGCAACAGCTCATCCTCGTCGAAGATCTCGCCGCCGATGTCAACACCGACAGTGGCACCATCACCGTTACTGCCAAAATAACCAACGTCTCCAGGGCATTCATCAAGGGTTACGCCACCGTTCACCTCCTCTCGGAGGAAGGCAAGCCACTGCTCTCCTACGAAGAGGATCTCAATGGGGGAGAGATGTTCGCCCATGGAACCTCGGTCGACCTCGAACTGACGGCAAAAGTTCGAGATATAAGCAAGATAGCCTCGATTACCGTCGACTTCACCCAGACTTGAGAGAGTATCGGCACAGTCTGCCCGGCCCGGCGCTTCACAACCTGACCCGGAAATAGGGTGTTACAGGCGCTTACTCTTCCACAGCAAGACCTGCGCCCATCTCGGCATGCCAGCGCACTCCGCTTTCCCTCATGGAGGTGGCGGAGCAGTGCTGTTCCTCGTCCTCACCCTGGCCCGGCGCTCCAGCGACTTCAGCCAGAGCGCAATGTCTTTTGCCAATGGTGAAAAACGACCGATGGCGTTGCTCTCTCGGCGGCCTTCAACGGCGATTGCTCGCCGCGGCGATGGAAAACTTCTTGACGATCCGCTCCGTGCTCGCAATCAGATCGTTGCGGTCGAAAATGATCTTCGTGCCTCTGCTGACGACGATCTCCACATACGGAGAACGCCCCTTGTCGATCAGGTCGATGAGATGGTCGAAGTTCCGCACCGCTACCCCATCGACCTGACGTACCACATTATCCCCTAACTCGTGATAGCCGGCGTTGACCTTGTCGGCCAGTACCTCGGAAAGGATGACAATCTCCCGGCCGGAAACGTCCAGCTCGCCGTTGACCGAAAAATTCGTCAGTTCCACCGGGGCATGTTGTGCCCAGGCGCCACCGCCGAACTCGTAGAGATAGTTCATGGTAAGTGGCTGAAAAACCAGCCCCCCGACAATGTAATACTCCGGTTTCTGCTGAAACTCCAGTGGCACCAGCCGTACCCTGCCCACCGCCCCGGTCAGCGGGACACGCACCGCGACCGTCCTCCCCTGACGCTTGACGGACAGGTCGAGGTCCTCGCCGAGTTGCTTGTTCTGGTAGAGGTATCCGAAGTAAGTCCGCATGTTGTCGCCGAAGACGATGGTCCCGTCATAAGCCACCGCCTCGCCCTCGACAGAGAGGATGACATCCTCACTCTGCAGGAGGCCTTCTGCAGGTGAGCCCGGCAGGACCTTGTTGACCAGTGCTCCATCCTCGCCAGGCTGGAGGCGAAAATAGCGGCGCAGATAAGGACTTTCCAATTTCTGCATGGTCAGGGCGAGATCGGGCACCCCCGCGATGGCGCCGTCCCGGGCATCACGAAGGAATTGCTTTATAGTCGGCGCGGGGATCATATAGCCGATGTTCTCGTAGGTGAAATTCATTCCCTGGAAGGCGATACCGGCGATCTCATTCTCATAGACTACCGGCCCTCCGGAATTGCCGGAATTGATGGACGCATCCATCTGGCAGGCAAGGAGATAGGCGCCACTGTAGGCGTAGGTGATGTGTTCGATACGAGAGACGACCCCTTCGGTGATCGACAGCTTGTCACCGCCATCGGGAAAGCCATAAACGGCGACTTTATCCCGCACCTTGGGCAAGTCGCCAAAAGGCAGCGCCTCGATGCCGGAGAAAAACTGCGGGTCATCGACCTTGAGCAGGGCGAGGTCGCTGGCATGGCCGAAGAACTCTACTTCTGCCGGGTATTTCTCCGTCTTTCCGGCCTTCTGCACGTGAATGAAAACGCTGTGCGCAACGACATGGGCATTGGTGAGAATCCTGTTGCCGGCAACGATGACCCCGCTGCCGTTCACCGAACTATGGCCAAGATTCTGCCACGGCTGGTGGTAGCTGGGTGGATTGCGAACCGCCTGGATTTTGACCACCACCTCGGTGGGGCCGGCATACATCAGGGAAGGAAGAGAAAGAGCGGCGACAAGAAGCGCCAGGAGAAACGCCTGCCGCTTCACCTGGCTACTCGTCGGGAGAGCACTCGCTGGCGTCTTCGCTGACCACCTCGACGTGTTTCGGTTGGCCGCGGTAGGTAACGGTGCTGGCAGCCTCCGTCTTGCCAGCGAGCGACCGGGTAGCGGTCAGTCGTGCCGTGGCGGCATCGCTGGCCTTGATCTGCACCGTCTCGGCAACCAGCTCGTAGGCATCGAGTTCGCTGCTCTCGGTCACCGTCACCTGCAGCTTGCCCGTCTGCCCATTGGCGGTCATGGTGCTGGCGCCGCCGAGACGAATGTCCAGCTGACCACCCTTGCCATTCCTCGCGCAGGACAGCGCCAGCTCGCTGCTGCCATCGGCGGCGATGGCGCGCAGCGTCGGCAGACTGATATCGGCGACAAAAGAATTACTGGTACAGTATGAACCTGTCGAGCCGAGGCGGAAAGTACCGTTCTTCACCTCGGCGACGATCAGTTTATGAAGGTTGTCGTCGGCGGTGATGGCCACTGCCTCTTTGCTGCCACAGGTAACATTTACGGTGAACACCCCTTCAACCGCGATGCGCTCGAAGGCACTAACGGGGTATTGCCGTGTCGTCAGCTTGTTGTTCCCCTGCAGGCAATCGCCACCGACAATTTTCCCGGTGTTCACGGTGTTGTTGACTCCTATGTTGATCTCCGTGGCACCGGTGAGCAGGATACAGGCCAGCAGAGAAACGACGACCGCCAGCAGGGAGGACGGCAGCCGTCGTGTGCCGCTATTGGATGGCATTGAAGGGCTTTTTGAGATCACTTTTCACCAGCTCGCTCTTGGGAACATCCCCATAGGTGCGAATATAGGCGGTTCTCGTCTCACCGGAGACGGTGTCGAGAACGAAGGCACCGACGATGCCGCTCTTGGCGTCAATCTGTGTCGCCCACGAGGATATGGCATACCTGCCGAAGTTGAGGGTAGTGTTGTTATTGTTGATATAATCGGTGGCAGCCCCCATGAGCAGGCTTGCCACGGCCAGTGAGAGGGCTCCGAGGGAAAAGAAGAGCAACCTCTCTTTGACGTTCTTTTTCGAGTTTTCCATAGCTGTCTCAGCCTCGCAGAGGACACCGGGCCGGGGAACAACGACCTCCCCGCCCGGAATCTGATGCCCCTGACCCTTAGGTCACATCTGCTTCTGCGGGGGGCTGGCCTCCTTGCCGTCTTCGGTTACAACCTGCTTGTGGGCCTCGGAAAAATCATCAAAAGCCGCACCGTGACCCTCGACCTCGACGAATTCCGAGGCTCCAGGGATCTTGGCGCCGATGAGTTCTTCAATATCCTTGACATTGACCCTGAACTTGACGAAGGCGTTGCTCTCCTGGTCCCAGCCGTAGTCGACGAGATCGGCGAGATAGGTGGTGGCCATGACCTTGACCTTCACCGCATCGGAAGTCAGCATGTAGTTCTCCACCGTCGTCTGGCTCTCCAGGGTGAAACCAACCACGGTCTTCACCAGGTTCTTATAACCGTCCAGCTCGGCGGCGCGCAGCGCCTTGATCGGTCCGGCATTGGCCGGGGTAGAGGTGGCAAAAGCAACCCGCTTGAAGGTCTTTCCTTTGAGGCTAAGCACCTGACCATCGATATTGGTGATTTCGTCGAGGCTGATTGAGGCAGTCGCCTGGGCGATATCCTTCTCAGCGTCATAGACGACCTCGTCGATCTTGATGCCCTGGATGTCAGCGGCTGTCTTCGACTCGGTCTTGCCGACGAAGCTTGCGGCGACCATGTCGATCACCTCTTCCGTCGATCTGATTTTCAACCCGTATACCGACTCGACTATGGCACGCTCGGCTAGCACCCTGGCGGCCCTTGTCGACATGATCTTCTTATTGCCTGCCCATGCCGCGCAGGCGACGAAGAGCGAAAGAACCAGCGTCACCAGGACGATTTTATTTTTTGTCAACATGGCCGTCTACTCCTTGAATATTCCTTATTGCCCGGCACCCCGCGCACTTCGCCACGGCTTCCGGTTACCAATCTTCTTCGTTCAGTTGCCGACCGAACTTCTTCGGCTTGGCCGCTGCCGCCTGAGCCGCCGCGGCCGGTGGAGACACAGCCGCCGGTGCGGGAGTCGCCGCCGGGGTGTGGGGAGCCGCTGCCGCCTGAGTCGCTGGAGCCTGCTTGGGGGCCGCCTGTTTCTGCGCCACTGGCTGAGGCTCAGGTTGAGCCTGGGCTACTTCCTGGGGCTGCGGGGCAACCGCCTGGACCGGCGCCGCCTCGTGCGGGGCAGGCGCGGGCGCCGCCTGGCGCTGCTTCTTCTCGGCACGCGCCGTAGGCTCCTGAGCAGCCTGCTGCTGCATCTTGACGAAATATTCGTTCAGCCTCTTCCTCTTGCCAAGCGCTTCACGGGTCACCGGAATGCTCAGGTAGATCTTGGAGAAGAGTTCCTCGCTGATGCCGGCGGGATTGGCGGCACCGAGAACCGGGTCGAACTTCTGCAGGGCGGCGACCGTCTTGCTGTCCATTCTGTTGTTGATACTGACGTCATAGCCATGCAGCGTCAGCCACTGCTGAACGGCACCGATACGATCCTCTCTGCCCATGCGGTGATAAGTTTCGGAAATGGAATCGAGCACCGTCTTGTCCGGGCTGGCATCATCCCCCATCAGCCGCCAATACGGGAGGGCAAGATATTTGCCGATCATCTGCAGCATGCTGACCTGCACCAGCACCCTGACCGCTTCATGCCGGCCCTGAACCCGCTTGATGGAGCCCTTGAGACCAAAAGTCGGTCCGAAGAGGGTAATGCCCACCTCTTCCTCGCGCATACCCTTGTAGACCTCCATGCTGTTGGTGGTCGACATGCGGGGAATGCCGGCCAGCGTCTGGAAATCCTTGAGGTTGAAATCGAGGGTGATACGCGCCTTGCCGGTCTTGGTGTTGTCACCGTAGCTGGCGCCGGCGGTTTCCGAAGGGAACCACTTCGGCGCACCACCGAAGTCCGCTTCGACGTCGAGGTTGGTGCCGTCGCCACGGGTCTCGAGTCCGCGATCGAACTCGGTGATACCGCCGGTGATGACGACGTCGGGGATGGCCTTGTTCTCAAAACCACTGTAGCCGGAGACCATCTGGTTTTGAATATAGGAAGGATTGTACTCAATAAACCGTATGTTGCCGCCAATCGAGTTGAGCGTGCTCTTCATGATCTCGGTGATGTTACGCTGAATCTCGCCGCCGGTGGTGGCCGACGTCCCGGTTTCGTCGGCGATGTCCTGGCTCTGCACCTTCATGAGGCCGGTGTCGTAAATTTCCGACATCAAGCCAAGATCGCTGAGGGCTTGAGTGTAGTTGGTGATTTTAACCTCCGGCGCACTCTTTTCCAGTTGGATGTCGACATTTTTCGGATTCATCTCGGCACAGGATGAGAGCACGACGAGGGCGGCGCTCAGCAGGCAAAGCCCTACACCCCTGCGAATCTTGAAAAACCCCGAGGATTCTTCGACAACTACAGCTTTGTTGAGTTTCATATCTCGTTATCCACTTTGTTGAAGAATGGCATTGTTGAACAAAGCCAAGGGCCGGAGACTGGCGGAGCCACCCACTCCCACGCAGGAGAGCTCCCGGCGGGGGCAGTCCCCCGGGCCGGTTCAGTCGGATATATTCGTCTTCGGTCCCTTACTTTGATCGATGATATAAATATCTCCCTTGACCTTACTGCCAGCACCCAAAATCACGCTATTCATCGTCGCAGGCCCGGAATCCTGACCGATCTGCTCCTTATCGCCCTTGCGCACCGCCGCTTTGCTCTTGGCGTTGAGGACTATGAACTTGATGTTCTGGTCGGCTTTGCCCAATTCGTCTTCCTTATCCATGCCATCATCGGTGAACTTGGAAATCCCGTCATCAAGGTCGCTGGCGCGACCATCGACGGCAAAGATCAATAAAGACAAACCACACAGGGCCAGTAGAACGCTTCTTATTTTCATGCCTTTTCTCACACGTTGAGACGAATTACCCGGAAAGTTCCCGCGAGCTTCCCTGCGCCTCGGCGGCAAAGGCCCTGCCCCCGTTACGTACACCACGGGCAGGGCCTTTTCCTCTCTGGCTACTGATTATTCCACGCTCACCGAACCCATGCTCGCCTCGTTGCCTTTGCCGATGGCGATG